>CAUTHR010000046.1:0-2729 GCA_963538455.1 Rothia mucilaginosa | reverse complement strand
TGCGCGCCGAAGAGCAGCATATTGTTCATAATCCAGATGAACAGCAGCATCACGATCACACCACCGATCAGGCCGTAGGTGGCGTTGTACTTGCTGAAGTTATCGGCGTAGAGGGTGAAGCCGAAAGCACCCAGACCCATACCCGCCAGGGCGAGTGCCGCACCGGCAGAGAGCCTCCACGCTTTGAATCGGCGCACGTTCGGGGTTGCCGCGTAGAGCAGGGTAATCAGGCCGATTGCCATGAGCAGAATCAGCACCCAGCGGCCGTTGAGCCAGATGAGCTTGATGAGCTCCATATTGACGGTTTCGGGTACGTACTGGCCAACCAAATCGAGGACGGTTACGCCCAGCAACATCATCAGAATCATGAGCACAGCCAGGATGATGAGTGCAGTGGTGACGAGCACGTTGATGGGCTTGAGCATCCAGCCGGGTCGGCCTTCACGCACGCCGTAGACGCGGTTGAGTGCTCGGCCGAAGGAGCCGGTGTATCCGGAGGCGGACCAGAGGGCACTGAGGATACCGGCCAGCAGCGCCAGGCCTGCGCCATGACCGCTGGTGAGCTGCTTGATCGGGTCTTCCAGAATGCTGTACATCTGGGTGGGTGCGTTGTCCTTGAGGAAAGCGAGGATGGCGGCGGCGCTGTCTTCGCCCTGACCAAAAATACCGAGCAGGGAGACGATTGCCAGCAGCGCCGGGAAGATGGACAGCACGGTGAAGTAGGTGAGGGCTGCCGCCATGTCGGTGCCGCCGTTGGCGGAGAACCTGAAGAGGGTGCGGCGCAGAATGTAGAGGATGCTGCCCTTGGGGAAGTCGCGTAGTTTAACGCTGACGTACTTGGGGTCTGCGGGCTTCTGCTTGCGTGAGAAGAGTCCGCGGCGAGCTCCGGCGGATACCGTGGTTGAGGAGGTGTCCGTGGAAGAGCCGGTGTGTGCAGCCAATGGGGCTCCTTGATGAGTGGTGAGGTGTACACATGTTTCTGTGATGCGCCGGTTCCTCGCACGGTGCAGGTTGAGCGTGTGCGGGCGCACAGAAGGGGCGGGGAGAACAATGAGCTGTCCTTCCCGCCCCTGCGGTGACATTATAGGGTTTTCCGCCCCTCCCATATTTTTCTGCGAGTGCAGATAGTTGACCTGCTGGTCAATTAGAGAGGGTCACCGCCCCGAAAAGCCTCAAAAAGCCTTGTCGGATGCTGTTTTCGATGAGCTGAAAACTAGTTGTGAATACCCAGAACCTTAGCGGTGTGAGCCATCAGTTCATCAGCCAGGTCGTGGTTATCGTTGAGCTTCACACCGTAACCGGGGATGAGCTCCTTCAGGCGAGGCTCCCAACCGGCAATCTTGGAGGGGAAGCACTTAGCCAGCAGGTTCAGCATAATCGGAGCCGCGGTAGAAGCACCGGGGGATGCACCCAGCAGAGCCGCAATGGAACCGTCAGCTGCAGAAACAACCTCGGTACCGAACTGCAGGATGCCGCCCTTCTTCGCGTCCTTCTTCATGATCTGGACGCGCTGGCCGGCCTCGATGAGCTCCCACTCGCCGCCAACAGCCTCGGGGTAGTACTGGTACAGCGATTCGAGGCGTGCGTTCTTGTCCTTGACCAGCTCGGAGAGCAGGTACTTGACCAGGGAGAGGTTGTCGATGCCTGCGCGGGTCATCGGGTAGATGTTGTGCGGGCGCAGGGACAGCGGCAGGTCCAGCAGGGAACCCTGCTTCAAGAAGTTCGTCTTGAAACCGGCGTAGGGGCCGAACATGAGGGCGCGCTTGCCGTCCACGTAGCGGGTGTCCAGGTGGGGCACAGACATGGGAGGCGCACCCACCGAAGCCTGACCGTACACCTTAGCGTTGTGCTGGTTTGCGGTGGCCTCGTGGGTGTTGCGCAGGAACAGACCGGAAACGGGGAAGCCGCCGTAGCCCTTACCCTCTTCAATGCCGGACTTCTGCAGCAGGTGCAGGGCGCCGCCACCGGCACCGAGGAAGACGAACTTCGCGTTGATGGTCAGCGGCTCTTCCTTGTTGATACGGTTGATGGCATCAACGGTCCAGGAGCCGTTGGATTCGCGGTTCAGGTTGGTGACCTGGTAGCCGTAGCGAACCTCAACGCCCTTGGTCTGCAGGTGGTCAATCATCTGCTGGGTGAGTGCGCCGAAGTCAACGTCGGTACCTTCGGGGGACCAGGTTGCGGCGATCGGTTCGTTGCCCTTGCGGCCGTTGACGGTCAGCGGTGCCCACTCGGCAATCTTCTCGCGCTCAGTGGAGAACTCCATGCGCTCGAAGAGCTTCTCCTTACGGAAAGAGTCGTAGCGTGCTGCCAGATACTTGGAGTGGTCTTCACCGAAGACCAGGGACATGTGGGGGACCGGGTTGATGAAGTCGGTGTTGTCCAGGATCTTCTCTTCAACCAGGGATGCCCAGAACTGGCGGGAAATCTGGAACTGCTCGTTGATGTTCAGCGCCTTAGTTGCCGAGACGGTGCCGTCGGGGCCAGCGGGGGCGTAGTTGAGTTCGCACAGTGCCGAGTGGCCGGTACCTGCGTTGTTCCAGGGGTTGGAGGATTCCTGAGCGGCCTTATCGAGGCGTTCGAGCAGGATGATGTTCCAGCTCGGTTCGAGTTCCTTGAGGAACACACCGAGGGTGGCGCTCATGATGCCGCCGCCGACCAGGACGACGTCGGTTCGTTCAGTACGTGCTACCACTGAATTCTCCCTTAGGGGTGCGGGTGCCCGGCCT
>CAUTHR010000045.1:0-2775 GCA_963538455.1 Rothia mucilaginosa | reverse complement strand
GCATGAACGCCCTCGTCGAAACCCACACCCCCGAAGAAATCGAGGTCGCCCAGCGCATCGGCGCCAAAATCGTGGGCATCAACGTGCGTAACCTCAAGACCCTCGAAGTCAACAACGAACACTACGCATCCCTCGCAGCGCACCTGCCCAACTCCGTCATCAAGGTTGCCGAGTCCGGTGTAGCCGGCATCGAGGACGTGCGCGCCTACGCCGGCGCCGGTGCGGATGCGGTGCTCATCGGTGAAGCACTGGTTCGCTCCGGCGACCCGGAGGGTACTGTGCGTGAATTCTCCAAGGTGCCTGTAGTCCGATAAGGGTTGCTAAGAGATGGCGTATCGGACGCCGCTCGCGGGGGAGTGAGGCTTCCGTGGGGTAGTTGTTTGAGAGGTTGTACCGGTTCACGCTTGCGGGGGAGTGCCCCCTCTGCGGCGCTGGGGCGCCTTGAGGACGGAGCCCCCGCTTCGCGTGTCCGGTACGCCCTACACCGTACCCGCTTTTCGAAATCACGGATAAGCCCCCCCGCCGCGTGTCCGGTACGCCCTCTAGGTCGCCTATCCCTCGGGTTGGTTGAGATAGGGGTTGGTCTGGGGTTTCCTTCTCGGGTCAGCTCGCCTCGGTCTGGGGTGGGGGTATATGGGGTTGGTAGGTGGTTACCTTCTTGGGTTAGCCCGCCTCCGGCTGGGATATAAGGGGTTGGTCTGGGGTCGGGTGCTACTGTCAGCTCACCTGGCTCTGGGGTTCCATGTTGTTGGCTTGCTCAGCCAGCCCACCTCTCATACGCATAAAGCCGGTGTCTGCTATTCAGCAGGCACCGGCTTCACTTTTACACAACGTCATATTACCCGCAGGCAGCGCGTTCACATTGAGGCGCAGTCAGTTCGTTGATAGTCTACACATGGATATTTCACCAAACTGCACTACTCATATCGGTCGAATAGTATACGTTGCATCTAATGGACACGATTCAGCAGCACCGGAATATCCATCATGCGTCCACACTAAACTCACGAGAACACTATATGGCTAAGCCCTCAGGAACCCCTGCGTCCTTCATCGAACGCAGCCTCACATCCTACTCCTCCACCGGTTCCGCACCCACCCTCAAAGCGGCACGTCCCTCAGCTGAAACCCGGGTGCGTAACACCCATAACACCGAGTCCACCCGCAAGGTAGCATCTGCCGTCCCCCAGAAGCTGGCTGCACGGCGTACATGGGTCCCGGCGCTACTCATCTGGGTCTTCTCCTGCGCGGTTCACTTCGGTATTTTTGCTCTCGCTCTCACCCGAGACCTGCACCAGCCCATGAGCAAAATTAACCGGAACCTCGACTATCTGTCCTACCTGAACATCTGGGATGCCCATTTTTACGAACGTATCTACACACAGTGGTACCCCCAGAAGCTGCCCCTCCTCCCCAACGGTACGGTCAACCACAATACGTGGGCTTTCATGCCTCTGCAATCAGCGCTCAGCGGAGGGGTGGCAAATGTGTTTGGCATCGAGTACCGGCTGGCATCGGTGCTGGTATCCTGTGCAGCCGGTTGTGCGTTGGCTCTCGTTCTTTACCGTCTTTTTGTGGGCTCTCTGAACTGGCGTGCCCGAGGCATCTTTGATACCCGCCCGCAGGTGGGGGATGAGTCCCGTAATCGCCTGGCGCTGTGGGCGCTCGCGGTGTATGCGTTCAGCCCTGCGAGCCCGATCTTCGTCACCGGTTACGCCGAGGCCCTTTCCACCCTGCTCCTTGCCTTGAGCGTTTGGTGTGTGGCGCGTGGCCGCTACATCCTGCTCCTTCCCGTAGCTCTTCTGACGGCGCTGTCCCGCCCCCTGGGCGTTCCGCTCGGCGCTTTTGTGGGCCTGTGGTGGCTGTGGTGCACCGTATCTGACTACCTCGCCCGCCGCACCGACGAACCCTCACAGTCCGTACTGTCGGATGCATGGGCTGCGTTCCGTGGACGCCTCGGTCAGCTCCTCGGCGCACTGCTGGTGTGCAGTTTTGCGTTCGTGCATCCCCTGCACGCAGCAATTCGTACCGGACGTCCCGACGCGTACCTCGCCACGGAACTCGGCTGGAGCGGTCGCAAACCCGAAGACGGTCACCTCATCTTCACCCAGTGGGTCCACCAGTTCAACCTCTACTTCGTAGGCTCCGTACCCGCCATCATCATGTGGGCGGGCCTGGTGCTCCTCATCCTGAGCTTCTACTGGTGGATGTTGCAGAAGTTCACCCGCACCCTGCTGCACCCCGCCTTGTGGTTGTGGACCGCCTGCTACGCCGGGTACCTCTTCGTATTCTGGCTCCCCATCACCTCTACACCCCGTATCATCCTGCCAATGTTTACCCTCTCTCTGCTGGTAGCCGCATACCTGCCGAAGAGTCGTGTCTACCGCCTGGGGCTGGTTGTTCTTGGGGCACTGGCCTCCGCCGCTTGGGTCCACATGTTCTGGGGAGGCCCGGACACCATCAGAAACATTTGGTTTATCCCCTAGAATCTATCCCCTAGAATCGAAAATATTGTGAAAGCCGGTGCCTGCTCCCTCGCAGACACCGGCTTCACGCATCTCTTTCGTCATATTACCCGCAGACAGCGCGTTCACATTGAGGCGCAGTCAGTTCGTTGATAGTCTACACATGGATATCTCACCAAACTGCACCACCCGCTCTGGGTTGGGCACCACCTGCCGTATCTAATAGACACGATTCAATCGATACGGCGCTGAATATCCATCATGCGTCCACACTACACTCGCGAGAATACTATGGCTCAATCCCCAGAAA
>CAUTHR010000044.1:0-3202 GCA_963538455.1 Rothia mucilaginosa | reverse complement strand
GCGCTCGCAGAAGCCGAAGCACTTGCAGAGGCGCTGGTAGCAGAAGCAACAGGGGAGGGCGCGGCAGCAGAAGCCGCCGCAGTGGAAGAGGCACTAGACGAAGCCGCCGAAGCCGTCGCGGACTCAGAAGCAGAAGCGCTCGCTGCAGAAGATGAAGAAGACGCCCCCCGGCCCTGCGAACCACCCTGCGAACCACAAGCCGCCAATAGTGCGGTACCGCCAACGCCCAAAGCGGCGCCCAAAAGAGTGCGGCGGTTCACCACAGAACTATCAAAAGACTCCCGAGCGGTAGACATACGGTGCAGAGACTTCACAATAACTCCTCATCACGGTGTAGGTTCATACGAAAGTAGGTGCATGCAAAAAGCGCCGGAGTCCTAAACCCACCCCGAAAGGGAGTGGAGCCTCCGGCGCCTTCTACTAGAATGCACCACAAACGCGCTACACGGGCGATTGAAAGCCGCACACGAACACTAAAAACCCAAAAGCCTCTAATTCTTACGCAGAAGAACCTGCTCCACGGTATGCTCGGGACCCTTCTGCAGAATCAAATGCGCACGAGCGCGAGTCGGCAAAACATTCTGCAGCAGATTCGGCTCATTCACACTCTTCCAAATGCCGGTCGCCACCTCAACCGCCTGTTCATCGCTCAGCTCCGCATAACGCTTGAAATACGACTCCGGATTCGCAAAAGCCGAAGAACGCAGAGTCAAGAAACGATTCACATACCAGCGCTCAATATCCTCAGTGCGGGCATCCACATAAATAGAGAAATCAAAGAAATCACTCAGCGTCAGATCAGAAGTCTCCGGACCCTCAGCCTGAGAAGGCGCCAAAACATTCAAACCCTCAAGAATCAGCACATCCGGTGCGGTGACCTCAATATGCTCATCCGGCATGATGTCGTAATACAGGTGCGAATACTTCGGCGCGACCACACGCTCGGCACCGGACTTCACCTGCGACACAAAATTCAGCAGAGCACGGCGATCATAGGACTCCGGGAAACCCTTACGGTGCATAATACCGCGACGCTGAAGCTCCGCGTTCGGGTACAAGAAGCCATCCGTAGTCACCAGCTGAACCTTAGGAGTAGACGGCCAACGACTCAAAAGAGCCTGCAAAATACGCGCCGTCGTCGACTTACCCACCGCAACAGAACCCGCCACACCAATAATGAACGGCACGCGGCGCTGAGACACATGCAGAAAATCATTCGTCATATGGTTCAACGAAGAAGCAGCAGTCACATACAGATTCAGAAGACGAGAAACCGGCAGATAAATACGCTGCACCTCTTCAAGGTCGACAGTTTCACCCAGACCTCGAAGAGACTCAATTTCCTCAGCACTGAGGGGAACAGAAATCTCATCGGCTAGGTGCGACCAACGGGAACGGTCAAGATGCATGAAGCGGTCATCGCCAGAAATATACGGTGCGGTGCTCATTTATCTAAGTGTACGAACTTTCAGCCCGCGGGGAAAATACCCGCCCCACGGTTTGTTTCGAGAAATAAATGTATGAGAAGAAAAGGGTAAAACCTGAAAAAGCTAGGAAAGCCACATTAAACGTGACGTATAACTGTATTTCACCGTGCGCATATTCGGATACTTGTGGGATAAACTTATAGCATGTGTGGAATCGTAGGATATGTAGGTCTGGACACTGCTCCGGACGGTAACAAGTTTGACCACAACGCATACGATGTGGTCCTCGAAGGTCTGCGCCGCCAGGAATACCGCGGCTATGACTCTGCTGGCGTGGCACTCGTATGCCCCGACGGCATCGTATTCCGTAAGAAGGCAGGCAAGCTCCTGAACCTCGAAAACGAGGTCAAGGAACACCCCCTGCCGGACTCCCAGATTGGTATCGGTCACACCCGTTGGGCAACCCACGGTGGACCCACTGACAACAACGCTCACCCCCACGTTGTCGACAACGGCCGCCTCGCCGTCGTACACAACGGTATTATCGAAAACTTCGCAGAACTGCGTGCCGAACTGCTCGCCGAAGGCGTAGAGTTTGCATCTCAGACCGACACCGAGGTAGCTGCAGCAACCATCGCAAGCATCTACAACAAGCTCGGCACCGGTGACCTCACCGAGGCAGTACGCGTCGCATCCAACCGCCTGGAAGGTGCGTTCACCATCCTGGCTATCCACGCCGACCACCCGGACCGCGTTGTGGCAACCCGCCGCAACTCCCCGCTGGTCATCGGCCTGGGCGAGAACGAGAACTTCCTCGGTTCGGACGTCTCCGCGTTCATTGACTACACCAAGGAAGCCGTTGAAATGGGTCAGGACCAGATCGTGACCATCACCGGCACCGACTACTCCATCATCGACTTCGAAGGCAACCCCGCAGAGGGCAAGCCCTTCCACATCGAATGGGACGCAGCGGCAGCTGAAAAGGGCGGCTACAACTCCTTCATGGAGAAGGAAATCCACGAGCAGCCCACCGCAGTTGAGCAGACCCTCATGGGTCGCCTCGACGAAAACGGCAACCTCACCCTCGACGAACTGAACATTGACGACTCGGTGCTGCGCACCATCGACAAGATCATTGTCGTCGCATGTGGTACCGCAGCATACGCAGGCCAGGTGGCACGCTACGCCATCGAGCACTGGTGCCGCATCCCCACCGAGGTTGAGCTCGCACACGAGTTCCGCTACCGCGACCCCATCGTGAACGAGAAGACCCTCATCGTGGCACTCTCGCAGTCCGGCGAAACCATGGACACCCTGATGGCAGTGCGCCACGCACGCGAACAGGGCGCAAAGGTTATCTCCATCTGCAACACCCACGGCTCGACCCTGCCCCGCGAATCCGACGCTGCGCTGTACACCCACGCAGGCCCCGAAATCGCAGTGGCATCCACCAAGGCATTCCTGGCACAGATCACCGCAGCATACCTGCTCGGCCTGTACCTGGCACAGCTGCGCGGCAACAAGTACAAGGACGAAATCGCATCGATCCTCGCCGAGCTGCAGCAGATGCCCGCAAAGATCCAGAAGGTCATCGACAACGACGAGCAGGTCAAGGAACTGGGCGTCGAAATGAAGGATGCCTCCTCCGTGATCTTCCTCGGCCGCCACGTGGGCTTCCCCGTCGCAATGGAAGGCGCACTCAAGCTCAAGGAAATCACCTACATCCACGCTGAAGGCTTCGCAGCAGGCGAGCTCAAGCACGGCCCCATCGCACT
>CAUTHR010000043.1:0-3254 GCA_963538455.1 Rothia mucilaginosa | reverse complement strand
CCCACCGGAGCTGCGCTCGCGTCGGTGTCCTTCACGCCAACCTTGAACTTCAGAATCGAGTTAGCCTTCAGCTGCTGAACCGATGCGGGAACGTCGTTACCCTGGCGGTCCTTGGTGGGCAGGGTGGTGTACTCGCTGGCGGTGGTGATTTCGCCGGTGGTGCCGTTGAGCACGTAGGGCAGGGTCACCTTCTCGTCGCGGTCCTTCTTGTCAACAACCAGCACGGAGCCGTCCTTGAGCAGGGTCACGTCGTTCGCGGCTGCGCCGTTCATCTCGACCTCGCCGATGACCTCGTCAGCGCGGCCGTCGAACACAGCCACCTTGCCGGTGCCGAAGTCGGTTACGTACACCAGGTCGCGGTCCTCATCGTGCTCCAGAGCGAGCGCCTGGGTGCCGAACTTGACGAACTTCTTGAACTCGCCGGTGTTCAGGTCGTACACGGAGATACCGGAGTTAACACCCTTCACACCCTGAGAAGAAACGTAAATCTCATTCAGCGAGTGGTCCACAGCAACGTCAGAGGGGCGAACCTCAACGGTGGAGTCCTCACCCTGAGTCTGGATGGTCTTCTCAACCTTGAAGGTCTTGGTGTCCACAACGAAGAGCTTGCCGCCGGTGCGCTCGGGCACGTACAGCTTGCCGCCATCGAGGAACAGGTTCATGCTGATGTAGCGGGTGCCGCCGTCGGGTGCGCCTTCGAGCTGGATCTTCTCAACCTGCTTGGTCTTCAGGTCAATAGCGGATACGAAGAAGCGGCCGGTCACGAACGCCTTGCCGGACTCGTGGTCAACCAGAACGGAGCGGGGGTGCTCAATCCAGTTCGGGTCGTCCTTCTTCACGCCCTCGTTGCTCCAGATGAGCTTGAGGGTCTGCTGGTCGTACACTGCCACGGAGTTGTCGGTGGTGTTGGTAACCCAGACGGTGCCGTCCACGTCATCAACGGTCACACCGTACGCGGAGGTGTAGCCGTACTGGCCCTTGTCGTTCTTCTTCACAGGCAGCTCAGCGAATGCCTCGGTCTGCAGGGTGTCTGCATCCACGCGTGCCAGGGAGGAAGCGAGGCCGCCGCGCGCACCCACGGTGGGTACGAACAGCTTGTGGTTCTTCTTGGAGTAGCCAACCTGGAACTGGCCGGGCAGACCCTGAATGATGTTCGCAACGCTAGCGTTTGCGTCCACGGTGCGGTGTGCCTCGGTGGAGGGGGTGGTGGCGGTGTCAGCCTTGGTCTTGGTGGCGGTTGCCGGGTAGCCCTGGAACTCGCGGGTTTCGGGGGTGACCTGCTTGACCTCGGAGTTGTCGCCTGCGGTTGCGGTGACCTTGAACTTCAGGATGGAGTTTGCCTGGATATCGGTAGTCTTTGCGGGTACGTCGTTGCCCTGGCGGTCCTTGCCGGGCTTGCTGGTGACCTTGTCCGAAGTGCTGACGGTGCCGGTGGTGCCGTCGAGGACGTAGGGCACGGTTGCGGTTGCGCCAGCCTGCTTGTCCACAGCGACAACGGAGCCGTTGGGCAGTACGACCAGGTCGTTTGCCTTGCCGCCGTTCATAGCGACCTCGGCAATCAGCTTGTCCGCTGCGCCGCCGTCAATCACGCCCACCTTGCCGGTGCCGAAGTCGGTCACATACACCAGGTCGTTGGCCTCATCGTTATCGAGCGAGAGCGCCTGGGTGCCGAAGGGGATGAACTTCTTGAACTCGTGGGTGGTCGCATCGTACACGGATACACCGGAGTTCTCACCCTTCACGCCCTGCGAAGAGACGTAAATTTCGTTCTGCGAGTGGTCAATAGCCACGTCGGAGGGGCGAACCTCGCCGTCCTTATCGCCCTTCACAGAGATGGTCTTCTCGACCTTGAAGGTCTTGGTGTCGATCACGAAGAGTTTGCCGCCGGTGCGTTCGGGCACGTACAGCTTACCGCCGTCAACCAGGATGTTCATGCTGACGTAGCGGGTGCCGCCGTCGGGTGCGCCCTCGAGCTGAATCTTCTCAACCTGCTTGGTCTTCAGGTCGATAGCGGAAACGAAGAAACGACCGGTGACGAACGCCTTGCCGGATTCGTGGTCAACCAGAACGGAGCGGGGGTGCTCAATCCAGTTCGGGTCGGTCTCTGCGATACCGGCGGTGGTCCAGGTCTGCTGCAGGGTTGCCTGATCGTACACGGACACGGAGTTGTCGGTGGTGTTGGTGACCCAGACGGTACCGTCCACATCGTCAACGGTGATACCGTAGGCCGCATCGTACTGGTAGCCCTTGTCGTTCTTGACGATGGGAAGCTCGGCGACTGCCTCAATCTTCAGGGAGTTCGCGTCAATACGAGCAATAGTGGAGACGTGCTTGTCGCGGTCAGCAGTGCCCGCAACCCAAATCTTGTTGGTCTTCTTGGAGTATGCGACCTGGAACTGGCCGGGCAGGCCCTGGGTAATCTTTGCCATCGCCTTGTCGGTGATGGTGCGAGCGTCAGTGCTCTGGCTTGCCGCCGGGGTGGAGTCTGCCGCGAACGATGCGGGGATGGTGGCAACACCTGAAATTGCCAGTGCCAGCGATCCAACGGCGAGGCCCTTGAATGCCTTGCTCGAAGCGAGGTTCATATGTATGTCCTTTTTCGTGGGTGGTGTGTGGAGGTGCGTCTCTCCCCCGCTTACGGGGACGGTGAGACGCCGTGTTTTTCTGCCTTTGCGGCGGGTGTTTCGTGCACCCACAAGGAGTGAACTAGCCTTCACACAGTATTAAGTAAGGCAACCTTTAATTTACCTTCTAGGTAATACTTACTTAGCGCACAGGATTTTGCAAGATTTCAGGTATATATGACGCAAAATTTCATATGACAGGCACAGCCTGTCACTAAACCCGCACAACAAAACCCCCGCCTCCAGCAAAAGCCAGAAGACGGGGGTTTCATGCTACCCAGCGCGCAACGCCGGGGGTAGCTAAATTTAGAAGACGTACGAGGATTAGGAAACGTACGAGAAGTCAGTGAACAGCAGGTTCTGCAGCTTGTAGCGGCGGATGAAACGAGCCAGCTCCGCACGAGTAGTCGGCGCGGTCGGCTTAAACTCACCCGAAGCGTCGAGCACGATGTCGTTCGCACCAGCCCATGCAACGTAGCGGTGCAGAGTACCGGCACCGAGCACGTCGCGGAAACGAGAACCAGCAGCCTCGTTCATTTCGGTCAGCTGAACCTCCGCGTTGTACTGGAATAGCACAGCCGCCAGCTCCTCGTGAGAAACCGGTGCGGTCGGGTCAATCTTGTCGCCACC
>CAUTHR010000042.1:0-3342 GCA_963538455.1 Rothia mucilaginosa | reverse complement strand
CAGTACGCAAACCTCGCCATCCGCGGCCGCCTGCTCATCCCCATCCTTGAAGAGCAGTTGCCCCACGCCCTGGACCTGAAGCCCAACCTCGTCACCTTCTACGGCGGCGGCAACGACATCATGCGACCCAACGTGGATATCGACCAACTCATGACCCACGTGGACGAAGCCTTCGCCACCCTACGCGGCGAAGGGATCGAAGTGCTTACCGTAACCGGCCTGGACGTGCAGGGCCAGGGCCCCTTCGCCCGCACCCGCGGCCGCACCGCCACCTACAACGAACTACTGCGTGGCATCGCCGAAGACCACGGCGTGCACATCATCGACTACTGGCGCTGGAATGACTTCCTCGACTGGCGTCTGTGGGCTGACGATCGCCTGCACATGAACGACCTCGGCCACGAACGCTTCGCCTCCCGCGTGCTGGCACAGCTTGGCCTGCCCGGTGTGGTCACCGAATCGGTACTGCCCCCGGAGGTGCAGCTGACCGTTCGCGAGAAGGTCGAGCAGGAGGTGCGCTGGGTCCGCGAGTTTGCCCTGCCGTGGATTGGCCGCCGCCTGAAGGGTACGAGCTCCGGCGATGGTGTGAGCCCCAAGTACCCGCAGTGGGTCCCCGCGGCAAGCCTTAAGAACTAGGTTCATGGAGGCTCACGGTACGGCGTAGAACTGTGTGCCGGGGAGTGCCCTGTGTTGTATCTGTGTTGTATCCGCGCCGTATCTGTACCGTATGTGTGCCCGCCTCTACGCCGTAACGGGAACGGCAAATCCGCCGTTACTCGTACCGTTGCGAACCCATAAACTGCCCTTTAAAACCGGGGCGGAAGCGTTAAAACGAGAGTTAAATGCTCTTTAAACACGTGTTTAAGCCTGTTTAACAGCCCTGCGCACACCGCAAAAGTTGGTGGTGCGGGGCTGTTTACGGCTTAAATCCGGCTTAAGCTGTTAATCTCACAACATGAATTTCACCGGTGTAATTTATCCCCGGTCACATAGAGAACAGTCGTTCTTAAAATGGCGCATTAACGCCTGACTAGGGGCGTTAAAGAATTCCTTAAAAACACCTGGACTTGCAAAAACACCCATTTTTGGTAGAATGGATAGGTATGTTTGCCGTTCGAAGGCAGGCGTGCATCCGCGAATCGAGCACTTCGCTTAAACGAGGCGCAATCGGCTCAGAACACCGAGATTCCGCGGATTTTTAAGGCAAAATCCGGCGTGCAGGCTTGCACGAACCCCCGTATTTACCTAGAATTTAACGCTGTTCGTAGTGGTGGAAACGCCTCTCGACACTAATAAGCTTCACCGTTTTTCCCGCGGCGGGGATCGATGCGTGGCCTCTCACCCACGTGACGATCTCAAACACTCTAGCCCGGCGAATAACCCGGTGCTTCTACATTGGTGGCGGGACGCTCACGAGTAACATCGACTGCGTACCGTCATAAAAGTCAATCAATAAAGGAGTGAAACATGGCAGCAGTCTGCCAGGTGACCGGAGCTGTTCCCGGCTTTGGACACAGCATTTCGCACTCGCATCGCCGCAACAAGCGTCGATTCGACCCGAACGTTCAGAAGAAGACCTACTGGGTTCCTTCGCTGCGTCGTAAGGTAACCCTGAACGTGTCCGCTAAGGGCATCAAGGTTATCGATGCTCGTGGCATCGATGCCGTTGTTGCAGAAATCATCGCACGCGGGGAGAAGATCTAGTAAATGGCATCCAAGGCTAAGGACCTCCGTCCTATCATCAAGCTCAAGTCCACTGCTGGCACCGGTTACACCTACGTGACCCGTAAGAACCGCCGCAACAACCCCGACCGCATGGTGCTGAAGAAGTACGACCCCGTCGTCCGCAAGCACGTTGACTTCCGAGAGGAGCGCTAAGAATGGCTAAGAAGTCCAAGATCGCTCGCAACGAGCAGCGCAAGGTCATCGTCGCTCGCTACAACGAGAAGCGTATCGCGCTGAAGAAGACCCTGATCGACGAGAACGCTACCCCCGAGGAGCGCGAAGCAGCACGCGTGGCACTGCAGAAGCTGCCCCGCAACGCTTCCCCCGTTCGCGTGCGTAACCGCGACCAGATCGACGGCCGTCCCCGCGGTACCTTCCAGAAGTTCGGTATCTCCCGCGTGCGCTTCCGCGAGATGGCACACCGTGGCGAGCTGCCCGGTATCACCAAGTCCAGCTGGTAAATCTGGTATTTTAGTTCCTAAACGGTTTTCCGTCGTCACCGACGGTCACTCGCTTTAGACTCAAACCTTAAGTCTCTGGAAGGGGCACCCTAATGGCTAAGAACCGTACCGAACTCGTTGCAGAGGTTGCAGAGAAGTCTGGCAAGAGCCAGGCAACCGTGAATGCAGTCCTCGATGCAGTGTTCCAGGTTTTCGAGTCTTCCGTCTCCAAGGGCGAGAAGATCACCATCCCCGGTTGGATGGCAATCGAGCGCACCGACCGTGCAGCTCGTACCGGCCGTAACCCGCAGACCGGCGAAACCATTCAGATTCCCGCCGGTCACGGCGTGAAGCTGACCGCAGGCTCCAAGCTGAAGGCAGCAGTCGCTAAGAAGTAATTCTTGAGACTTTGAATCTGATAAAAGACCCTCACCTTTACGGTGGGGGTCTTTTATTATGTTCGGATGCTTATCCCTTGGTCTAAGGATGTATGTGGCGGTGAAGATAGCGAGGCGGGGGCTGGGTGAGTGTACGCGGTGGTGAACGCGCGCAAGGTAGGTCTTCAGAACCCTAACCCTCAACTCAAGCTATAAAGCACAGAAAGTAGCCCGGTTTCATAGGAGAAGCTATGATGCGCTACAGAAAAAATAAAGAAAATTTATGCATTTGAGCAGAAAGCTATGCATAAGCTGAGCGAAAAACCGCGAACATGAAACCCTGCTGGAAAAAATACTTATACATTGCCGACCGAACACAGCTTAAACACAGCTAACTAAAGCTCAATCTTAGACTCACACCCTAAGCTGGAGTCACCGGCGAAGGAAAAGCCACACACCATACACAACGGCCCCATCCCATCCGGAAAATCAACCATACAAACCCCGGACGATCGACCCTCCGGGACGCACAAGGAGAACCACCTCATGGCACGCCATGCTCAGCGTACTTCCGCACCGCCCACCAACCACCGCCTCCGCACCGGCGCAGCCGCACTGTCCATCGCGGCAATCGCAGCACTCGGCCTGAGCGCCTGCGGTGCACAGAACACCTCCAACCCGGCACCCACCGCCACCGCAACCGCTAAGGCATCCTCCACCGCCGACGCAGCAGTCAACGCAGGCAACGGCAAGGTCACCGTCAAGGCAAGCGACGCAGCCTCCCCGAGCGCCACCGCAAG
>CAUTHR010000041.1:0-3577 GCA_963538455.1 Rothia mucilaginosa | reverse complement strand
GTGCGCATACCCAGGCGAGTCGCCGTAATCGGGCCAATCGTCGAACCACACGGCATATTATTATTCGACACAAACTCCTGATACGGCACACCAGCCTTCGCACACGCCGCAGCGAACACGCCAGCGCCCACCGAATCCGTTGCATAACGCTGGTTCGCGTTAATCTTCAGCAGCGGGCCACCACCGGGCAGCGGCTGCACGGTCGGGTCGTGGTGACCCTGATAGTTCGGGTGCACCAGGTGACCGGCATCAGCCGACAGGCAGAACGACGCCGCCACCGAACGGCGGTACTCCTCCGTGCTCTCACCGCGCGCAGCAGACAGGCGCACCAGAATATCCTCCAGGAACGGGCCAGCCGCGCCACTACGCGACTCAGAGCCGAGCTCCTCATGGTCGAAAGCCGCAAGCATCACAGTCTCGGTGGCGTGCTCGTCCGCATTATCTGCAACGTAACGCTCCAGCGCGGTCAAACCCGCATGCACCGAAGACAGGTTATCCAGGCGGCCCGATGCAAACAGCTCCTGATCCGCACCGAAGCGGCGCGGCGGCTGCGAATCAGCGAACAGCAGGTCGTAACCCACAATGCTTTCCGGGTCGACCGGCTCGCCGTCAATCACGTGCTTCGCCATGTAGCCGAGCACGTCGTTCTCCGCGGGGTCCACACCCCACACGGGGTACATGTTGAACTGCTTGTCCAGCACCAGTTCGTTGCGCTTGTGGTCCAGGTGCGGCGCCAACTGCGGGATGCGCGCAATCGGGCCGGTGCGCACCAGGCGGTCCTTCAGCTCCCCGCCCTCAAGGACGGTGAGGCGGCCCGCCACACACAGTTCGCGGTCCAGGAAGGAGTTCAGCAGTGCGCCGCCGTAGTTCTCAACAGCAATCTGGTGCCATCCCTTCGTGGTGATGGAGGAGGAGGGCTTGACCTTCAGGGAGGGCGAGTCGGTGTGCGCGCCCAGCACGCGGTAGCCGCTTGCCTTCTGCGCCTTCGCGCCGCCAGCCCAGGCGATAATCGCGCCGTCACGGACAACGAAGTGGCGGCCGGTTGCGACCTGCGGGCCCCATGCTTCGGTCTCTACGAGCTCGGTGAAGCCTGCTGCTTGCAGGCGGCGCGCTACCGTGCGCGCGGCGAGGTAAGAGACCGGCGAATCCGCCACGAATGCGGCAAGGTCTTCAATATTTTTTACAGCATCAACAGTCATGGTTTAACCCTACCTTTTCTTGGGTGTTGACGGGGTGACCGGGGCTGATAGTCCACGCGGTGTGGAGCAATAGCCCTGGTAAGGCTCGTATGGGGCGGGGCGGGCGGGCGAGGTAGCCGAGCTAAAACAACCCGCCGAATAGCCTATTTATCAACCTTGAGCGGTTGTGTTTCACGTGAAACTTCGCCGCGGCGAGCGCGTGCGTTGAAGATCAGGCAGGCGAGCACCACGTACAGGCCTTCCAGCGCGATACCCTGCAGCGCATCCACGGGGGTCACGCCCTCGGAGGCGAAGGGATCCATGCCAGCCACCATGGACAGCAGCATCAGGATCACGTTATTTGCCACGTGCAGGCTGATGGAGGCTTCCAGGCCGCCGGTGTACCAGCAGAGGAAACCGGCATAAATACCCATCGCGAGAATCGTGCTCTGACCCCAGGGGTCGTAGGCGTGGGAGAGCATGAACAGCACTGCGGGCAGCACAATCGGCAGCCAGGGGGTGCGGAGCCAGCGGCCAAGCATCTGCATCATGAAGCCGCGGTAGGCGAGCTCTTCGGCGTAGCACTGCACGGGCACGAGGAGCAGCATCATCGCCACATAAACCCAAAATTCAACCTGTGGAGGTTGAAAATAGCGGTATTCGGGCAGGCTCGCACCGCTCACCGCCAACGCTACGGCGTAGTAGATGCCGTAAACCGCAAAGCTCAAACCCAGATACGGAAGCAGCAGTGAGCGGCGCAGGCGGCCCGCCACCGAATGGATCAGACCCCAGGGCTTAGGGCCCACGACCAGGCGCGCAATAAAGAGCGAAGGCACGATGGCGATGAGGGAGAGGAAGGTCAGCGCGAACAGCGCCGGGTGTTCCATGATGACGGCGCGGTTCGTCGCTACATCCTGGAGGGAAAGTCCCGAACCCATAATCGCCGCCGCCAGGGCAACTGAAATCATCAGGTTGAGGCCAATAAATACGGCGACGCCGAGCAGACCTTCCAGCAGGGGTGAGAACCAGCGGGATTTCGGGTCGGCGTGGGAGAGACGGTGGTAGGCAAGACCGGCAGGCGCAGTAGCGGCGGGGGTTCCAGCGGCTAGGCGCGGAGGTGCGGGGGGCGGTGTCGTGTTCATTCTTTAATCCTAGCCTCAGCCTTTAATCCTAGTCTCAGCGGGTTCGGGGGTGACCAGGCATGCGGAAACCTTCAAGTACTGATTGATACGGAATGTTTCAAAACCATTGAAAAACCCGTGAATAAGGTCAAAAACCCACCATTCGCGAGGTTCATTTTCTGAACCTATGCCATAATTTGTAGCGATAATACGCTCATATACATAGTCGCTGATGACCGCTCTTCCGGGGTGTTTTTTCAGCACCAGAAAGGCTGCTTTCTTATGGCACTCGTCTTCAATCCGCCGCCCAACTGGCCCGCTCCTCCTGCCGGATGGGCCCCCACTCCCACGTGGCGTCCTGACCCCGCGTGGGGTCCCGTTCCTGAAGGTTGGCAGCTGTGGGTCGAAGAGCCCGAGCCCGAACCCATTCAGGTTGAAGAGGCCACTATTGAGCCGCTGATTCCCGAGGAACCCGCTGCTGAGGCGGCTCCCGCTGAACAGGTTGCTGAGCAGGTTGTTGAGGCGCCCGCGGCTGAATCTGTTGAGGCTGAGCAGCCCGCCGAGGTTGCGGCACCGCTGACCGTTGAGGACGTTGACCTGGAGCAGCTCGCCGCTGAGCTCGAAGGTGAGCAGATCGTCGAGGTTCCCGAGGTGACAGCACCCCAGGCTGAGGCATCCCCCGTTGAGGCACCCGCGGCTGAGTCCGTTGAGGAATCCTCCGAGCCCAAGCCGATGCGTCACCTGACTCAGGTTCCGCTGACCGGCACCACTCTGCCCGAGCAGGTTCTCGCATCCCAGTCTTCCGCAGAAGAGCCTGTAGTTGCTGAGCCTGCCGCTGAGCCTGCCGCTGAGCCTGTTGTTGCTGAGCAGGCTGCTTCCGAGCAGCACGTTGTTGAGGCTCCCGTTGCTGAGCCGGTAGTTTCCGAGCCCGCAGTTGCAGAGCCCGCTGTCGTTGAGCCCGCAGTTGAGCCCGTCGCCGAGGTTGCTCCCGAGGCACCGGCGGCTGCTGAACCGGTCGCTGAGGCTCCCGTTGCTGAAGCCCCCGTTGCTGAGGTTCCCGCCTCCACCGAAGGGGCTCCGCACACCATCGAGAGCTCCCCGCTCGTTGAGTTCCACACTCCGGAAACCGAGCGCACCGTCAACCTGTCCGAGCGTACCGTGAACCTGTCTGAACAGCCCGGTCAGAACGTGCAGGGCGGCCAGAACGCACAGTTCATTCCGGCGGGTCAGGCACCGAACGGCTTCCAGCCGAACCAGGCTGATGGTTTCCAGGGCCAG
>CAUTHR010000040.1:0-3763 GCA_963538455.1 Rothia mucilaginosa | reverse complement strand
ACGGCAAGGTCACCGTCAAGGCAAGCGACGCAGCCTCCCCGAGCGCCACCGCAAGTAGCTCCCAAGGCACCGTCACCGTCACCGAAGGCGGCGTGACCGTCAACGGTGCCGACGGCACTGGGGTGACTGCAGACGCCAACGGCAACGTGACTGTTAACGGCGCCGACGGTACGGGCGTCACCGCGGACGCTAGCGGCAACGCAACCGTCAACGGCGGCACCGCAGCTAACGGCTCGGCATCCAATAGCTCCGGGTCCTCCGCAAAGGTCGACGAGAAGGCAGGGGAGAGCGCCGGCTCCAAGAACAACTCGAACGGCACCTCCGGTAGCGTCACCGTAAGCACCGCCAACGGCTACACCGTGATTCAGCTCGACGCTGACGGCGGCTGGTCCTACCACACCCCCAACGGTGACATCGTTGATGTGGAAGCTGACGGCTCTTGGGAACGCGTTGGTCCCAGCGGCAATGTAGAGGTGAACGCAGACGGTTCCTGGGAGCTCGTCGGAACCTCCGGTGTTGTCGAAGTGAAGGCTGATGGCTCCTGGGAGCGGACCGGTCATGGCGACTTCCAGGTACCTGCCGTACCCGTCAAGCCTGCTGGCGCTACCGTGAACCCCGTCAAGCCCGTCACCCCGCGCCGCTAAGAAGCTGACTGATGAGCCGGGCGAAAACGTGGGCTATCCCACCCGCTAGAATGCGGATAAACACCCACGCGCCCGGATAATCACACCCAAACTCGATAGAATTAACGCGGTTGGTTAAAACCGATAATCGTTATGGGAACCCTAAAAAGGATTCCGCGCACGACGCGAACACGTCGCCAACTAGCCGCACCATACTCAACAACCACAAGGAGAAATAATGGCAATCGCCCCCGCAATGAAGAAGACCACCGCGGTTCTGTCCATCGCTTTCGCAGGCGCACTGGGCCTGAGCGCATGCGGCTCCCAGTCCTCTTCCACCACCACCGCGACTGCATCCGCATCTGCATCTGCCTCGGCAACTGCATCCGCAAGCGCATCGGCTAAGGCATCCTCCGCAGCTGCAACCACCTCGGCAGCTTCTGCTTCCGCTACTGCAGATGTGAAGGTTGACAAGGATGGCAACGTGACCGTCAAGGCTAACGACGGTGCGGGCAACTCCGCAGACGTGAAGGTCGGCGCAGACGGCAAGGCTTCCGTGAACGCTAAGGACTCCGAGGGCAACTCCTCCAAGGTAGAGTCCGACGAAAAGGGCACCAAGACTGAGTCCAAGGACTCCGAGGGTAACTCCTCCTCCACCGTTGAGGGCGACGTTGTTGTCTCTGAAGAGGGCGGCTGGTCCATTCAGGGTGACGAGGGCCAGGTAGCTGTACAGGCTGACGGCTCCTGGAGCCGCCAGGACGCAAACGGCCAGGTCGCCGTTCAGGCTGATGGCTCCTGGAACATCCAGTCCAACACCGGCCTGCAGGCAACCGTGGACGCATCCGGTGAAGTAACCTCCATCGTTGGCGGCGAGAAGGCTGACCTGAAGGCTCCGAAGGTCCCCGCAAAGCCCGCACAGGCTAAGGTCAACCCCGTCAAGCCCGCACAGCCCAAGTAAGCTGGTAAGAGCTAACAACGGTTAGTGACGCTTCGAGAGCGTAACAGTCCGTGACATATGAAGACGCCCCGTGCGCATCCGGCCGTGATGCGTGCGGGGCGTTTTGCGTCTTCAAGCTGCGCTCAACTCCTACAGAAAATAGGAAGCTTCGCATAACTGTTGCTAGGATTAGGGAGGCGCTCAGATTCTAACTCTCCCTCGACTCTCACTCAACCAACCACACTATAGGTCTCCCCGGCATAGCACGGGGATCTACCAGAAAAGAGAACACAGTGAAGAAAACTATGGCTGTTCTGTCCCTGAGCCTCGCCGCAACCTTCGGTCTTGCCGCCTGCAGCTCCAACGCCAAGGCACCCGCGGAAAGCCAGAGCACCTCCTCCAGCGCGTCTGCATCGGCGAGCACGTCTGCTACCGCTTCCGCGAGCGCATCCTCCGAGTCCAATGCAAACGCATCGGCCTCCAGCTCGGCAAGCGCCTCCTCCAGCAGCTCCTCGGCGTCCAGCTCCTCAGCAACCAAGGGTGCCGATAGTAGCTCCAGCGACAACGCCGCAATCGGAATCGGTAAGGAACGCTACAAGGTCTTCAAGAAGGGTGCCGAAGAGGCCAAGAACGACCCCAGCACTAAGAAGACCACCAACGCTGACGGCACCGTGTACACCGACACGAAGGAAGGCGCCTCCATCGTTGAAGCTAAGAACGGCGACTACATCCTGATTAGGGATAACGGCGGCTGGATCCGCGTTAGCCCCGACGGCTCGCTCAGCAGCGTCAGTGAATCCGGCGACTGGAGCGTCATCAAGACCAACGGCGATACCATCGCTGTTGAAAAGACCGGCCAAGCTACCATCATGAACGTTGTCACCGGTGAATACTCTGAGGACTACAAGTCGCTGGAACTGCCCAAGCCCCCGGCACCCGTGGACGGCTACAGCACCGCCCCGAAGGAAGGCGTGAAGCCGACCAGCGCCAAGACTCACAAGTAGGCAGACCCGTACAGCGATAGCCGCTCGTAGAGACTTTCAAAGTTCGAACGCCCCGTGCGCATCTATACGTGATGCGTGCGGGGCGTTTTGCGTTGTCAAGCCGCGTTGAGAAGACCCGCGAAAGTAGCGGGGGAGGGGAAACGTCGCAACATCTCAGGGAGCTTTCAGGTCGCGGTGCTAGGATGTGGGCATGCCCGAAGCTGGGCATTACCAACCACACTACGCACTGCGCCGTTGCAGAGCGGCGCATACAGAAAAGAGAAAATCAGTGAAGAAATCTATTGCTGTTCTGTCCCTGACCATTGCCGGTGCCCTCGGCCTCGCAGCTTGCGGCGGCAACTCCGGCGGATCCGCCTCCAGCCCCTCCGCATCGGCAAGCGCGTCCGCTTCTGCAACCGCTTCCGCAACTGCCTCCGCACCCGCAAGCACTTCCGCAGCAGCAACCAGCAAGAGCACCACCTCCGCATCCGCTGAAACCACCAAGGCAGAAACCAAGACCACCCAGGGCACCATCAGCACCCCCAGTGGTCTGCCCAGCGACCCTGCAGGTGGCGCAAATGCTATCAGTGGTGCCACCAACAACAACCTCATGATGGATATAGTTGAAAACTTCAAGAGCCTCCCCGGTGTCAAGAGCACCAAGAATAATGATGGCGAAGTCTACTACAACGAGGAAATCGCCTACGTCGTTGCAAAGGACGGATCCATCATCGGTATTCAGAAGGACGGCACTTGGAACCAGATCGGTAACGGCAAGAACATTATCGTCTTCAAGGACGGCGGCTGGACCATGGGTGACACTAGCACCAACCTCTACACCGTCGTTAAGGCAGACGGCACAGCGTCCCAGCTGAACACCAAAACCGTTCAGACCACAACTGACGTCTCTACCATCCAGGCGCCCAAGGCTCCCAGTCGAATTGATGGCTTCAACGGCATCCCGGTCGAACCCGTCAAAGCAACCAAGATTGGTGACCTCTCCGAGGTCGCAGGCGCCAAGTAATGTGGGTGCCAAGTAAAAACTAGCTCCTGCCTCCTGCCCCTGGGCTGAACAGCCCGACAGAACAGGGACACCAGCGCCCCGTGCGCATCCGACCGTGATGCGTGCGGGGCGCTTCTGTGCACCCACACACCACCCGCAATATGACTTAATATGACAGGTCGTTAAGCCCCCAAGTCACAAAGCTCAACTCCCAGCG
>CAUTHR010000039.1:0-4251 GCA_963538455.1 Rothia mucilaginosa | reverse complement strand
GAGGCAAAGCAGGCTGACCCCTCCATCGTTATCGAGGATGCTCGCTTCCCCGGTAACGCACAGCTGAACACCGTGAGCGTTGTTGGCACCGGCTTCTACGGTGAGAAGGTTGGCCCCGGCGTACAGGTCAGCATCTACGCACTGGACGCAGACAACCAGATCACCGGTGAGGCTCTCGCTACCGTTGTGGTACCCGCAGAGCAGATTCAGGACGGCACCTTCAAGGCTTCCATTACCGTTGAGGCAAGCAAGCTGCCCGCTGGCGCATCCTACGCACTGGCTGCTGTCAGCAACCCGCAGGGTCAGCCCAACGAGAAGCTCGTGGCTATCTCCTCCTTCAAGGTCACCGAGTCCACCTCGCCCGAGGCTCCCAAGAACGAAGAGACTCCCGCCCCCGTAACCCCGGCACCCGAGACTCCCAAGGCTGATGAGACCCCTGCTCCCGTAACCCCGGCGCCGGAGACACCCAAGGCTGACGAGACTCCGGCACCCGAGGCTCCCAAGACTGAGACACCCAAGGAAGAAACTCCTGCTCCGGAAGCACCCAAGAC
Organism: Rothia mucilaginosa; assembly: GCA_963538455.1. Lineage (GTDB taxonomy): Bacteria > Actinomycetota > Actinomycetes > Actinomycetales > Micrococcaceae > Rothia. The sequence continues at coordinate 3,700 of CAUTHR010000039.1, read as the reverse complement.
TGAGACCCCGGCACCCGAGGCACCCGCGGCGCCCGAGAACGCAACCCTCACCACCGAGGATGCTTCTCTGAATCCGAACGACCAGTACAACGTTCTGACCTTCAACGGCTCCGGCTTCACCCACGAGTCCGTCGCTAACGGTGTCCAGATCGCAATCTACCGCCTGGACGCAAACGGCAACATCACTGGCGAGGCTCTGGCAACCCACGATATTCCCGCTTCTGAAATCGTGAACGGCACCTTCCGTGTCAAGGTCAGCGTTCTTGCCGAGCTGCTGCAGCCCGGTTACGCATACGCAATGGTGGCAACCAGCGACCCCAACGGCCTGGTGCACCAGGTGGCAGTCACCACCGCTACCGTGAGCGATGCAAACAACCCCGCACCGACTCTGCCGGCAGCTACCGAGGGTGACAACACCACCGTTCGCGATAACGGCGACGGCACCACCAGCGTCTTCACCGCTGAAATGCGCGAAGACGGTTCGGTTGTCGTAACCGAGACCCGCATGCCCACTTCTCAGGCACCCAAGGCTAAGGTTGGCAACGCATCCGCTGCTACCTCCTCTAACTCCAAGGGTCACACCGTAGGCGTCTCCGGCACTAAGGGTTCGACCTCTTCTTCGGCTTCCTCGAAGCCGCAGCTGGCTAACACCGGTGCTGAGGGTGTTGCAGGTATCGCAGGTGTTGGTGCCGCAGCTCTGATTGCTGGTGCTGCACTGATGCTCCTGCGCCGCCGCAGCCTCTAATAGCTCAGCCTCTATAGGCTAGGCTCTGAAAATCTGACGCTCACCGCAAGGTGAGTGAAGCGAGTGCCGCCAATACTCTAGAAAGAGTGTTGGCGGCACTTTTGCGTGCCGGTGGTTTTGCTGAGCTGTTCTGGTGAGGTTATTTGTTGGGAATTTATTGGTATGCACGTTTTTAGTGAATGTGCCTGGAAAAGCGGTGTGACCTGCTATTTTTTCACTTAAAAGAAATAAATTAAATGCATGAATGTGCAGAATATTTTTATCTCAAATCCGTTAAAACTGCATATGCATGCAATAAAACCTTGAGTCTCAAGGGAGAGTTGAAGAGTTTCGCCTAGTCTATGCATTTTGAGTGCTCTTGATGGCGTTCCGGAGGGTAAAAAATATTCTGTGTGGGTTATTGCACAGGAAAATACTTGGAAGGTAAAGCGGATTTACCGCAATAAACCCAAAAGTATTGTTAGTGTGGAATTACCGATAAATAGAGCGATTCCCTTCGCGGTAACTTTCACCACTCCATGAATGTTATGACTAGTCCGTACGTTATAGCGTTCAATCCCGAAGAGGCACCCGTCCACCTTCGATTCGTGGCACCCTCCGGAGGGTATCGTTCACACTCACAGAAGAAGGTGTGTTCCATGCCCGAACCCGCTCACTCAAAAACCCGAGCAACAGCCGCTATTGCTGCTTCCGTCCTGTCCGTCACCGGTGTTGGTGCCGCGCACGCAGATGTGCAGGTGCAGAATCCCGGCGGGGTGGCTTCAGCGACCACGGTGGAACCCGATAATCCTCCCTCCGCTGCACATGCAACCTCCATCGAAAATACTGCTACCCGGAATTCCCCGCAGGTGTACGTAGAGCAGGGCGTTGTCATTAACCCCGCACGCTCCCAGAGCATCACCGTCAGCGGTGAAGGCTTCACCGGCGGCCCTGTTGAGCGTTACGGCGTGGCGGTCTACGTGAGTGAATACCGCCAGTACCCCCTCTATGCGCTGGCTCGTGGCTCCGCCGTAGCGATGACCCTCGTGCCCGAACTCGACGTGGAGGGTGGTCGCTTCAGCACCCAGCTGACCCTGCCCGCAGGTACCCTCGACCCCAACCAGCAGTACGTCGTCGCGACGGCAGTGGTTGATCCCGGCAAGGGCTACGCAACGGAAGACCCCTCCTACAACTCCTCTGCACCCCTGGAGCTGCTGCCTGCAGACACTCAGAATGAGCCGCTCAACGCTCAGATTCTTTCGGGTCAGTTGGAAATCCCGCAGGAAAAGAACCTCGTCGTCTACAAGGTCACCGGTCTGGGTGAGGCGCAGGCTTTCGAGGTGATGACCTATGCCTACGCTCTGGATAGTCAGGGTAACCGCATCCTGCTCGCTGCCTCTCCCGCACGTGCCGACGTTATGAATGGCACCCTCCTGGATGGCATTGAGGTGCCCGGGTCCAGGCTGGAAGAAGTGCAGGCTGTTCACAAAGACCTGCGCTATGTGCTGAGCGTTGAGATTGCGCCCTCTGCCGCTAATGGTTACACCGCCCAGGAAGTTGAGGTTCCCTTCATGAATGGTTGGAATGTACAGAATGGCTCCGCTCCGGTTGCTACCGCTGAGCGTGCAATGGCGGAGCAGGCACAGTCTGAGAAGAAGCAGTCTGAAGAGGATGCACAGTCCGAGCAGAGCGCCCAGGCTGAGTCTGCACAGGTTGAGTCTGGTCAGGCTGCCTCGAACGCCCAGTCTGAGCAGGCGGTTGCCGTGAGCCCCGTCGAGCAGTTCGACCACGTACTGCCCGAGGATGACCCGCGCCGCCACTACGACCTGCCGCGCAACACCGTCTTTGACCGCGTCCACGACACCACCGAAGAACAGAACAACACCTCTAACCCCGTGATGACCACCCGCCTGCACGTAGAAGAAACCGTAGTTCCCGAAAACGACTCCGAGAAGGCTCTGACCGTGCGCGGCGAGGGTTTCACTGGCGTCAGCTCGGTACACCTGATGGTTAGCGCTGTCGACGAATACGGTGTGGCACGCGGTGGCGTAATTGCCTCGGCTGATGTCTCTGAGATTGACGCCTCCGGTGCTTTTACTGCCCAGGTGCAGATTCCCGGCTCGGAGCTCAAGCCCGGCACTACCTACCGTGTGAGTGCTGTGGCGGAGGATGAGCAGGGCACCGTGCGCATGGTCAATGGTGGTTTCACTGTCGAGCGCGACAGCGTGGATAATGCGCCCGCAACCCCTGAGGTGTCGGAGTCTGAAAGCTCTGCACCTGAGGTTAATGCGCCTGATACTACCGCGCCTGCTGAGGCTACCGCTCCTGCGGCAGATCAGCAGAAGGCGGGGGAGAGCGCTACCGACCAGAAGGATGATACTTCGGTCGCGGTCCAGAGTACCGGTGCTCAGGATGCGCCCGCGCAGAAGGTTGAAGTTCAGAAGGTTGAACCGCAGAAGAGTGGCGAGCAGAAGGCGCAGGCCTCTGGTTCTCAGAAGGTTGCCACTGGTGCCCAGCAGAAGCGTGAGCAGCTGGCGGCTACCGGCGCCTCCAATATGTTGGTTATTAGCGCAGCTGGATCGCTGTCGCTGCTTGCCGGTATGCGTTTGAGCCGCCGTCGCCGTAGTGAGATGCAGCTCAGTTCTCGCCGCTAAAACGGGTCAATTATTGCCCCACTAGGCAAAATATGCATATAGATGTAGGGATGTTCGAAATGCAAGATTCGGGCATCCCTACATCTTTAACTTTTTCTAAGGTTATACCTATAATTTAGAGTGCTGTCATAGACGGTACTATCACTCTTTACCACCCCGTTCACCCGGGGTAGGAGTCGCTGTGAAGCGCCTCCGGTCACCGATATCAGAGAACCGTTATTCTGCGCCTACTTCCGACCTTTGGGCGCAGGAGTCACATGACGATTCATCACACTCACTCACGAAAATAGGTGACCATGTTTTCCACGCAGCGTTCCTGCCG
>CAUTHR010000038.1:0-4258 GCA_963538455.1 Rothia mucilaginosa | reverse complement strand
TCGTTCAGTACGTGCTACCACTGAATTCTCCCTTAGGGGTGCGGGTGCCCGGCCTGGGCACAGTGAATGTGGGGTACATCATCTAGCCTACTCCTTTTAGCTGGGTTGGCATAGCCAGAATCCACAAAACGAGAGAGAGTGTTGCAGTTCATATCAATAAATTTCTTAGGGTCGAAAAGACCTGTAATCGCGCTCATTTGCTGCACCCGCCGACAGCACCCCAAAAGCAGTCTCGGCAATACCTTTAGCAACACCTACAGCAACACCCTCAGAAACAACCCGCACCGGCGCTCCGAAAGTCCCTGAAAGCACCTGAAAGCCCCCGGAAGCCCCCCCCCAAACGTAGCGAAAGGGGCGCACCCCAACCGGGATGCGCCCCTCACTAAGCCATCAAAAATACAGGCTACGACTATACAGGCTACGATTTGCGCAGCTTACCGAACAGCTCAATCGCATTCTGCTCCGTCTGATAGCCCTGAACCTCACGGCTCACCGCCACCTTAGACGTCACATGCAACAACGGAACCGCCGGCATAAACTGACCCAACTGAGACACAACCTTCGCGTACAAATCACGCTGCGAATCCACCGAATCGGCAGAATCTGCGGTACGAATCGCCTCCAGAATCTCAGTAAAACGAGGCGACGGCGCCACAGCCGCAGCAGTAGGCAGCGGCGAAGGAGTTGCCGAAGGGCTCGGCGACGCAGAAGCCGAAGCCTCCTCCTCAGGAGTCAACGGATCCGGCGAATGGCTCGGGTGCGGGCTCGGAGTCGCAGAAATCCGCACATTCGAATCTGAACCACCCGAGGACGGCACATCAGAACTCTTCTTCGTCAAGCCAGTCGTCATATCCGAAGGCGCGTCAGCAATCAACGAACGCACCTGATGCTCAGCAATCAGCGGCGCCAACACCGGACCAAAGAACGCGTACGGGTCACGGTACATGCCGTAAAAACCGGCCAGCGTAATACCGCGCTCAGAAGAAACCTCGCGGCTCTTCGGCAGATACTCAGCCCACGGCAGGGGCACCGGCTTAATATTCAGGCCTACCTCAATCAGCGAAGCCACCATCTCTGAATACACCTTCTGCGGAGTATCCATCCACGGCAGAGAAACATCGGCAGGGTAGTAGCACTCAATCACCTGATTGTCGTACCCTGCCGCCGCCAACAGCGAGCGCGCCATATCCTGATTGCGGTCCGTGTAATCCTTCGCGTCATCAGCCTTAATGCGGAACGACGGCGAAATCAGCGTCTGTGCATCCGAGGTGCCCTGCGGATAATACTGACGTAGTGCGCCACGGTCCACAGCATGCGCAATAGCGCGACGCACCGAAATATTCTTCAACACCGGATGCGCCGTATTCAAACCCAAATACACCAGCGAGAACGGGTCACGACCCGGAGTCTGATAACCATCACGCGCCAACTGACCCAGATCAGACGAATTCACCTGATCACAGGCATCAATATGACCCTCCATCAGCGCAAAATAACGCTTATCCGACGAAGTGAGAGTCGAAATCTGAATCTCATCTAGCTCAGGTGCCTGACCATCAAAATGGGTATTCTTCAGCAGACGCACCGTGCCGTCCTTGAACGACTCCACACGGAACGCTCCCGTACCCACCGGGTGCCCCGTCAACTTCTGATCAGCACCAAAAAGCGAAGGCTCAATAATGCCGAACGCCTGCTGCGTCAAAATACGCGGGAACGCTAACGAAGGACGCGACAGCGTCACCACCACAGAATTACCATTCGCCACCACCGACGAAACCAGCGGCACAAAAGACTGCACTGTACGCGGCGCAGAAGCATCCTGCGCAGGCTTCTTATCACCCGGACGCGCAGCATCAGAAGCGCTCGCAGAAGCAGAAACCGACGGGGAAGCGCTCGGGGTAGCAGTCTCAGAAGCAGTAGCGGAAGCGCTCGCAGAAGCAGTCGGAGTAGCCGCACCCGGAGTAGCGGCACCAGATGGAGACGCCTGAACAGGCGCAGGCTCCACCGCCGAAGGATCAACAGAACCCGGCTTCGGCACACCAAAACCCCACGCAAACAACGGCTGAGCAGGCACCACCAAAGCAGTAGTACCCTCACCCGTAGCCAACGCCTGCCACCTCTGGAAATTCTGCACCACAGCATCCGCAGTCAACGCAACGCCATTACTAAAATGCACCTCACGCAACACAAATGTATGCGTCAAACGGTCAGCAGAAACCGTCCAGTCACTACACAACGAATCCTGAACCTCAGGATCACCCGTGTAATGATTCGCCACCAACAACGTCTGCAAAATCTGCGCCGTCACCTGATACGTACTCGCCACAGGAAACAATGCCGGATCCAAACCCAACGGCGCCGCGCCCTGCGCAAAACGGAACACACGACGCGCATCAGCAGACGACGCACTCGCCGAAGCAGCAACAGACGAACCAGTAGAAGACTGATCGGAACACGCAGAAAGCGCCAAACCAGCACTAAAAAGCGCGCCAAAACGCAAAACGGCGCGTCGACTCAAGCCACTCGAACCAGCAGTGGCTCGCAACAGCTCACCAGAACTGCCAACAGCTGACGATGCATAAGGCTGATGCGCATAAGGCTGATGCTGCACGGGAGGGTCCTCTCTTCCGTCGCGGATGCTTACCTCTCAGGATAACGGTTCAACACCCAACCGGGCGAGACACACCCACCCCGGCAAGGCACATACAAGGGCAAGGCGCATACAAGAGAACCCGCCGCCACGAAAACCGTGACGGCGGGCCCAATGCAAATGTGTGTGTGCGCGAGGGGGGACTTGAACCCCCACGCCATAAGGCACAGGAACCTAAATCCTGCGTGTCTGCCAATTTCACCACTCGCGCGCAGTGTCACCCCCACATCCGAAGATGCATGCGTCTGAGGCAACAGAAAATTAGTTTACACCAGGAACCAAGGTTCTCCAAGCCTTAAAAGAAGCCCCCAAAGGGCAGAAAGCCCGCAAACACGCCAAACAGCGACCCCCACACAGAGCTGCCGCCCCTCGCGCTACCCGAGCGTAGAAAGCACGACCCTACTTCGGGTCAATACCCAAATCACGACGCAACTTAGCCACATGACCCGTCGCACGCACATTGTACTGAGCCACAGAAATAACACCCTGCTCATCAATCACAAACGTCGAACGAATCAGACCCTCATACACTTTGCCGTAATTCTTCTTCTCACCCCACGCACCATATGCCTCAGCCACCGCATGATCAGCATCAGACAGCAGCGGGAACGTCAACGACTCCTTCTCCACAAAACGAGCAATAGCCGCCGGCGAATCCGGAGAAACACCCAACACCACGTAACCCAACGACTTCAACGACGCCAAATTATCGCGGAAATCGCACGCCTCCTTAGTGCAACCCGGAGTCGATGCCTTCGGATAAAAATACAAAATCACCTTGTTACCCGCATAGTCACTCAGGCTATGCTCCACACCCGAAGCGTCAGAAAGGGTAAAAGCAGGTGCCGGGGTACCCGGCTCAAGACGAACGCTCATCAATAACTCCTCAAAACATCAATAGAGATCAGCAGGGGAGCGGTGGATGCGCCCCACACAGTACCAAGGGCGGACGCGCCCCATGCAATACACACAGTCTAGTGTCCCACACACCCCACCCAAACAATGTGTTCAGGCTCACCCTAAATCAACTTGCGCACACCACAAAAACTCGCGTATAGTATTTTTCTGTTGCAAGGGAAACCTTGAAACAAGCAAGCGCCTCTAGCTCAATTGGCAGAGCAATTGACTCTTAATCAATGGGTTCTGGGTTCGAGTCCCAGGGGGCGCACTTCAAAGAAAATCCCGCTGATTCTTCGGAATCGGCGGGATTTTTGCGTTCCCTGAATAAATACAGTTTTTGGGGGCTTGGGGTATAGATATTTCCCCTTGCTCCTACAGGGAACCCGTCCTCGCTTCGCTTCGGACACCCTGATGTCGCGACGGGGAAATATCTATACCTCTGCGCATCTGTGGTTCAGGGGTTCGCGAAATCCCGCCGGTTCGTTGGGTTGCGTGGTGGTTTGGTGTTTTGCCTGTGGGGCGGGGGAGGGCTGTCGCCTTTTAGTCTGTTGCCTGGTGGCTGGTGTTTTGCCTGTGGGGCGGGGAGAGTTGTCGCCTTTTGGCCTCCTACGAGATAGCTAATCAGTCGCGTGCAGAGGTGCCGGTGCCGTCCGTAGCGACATCAGGGTGCCCGAAGCGAAGCGAGGGCGGGTGCCCCTGTAGGAGCGA
>CAUTHR010000037.1:0-4488 GCA_963538455.1 Rothia mucilaginosa | reverse complement strand
CAAAGGAGCATCATCATGGCTGATGAGAAGAGCATCTACGAACGCTGGAGCGAAGAGCGCCTCGACCCGCCCATCCCCAAAGAATGGGGACTGGACGAAGAAGACGAAGCCGAGCTGCTTTGGCCCATCTGGCCCCTTCTGTTCATGGGTGAATCTGATACCGAACAGTACGTAGAAACCATCACCGATAATGTGATGGACCTACTCGAGCTGGAATACGATGGGGAGAACGAAGACAGCAAGCTCTGGGAAAAGCGCGTAGAAGACTACGTAGAAGAGCTCATCAAGCGTCGTCGTGCATTTGCAGCAGAGCTGGGCATTACCCCCGAAATGCAGAAGAACTCCAACCTCAACCGAGCCTTCGCAGCGCTGGAAGAAGAAGGAGTCATCGCACGACAGAACTTCACCTGCTGCGGTACCTGCGCATCCGCAGAGATCTGGGATGAGATCGACGATAGCCGTGAATGGAAGGGCTACATCTACTTCCACCAGCAGGACACCGAAAGCCTCGTTGAGAGCGGCGGCACCTACGTTGGTTTCGGTTCCTTCCTCGCCTACCCCAGGGATGAAGAAGAATGGAATGCCCTGAGTGATGCGCAGAAGGAAGAGATTAGGGCCCTTCATGAGAAGCTTTCCGTACAGTTGCTGCGAGAGACGGTTATTCCCGTGCTGGAGAAGCACGGCCTGAGCGTGGAGTGGAAGGGTAACTACAACACCCGTCCCTTCATTGGGGGAGTGGAAGTCTACAACATTCCCTAACAGCTGGTGAGCTGAACCGGATGGGTGCCTCGGCGTAGCTTGTGGCGGGGGAGGAACCTCTCAAAGCTACGAAAGTTTACGAAGAAAATAAGCTGAGAGCGCGAGAATAGACCTCACAGTATCTCAGTCAGGGTATTAACTAGCCGATACGGCACCCATTCGGTAGGCTAGACGGGTAGCGCGGTACGTCCACACTAGCGATAAGAAGAACCCCGGGCCGGAAGAATCAGGTCATCTGATGCTTTACTCGGATGACGCTCACTCCAACCGGAGTGGGCTAGAAGAAGTGGACGAACCGCCACCCATATTCCCAACCAAAGGAGCAGGCATGTCGACCGACGCCCGCGAAAAAGCCCGCCAGATTGCGGCCCAGCAGGCCAAGAAGAGCCCCAGCCAGGCAAGCCGCCGCTGGCTCCAGCTCGGCGTACTCGCCGTGGTCCTCGTCATCGTAGGTATCATCGGCTTCGTCGTAATCAACGGCAACAAGAACACCAAGGTAGCAGAAAGCGGCCCGGTGCCCTCCAGCGCCAACGAATACGGCGGTATTGTGCTGACCAAGGACGGCATCGTCCAGAACTCCTCCACCCAGGAGACCCGCGACTTCAAGCAGCTCGCAACCTCGACTTCCTCCGTGACCCCCATGGTCAACGGAACCGTAGCCGCAGTCAACACCCTGCCCCCGGGCGTGCAGACCGCTGAAGAGGCATCCAAGAACGGCCAGCCCGTTCGCGTGACCATCTTCCAGGACTACAACTGTGTGCACTGTGCAGAGTTCGAGAAGAAGTACGGCGACGAAATCCAGAAGCTCGTCGAAGACGGCACCATCACCCTGGAAATCCGCAACCTGACCTTCCTGGACCGCTCCTCGCCCACCGCATACTCCGCACGTAACGCGGCAGCTGCATACTCCGTGGCAAACCAGGTCAGCACCAGCGACTTCCTGAACTACCAGCGTGAGATCTTCAGCCACCAGGGCCGCGGCGACATGAACAACCAGCAGATCGCCGACATTGCCTCGAAGTACCACGCCTCCATTGGCTCCGATATGAACGATGGCAAGTGGCGCCCCTTCGTGGACGTGGTCAACGCTGAATCCGCAAAGAACGGCATTCAGGGTACCCCCACCGTCTTCGTTGATGGCGACCAGTACACCAGCAACGACTTCAGCGCCTTCCTGAAGCAGAAGATTGAAGCAAAGAAGAAGTAACCGCTTCGATACGAAAACCCGGTAACCTCCACGTGAGGCTACCGGGTTTTTCTATACGGTTTTTCTATACGCGATGATGAGTACGAGGGGCGGGTGAGCAGCAAGCAGAAGTGGTGCTCTCAAGGGGTGCAACGAAGGGAACGAGCACTCCAAACAGGCATAATCTAGAAGTATTCTCAGCGCGAACTGCAAAAGGAACGCTAAGCAGATTCAACCAAGAGAATAGGGTACACTGGACAGGTTGCCTCCTTAGCTCAGTTGGCCAGAGCATCTGTCTTGTAAACAGAGGGTCACCGGTTCGAATCCGGTAGGGGGCTCAGAAAAATCCTGGTTCGCACCAGCCTCATAGCAGAGGTGCGAATCAGGATTTTATTGTAGCGAGTGTCCTCGAGTGTCTAAGGGACCCGCACCAACACATCGTCTACCCGCCCTGAGGAACCAAGTATGTCTGAAACCTCCGGACCCCCGCAGGCCCCCGCCTCGCAGGGCACCCGTACCGCGGTGCTGCGCACTGTCAAAGCACGCGAAACCAACGACTACCCCCTCGAAGAATTCATCGAATCGCGAGGATTCCGCCCCGAAATTCAGGGCCTGCGCGCCTTCGCCGTGCTCCTCGTGGTGCTCTACCACGTCTGGTTCGGCAGGGTCTCCGGCGGTGTGGATGTCTTCCTCTTCATCTCCGCCTTCCTGCTCTCGCTCTCCTTCATGCGCAAGATCAACGAAGGCAAGCCCCTCAATCTCTTCAGCTACTGGATGCACGTCTTCCAGCGACTGCTACCCGTAGCCACCGTGGTTATCGCGGGTACCACCATTGCGTCCTTCTTCGTGCTCGCGCCCAGTCGCTGGGCGCAAACCGTAACCGACGCAAAGAGCTCCCTGTTCTACTTCCAGAACTGGAACCTCGCGTTCAGCTCCGTAGACTACTACGCCCAAAACGCCTCCGTGAAGTCACCCTTCCAGCACTTCTGGTCGCTCTCCATCCAGGGACAGATCTTCATCATCTGGCCCCTGCTCTTCGCCGCAGTAGCCTACGTCGTACACCGATTCCGCGGGAACCTCTTCACCACCGCGGTATTTATCTTCAACACGGTGTTCGTCGCATCCCTGACCTTCTCCATCGTAGAAACCGACACCAACCAGGGATTCGCCTACTTCGACACCCGCACCCGTCTCTGGGAATTCGCCATCGGCACCCTGCTGGCAATGCTCACCCTCAAGTGGAAAGCACCCGAAAAGGCGCGAGTCGTCATGGGCTGGGTCGGCATTATTGGCCTGGTCACCTGCGGTGCACTCCTGCCCGTTGAACGAGCATTCCCCGGCTACGTGGCCCTCTGGCCCGTGTTCTCCGGCGCACTCGTCATCATGGCAGGCCGCACCAACAGCCGCTGGGGCATCGACCGACTGCTGGTCTCCGCACCCCTGCAGAACCTCGGCAACATCTCCTACGCCCTGTACCTGGTGCACTGGCCCATCCTCATTCTCTACAGCAGCGCCGTCGGAACCTCCCGCGTGAACGTCATCGAAGGCACCATCATCATCCTTGCCTCCATTGGCCTGGCATGGCTGCTCATCCGCTTCGTCGAAAAGCCGCTGCGCTACCGCAAGGACCCCTTCGTACCCTGGCTCATGATGAAGATGCGCTTCAAGACCATCTTCTCCGTCAAAACCTGGGCAGACCAGCTCGCCTTCATCCTCGCAATCTTCCTGGTCGCAGGCGTGCCCCTGGCCGCCGCTCAGACCTGGATCGGCTACCGCAACACCCAGTCCGAGCAGAACGCCGAACTGAAGGTACAGACCGCCAGCGAAAACTACCCCGGCGCCCGCGCTATCGGTGGCGCCCAGCAGGGACTCATTGACAACCCCATCCCCTCCGGTGGTGATGTCAAGGCCCAGTACGAGGGACTGAGCGACCCCTGCACTGGCGTCTTCGCTCCCTCCGACCCGGCACTCGCCAAGTACTGTAACGTGCAGAAGTACGGCCCCGAGGACGCACCGCTGACCATGGTCATCGGTAACTCCCACGCCGAGCAGGCGCTGAGCATCTTCAAGCCCATTGCAGAGCAGACCAAGACCAACCTGCAGACCTACCTGCTCGGTGGCTGCCAGTACCCGGTCCGCTCTGTCAACGCCGGTAACGAATGCTCGGAATTCAACACCAAGATGACCGAGGAAATCATCAAGCGTAAGCCGCAGACCGTGGTCCTCATCGCGACCATTGCCCAGGCACGCTCGAACGACGAACGAGCCGACCCGAGCCTCGACGAGACGGTCCGCCGCCTCACCGAGGCAGGAATCCAGGTCATCGGCCTGCGCGATAACCCGCGCTTCGAGTACAACATCTACGAATGTGCCCAGAAGGCCGGTACCGACAAGAGCTCCTGCGCACGACCCGCAAGTGACAAGTACGCCGCAGAAAACCCAGCGAAGGAAATCTTCGACAAGTACCGCGACCAGGGCGCCGTCATGGTGGACCTGAAGGACCTGTACTGCCCCGACGGCATGTGCAGCCCCGTGGTTGGAAA
>CAUTHR010000036.1:0-4627 GCA_963538455.1 Rothia mucilaginosa | reverse complement strand
CGAAGCGAAGCGAGGGCGGGTGCCCCTGTAGGAACGAGGACGAACACTGCCCCTCAGCCCCTACTCAACGAGACTATCCGGCCGCCAGGGTCTGTGCCGGATCAATACGCGAAGCCTTCGCCGCCGGGTACAGACCAGCCAACACACCAACCAGCGCACCAGCACCCAGGCCCAGCAGAATAGTGTCGGCACTAATAATCGGCGTCCAACGGTTCATCAAAGACACAATCGAGATGCCGTTAACCGCCAGCACAATACCAGCCACAGCACCCAAAATACCGGTCAGCAGCGCCTCCGCCGAGAACTGCAGCAGAATACCCGAAGGGCGCATACCAATAGCCAGACGCAAACCAACCTCACGGCGACGCTCCATCACCGCAACCAGGAACGTATTCATGATGCCCATCGCGCCAATCACGAGGGTAATAACGCTCATGGCTAGAAGCATAGTGCGTTGCTGCTGGTCGACTGCCTCACGAAGAGTTTTCGGCTCCGGCGGAACACTCACGCTATACAGGGCGGGACGTTCCGGCGAGAGCGCGTACGGTGCTTCCTCCGCAATCTGGTTTGCGGCACCGGCAACAGTACTCACCACAATCTGAGTGGAACGCTTACCCGTCTGCGCCGCAGCGGCACCGCCACCGGCAGCGGACTGCGCTTCTTCATCATCGGCACCGGGCTTCGCACCAAGAGGCAAGTAGACCGAACCGTACGACAAAGTCAGCGAGGGGTTCTCCCGCACCACACCGATGACGGTGTACGGCTCATCGCGAATATAGACCGTAACTCCGGGGCTGTAGGGTAGCGCGAGCTGACGCATCACACTTTCGCTGAGCACCACAACCTTATCGTTCCGCTCCACGTGCCCCTCATCGAAGGTGCGGCCCCACACCAGCTCGTGACCCTGCACGCTAAAGATGCTGGGGGTTGCCGCAAGGACGGCAGCCGTCACATTAGCGCCGCGCTCGCCAAAATTGTCTGGGCCGCGCTGAACATCGGCGGATTCATACAGCTGATCTACCAGCGCGGTACCGGTCACTCCGTTCAGCTGGCTAACACGCCGGTAGTTCTCACTTGCCGCCAGGCTCAATAGTTCAGCCCGGCTCATGGGCTCGGTTCGGGTCGAGCTTACCGTCAGGTGCTTAGCCCTAAAAATGTCGAAGCTGTCAGCTAGCTGCCCAGAAATGGTGGCGGTCAGACCAACGGTCAGCACGAGCGAAGCGATACCCAGCACCACGCCAAGCATGGTGAAGATATTGCGCCTCACCCGGTGAACGGTAGCGTCCCAGGCTTCTTTGAGGGAGGCGAGCGCCCAGGGTGCACGACCGCTGCCCTGCGGCTTAGATGCTTGTTCCTCAGCAAAGCTAGGCTGATGCAGAGACGCGTGAACGGTCGTTTCTTCCTGACTCGGTGCCTTCTGCTCGATGAGCTGCCCCTCGTGCATGCGTAGCACCCGGTCGCAGTGCTCCGCCACGAGCGGGTCGTGGGTAATCACAATCGTGCTTTGCTGATCCCCTGTACATTCACGGAGCAGGTCAATCACTTCGCGGGTAAGCTCTTCATCCAGCGAGCCGGTCGGCTCGTCACAGAGCAGTAGCGCGGGTTCTCCAATGAGCGCACGAGCAATAGCCACACGCTGCTTTTCACCGCCGGAGAGAGTGGTGATGGGTGCATCCGTGCGGTGGCTCAACCCCAGCAGGGCGAGAGTATCTTCCACACGTTGCGCTCGTTCCGCTTTGGGGACACCACGGTAAATAAGCGGTAGCTCAACGTTGCGGTACACGTTCTTATGTTCGATGAGGTGGAACGCCTGGAAGACAAAACCGATGCTGTCCAGGCGCGCTTCAGCTCGCTGTGCCGCGTTAAAGGTTGCGGTGTCTGTACCGTCCAGCAGGTAGCTGCCGGAGGCGGGCGTGCTGAGCAGACCGAGGATGTTCAGCAGGGTTGATTTGCCGCTGCCGGACGGTCCCAGAATGGCGACCACTTCTCCGTAGCGGACTTTCAGGTCAATATTTTTGAGCACGTCAATTCGAGTGTCACCCTGCATAAAGTGCTGGGACACTCCCTGAATATCGACGCTATAGGCTGGTGGGTGCGCGTGAGCGGCGCGGGAGTCAGTCATGGCTACTCCCTACTTTTTCTCGCGCATAATTTTGACGCTGTCGCCTTCGTGCAGGTCACCGGTGACGGCGTTCTTGCCGTTGGCGTTGCTGATGACGGTGACGGTTACCTCGCGTTCTTCACGTGCCTTCGATCCGTTGGAGCTTTCGGGGCCGAGCACGATGACTCGGGTCTGTCCGTCACGGGTGTAGAGCGCCGATGAGGGCACGACCAGGTGCGCTTCGGGGGTTTCTTCGAGGGTGAGTTCCGCGTTGACAGCGCCTCGGAGGCTGTCTGCCTTATCCCCCACGTCGAGGGTGAGGATACGTTCCCCTTCGGTGCTTCCTGCCGCACCGGCTGCGCCGTTGAGGTTGGAGCCAGCCGCGCCTTCTGCACCATTGGGCTGGGTGCTGCGGCCAGCCTGGCTGTTGCCTGCAGCTTCGGAGGTGTTCTTGTAACCGAGGGTTGCAACGTACTCAGTATCACCGAGGGAGGGCACGGTTACCTTCTGACCGCTACGGGCTTCGGGGGTGAGCCTACCGGTGGTTCCGGTGCAGCTGAGGGTCTTGCTACCTTCTGCAATAGTGGCGACGGGGCCGTCTGCGATGGCGCCGGTTGCGCGGGGATTGCCGGTGACAAGTCCGGCACGGTTGATGATGAGGAAGTAGCGGGCGGGAATGGGCTGGTCAGTCTTCACGTGCGCGTAGCCGAGGCTGTCGAGGAGGTTGTTGAGAGCCTCGTAGGTGTCTTCGGTGATGCGCGCGGGCTGCGGGCCCTGGCGCCCCATGGCGGTTAGTGCCTCGTTGAGGAGTGCGGCGTCGGGGCCGCTGTCGTCGAGTTTGAGGTCGCGGTAGAGCGCGAAACCGCCGGTGAGGGTAATGAGAGGTTCACCGTTAACTTCTGCAATGAGGGTGCCGTTGCCGACGGTATCACCGTGTTTGATGGTGATTGCGGTGTACTGCCCTTCCCCGCTGTAGCGCAGCGGGGTTGAGGTGGCGTAGTTCGCGGTGCAGGTCAGGGGCACAGTGGTGCGCAGTTTCTCGCGGGTGACCGTGGCGGTGATGGTGGAGGGGTCCGGAGGCGCCGCTTCTGCGTCTTTTTGGGCGGTGGTTTTGATGTTTTGGGCGCTGATGAGCGTACCGACGGTGATGATGAGGAGCAGGGCAATAATGCCGTAGAGCCAGAGGGTTTTCTTCTGGCGGGTGGGGGTGGCGCTCATGGTGTCCCTTCTTTGGGTGCGCGTACGGGAACGCTATTGTCTGTGCCGTTTGGGCTTAGGCGGCAATGCCGTGTGGGGTTAGTTTGTGCCCGGCACGGGGATACGTGCCGGGCACAATACGCTGTGACGAGGTGCAGCCTCCGTGGCTACTCTGTACGCCTGTTCTGGCTAGTCCGGTCTGATTAGTCCGGAGGGTTAGCTCAGAATCTTTCGGGCGTTCTCTTCAGCGGTTTTCTTGGCGGTGGTCACCTGTTCGATGAGGCCCTGCTCCTTTTCGAGGAAGGAACTCAGGTAAGCGATAGCCATCTTTCGCTGTTCTGCATCAAGCCCGGTTGCTTCGCGGCAGGTCGCGTCGTTGATCGCCAGTTCGTGGGTGTCTTGGTTGTTCTGGCGGTACTGTAGGCGAGCCATATCCGGAGTGGTGTAGTCTCCTCCGAAGCGTTCTTTCATGCACTGTGCCCACTTCTCGGTGGCAGGCCCAAGGTCTTTGAAGATTGCGTCGTTGTTAAGGTAGTGAACCGCAGTGACGTTGACCTTTTTTATGATCGCACGGGATTCTTCTGAGCCGAAGACTGCGCGGGTGGCTTCTTGCCGGCAACCGCCCTTTCCTTCGGTACCGTCAAGAGCCTGCTTTTCAGCGTCGCTCATAGTCCGGCTCTGCTCTTCCAGCTCAGCAGTCACCAAGGATGAGCGCTCTTTGTATCCGCGAGCACGGGCATCAGCGACGGTGAGAGGTTCGAAACCAGTGGTCTGTAGCAGCGGGGGTTCAGTTTCTCCTGCAGGAACCTTGTAGTTCGGGAATCCTCGTTCAGCCATGCACTGGCTCAGGGAACGCTGGTAGGCACGGACAACGTTGTCAGAAAGTGAGGCGAGGTTCTCTACTTTTTCGATAGCTTGACTATCGGGGCTCGTGGAGGCGCTATACGCCTTCTCGGCGTTAGCGGAAGCCGAGGAGTCGGCACTGGGTTGCCCGGACGCGCAGGAGCTAAGCACCAGGGTCAGCGGGAGTAGAGCCCCGGCGAGGGCTCGTAGGGTGTTCTGTCGACGCATAGGTGTGCACTTCCTCGTGAAATATAGCTGCATCTTTGTCCACTCGTTCACAGGGCTCACCATTGTTTGCCCTTGAGAGAAGATGATTTGAACACTAGCCTACTATGCGCCGGGGGGGGGGGAGGCAAGAGGGGGCGGTATTCGTCCCCTCGCCTTATGCAGTGTCTGGAAGGGGCTGGCTGGGGACGATACGAGGGGCGGTGTCGTCCTCGTTCCTACAGGGGCACCCGCCCTCGCTTCGCTTCGGGCACCCTGATG
>CAUTHR010000035.1:0-4765 GCA_963538455.1 Rothia mucilaginosa | reverse complement strand
CTGGATGCGGTGCGCATCGGTCTGCAGCGTGGCGGCCCCGTCGGTCAGATGGTGTACCGCGGCCTGCACGGCATGAAGGCGGGCATTAAGGACGTCGTCGTACCCAAGGGCATTTTTGAAGACCTGGGCATGAAGTACGTGGGCCCCATTGACGGCCACGACCAGCAGGCTGTGGAGAACGCACTGACCGCGGCGAAGAACTACGCCGGCCCGGTGATTGTGCACGCCATTACTGAGAAGGGTCACGGCTACGCACCCGCCCGCGCGAATGAGGACGACCAGTTCCACGCGGTGGGCCAGATTGACCCGCTGACCGGTGAGGATGTTTCGACCAGCACCTCCGAGTCGTGGACCGGTGTCTTTGGCCGCGAAATCGCGGATATTGCGGATGAGCAGGAGAACGTCGTCGGTATTACCGGCGCGATGCTCATTCCCGTTGGTTTGCGCGAATTCCAGAAGCGCCACCCCGAGCGTGTTATTGACGTGGGTATCGCTGAGCAGCATGCTGTGGCGATGAGTGCCGGCCTGGCGTACGGCGGCATGCACCCGGTGGTTGCCCTCTACGCAACCTTCCTGAACCGCGGCTTTGACCAGCTGCTCATGGACGTTGCCCTGCATAAGGCGGGCGTGACCGTGGTGCTGGACCGTTCCGGCATTACCGGCCCGGACGGCGCAAGCCACCACGGCATGTGGGATTTGGCGATGCTGCAGTTCATTCCGGGTCTGCACCTGGCGGCTCCGCGTGATGGCGCGACCCTGCGCGAAGAGTTGCGTGAGGCTGTAGCTATCAACGACGCACCGACCGTGATTCGTTACCCGAAGGGCTCCGTGGGTGAGGACATTCCCGCCCTGGAGCGTCGTAGCGACGGTGTGGACGTGCTGGCACGCACCGGTGAACCTCACCCGGAGACCGGTCAGCGTGACGTATTGTTCGTTGCCGTGGGCGCTATGGCTCGCGTGGCTCTGGAAGCTTCGAAGGTGCTTGCCGCCGAGGGTATCCAGTCCACTGTGGTTGACCCGCGCTGGGTGATGCCGGTGCCGTCTTCGGTTATTGAGTTGGCTCGTGATCACCGCATTGTGGTGACCATTGAGGACGGCGTGCGTTCCGGCGGTGTGGGTTCGCGCATCCGCCAGGAAATGCGTGCGGCTGGCGTGGATACCGCGCTGAGCGAGCTGGGTCTTCCTGCCGAGTTCATTCCGCACGCTTCCCGCGAGCAGATTCTTGAGGAGGTCGGCCTGACCGCGGAGACCATTATCGCGGATCTGCGTGCGCAGCTGGCTGGCGATAAGGTGCCGTTCGCTCGTGAAGAGGGCCAGAAGCCACGCCACACCCGCTAAGCGGTCGTACTTCAAATGTGTTGCCGCCTGAGCTTCTCTCAGTAGCGCGCCGCAATAGCAGGCGCTCAATGACAAGCTGCTCAATGACAAGTACAGTATAGGCAGACAGAAGCCCCGCCCATTGTGATGGGCGGGGCTTTGCCGTACGTCTTCTGAACTACGGGTTTTAGGAGTCCTTATTGGTGTGGGCGACGAAAATCTTGCCGCCCTTCACCTGCACCGGGTAGCTGGTCAGCGCCTCCTCAGCGGGGCCGTGAATGACCGAGCCGTCAGCTACGGCGTACTCGGAGCCGTGGCAGGGGCACACGATGCGGTTGGAGTCCTGCACCTGCACCTGGCAGCCCTGGTGGGTGCAGACGGTGCTGAACGCCTTGTATTCGCCAGACGAGGGCTGGGAGACGATAACGGTCGTGGAGCCGTGGGTCAGACGCGCCGCCTTGCCCACACCCACTGCGGAGGCAGAACCTACCTCAACGGTGCCTTCGGGTGCGGTGACGTTAGAGTCACCTTCAGCGCAGGATGCGAGCAGCGCACCGGATGCGACGGCACCGGTGATGAGGGTTGCGCGGCGGGAGAAGACGCGCGAAGCAGATTCAATCTCTGCGGTATCGACTGCGGTGTCGACGGCATTAGATTCGGTAGCAGGGGAGGCGCATGCCTTCTGAGAGCGGCAGCATCCGTTGGGTGCGGGCATGGTGGTTCCTTTCGTGTACTCTCTCCACCCTATGCCGGTTTGGGATAAAAATCGAATGAGAGCAGGCTAAGCTTTGTTCGCATTTGCTCCCGAGACGACTCCTGAGGCAACTCCCGAGGTACACAAAATGCCGGTCGGGTGGTCACATCAACAACACACCCAACCGGCACACACGTCTATTTAGCGTTAGGAAATCTACCCCAGGTGGCGGGCAAAAATCGGCGCAATCACGGGGGCAACCAGACCCGTCTGCCACGAACGCGCACCGTACTCGGCGAGTGCATCCCGCAGGGTCTGCTCGTCAAAACGAGCCGGCGGCTCCCAGCAGAGGCGGCGAACATAATCGGTCGTGATCAGGTTCTGCGCCGGAATGGTCAGCTTCTCCGACAGCTCATCAATGGCATGGCGAACCTCGGTGAACAGCGCCAAGTTCTCGGGGCGCTTGGACTCCCACGCCTTCAACGGCGGCGGGGCAGTCGACGGCAAAGTGAACGGTACAGCGTTCTCACCGCGTGCCGCCGCAGCAATAGCACGCACCCAGCGCGGGCCCTCACGACGCAAACCGCGCGTCTGAAAACCGGGAATCGACATGATGGCGGGCACGTTACGGGGCATGGTGCGTGCCGCCTCCACAATCGCAGAATCGGGCAGCAGACGCTTCGCGTCAACGTCCTTCTTACGTGCCAGCGAGTCACGCTCATGCCACAGGTTACGCAGCGCCGTCAGCTGCTTGACCGAACGCAGCATCGTGCGGCCTTTCGTCTTACGCCAACGCTCCGGCTGATCCGTCGGATCCTTCACCGGGGTCTTGCACAGGTACTCGAACTCCTCCAGGGCGTACTGCAGCTTACCCTGCTGGCGGAGCAAATCCTCCAACGCGTCACGCAAATCAATGAGCACGTCAACGTCCAGCAGCGCATAGTTCAGCCAGGACTCCGGCAGGGGGCGGCGCGACCAGTCTTCCTTCGAGTGCTTCTTCGCCAGCTTATAGCCGAGCAGCTCCTCAACGGTCGCACCCAGGTTCACACGCTCCAGACCGGCAAGACGCGCACCAAGCTCCGTATCAAACAGTCGGTTCGGGCGCATACCGAGCATATCCAGGCTCGGGAAGTCCTGAATCGCGGCGTGAATAACCCACTCAGCATCAGCCAGAGCATCGTTAATAATGCGCAGATCCTTAAACGCCTCAGGGTCAATCAGGTACAGCTGATCTTCACGCTTAAGCTGCACCAAAAAAGCACGCGAACCGTAGCGGATGCCCTGGGCACGCTCCGTATCAACAGCCACCGGGCCGGACGCCGCCGCCAACTGCTCAGCGGCACGACGCAGACCGCTCTCAGTGGTGATGAGAGTCGGAATCGGTGAGGAAGGGGCCTCCAGAGGAACAATCTCCGGAACTTCGATACCGTGAAGGGTCAGCTGAGGGGTGCCTGCGGCATTCTGTTCAGCTGCGGTACTCATGCACTCAATCCTTTTCCTCTGTCTGGTTCGACGCGCCCATACGATGCGCCAGATGCCCGGGTAGGCGTACGCCCGAGCAAACACGAGCCCGGGCGGGGTGGCGTGCCCGCGAAGGCACTACGCCATTCTACCCGCCCGAGCTTAAAGCCTCGAATTTAGAGAGACTCACAATAAGGGGTTCACCGGCGTGCCCGCTGGGGGCATCGCCGGGGTCTATTCGGTGGATTCCGCCTCGTCAACCGGGGTATCGCCAGGCTGTGCTTCACTAGCGGGGGTCAGCGTCAGACACACCGAATTAATGCAATACCGCAAATCTGTGGGAGTCGGGTAACCCTCACCCTCAAACACGTGACCCAGATGCGAATCGCAGGCGGCGCAACGCACCTCCACGCGGCGCATACCGAACGTCGTATCCTCCAGGTAACGCACACGGTCCTCAGCCAGCGGCGCGAAAAACGACGGCCAGCCACAATGCGAATCGAACTTCTGATCGGAACGGAACAGCTCCGTACCGCAGGCACGGCAAGAATACACACCCTCAGTGTGGGTGTTCCAGTACTCACCCGTGAACGCGCGCTCGGTGCCGCCCTCACGCAGAACAGCGTATTCTTCAGGCTTGAGGACTTCACGCCAGTTCTTGGCGATAGCACCCACGCCGGGTAGCGAGTTGCCCATCATGACTCCTTCACTTTGCTCTCATGTCCAGGCTCTTACAGCTCATATAACGCCGCGGCCGGGCGGATTATTCCCGCTACGCGCGGATATCAGCGTACTTGCCGTTGGTGAGCTTCAGCAGGTCGTCCGGGGCGAGCTCAACATCCAGGCCGCGCTTACCGCCAGAGACCATGATCGTGTCAAAAAGCTGCGCAGACTCATCGAGCAGGGTGGGGGAGGGGGTCTTCTGGCCCAGCGGAGAAATACCGCCCACCACGTAGCCGGTGCGGCGCTCAGCGACCTTCGGATCGCACATGGAGGCGCTCTTCCAACCCAGCGCAGCGGCAGCGGCCTTAATGTTCAGCTTGCCAGACACGGGCACGATTGCGACCGCGAAATCCTTCTCGTGCACAATCAGCAGGGTCTTGAACACCTGCTCCTCGGAGGCGCCGAGGTTCTTCGCGGCCTCTTCACCGAAGGAGGTGACACCCTCAACATGCTCGTATTCGCGCATCTGGAAGGGGGTGTTCGTCTCGGTCAGCAGTGCCACGGCGGCGGTTGCTGCGCCGCTCTTCTTACCTTTAGTTTTCTTAGCCATAGACACCATTTTACGGAAGT
>CAUTHR010000034.1:0-4847 GCA_963538455.1 Rothia mucilaginosa | reverse complement strand
CCGCAGCCCGCATTGAGGACGCCGTCGAGGCAGATATGCGCGAAAACGGTGCCAGTGTGCGCGGAACCGATCAGGTCGGCGCGGACGTGCTCGCACGCCTCGGCTAAGGTCAGCTGACTAAAACTCGCTCATGACAGCATGAGCGCTGAATAAAAACGCTAGGGAAGCCCGGAAGGAACGCACCTTCCGGGCTTTACCTGTGCCTGCCCCGCGCTCGTCTGCCCACGCTCGTGGCTACATATATCTGTGCGGGCGGGGGAGAGGTATCCACTGCCGCTAGGTTTAAACCCGCCCGCCGAACCTGACCTGCGAAACCCACCTGTTCACATCCTGAATGGGGTAAAAGGTGCACATGCGGCAAAAGCATCTTTCCGGTACTCTAAAACAGTCGAGCACACCCGCCCGGCACCTCGGCGGTGGATACCCTCCACCGCGTACCTTGATGCATCCACGCTTCTCGAAAGCACGAACCGTCCCCACGGATGCACCACCTGCCTCGGCACCGCGCCCACCGCACACACCCCGGCGCATCAGCGGCCGCAGGCAGCCCCGGCCGCTCCCACCGTGCGAGAGCGACCGAACTCGAAGAACGCAGAATGATGCATTAGACGAAGAGGAACGCAGAACGATGGCAACCGAATTCAGCCACGAAGCAAACCAGTCACCCGCCACCGCCGAACGCCGCGCCGAAATCCTCGCAAACCCCGGCTTCGGTGACTACTTCAGCGACCACATGGTCACCATCGACTGGGAAGGCGACTACAAGACCGGCGGCACCTGGTACGACGCACGAGTTCACCCCTACGGCCCGCTCGTCCTCGACCCCGCAGCATCCGTGTTCCACTACGGCCAGGAAATCTTCGAAGGCATCAAGGGCTACCGCCACGCCGACGGCTCTGTATGGACCTTCCGCCCCGAGAAGAACGCGGCACGTTTCGCGAACTCCGCACGCCGCCTCTCCCTGCCCGAACTGCCCGCAGAGACCTTCATCGAATCCCTGCGCGAACTCGTGAAGATGGACGAGCAGTGGGTACCCACCGGCGACGGTGAAGCCTTCTACTTCCGCCCCTTCATGATCGCAACCGAGGCGTTCCTCGGCGTTCGCCCCGCACGCCACGTGCAGTACCACGTGATCGGCTCGCCCGCAGGTAACTACTTCGGCACCCCCGAACCCGTGGACATCTGGCTCTCCACCACCTACGCCCGTGCAGGCGAAGGCGGCACCGGTGCGGCAAAGTGCGGCGGTAACTATGCAGCATCCATGATTGCCCAGACCGAGGGTGAAAAGCACGGCTGCAAGCAGGTTATCTTCAAGGACCCGCACCGCGGCGACGCCATCGAAGAGCTCGGCGGCATGAACGTGTTCTTCATCTTCGGCAAGGAAAACAAGATCGTCACCCCCGAGCTGACCGGCACCATCCTGGAGGGCGTGACCCGCTCCTCGCTGATTCAGCTCGCTAAGGACCGCGGTATGACCGTGGAGGAGCGCGCTATCACCCTCAATGAGTGGCGTGAAGGCGTGGCAAACGGCGACATTACCGAAATCTTCGCCTGCGGCACTGCAGCAGTGGTCGCGCCCATCGGCAAGCTCAAGGCAGAAGACTTCGAAATCCCGGCACCCACCGAGCACTTCGGCGAAATCTCCAAGAGCCTGCGCGAAGAGCTCGTCGGCATTCAGCTCGGCACCGTTGAGGACCGCCACGGCTGGATGACCCGCCTCATCTAATCTTTCACGCGAAATCCCCGTAGGATGCGCTCCCACCCGGAACGCACACCCGCGGGGATTCGCTGTGCCCGGTCAGTGCTGTGCTCAGCGAATATTGCGCGCGGCGTTGATAGCGCGAGGACAGGGGAGGCGCACCCCGCCGAACCTAATAGTGTTGAACCCCGCCGGGCTAAAACCTGCCTTGCCAATTCCGCCCGCCGCCCCCGCCCTCGAAGGCTGGTACCCTAGAAAGTATGCGTATTGCACGATTTACCGTAAATAATGAGCTCCACTTCGGGCTGGTAGAAGGCGACGCAGGCGAAGAAACCCTGCGCGTACTCGCCGGCGACCCCTTCTACTCGGGCATCGAACCGACCGGCACCACCTACCCCATCGACCAGGTACGCCTGCTCGCCCCGATCATCCCCCGCTCCAAGGTGATTGGAGCGATCGCAAACTGGGCAGGAACCGAGGCGCCCGCCTCCCCGCAGTTCTTCCTCAAGCCCAACACCACCGTCATCGGCCCCGGCGACCCCGTGACCCTGCCCGAGTATTCCGAAGCCGTCAGCGCAGAAGGTGAACTCGCCGTCATTATCGGTCGTATCGCCAAGTCCGTACCGCTCGAGCGCGTGCACGAGGTCATCTTCGGCTACACCGTGGCAAACGACCTCACCGCCCGCGACCTGCTCGAGGACCGCCAGTGGACCCGTGCCAAGGGCTTCGACGGCTCCACCCCGCTCGGCCCGTGGATTGAAACCGACCTGGACACCGACTCGCTGAACATCACCACCTGGGTTGACGGCGACGTCGTGCAGGAAGGCAACACCTCCGAAATGCACTACTCCGTAGCCGAACAGGTTGCCGCAGCCTCCGAAATCTTCACCCTGCTGCCCGGCGACGTACTGCTCACCGGCACCCCCGCCGGCATCAGCGTACTGCGCGACGGCAACGAAGTAGAGGTCGAAGTCGAAGGCATCGGCTCCCTCGTCACCCGCGTGCGCGACTAACCGCCCGCGCCCCACAACGTAACGTACATCCTGAAACACACCGTCAAGGAGACATCATGACCGAATACCACGGTCCCGTACTCAACAGCCCCGCAGACACCCGCGTACGCTTCTGCCCCTCGCCCACCGGCACCCCGCACGTGGGCATGGTCCGCACCGCCCTCTTCAACTGGGCATACGCACGCCACACCGGCGGCAAGCTGATCTTCCGCATCGAAGACACCGACGCGGCACGCGACTCCGAAGAGTCGTTCAACCAGGTGCTCGAATCCCTGCACTGGCTCGGCATCAACTGGGACGAAGGCGTCGGCGTCGGCGGCCCCCACGAGCCCTACCGCCAGTCCGAGCGTAAGACCGCAGGCATCTACAACGAGATTTTCCAGAAGCTCGTTGAGGGCGGCTACGTGTACGAAGACTTCTCCACCCCCGACGAGGTGAAGGAGCGCCGCAAGGCAGCCGGTCAGGACCCGCAGCTCGGCTACGACAACTACGACCGTAACCTCACCGAAGAGCAGAAGGAAGCCTACCGCGCCGAGGGCCGCAAGCCCGTGTGGCGTCTGCGCATGCCCGACGAGGACATCACCTTCAACGACTTGGTTCGCGGTGAAATCACCTTCAAGGCTGGCACCGTACCCGACTACGTGGTCGTCCGCTCCAACGGCGACCCGCTGTACACCTTCGTGAACCCCGTCGACGACGCACTCATGGGCATCACCCACGTGCTGCGCGGCGAGGACCTGCTCTCCTCCACCCCGCGCCAGATCGCGCTCTACCGCGCACTCATCGACACCGGCGTGACCAGCTTCATCCCCGAATTCGGCCACCTGCCCTACGTCATGGGCCAGGGCAACAAGAAGCTCTCCAAGCGCGACCCCGAGTCGAACCTCTTCCTGCTGCGCGACTCCGGCTTCATCAAGGAAGGCCTGCTGAACTACCTGTCCCTGCTGGGCTGGTCCCTCTCCGCAGACCAGGACGTCTTCAGCATCGACGAGCTCGTCGAGCACTTCGACGTACACGACGTTGTCGCCAACCCCGCACGCTTCGACGTGAAGAAGGCAGAGTCCATCAACGGCGACCACATCCGTGCGCTCGACCCCAAGGACTTCCGCGACCGCCTCATCCCGTACCTGCAGGCTGCAGGCGTACTCGGTGAGACCCTCACCGAGCGTGAAGAGCAGATCCTCACCGAAGCAGCCCCCCTCGTCCAGGAGCGCATGCAGCTGCTCGGCGAAGCACCCGGCCTGCTCGCATTCCTCTTCAAGAGCGACGACGAGATCACCGTGGCTGACGACGCACGCAAGCAGCTCAAGGAATCCGCACCGCAGGTTCTCGCCGCCGCTATCGAGGCTCTCGAGCCCCTCGAGGACTTCACCGCAGCCAACATCGAAGCAGCCCTGCGCGCCGCAATCGTCGACGGCCTGGAAATCAAGCCGCGCCTCGCATTCGGCCCCGTGCGCATCGCAGTGTCGGGTGAGCGCATCTCCCCGCCGCTGTTCGAATCCATGGAAATCCGGGGCAAGGACTCCTCCCTCGCACGCCTGCGCAAGCTTGCCGCTGAACTGAGCTAACCATGAGCCAGCCGAATAACCAATCCATCATCGGCAAGGCGCTGTTCAAGGGCACCCTCATGGCGCTCACCAACGCCTGCATTATCTGGCTGTTCGCCTACATTGCAGGTTTGGATCGCTCCGTGTGGATGGTCGTCATCATTATTGCCGGTGCAGTGCTTGCGTACGTGACTGCGTTCCTGGAGGCACGCGCCATGCAGAACGCGGCTCGCGGTGGCGACGTGAGCACCTCGTCGTCTGTCGTGGCCTCTTCGGACTCCTCGGACTCTTCGCGGGAAGAGGACGACGAAGACGACTTCGTGGACCCGGGCCCCGACCCGGACGCGGGCGACTTCGACGCCGGAAGCTCCAGCAGCTCGAGCAGCTCCGACTACAGCAGCTACAGTAGCTCCGACTACTCTGGCGGCGGCGACTCCGGTGGATGCGACTCCGGCGGAGGAGACTCGGGCGGTAGCAGCGACTAAGCTCTAGCTACGCTTGGTATAGCTACATGGCGTAGTTACTCATGGCGCGCGCTCGCAGGCACCTGCGGTGTGTACTTTGAGAGCCCAGCGAGAGCCCGGCGAG
>CAUTHR010000033.1:0-4878 GCA_963538455.1 Rothia mucilaginosa | reverse complement strand
CGCAAACTCTACCGAATGGTGCTGTAGATAATCGTTGTTAAACGATCGTGGGCCCCTGTTACCAGGAGCCCACAACCGTATTCACTCAACTTCAGCAAAGACGAGAACACGCTGTTAGACATATACCGTCCTGCCAAGACCTATTATGGCACAGCGTAACCTTCAACCACAACTTGAAATTAGGGGTTTTGGGAAAATTTTTCTCAGGAAAGTATTCGAAAAATACGCACCCTCAAAGCGGCACGAAAGAGTGGAAAATTCTTTTAGCTAGTCCAGCACAAATGCGAACAATTAGCACGCCTGTGTAAGGTTTAGTGCTCCCCCAACACTCCCCCAAACAGCCCCGAAAATTTTTTTAAAAATTTTTCTGAACCCACAAAAACACCCCGAAATCACCGAAATATTACGGCAATACCGGGGTGCACGCCATTCGCAGGCAGCGTTAGAGAAAAGCATCAAGTGGAGCTGCGACAGACCAGAACCGGAACGTCGCCCCGATTGAAAAGCCCCTTATCACGCACGTATTTCTTAGCGCTCCTCCTGCTCCTCAGTAACTTCCGGGAGCAGCTCACGGGTAACCGCGTCTCCCAGCAGGCGGCCCTTGAGGGTCAGGCGCACGTGAGACTCAGGGTCAGGTTCAGCCTGAGATGTTAAAGCATCAGGCTCAATCAGAGCTTGAGAAACCAGCCAACGCAGCGAGGCGCCCAGCTGCGCCTCATCGTGCACCGCGAGCAGCTCGCGCATCGCCAGGCCCTCGCGCACACGGATCATGAGCATAATCGTTTCAAAAGCACGAGTGGCGGTGTCCAGCACCTCACGTGCCGCCGCCGGGGACTCCCCCGCACGCACCTTCTGCGCGTACGGCACCGGGTGCTTCACGTTCCACCAGCGGGTACCGTTCACGTGCGAGTGCGCGCCGGGGCCGATGCCCCACCAGTCCTGGTTGCGCCAGTAGGCGAGGTTGTGGTCGCTGCGGGTGTCCTCGCTGCGCGAGTAGTTGGAGACCTCGTACCACTGGTAGCCGGCTTCGGTGAGTAGCTCCTCGGCGAGCAGGTACATGTCCGCCATGAGGTCTTCATCGGGCATGGTGTATTCGCCGCGGCGAATCTGCGCGGCAAGCTTCGTGCCGTCCTCCACGATCAACGAGTAGGCGGAAATATGGTCCGGTTCGTAAGAGATTGCGGCGCGCACGCTGCGCTCCCACTGCTGCAGGCTCTCCCCCGGCGAACCGTAAATCAGGTCCACGGATACTTGCAGGCCGACCTCCTTAGCCCAGGCGACGACCTTCGGCACGTTCGAGGGCGTGTGGGTGCGGTCGAGTACCTGTAGCACCTCGGGGACCACGGACTGCATGCCGAAGGATACGCGGGTGAAGCCGCCGTCCTTGAGGGTTTGCAGGTCTTCGAGGGTGACGGAGTCGGGGTTCGCTTCGGTGGTGACTTCTGCGCCTTCGACGAGACCGAATACGTCGATGGCTGCTTGCAGGATGCGTACGAGGTCGCGGGCGGGTAGTTTGGTGGGGGTGCCGCCTCCGAAGAAGACGGTGTGCATGGGGCGTTTTGCGACGCCGGAGGTTTCGAGGGTGCGGGCGGCGAAGAGGATTTCTGCGATGGCGTCGTCGGCGTAGGTGCCGAGGCCGATGCCGTTGCCGAAGTCTTCGGTGGCGTAGGTGTTGAAGTCGCAGTAGCCGCAGCGTACGGAGCAGAAGGGGATGTGTACGTAGAGGCTGAAGTCGCGGGTTTCGCATCCTGCCGCGCTGGTGGCGGGGATGCGCCCGTCGCGGGGTGCGGGGGCGCCGGTGGGCTGGGCGGGCATTCTGCCTCCTGGAACTAGGTGTAGAGGTCGGGGGAATCAAATATGGGCACCGCGCATGCGGCTACGCGGGTGGCATCAGCGGGCGGGCGGCATCAACAGACAGCGTGCAGAGAACCCGGCGGTACACGAGGCACCAGCCGGGTTCTCTACTTAAACAGGTCAGCACACAGCCGGAAAAGCTACAGCAGCGAAAGGCTACTTCTTCTTTTCCTTCTCCTCGCTCGAAGACAGTGCCGCAATGAAGGCTTCCTGAGGAACCTCCACACGACCGACCATCTTCATGCGCTTCTTGCCTTCCTTCTGCTTCTCCAGCAGCTTACGCTTACGCGAAATATCGCCACCGTAACACTTAGAAAGAACGTCCTTACGCATCGCACGGATATTCTCGCGGGCAATAATACGCGAACCGATAGCCGCCTGAATCGGCACCTCAAACTGCTGACGAGGAATCAGCTCACGCAGCTTAGAAGTCATCATCAGGCCGTACGAGTACGCCTTATCGCGGTGAGTAATGGCGCTGAACGCATCCACCTTCTCACCCTGCAGCAAGATGTCGACCTTCACCAGGTCAGCCTCTTCCTCACCGTCGAACTTCCAGTCCAGCGACGCGTAACCGCGGGTACGGGACTTCAACTGATCGAAGAAGTCGAACACGATCTCTGCCAGGGGCAGGCGGTAACGCATCTCCACACGATCCTCGGAAAGGTAATCCATGCCGCCGATCTGGCCGCGGCGAGCCTGGCACAGCTCCATAATCGCACCAATGTACTCGCTCGGGGCAATAATCGTACACGCCACCATGGGCTCGCGAATGGTCGCGACCTTACCCTCGGGGAATTCGCTCGGGTTGGTCACGCGCTTAGCGTTACCCGCCTCATCTACCACGTCGTAAATAACGTTCGGTGCGGTCGAAATCAGGTCCAGGTTGAACTCGCGTTCCAGGCGCTCACGCACAATCTCCAGGTGCAGCAGACCCAGGAAGCCACAGCGGAAACCGAAGCCCAGAGCGGCAGAAGTCTCCGGCTCGTAAATCAGCGCGGCGTCGTTGAGCTTCAGCTTATCCAGTGCGTCACGCAGCGCCGGGTAGTCCGAACCATCAATCGGGAACAGGCCCGAGAACACCATCGGCTTCGGGTCCTCGTAACCGCCCAGGGACTCCTGCGCAGGCTTCGCGGCGGAGGTGACAGTATCACCCACACGGGACTGACGGACGTCCTTCACACCGGTAATGAGGTAACCCACCTCGCCCACACCCAGGCCCTTCGACGGCACAGGCTCCGGGGAAATCACGCCGATTTCAAGCAGGTCATGCTCAGCGCCGGTAGACATCATCTTAATCTTCTGACGCGGCTGCAGGCTACCGTCCACAACACGCACATAGGTGACCACGCCGCGGTACGAGTCGTACACCGAGTCAAAAATCATGGCACGCGCCGGGGCGGATGCGTCACCCTGCGGGGCGGGAATCGCCTCCACAATACGGTCCAGCAGAGCCTCAACACCCTCACCGGTCTTACCCGATACGCGCAGAACCTCGTCCGGCTCGCAACCAATCAGGTTCGCCAGCTCCTCAGCGTACTTATCGGGCTGAGCCGCGGGAAGGTCAATCTTGTTCAGCACCGGGATGATGGTCAGGTCGTTCTCCATCGCCAGGTACAGGTTCGCCAGGGTCTGAGCCTCAATACCCTGGGCGGCGTCCACGAGCAGAAGCGCACCCTCACACGCGGCCAGGGAGCGGGACACCTCATAGGTGAAGTCCACGTGGCCGGGGGTGTCAATCATATTCAGCGCGTAGGAGGTGCCGTCAACATCCCAGGGCATGCGCACAGCCTGGGACTTAATGGTGATACCGCGTTCACGCTCAATGTCCATGCGGTCCAGGTACTGCGCCTTCATATCGCGCGGGGCAACCACGCCGGTGGCCTGCAGCATACGGTCTGCGAGGGTGGACTTACCGTGGTCAATATGGGCGATAATGCAGAAATTGCGAATAATCGCGGGGTCGGTCGCCGCCGGAACGGGCGGGTTCTTCGACATCGGTGCCAATCACATCATCCTTTCGAGATGCTGGCTGCGGGTATGGGCATAGTTACCTATCATTTTCCCATACCCGCGCCATATGTGCGAACGGACCTAACGTTCCGAAGAATCCTCCGCGGAATCCGCACCACCATCGCCAGGATTTACACCCTCGGAGGCGCCGCTGAGGGAATCCAGGTAGCCCTCAATATCCTCGGCGATCACCTCACCGGAGACAGTGCGCAGAGTCGAATCCATTTTCTGCTCAATCTCACGCACCAGCTCAACCTTCTCGTAGTCCTTCGCCATTTCTTCGGCGAGCTCCGCCTCCCACTCATCAGCGTGGGCGCGCAGGCGGTCGTACTCCTCAGACTCAACCTTAATGCCGAGGATGACTTCCAGCGCCTCAATCAGGCTCACGACCGCACGCGGGTTCTGCTGGTCAAAGCTCAGGTACCCCGGGATGCTCATACGCAGCATGACCGAGGAGGACAGGCCGTGCTCAGCGGCGAGCGCAGACATTGCCATCGTCACCGAGGTGGGGCCGGTGTAGTCCTCGTGCAG
The DNA here is from genome assembly GCA_963538455.1 of Rothia mucilaginosa. Taxonomy (GTDB): domain Bacteria; phylum Actinomycetota; class Actinomycetes; order Actinomycetales; family Micrococcaceae; genus Rothia. Next base: position 480 of record CAUTHR010000033.1, on the reverse strand, counting down.
AATACCGGGGATTGCCGCCAGCTTCTCGTCGTGAGTGGTCAGCGTGTACGGGTACGGGCGGGTGTGCGCCACCTGATCCTCAAAGGTTTCAACGAAGATCGCGTGGTCCACGTGGAGCTTCTTCACGTACTTGAAGAAGCGGGTCATGAACCGCTGCAGGCACAGGCTCGGGGCGGGGCCAGTCACTACGAGCAGGCGCAGGTGGCGCTCCGGGATGGTGACCATGTTGTAGAACATCTTGGGCCACACCAGAACCGTGGATTCGGAGTCGTCATTGTTCAGCAGCTGCGGGGCGACGGAGGCATAGTCGTAGAAGTCGTCCATGTCGAAGCCGGGGCTCTCATCGCACGGGTCGAACGCGCGATGAATCACGTCGAGGGCGTCCTCACCGTTGCCCGGGGGTTCCTTCGCGGAGTTGAAACCGACCAGCATGACGGTCGTGTAGTTGTCCTCCTCGGAGGATTCGCTCAGGCGCAGCTT
>CAUTHR010000032.1:0-5226 GCA_963538455.1 Rothia mucilaginosa | reverse complement strand
GAAAGACGGTATCGCCCGTAGTGACATCAGGGTGTCCGAAGCGAAGCGAGGACGGGTTCCCTGTAGGAACGAGGGCGAATACCGTCTTCCAAGCATCGACCACCGGAGCAAGGGGAATATCTACACCTCAACCCATGAAAACTGTATTTATTCAGGGAACGCAAAAATCCCGCCGATTCCGAAGAATCAGCGGGATTTTCTTTGAAGTGCGCCCCCTGGGACTCGAACCCAGAACCCATTGATTAAGAGTCAATTGCTCTGCCAATTGAGCTAGAGGCGCTTATTTGTTTTTCAGGGTTTCCCCTGCAACAAGTAAATACTATACGGCATTCTGTGGGCGCACGCAACTTGAGCGAGCATGAACTGCATCACATATTTGTTGGGTGCTGTGGTTCGGTCTGAAATAGCGAGAATCCGGCGCCCCACCCCCTCCCCCGTGGCGGGGTGTGGGTGGGACGCCGGATCCTTAGAAAGCTATTGCTGAGCTACCGTTTAGCGAGCGACGGAACCTTCGGTGTAGTCGTCGTCAACGGAGTTCCAGGAGAACAGCTCGCGCAGCTTGCGGCCGGTTGCCTCGATGGGGTGTGCCTCGCCCTTTGCGCGCAGTTCCTTGAACTCGGGTGCGCCTGCAGCCTGGTCTTCCATGAAGCGCTTTGCGAAGTTGCCGTTCTGGATGTCTGCCAGGACAGCCTTCATGTTTTCCTTGACCTCGGGGGAGATCACGCGGGGGCCGGAGACGTAGTCGCCGTACTCTGCGGTGTCGGAGATGGACCAACGCTGCTTAGCGATGCCGCCTTCGATCATCAGGTCGACGATGAGCTTGAGCTCGTGCAGGACCTCGAAGTATGCGATTTCGGGCTGGTAGCCAGCCTCGGTCAGAACCTCGAAGCCGTACTGAACGAGCTGAGAGGTGGAGCCGCAGAGGACTGCCTGCTCGCCGAACAGGTCGGACTCGGTCTCTTCGGTGAAGGTGGTCTTGATGACGCCTGCGCGGGTTGCGCCGAGGCCCTTTGCGTAGGACAGTGCCAGTGCGAGTGCTTCGCCGGATGCGTCCTTCTCAACTGCGACCAGGGCGGGAACGCCGCGGCCTGCTTCGAATTCGCGGCGAACGGTGTGGCCGGGGCCCTTGGGGGCGACCATTGCCACGTCGACACCCTCGGGTGCGGTGATGTAGCCGAAGCGGATGTTGAAGCCGTGTGCGAAGAACAGTGCGTTGCCGGGCTTCAGGTGGGGTTCGATGCTCTCTGCGTAGACCTTTGCCTGGACCTGGTCCGGGGTCAGGATCATGATGACGTCTGCTTCTGCTGCTGCTTCTGCAACGGTTGCGACGCGCAGGCCTTCTGCCTCAGCCTTGGCACGGGACTTGGAGCCCTCGGACAGACCGACGATGACCTTCACGCCGGAGTCACGCAGGTTCAGTGCGTGTGCGTGGCCCTGGGAGCCGTAACCGATAACTGCTACGGTGCGGCCCTGGATCAGGGAGAGGTCTGCGTCGTCGTTGTAGAAAATGGTTGCTGCCATTTTTCTTCTCCTCAGTAAGTTTGATATGCGGCCCAGGCTGGGCTCAACATTCACTATTCTACTTGATAGCTGTTTAGTTGCGGGCTGTCGAGAGTACTTCTCAGCATCTGAAGTATCCGGAAGGTCTGTGAGCCCATAGGGGCGGGTATCGCATCGCCCGCCGGTTTCCCGGTCGAAGCGGTGCGATACCCGACGCTATCCCCCGCTGGTGCGGGGTTTGTGTTGCACCCTGGTGGGTGTTAGATGCGCTCGCTCATGGCGCGGGGGCCACGTGCCAGGCCGATGGTGCCTGCGCGAACGATTTCGCGAACGCCGTAGGGTTCCAGAACGTCCAGCAGTGCGTTGAGCTTCTCCTCGGAACCGGTTGCCTCGATGACAACGGATTCGGGGGAAACGTCAATCACGGATGCACGGAACAGGTCTGCTGCCTGAACAATCTGCAGGCGTGCTACTGCGTCTGCCTTGACCTTGATCAGGATGTGGCCGCGGCGGGTGGAGGAGTCGGCGGGAAGCTCGACGACCTTCAGCACGTGAACGAGCTTGTTCAGCTGCTTGGTGATCTGCTCGATGGTGTGGGCGTCACCTTCGGTCACGACGGTGATGCGGGAGACACCGGGGTTTTCGGTGGGGCCCACAGCCAGGGAGAGGATGTTGAACAGGCGGCGGGAGAACAGACCGGAGACGCGGGTGAGAACGCCCGGCTTATCTTCTACCAGAACGGACAGAGTGTGCTGAGACATTAGTTCTCTCCCTCACGATCGAACTCGGGCGAAGTGTTCTTCGCAATCCAAATCTTGTCATTAGATACGCCTGCCGGGACCATGGGCCAGACGAGGGCGTGGGGGCTGACGGTGAAGTCAATGACCACGGGGCGGTCGTTGATTTCGAGGGCAGCCTTAATGGTTGCGTCCACGTCTTCGTCGCGCTCGCAGCGGAAGGTTGCGCAGCCGTATGCTTCGCCGAGCTTGACGAAGTCGGGGATGCGTACGGTGCCGTGGCCGTCCTTCAGGTCGGTGTTGGAGTAGCGCTCGTTGTAGAACAGAGTCTGCCACTGGCGCACCATGCCGAGGGAGGAGTTGTTGATGATGGCAACCTTGACGGGGATGTTGTTCTGTGCGCAGGTGACCAGTTCCTGGTTGGTCATCTGGAAGCAGCCGTCACCGTCGATGATCCACACGGTGGATTCGGGGTGTGCGACCTTTGCGCCCATGCCGGCGGGGACGCCGTAGCCCATGGTGCCCAGGCCTGCGGAGCTGATGAAGTGGCGGGGGCTTTCCTGCTGGATGTAGTGTGCACCCCACATCTGGTGCTGGCCAACGCCGGTGACGTAGTATGCGTCGGGGCCGGTGAGGGCGCTGATGCGCTCGAGGACGTATTCGGGCGAGCCGAGGCCGTCGGCGGGCTTCTCGTAGCCGAGCGGGTAGTCCTTGCGGATTGCGTTGAGCTCGTTCCACCATTCGGTGAGGTTCGGCAGCTGGTCTGCGAACTCGGTCGAGAGCAGGTCGGTCAGCTCGGGCAGCACGTACTTGAGGTCACCGACGATCGGCACGTCCGCGAAGCGGATCTTCGAGATTTCTGCCGGGTCAACGTCAATGTGGATGACCTTAGCCTCGGGTGCGAAGGAGTCGAGCTTACCGGTGACGCGGTCGTCGAAGCGTGCGCCGAGGGTGATGAGCAGGTCAGACTTCTGCATTGCGGCGACGGCGGGAACGGTGCCGTGCATGCCGGGCATGCCGAGGTTCTGGGGATCGGAGTCGGGGAACGCACCGATAGCGTTCAGGGTGGTGACGACGGGTGCGCCGATGAGCTTTGCCAGCTTGTGGAACTCTTCGGAGGCACCTGCGCGGACCAGGCCACCGCCGACGTAGAAGACGGGGCGCTTGGACTCGGTGATGAACTTGGCAGCTTCGTGGATCTGCTTGGAGTGGCCACGGGTGACGGGGGTGTAGCCGCGCAGTTCGAGGTCCTCGGGGATGCCGCGGTATTCCATCATGCCGACCTGCGCGTCCTTGGTGACGTCCACGAGCACGGGGCCGGGGCGGCCGGTGGATGCGATGTGGAATGCTGCTGCGAGCGCGCGGGGGATGTCCTGCGGGTCGGTGATCATGAAGGAGTGCTTGGAGATGGGCATTGCCATGCCGACGATGTCAGCTTCCTGGAATGCGTCGGAGCCCAGCAGCTTGGTGGACACCTGGCCGGTGATTGCGACCAGGGGGATGGAGTCCATGTTCGCGTCTGCGATTGCGGTCAGCAGGTTGGTTGCGCCGGGGCCGGAGGTTGCGATGCACACGCCGGTCTTGCCGCTGGACACGGCATAGCCCTGAGCTGCGTGGCCTGCACCCTGCTCGTGGCGGACCAGGATGTGGCGGACCTTCTTGGAGTCGTACAGGGGGTCATAGGTCGGCAGAATAGCTCCACCAGGCAGGCCGAATACGTCAGTCACACCCAGGTCTTCGAGGGTGCGGACGATTGCCTGAGAACCGGTCATGCGTTCTGCGGGAGCGTTTGCCGCGTCATCAGAAGTGGAAAATCCCATGGTCATGGAAATGCCTCGTGTCTTAATGGTTCTTCGTTGTACTCAATGTTCTGCGTGGGGTTTGTGTGATCCTCACGCATCCTATGCCCGGGGGTACCAAGCTATAAAAAATGCCCCTCGCTGTTGGTGGTAGCGGTAGGGGCGCTCAGTCGCAGTGAATAGACCCTGCCACTCGCCCTAGGCGACGTCGACAAGGTTTAGAATTCGCTGGAACATTGCTGTCTTCACCCTTCTATGGTGCGCTTCGAGAGGGGGTGAGTCAAATCTCTATGGAGTGTCGTGGTGGTTTTTGCACGGAAACCCCCAAGTCAACCTTCTTCTTTCATGATGTGGACACCTTGCACGTATGGGCATAGATTCCAGCGCAGGTTTTTGAACGGGTGAGAAAAGCTCGCATTTTTGGGCGTCATGGCGCGTAATATGCGTGAATACTCGTGACCTTCGTTGGTTACCCCGGTAGACTGAAGCTATGACCGAACCGATTATCCCGGTCGCTGATGAGCTGACCGAAGCAAGTAAGTACGCAGAGGTTATCGACCCCCGTAACTCTGTTGAGAGTAGCGAGTTTTTGACGGGTGAGGAACTCATTCGGGTTCTGCACCCGGTTTTTGACGAGCAGATTATTAATTACGGTGCATACAATTTGGTGTATGCGACGGGCCGTGCTGTTTACCGTAATCCTGATTTGGCGTTGCATCAGTATCCTGATCAGCAGCATTTTATTGTTGGGTATCAGGATGCGCCTGATGAGGTGATTATTGCTCCGGTGAATTTGCCGGCATTGACGCCTGCGGGTACGGCTACGACGATTGATAATACGAATGCACTGCATGCGTATCGTGTGGGTGATGATGCGGTGACGATTGAGTCGGTGAATGGCAGCTCGTTTTATTTGTCGTTTGAGGATAATGCTGAGGTTGCGACTCGTTTTGGCGTTGGCCTGCTGGAGCAGGGTAAGGATGTGGAGGATTTCCGTGAGTTTGTGACGCGGATTTGGCCGGTCCTGTAATAGAGACTTTTTGCATGGTTTGCCCGCTGCAACTTTTAGGGTTGCGGCGGGCTTTCCTGTGCCCACACCCGGCTATGTGGACCGCTTGAGGGGCGGTGTACGTCCTCGCTCCTACAGGGGCACCCGCCCTCGCTTCGCTTCGGGCACCCTGATGTCGCTA
>CAUTHR010000031.1:0-5480 GCA_963538455.1 Rothia mucilaginosa | reverse complement strand
CTGGCACCGTTTTCGCGCATATCTGCCTCGACGGCGTCCTCAATGCGGGCTGCGGCGGCATCATGGCCGAGGTGGCGCAGCAGCATGGCACCGGCGAGGATTGCGGCGGTGGGGTTTGCCTTGTTCTGGCGGGCGATGTCCGGTGCGGAGCCGTGTACGGGCTCGAACATGGAGGGGAACTCGCCGACGGCGTTGATGTTGCCACTTGCCGCGTAGCCGATACCGCCGGTGACTGCACCTGCGAGGTCAGTGATGATGTCGCCGAAAAGGTTGTCGGTGACGATCACGTCGAAGCGGGCGGGGTCGGTGACCATGAAGATGGTGGTCGCGTCAATGTGCAGGTAGTCGGTCTCAACCTCGGGGAATTCAGCCGCGATTTCGGTGAAGTAGCGGTTGTAGAGGCGACCTGCGTGGGTGAGCACGTTGGTCTTGTGCACGAGGGTGACCTTCTTGCGGCGGGTGGATGCCAGCTCGAAAGCATAGCGGACCAGGCGCTCCACACCGTGCGCGGTGTTGAGGGAGACTTCGGTGGCGATTTCGTGCGGGGTGCCGCCGCGGATGACTCCGCCGTTGCCGATGTAGGGGCCTTCGGTGCCTTCACGCACGACCACAAAGTCGATGTTGCCGGGGTTGGCGAGCGGGGAGACTGCGCCGGGGTACAGGCGGGAGGGGCGCAGGTTGATGTAGTGGTCAAAGGCGAAGCGCAGCTTCAGGAGCATTTCGCGTTCGATGAGGCCGGAGGGAATCTTGCCGCTGCGCGGGTCTGCACCGATGGCGCCGAAGAGGATCGCGTCGTGCTGCTTGAGGGCGTCCATGGTGGAGTCGGGCAGGGTTTCACCGGTTTCCAGCCAGTGCTCGGCGCCGAGCTTGTAGTGGGTGGGGGTTACGGTGATGTTTTCGAGCTCGCAGGCGCGGGTGAGGATGCGCTGGGCTTCGGTAATGATTTCGGGGCCGATGCCGTCGCCGGGGATGACGGCGAGGTCGATGCTACGTGCTTCAGTCATGCCTCTACCGTAATACGCGCCGCGGGTGGGCGGTAGAGTGTGCGGGCGGGTTCTCAGACTCTGGGCTAGGCAGGGGTGGGCTAGATGGGCACTGCAGATTAAAACAATATTCCCCGGCTGAATATTCAGCCGGGGAATATCGTTTATCTACGAGTTCTCACAGGGTAAGAACTTAGACGCTATTAGGAGCGCTCGCAGAGGTAGACCTTCACGTAACCGGGGTTACGAACGCCGGATGCCTTCGCAGCGTTGTTAGCGGATGCGATGGCACCGCCGGTAACACTGGGAGCAACGTAGGAGCCACCAGCGCCACCTGCGCCTGCCTGAAGCAGTGCGCTAACATTCTGGCGGTAACGAGTGGGCTCTTCGTTACCGTTCCACTTCTGGGAGGTGATGATGGAGGAGAGGCCTCGAGCAGCACCGGAGCCACCACCACCGTAGCCTGCGCCACCACCTGCGGAGACAACAGTCTGGTAACCGTTGAAGGACTTACGGGTGGAGTCCTCGTCCAGGTTGGTCTTATCGTTGAGGTTAACAGGGTTGGTCGCGTGAACAATTTCCAGCTTGGAGATATCGTTGTTGTCAATCTGGTAGGAGTATGCGAAGACGCCGTCTGCACCCTTACCGTCGAAGCCGGAGCCACCCTTGTCACCAGCGGTAGCGGAGCTGAAGAGCTCCTGCTTGTTCTGGCTCTTGAAGCCCAAAACGCCGTAGACATTACCCAGGGTGGAGTACAGCAGGGGCTGCTCGCCACCTGCACCACCCTGACCGTTACCGCCACCGTGACCACCGGCAACCTTCATAGCGGTGCCATCAGTAGTGTGCGGCTTCAGAACGGTGTAGTGAGAGATGGAGGTCTCAGCGCTGTCACCGACTGCTGCGGATGCGCTTGCACCTGCGGGCAGAACGGACTTAACGTCGGGGTCGCTCAGGCGGGTGGTGGAAGCGTCGACTGCCTTGGGGTTGTAGTACTTACCCGAGGGCATGTTGTTGGTACCGGGCTGGGTACGGATACCCGCACCGCCACCGCCACCTGCAACAGCAATCGGAGTGCCGTCGATAATCAGAGCGGAGGAACCGCCACCGGAACCACCGTAGAGGTAACGCTTCATATCGGAAGGCTTGGACCAGATAGCGTCAACGCGAGCCTTAGCGTCAGCAGGAACGGGCTGCTCGTTGACGTCACCACCGTTACCGTAACCCTTACCACCGGTTGCGGGGCGGGTCTGCCACAGTGCGGGGCTGTCGACGCCCCTGACGGACTCCAGGTAAGCCACACCACCGGAAGCTGCGACCAGCTCGATGACCTGGCCTTCCTTGACGGGGATTACACCGGTCACGAGAGCACCGGAACCACCAGCAACCTGGTTGGAACCGCCACCTGCGCCACCAGCAACCTCGAACTTGATCTTGTCGACCTTCGCGGGAACGGTGAACTTGACGGTGTCCTTAGCGCCGGAGGGCTGACCGGAAATGTTGAACTTGGGAGCAGATGCGTAGTCGCACTCAGTGGAAGATGCAAAAGCGGGAACTGCAGCAGATGCTGCGACAACCGGAGCAGCCCATGCTGCGCCAGCGACAACCTTGCGGCGAGAAATGTTAGTAGACATGTATGTCCTTCGAGAGTGATGTCATTTTGAGGAATAAAAGTTATCACCCGCCGTCGTGCGCGGCGAAGAACGTCACCTGATGAGATTCGAGTGAGTGAAGTAGGCTTGTGCCTAACCTCTGGTGATAACGACATAATGCTGTAACCGGTCCCCTGCTTAGGGACTTTCGCGTTTCAGAGCGCTTGGTGTTCGCTCTGCGAGGTCATAGACCATCGGCGTAGATTTCGGGTACAGCCAAAACTATACCCATCAAGGACCTACACCGCAATGGTTCCAAAAATGGTTTGATGAGGGGGTTTCCCTTAAACTCTCCGCCTTGGTTGAAGGTTTTTCAACCAAAATAGGTTACTTAAGGGAGTTATGGGTCTCATAAACCCGAATTCGAACCCCATACAACCCCAAACTCTCAAGCTTTAGTTGAATAAATAATCTATAAAAAAGTAATTAAGGTCACTAAAAATAGCTGTTTTTGGCGTGTCATACTCACTCAAGCACACGCCCCCACACACAAACCCACAAAATATTCCTGCACGTGAGAGCAAAAAAGAGGCTCCCAATCCCACCCCACCACCCCGATACACTGGACACATGCCCCTTAAGCACACCGAACCCCAGCAGAACCCACAGCACAGCACAGAGACAGCCGAATCAGGCTACGCCGTAACGCATACCCGCGGCAGCACAGAAAGCAACGACCTGCCCGCCGACGCAATCACCGCCTCCAGCCGCGTGCAAAGCTACCTAAGAGACAAACGCGGCTGGATGAACGTCCTCGTCGTCGCACACATGCAGTTCTTCTGCTGCGTGCTCTCCGTTGCCTTCATCAACGGCTACGGCTGGATCCCGGTTATCTCCGCGATCTGCAGCACCACCGCGCTCTACTTCCGCTACCGCTTCCCCTACGGCAGCATCTACGTGGTCATCGCGGCACTCTGCCTCACCCTCGTGTCCCCCTTCCCCGATTCACTCGCCCTCACCTGCTACCCGCCGGTCAGCCTCGCCGCCTACCACACCGGCAGGCACTGGACCCGCCGCGCCCGCTTCCGCTCCCTCATCCTCGGCTGGGTCGGCGCACTCGCCGTCACCGTGCAGGCATCACTCTCACTCCTCTACCACTGGGACGACATACCCGCCCGTATCTTCATTTCCCTGATGCTCGGCGTGCTCTGCGGATCCATCTTCACCGTCTTCTGGTTCCTCGGCGACTCCCGCCGCATGCGCGAACTGCGCAGCGAAGAGTTCGAAGAACGCGCCCGCCGCCTCGAATACGAACAGGAACAGGAACGCCGCCTCGCTGCGCAGGACGAACGCACCCGCATCGCCCGCGAAATGCACGATATTGTGGCGCACTCGCTCTCCAGCATTATTTCTCAGGCGGATGGGGCACGCTACGCCGCCGCGAGCGCCCGCACCGCACGCGCACAGCAAACACAACAGGCAGAGCAGTCGGGTCAGGCTGAGCAGTCGGGTCAGGTTCAGCAGCAGAGCACACCGGATATTGCCGAGCAGACCCTCGAACTCATCGCAGATACGGCACGCGACTCGCTCACGCAGATGCGTTCCTTACTCGGACTACTGCGCACCGACGAGGCAACCGCCTACGCGCCCGTGCCCACCCTCAGCGATGTACCCGCCCTCGTGGAGCAGAGCCGCCGCGCCGGGCTACCCGTCACCTTCACCGGAATCACCGGCACCATGGCACGCACCCTACCGCAGGGTGCCGAGCTGGCGGCGTACCGCACCGTGCAGGAGGCGCTCACCAACGCGCTCAAGCACTCCCCCGGCGCGGCAACCACCGTCACCATTCACTGGGGTGAGGCCGGTCTGCACTTGCGGGTGCTGAACGGCCCGGTTTCCGCTGTTTCCTCTGCCTCGGCCTCTGCCGTAAATCAGCGCGCCAGCAGCCCGGTACCCGGTAGCGGTAACGGTCTGCGCGGCATGAGCGAGCGCATCGCCCTCTACCACGGCACCCTCACCTACGGTATGCAACCCGACGGCGGCTGGCTCGTTGAGGCGGCGCTGCCCTACCGCGACCTCTAATACCCGTGCCCTCTACTACCTCGTGATCTAGGATTGAAACCATGTACTCTTCTGCACCACAGACCACCCAGCCGATCCGCGTGATGCTCGTTGACGACCAGCGCCTAGTGCGCGGCGGCTTGAGCATGCTCGTCAACTCCCAGCCAGACCTGCAGGTCGTCATGGAAGCCGATGACGGCCTGGCGGCTATTGACGTTTTTGACCGCATGGTGTCTGAGGGGCAGGCGCCGCAGGTCATCCTCATGGATGTGCGCATGCCGCACTGCGACGGCCTGGAAGCGGCGCGCCGTATTCTGGAGCGTGACGGCGAGCGTGAAGTTTCCGAGGATGAGCGGGTGCGCATTATTATGCTCACGACTTTCGATATTGATGAGTATGTGTATTCGGCGGTGCGTGCGGGTGCAAGCGGTTTCTTGTTGAAGGACACTCCGCCGGAGCAACTGCTGGAGGCGATTCGTACTGTGCACCGCGGCGATGCGGTGATTGCGCCGTCTGCGACTCGCCGCCTGTTGGAGCATATGATTCCGGTGTTGGACTCCCCCGCTCCTGCCGCTCCTGCCGCTGAGTCTGTATCTACCACCAAGTCTGTGCAGGCTACTCCCCCGGCTGCTGGTTCTGAGCTTCCTAAGGCGACGTTCATTCCGGCTGAGCATGCAAGCTTTGAGCCTGTGCAGGATTATCCGCATCGTGAGTTGATTGAGCAGTTGTCGCCGCGTGAGTTTGAGGTGCTGGGTTTGATTGCGCGCGGCTTGTCGAATGCGGAGATTACGCGGGAGTTGGTGCTGTCGGAGGCGACGGTGAAGACGCATGTGTCGCATGTGTTGGC
>CAUTHR010000030.1:0-6230 GCA_963538455.1 Rothia mucilaginosa | reverse complement strand
GGGAGTTGGTGCTGTCGGAGGCGACGGTGAAGACGCATGTGTCGCATGTGTTGGCGAAGTTGGGTGCGCGTGATCGTGTGCAGGCGGTCATTATGGCGTATGAGGCGGGTATCGCCCACTAGCGTTCCTTTATATAGGGACACAGCAGAATCAAGGGCACAGTGGAGCCCCGGCGGGCGCCTCCTCTCGAGGCACCCTCCGGGGCTTCACTATCTCACACCGAGTATCCGGGCTCGTCGGGTACTGTGACTATGCCGGGTTAGCCGCGCATACCCTCAACCGGGGACATGCGAGCCGAACGAGCCGCCGGCAGAGCCGAAGCGAGCATCGCGGCGAGCACACCCACAATGAGGATGACCACGTACCAGACGTACGGCAGGTCAAGCACCAGCGGGGCGGAAGCGCTCATGGAAGACATAATAATCTGTGCCGAGAGGCTACCAATCACCGCACCGGAAACCATACCGAGCACCACTGCGGCGAGCGTAATCAGAATCGCCTCAATGGAAATCATGCGGCGCAGCTGCTTGCGGGACAGGCCCAGCGAGCGGAGCATCGCATTCTCACGGCGGCGTTCGTTGACCGACAGAGTCATCGTGTTCGCCACACCAATGATGGAGATGACCACTGCGAGCATGAGCATCACCAGGGTGAAAGTCAGCATGACGGTCAGCAGCTGGTCGTAGGTCTGACGTTCCTGCAGGCCACCGGTGAAGGAGCTGTCCGGGCTGGCCCGGTTCAGGTCAGCCTGCAGGGTCACGTTCTCGCTACTGGTCAGCGGGGATGCCGCACGCACCAGAACGAAGGTGTCATTACCGCGTGCTTGGCTGGTGACAGTCAGATGTGCTGCCTTCGTCTGAGCTTCCTTGTCACCGCTCGCGATTGCTTCTTCCAAGCGCTTCTGAGCTTCCTCAGCGGCGGGGTTGGCAACTGCCTGCGGGTTCTTGGAGTCCTGCAGCTTGGCGGCGGTGGCAGGGTTGACAATCAGCAGGGTCTGCTTGGTTTCGGACTTGATGGGCTTGAGTTCCAGTTCGCCGAGCGGGCCGTGTGCCTTCAGGCGGCTGGACTCGTTCAATCCAGCGGACTTCCAGAGGCCCTGCGGCACGAGCACGGTGTCATCGGCAAGGTTCGAGTTTTCGCCCGGCAGAATTGCCTTCAAGTCGGAGGAGCTCAACGCCACCAGGTCGGAATTCTGGTTGGCGGTCTGTCCCTCATACTCGACGGTGTAGTCAACAACACCGGCTGCGTAACCGACGGCGGATGCCTGAACGTTCTTAATACCCTTGACCTTGGAGGCGATCTCCTCCGCCTTGGTCACGGTGGAGGCAGCCTCGGACTGGTCATACGAGCTGTACTTCGCCTGCGCAGAAATCGGGTACTGCTGATCCAGGGCCTTGGTCAGCGAGGCGCTCAGCACCGAGTAACCGGTCAGCACAGTAGACACGACCAGGGTACCCACCAGCACAGCGCGACCGGTGGAGACGGTACGCTTGGGCGAACGCAGCGCGTTGGCGAGCGCGAGCTTGCCGGTCTGGGTGCGGGTGACCGCGCCGAGGGCACGTACCAGCGGGGGCAGCACTAGCGAGGTGATGAGGAAGACTGCAATACCGAGCAGCAGTGCGGCCCCCATCATGAAGGCAATGGCCTTATTGCCGGCGCCTTCACCGGAGCCCTGGTTCTGAGCCAGCATAGCCAGGCCGATACCTGCGGCACCGAAGACCAGACCCAGGATCGGGCCGACCTTGCCGGGCTTGCGCACCTCAAGGTTGGTGTGCTCGCTCATCGCGCTGATGGGCGAGATGCGCAGGGCGCTTCGTGCCGGGGAGAGCGACGCCAGAACCGTCACGATGGTGCAGAGAAGCACACTCACCAGGATCGGGGTAATCGAGTACGAAATCATGATGGTGGTGAGGTTTGCACCAACCAGCGCGCCAACCGGGTAGGTCAGCAGCGCACCGATGAGGGAGAACACCACGCCCACGGTAATGGATTCGATGAGTAGCATCCGTACGAGGGAGCCGCCACGGGCACCGAGAGTGCGCAGCAGAGCCAGTTCACGGATGCGCTGGCCAACCAGCACCGCGAAGGTGTTGGAGATGACGAACGAGGAGACCAGCAGAGCCAGTGCCGCGAAGGCACCCAGGACCACGCTAATGGAGGTGAAGACCGTGGAGATACTCTTCTGGTAGTCTTCCAGCAGCTTCTGACCGGTCATGACGCGCGGGTCGTTCTTGGTGTCGCCGCTACTGAGGGCATCCTGCAGGCTCTTGAGTTTGGCGTCGGTTACGCCGTCCTTGAACTTGAGGTAGATGAGGTTCGCGCCAGCCATGTTCCGGTAGCCTGCCGCGGAGCTCTTGTTTTCTGTCTCGGCTGCTTTCAGGGTGGCTTCGCCGAGGCTGGTGCCGCCAATGAAGACAGCCTGATTGGTGGTGGAGCCTTCAAAACCGGGGTCGAACAGACCGACGACGGTGTATTCGGCGGTCTTATTGGTACCGGGAGCGCTGACGGATTCTACAACGTCGGTGCTGGTGACCTTGCCGTTCAGCGAGAGGTTGTGCTTCTTCGCGAAGTAGGTAGAGACCATGATTTCGTGGTCGCTACCGGGGATTTTACCCTGCACCTTATACGGGAAGAGGCTCGAGTCGGCGGGCAGCTGGTTGTACTGCACGAGGGTTTTCTGATCGCCGGTACCGAGCGCACCCGAAACGGCATACTGCACCCAGTAGCCGGAGAGCAGGTCGCTCTTTTCTACTTTCTGAATCTGGTCACGGGTCAGGTAGATAGAGGTGCTGTCTTTACCGTCGCTGGTTGTAGCGGCGGAGGCGACGACCGCCTCGGCGCGGGAGAGCACGTCACCAACGGAGGAGTTGACAGTCGCCTGCAGCGAGTTGGTGAGCATCATAATGGCGGCGATGAAGAAGGATGAGATCGCGATGCCTATGCCCGTGAGAATGTATTTTCCTTTGGAGGCGCGCAGATTGGAGCGCGCCACCGTGTTCAGTGTGGTTGCCACGGCTTATCGACCTTCCAGCTGTGCCATTGCGCCGAGGACGGCGTCGTAGGTGGGTTCGATCATTTCGCCGGCGACCATGCCGTCCTTGATGAAGACCACGCGATCTGCGTAGGAGGCGGCGTTTGCGTCGTGGGTGACCATGAGGATGGTCTGTGCGTGGTCGGTTGCGGCGGCACGCAGCAGGCGCAGCACCTCGGCGCCGGAGTTGGAGTCGAGGTTACCGGTCGGTTCGTCGGCGAAGACCACTTCGGGGCGTGCGAGCAGGGCGCGTACGATGGCGACGCGCTGCTGCTGACCGCCGGAGAGCTGTTCGGGGCGGTGGTCGAGGCGGGTTTCCAGGCCGAGGGTCTTGACCAGGTAGTCGCGCCACTGCGGGTCCGGCTTCTTACCGGCAAGGCCCAGGGGCAGGTCAATGTTCTGGCCCGCGGTGAGGGTGGGCACCAGGTTGAACGCCTGGAAGATGAAGCCGATGTGTTCGCGGCGGAATTCGGTGAGGGCGTTGTCCTTCAGGCCGAAGAGCTCGGTACCGCCAATACGGATGGAGGTTGCCGGGTTCGGGTCGGGGGTATCCAGGGTCGCGATGGTCTGCATCAGCGTGGACTTGCCGGAGCCGGAGGGGCCCATAATGGCGGTGAACTTGCCCTGCTCAAAGTCAACGGAGACGTTGTTGAGGGCGTGGACGGTTGCTTCACCCATGCCGTAGGTTTTGGAAAGGTTTCGTGCGGAGACGGCAACCTGTGCCGTCTGTGCGTGAGGAGTTGTCGTAGTCATAGTTCAATTATTTCACGCAGTATGGCGCTGACTACAGGGTTTTTCTCATCCTCCAGGTTGATTTTGGCGGGTGTTCACCGGGTCTTGACCTGCGGATGCGCAGATTCCCCACTCATTCCGCGGGCTGAGATGCGCCTGTGGCAGGCTGGGCGGGGTGCGGACCTCATCCTTAAGGATGAGTGGCGGCTCAATCAGCGTTCTCTCTCTTTTTTTCTCTCCCCCCCCCGCTTCTCTGCCTCGCGCCTACACCTATATATGCATGCGAAAAGCCCCCCCCCCCCGGCTCCTCCCCCATCTGGGGGTAGGAGGCCGGGGGCTTTCTGAGGCTATCCGTTACAGCGCTATCTCAGACGCTGTCCGCTAATGGCAGCTGTTATGCCTTGGGCGCTTCGTAGCGGGGGAACACCGGTGCGGGTGCGGGCAGTTCGGTGCCGGGCACGAGTGCGGTGCCGAGGGCTGCGAACTGGCGTGCGTCGCCTTCGGGTACGCCGAGCAGGGTCAGCAGCTTGGCGGTTGAGTCGGGCATGACGGGCTGTAGCAGCAGGGCGACCTGGCGTACGACCTCGAGGGTTACGTACAGCACGGTGTTCATGCGGTCGAGTTCGCCGTTCTTGCGCAGGGTCCAGGGTTCCTGCTCTGCGAAGTAGGCGTTGGTGTCTGCGAGGACGGTCCAGATGCGGTCGAGTGCGCGGTGGAATGCCTGCTCGTCGAAGTCTGCACGGACGGGCTCGTAGAGGGCTGCCGCCTCGTCGAGGATCTTGCGGTCGGCTTCGGTGAATTCGCCGTGGGTGGGCACGGCACCGCCGCAGTTCTTGGCGACCATGGATAGCGAACGCTGGGCGAGGTTGCCGAGGTTGTTTGCCAGGTCGGAGTTGATGCGGTTGATGATGGACTCTTCGGAGTAGGAGCCGTCCTGACCGAAGGACACTTCACGCATGAGGAAGAAGCGTACGGCGTCGAGGCCGAATGCGTCGACGAGGTTTGCGGGGTCGACCACGTTACCGACGGACTTGGACATCTTCTCGCCGTTGACGAGCAGGAAGCCGTGACCGAACACGCGCTTGGGCAGTTCGATTCCGGCGGACCACAGGAATGCGGGCCAGTAGATGGAGTGGAATCGGGTGATGTCCTTGCCGATGAGGTGCAGGTCGGCGGGCCAGTACTTGGTGAACAGTTCGTTGTCGGTGTCGGGGTAGCCGAGTCCAGTGAGGTAGTTGGTGAGGGCGTCGACCCACACGTACATGACGTGCTTGTCGTTGCCGGGTACGGGTACGCCCCAGTCGAAGGTGGTGCGGGAGATGGACAGGTCGTTGAGGCCGCCCTTGACGAAGGAGATCAGTTCGTTACGGCGCGATTCGGGGTAGACGTAGCCTTCGTTGGCGTAGAGTTCGAGGAGCTTGTCGCCGTACTTGGAGAGGCGGAAGAAGTAGGATTCTTCTTCGGTCCATTCGACTTCGGTGCCGGTGGCGATGGCGTAGCGCTGGCCGTCACGTACTTCGGTTTCGTCTTCTGCGTAGTAGGCTTCGTCGCGGACGGAGTACCAGCCGGCGTACTTGTCGAGGTAGATGTCGCCGTTTTCTTCCATGCGCTTCCAGATGGCCTGGGATGCGACGTAGTGGTCGGGGTCGGTGGTGCGGATGAAGCGGTCGTAGCTGATGTTCAGCGCGTCGTTCATTGCTTTGAAGCGTGCGGAGTTCTCGTCGGCGAGTTCCTTGGCGGTCTTACCGAGTTTTTCGGCGGTGGTCTGCATCTTCTGGCCGTGCTCGTCGGTGCCGGTCATGAAGCGCACGTCGAAGCCGTCGAGGCGCTTGAAGCGGGCTAGCACGTCGGCTGCGATGGTTTCGTAGGCGTGGCCGATGTGCGGGTTGCCATTGGGGTAGGAGATGGCGGTGGTGATGTAGAACGGAGTTGCAGTCATAACTTTCAGTTTACCGCAGTATTAGGCGAGGCTCTCACCGGGGTTACACTCTGATACGCGATAAGCACCAAGCCACCATGTAACAGGCTGCCACGCCGCATGTTTCCTCCGCGCCTACGCAGGGGCACCCGTCACCCGGACGCTCCGCTCTCTCCTTGCTTCGCTGCGGAGAGCGTCCGTGTGACACCCTGAGGGCACTTCCGGAAAACACGGCGCACCAGCCTAAACTTCCAGCCGCCAAGCAACACGCTAAACCGCGACAGCCCTCCCCGCCCCACACACAAAACACCAAACCACCAAGCAACACACTAAAAGGCGACAGCCCTCCCCCGCCCCAGTTCGCTAGGCACGGGGCGCACACACGGAACCACCGCGCAGCTACCGCAACCCCGGCGGGACCGCAGCGCACCCCGAATACCGATACACGCGAAGGTGCATATATCCTCTACCGCAGCACTAGGTACCCAAGCGATGAAAGACGGTATCGCCCGTAGTGACATCAGGGTGTCCGAAGCGAAGCGAGGACGG
>CAUTHR010000029.1:0-7189 GCA_963538455.1 Rothia mucilaginosa | reverse complement strand
GTTCCCTCTAATGTCTTCATGTTCTGCTTCATCTTCTGAGCACATCACGAATCGCCTCGCCCTGCAGTAACCTACGAAAAATTGTGGATAACCCCGCCGAATCCGGCTTAAAATCCTTTATCCACAGTGCCCCTGCACACACCCGCCGCCCCTGCGCAGGTTTTAACCCCAATCCGGCGGATTAATCGCGGAATATACGGTACAATGTCGTATTGCAGTGTGCCTGCGCGGGTATCCTCCCTCTTCGAGGGGCTCCGCACAGCATCACTGACGACGCGCGGCGTGAGCGGCATCCTCACTGGGGAGCCGATAAGGGACCTTCGGTCCACCCACACGGGGTGGTTGGGGCCTGAGCTGAACGGGTAACCGTGAACGCTAACCGCCGCCAGGAAAAACTGATAACTACTATGCGCGCGTTGGGCTGGCCCGAATGGGAGGTCCGCGCGGCACCACAAAGGAGACGACATGCCCGTCGTAACTATGCGTGAAATGCTGGACTCCGGCGTTCACTTCGGTCACCAGACCCGCCGTTGGAACCCCAAGATGAAGCGTTTCATCCTGACCGAGCGCAACGGCATCTACATCATCGACCTGCAGCAGTCCCTCGCCTTCATCGACAAGGCATACGAGGCTGTTAAGTCGACCGTCGCACACGGTGGCAACATCCTGTTCGTGGGTACCAAGAAGCAGGCTCAGGAAGTTATCGCTGAGCAGGCAACCCGCGTGAACATGCCCTACGTGAACCACCGCTGGCTCGGTGGTATGCTGACCAACTTCAGCACCATCTCCAAGAGCATCGAGCGTATGAAGGAACTCGAGCAGATTGACTTCGACGATGTAGCAGGTTCTCGCTACACCAAGAAGGAACTGCTCCTCATGCGTCGCGAGTTCGAGAAGCTCGAGAAGACCCTCGGCGGTATCCGCAACCTGTCCAAGGTTCCCTCCCTCCTGTGGGTTGTTGACACCAAGAAGGAGCACCTGGCAGTTAACGAGGCTCAGAAGCTGGGCATCCCCGTTGTTGCTATCCTCGACACCAACTGCGACCCCGACGAGGTTGCTTTCCCGATCCCCGGTAACGACGACGCGATCCGCTCCGTCAACCTGCTCACCCGCGTGATTGCTGACGCAGTGGCAGCCGGCCTGATCGAGCGCAACGCTAAGAAGAACGGCAAGGCTGAAGCAGCTGAGGAGCCCCTGGCAGCTTGGGAGCGCGAGCTCCTGGAGCAGCACGAGGCTGCAAAGGCTGAAGAGGCAGCTAAGTAAGCTTTCTTAGCCCACTAAGCTTTATGCTTTGTGGCCCCCACCCGCGGGGACCACGTTCGGACGGCGCCCGCCCTGACCTGGGCGCGGCGCCGTCCGCCATATGTACCACCGGGATGTCATCCCGATTTATTACAGCAACACAAGGAGTTCACAATGGCGAACTACACCGCAGCAGACATCAAGGCACTGCGCGAGAAGACCGGCGCAGGTATGCTCGACGTCAAGAAGGCTCTGGACGAGGCTAACGGCGACCAGCAGAAGGCTGCCGAGATCATCCGCGTTAAGGGTCTGAAGGGCATCACCAAGCGCGAGGGTCGCGCAACCGCTGAGGGCCTGGTGGCTGCACGCGTTGAGAACGGCGTTGGCTACATGATCGAGGTCAACTCTGAGACCGACTTCGTGGCAAAGTCCGACCCCTTCATCGCTTTCGGCCAGAACGTGCTCGAGGCTGCTATTGCTGCTAACGCTTCCACCCTGGAAGAGCTGCAGGCTGCATCCTACGAGGGCAAGACCGTTGAGGAGCTGACCACCGACGCTGGTGCACTGCTCGGCGAGAAGATCGTTGTCCGCCGCGTTGCACGCGTTGAGGGCGAGAACGTTGCAGTTTACCTGCACAAGACCTCCAAGGACCTGCCCGCACAGGTTGGCGTTCTGCTGGCTGTCTCCGGTGAGAACACCGACGAGATCGCACACGACGTTGCAGTTCACATTGCTGCAATGAGCCCCAAGTACCTGGATTCCGAGTCCATCCCTGCAGACCAGATCGAGACCGAGAAGCGCGTTGCTCGCGAGACCGCAATCGCTGAGGGCAAGCCCGAGAAGATCCTGGACAAGATCGTTGAGGGTCGCCTGAAGGGCTTCTTCAAGGAGAACACCCTGCTGGATCAGGACTTCGCAAAGGACTCCAAGAAGTCTGTTGCACAGGTTCTGTCCGAGGCTGGCGCAACCGCTACCGCATTCGCACGTTTCCGCGTGGGTGCATAAGGACTCGTTGCAGTTTTGCCCTCCCGTAGTGCGGGTTCCCTGTAAGGGAAATCGTATGAGGTTGGGATTATAGCCTGAAGCCGGGTAGTCACCACTGGTGGCTACCCGGCTTTGCTGTATCCTTGATAAGGACTAGGCGGCAGGAGCCCGCCCCGATCACCTATAACAACCCCTAGGTAAGCCACTGGAGGAACCATGCCCGAAGCTATTTCGCACCCGATTCACCACGATGAGACCGGCCGTCGCCGCGTTTTGCTCAAGCTTTCCGGTGAGGTTTTTGGTGGCGGCGAAGTTGGCATTTCGACCGAGGTCGTGCGCAGCATCGCTAAGCAGATCGCCGCAACCGTTGGCGAAGTTGAGACCTCCATCGTGATTGGTGGCGGCAACTTCTTCCGTGGCGCTGAGCTCTCTCAGGCGGGTATGGACCGCTCCCGTGCAGACTACATGGGTATGCTTGGCACCGTGATGAACTCCCTGGCTCTGCAGGACTTCCTGGAGCAGGAGGGTATTGACACCCGCGTTCAGTCCGCTATCACCATGCCGCAGGTTGCTGAGACTTACATTCCTCGCCGCGCAATCCGCCACATGCAGAAGGACCGCGTCGTGATCTTCGGTGCTGGTGCGGGTCTGCCCTACTTCTCCACCGACACTGTGGCTGCTCAGCGCGCCCTGGAAATCCACGCAGACGAGGTTCTGGTCGCTAAGAACGGCGTGGACGGCATCTACACTGC
Organism: Rothia mucilaginosa; assembly: GCA_963538455.1. Taxonomy (GTDB): domain Bacteria; phylum Actinomycetota; class Actinomycetes; order Actinomycetales; family Micrococcaceae; genus Rothia. Next base: position 4,211 of record CAUTHR010000029.1, on the reverse strand, counting down.
TGACCCGAACAAGGACCCCAACGCTGAGCGCCTGTACAACCTCACCTACGATGAGGCTATGCAGCGTAACATCCGCGTGCTGGATCAGACCGCGTTCTCCCTGTGCCGTGACAACAACGTGACCATGCGCGTGTTCGGCATGCAGGGCGAGGGTAACGTGACCCGCGCAATCCTGGGCGAGAAGATGGGTACCCTCGTTACTCGCTAACCCCCTAAATTTTTAGGGTGGGGCGTGCGGGACGCCCCCTCACATTGTGACCGTGCTCGATAGCGCGGACTTATTCTGGACGGTACCGCGCGGGTAAGCGCTAAAACTCGCTTATGCCCGCCGGTACCGTCTAGACTTATATCAAATACGACGTTCTGCCTCTTTCCCGTCGATTTCGCAGTATCCTTAAGGTTTTTGCCTCGGATGCGCCGCGAACCGGTGAGAAATCATGAGGGCGGAACGCGCACCCACCGACAATTCTGGTACCCCAGAATACCGACAAAGGAGATCCTTTCGTGATCGAAGAAATCCTTGCCGAAGCCGGCGAGAAGATGGAAAAGACCATCGAAGCAACCAAGACTGAGTTCGCTAAGGTCCGTACCGGTCGTGTGAACCCCGCGATTTTCAGCGGCCTGACCGCCGAGTACTACGGTGCACCGACCCCGCTGCAGCAGCTGGTGTCCTTCAACGTTGAGGACGCACGTACCGTCAAGATTGTTCCCTTCGACGTGACCGCACTGGCAGCTATCGAGAAGGCTCTGCGTGACTCCGACCTGGGTGTTAACCCCAGCAACGACGGTGCAGCTATCCGCGTTGTCATGCCCGAAATGACCGCTGAGCGCCGTAAGGAATACACCAAGCTCGTCAACCACAAGGCTGAAGAGTCCCGCGTCTCCATCCGTAACGTTCGCCGCCACGCTAAGACCGCTATTGACAAGCTGGTCAAGGACAGCGAAATCGGTGAAGACGAGGGCGCACGCGCTGAGAAGGAACTGGACGCACTGACCAAGAAGCACATCGACCAGGTCGACGCACTGTACAAGCACAAGGAAGCTGAACTGCTCGAGGTCTAAACCCTAATGAGTGCACGCAAAGAAGCGAAAGAAGAGAGAAGCGCGCCGCCTGCTCCACAGCCGAGCCCGCAGACCGCTGCGACGCCGGTGAAGTCGCGCAGCGCCAAAGCTGGCCGTAACCTGCCCGCCGCCATTGGTGTGGGCGTTGGTTTCGGCATGCTGCTGGCGCTGGGTCTGATGTACCAGCCGATTTTTGTTGCGATCGCTACCGGCGCGGCAGCTTTGGGCGCCTGGGAGATTGGGCACGTGCTCAACACCCGCCGCGGCTACGGCATCCCGGAGTACCTGCTGGGTGGCCTGTCTGGCGCAATTGTGGTGGTGTCGTACCTGTTCGGTTTTACCGGGCTGGGCATCGCCCTGGCGGTGACCCTGCTGGTGCTGCTGTTCTCTTCTGCTCTTGTGCGTGCTGACCGTCAGGTCTCACTGGGTAAGTCTTTGAGCGGTAGCGCCCTGGCTCTGCTGTGGGTGCCGCTGATGCTGGGCATCGCCATGGTCTACTTCCAGACGGACCACGGCGAGCGTGGCGTCCTCATGATTCTGCTGATGGCCATCTGCAATGACACGTTCGGCTTTATTGCCGGCGTGAATTGGGGTAAGCACCCGATGGCGCCGAAGATCTCCCCGAAGAAAAGCTGGGAGGGCCTGGCTGGATCCTTCATCGGCTCGGCAGTGGTTGGCGCTATCGCCTTGGCGCTCATGGGCTCGCCCTGGTACTGGGCTATTCCGCTGGCGGCGGTCATGGTGGTCGCTTCGACTGCCGGTGACCTGGTCGAGTCCGTGTTCAAGCGCCGTATGGGTGTGAAGGACATGTCGAATATTCTGCCCGGTCACGGCGGTATGATGGATCGCCTGGACTCGATTCTTTTCGCCGCGGCGGCTGGTTGCCTGATTTTTCGGTTTATTATGCCGCTCTAGGCCTGAAGCTTTGAATGCTTACGGAAGGCGGGGCGTTTCTTCCCACGTGTGGGGGAGGGGCGCCCCGCCTTTGCTGTGCACGCTTTTGCTGTGCACGGTGAATAAGGTGCATAGGGGACTATATCTAAGACACCGCCCGCCAACCTTGCACCAGGTGGCCTCAGCATTGGTATTCTTAAAGTTCAATCGTCGAGAGGAGCCACCTTGGCAAGCACCACCCGCGGAGACGGATTTGCCCGTGCAGCAGAAACCGAACCCGGCTACAAGCGCAGTGAAGTAGACCGCCTGTTCACCCGCCTCGCCGAGGACTACGAGAAGCTCAGCGGCGCCTCCGAGCTGCCCGAAGACCTCTACACCTCCCGACGAATCCGCCAGGTCGTCTTCCGCGAAGAACCCGGCGGCTACCAACTGGACGTGGTCGACCGCGCCCTCGAAAAGATTGAGGAACGCTTCGCCAAGCTCGAACGCAGCCGCTACATTGAGGCGTACGGCCTGGACAACTGGGAACGCTCCCTCGTAGAGACCGGCGAGCTACTCGCTGGCCGCCTGGAACGCCCCGCCGGTGAGCGTTTCCGCCGCCCCAGCAAGCGCCGCCACATGGGCTACTTCGTCGGCGATGTGGACGCCATCTGCGACCGCGTGTACGCCCAGCTCAACAGCGAAGAGCCGCTGGACCCCTCCGTGGTGCGCCACGCAAAGTTCCGCCCTGCATCGGGCACCGTCAGCTACGAGGAATCGCAGGTGGATGCGTTCCTGGACCGATGCATTGAGCTGCTGCAGGATCTGCTCTAAAACGTGAAGTGTTGAATCCCCCGCCCCGTATGACAGGGTGGGGGATTCTTCTGCGGTGAGGTCTTCTATGCTGGGGTTCATCTGTGCTGGGCCTTCTAAGATGAGAGGCGGCGCCAGTACCCGAATCCACCCGCGAGCTCATGAGACACTAGAACCATGAAGTTTGGATCCTCAGCACGCGTCGGCGGCAGCCGCGACCGCCTCACCGACGCCCTCACAGAACTCACCCGCGCACCGCAGCGCATCACCCTCCTCGGCTCAACCGGCTCCATCGGCACCCAAGCCATGGAAGTCATCGACCACCTCGCCGCGCTCAAAGGCACCAGCGCCTCCGCCGCCGACGCACCGCTGAAGGTCGTCGCCCTCTCCGCAGGCTCCCGATCCCTCGAACTGCTCGCACGACAGGCAGTGCACGTGCGTGCCGAACTGGTCGCCACCAGCGGCACCGCCGACGACGCACAGCGCCTCCGCGAACTCATCGAAGCAGCAGCCTCCGAAGCAGGCGCCACCGGCTACACCCCGCAGATCGCCCACGGTCCCGAAGCATCCGTACAGGCCGCGGCACACCCGGCAGACACCGTCCTCAACGGCATCACCGGATCCATCGGCCTGGAACCGACCCTCACCGCCCTCAACAGCGGCTACCGCGTGGCACTGGCCAACAAGGAATCCCTCATCGCAGGCGGCCCGCTCGTACGCGCCGCCGTCGACGCATCCCCCCTGGACACCCCCATGGTTCCCGTCGACTCCGAACACTCCGCCCTTGCGCAGGCGCTCGCCTCCGGAACCGATGCAGAAATCGACCGACTGATTCTCACCGCATCGGGCGGCCCGTTCCGCGGCTACAAGCGCGAACAGCTGCACGACGTGACCCCCGCGCAGGCGCTCGCACACCCCACCTGGGACATGGGCCTGGTCGTCACCACCAACTCGGCAACCATGGTCAACAAGGCACTCGAAGTGCTTGAGGCACACCACCTGTTCGGCGTGGACCTGGACCGTATTGACGTGGCGGTTCACCCGCAGTCGATCGTGCATTCCATGGTGCAGTTCGTGGACGGCTCGACCATTGCGCAGGCGTCTCCGCCGAGCATGGTGCTGCCCATCGCGCTGGGTCTGACCTGGCCGCACCGCATCCCCGGTGCTGTGCCCGCTTGTGACTGGTCGAAGGCGGCATCCTGGACTTTTGAGCCGCTGGACGAGGAAGCATTCCCCGCAGTGCGCATGATCAAGGCCGCCGGTAAGGTGGGCGGCACCCACCCGGCAGTGTTCAACGCCGCCAATGAGGAAGCCGTTGCCGCATTCCATGCGGGCGCGATTCGCTTTACCGACATTGTCGATTCGGTGGCGCGCGTGCTGGAGGAGCACACCGGCAGCGCTGAGGCTGTTTCTGACGCTGATTTGACGCTGGAGGCGGTGCTGAACGCGGAGCGTTGGGCTCG
>CAUTHR010000028.1:0-9246 GCA_963538455.1 Rothia mucilaginosa | reverse complement strand
AGAAGCCGGCACGTGCAACCATTGAGATTCACCGCGTGAACCTGAACGGTTAGCCTGCATTCCGCCAGCGCTACTAGTGCTACTGTGCTACTGGCGTTGCTAATGATAGGGAGCCGATACCGAGAGGTGTCGGCTCCCCTTTAGTATGCCCGCAGTTTTATGCCCACTGGTTTGTTCCTGCCGCCCTAATATTTCACAGCGCGGCATAGTTTACGCGCATATTTTGGCTCATATCCGCGTGCTGGGTAGGATAAAGATAGAAGATACTGCGCGCCCGCATCCACGCCTTTCAACGACGAGCAGATTCGGGGGTTCAGGTCATCGCTGTTACGTCCAAAGGAGCCTGAAAATGAGTGCAGAAGCCGGAATGAACGCAAACGCTGAGAGCCAGGAGCCTCAGCAGGCTAAGACTGTTCGCGGCTCGCACCGCGTCATGGCTGCTGGCGGACGTGTGCCGAACCGCCTGGTCTTCGGTAGCCGCAGCAGCAAGATGGAAACCTCCGACTCGAACGGCGGCACCATCCGTTTCTCCCCGATGATCGCGCCGGTCGTACGTGCCGTGCGCCGCTACCACCCGGACGAAGACATCCAGGTGCTGCAGCGCGCCTACGAGGTGGCGAACCGCTGCCACGAGGGTCAGAAGCGTAAGAGCGGTGACCCGTACATCACCCATCCGGTCGCGGTGACCGCGATTCTTGCGGAGATGGGTGCAACCGGCCCCGTGCTCGCCGCAGGCCTGCTGCACGACACGGTGGAAGACACCGACTACACGATGGAGCAGCTCACCGAAGAGTTCGGCGAGGAGGTCGCCTACCTGGTCGACGGCGTGACCAAGCTGGACAAGATGACCTACGGCGAGAACGCCTCCATTGAGACGATCCGTAAGCTCGTGCTATCCATGAGCAAGGACATCCGTGTGCTGCTCATCAAGCTTGCCGACCGCCTGCACAACGCCCGCACGTGGCGTTTTGTGCCGCAGGCCTCTGCCGCGAAGAAGGCAGAAGAGACCCTGAAGATTTACGCGCCGCTCGCGCACCGCCTGGGCTTGAACACGATCAAGTGGGAGCTGGAGGACCTGTCCTTCGCCGCCATGAGCCCGGAAATTTACGCCGAAATGGTGCGCATGGTCGGCGAACGCACCCCCGCGCTCGAAAAGTTCCTGAACGAGGCGCGCACCAAGATTAAGGAGCGCCTGAAAGAGGTGGGCATCGACGCTACCGTGACGGGCCGCCCCAAGCACTACTATTCGATTCATCAGAAGATGAAGACGAAGGGCCGCAGCTTCGACGAGATTAACGACATTCTCGCGGTGCGCATCATGGTTGAGGAAGAGGCGGAGTGCTACACCGTGCTCGGCCACGTGCTGTCCCTGTGGCCGTCGATGACGGGCCGTTTCAAGGACTATATTAAGAACCCGAAGAACAACAACTACCAGTCGCTGCACTTGACCGTGTACGGCCCCGGTAACCTGCCGCTTGAGATTCAGATCCGCACCTACAAGATGCACGAAGAGGCTGAGTACGGTGTGGCTGCGCATTGGCGCTATAAGGCGGCGTCGCGCGGCGAGAAGGTCGCAGCTCGTGGCGGCGCGCCCGCGAAGGATCCGAAGGAGCCGGGCACCCAGACCTCGGCGATGATGAACGTCGGCATCCTGCAGTCTATTGCGGAGATTTCGAACTCCAACCCGGAGTCGGAGAAGTTCTACGAGTCGCTGGCTGACACCCTCGACACCGACGAAATCGTGGTACTCACCCCCAACGGCGAGGCGATCGCCCTGCCCAACGGCTCCACCCCCGTGGACTTCGCCTACGCCATCCACAGTGAGGTTGGCGCCCGCACCGTCGGCGCGAAGGTCAACGGCCGCCTGGTGCCGCTGCACACGGTCCTGCCCACCGGCGCGACCGTTGAGATTATGACCACGAAGAACGAAGACGCCGGACCCAGCGAGGACTGGCTGAAGTTCGTTCGTTCCTCGCGCGCTCGCACGAAGATCCGCCAGTACTTCGCGAAGGAACGCCGCATGGAGGCGCTGCTCGCCGGCCGCGAGATGCTCACTAAGAGCATGCGCAATAGCGAGCTGCCGCTGCAGAAGATGATGAGCCCGGAGATTATGACTCAGGTGGCTCAGCTTCTGCATAAGAATGATGTGGCGTCGCTGTACCGTGCGATTGGTGAGCACGAGATTGCGCCGAAGCAGGTCATTGATACCCTGATTGAGGTGCATCGCGGCGACGAGCCGGCACCCGAGGTTGAGGTCAGCGACTTTGACGAGACGCTGCTGAAGTCGACCCGCAAGGCGATTGGCGATAACGGCGTGGTGGTGCCGGGTGCTGAGGGTGTGCTGACGAAGATTGCGCGCTGCTGCACCCCTGTCCCGCCGGATGACATTATCGGCATTGTGACCCGTTACAACGGCATTTCGGTGCACCGCCGCGACTGCCCGAACATGCGTAATGCTGACGAGGAGCCGCGCGTGACCACGGTTGAGTGGGCGTCTTCGCCGACCGCTACGTACCGTGTGCAGATTCAGGTGGAGGCGCTGGACCGTAAGGGCCTGCTGAGCGACCTGATTCGTGCGATCTCTGAGTCGGGCGTGAACATTCTGGATGCGCGCGTGCACACTTCGGAGGATCGTACCGTGGTGGACCGCTTCGCCCTGGAGCTGGGTGACCGCTTCATGCTGGAGCACGTGCTGAATGTGGTCCGTAACGTGACGGGCGTGTACAAGGCGTACCGCCTGACTGGCGCGAAACCCTCGGAAGCGTAGCCTCTTTCATACGCCGACTTACGCTGAGAAGCCACATGTGTTTCGAAAAGCCACTTCTTTGGTGGCTTCTCGAAACACATGTGGCTTTTCGCTGTTTAGGGGGAGGGGCGGGGACCCTTCGATAGGTTAGTGCCTTCGCTACGGGTTAAAGACTCACGGCGAAGACACTAACCTGTCGAAACGGCCAGTTACCTGCCGCCGGTGAAAACTCAGTAATGACTTAGCAATTTCAGTCATGACTTAGCGTCTTTGGCGATGGTTAAAACCCCAGCCTGAAGTCACTAAACCATGGCACAAATTCTGCAGGCGCAGCCCCTTATCTTGTCAGGGGTGCCCCGTACTTTTTGTGGTAAAGAACAACGATGCGTTCTCGCCTCCGCCGAGCGACCAAAGGAGCCCCTCATGTACACGGTTGGTTACTACAATGACGAAGGCCTCCGCGCCTTCTACTCCGGTCAGGATGCCGCCAACATTGACGATTTCTTCACTGACAACGGCGAATACCTCATGGTGTATCTGCCGGAGGTGACCGACCGCGAGTTCCTTGCCAGCCTCCGCTACGGTAATGGCTGTGACGCTCTCTGCTAGAGCGGATACGCCCTCGACGAGGCAGAAGAGGCCCTCCGCGACATGTATGCGCTCGCCGTGTAGCCCGCCCGCGCCAGGCACCCCAAACCGTAGAGGTCCTGGTGTCTTTTGTTCAGGGGTTGAGAAGTCTATAAATCTGTGGTGCAGTAAATAGTACCGTGATTATTATGGAAATGCTATTAGAAAATTAACGGACAATTAAAGGTATTTTAAAATTTGATGCAAAAGTGAAATGTGTCGAAGCTGATTTGATTCAGATGAATTTTAGGCAAGATGTTGCTATGTCGAGCTAGCGTAGGGAAGGGAGTTTTTATGTTGAGTAAGGAAATCAAGAAGAATACTGTTGTGTTATGTTGGGTAATCTTTTTGCTCCTGATATTTGTTCATGGTTTTGAGGCAATCTTTCTCAAGACGGATGAAACTTTTTTTGGGGAGAACTTTATTAATAAACTATTTGGTATCGCTGTAGTTTTTATATTGCTACGGTACCTTAATTGGCGCTGGTCTGATATAGGGTTTAAGAGGATAGGGTTCGTTAAGAATGTGGGTCTAGGAATCCTGCTAGCCCTCTGTTCATTTATTATTTCGTATGGTGTGGAAATTGCTCTCCTCAAGACTCAGGGATATGATGCTGGGTTCGGAATCTTCACAACAAGCTTTTCCTTGACAGGGGAGACAGTAGTCCATTCAGGACTCGGATTTATATTGATGTGTATTTTCTTCAATATAATAAATGTAGTTATGGAGGAAGGAGCATTTCGAGGGATTATTTATCAAATTGTTGCCATTGATCACTCCCTGAAATATGCCTTGTTTTTTCAGGCATTTTTATTTGGCGTATGGCATATTGTAACACCTATTCATAATTTAATTGATGGTGACATTAATTTAGAATCTTTCATAACACTTAGTATAAGTTACATCATTTTGGCAGGAATGATGGGTATTAAATGGGGGCTGCTCTATCGTATGACTGGCAGCCTATATGCCGGAATGGCTGACCACTTCTTCAATAACTGTATTGCAACAAATCTTCTTCATGTGATTACTGTGAATGGAGTGGATGAGATGATGATAGTCCGAGTAGTAATTGCACAACTAATTTCTTTTGTAGTTGTTTTTCTGGTGTGGAAGAAACGCGAAAAGTCAGGTGTGAGTTTTGAAAAATAACAAGGGAAAGAAGCACAACGGCCAGAAATGGGAAATTATGAATTATGAACCTGTCGATGACTAGCCCCTTCACGCGAGCCTAAAAGTCCGCATCCCGCAGACATCCCACAGACTGCAGACACGCAGAAGCCACATGTGTTTCGAGAAGCCACCAAAGAAGTGGCTTTTCGAAACACATGTGGCTTCTCGGCGTTAATCTAGGTCAGTAACCCGGGGCGCCAGCCTCTATCGGCCGGCACCCCGGACACTACCTATCGGCTAGAACTCCGGTTAGATTTTAGTTGCCGAAGCCCTGCAGGGTTGCTGCCCAGGCGCGGCGCGCCTCCAGAGCTTCCTTAGCCTTGGCGATCTTCTTGGAGTCGCCGCCCTTCTCGGCTGCGGCGAGCTCTGCCTCCAGCTCGGCAAGGGAGTCCTCGATCTGTGCGAGCAGGGAGTTCGCGCGCGCTGCCTTGGCGGGGTCGTTGCGCTTCCACTTTGCCTCTTCGGCGCCGTTGATTTCGTCCTGAATACGGCGCAGTTCGCCGTCGACGCGGCGCAGGTCGTTGCGGGGTACGCGGCCTGCTGCATCCCAGCGGTCCAGGATCTTTTCGAAGGCTGCCTTTGCTGCCTCAATGTCTTCGACGGGCAGGAGTGCGCGTGCTTCTTCGAGCAGTGCTTCCTTGACCTTGAGGTTTTCGGCGTAGACTGCGTCCTGGGCTGCTTCGGCTTCGTTGCGGGCGTTGAAGAACACGTCCTGTGCCGCGCGGAAGCGTGCCCACAGCTTGTCGTCTTCACGACGGTGACCGCGGGGTACCTGCTTCCAGGCGCGCATCAGGTCGCTGTATGCGCGGGAAGTTTCAGACCAGTCAGTGGAGGTGGACAGCTCTTCCGCACGTGCGATCAGCTCTTCCTTGGCGCGCTTGATGCGTGCGTTGCGGTCGTCCAGCTGCGAGAAGTGTGCGCGGCGGTTGCGGTCGAAGGTGGTGCGGGCTGCACGGAAACGCTTCCACAGCTCGTCCTCTACGCTCTTTGCCAGGTGAATTTCGCGCTGTGCCTTCTTCCACGCTTCGAACAGTTCGTTCATGCGGGAGTGGGAGTTCTTCCAGTGAATCTGGTCGGGGTCCTGTCCGGCAATCTGCTCGGCTTCCGCGACGATTTCTTCGCGGACGGCGAGGGCGCGTTCACGGTTTTCGGTGCGTGCCTGCTGCTGCTTTTCGCCGAGTTCAGCGATCTGCTCTGCGAGGGTGATGAGGCGCTTCTGCAGGCCGGAGTAGTCGCCGACCATGTTGCGTACACCGATCTGTGCACCGATGGAGGTGATGCCCTTCTGCAGGTCTGCGGCGGGGGCGTTGTTGGCGAGGCGGGATTCGAGCAGGGCAACCTGCGCCTCGACGTTTTCAAACTTGCGGGCGAAGTAGCTGAGCGCTTCTTCTTCGGAGGCGCCGGGCAGCTGGCCTACTGCGTATTCTTCGCCGTCGACAATGACGAAGACGTGGCCGTCCTCGGAGACGCGGCCGTACTGGCGTGCCTTTTCGAGGTTTACAGTGTCGTCGGGTTTGGTAGTCACCGCTATAACTCTTTCACTCGGGGGTGCTGGGGGTGGGGCGCCTTTGCGCTGTTCCCCGTGGTGGGCACCCGTTTGGGTGTGCGTGTGCACCTCCTAAGCATAGCCTCTGCGGGGTGTGTGTGAGTAGTGTCTGGTCGTGTTGTGTTGTGGGCGAACCTGCCGGCTACAGGTTTGTGGGGGTTTGTGCGGGGTGTGCTGGGGGAGTGGATGCTGTGCTGGGGTGGGTGTTGGTATGATGGGTAGATATGCCCGGAGGTGTTCCGGGGTTTTGTTGTCGAGTTCTTTGTCAAGGAGTATCGCGTATGGCTCGCAAGGCTTCGCTGTCTGGTTTTCCCGAGTATCTTCCGGCTGAGCGGTTGGTTGAGAATCATGTTCTGGACACCCTGCGTGAGACTTTTGAGTTGCACGGTTTCTCCCCGATTGAGACTCGTTCGGTAGAGACTATTGAGCAGCTGCTGCGCAAGGGTGAGATTGACAAGGAAGTTTACGCAATTTCTCGCCTGCAGGAGGACGAGGCTGCTAAGGCTAAGGAAAAGCTGGCTCTGCACTTTGACCTGACTGTGCCGTTTGCCCGTTACGTGGTGGAGAACGCCGGTTACCTGAATTTCCCGTTCTCGCGTTACCAGATTCAGAAGGTGTGGCGTGGTGAGCGTCCGCAGGAGGGTCGTGCCCGCGAGTTCACTCAGGCTGATATTGACGTGGTTGGTGACGGCGAGCTGCCGTTCCGTTACGACGTGACCCTGGCGCTGGTTGTTGTTGATGCGCTGTCGAAGCTGCCGATTCCTGAGTTCAAGCTGCGTGTGAATAACCGCAAGCTGGCTGAGGGTTTCTACCTGGGTCTGGGTTTGACTGATACTGCGGCTGTTCTGCGTTCTATTGACAAGCTGGAGAAGATTGGCGCTGAGCGTGTGGCTGAGGAGCTGCAGGCTGAGGCTGGTGCGAGCGCGGATGCTGCCGCTGCCGCTTTGGAGTTGGCGCAGATCCGCACTGAGGATGCTTCTTTTGTGGAGCAGGTGCGTGCGCTTGCCGCTAAGTATTCGGTGGAGCATGAGCTGCTGGATCAGGGTCTTGCTGAGCTGGCTGAGGTTATTGAGGAGGCGGCTCGCCGTGCGCCGGGTAAGGTGCTGGCTGACCTGTCGATTGCTCGTGGCCTGGACTACTACACTGGCACCGTGTATGAGACTGTGCTGGTTGGTCACGAGTCGCTGGGTTCGATTTGTTCGGGTGGCCGTTATGAGTCGCTGGCGTCGAATGGTAAGAAGACGTACCCGGGTGTTGGCCTGTCGATTGGTGTGACCCGTGTGGTGGCTCGTATTCTGTCGCAGGGTTTTGCGCAGGCGAGCCGTAAGGTGCCTTCGGCTGTGTTCGTGGCTCTGACGAATGATGAGGGCTGGTCTGCTGCGAATGATGTTGCGGATGCGCTGCGTGCCCGCGGTATCGCGTGTGAGGTGTCTGCGAATGCGGCGAAGTTCGGTAAGCAGATTAAGTACGCTGAGAAGCGCGGTATTCCGTTCGTGTGGTTCATTTCGTCGGATGAGTCGGGTGCCCCGGTTCACGAGGTGAAGGACATCCGTTCGGGTGAGCAGGTTGCTGCTGATCCGGCTTCGTGGATGCCGCCGGCTGAGGACCTGCACGTTCAGATTGTGCGTGCTGAGGGTCTGTAGTAGCAGGTAAATGGTAGGGGCCTGTAGCACCTGTGGTGTTTGGCTCCTGTAATACCTGGCTGCTCTAAGCCCGCATATGGATGTGTACCCGCCTGGTGGGGAGGATGTTAACCTCCCTGCCGGGCGGGTTTTTGTTGCGCTGTTGTGCTCTTTGGTCGCGCGGATTTGTGCTGTGTTGATTTATGCTGCGCGGATTTGTGCCATGGGTTAGCAACTTCTGCCATGGTTTTTAACTACGACAGAAGACACTAACCTATGGCACAAAAATTCTGAGATACAACCTAAACCTGTGGATAGTGGATATTTCCCTCAAAACAGCGAAGTTATCCACAGATTTCACGAACAGGCCCCACAACTTCGCAGAGGCTGTCAGGATAAAGCCATGAATACCGCAAATATCCTGAACCCCCGAACCCCAGCCGTGCAAGTCCCAATCACACGTGCAGCCGAGCTGTATCCTCTCGTGCTCACCCCTCGCATCCTCAACTCACGAGGTATTGGAGCCCGGCATATCCGTGCGATGGTAGCGGCAGGAACGTTACAACGTATTCAGCGAGGAGCCTATATTTACACCCGCGATGCTCAGGCGCTCACTCCCGATGAGCGGCTCGCGGTACGGTGCGTTGCTGCCTACCTCATGGGTCTTCAGGGGGTTTTCTCCCACACATCAGCAGCTGCACTCTGGGGGCTAGATGTACTCAATGCGCCTTCAATCGTGCATGTGTACAGTACCGCCACTAGCCCATCCGATAGGGGGCGCATCTGCAGGCACAGGCGAGGTTTTGACCCTGATGCAGTGACCGCAATACCCGGTACGTCTGTCATGGCGACAACTGTGGCTCGCACGCTGCAGGATTGCGCTCGCAGCACGCCCTTTCGGGAGGCGGTAGTCCTCGCCGACTCCATCATGCGGCGGGGACTCTTGGAACCCCGCGAGGTAACCGAGATTCTCCTGAACCTCACGGGGTACGGCAGCTCCGCAGGGCCCCTCCTGGCGCAGGCGGTGGATGCATCCAGCGAGTCGGCGGGCGAGAGCCTCACCCGGTGCCTACTCATGGAACACAGGTTGCCCCTCCCCGTAACGCAGTACCCGATTTCATGCGAGGGACACAACTATCGGGTGGACTTCGCCTGGCCCGAGGCGCGGGTGATTCTCGAGTTCGACGGTGAACAGAAATACGTGGATCACCCCGGCAGGGACCGCTACGAAGCCGCCCGCGATCGTGCCCTAACACGTGCCGGCTGGACGGTCGTGCACCTCACATGGGCTGATATTTTTCAGAAAGAGCGGGAAGTGATTGCCTATCTTCGGGGACTGCTCATACGGTAAGGCTAAGGCTATAAATTTCGACCATAGGTTAGTGTCTTCTGCCATGGTTTTTAACTACGACAGAAGACACTAACCTATGGCACAAACCCGCCTCCTGCCTCCGCACCCTTTTTTCTGCCCCTGACCTGCCCGGAGGGGATACAATATATGAGGCGCACGCAGTGTGCGCATATCATCAACC
>CAUTHR010000027.1:0-13936 GCA_963538455.1 Rothia mucilaginosa | reverse complement strand
TCCATCATGCGTCCACACTACACTCGCGAGAATACTATGGCTCAATCCCCAGAAAAACCTGCGTCCTTCATCGAACGCGACCTCACATCCGGCTCCTCCACAGGTCCCGTACCCACCCTCAAAGCGTCACGTCCCTCAGCTAAAACCCGGGTGCGTAACACCGAGTCACCCAATCCCCAGAAACTGCCCGCTTGGCGCACCTGGATTCCCGCCCTCATCATCTGGGCATTAGCCTGCGCAACCCACCTCGCAACCTTCGCGTACTCGCTCGCAGAAGACCAGCGAAACCCCCTCAGCAACGAAAACAAAAACCTCCAAGGCTTCCTCTCCTACCTCAACATCTGGGACGCCGGCTGGTACCAGGGCATCTACAAAGAGTGGTACCCCACCGAACTGCCCCTCCGCGCCGACGGGTCCGTATCCTTCAACTCATGGGCCTTCATGCCCCTCCACTCAATGATCAGCGGCAAAGTCGCTGACATTTTCGGTATCGACTACCGCCTCGCCGCAGTCGGAGTCAGCCTCGCCGCCGGCCTCGCCCTGGCCGTTGTGCTCTACCGCCTCTTCATCGGTAGCCTGAACTGGCGTGACCGCGGCATCTTCGACACCCGCGCCCTCGTTGGCGATGAAAGCCGTAACCGCATCGCGTTGTGGGCACTCGCCGTGTACGCGTTCAGCCCCGCAAGCCCAATCTTCGTCACCGGTTATGCCGAGGCTCTCTCCACTCTGCTCCTTGCCCTGAGCGTTTGGTGTGTGGCGCGTGGCAGGTATATCCTGCTGCTGCCCGTTGCTCTTCTGACGGCGCTGTCCCGCCCCCTGGGCGTGCCGCTCGGCGCCTTTGTAGGCCTGTGGTGGCTGTGGTGCACCGTATCTGACTACCTCACCCGCCGCGCCGACGAACCCTCACAGTCCGTACTGTCAGATGCATGGGCTGCGTTCCGTGGACGCTTCGGCCAGCTCCTCGGCGCGCTACTGGTGTGCAGTTTTGCTTTCGTGCACCCCCTGCACGCAGCTCTGCGCACCGGACGTATGGATGCGTACCTCGCCACGGAACTCGGCTGGAGCTTCCGCAGAGTTGAAGACGGCCACCAGTACTTCGCCCAGTGGGTCCACCAGTTCAACCTCTACTTCGTAGGCTCCGTACCCGCCATCATCATGTGGGCGGGCCTGGTGCTCCTCATCCTGAGCTTCTACTGGTGGATGTCGCAGAAGTTCACCCGCACCCTGCTACACCCCGCCCTGTGGCTGTGGACCGCCTGCTACGCCGGATACCTGTTCATCTTCTGGCTCCCCACGTCATCCACCGTGCGTATTCTGCTGCCGGTGTTCCCCCTGTCGCTGCTAATCGCAGCCTACCTGCCGAAGAGCCGCATGTACCGCTTCCTGCTGGTACTGGCGGGTCTGCTCGGATCCGCCCTGTGGATGCGTCTGCTCTGGGGCGGCCCGGACGTTATTGGGCCCGTCTGGCTGTTGCCCTAAAAATGGGTTAGTTGTTTGAGATGGCGTATCGGACAACGCTCGCGGGGGAGTGCGGATTCCGTGGGTTAGTTGTTTGGAGAGGTTGTACCGGTTCACGCTTGCGGGGGAGTGCCCCCTCTTCAGCGCCTGGGGGCGCTTCGAGGACGGAGCCCCCGCTTCGCGTGTCCGGTACGCCCTCTAGGTCGCCTATCCCTCGGGTTGGATGAGATAGATGCTTGGTGCGTGGTTTCCTTCTCCGGTTAGCTTGCCTCGGGTTGGGGATATATAGATGGCTTGGTCTGGGGTTGGGTGATGCCATCAACTCACCCGATTCTGGGGTTGTTTATCCTGTCGGATTTTTTATCTATTTCCCGAACATAAGCCTGGTACGTGAAAAGCCGGTGCCTGCTACTAAGCAGGCACCGGCTTTTCACCTATTAGAGAGCTTCTATCGGCCCGTATAGTCCGCGTCCGCAATATCCTTCGGCCAGCGCGCCTTCCGGAACGGCGCCCACGTAAACGCCGCCGCCACCAGCAACAAACCACTGATAATGAACGCCGGAACAAAGCCCCACGCATCCGCAATCAAACCAGCCACCAGCGGACCCAAAATCATACCGAAATCGCTACACATCTGATACACCGCCAACACCTGACCACCACTGCGGCGAGTACCAATCACATCAGAGACCGCAGCCTGAATTGACGGGCCCATAAACGCCGCACCAATACCCAAGCACGCCGTCAACGACACAAACACCCACGCCACCGGCGCGAACCCCATAAACGTCACCGCAGAACCCGCCAATAGCAGACCCGAAAACGCCATCACACGGCGACCAAAACGATCCGAAAAACGACCCGAGAACGTCTGCGTCAACGCATTACCAAACGAGTTCGTCGCCATCGCCAAAGAAGCCAACAACGTACCCGCCACCGAATTAGACATATCGCCGCCGGTCGCCAAGTACGCCGCCGCCAACGGAATAATCGACGACTGCACACCAAACACCGACCAGCCAATCGCCCAATTCGAAACCAGTGCAGAGCGGTAATTCGAGAACTTCAACGCATCACGAACCTTCATCGCAGGCAGGTCGCTCTTACCCGAAGAAGACTCAGGCTTAGACCCCTGACCGGATGCACCAGCAGGCGAGGGTGCCGCCGACGGCAACACCCCGGTACCCTTACCCTCAGCCAGCGCTGCCGCCTCCATAATCGCGTCACGCTCCGCCTCCAACGCCGCCTGCGACGGCATCATGAACCACACAATCAGGCCCGCCGCCAACAGCGAAAAACCATACACAATGAACGGCGCACGCATACCAAACGGCGCCAGCGCGCTCGCAATCACCGGGCCCAGCAGGTTACCCAGCAGGAACGCCGTCGCATAATAGCCAGAAATACGGCCGCGCATATGCGCAGGGGACAGGCGCACCAGCAGACCCATCGCAGAAACCGTGAACATGACCGAGCCGATACCCGCCACCGCACGCGAAGCCAACAGCACCCAATAATCCCAGGCGAACGCAATCATAAACGACGTCACCGACACAATCAGCATGCCAATCGTGTACACCGGACGCTCACCCCAACGGGTAATCAGCTGACCCGCCGACGGCGCAAAAATCAGGCGCGTAATCGCCAACGCAGAAACCACCATCGTCGCCATAGTGACCGTGGCATTAAAATTCTGCGCATAGTTCGGCAGCACCGGCGCCACCAAACCAAAACCCACCGCAATCATGAACGACGCAACAATCAGAACCTTCAAACCGGTCGGCACACGGTTCGGGTCAATCGTGCGCGGGTCAAAAACAGGCGGTGTTGTGGCAGGGTTCCTCATGTTCATCCTCGAAATCGTGTGGTGCCGTGCGGCAGCCGCGGGCCCCACCCGCAACCGCCCATCATGTGCTCGGCTAAAAAACTTAACAGTGTCCAGTCTACTCCGCCGACAGCCGGGCATGCGCGTAATCTCGACCAGCCAAACCGCCCAAACCGGTAAGCTAGTAGTGTGAATGAAACGATGATGATAATCTGCGCAATCGTGCTGGGTGTACTGGTAATCGCCGGTGTACTTTTCGCCGTTCTGCGCCGACCCAAGAAGACCGCGAACCTGCAGTCTTTGCGTCAGGAGGCGGCAGAAGCCTCCGGCGGATCGGCGGAAAAACCCGAAAGCTCGGCACCGCGCGCTATTGAACTTGATATGCCCGACCCGTCCGCGGGTCGCCTGGTGCGTCTGCGTGCCCGCCTGGCACGCTCCAACAATATGCTCGGCAAGGGCCTGCTGGCTCTGCTCTCCCGCGACCGCATCGACCAGGACGTCTGGGATGAGGTTGAAGAAACCCTGCTGCTCGCTGACCTCGGTTCTGAGCCGACCACCCGCCTGGTGGATGCGCTGCAGCGGCGCGTGCGCGTTGAGGGTACGAGCAACCCCGCCGCCGTGAAGAAGATGCTCCGCGAAGAGCTCGTGAAGATTGTTCGCCCCGACATGGACCGCGAACTGAAGACCGCCGGTAGCGACGGCAACCCCGGCGTGGTACTGGTCGTTGGCGTGAACGGTGTGGGTAAGACCACCACGGTCGGTAAGATTGCCCGCGTGATGGTCGCTGACGGTCAGACCCTGCTCCTGGGTGCTGCGGATACGTTCCGTGCGGCCGCGTCTGAGCAGCTGACCACCTGGGGTGACCGCGTGGGCGTGAAGACCGTGCGTTCCGAGAAGGAAGGCGCCGACCCCGCATCCGTCGCGTTTGATGCCGTGAAGGCTGGCAAGGAGCAGGGCGTTGACACCGTGCTCGTGGACACCGCGGGCCGCCTGCAGAACAAGTCCGGTCTGATGGATCAGCTCGGCAAGATTAAGCGCGTTATCGAGAAGGAAGCGCCGGTCACCGAGGTTCTGCTCGTGATTGACGCGACCACCGGCCAGAACGGTATGGTTCAGGCGAAGGTCTTCGGCGATATCGTGGACGTCACCGGTATCGTGCTGACCAAGCTCGACGGCACCGCAAAGGGCGGCATCGTGGTCGCTATCCAGGAGGAGCTCGGCGTTCCCGTCAAGCTCATCGGCCTGGGTGAAGGCCCGGACGACCTGGCACCGTTCGACCCGGAAGCATTCGTGGACGCGTTGCTGGACTAATTTCCCTTTCCCTCCGAGAAGCCACATGTGTTGTGAACACATGTGGCTTTTCGCGGTTAATGGGTGGTTAATGACGACGGGTAGCACACGATTCGGAGCTCTGGGATATTCTGAAACTAGAAGATACGCGAGGCGCTCCGACCCGTCAGACGGCCCCGCGCATCGCACACCGTATAACCTAATTCACCCCGAACCTCAGCGAAGGAGCTACCATGGCAGCCACCACCCTCCCCGGAACTCTTCCCGCCCCCAACTACCGACCCACCTACCGCTCCAACGGCGCGTGCGACGACCTCGCCCAGCTCGTTGCGCCGTACAGCCTGTCGCGCGCCCAGCTCGCTGAGGCTACCGGCATCGCTGATGAAGCTACCGTGAACATCTGGGTTGAGCAGTGCTGCCCCGACCTCGCGGCGGATGCGCCCGCGCCCCTCGAACCCGTGCTGCGGTACCTAGATGAAACCTACCTGCCCGACCCCGCAAACTGGCCCGGTGATAACGCCTACGACGAGTTCGTCCTCGAGAACATAGCCGCCCGCATGCTCGCACGCGTTGTTGCTGAGTCCTTCGGCGTTGACCGTTCGGGTAACTACCGTGAACTTCTCGCGCTCATTGCAACCCTTGTGCTGATTGCCCGCTGCTGGGCGGGCACCGATGAGGCTTTCCTGACCCTGCTCAACACCGAGCCCACCGCGGAGGCGGAAGAGTACCTGCAGGAGGCTACCGCGAACGCCCCCGAGTCCCTGTACCCCCTCCTGACTGAGCTGCTGCTGCTCGCCCTGCATGAGGCGCGCGGCACCTTCACCGCCGCCGAGGCGCAGCTGCTCACTGGCTACGCGCTCGCCGCCGGATACTTCGCGGGTGAGCACCCCTACGAGACTCTGAACGGCATCCACGTGTCGCTGGCAGATGCAGACCGCACGCTGCCCAATGATGAGCTGATCAGCCGTGTTAAGGACGCCCTCAAGGCTAACTTTCACGCCGCTCGAGCGGGAGCCGGTACTGCTGACGAGAACTCTGAGCCGCACCACGTCACTCTGCCCGGCAATCGGGACGGCTACGAAACTGCAGCGCACCTGATTGCCGCCCTGCCGCAGGCACACGACGCTATCGCTTTCAGCACCCAGCCCGGCGAAGGAACCAGCGCGCTCGCCGATGACTGCCGCGCCGCCTTCACCCTGTACCTGTGCTACCTGCTTCTGGGTGATGACGATTCCTTGGAGCAGCATGCCGCGGAGCTGTACCGCGCCAGCCGCGAAGGATAGACGCTGAAAAGCCACATGTGTTTCGAAAAGCCACGTTTTTGGTGGCTTCTCGAAACACATGTGGCTTCTCGCTGTTAATGGTGGTGAGTGTGGTGGGATTATTCTCGCCGGTGACTTTACATGGTGGCTTTACACAGCTACAGGCTGTTCCGCGCGAATCGCATTGTAGGTGGCATCGCTGACGGTCACGCCGTACTGGTTGGAGGCGAGCCGCAGGATCTCCTCAACTGTGTAGATGCGGAATACGCCGCCTCCGGTTGCCTTAGTGTATTCACGAAGTAGCTGACGGTTCGCCAGCTGGCGTACGGGTTCGCCGCCCGATGCGGCGCGTACCTGCTGACCGTTGCGCAGCCAGGTGTCGCGCACACCGCCGGTGACGAACACGCAGTCGGTGCCCTTCACGCGGGTGGTTGCCTCGGTAAGGCACTGGTTCCAGAGCGCGAAGTCGGCGTCGAAGCTGGCGTTAGCGAGCAGCGGGTGGCCCTGTTCGAGGGCTTCGCGGCACAGCTGTTCGTGGCGTTCGGGGCTGGGCGCCGCGCCCACGTGTCCGGTGAAGATGCGGTTCAGTCGCGGCAGGATCGTGTCGTCTTCGCGGCGTGCTACGTTGATGGATCCGGTGTCGGTGGTGGGTTCGAGGATCCTCATGATCTGCGCGATGGAGTGGTCCAGCTGGTGCGTGACTGAACGCAGGGCGCTCCAGGGGGAGTTGCGTTCTTCGGGCAGGGTTTCTTTGAAGGACGCGAGCGCTGAGCGGACGCGGTCTGCGGCGGCGGGTACGGGGGAGGCGCCGTCGAGTGCTGCCCAGAATTCTTTGAGTGCCTGGTGGGGGAGGAAGGCGTGTCCGCGCAGCTGGGAGTAGGCGCGGAGGATTTCGTCGCTAATGTGGGTTGGGTAGTTGTAGAGGCTTGCAAGCGCGGTGGAATCGAAGGCGACGAGAATTCCGGGGTGAATGGAAGTCAGCGGTTCGCGGTCGAGTTCCTTGTACTCGACGAAGTCAGAGTACAGGGTGCGTGCTTGACGGGTGATTGACATGAATCCCCTCCGGGTATCGAGTATGGTCGGTCAAATGCGAGTGCCGGAGAAGTCGAGGAGAATAATCCATTCCAGTGTATCGGCCTTCTTTGGCAGGTGATGGAGTTTCGGTATAAATATTTTGTTTATTACGTTTGTGTCTAACCCGAGGGTGTGTTAGTGCATGTCAGAGTCATTTTCGGGTCTATGTTTTAGGTGTGAATTTCGCCGCGTGACGTCTATATTGTGAGGTTTTTTCTTTGTTGTTATAAGCAGTATAGAACAAAAATATGCATGAAGGTGCAAAATCCGCGTGGCGGTTCCAATATGACGAAAGGAAACTCCTCCCACCTGCACATAGGACGCATATAACACGCGGGGGACAGAGCGAGAAAGTAGATGAACATTTATTCCCTCCTGTAGACTTTAAGTGATTCAATTTGATAAGGAGAAGAGTAATGTCAGAGCTGACCACTCAAAACCAGGCGGAGGAGCAGGGCCCGGCCCGCACCGTCGTCGTGGCAGAAGACGAGGCACTGATTCGCCTCGACATCGTTGAAATTCTGAAGGACCAGGGTTTCGATGTTGTTGCAGAAACCGATAACGGCAAGACCGCTGTCGAGCTAGCGCAGAAGCACCGCCCCGATCTCGTCCTCATGGACGTGAAGATGCCGATCATGGACGGCATCACCGCAGCTGAAGAAATCGCGAAGGAACAGATCGCTCCCGTCGTTCTGCTGACTGCATTCAGTCAGAAGGAACTTGTTGACCGTGCCGTTGAGGCAGGCGCTATGGCGTACGTCGTCAAGCCCTTCTCCCCGAACGACCTGGTCCCCGCAATCGAGGTGGCAATCAGCCGCTACGAGCAGATTCGCGCTCTCGAGAAGGAAGTTGGCACCATCCGCGACCAGTTCGAGACCCGCAAGCTGGTTGACCGCGCAAAGTCGCTGCTCATCACCAAGATGAACCTGACTGAGCCGGAAGCATTCCGTTGGATTCAGAAGACCTCCATGGACCGCCGCCTGTCCATGCGTGAAGTCTCCGACACCATCATCAAGCAGCTCTCCTAAATGCGAGACGTATAAAGTACATCACGGTACAGGTACGAACGCACGCTACGGCGAAGACTAGGATTCGCCCGTATGCGCTTTCAGCCGGTCAGCATCTGGCCAGCACCTTTTCATGACACGCTAACGCCCCATCCCTCACAGTGAAGCTGAGGGACGGGGCGTTAATGTTTAACCTCTGAAGCTCGCATCCTGCCGGGGCAGCCGGAGCGTTTCTAAGCCCGGAGCGTTTATGCGCCAGTGTTGCGGGGCAACCCAACGCTGCAAGAGCTGCCGTGCCAGACAGATTTAGCGCAGGCAGGCTTAGCGCATGTAGCGGTTGAAATCGTCTTCGTCATTGTTGGGGCCGCTAATGGGACGGTCCGTGGGGGAGCCAGCCCAGAGCATGCCGCCGGTACCGAGCATTACGCCCAGCCACCAGAAGCTACCGGGGTTATTGATGGCGGTCACCAGGCACACCAGCATCACACCGATTGCGATGGGCAGGACAATGCGCTTGGCGCGCACAATCTTCGGGTAACGCTTGAAATAGGGGGTGCGCTCGCGGGCCATGGTGCTCCTTCTGGTCGTACCTTCTGGTGGGTGTTGGGGGGGTGCTGTGCACCCCGTGCTTCTACGATTTTAGGCTACTTGCTGAGGTTGTAGGGCTTTATGCAGTGGGGCGGGGGATCAGCATGTTGGTGATGCGCGCCGTGCAGGTGGTGCGGCCGCGCTCATCCACAATGTCGATGGAGTGGATGCACAGGGTGCGTCCGAGCTTGACGGCGGTGCAGGTCGCGGTGACCACGCCGGAGACTGCCGGGCGCACGTGGGTTGCGTTGATGTCCACGCCGACTGCTACGAGGTCTTCGCCGCCGTGCACACCCGCGGAGAGGGAGCCGAGGGTTTCGGCAAGAACCACGTTCGCGCCGCCGTGCAGCAGGCCGATGGGCTGGGTGTTACCGGCGACGGGCATGGTTGCGACGGTGCGTTCTGCGGTGAGTTCCTGGAATTTAATGCCCATGGCGGGGATGAGTTCGCCCAGGCCGCGGGGGAAGTAGGGGTGCAGGTGTTCGGGGATTCCGCTTTCGGTCAGCTGCGCCTTGATTTCTTCTGCGCTGAGGGTGGTGGGTGCTGCCGCGCGGACGGGTGCGTGCTGTGTGTTGTTTTCAGTCATGACTTCCAGTGTACTCCTCGGTTTTTGGTGCTTTGACATGCGGGGGAGGTTCCGGGTGCGCATCAGCCCCGCCTCCTGAACTCAGGAGACGGGGCTGAAAAACGCTATGGAAGCTTACGCGAGGATTAAGCGGAAATAGCTTCTGCCTTTTCGATGTCCTCGTCGCGGATTTCCTTATCGGGGTTCACGCCGCTTGCCTTGGAGATACGCTCGGTCAGGGCTGCGATGGTCGCGTCACCGGTCACGTTGGTTGCGGTGCCGAAGGAATCCTGAGCCAGGTACAGGGCGATCATTAGGGCAATCATGGAGGCGTCAAAGCCGAGCATGGACTGCAGCAGGCCGATTGCGGTCATCACGCCACCGCCGGGAACGCCGGGAGCTGCAACCATCATCACGCCGAGCACCAGAATCATGGGGATCAGCGAACCGAAGTCGGGGTTCTTGCCGGTCATGAACAGCACTGCCACCGAGCAGGAGGTAATGGTAATCATGGAGCCGGAAAGGTGAATGGTTGCGCACAGCGGGATAGCGAAGTCCACCACGCGGGGAGAGATGCCAGCCTTCTTAGCCGAACGCACGGTCACCGGGATGGTCGCAGCCGAAGACTGGGTACCGATTGCGGTGAAGTATGCCGGGAGCATGGTCTTGAGCATCTGGACGGGGTTGCGGCGGGAGACCGCGCCAGCCACCGAGTACTGCAGGGTCAGGGTGACCCAGTGCAGGATAATCACCATGACGAAGACGAGGCCGAAGACCGAGAGGATCTTCGCGACCTGACCGGCGAGGGTCATGTTCGCGAACACGCCCACAATGTGCACGGGCAGCAGGGGGATAATCACGTAGCCGAGCATTTTCTCAACGATGACCTGGAAGTCCTCGAAGAGGTTCAGCATCGCACGGGTCTTCAGTGCGGTAATGCCCAGGCCCAGGATGAAGGAGAGAATCAGTGCGCTCAGTACGCCCATAATCGGGGTCAGTTCAAAGGAGATGTAACCCTTGGACAGTGCGTTCTCGGGGTTATCGAAGGATGCGAGCTGCTGGCCCTTCAGGATGATGGGGTAGAGCAGCAGTGCGCAGATCAGCGCCAGGAAGCCGGCAAGGATGCTGGAGATGTACGCCAGACCCACGGTGATGCCGAGCATCTTGCCCGCACCCTGCGCGAGGGAACCAATGCCGGGCACGATGAAACCGATAATAATCAGCGGGATAGCGAAGCTCAGGAAGGCGCTGAACACGGTCGAGAAGGAGACGAAGAGCTGCACAATGAAGTCAGTGGGGATGGCTGCGCCGGTGGCGTCATTGATGCCGCTAATCATTCCGGGGGTCAGCATGCCGATGAGCACACCCGATGCGATCGCGATGATAATCCACGCGAGGAGGGGAAGTTTTTTGAGTGCCTTCATGGGTTCCTAAATGAGGGTTCGTTGTGTGTTGAGCGCGGGAGGTGCCCTCACGGTCCGGTGAATCCTGTCGGTGAATTCTGCCAGTGAATTCTGGGTAGAGTTCTGCCTATGAATACACGGGGTGTGGGGTTTCCTACGCTGGAGGCGATAATAAGGTTATATATTATCTGGAAACTGTATTATTATCCACCTTACATAGTGGCATGGGGCACAGTTTTTGGGAGGAAAACTCACCAAACGCACCCCACCGGCGCCTATATATGAGGTAAAACTCTTTCCACACACCCCGTGATTCCGCTATATGGCACAGCTATGTGGCACAGCGCCGGCGCCCGATACGGCGCGGGCACCTCCCAGCAGGACTGACCGGCAGCCACCGCAAAACCAGCCGTCACAAAACCAGCCGTCACGAAGCCAGCCACCGAGCAAACTCAGACTCGATACACTAGAAGAGTGACTACAGAGAACAAAACCCTCCTGCTCATTGACGGACACTCCCTCGCCCTACGCTCCTTCTTCGGCATCTACACCATGGCCGAAAAGACCGGACAGCACATCTTCGTGCGCAGCGACGGCCAGCACACCGAAGCCGTCCACGCCTTCCTCTCCACCCTGCTGAGCATCATCAAAGACAACCAGCCCAGCCACATCGCCGTAGCCTTCGACCTGCCCGGCGGCACCTTCCGCACCGCCGAATACGGTGAATACAAGGGTGGCCGCAACGCCATCCCCGAAGCCTTCAACGGCCAGATCGACCTCATCAAGAAGATGCTCGGCGCGCTCAACATCCCCGCGCTCACCTACGAAAACTACGAAGCCGACGACATCGTCGCAACCCTCACCCGCCGCGGCACCGAAGCCGGCTACAAGGTCCTCATCCTCTCCGGCGACCGCGACATCTTCCAGCTCGTTACCGACGACGTCACCCTGCTCTACCCGGTCACCACCGGCCCCTCCAAGGGTATTCAGCGCATGGACCCCGCCGCCGTCGAAAAGAAAACCAAGGTACCCCCGCACATGTACCCCGACCTTGCCGCCCTCACCGGCGAGCAGGCGGACAACCTGCCCGGCGTACCCGGCGTGGGCCCCGGCTTCGCCGCCAAGTGGCTCGGCGAATACGGCTCCCTCGACGCCGTCATCGAAAACAGCGACAAGATCGGCGGTAAGAAGGGTGAAGCGCTACGCGAAAACATCGACAATGTAGTGCGCAACCGCCGCCTCAACCAGCTCGTCAACGACCTTGACCTGGACGTCACCCTCGAAGACACCGCATTCACCCCCGACCTGGATGCACTCAACGCCTTCTTCGACGAAGTAGAGTTCCGCACCATCCGCAAGCGTGCCGCCGACACCCTCGGCCCTATCGTGCGCGCCGCAGGCTCCGCAGGCTCCACAGCTTCCGCCGCAGAAGCAGGGGAGGAGGGAGCCACCAAGAAGGCACCCACCGGCCCCGTCTACGCACCCATTGCCACCAGTGCACCCACCAAAAACGCAGACGCCGCAGCATTCCGCGCCTTCTGCGCCGCCGTAGCCGAAGAAAACTACGGCACCGACGAACAAGGCGCACCCATCGCCGTACCCGAACGCCTCGAAGGCGCCGTGACCCTCTACCCGGTCACCAACCTGCCCGTAGCACGCCCCGCCATCGGCGACGCACCCGCCGTCAAGGTCACCAAAACCAAGATCCGCGCCGCCGAAGAAAACCCCGAACTGCTCGGCGTGCTCCTCACCAGCAAGAACAACAGCCTCTGGATCGACACCCGCACCATCGACCCGGACCTCGATGCCGCCCTCGCCGCCTGGCTCTCCGACGAAGCAGCCCGCAAAATCGTCATGGACCTCAAAAACCAGCGCAAACTCCTGCGCGCCCACGGCTACGAACTCGCCGGCGCCGTCGAAGACCCCGCACTGTCCTCCTACATGTGCGGCTTCATCCCCACCGCAACCCGCAAGCTTTTCTCCGAACGCATGGAAGACCTCGCCGAACGCTATCTCTGGATCCCCAAGGACCCCTACGCGCAGCTCGTCTTCCAGCCCGAAGAAGAAGAGGCAGAACCCTCCCTCTTCAGCATGCCCGGCGAAGCCGAACCCGTAGAAAACCTGCGCTACTTCACCCAGATCAGCCGCATCATCCACGAGCTCGCACGCCTGCTGCACTTCGAAATGGAAGAGCACGGCCAGCTGAAGGTCTACGAAGACATCGAACTGCCGCTGCTCTACGTCCTCGCAGACATGGAACAGGCAGGTATCGCCGTCTCCGATGCGCTCCTGGCCGAACTGCACGACACCTTCTCCGCACGCGCCGCCCAGGCACAGGACGCCGCACGCACCATCATCGGCGGGGAGGTCGCCACCGAGGACGGCGAGGAGTCGTTGAACCTCGCCTCCGTCAAACAGCTGCAGACCGTGCTCTTCGAGACCCTCGGCCTGCCGCACACCCGCAAGATTAAGTCCGGCTACTCGACCGACGCCGAATCCGTCACCGAGCTGCTCTCCAAGATCTCCCCGGAGTCCGACGGTGCCGCATTCCTCGGTGCGCTCGCCGCCTACCGCGACAACATCAAACTCGTACAGACCGTCGAAGGCCTGCAAAAAGCAGCCGCCGATGACGGACGCGTGCACACCACCTTCCAGCAGGGTGCCGCCTCCACCGGTCGACTCTCCTCAACCGCACCGAACCTGCAGAACATCCCGATTCGCACCGAAGAAGGCCGCCGCATCCGTGGCGCCTTCATCGTCGCGCCCGCACCCGTCGACGGTGTGGAGTACGAGGGTCTGCTCACCGCCGACTACTCGCAGATCGAAATGCGCATCATGGTGCACCTCGCCGCCGACGAGAAGCTCATCGCAGCCTACGAAGCGGGGGAGGACCTGCACCGCTATGTCGGCTCCGAAGTCTTCGGCGTCGCCCCCGAAGACGTCACCCCCGAGCAGCGCTCCAAGGTCAAGGCAATGTCCTACGGCCTGGCGTACGGCCTGTCCCGCTTCGGCCTCGCCAAGCAGCTGAACATCAGCTCCGACGAGGCAGGCGAACTGCGCACCAACTACTTCAAGCGCTTCGGACGCGTGGGCCGCTTCCTACGCGGCGTGCTCAAGCAGGCACACCAGGACGGCTACACCGAAACCATTTTCGGCCGCCGCCGCGTACTGCCCGACCTGGACTCGCCCAACCGTGTACGCCGAGAAGCCGCCGAACGCGCCGCCCTCAACGCCCCCATTCAGGGCACCGCAGCGGACATCATCAAAATCGCCATGATTAACATTCACCGCCGCCTGCGCGAAGAGGGCCTCAAAACCCGCATGCTGCTGCAGGTACACGACGAAATCATCCTCGAAGTCGCCGCTGGTGAGCGTGAAGCCGCCGAACGTGTACTGGTCGAGGAGATGAGCGGTGCCGCCTCCCTGCGTGTTCCTCTGGATGTGCAGGTCGGCTGGGGCAAGTC
>CAUTHR010000026.1:0-14475 GCA_963538455.1 Rothia mucilaginosa | reverse complement strand
CTGGGCGTTTCCGGCGAGGTGTTCCGCCCCGTCCTGGACCGTTTTGAGCGTTTTCTGCGCTATGAGAAGCACCGTTCCGAAGAGACGATTCGCTCCTATATTTCGGATTTGGAGGGCTTCTTCGGCTACATGGCGCGCCGCGGTGTTCGGCACCTGGACAGCATTGATGCGTCCCTGATTCGTGAGTGGTTGGGTTCGCTACATCTGCGGCAGGCGGCTCGTTCTACGGTGGCGCGCCGTGGTTCGACCCTGCGCACGTTCTTCACCTGGGCTCAGGAAGAGGAGCTGGTGCACGCCAACCCCACGCGCGGTATGCGCACCCCCAAGCGGGAGAATCACCTGCCGCCGGTGCTGAGCCGTGAGCAGATGAACCAGCTACTAACCACCTTGCAGGAGCGTCGGGCGCAGGATTCTCGTGATGCGCGCCTGCTACGCCTCGAAGCTGTGGTAGAGGTGCTGTACGCCTCGGGCATGCGTATTTCCGAGCTGACCGGCCTGGATTTGCAGAGCGTGGACCGGGCGAATAAGACGGTGCGCGTGCTGGGTAAGGGCAATAAGGAGCGCGTGGTGCCGCTGGGTACCCCGGCGCTCAAGGCGTTGAATCGCTGGGTTTCGTATGGTCGTCCGCAGTGGATTCCGGAGGGCGCTCAGGGTGTGACGGCGCTGTTTATTGGCCCTCGTGGTGGGCGTGCGAATGCCCGTCAGATTCGTGAGGACCTGACCCGCCTGCTACGTACGGTGGAGAACACTCAGGCGTCGGGCGCGCACGTTTTGCGTCATTCGGCGGCGACTCACCTGGTCGATGGTGGCGCCGATATCCGTTCGGTGCAGGAGCTGTTGGGTCATTCATCGTTGGCGACCACGCAGATTTACACGCACGTGTCGATGAAGCGTCTGGCGGAAACGTACGCGCGGGCGCATCCGCGAGCATAGGGGGGGCAACTCGAAAGTTAGCTGTCTCTCTATTTGAACCTTGCCCGTTCGGGTTGTACGAATGGGGGAGTTCAATCTAAGCTATACACTGTTCAACCACTGTCTGAGCTCCCGGTGCACCCCAAAATTCTTGCACTGCGATGTTTATGCAAAGCGGCTGAACAAGGTAGCATAGGTAACAGACTAACCGTGGTCTCCGTCTCTGCGGAGGCACCGCGTACGAGTACTAAAAACCAGAAAGGTCGCACCGCATGCGCGCACTCGTTTGCCCCGGACAGGGCTCCCAGAAGAAGGGCTTCCTGAGCCCCTGGCTCGAGATTGAAGGTGTGCGTGAGCACCTGGAACGACTCTCCGAAGCGGCAGGCATCGACCTGATTCACTACGGCACCGAAGCCGAAGAAGAAACCATCAAGGACACCGCAATCGCCCAGCCGCTCATCGTGGCTGCAGGCATCGTCACCGGCCGCCTCGCACTGCGCGAACTCGACGGTGAAGAGCTCATCTTCGCGGGCCACTCCGTCGGCGAAATCACCGCAGCAGCCCTCGCGGGCGTTCTCAGCGACGAAGACGCAATGCGCTTCGTGCGCGTACGCGCGAACGGCATGGCGGAGGCGGCAGCCGCCTCCCCGACCGGCATGGCTGCAGTACTCGGTGGTGTTGAAGAAAACGTCCGCGAAGCCATCGACGCAGCAGGCCTGGTCGCAGCAAACTCCAACGGCGGCGGCCAGATCGTAGCCGCAGGCCCCATCCCCGCTATCGAAGCATTCGCCGCGAACCCGCCCGCACGCGCTCGCGTGATCCCCCTGAAGGTCGCTGGCGCATTCCACACCGAGGCAATGGCACCCGCCGTGCCCGCACTGGAAGAGTTCGCCGCATCCCTGCAGGTATCCGACCCGACCTCCGCACTGCTGACCAACCGCGACGGTTCCGCCGTGGCATCCGGTGAAGAGTTCGTTAAGATCCTCGTCTCCCAGGTGACCAGCCCCGTCCGCTGGGACCTGTGCATGGCAACCCTGCTTGAGCGTGAGGTCGCCGGCATTATCGAGGTCGCCCCCGCAGGCACCCTGGTCGGCTTGGCAAAGCGCGCGATGCGCGGTGTGCCAGGCACCTCCATCAACACTCCCGAGGACCTTGCCTCGCTGAAGGGCTAAACGCTGGGGGAGAGCACCCAGCTCTCCCCGCGTTAGGAACCCTTCACACTAGACATGCACTTTAGACATGCGAGGCACACAGTGTCTTGCGAGCATCAGCACTAAGGATTGAATACGTGACTACCCTCAAGCAGTACGAAATCAACCGCTACTCCCGCATCCTCGGTTACGGCGCAGCCCGCGGTGAGGTCATCGTCCCCAACGATGACATCGTTGAGGCAATCAACTCCTCCGACGAGTGGATCAAGCAGCGCACCGGCATCGCAACCCGCCATCGCGCCAGCGAAAACCAGTCGGTAGCCGACCTCGCCATCGAAGCCGCCAAAGATGCCCTGGCAGCATCCGGTGTGGCCGGTGAGGACATTGAGGCGGTCATCATCTCGACCATCTCGCACCCCTACGCAACCCCCTCCCTGGCAACCCTGGTCGCCGACGCAATCGGCTCCAAGTGCCCCGCATACGACATCTCCGCAGCGTGTGCAGGTTTCTGCTACGGCATCGCCCAGGCAGACGCCCTCGTCCGCGCGGGCACCGCAAAGAACGTGCTGGTCATCGGCGTTGAGAAGCTCTCCGACTTCATCGACAACACCGAACGCACCATCTCCTTCCTGCTCGGCGACGGCGCGGGTGCAGCAGTCGTAGGCGTCTCCGACGAACCCGGCATCGCCCCCACCGTATGGGGTTCGGACGGCTCCCGCTGGGGCACCGTCGGCATGGACCGCTCCCTGCTGGATATCCGCAACCGCGACTTCGTAGCAAACCCCGTGCAGGAAGGCGAAAAGATCTGGCCCACCCTGCGCCAGGACGGCCCCTCCGTCTTCCGCTGGGCAGTATGGGAAATGGCGAAGGTCGCCAAGCAGGCACTCGAAACCGCCGGCATCACTCCCGACGAGCTCGGCGCGCTCATCCCGCACCAGGCAAACGCCCGCATCATTGACCAGATGGTCAAGACCCTCAAGCTTCCCGACACGGTGGCAGTGGCACGCGACATCGTCGATGCCGGTAACACCTCCGCCGCATCGGTTCCCCTCGCCGCACACCGCCTGCTCAAGGAGAACCCGGAACTCTCCGGCAAGTTCGCCCTGCAGATCGGCTTCGGTGCCGGCCTGGCATTCGCAGCTCAGGTAGTCGTCCTTCCCTAAGGAAAACCACCGGAGCCCGATGCTCCCCGCTCCTCACGACCGGCACAGCGCCGGTGCACGAGAAAGAAAATAAAGCGGAAAAGCATCCCCACAAACTCCGAGTTGACGCATGCGTACACCACGCAGACACGATAAACTCGGTAATGCACGCGTACCCCCACCCGGCGGGTGCGATGACCATCGAAACAACAAAGGAGCCCCTGAATGGCTAACAAGGAAGAGATCCTCGCAGGTCTGGCAGAAATCGTTAACGAAGAGACCGGCGTTGAGGTTGAGGACGTTCAGCTGGACAAGTCCTTCACCGAGGACCTGGACATCGACTCCATCTCGATGATGACCATCGTCGTGAACGCTGAGGAGAAGTTCGAGGTGACCATCCCGGACGAAGAGGTCCAGAACCTCAAGACCGTTGGCGACGCAGTCGAGTTCATCGCGAACGCTGCCTAAGCTATAACCAATAACGAAGCGGCGCGGGCTCTCACCGGCCCGCGCCGCATCGCTATTCACCCAACCCCAACCCAACACACCCCGGGGAACGCACAGAACGGAATACCCAGGGCGCAACGACAGCACCCTCCACCGTGTGACCCACCGCGTAAAACGCATACCGCAACCCCCGGGCCCTACAGGTTTTTATCCACACACCACCGGATAAACCACCAAATCGACCACCGAAGAGAAAGTGCCACAATGTCTCGAAAAGTGCTGGTGACCGGCCTCGGCGCGACCACCCCCATTGGCGGCGACGTCCCCACCACCTGGGAAAACGCAACCAAGGGCGTATCTGGTGTATCCACCCTCGACCACCCCTGGGTCAAGGAATACGACCTACCCGTATACATTGCAGGCCAGCTCGCCGTGCCCGCCCTCGAATCCGGCCGCCTCACCAAGGTAGAAGCAAAGCGCCTGGATCCCTCGGGCCAGCTCGCCCTCATCGCTGCACGCGAAGCATGGGAAGACGCAGGATTCTCCGGCCCCGACGCCGAATCCGCAGAAGAAGTCGACCCCGAACGCACTGGCGTAGCCTTCGGCACCGGCATCGGCGGCGTGTGGACCCTCCTCGACGCATGGGACACCCTCCGCGAAAAGGGCCCCCGCCGCGTCCTGCCCATGACCGTCCCGATGCTCATGCCCAACGGCAACGCAGCAGCCGTCTCCATGAACCTCAAGGCACGCGCCGCAGCACAGACCGTCGTCTCCGCATGCGCATCCTCCACCGAAGCCATGCAGCTGGGCGCCGAAATGATCCGCAGCGGCAAGGCAGACGTCGTCATCGTCGGCGGCGCCGAAGCAGCAATCCACCCGCTTCCCATGGCAGCATTCGCCAAGATGCAGGCACTCTCCTCCCGCAACGACGAACCCGAAAAGGCATCCCGCCCCTACGACGTCGACCGCGACGGCTTCGTCATGGGTGAAGGCGCAGCAGCACTCATCCTCGAATCCGAAGAGCACGCCAAGGCACGCGGCGCACGCGTCTACGCGGAACTGGCAGGCACCGGCGTCTCCGCCGACTCCTACCACATCACCGCACCCGACCCCGCAGCACTCGGCGCAACCCGCGCACTGCGCGAAGCCCTCGAAGACGGCAACATCGACCCGAAGACCGTCGTGCACATCAACGCGCACGCCACCAGCACCCCCGCCGGTGACCTGCCCGAAGCAACCGCAATGCACGAAACCTTCGGCGAACACACCAAGAACATCGCCGTCTCCGCAACCAAGTCCATGACCGGCCACCTGCTCGGCGGCGCGGGCGCTCTTGAGGCTGTGCTGACCGTACTGGCTCTGCACCACCGCACCGCACCCTGCACCATCAACCTGGACAACAAGGACCCCCAGATTGACCTGGATGTGGTGACCGAGGCACGCGAACTGCCCGCCGGCGAGATCGTGGCACTGTCGAACTCCTTCGGTTTCGGTGGCCACAACGCGGTTGTAGCATTCCGCTCCGTAGAGGACTAAAACTCTTCGACTGCCTCGTAGGAGGGTACGTCGGACAATGCTAGCGGGGGAGTGCCCCCTCTGCGGCGCTGGCGCGCCTTGAGGACGGAGCCCCCGCCACGCATGTCCGAGGCACCCTCTAAAGGCTAGAAATAAACAGGGTCGCCCGTGATAGTTAACTATCGCGGGCGACCTTTGCGTTTGCGAGAGGAGGGCATTCCGGACGCCGCTCGCGGGGTTTGGGCTCTGTGGGTTAGTTGTTTGAGAGGTTGTACCGGACAACGCTTGCGGGGGAGTGCCCCCTCTGCGGCGCTGGGGCGCCTTGAGGACGGAGCCCCCGCTTCGCGTGTCCGGTACGCCCTCTGGGTCGCCTATCCCTCGGGTTGGTTGAGATAGGGGTTGGTCTGGGGTTTCCTTCTCTGGTTAGCTCGCCTCAGTCTGGGGTATATGAGGTTGGTCTGGGGCTGAGTTTCGTGTGCAGCTCGCCTAAGTTTGGGGTGGGCAGGGTTTTACGCGTTAAAAACGGGTGGCGTATTCGCTCCGGCACTGCGAATACGCCACCCAAACACACCACACTCCACAAGACAATGCAGAGCGCGCGGGATCAACCATCCCGCAAGGTTCCCGTAACCCCCATCGCGCACCACGGTAGGCGACGACAGAAGAACGGGAGCTTATGACCGTTTGACACGCACAACGCCCCTCATAGAGGTTTACAAAGGCGTATACCGTGCGATCTTCCGGAAGTTTATTCGGAAGAGCTCCCACGCCGGTTCCGTTGAGAAATAATTCGGTGTGGTTGCCTCCCGATGGTGAAGCACATCAACATCGTATGCCGCAATACTGCGCAATCCAGTACGCGCAGATGTTGCGTGAAAACCATCCTCAGGAATGCAGTCCGCGGGCCAGTTTTCCAGCTTCAAATGGCAGAAGCTTAAGGGTTTGATGTGAGTGCTCGGATGGTCCGAATCATGTAGCTCTCAACGGAACCGGTTTATCGGTGATGGGAGCTCCTGTAGATAAGAATAACCTTAAATCACCCCTGGAGTAAACCTTAAACCAATAATTTAACCTTATTGTTATAATTCCTTGTCATAAAGGTATTGACGGGTGTTCAGCGTGCCCTGAGTAACCCCCTGGAGGCCTCCGTAACTCTTTGGTCTGTTTGGTGCTCTCCACCGTTATGAAACCGTGATAAATCGCTCCCGAAAAATGAAGAATCAGGTTCCGAAGCGGCCCAGTGAGTGGTTGCAGAGGGGAGTTGCGTAGCGGGGCTTGAAGGCATGCTCAGGACGCAGTCACAAAACGTCATCTTGTCACGGAAGTTATCCCAGAGAAAACAAATTAAACCCCCGGCGTGCGCTGTGGCATAATCAATATCGACATCGTGCTCCGGGGTCGGTGAAATTCCGAACCGGCGGTCACAGCCCGCGAACCGCTCTCGCAGGCAGGTAGAATCGTACGAATCTTCGCATCCGCACAGGACGCCAAGACTCCGCTAGAGACGCCCGCCCGCAAGAGAGGCCGAACCGGTGAAAATCCGGTGCCGACAGTACAGTCTGGATGGAAGGTAGCACGAGCAGAAAACGGCAGGTCCCGCCCCTCGCGGAAGTGTCTGCGACCCCACCGGCGGTACAACGCGGTGGAGGTTGCGTTCGACGTTTCGTCGTGGTATCCCGAAGGGCCCGCGGATCCTGCCCACACACCGGAACCGGCGCATCCACCCCGTGATGCGCCCGGAATCGATGAGTTCTGTTCCTCTCCCCGGAGCCGCCGCAGATGCGCACCGCGCATCCGGAATACGTCCACACACGAGAGGAAAGAATCATGGACATTCTGCGGTGGCTCTTCGACGCACAGATTCACGTGGGGGATCAATCCCTCCTCGTGCGCGAAGTCCTCGGCAACGCATTCGGCCTGGCATCGGCGCTGGGTGGCATGCGACGCAAAGTATGGGCATGGCCCGTTGGAATCCTCGGCAATCTGCTGCTCCTCACCGTCTTTCTGGGCACCCTCGTCGGTAGCCCCCACCCCGTGACCATGCTCGGCCAGGCAGGCCGCCAGGTCATGTTTATCGCCGTGTCCATCTGGGGTTGGTACCGTTGGCGCGCAACCCGAGCCTCCGGCGGTAACGCGAGCGCAGGTGCCGCCGTCATCCCGCAATGGGCAACGAACACCGAACGTGCCGGCCTCGTCGTCGCGATGGTTGCCGGCACCCTGCTGCTCACCCCCGTCTTCCGCGCCCTCGGCTCCTACGAGCCGGTCTGGTCCGACGCCTGGATTTTCACCGGCTCCCTGCTGGCCACCTACGGCATGGCGCGCGGTTGGGTTGAATTCTGGCTCATCTGGGTGGCCGTCGACCTGGTTGGCGTGCCGCTGCTGTGGAGCGCCGGCTACTACGCGACCTCCCTCATGTACGTGTTCTATGGATGCTTCACCCTGGTCGGCTTCTTCGTCTGGTGGCGCACCCGTAATCTGGAGATGCAGAAGGCTCGCGTGCAGACCCAGTTCCCTGACGTGACCGTGGACGTGGCGGACCTGGCCTCCGCGGACTCCGTGGCTGAGTGCGAGGTCGCCACCAAGAGCAACACCGCGCAGAATGTAGCATTGCAGAAAGAGGCGTAAGCGAGATGACCCCCATCAGCCGCCAGCACGAGGCCCAGGGCCCGGCGGGTACCCTGCCTGAGCCCATCGCCGCCGTGCACGAGCGACCCATTCCCAAAGACACGGGCTACCTGCCCGCGACCACGCCCTCAACTGTGCCGCTTCCGCACAACGACCTGGATTACTCCGCCGCCGAGTACGGGCACCTCACCGGCGTACCCGCCGCCCGCACCCTGAACCTGCCGGGTCCCGAGCAGACCCTCAGCCACGACGAGGCGATGAGCCTGGCTCTCGAAGCCGCACGTCAGGGTATCCGCGGCGCGAACCCCCTCGTCGGCGCCGTCATCACTGACGCGCACGGGCACCTGCTGCACGTGGGCTACCACCGAGGCGCAGGCACCCCGCACGCCGAAGCTGACGCCCTCGCCGCCGCCCGAGCCGCGGGAACCGACCTCACCGACGCCCGCATGTACGTGAGCCTCGAGCCCTGCAACCACACCGGACGCACCGGTCCCTGCTCCCACGCCGTCGCCGAGGCGGGCATCAGCGAACTCTACTACGCCTACAGCGACGACACCGAAAACGCCGCCGGAGGCGCAGCCTACCTGCGCTCGCAGGGCGTCACCGTGCACGCCATGGAGGAGTTCGCGAACGCATCCTACCTGCTGAATGAGCGCTGGTTCATTGCCGCCGCCGAACGCCGCCCCTTCATCACCGCAAAGAGCGCATCCACCCTGGACGGGTTCATTGCGGCTGCTGACGGTACGAGCAAGTGGATTACCGGCCCCGCCGCGCGCATTGACGGGCACCTGATTCGTCACCGCGCCGACGCCGTCATGATTGGCACCCGAACCACTCTCATGGACGACCCGACCCTGGATGCGCGCGACGCCAACGGGGAACGCTTCGAGAAGCAGCCGCTGCGCGTGGTCATGGGCAAGACCGAGATTGCGGACAACTACCGGATTCGCGGCCTCAACCCGCCCGAAGGTGTGGAGGCTGACCCGCAGAACTTCCTGCAGGTCTTCACCCACGACCCGCGCGAACTGCTCGACGAGCTGTACACCCGCGGGGTGCGGCACCTCATGATTGAGGGCGGCCCCGGCATGGTCGGCCTCTTCGCCGGTGAAGACCTCATCGACGAGATGGTCTGGTACCGCGCCCCCATGATTATGGGGCGGGGCAAGAGCGCCGTGTACCGTCTGCTCGTGGACACCCTCGCGCAGGCACCGCGCCTGCAACTGGACGACCTGGGCATGTTCCCGGCGGTGCGCGTGCTCGGCAATGACACCGCAACTCACCTGGTGCCAGCACCTCGCGGAACGGCACAGGAACCGGGTGAGCGGCGCACCCTGCCGAAGCTGGACGCCTGCCACGCGCCCGAACCGCGACTGGACTAGCCGAGGCCGGTTAGGCCCATCGTCTGTCACGCCGCGATGCGGGCTCGGTAGCTTCACCGAATGCTACCGCGTTCGCATACTGGCACGTCCCGCATCCGACTACAGGGAATAATCGAAAAATACGTATAGTTATACGCAGAGCAAACCATCGCCGCCCGTCACACTCAACGACGACAACCGGCGGATACGGCGAGAAAAGGAAAACACATGTTTACCGGAATTATTGGCGCCCTCGGCACCGTAGAATCCATCACCCCCATCGAGGGTAGCGACGCAGCCTACCTGACCCTCAACGCCGGCGATATCGTCACCGACCTCGAGCACGGCGGCTCGCTCGCCGTCAACGGTGTCTGCCTCACCGCCATCGACCTCGACCGTCTGCAGCCCGGCCAGTTCCGCGCCTACGCCATGGGCGAGACCCTGCGCCGCACCAACCTCGGCGATCTGACCCCCGGCGATACCGTCAACCTGGAGCGTTGCCTGCCCGCCGGCGGCCGCCTCGACGGACACGTCGTGCAGGGCCACGTGGATGCGGTCGGTACCCTCGCATCCGTCACCGCGCACGAGGCGTGGAGCACCCTGCGCTTCACCCTGCCCGCCGAACTGGCACCCCTGCTCGCGGAGAAGGGCTCCATCGCCGTCTCCGGCGTGTCCCTGACCGTCACCGCGGTATCTGAGCCCGGTGAGAGCCCCGCGTGGTTTGAGGTCGGCCTGATTCCCGAAACCCTGAAGGCAACCAACCTCGGCGCGCTCGAGGTTGGCGATAGCGTGAACCTTGAGACCGATGCGCTCGCCAAGTATGTGCAGCGCCTGACCGCCTTTGCCGGTGCGCCTCAGACTTCCTCCTCCGAGAAGGCTGCGCCGCGCCGCGCCGACGCCGCAAGCGTCCTCGACAGCGTGCAGACCGCGGTGGACGCTATCGCCGCAGGTCGCGCCGTGGTCGTGGTGGACGACGAGGACCGTGAGAACGAGGGCGACATTATCTTTGCCGCCGAGCACGCAACCCCCGAGCTGATGGGCTTCATGATTCGCTACACCTCCGG
Organism: Rothia mucilaginosa; assembly: GCA_963538455.1. Taxonomy (GTDB): domain Bacteria; phylum Actinomycetota; class Actinomycetes; order Actinomycetales; family Micrococcaceae; genus Rothia. The sequence goes on along the minus strand of CAUTHR010000026.1, from coordinate 4,261 downwards.
CGTGGTGTGCGCCCCCATGAGCAACAAGCGCGCCGACGAGATGAAGCTGCCGCCCATGGTCACCAACAACGAGGATCCCAAGGGCACCGCCTACACCGTCTCCTGCGATGCGGCCTCCGGCGTGAGCACCGGCATCTCTGCGGCGGACCGCGCACGCACCGTGCAGATTCTTGCCGATGCCTCCTCCACCCCGGCGGACATCACCCGCCCCGGCCACATCTTCCCGCTACGCGCCGTTGACGGCGGCGTGGCTCAGCGCCCCGGCCACACCGAGGCCGCCGTGGAGCTCTCCCGCGCGGCTGGGCTGTCCGGCGTGGGCGTCATCGCCGAGGTCGTGCACGACGACGGCTCCATGATGCGTTTTGACGCCCTGCGCGCCTTCTCGACCGAGCACGGCCTACCCATGATTTCCATTGAAGACCTCATCAAGTACGTGGCACAGAACGCTCCGACCGGGGAGAACGCATGAGCGGCGCGATGAACGCGGCCGAGCAGGTGACCGCGAAGGCGACGGGCCCCGAGAGCCTGAGCGCCGAGTCCCGCGCTACGGCCGCGCGTCTCGCGGAGAGCTACCGCGTCAGCCCCCTCGACATGGTGCCCAACCCCAGCCCGCTGCTGGTCGAAAGCACCGAGGAGGTTGCCGTTCCCACCCCGAACGGCCTCTTCGGTCTGCGCGCCTGGCGTTTCGCGGACGGCGCCGAGCACCTCAGCGCCCGGGCCCTCGACCGCGACGGCAACCCCGTACCCTACGAGGGCGGGGGAGCGCCCGCCGTGCGCATCCACTCCGAGTGCGCGACCGGCGATATCTTCGGCTCCTTCCGTTGCGATTGCGGACCTCAGCTGGAGAACGGCCTGCGCATTATCGGCCGCACCGGTGGGTACCTCGTCTATGTGCGTAACCACGAGGGGCGCGGCATCGGCCTGGTTAACAAGCTCCGCGCCTACGCCCTGCAGGATGCCGGGCTCGACACCCTCGACGCGAACCTGGCCCTCGGCCTGGACGGCGACATGCGCGACTACTCGCAGGCGGCACTGATTCTGCAGGAGCTCGGCGTGCACGAAATGCGTCTGGTCACCAATAATCCCGCCAAGCAGGAGGCCCTCGAAGGCCTCGGCTTGCGCGTGACCGAGCTGATCCCGGACGAGATTCCCGCCCGAGTCGAGAACGCACACTACCTGCAGACCAAGCGTGAGCGTATGCGCCACGTGCTCAAAAGCGCGTAGCGGCGCCCCGTAACGGCGCAGGGTAGAAACCCCGCGGCACCCCTGCACACTGAACTTTTCAAAACCCAAACCCACAAGGAGAACACAATGAGCGGCGTAGGCGCAGCAGACACCACCCTCAACCCCGAAGACTACAAGGGCTTCAAGCTCGCAATCGTAGCGGCAAGCTGGCACACCCAGGTCATGGACGGCCTCATCGACGGTGCGCAGCGTGCAGCACGCGACGCCGGCATCGAGCCGACCCTCGTGCGCGTTCCGGGCACCTTTGAGCTGCCCGTCGCCGCAACTCGCCTCGCCGATAAGTTCGACGCCATCGTCGCGCTCGGCGTCGTGATTCGCGGCGGCACCCCGCACTTTGAGTACGTCTGCCAGGGCGCAACCGGCGGCCTGACCGACGTTTCCGTGCTCACCGGCCGCCCCATCGGCTTCGGCGTGCTCACCTGCGACAACGAGCAGCAGGCACTCGACCGTGCAGGCTTGGAAGGCTCCAACGAAGACAAGGGCTACGAGGCAACCGCAGCGGCACTGCAGACCGCAGCAACCCTCAAGCAGTTCAGCAACTAACACGGCTGAACGGTACGCGGCTCAGTTTCACGAAGAGAACTATTGACTCTTCACCGTGGAACTGGGCCGCAGCACCGGTTAAACTGAAACAACCCGCGCGCAGGGCTTACCGGGCTTTAAAGGGCTTACCGGGCCTTATCAGGCATGATCGGGCGTGATGAATCTGGCATATGCGCCAGAGAAACACGCCGGCACATACGGTAAAACCCTCATGCACCGGTAAAACCCAGCGCGGCAGCTAAGGGACACAGCGCACCGACGCGCCCCCAACCCAACACAAGGAGTACAGCAATGCAGGATTTGGGCACCATCACCCCCAGCCTCGAAGAATTCCGCGCCCGCGCAGCCGGCACCCGCGTCATTCCCGTACACATCAAAATCCTCGCCGACTCACTCACCCCCATCGGCATCTACCGATCCCTCGTACTCCAAAACGACCAGGGCGAACCCGTCGAAGCAGCCCACGGCACCTTCCTGCTCGAATCCGCCAAAATCTCCGCGGAAGGCGAATCCGCAGCCTGGGACCGCTACTCCTTCATCGGCGCGTCCTCCCGCTCCACCCTCACCACCGTTGACGGCGCAGTCCACTGGCAGGGCCGCACCCCCGCCGGCGCACCCGTCGACGGCGACCCCGTAGAAGCCATCGCCAAGACCCTGCAGATGCTCTACACCGAACCCGACCCGACCCTGCCGCCGCTCACCTCCGGCCTGGTCGGCTACCTCGGCTGGGATGTCGTGCGCCACTGGGAACACCTGCCCTACCCGCCCGCAGATGACGTGAACCTGCCCGAATTCGCGCTCAACATGGTCTCCGACATGGCAATCCACGACAACAAGGACGGCACCGTCCTGCTCGTCGCCAACGCCATCAACTTCAACGGCACCAGCGAAAACGTCGACGGCGCCTACGAAGACGCCGTCGCGCGCCTGCACAGCATGCTCCGCCGCCTGCAACGCGGCGCCGCAGCCACCACCTCCATTCTCTCCGGCGTGGCAGACGTTGACCGCAAGGTCCGCGAAGACGTCACCCTCACATGGAGCGAACAGGGCTTCAAGGACGCCATCGACCGCTCCAAGAAGAACATCATCGACGGCGACGTCTTCCAGATTGTGCTCTCACGCCGATTCGAAGCCGAAACCAACGCCAAGGCACTCGACGTGTACCGTGTACTGCGCCAGTCCAACCCCTCGCCGTACATGTACCTCTTCAACTTCGAAGACAGCAACGGCACCCCCTTCCACATTGTCGGCTCCTCCCCGGAGGCGCTCGTCACCCTCAAGGACGGCATCGCCAGCACCCACCCCATCGCCGGCTCCCGCCCGCGCGGTGCAACCCGCGAAGAAGACCTCGCACTCGCCGAAGAACTGCTCGCCGACCAGAAGGAACGCTCCGAACACCTCATGCTCGTCGACCTGGCACGCAACGACCTCTCGCGCATCGCCAAGCCCGGCACCGTGTCCGTCGACCAGTTCATGATCATTGAGCGTTTCAGCCACATCATGCACATTTCCTCCGCCGTCAGCGCCGAACTCGACCCGCAGTTCAGCGCCTACGACGTGCTGCGCGTCGCCTTCCCGGCAGGCACCCTCTCCGGCGCCCCCAAGCCGCGCGCCATGCAGCTCATCGACGAATACGAACCCACCCGCCGCGGCGTCTACGGCGGCGTATGCGGCTACTTTGACTTCGCCGGCAACATGGACATGGCAATCGCCATCCGCACCGCCGTACTCAAGGAAGGCACCGCCTACGTACAGGCAGGCGCGGGCCTCGTCATGGACTCCAACCCGGACTCCGAAACCCTCGAAACCGTCAACAAGTCCGCCGCCCCGCTGCGCGCCGTGCTGACCGCCTCCGGCCTGGCACCCCTGGACGCAGACGCAGCCGTCAACGCCACCAAGTAACCCAAGGAGACACCATGAGCACCGTTCTCGACGAGATCATTGTCGGCGTCCGCGAAGACCTCGCCGCCCGCGTACAGCAGGTTCCCCTCGAGGAAATGAAGAAGCGCGCCCTCGCAGCCGCACCCGCCCGCGACGCGCTCGCTTCCCTCCGCGGTGAAGTACCCGGCGGCGGCAACGGCACCACCGCACGCATTATCTCCGAGGTGAAGCGCTCCTCACCCTCCAAGGGTGCGCTCGGAGAAATCCCGGACCCCGCCGCGCTCGCCGCACGCTACGAGGCAGGTGGCGCCGCAGCAATCTCGGTACTTACCGAACAGCGCCGTTTCAACGGCTCCCTCGCCGACCTCGACGCAGTCCGCGCCGCCGTAAACATCCCCGTGCTACGCAAGGACTTCACCGTCGACGAATACCAGATCTGGGAAGCACGCGCACACGGCGCCGACCTGGTCCTGCTCATCGTCGCGGCCCTCGACGAGCAGACCCTGCGCGAGTTCCTCGAACTCACCGAATCGCTCGGCATGAACGCCCTCGTCGAAACCCACACCCCCGAAGAAATCGAGGTCGCCCAGCG
>CAUTHR010000025.1:0-14582 GCA_963538455.1 Rothia mucilaginosa | reverse complement strand
GCCCGCCTGGACAGCGCCCACTCCGTCTACTCCACCGACCTGGACCCCGACGACGACTACGAAGAAGTCGTCGAAGAATACGCCACCACCGACGAGCCGGACGGCACGCACCGCGAGGAACGCCGCATCACCCGCACCACGCATCACCCGCGCGGCAAGCAGGGTGACCAGAAAGCTGGCGCTCCGAATGCAGGCGCTCCGAAAACGGGCGCTCGGAAAGCTGGAACCCAGGGCAACCCTGACGGTGCCGCCGAGATCATTGACGCGGGCGAACCCGAAACGCACACCACGACCATCCGTACGGTCACCCGCACCGTCACGGACCCACCGCGTCGCGCCCCGCGCACCCGCCTGTTCCGTACGCTCAGCAAGTACCGCGGCGAGAAGAACCTGGCGGCGTGGGAGGAACGTTCCTCAACGCCCATGTTCGTGGCGTCCGTGCTGTACCTGCTCGCGTTCGCCGCGCCCATCATGAGCACGCGCATCCAGGAACCGTACGACGGGTACCTCAACATCATTCAGATGATTCTGTGGGGCCTATTCGCCGCCGACTACTGCATTCGCCTGTACCTGGCGCCGCGGCGACTCTACTTCATCACGCACAACCTGATGAACCTGGCGATTGTGCTGCTGCCCGCGTGGCGTATTGTCAGCTTCCTCGCCATGATTCACCTGACCACCAACCGCCAATACAAGAGGCTTTCGGAGCTGGCGGTGAAGCTCTTCGGATACACCGCGATCTTCATCATCATGTTCGCCCTGGCGATCTATTCGGTGGAGTCCTCCGAGCCGGGCGCGATGATCCGTGACTTGCCCACCGCCTACTGGTGGACGTTCACGACCCTCGCCACGGTCGGTTACGGCGACGTCTACCCGGTCACCGGCATCGGCAGGGTTATCGCCGTGGTCGTCATGCTGTACGGCGTGGGTATGGTCGCGGTTGCGACCGGTGCGCTCGCCAGCTGGATTATCGAAAAGATTGGTGGCAGGGAGGAGCAGGAGTACCCCGCAACCAAGGCTGACGTGGACGATCTTCGCCAGGAAATTTCTGAGCTGCGTGCCCTGCTGGCTCGTGAGTATGCGCGCCGTGAGGCCCACGACTACACCCTGCGTGAGGTCGTGGATGAAGACGGTGTGCACCCGATTCCTTCGGAGGCGGAGGCGGCACGCCGCGCCGGTGTCAGTGCCGCCGGCTTTACTGCTCCGGGTGCTGCTTCGGCAGCTTCGAATGCTACGCCGAGCGCCGCGCCCAGTGCCGCGCAGGCTGGTGACCCCGCCGATTCCTCGACCTCTCATGAGGTTGCGGTGCGCGAGGATGTGTCCGAGCAGGAGCCGGTCGCCCTGCTGGAGGAGACCCGCCAGACGTTCACGATTATTCGTGAGAAGTTCGCGTTGCGCTCTCGCAAATAGTTGTTGAGTTCTGCTGAGTTCTGCTGTTGTCTGCAATGAAATTGTGGGTTTGCCGGTGGCGCGGCAGAGACTTGCGGCAGAGATCCGGAGTAGCCCGGAAAATCTCGCCAGATGCCACGTTGTGGCTTGAAGTGCCATATTGTGGCTTGTCGAGGCAAAATAAGCCCGCGCAGAGTGCAAATTGGGGTTCTCGGCTGTGAATAATCCATCAACTTAAGGTCTAATGTGACCAAACTATCTTTTAAAAATGACCGTCACTAGTGAAACTCCTAGCCAGAGCCTATAAACTATCTACCGTGCCAATGATCGAGCACCCTGTAGCCCCAAAACGCTACGGGGTATCGTCGTATGCCCGCCCCACTCACGGGCAGGCACCACTCAACTCACAAACTCACTCAAACACATACTCTGTTAGGACACGTTCGTGGCTTCTAAGTCCACCCTGAGCGCGCTCGCACTCCTTAGCGCGCTCACCCTTTCCGCGTGCGCATCCGCACCGAATAACGCCTCCGCAAGTGCGGTTGTTGACCCTGCAGCTTTTGAGACGGCCCAGCCTAGCGCTGTTTCCGCCCCCGGCGACGACAGCACCGGAATTAAGGCGGCGGCTAGCGTCTCTCAGGATCCGTCGATTCACCCGACCGCAACCCAGCCCACCGAAACCCCCGCGCCGGATAACACGAGCAACCAGGAACCTGCCTCACCCGCCGCGACCGCTGTGCCTTCTTCCGTGCTCGCAACTCGTGCAACGGCGAGCGCTGACGGCACCTGGGTTCAGCAGGACGCTGCGGGCCTCGAGAACTATATGGACGCCGTCATCCACGACGGCGTTATCGAGGTGACCTACCACCTGAACCACGAAGAGCTGGCGACCCCCTTCTGGGTTGGCACTTTCGAGGCGAAGGCCGGCAACTTTACCTACGTTTCCCGCGTGGATCGTGCGAAGCTGGCCCGCGCACCCTACGCCTCCGACAAGGAAACCAAGGAATTCACCATGGAGGACGGCGTGCTGAGCTTCCCCATGACCTATGAGGGCGCCACCCGCATCATTCACATGGAGAAGCAGCACGGCTAAGCGCGCTACCGGGGGAGTCATCTCATATAGGCCCGCATGACGGATGGGGCGTTCCCGTTGCCGCGTGCGGGCTATAGAATGGGACTATGAGCGAGAACACGACCCCCGAGCATGGCACCGCAGCCTCGGTGCAGGATTCCTTCGAGCTGCCCGGCGCACCGGACCAGTTCCAGCGCCTGTGGACCCCGCACCGCACCGCCTACGTGAGCGGTGGTCAGAAGGACTACACCGAGAAGACCTGCCCCTTCTGCACCGCGCCCAGCCGCAGTGACGAGGAGTCGCTGATTGTGTACCGCGGCGAGCATGCCTTCGTGATTCTCAACCTCTATCCCTACAACCCCGGCCACCTGCTCATCTGCCCGTACCGTCACATCCCGTTCTACGACGATGCGACCGAAGCGGAGACCATGGAGATTGCACAGCTGACCCAGCTTGCCATGAAGGTTCTACGTGAGGTGTCGCATAATGACGGCTTCAACATTGGCATGAATCAGGGCAAGGTGGGCGGCGCGGGCATTGCTGATCACCTGCATCAGCATATTCTGCCGCGCTGGAGTGGGGATACGAATTTCCTGCCGATTATCGCTCACACCAAAACCATGTCACGCACGCTGGATGATATGCGTGTGGCTATTGCGGAGGGGTTTGCTCGACTCAGCTAGGCAGGCCGGCTAGTCGGTTGGATAGTCCGGTTGGGAGGCTCGGCGTGCTTGAAAGTCTGCACCAATTGCTTCAATTTGCCAACCAGTGCAGAAAAAACTTGCTTCATAAATGCGTAGATTAAGCGTTTAATTCTCATTTGAATGCTGTTACGTCTGCTATGTATGGCAAAGTTTTAAGTGCAGCGACGCTGCGGGGAAGCTTCCAGCTTCCATGAACACCGCACAGCTCACCGAAAAATAGCGGTCACCGATCGCTTTCGGGCTTGGCAGGGTAAGCACCCTGCATCAACCACAGAGGTCAGCGCCTCAACTGAGAACCCACCCCGCCGTGCGTGAACGCGCGGCAACACTGCGAGGGGTGCGGATCAGCGTGAAGGCTGCTGGCCTCTTTTTGCGCCCCGAAGATGTGCGCTGGAAATGCACGGAGCGGCTGGGGGTGCTCTCGCCAGCCGCGCCGTGAACCCGTCAGAGCCGTTAGATGTGCCAGCACTGGATGCGCCAGCACTGGATGCGCCAGACCCGCTAGAGTGGAATGCTATGGACTACCCCAACCTGCTTGAGACTGCTTTCGATGAGTTTAGTGCCGCGCCTGCTGTAGCTACTGCGCCTGCCGCCGGTAATGATGCCGGTGCCTCCGATGGTTCAGCAGGTGCGCCGCGGCTGCTCATCTGGAGGCAAATCCGCTGGTCCAACCGCCGCCCGCTCATTGAGGTGGAACCGGTCGTGCCTGTAAGTGGTGGAGCCATTGGCGGGGTCACTGAAGGAACTCATCACCGGGCATCTCAAGCGGCAGGGGAGAGCGCCCCTATCCAGGAAAGTAGCTCCGCGCAGCTTGGCGTTCCGAGCGGAGTCCGCATCCAGATTCCGCTGACCCCCGGCGCCTACCTGGGGTTGCGTATTCCGCGCGATAGCGAGGGGGAACTCTACCGTTACTGCGCCGGCTACACCACTGGCGTAAGCGGTGACGGCGCCCCCGACGCCGCCTCCGAATCCGGGGGAGTCTCCGCCGGAATCCGCCGCGTACCCTGCCCCGAGGGCACCCGCATCCAGCGCGGCCAGCAGTGCCCGCGCTGCACCGCCCGCGACGAATTCACCGCCCTGCACAGTGCGCACCTGTACCCCGGAACGCTCACCGAATCCATGCGCGCCTACGCCATGCTGGAGCACCGCCTCTACATCGCAACGTTCCCGGACGGCACGCACAAGGTCGGCACCAGCTCCCTGCATTCGACCCCGCGCCGCCTGGATGAGCAGGCAGTCGCCACCGCCACCTACATTGCGCTCGCACCCGACGGTCTTGCTATTCGCCGCGCCGAGGATGCGGTGACCGCCCTCGCGAAGATTCCGCAGGTCAAGCAGATGGCGAGTAAGTATCGCGCCTGGACGAACCCGCTGCCCGGCGCGCAGCTACGCGCCGCCCATCAGGAGGCGGTCGCCCGCGCCCGCGAAGCGCTCGCCGAGCTGGCGCGCACCGAGCCGGATGTGCCGCTCACCGCCCTGGATGAGCCGTGGATTCCGTCGCTTGCCATGAACCGCCCGTATGCGGCACTGCGGGTGCAATCGCCCGAACCGCTGGCACCCTGTGACTCTGGTATCGAGAGCGGGGCGGCTGGCTTCTTCTGTACGGGCGCGGCGGGTCAGTTTTTGAGCGCCCACACCGGTGATGCTGACGCGGCGTTCCTGGTGAATACTGCCGCGTGGCGGAATGTGCTGGTGGAGCCTGCGCAGGAGTTTACGCGGGTGAGGGTGCAGGGCTCGCTGTTCTAACACCCCCGCACCAAAACCCCGGTCACCCCGCCCCGTCCGGCGTGAGCGAACGAGTCCCAGCAGACCATTCAGCCGTTAGCGTGCGTGTACTAAAATGGTAAGCATGTCCAAACCCCTCATTCGTCTTCTCGGCCAGGGCGTACGCGCCGCGACTAAGCTTCGCGGCGGCGGCTCCGCCTTCCCCGGCCTTGTCATGGAAAAATTGCACCCCGTCTTCGTCGCTGAAGAGCTCGCGAAGCTGCCCTACGGCGTGGTTGTTGTCTCCGGCACGAACGGTAAGACCACCACCACGAAGATGGCTGTGCAGCTGCTTGAAGCTCAGGGTCTGAAGGTTTTCACTAACCGCACCGGTTCGAACTTTGTGCGCGGTGTTGCCGCGGCACTGCTGGGCGAAATGACTCTCGGCGGCAAGCTTGACGCTGATATTGCCGTGCTTGAGCTGGACGAGGCGCACGCCGTGCACTTCGTCAAGGCCGTCAAGCCCGACTACGCTCTGCTGTTGAACGTTCTGCGTGACCAGCTGGACCGTTTCGGTGAGATTGACACGACCCGCCGCATGCTGGCGACCGTCGCCTCCGCAACCACCGGCACCGTGGTGCTCAACCGTGAGGATCCACGCATCCGCTCCCTCGCTGAGAACGTGCAGCCGGGTGTGACCGTCAAGTACTACGGCCTGGATGAGTCCCTACGCTCGTACTTCCCCTCGGACGATGAGATGCGCGGCGGCACCGTCGCGAAGGCAACCCTGCCCGATGCGGACGTCACCCTGACTGCGTTCTCCGGCACCTCCGCAACCTTCGACCTGGCGGGTGTGGAGCGAGTCGGCGAGATTAACCTCTACGGCATTTACAACATCTTCAACGCGGCTGGTGCTATGGCGCTAACCCGCGCCGTTATGGGCGAGAAGCTCAACGAAGATAAGCTCATTGCGGAGCTGGCGAAGATTACCCCCGCCTTCGGTCGCGGTGAGACCCTGAACGTGAACGGCCGCCCGCTGCAGCTGCTGCTCGTGAAGAACCCGAGCGGTTTCCGTCTGTCTCTGGCGAGCGCGAACGCTGACGACTACGCCACCATGATCACGATTAACGACCAGTACGCTGACGGTCGTGACGTGTCCTGGCTGTGGGATGTTGACTTTGACAGCTTGAAGAAGACCGGTGTGCAGATGGTTTCGGGTGTGCGTGCCTGGGATATGGCGCTGCGCCTGGAGCATGACGGCGTGACGGTTGACGAGGTCAACGAGAACCTCGCCGATGCGCTCAAGGGCTTCATTGCCTCCAGTGGTAACGCGCCCATGCGTATTTTCTGCACCTATACCGCAATGCTGGCTCTGCGTGAAGAGCTCGCAAAGATTACTGACGTTGAGAAGGTCTCCTAATGACGGCAACTCACACTTTTGAGGGCACCCCCGCCTCCGGCCCCAATAACGGTAAGACTCTGCGTATTCTGCAGCTGTACCCGCTCGACATGAACATTTACGGCGACTGGGGTAACACCCTGGCGTTGGCTCGTCGCGCGCAGGCACACGGCTTTGACGTGCAGATTCTGGATCACAACCCCGGTCAGCCTTTCCCGGAGGATGTTGACATTATTCTGGGTGGCGGCGGTCAGGATTCCGGTCAGTCCGTGATTCAGGACGACCTGCACGCGAACGGTGACACGCTGCGCTCGCTGGCTGAGGCTGGCGTGCCGATGCTCGTCATTTGTGGCCTGTACCAGCTGTTCGGCAAGGAATTCCGCACCCGTGAGGGTGAGGTGCTGAAGGGCATCGGAATTTTTGATGCGCATACGGTGGGCGGCGATGACCGCCTGATTGGCAACATTGTTGAGGAGTCTGAGGAGTTCGGCACCGTGATTGGTTTTGAGAACCACTCGGGCCTGACCTACCTGGGCGCCGGATGCACCCCGCTGGCTACCGTCACCAAGGGCGAGGGCAACAACGTGACCGACTCGCATGAGGGTGCGCGCGTGCACAACGTGATTGGCACCTACCTGCACGGTTCGCTGCTGCCGAAGAACCCGAAGATTTCGGACTACCTGATTGAGCAGGCGGCTAAGCGTAAGTTTGGCGAGTTCACGCCGAACACGATTGACGACTCGCTGGTGGAGAAGGCACGCGCTTCGGCTGCGTCCCGCCCCCGCTAGCATCCTATTCCGGGCGGTGGCGTGCACTTTCTGAGGTGGTGTGCGCCTCCGCTACGGTATAGTTATGTGAGTACAGTACGGTGCGTGGGACGTTTCGCCGTGCCCGCACGGAGGTTTTGACTAAGGGAGATACGAATGTCCGGTCACTCTAAATGGGCGACTACTAAGCACAAGAAGGCTGCTATCGACGCTAAGCGCGCGAAGGCTTTCGCGAAGTTCATTAAGGCAATTGAAGTTGCAGCACGTATGGGCGGCGCTGATATTGCTGGTAACCCCGCTCTTGACCTGGCTGTGTCGAAGGCGAAGAAGAACTCCGTTCCTAACGACAACATTGACCGCGCAATCAAGCGTGGCGCTGGCTTGACCGGTGAGACCATTGACTACACCGAAATCATGTACGAAGCACGCGGCCCGCAGGGTACCGCTCTGTACATTGAGTGTCTGACCGATAACCGTAACCGTGCAGCGTCTGAGGTTCGCCTGGCTGTGACCCGTAACGGCGGCACCATGGCTGATCAGGGTTCGGTTGCGTTCCTGTTCGAGCGTAAGGGCGTTGCTGAGGTCACCAAGACTGACGGTCTGACCGAGGATGACGTTCTGATGGCTGTCCTGGATGCAGGTGCCGAAGAGGTTCTGGACGAGGGCGACGTGTTCACCGTTGTTTCCGCAGCGACCGACCTGCCCGAGATCCGTAAGGCACTGGACGAGGCTGGCCTGGAGTACAACAACGACGACCCGGTCTTCCGCCCGACCATGCAGGTTGACCTGGACGCTGAGGGTGCTAAGAAGTTCATGAAGCTGGCAGACGCTATTGAAGAGCTCGACGACGTTCAGAACGTCTACTCGAACGCTAACGTTTCTGCTGAGGTTATGGCAGAGCTGGAAGCTGAGTAATCACTCGGATTCTGATATCTGATGCTTGAAGAAGCCGCTCCTTTAACCGAGCCGCCGTAGGGTGGCTGGTTGGGGGAGTGGCTTCTTAGCGTCTTGGGGTGTTCACGCGTAGCAACCGTTCTCGCGACGACTAATCTCGTGGCGTGCCCCGGTGCCGGGTGCTAGGATTCTGAAGGGCTAGAATCTAGAGATTCTCTAGGGAGTTTGTCGAAAGGGGAGATGATGGCTGCCGCTCAACCTGCCGCACGCGATAGCATGCGTGAGAACCGCGCCGCCACCGCCGTGGAGCGTGTGCCGGGTGCAACCCGCATCATGGGTGTTGACCCGGGTCTGACCCGCTGCGGTTTCTCCATGCTCGATATGACCGCCGACCGTAAGGCGCACTTCGTGAACGTGGGTGTTGCCGGCACGATCCCGGCGGAGTCCCTGGACCAGCGCATTCTCTGGATTTTCAACGCCGCCTCCCACTGGCTCGACACCTACAAGCCGGATGCCTTGGCGATTGAGCGTATCTTCGCGCAGGAGCAGGTGAACACGGTGATTGGTACGGCGCACGCTTCGGGTGCGGTGATTTCTGCGGCGGCGATGCGCGGCGTGCCGGTGTTCTTCCACACCCCTTCGGAGGTGAAGGCGGCGGTGACCGGTAGCGGCCGCGCCGATAAGGCGTCGGTGGGTCGCATGGTGACCCGTATTTTGGGGCTGGATTCCATGCCGAAACCCGCCGATGCTGCCGATGCCCTGGCAATTGCGATCTGTCACGGTTGGCGTGGCGGCGGCATCGGTTCGGGTATTAACATGGCGGCGCAGACGCAGACTCACCAGGGTTCACGCCCGGCACGGGCTCGCCGCGGTGGGTCGTTGACTCCGGCGCAGCGTGCCTGGATGGAGGCGGAGGCGCGCGCTCGCCGCTAGAGGTGCCGCCGTTAGAGGGGGGCCTTCGTGGGCCTGTGCGCTGCCTCCTGCTGGATCGCGTGTATTCGCTAAGAAGTTCGAATATATGCTTGATTTCAGAAGAAATATTCTAATATACTTGTAGTGTCTCCCCGTTGAACTGGGGGAGTGCGTTCTGTGGGTGCCGGAGTGCCCGGTACCCTCACACATCCGCGAGCCTCAATCCGGGGGCGCGGTGTTGAAAGGTGGAGAGAAATGATTGCATCCCTGACCGGTCGTGTGGCTCAGGTGGGCCTTGATCATGCGGTGATTAACGTGAACGGTTTCGGCATGCTCGTGTACGCGACCGCGCGTACTCTCTCCAAGCTGCGCACCGGTGAGGAAGCTACCGTGCTGACCACCATGATTGTGCGTGAAGAGTCGATGACTCTCTACGGTTTTTCGGAGCCTGCCGAGCGTGAAGTGTTCGATATGATGCTTTCGGTTTCCGGTATTGGTCCGCGTATTGCCCTGGCGGTGTTGAGCGTTCACACTGCTGCTGAGGTGGAGCGCGCCGTGGCGACCGGTGACGATAAGGCGTTCACGAAGGTTCCCGGTATTGGTCCGAAGGGCGCCCGCCGTATTGTGCTGGAGCTTGCCGGCAAGCTGATTCTCAGTGATGGTCAGACCGATGAGCTGCCGCTGAGCCAGGGCATTGTCTGGAAGCCGCAGGTGCTTGATGCTCTCACCTCCTTGGGTTGGAGTGAGAAGGACGCTTCCGCCGCTATTGACGCTTATGTGCAGCACAACCCTGCCGCAGAGACCGAGCCGGTGGGTGTGGCTCTGCGCGGTGTGCTCGCCTCCTTGGGTACTCAGAACACGGTGGGCCGCCACTAAGCGGCGCGCCCCGTTCGATGTATCCCACTCAAACTTTTGTGAAAGAAGAATTCTATGAGCCAGAATCCCTATGAGCCGCAGCCCGCGGCGTCCCTGGTTTCCGGCGGGTATTTTCCCGGTCAGGTGCCCGGCACTCAGGCGTCTTCAGCTCCCGCCCAGCGCCTCGTGGCGATGGAAGAAGAACCTGAAGAGAAGATGATTGAGGCGGCACTGCGCCCTAAGTCCCTGGATGACTTTGTGGGTCAGCGCCGTGTGCGTCAACAGCTGTCCCTGGTGCTGGAGGCTTCGAAGATGCGTGGCCGTAGCGCCGACCATGTGCTGCTGTCGGGCCCTCCCGGTCTGGGTAAGACCACTCTTGCAATGATTATTGCGGCAGAGATGGAGGCGCCGCTGCGCATCACCTCAGGCCCGGCGATTCAGCATTCGGGTGATTTGGCGGCGATTCTGTCTTCGCTGACTCCCGGTGAGGTGTTGTTCCTGGATGAGATTCACCGTATGAGCCGCCCGGCTGAAGAAATGCTCTACATGGCGATGGAAGATTTCCGTGTGGACATTGTGGTCGGTAAGGGTGCGGGTGCAACCTCCATTCCGCTGGAGCTGCCGCAGTTCACCCTGGTGGGTGCGACGACCCGTGCGGGTCTGCTGCCCGGGCCTCTGCGTGACCGTTTCGGCTTTACCGGCCACCTGGAGTTCTACTCGGTGGAGGAGCTTGAGCTGGTGCTTCGCCGTAGCGCGGGTCTGATGGACATGCAGATTACCTCCGAGGGCTTCACGGAGATTGCCGGTCGTTCCCGCGGCACGCCCCGTATTGCGAACCGTCTGCTGCGCCGTGTGCGTGACTGGGCGCTGGTCAACGGCGTGGACCGCATCAATGCGACCGATGCCGCAACCGCGCTGGACATGTACGAGGTGGATTCGCGCGGCCTGGACCGCCTGGACCGCGCCGTGCTGGAGGCGCTGATTCACAAGTTCGGCGGCGGCCCGGTGGGTCTGTCCACCCTCGCCATTGCGGTGGGTGAAGAGACTGAGACCGTGGAGACGGTTGCCGAGCCGTACCTGGTGCGTGAGGGCCTGATTGGTCGCACTCCGCGCGGTCGTGTGGCTCTGCCCGCGGCGTGGGAGCACCTCGGCTTGGAAGCGCCGGAAATCCAACTCTAGGCCCGATTCAGCTCTAGACCCGCACCAGCTGATAACACAGCAGGTGATGACACAGAAGTAGCCCGTGGGAGGTATCGGCCTCCCGCGGGCTTCTCTGTGCGCTCCTTGTATCGTTCGGCAACGCATCTTTCTGCACCACTTCTACAGGCGCTGTTAGGTTCCATCGGGCTCTGCCGGGCTTTATCAGCGACATAAAATTACGCCGAGAGAGTCCAAAACTCAGGTTAACCTCACAAAAATGCTGGTTCGGGTCACTAAAGCTCAAGCTCTCGCGTAGGATGGATACGTACTGTATCTACGATTCCACACCTTCTGGTACGCTCAACCCTCGCGGTGAGCGGCACGGGTGCGGATGTGAAAGTGAGACCATGGATCTTAACTTCCTCATCAACGTCATCATGACGGTTGTCTTCTTTGCCGCAGTTATGTGGTTCTTTACTTCCGCTAAGAAGAACCAGCAGAAGCAGCTGGAGGCGCTGCAGGCAATGCGACGTGCGCTCGTCCCTGGTGATCAGGTGATGACTGCTTCCGGCGTCTATGGCACCGTTGTCAGCACTGACCTTGAGAACAACAAGTTGCAGCTTCAGATTGCAGAGGGCGTTGTGATTACTGCGTCCATGAATGCGATCCTGAACCTTGTTGAGGAGGAAGCCCCCGCAGCGCCCCTGACCGAGGACGTGTACGAGGCTACCGCATCCGAAGCTCCCGCTTCCGATACCTCTTCTGATACTGCTAAGTAATTCAGAGCGTATGAGCCCGGCGCCCATGAGCGGCGTCGGGTTTTCGCGTTACGGAATCTGTAGAACACTCAATACTATTCACACGAAGAAGGAACATTATGGCTAAGCGTTCACCGCTTGCAGCCGCGCGAGGGGCGCTCCTCTCGATGGTCCTGCTCATGGTTGTTATGGCTGCCGGTATTTTCGGTAGCACCTACTCGGGAGGTTCTTGGGCACCGAAGCTCGCCCTGGACCTTTCGGGTGGTACTCAGATGATTCTTTCTCCGAAGGTCAATGGCTCTTCGGATGAGAACGTCTCCCAGGAGCAGTTGAACCAGGCGGTTGAGATTATTCGTCAGCGCGTTGATGGTGCCGGCGTTTCGGAGGCGGAGGTTACCACCTCTTTCGGCTCGGGTAATAACGTGGTTGTTTCGGTTCCCGGAACGATTAGCGCTGAGACTCGTCAGCTGATTCAGGCGTCTGCAAATATGACGTTCCGCCCGGTGCTGCTTTCTGGTGCCGGTACTGCGGTGGCTGAGGATGCCCGCACTGCGGACGATAAGCTGCCCAAGCCCTCTGCGGAGCCGACTGATGGTTCGGACCGTAACTGGATTACTGCGGACCTGTACAAGCAGTATGAGGCGAAGGATTGCACCGCGGCACGCAATGAGGACGCCGATAGTGCGGACCCGACTAAGCCGATGGTGGCGTGTTCCACTGACGGTCATGAGAAGTACATTCTGGGTCCTGTGGAGCTGAGCGGTAGCGATATTTCTACCGCAAGCCACTCGCAGGAGACGAGCGGTCAGGGCGTGACTACGGGCCGTTGGGCTGTGAACATTCAGTTCAACGATGCAGCGCGTGAGAAGTTCCAGAACATTACTTCTCGCCTGAACGCGATTCGTGCACAGAACGCAAATGATCCGCGTGCCCGCTTCGCGATTCTGCTGGACGGCAAGGTGCTGTCCTCCCCGGTGTCGCAGGCTGTGATTTCTGATGGTAAGCCGCAGATTACCGGTAACTTCACCGAACAGGAAGCGAAGGCTCTGGCCGATCAGCTCAAGTACGGTGCTCTGCCGATTAGCTTCACGATTCAGTCGGAGCAGCAGATTTCTGCGACTCTGGGTTCGGAGCAGTTGCGTGTGGGTCTGCTGACCGGTCTGATTGGTCTGCTGCTGGTGTTTGTGTACTCGCTGTTCCAGTACCGTCTGCTGGGTTTTGTCACGATGATGTCGCTGATTGTGGCTGGCATTATTTCGTACGAGGCGATTGCGCTGCTGGGTTGGGCGTTGAACTACCGCCTGTCCCTGGCTGGTGTGGCGGGTCTGATTGTGGCGATTGGTGCTACGGCTGACTCGTTCATCGTCTACTTTGAGCGTATCCGTGACGAGATCCGTGCGGGCCGCACGATTCCGTCGGCGGTGAACCACGGTTGGCAGCGTGCATCCCGCACTATCTTGGCGTCGAAGGCTGTGAACCTGCTGGCTGCTGTGGTGCTGTACGTGGTGTCGGTTGGTTCGGTGAAGGGCTTCGCGTTCACCCTTGGTTTGACTGCGATTGCTGACCTTGTGGTCGTGTACCTGTTCACCCACCCGATGCTGACCCTGCTGGCGAATACCCGCTACTTCGGTGAGGGTCACCGCCACTCGGGCTTGTCGCCTGAGTCGCTGGGTGCTACGCCGCTGTACCGTGGTGCCGGTCGCCTCCGCAGCCCGGAGGAGAAGCAGCTGAGCATTGCTGAGCGTCGCCGTGCAGAGCGTGCCGCCGCTGAGGCTGACGAGTCTGCTTCTGATGAGAAGAAGGAGAGCTAAGCATGGCTACCGATGTGAAACCTAATGCTTTTGCCCGCTTCGGTAATGACCTGCATTCGGGTGCCCGCTCGTACCCCTTCGTGGGTAAGCGCCGCCTGTGGCTGCTGCTGGCTGCTGTGCTGATGGCGGTTTCGGTTCTGATTCCGGCTGTTGGTGGCGGCTTCAACCTGGGTATTGATTTCCGTGGCGGTTCGGAGTTCGTGGTCTCGAAGACCGCGCACGTTGATACTGCTACGGGTGAGCGCATTATTCACGAGAAGGCGAAGGACGCTTCGGATGTTCGCGTGACCAATATTGCGCCGGGTACGATTCGTGCCCAGATGAGCAAGCTCAGCGATGATGAGACTCTGCAGGTGAAGGCTGCTCTGCAGGAGGGTTACGGCGTCTCTGAGAATGACGTGACCTCCTCGTTTGTGGGCCCGACCTGGGGTGCGGATGTGACCCGTCAGGCGTTCTGGGGTCTGGTCGCGTTTGTGGTGCTTGCGCTGATTGGTATGGCGTTCTACTTCCGTACCTGGAAGATGTCGCTGGCGTCTATTGCGGGCCTGTTCTTCACCGTGGTGGTGACGGTTGGCCTGTATGCCGCGTTCGGCTTCGAGATTACTCCGAGTGCAATTATTGGTTTCTTGACGATTCTGAGCTACTCGCTGTACGACTCGGTGGTGGTGTTCGATAAGATCCGTGAGAACACCGAGGATGTGCTGGAACGCCGTGACACGACCTTTGCCGAGCAGATTAACCTGGCGGTGAACCAGACCCTGGTCCGTTCGATTAACACCGCTATTGTGGGTGTTCTGCCGGTGGGCGCGATCCTGTTCATTGGTGCGTTCATCCTGGGTGCGGGTACTTTGCAGGATCTGTCCCTGTCGCTGTTCGTGGGTATTCTGGTGGGCATGTTCGGCACGCTGTTCGTGTCTGCTCCGCTGTATGCTTCGCTACGTTTGGGTGAGCCTCAGATTCGTGAGCACACCGCGAAGGTGGAGAGCGGCAACTTCAAGGACGCTGAGGCTGAGGAGGCTGAGGGTGACTTTTCGGAGGAGCCCGCCGAGGCTGAGAAGGCTGCTAAGTCTGAGGATTCCGAGGAACCCGCAGAGGACGAGAAGGCGGCCGAGAAGCCCGCTAAGAAGCCGGCACGTGCAACCATTGAGATTCACCGCGTGAACCTGAACGGTTAGCC
>CAUTHR010000024.1:0-15118 GCA_963538455.1 Rothia mucilaginosa | reverse complement strand
AGGCTTGGGCGCTTCCGCCTTCGCGGGCTCTTTGCCGGGTTCCGCGGGCTCCTTGCGGGGTTCCTCTTCGGCGGTGCCCATGCCCTGCAGGGCGCTGAGCAACTTCAGGCGCAGGTCCTCGTCCAGGCCGAGCGCCGGGTCGGCGTCCTCAGACACCGAGGAGGCATACAGGCGCACACCCTGCGTACTCGCCGCAACGGCGGGCAGGGGGCGGGTGCCAGAACGCATCAGGTCAGCCGGGGTGGGCACGCGAGACGCCGGGCGGGCAGAAGAAACCGACGCGGCAACCTCACGAGCAACAGCTTCACGAGCCCCAGCGCCCGCTGCCTCGACAGTCTCAGCGCCCACATTCTCAGCACCCGCAGCCTCAACAGCCTGCTCAGCCGCGGCAGAAGCACCGGTTTCCGGGCGCGGCGAAGCGCCCCCTCGCGCACGCTGCGCAGCCGCAGCAATGCGCGCAAGGGGGCTCGAAGCGACCGGGCGAACGCCCTGCTCCACAGAAACCTCCCCGGAACCGCGACCCTTCACGCCGCGGCCCTCAGACTCCGCCGGAAGGGGCACTACGCGTCCCAACCAGCCACGTTAGACTCCCACGCCAAAGACGCCGGGATAGCGTCCAGGTAGGAATCCATGTTGCGGCGAGTCTCACCAATGGAGTCGCCGCCAAACTTCTCCAGTGCCGCCTCAGCGAGCACCAGGGCGACCATAGCCTCCGCCACCACGCCGGCGGCGGGAACAGCACACACGTCCGAACGCTGGTGGTGGGCGCGAGCCTCTTCACCGGTGGAAGTGTCAATGGTCTTCAGAGCCTTCGGCACGGTCGCAATGGGCTTCATTGCCGCGCGCACACGCAGCAGGTCGCCAATGCTCATGCCGCCCTCAATACCACCTGCACGGTTGGTATCGCGGGTTACGCCGTGCTCGCCGATGGAAATCTCGTCGTGAGCGGCAGTGCCCGGGCGGTCTGCGGTCGCGAAACCGTCGCCAACCTCAACGCCCTTAATCGCCTGAATACCCATCAGCGCTGCGGCAAGGCGCGCGTCCAGGCGGCGGTCCCAGTGCACGTACGAACCCAGTCCGGGAGGCATACCGTACGCGAGCACCTCAACCACACCGCCGAGGGTCTCGCTGTCCTTGTGCGCCTCGTCCACGCGCTGAACCATCGCGTCGGAGGTTGCCTTATCGAAGCAGCGCAGCGGGTCAGCGTCCAGCTGATCAACGTTGCGAGGCGAAGGCACCGGGGCACCCTCGGGGGCGTGCACGCCACCCACAGCCACGGTGTGAGAAACCAGCTCAACACCCAGAGCCTTCAAAACCTGGGCGGCAACCACGCCAAGAGCCACGCGGGTCGCAGTCTCACGCGCGGAGGCGCGCTCCAGCACCGGGCGAGCCTCAGAGAAGTTGTACTTCTGCATGCCGGTAAAGTCAGCGTGACCGGGGCGCGGACGAGTCAGCGCAGCATTACGCGCACGACCCTCAATCAGCTTCGGATCCACCGGATCGGAGCTCATCACGTCAGTCCACTTGGGCCACTCGGTGTTCGCAATCTCAATCGCGACCGGGCCGCCCTGAGTCAGGCCGTGACGCACACCGCCCAGGATGCGCACGCGGTCCTCCTCGAACTTCATGCGGGCACCGCGGCCGTAGCCGAGGCGGCGGCGAGCCAGAGCGTCACGCACCATATCGCTGGTGAGTTCCACACCGGCGGGCACGCCCTCAATGATGCCGACGAGCGCCTCGCCGTGGGATTCTCCGGCAGTGAGCCAACGCAGAGCCATAGGTTAACCTCTTTTCATCGCACCCGCACCGCAGCGCAGGAGGAAGGAATAATAATTCTTCACGTGTATAAATAGTGTATAAAATGCCTGTTTACTGAGCGAGTGAAAGCACGCTTTTTTCACGAAACGGATGCACGAGGCGCAAGATCAACTGCCGCGCACATCGCATTCACCAAGCCCAGCAGCTCACCCTCAGACAAGGTGCGATCGGTAAACAGCAGCACCTGCTCCACCGCCTGATAGAGCAACATCTCCAAACCAGAAACCACCGTGCCGCCTTTAGCCTCCCAAGCGCTCGCCAGCGCCGAAGGCCACGGGTTATACGCAACATCGAGCAGTACCGGCCGGTGCGTCGCGGAGGCGCCCTTCAGCCCGCTCAGCTGGCTCGCCCACTCATCCGCCGCAAGAGCAGGAAGAGTAGACACCACCGGATGATGACCGCGCTCAGCAAGATTCTTCGGCAAATCAGCCAACGCAATCTGCTCCAGCTGAACGCCCAGGCGGTCCGCCGCCTCCTGCACGCTACCAAGCTTATGCAGCGAACGGGCGTACACGCTCACGTGGCGGTACCCCAACGCGTGCAGCGCCGCCAAAGCAGAAATAGCGGTCGCTCCCCCACCCACAATCGCGGCAGAATCCTTGAGTGGTTCCGGCTCCAAACCGGCGTGGCGCAGCGCGTTTACAATGCCGATCACATCGGTGTTATGTCCCAGCACCTTCTCGCCGCGCGGATACACCGTGTTCACCGCACCGGTCACCTGCGCCATCTCGCTGATCTCATCGCAATACTGAATGACCGCGGTCTTCAACGGCATCGTCACCGACAGACCCGCAATATACGGGGCGTCCTCGGTACCCTCCGGGTGGCGCACACCGCGCATAATCTCCGGCAAATCATCGGACAGAGTATCGCGGCGCTCATACCCCAAATTCTGCTCACCCAAAAAGTCGTACGCCGCACGATGCAGCGCCGGTGACAGGGAATGCTCAATCGGGTGCCCCAGCACGTAGGCACGGCGAAGATACGGGGCTTCACGGTACGGTTCAGTCTTCATCGGCACTCTCTCGCTCTCAACGCTGGGGAACACTCTCAACGCTTGGGGCTTGCGGACACGCACGCCACGAACTCGCGTTCAGAGGCGCACTCTACCCATTTTAAGGGACAAACCACTATTCGGGTACAGCCAAATAACCGACCGCAACCGAGTACAACCGAGCACCCCCGGCATTCGGGTACAGCAAAGGCGGGCACCTCCCCCACTCTCGTGGAGGCGGTACCCGCCTCAGCAAGGAACCTTCAGCCCAAAACTACCGATCGTAGCTACCGGCTGAACCAATCAGCAGCAACTTAGCTACAACGGTTCGGGTGCTTAGAACACCACTGGTTGTACTCTTCAACATAACGCTGGTGCTCAGCGTAAGTGCGGGAGTACTTGGTCTCACCGGAGTCCAGATCCACAGTCACCCAGTAGTAGTACGGGTTCTTCTCGGGAGCCGCAGCAGCCTTAATCGAAGCCAGCTGCGGGGAACCAATCGGACCCTTCGGAAGACCCTTATTCGCATAAGTGTTGTACTTATTGCTCTTATCGGCCTTCTGCTCTTCCGTCAGGTGGTACGAGCGGACACCCAGACCGTAAGTCACGGTCGCATCCGACTGAATCAGACCCGAGGTCTCACCATCGGGGTTGTTCAGACGGTTCTCAATGATGCCAGCAACCGCCACGTAGTCCTTCGGCTGAGCCTCAAGCTCCACGATGGACGCAACAGTCAGAACCTCAAAGATCTTCTGATCGCCGCTCACGCCGGCTTCCTTCAGGTCAGACTTGGTCTTATCAACCATGGTCTGAATGACCTTCTTGATGTCGGTGCCCTTCGGGAAACGGTACTCACCCGGGTGCAGCCAACCCTCAATCGAGGGGAAGTTGCTCGGCACGCCGTACTGGGTGTAGTTGCTGACCGCGTCCTCAACCTGCTTGCGGGTGAACGCACCATCGGAGCCAGAAACAATCAGATCGATGGTCTCGTTCACGCGCTTACCCTGCGGAATCGCCAGGTACAGTACGTTGCTGTTCGCCTCAATAATGGTCGTAATCGCGCTCGAGCTGCTCATGTGCTGCTGCAGTTCGTAGGTGCCAGGCTGCAGGTACTTGCCCTTGCTTTCCTTGGTGTACACCTCAACGAACTTATCAGCATCAGCAATGATGCCCGCCGCCTCCAGCTCCTCAGCCACCTGCGCGGTGGACTGGCCAGAACGAATCGTGAACGTCACGGTCGTACCATTACCGCCACCCGAGTAGTCACGATTCTTGAACGGGTCGTAGCGAGTAATCAGGGCACCAGAAATGATGACCAGAGCCACGACAAACAAGGAAATTGCGCTCAGCATGACGGCGCGGCGGCGGCGCTTACGCGCACGCAACGTAGCCACCGACACGATTTCCTGTTCCATCGTAATGCCGGTAATGCCCTTACGTTCGTCCTCAGCCGTCGGCCTAAAGAGGTCGAGCCCGCTCTCTTCGGGCTGTTTATTCTGTTCGGTCACTGAAGGTTCTCCGTTTCGTTGACGGCACCGACCGTGGTCCCTTCTGACTCGGACGGTCGGTTTTCTTCGTGGGCCGGATCGCTCACCTTGTACCCGGCTACGGACTGCCCCGCCTTGAGGGCATCCAGGCTGTACTGCAAAATATTCACAGCCGCCACCTGGTCAACCATAGTCTTGAAATCTCGGCTGGAAACCCCAGCCTCGTGCAGTGCACGGTGAGCGCTCACGGTGGTGAGTCGCTCATCCACCAGCCAAATGTTAATGTGTGTTTTCTCTTCGGCATCCAGCTCGGAGCGCAGAGCCTGCGCGTACTCCCGAGCCATTTCCGTGGAGGGAGAATCCCCACCACGCATGGTCTTCGGAAGCCCGACGAAAACCTCCACCACCTCGTTCACCTCAATCAGCTTGCGCAAAACACGGCGGTCAGAGTTCTTCTTCGCGTCGCGGCGCAGCGTCTTGAGCGGGGTGGCGAGGATACCGTCGGGGTCGCTGAGGGCGGTGCCGACGCGGGCGTTACCCACATCGACACCCATCCGCACTCCGCGCTGGAATTCTGCCATATTTAGGCCTGAGCCTGTGCGATAGCGTCGCAGACAGCGTCCAGAGCAGCACCAATCTTGGATGCATCCTGGCCACCACCCTGAGCGACGTCGTCCTTACCGCCGCCACCGCCGCCGAGAACACCGGCAGCGACGCGGACCAGAGCGCCAGCCTTCACGCCAGCTTCACGAGCACCCTCGTTGGTTGCCACCAGGATGACGGGGCGACCATTAGCCACACCCACCACAGCAACAACCGCAGCCTCGGAACCGAAGCGCGAACGCAGATCCAGGGCCAGCTCACGAACGCCGTTAGCGTCCAGTTCGCCAGCATCGTGTGCCAGAACGCGAACAGAACCGATGGTCTGTGCGTTCTCCAGCAGCTTGCCAGCCTCAGCCTGCAGCTTCTCGCGGCGCAGCTGAGCCAGTTCCTTCTCAGCAGCCTTCAGCTTAGCCAGAGTCTGATTAATCTTCTCCGGCAGGTCAGCGGAAGACTGAACCTTCATCAGGCCGGTCAGCTGGTTCACCAGGGTACGCTCAGCAGCCAGGTGGTTGAAGGAATCCAGACCCACCAGAGCCTCAACACGGCGGTTACCGGAACCAACAGAGCTCTCCGTCAGCAGGGTCAGCGAACCAATCTCAGCGGACGAACCGACGTGGGTACCACCGCACAGCTCGCGAGAGAACTCGCCGCCGATTTCAACAACACGCACCACGTCGCCGTACTTCTCGCCGAAGAGGCTCATAGCGCCCAGAGCCTTAGCCTCAGCCAGCGGCATCTCACGAGTAATCACCTCGTGGTTATCGCGGATCGCGAGGTTAGCAACCTCTTCAACCTCACGCTTAGCGGACTCGGACAGGCCCTCGCCCCACGCGAAGTCGAAACGCAGGTAGCCTTCCTTGTTGAAGGAGCCACGCTGAGTAGCCTCGTTGCCGAGCACCTGGTGCAGGGCAGCGTGAATGATGTGGGTACCGGAGTGCGCCTTCTCACCGTCGCGGCGGCGCTGAACATCAACCTGTGCCACAACATCGGCACCGACGTGAACCTCGCCCTCACGGACAACGGCGCGGTGAACGCTCAGACCCTTCACGGGCTGCTGAACGTCCTGAACGTCAATGATGAAGCCGTTGCCGGTAATAACACCGGTATCAGCTGCCTGGCCACCAGCCTCCGCGTAGAACGGAGTCTCATCCAGGACAACCTCAATCTTGTCGCCAGCCTTAGCGGCGGGAACAGACACGCCATCCACCAGGATTGCGCGCAGCTTAGTCTCAGTACGCAGCTCGGTGTAACCGGTGAAGATGGAGCCGCGCTCGTCCACGAGCTTACGCAGCTCAGACAGGTCAGCGAACGCACCCTTCTTAGCCTTAGCGTCAGCCTGCGCACGGTGACGCTGCTCAGCCATCAGCTCGCGGAAAGCCTTCTCGTCAACCTTCACGCCAGCCTCAGCAGCCATCTCCAGGGTCAGGTCAATCGGGAAGCCGTAAGTGTCGTGCAGAGCAAACGCCTCAGCACCGGAGACAGCGTTGGAGCCGTCCTTCTTAGCGGCAGCAACTGCCTCTTCCAGACGCTCAGTACCGGTCTCGATGGTGTGCAGGAACGCCTTCTCCTCAGCGTACGCAATGCGGGAAATACGCTCGAAGTCCTCACCTACGTACGGGAAAGCACCCTTCATAGCCTCGCAAGAAGCCGGGAACAGCACGGGCAGGCAGGGCTCAGTAACGCCCAGCAGACGCATCGCACGAATCGCACGGCGCATCAGACGGCGCAGAATGTAGCCGCGACCCTCGTTGGAGGGGGTCACGCCATCAGCAATCAGCATCAGCGAGGAACGGATGTGGTCAGCCACCACGCGCATACGCACGTCGTCCTCATAGCCCTCGTCCTCAGCAGACTCAGAGCCGTGGTACTTCTTACCGGACAGCTTAGAAGCAGCATCCAGAACGGGGCGAACCTGGTCGGTCTCGTAGAAGTTCTCAACACCCTGCAGCAGCATGGCAAGACGCTCAACGCCCAGACCGGTATCGATGTTCTTCTTCGGCAAATCACCCAGAATCTCGAAGTCATCCTTACCGATGCCCTCGCCACGCTGGTACTGCATGAACACGAGGTTCCAAATCTCAATGTAACGGTCATCGTCAGCCGCCGGGCCGCCTTCCTTACCGTAGGCGGGGCCACGGTCGTAGAAGATCTCCGAGTCGGGGCCTGCAGGGCCGGGCTGACCGGTGGACCAGTAGTTTTCCTTCATGCCCATACGCTGAATACGCTCAGCGGGGAAACCAACAGTCTTAGTCCAAATCTCGAACGCCTCTTCGTCACCCTCGTAAATGGTGACCCACAGACGCTCGGGATCCAGACCAAAGCCACCCTGATCCTGAGGGGTAGTCAGCAGCTCGTAAGCGAAAGGAATCGCCTTCTCCTTGAAGTAATCACCGAAGGAGAAGTTACCAGCCATCTGGAAGAAGGTACCGTGACGCGCAGTCTTACCGACCTCTTCAATATCCAGGGTGCGGATGCACTTCTGCACGCTGGTCGCGCGGGAGAACGGAGGGGTCTCACGGCCCAGGAAGTAGGGAATGAACGGCACCATACCGGCGATGGTGAACATAGCGCCGGGCTCGTTCGAAATCAGCGATGCCGAAGGCACCACAGTATGGCCGCGGGAAGCGAAGAAATCGATCCAGCGCTTGGAAATCTCCTGTGAGAGCATCTCGTTCCTTAGAGTAATCTGTGCGAAATTCTAAATTAGTCTACTGACCTATGGTGCCTGCCCGAGAGCAAAATGGCTAATCGAGCCAGTCTCGTACCGTGGTTTACGGGCGAAGACACCACCCTTTAAAACCTAGTTGAAGAAGCCGTCACCGAGCTGACGGTCACGCGCAATACGCTGCTCACGCGCTCGCTTCTGAGCCTCTTCCAGCGAGGCAATCTCAGCCTCCACCTCAATGAGTTCACGCTCAGCCAAGCGGCGGTTCGTGGACTCAATCTCAGCAGAGCTCATCTGGCGGTCCCACGTATCCAGGGAGCCAGGACGCAAATCCTGCTTCTGGCGCTCCACCTTAGCGTTGAGCTCCATCTCCTTCTCCTGCATGCCCTCACGCACGCGGGCGGCGAACTCAACAGCACGCAACGCATACGGCTGCAGGGGCTTGCCAATCGGCGAATCGAAGAACTTTCCCATCTGAGACTCCGGGTTGAGGGCAAGCTCACCGTGCTCACGCATGAGCAGGGCGCTGCCGGGGGTATGCTGAGCAGGTTCGGAGGCGGCACGCCTAGACGCGAAATAACCAACCGCCGCGCCGGCGCCAAGCAGAAGAGCTGAACGAAGCAGACCCATTAGTTTTCACCGCCTGCAGAGTAAGAGGACGATGCCGAACCGTACTGACCGCCAGCGTGGGTGTTGCCGGTGTTGCCAGCGGTGCCGTGTGCATCGCCGGTCTTGCCGCCGCGGAACGCCTGACGCACACCGTACGAGAAGGACGCAACCTTAATCAGCGGCTGACCCACAGTCGAAGTGACCAGAGAGGACAGCGCAGAAACGTTCGCGGACGCATCCGAAACGTTCGAGGTGATGTCGTCAACCTTCTCCAGCTGCTCATTGGTGGTCACCACAGTGCGGGTCACCTCTTCAATGAGGGGGCCGGTGCTCTGGTTCAGCGAACGAATCGTCACGATAAGCTCATCAAACACCTTAGTCAGGCGAATAATGGGTAGCGCAAGCAGGGCCACCAGAATCGCAAAAACTCCTGCTGAAATCAGGCCCGCAATATCTCCGCCGGTCATCTATAACCCCATTCCGCTCAATGCATGATGCTTATCAATAGTCGTACAAGACCGCGTGCCACCGTGGCACGCAGCCGGATTGTGCGTACAGTTCAGGACTGTATACACAGTTCAATCCCCTATTTTAGTCGAAAAATCCTTCAAGCGCCCCCCAAACTCTCATGAAACTCCCAGCGACGGAAGATTCACAGGTTCAGCGGCACCACTGCCCTCTGGTGTATATACCCCAAAAACCCGCGCGTTAAACGGGAACAACCCGCCCCCACCGAACGGTGCAGGACGGGTTGCTTCTCGAAAAATCGAGATTATGCCAGACGCGAGTAGTACTCAACGACCAGCTGCTCGTCGCAGATCACGGGGATCTCTTCGCGCTTGGGCTTACGCTCAAGCTTTGCGTGCAGCTTCTCGATCTCAACGTTCAGGTATGCGGGAACCTCGGGCAGAACTGCCTGGTTCTCACCTGCAGCCGCAGCCTGGAAGGGGGTGGTCTTCTCAGCCTTGGGGTGAACGTGGATCAGCTGGCCGGGCTTGACGTGGAACGAGGGGCGGTCCACGCGAACGCCGTCAACCATGATGTGACGGTGAACAACCATCTGACGTGCCTGTGCAATGGTGCGGGCGAAACCTGCACGCAGAACCAGAGCGTCGAGGCGGGTCTCGAGCAGCTCGACCATGTTCTTACCGGTCTGGCCCTCGGTACGCTTTGCCTCGAGGTATGCGCGGCGCATCTGTGCCTCGCGGATGTTGTACTGAGCGCGCAGACGCTGCTTTTCCTTCAGCTGGGTAGCGTAGTTGGAGTCAGCCTTCTTGCGGGCACGGCCGTGCTGGCCGGGGCCGTAAGGACGACGCTCGAGGTACTTTTCTGCCTTCGGGGTCAGTGCAATGCCCAGGGCACGGGACTGACGCACGGTACGGCGGGTGCGGTTGTGCTTAGCCACAATCTACCTTTCATATGTGAGGCTCCTGCACCCTCACGGGTGGGGCCTCGGTCTGTTGAATACTGGCCTCCTCGGTTGACCCCGCCGGGATCCGTACGCGACCGACTCGGTCGTTGCTGTACGGCGGTGGGGCGGAGAGCTCGGGGCAGAGTACCCCGCAGCTACATTACTGACACCCGCACGGATGCGGGCATAGTAATTGCCAGACCCGTCAAGCTTACCGGATGCACCCGGGCTTTACCAGCCTTTTGGGAAATCTTTGGTTCAAATCACTGTGCGTGTGGGTTTTTGATACTTACCCACACGACCCCCACAGGAATTATTTATGCCCGTCAGAGCTATTTAGGTGCGCCTTCCCCGAAAAATTGCGGCGCCGAGATGTTGGATTGTAATCATTTCGTTATTTTTAACCTGTGTCTTTATGGGAATAGCTTGAATCAGACCCCCATATCGCCTAGACTAGAGACCATAACAAGCTTGGCATCCGCCCTTCCGGGAAGGCCGACAGCCAAGACGTCTATCACAAACTCAAAACTCTGACGCGGTGCGCAGTACTACCGAGGTACTACGCACCGCTTTCTGTTTGCCTGCTGTTTGGTGCGGGTGGTTTGCGCTGATGGTTTGCGCTGGTTGTTCGCGCGAATAACCGACCGGCGCGGCTAGTTTCGTGTGATTGATACGCGCGGCTAGTTGCCGCCGTCAAGAATCCTACGGATACGCTCACGACGCTCCGTCAACGTGCGCTCAAAACCATGCTGCGTGGGCTCGTAGTAGACCGTGCCGCGCAGAGTATCCGGCAGGTACTGCTGAGCCGCTACATGACCCGGCTCATCATGGGCATAAATGTACCCCACGCCGTGACCAAACTGCTTAGCCCCCGCATAATGACCATCACGCAAATGCACCGGAACCTGACCCGAAGCACCCGCCCGCACATCCGCAATCGCACGATTAATCGCGTTATACGCCGCGTTCGACTTCGGCGCGAGCGCACAATAAATCACCGCCTGCGAGAGGATAATGCGCGCCTCCGGCATGCCCACCAACGCCACCGACTGCGCCGCAGCCGTCGCCACCTGCAACGCCTGCGGGTCAGCCAGACCAATATCCTCACTTGCCAAAATCATGATGCGCCGCGCCACAAAACGCGGATCCTCGCCGCCCTCCAGCATGCGTGCCAGGTAGTGCACTGCGGCGTCCGCGTCAGAGCCGCGCATGGACTTAATGAACGCGCTCACCACGTCATAATGCTGATCGCCCGAACGGTCGTAGCGGATCGCGGCGCGGTCCACCGCCTCCGTAGCATGCGCCAGGGTGATGCGCACGGGCGCGGCAGGTTCGGTCTCTTCGGCACCGGTTTCTGCGGGGCCAGTTTCTGCAGGGGCATTTCCCGCAGCTTCAGCCTCACTAAACGCAATCGCGGCCGCCGCCTCCAGGGAAGTCAGGGAACGGCGAGCATCGCCTCCCGAAACCGCCGCGAGGTGGGCGCGCGCATCCTCATCAATGACGGCCGCACCACCAAAACCGCGCGGGTCAGCCAGGGCACGGTCAATCAGCCGCTCAATATCGGACTGCTCCAGCGAATGAACCCGCAGCAGCAGCGAGCGCGAGAGCAGCGGCGAAATAATGCTGAACGACGGGTTCTCCGTCGTAGCCGCCACCAGAATCACCCAGCGGTTCTCCACGCCGGGCAGAAGCGCATCCTGCTGAGCCTTCGTGAAACGGTGAATCTCGTCGAGGAAGAGCACGGTGGTCGTGCCGTACATGTCGCGGTCGAGCAGCGCTTGGTCCATGACCGCGCGAACGTCCTTCACACCCGCGGTAATCGCCGAAAGCTCCACAAACTTGCGGCCCGGCGCGCGCGCAATCACATGCGCCAGGGTGGTCTTACCCGTACCCGGAGGGCCGTACAAAATCACCGAAGACGGGCCAGCCGGTCCGGCGTTCTCCCCCGCCAACACGCGCAAAGGCGCACCGGGAGTCAGCAGATGATCCTGGCCGAGAACCTCATCAATAGTGCGCGGACGCATACGCACCGCCAACGGCGCACGAGACGCCGAACGGGAAGAGTGCGCGTACGACGCAGAGGCGCGCGAGGAGGGCTCCTCGACGGAGACGCCAATCAGGCTCACGCGGTCCCCGTCATCGGGCAGCTCAAGATCAAAGAGGGAATCAGCCATAGTCTTACTCTATCGTTTCACAATCTGGAGGCAGGTACGGGGTGTGGATATACAGCTGCGGATTTAGCTCGCGGCGTGACACCACACGGGTTTTCGATAGGTTAGTGTCTTCGCCGTGGGTTTTAAACCCCGGGACAATCCACTAACCTATCGAAAGCGTCGGCCTAGAGGGTCTCACTATCGAGAATCAGGGTCACCGGGCCGTCATTGACGAGCTCCACCTGCATGTCTGCACCGAACACGCCGGTCTCCACGTGCAGGCCACGCTCACGAAGCGCCTGAACGTAATCGTTGAACAGCGGCTCACTCACCGCACCCGGAGCCGCAGCAGACCAGGAGGGGCGGCGGCCCTTCTTCGCATCCCCGTACAGGGTGAACTGGCTGACCGCCAGCACGGGTGCACCCTCATCGAGGAGGGACTTCTCCCCCTCCAGCAGGCGCAGGTTCGCGGTCTTATCGGCAAGCTTCGCAATCTGCGCCGCACCGTCACCGTGCGTGATACCGACCAGCACCAGGTAGCCGGGCTGCTCAATCGCGCCGACCGTCTCACCGTTCACGCGCACCGCCGCGCGGGTCACACGCTGAATAACTACTCGCATCGTTCACCTTTCAACTTGGGTTCACCTTTCAACTTGGAGCCGGTCTTCACCGGGCTCATACATCTCTTTCAACACCACACTCGGCAGCCGTTTTAGACGCAGCCGTTTTAGAGGCAGCCGTTTTAGAGGCAGCCGCCATCAGAGCACGCCGCGCAGCTGCACGGCACGCAAAAATTGGTTCGCCGCCCGCGGGGTACGAAACTCAATAAAACGCTTCTGCAGATGCTGCCCGCGAGCCTCCGCCAGCAACTCCCCAACATGCGGGTAGCTCCTCCACGTGTACCGAATCATGTTGTCCGGGTCGCGCAGAATATTCTTCAGCGGCGGCTCCACATTATCCGCCCACAGCCTCTGACCCGTCACCGCACGGCGCACCGTCCGGCGAACCACACGCCACATGACCACCGCACGGCTATAGCGCAGATAAATCACCACATCCGCACGCTCCAGCAGGCGGCCGCGCACCTGCGGATACTGCCACTCCGTAATCCACGCAGGCTGCTCAATGAGCGTCTGAACATCCGCCTCAAAACTAGGGCGCGGAGTCCAATTCGGGCCCCAATGCAATGAGTCCATCTCCGTATGCGGAATGTCCAGGAGGCGCCCCAACCGCGCCGCGAACGTCGTCTTACCGCTACCGCTCGGGCCGGCAATCAGAATACGCATGGCTCCCCTCCCCTTCTGGTTAGTACACACCTTTAGTTAGTACACAAATCGGCACACGCCAGCTGATACAAAAGGTGGGCTGCGACCCTGCACCAGCAGAATACACAGCCCACCCTCAACGGCAACCCCGCACAGCTCAACGCCCGCCAGGGTTACGCCGCACAGGCCCACACCCCATACGGGGCGCACGGCCAAAGACTAGAGAAGATTACTCCTCGTCCTTCTTCTTCGGCTTGAAATCAACGCCAGCTTCCTTACGCTGCTCCGGAGTAATCGGTGCAGGAGCCGCAGTCAGCGGATCGTAACCATTACCGGTCTTCGGGAACGCAATAACCTCGCGGATCGAATCAACGCCAGCCAGCAGAGACACAATACGGTCCCAACCAAACGCAATACCACCCATGGGCGGTGCGCCGTACTTGAACGCATCCAGCAGGAAGCCGAACTTCTCCTGAGCCTCTTCCTCACCAATGCCCATCACAGCGAACACGCGTTCCTGCACGTCACGGCGGTGAATACGGATCGAACCGCCACCAATCTCGTTACCGTTGCAGACAATGTCGTAAGCGTACGCCAGAGCCGAACCCGGGTCGGTGTCGAAAGTATCCATGAACTCGGGCTTCGGGGAGGTGAACGCGTGGTGCACAGCAGTCCACGCGGAGTGACCCAGAGCCACGTCACCGGACTCGGTAGCCTCAGCAGAAGACTCGAACATGGGGGCGTCAACAACCCACACGAAGGACCACTCGCCGTCCTTAATCAGGCCGGTACGGTGACCAATCTCAACACGAGCAGCACCCAGCAGCGCGCGGGAAGCCTTAGCCTCACCAGCAGCGAAGAAGATGCAGTCGCCGGGCTTCGCGCCGGTAGCCTCAGCCAGGCCAGCACGCTCAGCGTCAGTAATGTTCTTAGCCACCGGACCGGTCAGCTCGCCATCCTCCTGAATGAGGACATAAGCCAGGCCCTTAGCGCCGCGCTGCTTAGCCCACTCCTGCCAAGCGTCCAGGGTGCGGCGGGGCTGGGATGCACCGCCGGGCATGACCACGGCACCCACGTAAGGAGCCTTGAACACGCGGAAAGTGGTGTCCTTGAAGTACTCGGTCAGCTCAGTCAGCTCCAGACCAAAACGCAGGTCAGGCTTGTCCGTACCGTACTTCTCCATCGCATCCTTGTAGGTCATGCGCTGAATCGGGCGGGGAACCTTCACATCAATCAGGTTCCACACGGCCTCAACGATGCGCTCGCCCAGCTCAATGATGTCTTCCTGATCAACGAACGAAGCCTCAATGTCCAGCTGAGTGAACTCAGGCTGACGGTCCGCACGGAAATCCTCGTCACGGTAGCAGCGGGCAATCTGGTAGTACTTCTCAATACCGCCCACCTGCAGCAGCTGCTTGAACAGCTGCGGGGACTGCGGCAGAGCGTACCAAGAACCCGGAGCCAGACGCGCCGGCACCAGGAAGTCACGCGCACCCTCAGGGGTGGAACGGGTCAGGGTCGGGGTCTCAACCTCAATGTAGCCGTCCTCAGCCAGCAGGTTACGTGCCGCACGGTTCGCGTCCGAACGCAGGCGCATGATGCGAGCCGGCTCCGGGCGGCGAAGATCCAGGTAACGGTAGCGCAGGCGCGCCTCCTCACCCACCTCAACGTGCTCATCAATCTGGAAAGGCAGCGGAGCGGCAGTGTTCAGCACCTCAACGGCGGACACCTCAACCTCAATCTCGCCGGTCGCCAGGTTCGGGTTCTCATTACCCTCCGGGCGCTTAGTCACCAGACCGGTCACGCGCAGCACGTACTCGTTGCGCAGGTGCTCAAAATCAGCCTCATTGTGGAAAACACACTGAGTGACACCCTCACGGTCACGCAGGTCAACGAAGGCGACACCACCGTGGTCGCGGCGGCGAGCCACCCAACCGGTCAGGGTAACAGTCTCTCCAATATTTGCGGCGGTCAGCTCGCCGTTGGTGTGAGTGCGAAGCACAGACATTCCTTTCATAGCGGGCACCTCACGACTATAGACAGTAGCCGGGTACACGCGGTTGATGATATGCGCACACTGCGTGCGCCTCATATATTGTATCCCCTCCGGGCA
>CAUTHR010000023.1:0-15481 GCA_963538455.1 Rothia mucilaginosa | reverse complement strand
GAGTAGCCCTCAGCGTTCGCGGGCAGCTCACGCACAGCCTTCAAGTCCAGGTACACGTCACCGTCAGGATGCACCACACCCTGCTCATCGGTGTAGCCGGGCACGCGGTACGCCAGGCCGCGGCGCAGCAAATCCTCAATCAGCGGGAACAGCCACTCAATGGACTCCACCACACCCACATAGTGCGCCGGCGGAATCACGTTCAGCGCCTTCATGTCGGTACGGAACAGCTCGGTCTGATCCTCGGCCAGCTCGCGCCAATCCACGTTCGTGGCGGTCGCGCGCTCCAGCAGCGGGTCGTCCACATCGGTCACATTCTGCACGTAGGTGACGGGAACACCGGCATCCAGCCAGGCGCGGTGCAGTAGGTCAAAAGCAACATAGGTGGAGGCGTGACCCATATGCGTCGCGTCGTACGGGGTGATACCGCAAACGTACAGGCTCGCCGCCTTATCCTCCTGAACCTGAACAATCTCACCGGCAGAAGTATCAAAAATACGCGGCAACGCGGCCTGACCGGGCAGAGTCACAGAGGCGGGGGCATCCCAAGCTCGCATGGGTTTCCTTTCCGTAAAAACGCCCACACCGGTGGACGCGCCACACCCGCCGCCCAGCCTAAGGGCATGCGGGTGCCAAAAAATCTACTCCAATAAGAATACCCGCCCGTGAGAAACTCACGGACGGGTATGTCATATCACGCTGAGGGCTAAAGCCTTAGAACGCCGAAGAAGTAGCGTTCAGAACGCCAGTGCCCAGACCAACGAAAATCAGGATACCGAGCGCAATGCGGTACCAAATGAAAATGCCGTAGGACTTCGACGACACGTACTTCAGGAACCAGCCAATCATCAGGTAACCCACCACGAACGCGACCAGAGTCGCAACGATAGTCGACGGGATACCGTAGAAGCCGGTCGCCTCCTCGCCGGTAACCACCTTGAAGGTCTTGTACAGACCAGACATGAACACGGCGGGCATAGCCAGAAGGAACGAGTAACGAGCCGCAGCCTCACGGGTGTAACCCATGAACAGACCCGCAGTAATGGTACCGCCCGAACGGGAAACACCCGGGATCAGCGCCAACGCCTGCGCACAACCATACAGCAGGCCGTGACGGAACGTCAGGTCCTTCAGCTCACGCTGCTCGCGGCCAAAACGGTCCGCAAGACCCAGGAACACGGCAAAGACAATCAGCATGGTCGCCACAAGCCACAGGCTACGGAACTGGGTGTCAATGTAGTCTTCCAACAGCAGACCCAGAACACCGATGGGCAGGGAGCCAATAATAATCAGCCAACCCATGCGGGCGTCCGGGTCGTTGCGCGGCACGCGGCCGGCAAGAGCACCAAACCACGCCTTCACAATGCGCACAATATCGCGCCAGAAGAAGATCAGAACCGCGGTCTCAGTGCCCAGCTGGGTGATCGCGGTGAACGCGGCACCCGGGTCGGCCTTCTCCGGCAGGATCTGGCCAACAATGTTCAGATGCGCCGATGACGAAATCGGCAGAAACTCTGTCAGGCCCTGAACAAAGCCCAAAATAATCGCTTGAATCCATTCCACGCCTTCAAGGATACAGCAGGGGTACGGCGACGGGGCGGTTCGCAGAGGGTGATATATCACCTCCGCAAACCGCCCCGTCCACACTGTGAAACGCTCAGGGTGCCGGTTCTAGCGGTACACCGCGGTGCATCCACGGCTCATCTGCGGCTCAAGGACACCGCGCGAATGCCTCAAACGCGCGCTCTCCGGCGCATCAAAGGTGCGTCAACGGCGCATCAAAGGTGCGTCAACGGCGCATCAAAGGTGCGTCAACGGCGCACGCATACTAGCCGCACGACCAGTCAAAAACACCGGTCTCAAAATCAAAAACAGCGCTACCGCACCCAAAATTCAGCACATCAAACTCATCGAACTCAATATAACGAGCCGTCATACCCTCCGGCAGGCTCTGCGCATAAAAATGGGTGCCGCCCAGGTGAGTACCCACCGCAATCAGCGGCTTAGCCCACTCAAACCACTCCGAATCCTCCGAGTCCCAATCGAAAGGACTCAGATAACCGGTATCCGGGTCAACATTCTCAAACACATCACTCGGGGCCTTACCGGCGTTCGGGTCATCCATCGGAACCCACCCCACCAGAGCAGGCTTACGAGCCAGCGGTTGCTGCTGATCCGCCAACGCCCAGGCGCTGAAGCTCTCCTCCTCGCCACGATGCTCACCGGGGCGGCGCACATCCTGCGGCGGCTGCGTGCGGGAAGCGAACTCAGCCTCAGTCAGGTACAACACCGCAAACTCGGCATCCAAAATATCGCGCAACAGAAGCTGATACGGATGCACCCGAGCCTGCGCATACTGCACCTCAAACGGGTCATCACTTGCCGCATTAGCAACGCCCTCAGTCGCCTCATCCTCAGCGAACTGACCATCACCGGCGAAGAACGAGAACGCCACCACGCCCGGATACTTCTGCGCATCCGGCAGGTACTCCCCCGGCAACCTCACCGTAAAAATATGCTGCATCGGCAAACCGGTAAACGTACTGCGCGGCCACTGATCCTGCTCAATACCGGGACCAGTCGAACCCACCCAGCCAGCCTCCCACACCTCGGGGGAACCGGCAGGCAGAGCAGTATCATCACCACCGCGCAGCTCATAATTCCAGGCACGAGCAGAAGAATCGGTGCCCGCCGCATCAACGGGGCTAAACACCATTGCGTAGCTTTTCATGAGAGTTCCTCTCTGCAGATTATTCGCCCCACAGCCCGCCAATGCACGCAACACCTGCGCACATTAAACGCCTAAGGGGCGGGATACATACTCCCAGTATGCATCCCGCCCCCGCATCATGCGCGGTTAACGGTCACCCACGAACCCCGCACAAAGCATATACGGTTATCGCCTATGCCTGGCGCTCATCACGCAGCGCACGGTTCACAGCCGAAATCATCGCCTTCAACGCCGCACGAGTAGTCGAGCTATCCACGCCAATACCCCACAGCACGCGAGAACCAACAGCAGCCTCAACATAGCAAGCAGCGTTAGCAGTCGACGAAGACGACATCGTGTGCTCCGAATAATCCATCACGCGAATATCCACGCCCTCACCCGACAGGATGTTCTGCAGAGCATCCACCGGGCCGGTACCCGAAGCAGAACGAGTGTACGTATGACCATCAATATTCAAACCAACACGCAGAGTAGTCGCACCGGTATCAGCCGAATCAATGTTAATCGACTCAATACGGTACTTACCCCAACGCTTTTCAGGATCAGCAGCGGGCAGGTATTCATCCGCGAAGATGTTCCACAGCTTCTCGCTGGTCATCTCGCCGCCCTCAGCGTCAGTACGAGCCTGAACAATCTTCGAGAACTCAACCTGAGCACGACGCGGCAGATCCAGACCGTGATCCTGCTTCAGCAGGTACGCCATACCGCCCTTACCGGACTGCGAGTTCACACGAATAATCGCCTCATAAGTACGACCCAAATCGCGAGGATCAATCGGCAGGTACGGAACCTCCCAGTACACCTCATCCACAGTCTTACCCGCCTCAGCAGCAGTACGCTCCAGAGCCTCAAAGCCCTTCTTAATAGCATCCTGGTGAGAACCAGAGAACGCAGTGAACACCAGGTCGCCACCATACGGCGAACGCTCGTGCACCTTCAACTGGTTGCAGTACTCAACAGTCTTACGGATACCGTCAATATCAGAGAAATCAATCTGCGGATCAATACCCTGGGTGTACATATTCAGGCCCAAAGTCACCAGGTCAACGTTACCGGTGCGCTCACCATTACCGAAGAGGCAACCCTCAATACGGTCAGCGCCCGCCAGATAACCCAGCTCAGCAGCAGCCACGCCGGTACCGCGGTCATTATGCGGGTGCAGCGACAGCACAATGTGGTCACGGTGGTTCAGGTTGCGGTGCATCCACTCGACCGAGTCGGCGTACACGTTCGGGGTAGCCATCTCAACGGTAGCGGGCAGGTTCACAATCAGCTCGCGGCCGTTCTGACCAATCTCCAGCTCCTCAGCCACAGCGTTCACCACGCGAGCCGCATACTCCAGCTCGGTGCCGGTGAAGGACTCGGGCGAGTACTCGTAGATGACCTTAGTATCAGAGACCATCTGCTCTTCGTACTTGCGGCACAGGCGCGCACCCTGCAGGGCAATATCCAGCACACCCTCCTGATCCTGGTTGAACACCACGCGACGCTGCAGCACAGAGGTTGAGTTGTAGAAGTGCACAATAGCCTGCGGTGCGCCCTCAATCGCCTCAAAAGTGCGGGCAATCAGGTGCTCACGCGCCTGCACCAGAACCTGAATGGTCACGTCCGAAGGGATGTGGCCGTCCTCAACGAGAGTACGCACAAAATCAAAGTCAGTCTGCGACGCCGAGGGGAAACCAACCTCAATTTCCTTGTAACCCATCTTCACCAGCAGCTTGAACATCGCAAGCTTACGGTCGGTGTCCATGGGGTCAATCAGCGCCTGGTTGCCGTCACGCAGATCCACTGCGCACCAGCGCGGAGCCTTCTCAATGACCTTATCCGGCCAGGTGCGGTCCGGCAGGTCAACAACAATCTGCTCGTGGAAAGGGCGGTACTTGTGTACCGGCATGGGGCTGGGCTTCTGGTGGTTTTTCATGATGAATTCCTGTTGGTTGGTCCGTCTCGCTCTACCCCAAGTGTGGGGCTCGTACCGTGCCGGGTATCGGTCCCCGGCTGTCGTGTTCAAGGCGGTGCATCGTAAAGGATGCAAAGGTGAGATGCCGCGTCAAAAAGCCGGAACGGTTGCGGCAGATTCTAGTGTGCCCCGTTCCGGCGAATAAGCAGCAGGTTTACTGCCTGGCGGGTAACCCCGCGCATGCTCTCACCGACAATAGTCATACCTCCACGCTATCACAGGCGCCGGAGGCGGCGGCACAGCGCACGGAGTGCCGTCCATCATCTGGAAAGAATTAACGGCAAAGGGGCGCAGCCACCATTACTGGCGCTACGCCCCCTCACTCAATAGTCACGCATCAGCGCTGTGTCCCACTAGCTACAGCCTAGTAGGCGAAAGCAGTCTGGCACTTGTTCTGGTCAGCAGTCTGACCGGTCGCGTTACCCGCAATCGCAGCCTCCTGCTTCTCCATCGCCTCACCGGACGGGAAGTCAGTACCGATCGTCACCGACACGCCCTGAACCTCTTCGGTCGCCACCACGCGGGTCACGTTCAGCTTCGCGGCGATTTCCTTCGCCTCCGCCTCGTAACCGGTCGAGTAGAACACCGTGGTGAAGTTCGTCGGGTTAGCGGAAGTACCGGGAGTAACATTCGTGTAGCCCAAGCCCTCAATCACCGAAGAGATCGTAGCCGAGCGGCCATCCAGACCGGTCGCGTTGTACACGCTCACCGGAACCGTACGATCGATCTGAACCGGAGCGGCAGAAGTAGCCTCAGCTACCGGAGCCTTCTCCTCCTTCAGCGACTTATCGTCACGCAGACGCTGGAACACATTCGCAGCATCCGCAGAAAGCTGCAGACGGTTCGCGTCCTGGCTCCACGGCTCGGTCGGCACCGTCGCAAACACAACATTCGACAGGTCCACGCCACCAAGAGTCGCGCCAACACCCACCAGAGTGCTGATATTAGCCAGGTTCTTATCCACTGTCACGTTCTGAGTAATCGCCTCAGAAATGTTAATCAGACGGCCCGGATTCGACAGGGTACCCTCGCTCTTCACCTTACGCAGCAGCGAAGACAAGAAGCCCTGCTGAGCCTGAATACGACCAATATCGGAACCATCCGAGAAGCCGTGGCGGCTACGCAAGAACGCAAGAGCCTGCTCACCCTCAACAGTAGAAGTACCCGCAGGAAGCTTCAGGCCACTGTACTCGTCATCAATCGGAGCATCCACACACACCTGAACGCCGCCAACGACCTTCGACAGCTCCTTCACAGCGTTAAAGTCCACCAACATGAAGTGGTCAATATTCACACCGGTCAGCTTGCTAATGGTCGCCACAGTACAACCGGCACCACCGCGAGACAGAGACTCGTTAATCTGAACGTTCTCCTCAGCCGGGTACACGGTGCCGGTCTCAGGATCAGTACACTGCGGAACGTCAACCATCAAGTCACGCGGGAACGACAGCACGCTCACGTTCTTACGGTCCTTGCTGATCTGAAGCAGCATCATCACGTCCGCGCGAGCCTCAGAATTGCGGTCATCCTCATCACCGTACGCCCCGTTATTACCCTTACGGGTATCGGAACCAATCACGAGAATGTCCAAGGCGCCGTTCTCCAGGCCGTCCTTGTAATTGCTGATGTTCAGCTCCTGAGTATGCAGATTATTGCGCATACGCAGAGCCACCACACCGCCATAGCCAACAACAACGACGAGCATGCAAGCAACGAGCAGAGCAATCCACTTATTGCGGTTTGAAGTCATCACCGTCGTGCGCATATGACGACCGGTGCTTCGTAAACGAGGTGCCTGGGGCATACCTTTTCTCTTTCTGCCGGTGAGCAAGTGCTTTCTCAGAGTAACACTCTTCCCTATGAGCGCCGAATGAGAGTGAAAAGTTTCACCCGGAGGCACGCACATATTTCCGCAAGCCACCGGGTGAAAACTATGGATGCGCGACCGCCCCCAGGGAGCCTCTCGGGGTAGTCCCTCAAAGCAACTTCTCAGGGCGATGCGCTCGGGAAAGCTACTAGAATCCCAGGCGGTTCAACGCACGCGCGTCAGACTGCCATTCCTTCGCAACCTTCACATGAATATTCAAATAAATGCGGGTACCGAGCATCGCCTCAATCTGCTCACGAGCCTTCGTACCAATCTTGCGCAGATTCGAGCCGCCCTTACCGATAATGATGTACTTCTGCGACTCACGCTCCACATACAGGTTCACGTGCACATCCAGCAGCGGGTTATCCGCCGGGCGGCCCTCACGGAACTCCATCTCCTCAACCGTCACAGCAATCGAGTGGGGCAGCTCCTCACGCGCACCCTCCAGGGCGGCCTCACGCACCAGCTCCGCGATGAGGGTTGCCTCCGGCTCATCGGTCAGCTCACCATCCGGGTACAGCGGCGGCGACAGCGGAGTGTACTGCGCCAGCAGGTCAGCAACCGCATCCACCTGGAAATGCTTCACCGCAGACACCGGGATAATCGCAGCCCAGCCGCCCTTACCGTCAACCGGCATCGGCTCAGCAACCTCACCGGCACGGCGCTTAGCCGCAGGACCCGAACCCTTCGCGAAAGGCACAGCATCATTCTTGCCGCCCTTACCCTTCTTCGCACGATGCGCGGCGCGCTTAGCACGAGCCGCACGCTCAGCGCTCATGACCTCCTCGCCGAGCGCCTCAACAGCAAGCAGCTGCTCACGCAGCTCCTCGGAGCTCACAGTGTCAGCCTTCGTCACAATAGCAACCACCGGCTTATTGCTCGACGCCACCAGCTGCGAGGCAATGTAACGGTCACCCGGACCGATCTTCTCATTCGCCGGAATGCAGAAGCCCAGCACATCCACCTGCGAAAGGGTGCTTGCCACCAGGTCGTTCAGACGCTCACCCAGCAGAGTGCGGGGGCGGTGAATACCCGGGGTGTCCACCAGAATCAGCTGGTACTCGTCCTTGTGCACAATACCGCGGATCGTGTGGCGGGTCGTCTGCGGACGGTTCGAGGTGATAGCCACCTTCTGACCGACCATAGCGTTCGTCAAAGTAGACTTACCCGCATTCGGGCGGCCCACCAGCGACGCGAAGCCCGAGCGGAAATTCTCCGGGTAGGTCGGCAGCGGGGTGCTCAAGTCCAGAGTGCTCAAATCGAGCGGGGTGTACTCCTGGTCCATGTGTTTCTCCTTATTAAATCCCGGGGTCAAACCCCGGGCGGGGTATGGGATGCCAGCCTCATCTGCCTGCGCCTTCCGGGGCGGGGCGGCCGACTCAAAGCGTGTTAGGGAAGATGCTGTGCATCTATGTTCGGTATCTAGCGGTTGCCGTGCGTATCGGTGGCAGGTTCAGCCTCTGCAATATCTCCCGGAAGATCCGGATGTGCGTGCGGCTCAGCCACAGCGGGCGGCTCGGTATCCACGGTGAGAATGTCAGCAGCCTCAGACCTCAGGGAATTAGGCTCAGGGGAATCCGATGAACTAGACTCCGGGGAACCCTCAGCGTTCTGCTGCTCATCACGAGGCGGCTCATACCACGCCTGCAGCATATCCACCTGGTGGCGGCGGCCCGACGAACCAATCGCACGAATATGGATGCCGTCAATCTCAATCTCAGAACCAACAATCGGCACCATGCCCAGATGCTTAGCGAGCAGACCGCCCACCGTGTCAACATCTTCATCGTCGAGTTCACGACCGAAAATCTCGCCCAGCTCATCAATACCCAGACGGGCAGACAGGCGGAACGTGCCGTCATCGTTCAGCGTGTACTCGGGGCGCTCATGGTCGTACTCATCAGAAATGTCACCGACCAGCTCCTCGATCAAATCCTCAAGGGTAATCAGACCGGCGGTGCCGCCGTACTCGTCAACAATAATCGCCACGTGCGTGGACTCGCGCTGCATCTCACGCAGCAGGTCCATGGCACGCTTCGACTCGGGCTCAAAACGGGCCGGGCGCATCAGCTCAACCACGGTCGGCAGGGCGGTACCCTCCGGAGACTCCGAATGCAGGATGAAGGCGCGCATCGCATCCTTCAGATAGAGCACGCCCAGAATCTCATCGCTTGAATCACCAATCACCGGCATACGGGAATAACCCGAACGCAGGAACAGGCTCAGCGCCTCACGCAAAGTGGTATCGCGGCTGGCGGTGAGCATGTCGGTACGCGGAACCATGAGCGAACGGATGCGGGTATCGTCCATCTCAAAGACGGACTGCACCATCTGCGCCTCGTCATCCTCAATGGTCTCAGCGTCGGAGGCGCGGTCCAGGAACTCGCGCAACTCCTCCTCATCGAACACGCCGACCGGGGCCTCAGCCGAACGCTCCGGTGCCAGGCGCACGCTGAGCTTATCAAGCAGACCGGTCGCCGGGCTCAGCAGGACTGACAGGTAGTGCACCGGACGAGCCAGCACACGAATCGATGCAACCGGGCGGTTACGACCCACCGAACGCGCCAGCACGTGCAGAATCGGGTAGCCCACCAGCGCAACAATCACGAGGGTCAGCACG
Source organism: Rothia mucilaginosa (assembly GCA_963538455.1). GTDB lineage: Bacteria > Actinomycetota > Actinomycetes > Actinomycetales > Micrococcaceae > Rothia. Next base: position 6,300 of record CAUTHR010000023.1, on the reverse strand, counting down.
ACGGCGAGCGCGTGCACCTCAACCAGGTTCAGCATGCAGGTCATGGTGGCGAGCACCGCGGTGGCTGCCGCAATGAGGCGGGTCAGGCGCAGCGGGTGCGTGTACGCCTCGGAGTCACCGTCGAGGGTGCGTTGCAGGACGCGGGCGCCGAGGGTGTCCGGGTGTGCCTCCACCGCCTCCTCAGCCTCGTTGTGCGGCAGGTAGGTGAACGCGGTTTCGGCGATCGCCGCGACCACGGTCAGGCAGAGCGCGAGAACGGCGAGGAGGGCTGTGAGTAGAATATCCACGCCGCTCCCCTAGTGTCGGGTTTCGACCGGTGCCGGGCGGCCCAGGAACTCTTCGAGGATGGAGCGCTGAATGCCGAACATTTCAGCTTCCTCTTCGGCGGTGCCGTGGTCGTAGCCGAGGCAATGCAGAATGCCGTGGGTGGTGAGCAGGCACAGCTCGTCGAGGGTGCTGTGACCGGCATCTGCGCCCTGACGTGCGGCGACGGGCGGGCAGAGGATGATGTCGCCGAGCATGCCGCTGGAGGGGTTTTCGGGGGTTCCCGGTTCCAGCTCGTCCATGGGGAAGCTCATCACGTCGGTTGCGCCGGGCAGGTCCATCCATTCGATGTGCACGCGTTCCATTTCGTCTTCGTTCACGATGGCGATGGACAGGTAGGTGTCATCGGCAAGGTGCATGCGCTTGAAGGCGTGCTCGACGAGGCGGGTGAGCACCTCGGTGTCTACCGCTTCGAAAGATTCGCGGATGAAGGCGTCGGTTGCCGGGTCGGCACCGGTTGCGGGTTCTTCACAGTCGAATTCGATCTCTGCCACCGTTTAGCGTCCTTCCGGGGTGGTCTGTGCGTTGTCGGTGTTCTGCGCGGCGTTCTTTTCGGAGCCGCCGTTAATGCCGGCGCGGTCCAGCAGCTTCTCGGCTGCGGCCTCGATGGTGGCGCGCTTGACCTTGCGGTTGCGCTTGCGTTCCATTGCCTTCTGGTCTTCGCCCCACTGATCGTAGGCGGACACAATGTTCGACACCAGGGTGTGTCGCACCACGTCAGAGGACTCCAGGATGCTGAAGTGAATATCCTCCACGCCCTGCAGAATGTTGCGCACCTGCTTCAGACCGGAGGCGGCGCCACCGGGCAGGTCAATCTGGGTGATGTCACCGGTAATGACCATCTTCGAGCCGAAGCCCAGGCGGGTCAGGAACATCTTCATCTGCTCGGCGGTGGTGTTCTGCGCCTCGTCAAGGATGATGAATGCGTCGTTGAGGGTGCGGCCGCGCATGTACGCCAGCGGTGCGACCTCGATGGTGCCCGCCTCCATGAGCTTGGGGATGGTTTCGGGTTCGAGCATGTCGTGCAGTGCGTCGTAGAGCGGGCGCAGGTACGGGTCGATCTTCTCGTTGAGGGTGCCGGGCAAAAAGCCCAGACGCTCGCCGGCCTCCACGGCGGGGCGGGTGAGGATAATGCGGTTCACTTCGTGGGTCTGCAGCGCCTGCACAGCCTTCGCCATGGCGAGGTAGGTCTTACCGGTACCCGCCGGGCCGATGCCGAAGATGACGGTGTTCGCGTCGATAGCGTCCACGTACTTCTTCTGGTTAATGGTCTTGGGGCGAATCGTGGTGCCGCGGGTGGAGAGGATGCTGGTGGACAGCGAGTGCGCCGGGTTGCTCAGTTCGTCGCCGAGCATGCCCATGAGGCGGTGAATGACCTGCACGGTAATCTGCGTGTCGTGGCTGGAGAGCACGCGCAGTTCGTTCAGCAGCTTAGCGGCGGTGTTCACGGCCTCGGAGGGGCCGGTGATGAGTACGTCCAGGTCCTTGGGGCGCAAGCTAATCTGCTCGAAGTAGTCTTCGATAATCGCCAGGTGCGCGTCCTGCGGGCCGAGCACGGCGATCATTTCTGCGGCGCTCTTGAAGGATACGGTGCGCGCGGTCGATAGAGGTCGGGAGGTAGTCATATGGGCTCCTTGGCTAGTGATGTATTTACAAGTATAGATGCGCGTGATGTGCCGCGCTCGGGGTGGGTTCTAGCAGGCAGTTTTACAGGCTGGCCTTGAGCGGCGGCGCTCTACCGGAGGTGCTCTACCAGCGACCCAGCACCACGTTCAGGGTGCACATGGCGGCAGAACCGGCGGTGGAGGAACGCAACACCTCGTCACCGAGCAGTGCCAGCTGCGCGCCAGCGTCGGTGAAGAGCTGCACTTCGCGGTCGCTAATGCCACCCTCGGGGCCGACGAGCAGGTAGATTTCTTCGGGCAGGTTCTCCGCCTCGACAAGCTTGCGTGCCAGGGCGCTGAGGCGTTCGGTCGCCTGCTCATGCAGGATGAACACGGCGGCGGACTGCTCCGAGCCGGCTACTTCTTCAATGAGTTCCACCAGGTCGGCGGTGCTGTACAGGTCGTACACTTCGGGAATGAGCGCACGGCGCGACTGCTTCGCCGCGGCGGTGACGGTGTTCTGCCACTTGGTGTGTGCCTTGGAGGCGCGCTCCCCCTTCCAACGCACGATGGAGCGGTCCGCACTCCACGGAAGCACACCGTACACGCCCAGCTCGGTAGCGGTCTCGATGGCGAGCAGGTCGCGGCCATCCTTCGCGAGCGCCTGCACCAGGTAGATGGAGGGCACGCTACGTTCCTCGCGCAGCTCCTGCACCTGCACGCTCACGCCGTCCGCGTTAATGGAGGCGACCGTACCGAGTGCGCGGCGGCCGGTGCCGTCACCCAGGTCGATGCGTTCGCCGAGCTCAAGGCGCTTGACGAGGGCGTGCTTGCCTTCGGAGCCGCTGAGCGCGCAGGTGGCGCCGGGGGTGAGTGCGTCGTATTCTTCCGTGCTGATGTAGAAGATGGGGGCGCTCATGGTTCTCCTTGAGGTGCGGGTTGAAAGCGTGGGTAGTGTGGGTGGAGTGTGAAATAGGTGAGTAGCTTAGCGCGGGCGCGTACAGCGAAATGCTGACAATAGCGCTAACAGCAGTGCTGACAGTAATGCGGCGGGTGCGGGTTGAGTACCGCACCCGCCGCATCCTCAGTTTGGTGTAGGAATCCTACTTGAACTGGTCCTTCAGACGGGAGAAGAGACCGCCGCGGTGCTTGACCTGCGAACCTTCGGTGAGGGATTCACCGCGCAGGGCGGCGAACTGGCGCAGCAGTTCACGCTGTTCTTCGGTCATGTCGGTGGGGGTGACCACCTGGATACGCACCAGCAGGTCGCCGCGACGCTCGGTGCCGAGCACGGTTGCGCCCAGGCCGTTGAGGGTGATCACGTCACCGCTCTGAGTGCCTGCGGGGATAGCAACTTCCTGGTCGCCGTCAAAGGTCTTCAGCGGGATGGTGGTGCCCAGTGCCGCCGCAACCATGGGGATGTTCACGGTGGTGGCCAGGTTGTCGCCCTCGCGGCTAAAGTACTTGTCGCGCTTGACGTTCAGGTCAATGTACAGGTCGCCGTTGGGGCCACCGTACAGGCCGGCCTCGCCCTTGCCGCGCAGGCGGATACGTGCCTGGTCGTGCACACCGGCGGGAACGTTGAAGGTCAGCGGCACGTCTTCACGGACGCGACCCTGACCGTGGCATTCAGGGCAGGGAGTCTTGATGACGGTGCCGTAGCCGTGGCAGTCGGGGCATTCAACCTGCTGCATGACGGTACCGAGGATGGACTGCACACGGCGCTGCATGAAACCGTGACCGGAGCAAGTGGTGCAGGTTTCGGGCTGGGTGCCCTCTGCGGTGCCTTCGCCGTTACAGGACTTACAGGTAACGGCGGAGCGACGCTCAATGGTCTTCTCAACACCGAACACGGCGTCCTGCAGGCTGATGGAGACGGTAATCAGGTCGTCCTGGCCCTGACGCATGCGGGATGCGGGGCCGCGGGCACCTGCCGCGCCGCCGGTGAACATGTTCAGCAGGTCTTCGAACCCGCCGAAGCCGCTGAATCCGCCGCCCGGGTAGCCGCCGCCTCCGGGGTAGCCTGCGCGGCCCTGTTCGTCGCCGGTGGTGTCATAGTTGCGGCGCTTTTCGGGGTCGGAGAGCACCTCGTAGGCGAGGGTGACGCGCTTGAACTCTTCGGCTGCGTCCTCGGAGGGGTTCACGTCGGGGTGCAGCTGGCGTGCCTTCTTTCGGTACGCCTTCTTGATCTCTTCGGGGCTGGCGTCGTTCGATACGCCGAGAGTATCGTAGTGGCTCATGCGTTTCCTTCCTCTCGAGACGATGGCGGTGCTCGATGAGTGCACCGCCAACAATGGTCGTATCAATTCTAGGGGATACTGCCCCCGACCCGATACAATGGCTAGGCTGAATGGGGGTCGCTCCCGCTATCCGCTTAATCTGCGGCACGCCCGACCCCTGTTTTAGCTTCCCCGCCGGTTCTCTCTATACTGTTCCGGCGCTGCCACCGCCCTACTGGCTCTGCCGCCCCTACCGCCCCAAAGGAGAATACGTTGAGTACCCACCACTCCCCCTACGGCTGGGGTGCACAGGATCTAAACACCGCCCGCATGAGCCGCCAGGCGCCGCCCCCGCGTAAGGTGCCGCTACGCCGCGGCCTGCTCATTGAGGATATTAACGGCTGGGTGGGTGAGGTCGTGAAGGCTGAACGCATCGGCGGTGCCCTCTTCTTCGGACTCGAGGACGCGAAGGGCCGCGTGAAAAACTTCCCACTGGGCCCCGGCTACCTCATTGAGGGTGAGCCCGTTGAGATTGTCGCCCCGGTGACTGCGAAGGAGCCGAAGCGCACGATTTCTCGCTCCGGTTCTATTGCGGTGAAGAACGCCCCGGCTAGGGTGGCGCGCGCATCCCGCATCTGGGTTGAGGGTCTGCACGACGCCGAGCTGGTGGAGAAGGTCTGGGGCCACGATCTGCGCGTTGAGGGCATTGTCGTGGAGCCGCTGCACGGCGTGGATGACCTTGCCGGTGCTATTCGTAAGTTCGCGCCGGGGCCGGGCCGCCGCCTGGGTATTCTGGTCGACCACCTGATTGAGGGCACGAAGGAGCAGCGCATTGTTGCGGAGGCGATGGCTGTGCCGGGTGCCGCCGGGCACGTAAAGATTGTGGGTCACCCGTTCATCGATATTTGGCAGGCAGTCAAGCCCTCGGTGCTGGGTTTGAAGGCGTGGCCGCAGGTGCCGCGCGGTGAGGACTTCAAGAAGGGTACGCTGCGTCGTCTAGGTCAGCCGCATGAAACGCAGGCGGATGTGGCGCAGGCGTGGAAGCACATCCTCTCCCGCGTTGACTCCTACGCCGACCTGGATCCGACGCTGCTCGGCCCGGTGGAATCGCTTATCGATTTTCTGACCGAGCCGGGCGCCTAACCCCAGCCTAACCGCACCCGCAACCCGTTATTCCGCTCCCGTCTGCGGGCGCAAGTGTGAGTTTGCTCAGAACCTCTCCCGCGAGGGTATTATCCTGTGGGTTTTGCCCGCTAAAGCGGTACAATGGTTGAGCGTGTGGCATTGCCCCTGTGGGTTTTGCCGCACATCACTACACTCTTAGGTCACCGCCGCTCAAACGATTTACCTCTTCGGAGGGTATTTCCACCGGCTGAGGTGATCGCCACAAGAAACTTCTATCGAACCAGGATTTTCGTGACTAACGATGTTCGCCCGGCAACTGGGCCCCAGAAAACCCGTAAGATTAGCGTGATTCAGGACCGCAACCGTGCGACTCTCGCTCACTTCGGCGGTATTCTCGGCATCATCCCTTCCGCAGCGGTTTTCTACGTCAGCCGCAATAACGCGCCCTTCGCTGAGCAGGAAGCTCGCGAGGCGATGAACTTCACCCTCCTGCCCTCCATTGCCCTGGTGGTGCTGTGGGTTGTATCGTTCCTGCCCGGCATGGGCAACATTGCTATGGTTCTGGGCGCACTCGTGTGGCTGTTCATGGCTATTGCGTCGCTGCGTGCCGGCATTGAGGTAAACCGCGGTGAGCCGTACAGCTACCGCCTTAACCCGCGCCTGCTGGACCGCTTCTACTCCACCGAGAACGCAGACTCTGCAGAGTCCTAAAAACCGCGCTAATAGCTTTGACGATGAACGCCCCGCACGTTGTGTGCGGGGCGTTCCGTGTTTAAGTACTGCTGCTCTAGAGGCTACTGGCGGAGGCGCTACTAAGGTGGGCCCGGTGGGCCTGTGCCTGCTGGTGTTGCATTTATTGGTTCTGCCGTCGTTGATTCTGCGGCTGTCGGATGTTCTGTGTCCGCTGGTTCTGCGAGTGGAGGGCTTGCGGGTTCTTCTGCCGGGGCTTCTTTGCCCAGTGTGCATGAATTGTCGCAAACTCTACCGAATGGTGCTGTAGATAATCGTTGTTAAACGATCGTGGGCCC
>CAUTHR010000022.1:0-17482 GCA_963538455.1 Rothia mucilaginosa | reverse complement strand
CCCGAGAGGGTGGGTTCCCCTGCAGGAGCGGAGGAAGGGTATAGCGTACCCACCCACACCGTCCTGCATAGTCACATGAGGCGGGGGAGGGCGCCTTCACAGGCTAAGCGAGTATCCTAGAAGCTTCGTATCCCCGAACCGAAACGAGAAAAAGCGTGGAAATCCTGCTGTACGCTGTGGGCATTATCCTCATGGCAATCGCTATTGCCGTCTCGATTGCCCTGCACGAGGTGGGGCATCTGGTGCCCGCGAAGCTGTTCAATGTGCGCGTTCCGCAGTACATGATTGGCTTCGGTAAGACCGTGTTCTCTTTCCGCCGCGGCGAGACTGAGTACGGTTTCAAGGCGATTCCGTTGGGCGGCTATATTTCGATGATTGGTATGTACCCGCCGAGCCCTGCTGAGGTGAAGGAGCACCATGAGGAGGGTCATTCGGGCAGTACCAGCCCGTTTGCGTCCTTGGCTGAGGAGGCGCGTGCGGCGGATGCTGAGCGTCTGCAGCCCGGTGACGAGGACCGCCTGTTCTATAAGTTGCCGGTGCTTAAGCGCATCGTGATTATGTTGGGTGGCCCGACGATGAACCTGCTGATTGGTGTGGTGTGTACTGCTGTGCTGATTTGTGGTTTTGGTACGGCGCAGGTGACGAATAAGGTTTCGGCGGTGTCTGAGTGCGTGCCGAGCGTGAATGTCACTCATGATTCGATTAGCTATGGCGAGTGTACGGATAAGTCCACTCCGTCGCCTGCGAAGGCTGCCGGTGTGCAGGTGGGTGACCGTGTGGTTGCCGTGAATGGTGTGTCGACGGGTTCGTGGGAGGCTGTGTCTTCGGCGATTCGTGCGGCGGGTTCTCACCCGAGCACTTTGACGGTGGAGCGTAATGGTCAGCGTCTGGATTTGTCGGTGACTCCGGTTGAGATGATCCGCCCGGTTTCTGATGGTAAGGGCCAGTATGCGCGTGCTGCGGATGGTTCGATTGCGACGACTCGCGGTGGTTTTGTGGGTGTTTCGCCGTCGAGTGAGTTGGTGCCCGGTTCTATTACTGAGGTGCCTGCGATGGTGGGCGATACGCTTGCGCGTGTGGGTTCGTCGATGCTGTCGCTGCCGCAGCGCGTGTGGGATTTGGCCGTAACCCTGGTGACCGGTGGTGAGCGTAGTGTTGAGTCGCCGGTGTCTGTGGTTGGTGTGAGCCGTATTGCCGGTGAGGTGACGGCTACTGACCGTATTGATGTGAAGGCGAAGGCTGCGATGTTGGTCTCGCTGGTGGCGAATATGAATTTGATGCTTTTTGCGTTTAATTTGATTCCGCTTCTGCCGCTGGACGGTGGCCACGTGCTGGGTGCGCTTTGGGAGGGTGTGCGTCGTTTCTTTGCGCGTTTGACTGGGCGTAAGGATCCGGGTCCGTTTGATCCGGTGAAGTTGCTGCCGTTGACGTATGTGGTGGCGGGCGCGTTTATTGTGATGTCTGTCATTCTGATTGTGGCGGATATTGTTAAGCCCATCACTCTGTTTTAGCGTGTTGTTGCGCGCGGTAAGGGTACCCGTATTAGTGGTTTCTTTCGCGTCAGTGGCACAATAAAAAGTTGAACGAAGGATGCGTCGTACGTCTTTCACAACCCATGTATGGAGGAAAACCTTGTCGGTCAGCCTTGGTATGCCGAAGCCCGCTCCCGCGGTTCTGTCCCCGCGTCGTAAGACCCGCCAGTTTAAGGTGGGTTCTGTCGGTGTTGGTTCTGAATCTCCGATTTCGGTGCAGTCGATGACGACCACTAAGACCCACGACATTGGTGCGACTCTGCAGCAGATTGCTGAGTTGACCGCTGCCGGTTGCGATATTGTGCGTGTGGCGTGCCCGACTGATAAGGATGCGGAGGCTCTGCCCATTATTGCGAAGCAGTCCCGTATTCCGGTGATTGCTGATATTCACTTCCAGCCGAAGTACGTGTATGCGGCTATTCAGGCTGGTTGCGGTGCTGTGCGTGTGAACCCGGGTAATATCCGTAAGTTCGACGACCAGGTGAAGGAAATCGCTCAGATGGCTTCGGACCACGGCGTTTCTCTGCGTATTGGTGTGAATGCTGGTTCGCTGGATAAGCGTCTGCTGGAGAAGTACGGTAAGGCCACTCCGGAGGCTCTGGTTGAGTCTGCTGTGTGGGAGGCGTCGCTCTTTGAGGAGCACGGTTTCCGTGATTTCAAGATTTCTGTGAAGCATAATGACCCTGTGGTGATGGTGGAGGCGTACCGTCAGCTGGCTGAGCGCGGTGACTGGCCCCTGCACTTGGGTGTGACTGAGGCTGGTCCGGCGTTCCAGGGCACTATTAAGAGCTCGGTGGCGTTCGGTACTCTGCTGTCTCAGGGTATTGGCGATACTATTCGCGTGTCGCTGTCTGCTCCTCCGGTTGAGGAGGTGAAGGTGGGCACCAAGATCCTGGAGTCGCTGAACCTTCGCCCCCGCAAGCTGGATATTGTTTCTTGCCCGTCGTGTGGTCGTGCGCAGGTGAACGTGTGGGAGCTTGCTGAGAACGTGACGAAGGGCCTGGAGCACATGAAGGTTCCGCTGCGTGTTGCCGTGATGGGTTGCGTGGTGAACGGTCCGGGTGAGGCTCGTGAAGCTGACCTGGGTGTGGCGTCCGGTAACGGCAAGGGCCAGATTTTCGTGAAGGGTGAGGTCATTAAGACCGTGCCTGAGGATCAGATCGTTGAGACTCTGATTGAAGAGGCGACCCGTATTGCTGCTGAGATGGAGGCTTCGGGCGAGTACGTTCCCGAGGGTTCCCCGGCTGTTTCGGTGAGCTAGTTAGCTTTTGTGCGCGGAGGCGCCCCGGTGAGGGCGCCTCCGCGTTTTTCCGGTTCTGTCCGGTTGTGTCCGGTTATGGTGGCGGCAGGCTCGGTGCGTGCCGCAACCGGTTGTTGCCGTATGATTCGGCTACCTTTTCTGGGGCGCGTGTCCCCGGATTTTCACTCAATTCTTGTCGCTCGTTCTCTATCACTCAACAGGTCATGTTCTCTCTTTTTTCTCGCCGCCGTAAGGCTCATCGTGCCCGACGTGCTGCTGTTTCAACGATGGATTCTTCCCCTATGCCTGATCGCGTGAAGGAACACGTTTTTGCTCTGGATGCTCGGTGGTGCGATGAGCTGGAGGAGGTCCTGTTCAGTGACCCGGTCCCGAACCTGTACCCCATTGAGCATTATTTGGCGTGCCCTCTTCCGGTGAGGGCCCCGCGTATTCCGCTGCACTACTATCAGGGTTTTGTGGGCTGTGAGCGCGATGGGCAGTTGTGCTGTGTGCTACTGTTGGGGTCGAACGTGGTGCCGGTGCGATGGTGCGGTGCCGCAGTTGAACATGCTGAACACGCTGAACAAGACGTAGATTCTTACGGCGCTGAAGCGCTGGATGCCCCCACCCTGGACGCCCCCACCCTGGACGCTACGGCGCTCGCGCATCGTGATGCGCTGGCTCAGCTACTACTGCAGGTGGGTTCTCGCCTGGATTCGATGTTCGGTGAGAGCGCCTTCGTGACGCCCCTGTGGATGCGCATGCAACAGCTGTGCGAGCAGAATCGGGGCGGTAAGAGTCCGGTGCCGCTACTGCAGATGCTGCAGCCGAGCCTGCGCGACGGTTGCGATCACCGTGCGCGGGTCCTGTCGGAGCGCCCCAATCAGCCGCTACTGTATCTGCCGCCGGAGAAGGATCTCGCCCGCGTCTACGACATGGAGCTTCCTGAGCTGCCGGCGCACCTGCCAGCACCCAGCAAACCCGTGCCCCTCAAGCCGGGGGAGAGCCCCATGGTTGGTGAGCCTGCAGGGTATGCGCGCCTCGCCACCTCCGCGGACCTGGGGGAGCTTCTGCCCGCCGCAGCCGCCATGTTCACCGAGGAGGTCGGCTTCGACCCGATTGCCCGCTACGGTGACGGCTACGCGGCGCGCCTGCGCACGCTCATCGCCGGTCAGCGCAGCGCCATCGTCACCGACGTGAACGGGCGAGTCATCTTCAAGGCGGATGCGGGCATCGTGAACCTGGACGCCGCGCAGGTGCAGGGCGTATGGCTGCACCCGGACTACCGCGGCTACGGGCTGGCTAAACCGTTCTTCGCCGCCGCCGCGCAGATTTTGCAGCACCGCTACCCGCATTTGAGCCTGTACGTGAACGACTACAACGCCCGCGCTCTTGCCATGTACCGGGGGACCGGTTGGGAGCAGATTGGGCAGTTCTCGACCATCATTTTTGAGCGCTAAACACGCCGAACCCTAAAACGCTATAAAATTAAAGACGACTGTGCCTTTTTCGCGGCTTACCCGGTGAGCCGCGGGCACCCTACCTAAACCTATCGACCTTTCAAGGAGAATCGTGGTACTTCGCCTTTCCAACCTCTTCGTGCGCACTCTGCGCGAGGACCCCGTAGACGCTGAGGTCGCCAGCCACAAGCTGCTGGTCCGCGCCGGTTACATCCGCCGCGCAGCCCCCGGCGTGTACACCTGGCTGCCCCTGGGCCTGAAGGTACTGCGCAAGGTCGAGAACATCATCCGCGAAGAGATGGACGCCATCGGCGCGCAGGAAGTTCACTTCCCCGCACTGCTGCCCCGCGAACCCTACGAGGCAACCAACCGCTGGGACGAGTACGGCGATAACCTCTTCCGCCTCAAGGACCGCAAGGGTGCCGACATGCTGCTGGCACCCACCCACGAGGAAATGTTCACCCTGCTGGTGAAGGACCTGTACTCCTCCTACAAGGACCTGCCGGTTTACCTGTACCAGATTCAGACCAAGTACCGCGATGAGGCGCGCCCCCGCGCGGGTCTGCTGCGCGGCCGCGAGTTCATCATGAAGGACTCCTACTCCTTCAACATTGACGATGAGGGCCTGAACGAGGCGTACATGGCGCACCGCGCCGCCTACCAGCGCATCTTTGAGCGCCTGGGCCTGGAGATTGTCATTGTGACCGCACAGTCCGGCGCGATGGGCGGCTCCCGCAGTGAAGAGTTCCTGCACCCGACCCCCATCGGTGAGGACACCTTCGTGCGTTCCGCGGGCGGCTACGCTGCAAACGTTGAGGCCGTCACCACCGTGGTTCCCGAGGAAATCGAAATCACCGAGGACACCCCCGCGGCAATCGTTCTGGACACCCCCGACTCCGCCACCATTGAGACCCTGGTGGAACGCATGAACGAACTGCACTCCGAGGTCACCGGCGGCACCCTGGAGGCTTCGCAGACCCTCAAGTGCTTCCTGGGCACCGTCATCACCCCCTCCGGCGAGCGTAAGGTCTTCGCCGTGGGCGTTCCCGGCGACCGCGCCGTGGACCTGGGCCGCGTTGAGGTCAACATCGGCGCCCTGCTGGGCATCGGCGGCGAGGTCGAGGTCGAGGCAGCCAGCGAAGAGGACCTGAAGGCATACCCGCAGCTGGTCAAGGGCTACATTGGTCCCGGCCTGAGCCTGGACGCGCCCCTGCTCGGCGCACACACCGAGGATGAGGATGCGGTGGCTTCCGCAACCGGCATTCCCTTCTTCGTTGACCCCCGCGTGGTGCGCGGTACCCGCTGGGTGACCGGCGCAAACGAAGAGGGCAAGCACGTGGCGAACCTGGTCTTCGGCCGCGACTTCACCGCCGACGGCGTGATTGAGGCGTGCGAGGTGCGCGAAGGCGACCCGGCACCGGACGGCTCCGGCGAACTGGTGGCAGCCCGCGGCATCGAGATGGGCCACATCTTCCAGCTGGGCCGCAAGTACGCTGAGGCGCTGGGCCTGAAGGTTCTGGACCAGAACGGCAAGCTGCAGACCGTGACCATGGGCTCCTACGGCGTGGGCGTGACCCGCGCACTGGCCGCTATCGCCGAGGGCAACCACGACGAGAAGGGCCTGATCTGGCCGCGTAACCTGGCACCGGCAGACGTGCACATTGTCATCACCGGCAAGGACGCAGCATCCCACGAGTACGCTGAAGAGCTCAGCGCATCCCTGGAATCCGCAGGCCTGCAGGTCATGCTGGACGACCGCCCGAAGACCAGCCCCGGCGTGAAGTTCGGCGACGCCGAACTGCTGGGTGTGCCCACCATCCTGGTGATTGGTCGCGGCTTCAAGGACGGCGTGCTGGAGCTGAAGGACCGCCGTAGCGGTGAGGCTCGCGAGGTGTCCGTTGAGAACGCGGTGGCTGAGGTCATCGCTGAGGTGCGCGGCGCCTAAGGCACGCCGCCAGCCAGCAAAGACGTACAACCGCCGCCACCCGCCCCCCTCCTAAGAGGTGGGGCGGGGCAAGCGGCGGAAGAATGAAAGAAGAGAACTATGGCATATAAGCCGAAGCGTTCTGGCTCTAAGAAGAGCGCCCCGAATGCGCGCGCTCGCCGTGCCGCATCCCGCGTGGCCAATGGTGTGAACACTTCCCGTACTCGCGTTGAGAGCGAGCCCGTGGTGGAGGTACCGGTGCGCGTGGGTACCCGCGCGATCCGTGAGGAGGAGGTTGCCGAGGCGATTGCCCCGGTCATCTCCGAGTTCTCGCTGGTGCTGGAGGGTCTGAAGATTTCGGGCCCGGCGGCGAACCGTACCGTGAAGATTACGGTGGACTACACCGCTGAGCGTACCGATTCGCTGTCGCTGGATTCTCTCGCGGAGATTTCCGGTGCGATTTCGAGCGCCCTGGACCGTGCGGATGAGAACGACGAGTTCTTCCCCTACGAGCTGGAGGTGTCCTCGCCCGGCGCTACCCGCGCCCTGACTGAGCGTCGCCACTGGGAGCGTGCCCGTACCCGCCTGATTGCGATTACCGCACCCGACGGCACCGAGTACCTTGCGCGTCTGCACGAGGTGCAAGATGAGGGTCCGGTGCTGGCTCGTAAGAAGAACACGAAGAAGGGCCAGAAGGAGTCGTACCACGAGCCGAGCTTGCTTCCGTGGGAAAATATTGCTTCTGCTCACGTCGAGATTGACTTCAATTCGCCTGCTGAGCCGGTAGAATAGAGTTATTAAAGCTTCAGGCACGGGGTGCTCCGTGCCAGGTATATACCGTTCGGGAGCCGGGGCGCATTGAGCGTCCCGGCGCCGTGCTAACTGGGAAAGGCTGAAAAGCGTGGAGGATATTAAAACTATTGACCTGGGCGCACTGCGCGCATTGGCGAAGCAGCGCTCTCTCGTCATGGAGGAGCTCTTCACCCTGGTTGAGAACGCCCTGCTGCTTGCGTACATGAAGCAGCCCGGCGCTATTAAGGGCTCTCGTGCCGTCATCGACCGCACCACCGGCGAGTTCGTCATTCTGGCTCCTGAGCTTGATGAGGACAACCAGAAGATTGACGAGTTCGACGATACCCCGAACAACTTTGGCCGTATCGCTGCCGCAACCGTCCGTCAGGTGCTCTCGCAGCGTCTGCGTGACGCCGAGGATGCATCCGTTCTGGGCGAGTTCAAGGACCGTGAGGGCACCCTGGTGTCCGGCGTGATCCAGCAGGGCAACAACCCTCGCATGGTTCAGGTTGACCTGGGCACCGTTGAGGCTGTTCTGCCCAGCAACGAGCAGGTTCCGGGCGAGAAGTACCCGCACGGTACCCGCCTGCGCGCCTACCTGGTTGAGGCTCGCCGCGGCCCTAAGGGCCCCTCGATTGTGGTTTCTCGTTCGCACCCGAACCTGGTTCTGCGACTGTTCGAGCACGAGGTTCCCGAAATTTCTGAGGGCCTGGTGTCCATTAACTCCATCGCACGTGAAGCTGGCCACCGCTCCAAGATTGCTGTATCCGCGAAGAACCCGACCATTAACGCTAAGGGTGCGTGCATCGGCGATATGGGTGCCCGCGTGCGTGCGGTTGCTGCCGAGCTGAACGACGAGAAGATCGACATTGTCGACTACTCGACCGATCCGGCAACCTTCATCGCTGCGGCGCTGTCCCCGGCGAAGGTCACCGAGGTCATTATCGCGAACCCGCGCGAGTACTCCGCTCGTGCCGTGGTTCCGGACGACCAGCTGTCCCTGGCGATTGGCCGTGAGGGTCAGAACGCACGTCTGGCTGCGAAGCTGACCGGCTGGCGTATCGATATTCTCTCCGAGTCCAAGTACGCTCAGGTTCGTGCCGAGGAAGAGGTTGCAGCTCGCGTGGCTCGTAGCCTGGCTGAAGAAGCTGCAGTTGAAGAAGTAGTAGAAGAGTCCGCACAGGACGCTGAATAAGCATTAGCCCCGGTGAGGGGCGTATCCTGTGGCATTTCCCTTTGATGCAGGCGCAAGATATCGGGCAGTAACGTGCCCGGTGTTCTTGCGCCTGCGTCACAATTTTGCCCATGATTCTTAAAAACGGGATACACTATTAAGATGTGCCGGTGTGTAACCGGGCGCTTTAACGCGCCCTCGCACACACCGGATAGAGCATCACGAATGTACCGCGAACGCGGTTCTACACACGCTAGAGAGGGGAGAGGACCATGAGCGATCACGACCTCACCGCAACCTCCGAAGCGTTTGAAGGACCGGTCCGCACATGCATCGGATGCCGTGCCCGCGATGAACAGCGCAACCTGCTGCGCATCGCCCGCACACCCGTCACGTCTGCTACCGAGCAGACGGACACCCCGCCCTATCAGCCCGATGTGGCGGGAACTATGCCCGGACGAGGCGCTTGGATCCATCCGAGCGAAAAGTGCGTAGCCGCTCTACAGAAAAAGAACGGTCTGGCGCGCGCCTTCAAAAAAGCGGTCCCTGCAGCCCAGCTGCAGGCGTGCTGTGAGCAGATTCGAGCCGTGATTGCGGACTCAACCCCCTCATAGACGCTTTTCGGGTATATGCCCTCTGTAAGTCAACGAGTTTGACGACTTCTTATCTGAAAGCGAGTCAGAAAACTGATGGATATCTAATGAGTGCCGCGAAATGAGTACCCTTTCGTGCTCACCCACCGGCAATTTCACGAATTGGCGCGCCTTCGGGCGTGCACCCCGTAAACATTAGTGTCCGCACCATTCCCGGTGCGGACCGGGAATGGAGAAAATTTGGCTCAGCCTCGAGTACACGAGTTTGCTAAAGAGGTAGGCGTACCTTCCAAGGAAGTTATCGCCAAGCTCAAGGATATGGGCGAGTTCGTTAAGAGCTCCTCGTCCACCCTGAACCCCATGGTTCTGAAGAAGCTGCGCGCGGAATTCCCCGCCGCAGCCGCTAAGCCTGCCGCAAAGGCAGCACCCGCGGAGTCGGCAGCTAAGCCGGCACCCAAGCCCGCAGCGGCTAAGCCCACCGCTAAGCCTGCGGCAACCCCCAAGCCCGCAGCGGCAAAGCCTGCAGCTAAGCCGGCACCCAAGCCTGCTGCAAAGCCTGCAGCTAAGCCCGCAGCAGCTGAGAGTGCAGCTCCCAAGCCTGCAGCAGCTAAGCCCGCCGCAAAGCCGGCAGCAGCACCCAAGCCCGGCGGTCCCCGCCCGGGTAACAACCCCTTCGCATCCCAGCAGGGCATGGCACGCCCCGAGGCTGCACCGAAGCCGGCAGCGCCCAAGCCTGCCGCTCCGAAGCCCGGCCCCAAGCCCGGTCCTCGCCCCGGTAACAACCCCTTCGCATCCCAGCAGGGTATGAAGCGTAGCGGCGGCGACTCCCAGCGTTCCGGCGGTCCCCGTCCGGCACGTAACGGTCGTCCCGGTGGCAACGGTGGCGCACGCCCCGGCGGTAACGGCGGTCCCCGCCCCGCAGCTGGCGCACGTCCCGGTGGTAACGGTGGCCCCCGTCCGGCAGGTGGCGCACGTCCCGGTGCACCCCGTCCGGCTGGCGGCGGCGCACGCCCGAACCCCTCGATGATGCCCAAGGTTTCCAATGTTGGTGGCGGCGCGTCCGGTTCCAACAACGGCGGCGGTAACGGCGGCGGCGGCGCACGTCGCGGCGGCGGTTCCGGCGGCTTCAACCGCGGTCCGGGTCGTCCCGGCCCCGGCGGTCGCGGCAATGCACAGGGTGCATTCGGTCGCGGTGGCTCCAAGCGTAAGGGCCGCAAGTCCAAGGCAGCTCGCCGCCACGAGCAGGAGCAGCTGAACGCACCGGCACCCGGTGGCGTGGTTGTTCCTCGCGGCGACGGCTCGACCGAGATTCGTCTGCGCCGCGGCGCGTCCATCATGGACTTCGCTGAGAAGATTGGCGCAAACCCGGCATCGCTGATTACGGTTCTCTTCCACCTGGGTGAGATGGCTACCCAGACTCAGTCCCTGGACGAGGAGACCTTCGAGCTGCTGGGTGCCGAACTGGGCTACGTCATCAAGATCGTTTCCCCGGAGGATGAGGAGCGCGAGCTGCTCGAGTCCTTCGACATCAACCTCGAAGCCGAAGCAGAAGCTGAGGGCGAGGATGTTCTGGAGGTTCGTCCCCCGGTCGTTACCGTCATGGGTCACGTTGACCACGGTAAGACCCGCCTGCTGGACGCTATCCGTAACACCAACGTCATTGAGGGTGAGGCCGGCGGCATTACCCAGCACATTGGTGCATACCAGGTCCACACCACCGTTGAGGGTGAAGACCGCGCGATTACCTTCATCGATACCCCCGGTCACGAGGCGTTCACCGCTATGCGTGCCCGCGGTGCGAAGGTTACCGACGTGGCAATCCTCGTGGTCGCAGCGGATGACGGCGTTATGCCCCAGACCGTTGAGGCACTGAACCACGCGCAGGCAGCTAACGTGCCGATCGTGGTTGCTGTGAACAAGATCGATAAGGAAGGCGCGTCCCCGGAGAAGATCCGTGGCCAGCTGACCGAGTACGGTCTGATCCCCGAAGAGTACGGTGGCGACACCATGTTCGTGGATGTCTCGGCTCGCAACGGCACCAACATCGACGAGCTGCTTGAGGCTGTCACCCTGACCGCTGACGTGCTCGAACTGACCGCTAACCCGAACAAGGAAGCACGCGGCGTTGCTATTGAAGCAAACCTGGACAAGGGCCGCGGTGCGGTTTGTACCGTCCTGGTTCAGTCCGGTACCCTGCGCGTCGGTGACGCTATCGTTGCCGGTGTTGCTCACGGTCGCGTTCGTGCAATGTTCGATGAGAACGGTCAGGCTGTGAAGGAAGCTGGTCCGTCCCGCCCCGTTCAGGTGCTGGGTCTGTCCACCGTTCCTCGTGCAGGTGACACCTTCCTCGCCACCGAGGAAGAGCGTACCGCTCGTCAGATCGCTGAGAAGCGTGAGGCTGCTGATCGTAACGCTCAGCTGGCTAAGCGTCGTAAGCGCGTGACCCTCGAGTCCTTCGACGCCGCTGTGGCTGAGGGCAAGATGGACACCCTGAACCTGATTATTAAGGGTGACGTCTCCGGTGCTGTGGAAGCACTGGAAGAGTCCCTGATGAAGATCGACGCCGGTGGCGACGAGGTTCAGCTGCGCGTCATCCACCGCGGTGTGGGTGCTATTACCCAGAACGACGTGAACCTGGCAACCGTGGATAACGCGGTGATCATCGGCTTCAACGTCCGCCCGGCAGAGCGCGTTGCAGAACTTGCCGACCGCGAGGGCGTCGAGATGAAGTTCTACTCGGTCATCTACCGTGCGATTGAGGAAATTGAGCAGGCCGTCAAGGGTATGCTCAAGCCCGAGTACGAGGAAGTGGAGCTCGGCTCCGCAGAGATCCGCGAGGTCTTCCGCTCCTCCAAGTGGGGCAATATCGCAGGTTCGATCGTCAAGAACGGCATCATCAAGCGCAACGCCAAGGCACGCCTGGTGCGCGATGGTTCCGTGGTGGCAGACAACCTCACCATCGAGTCGCTGCGTCGTTTCAAGGACGACGCTACCGAGGTTCGTGAAGGTTTCGAGTGTGGTATTGGCCTCGGCTCCTTCAACGACATCAAGGAAGGCGACATTATCGAGACTTGGGAGATGCGCGAAAAGCCGCGTGTCTAAGACTCACACGCTGATGCGCCCGTCACCCGCTAGTGTTCCCGCACCCGCAGGCTTCTAAAACTGGAGCCGGCGGGGCGGGGGATAAGCGGGGCGGGCGCTTCCGCATTACCTGGAACGCTTCCAAAGAAGCACCTCGAGTGCCCACGGAGGCGCTACGAAATTTCACCACGATATTTCAAGGAGAAACACATGGCTGATGCAGCCCGCGCGGCACGACTTGCCGACCGCATCAAGGTAATTGTGGCGAAGGCGCTGGAGCGTCGTGTTAAGGATCCCCGCCTCGGTTTTGTGACCATTACCGATGCCCGCGTGACCAACGACCTGCAGCACGCAACCCTCTACTACACCGTGTTCGGTTCCGAAGAGGACGCCGAAAACACCAAGAAGGCGCTGGAATCCGCTAAGGGTATTCTGCGCTCCGAGGTGGGTAAGAACATTACTGCCCGCCTGACCCCCACCCTGACTTTCGTCGCTGACGAGGTTCCCGAGAACGCCTTCCACATTGAGGCGCTTCTGCGTGAGACTCGCGAGCGCGACGCCGCCCTAGCTGCTGCAGCTGAGGGTGCACAGTACGCTGGTGAGGCTGACCCCTATAAGAAGGATGAGCCTGCCGAGGGTGAGGACGCCTAAGTGGCGAAGAAGCAACCTCAGGGCCCGTCCGGCCTGATGGTCATTGATAAGCCCGCCGGGATGAGCAGCCACGACGCAGTCTCTCAGATGCGTCGTATTGCTGGCACCCGGCGGGTTGGTCATGCCGGTACGCTGGATCCTGCCGCGACCGGCGTGCTGATTTTGGGCATTAATAAGGCGACCAAGCTGCTGACCTACCTGGTCGGTCAGGATAAAACCTATGACGCGACGATCCGCCTGGGCATTGAGACGCTGACTGAGGACGCCGAGGGCGAGCACATTGCCGCGCATCCGGATGCCGTTGAGGCGCTGACCGGTATGGACGCTGAGCAGATGCGTGCGCGCATCCTGGAGGCTGTGGCGCAGCTGAGCGGCGATATTCTGCAGGTTCCTTCTGCGGTGTCTGCGATCAAGATCAACGGTGTTCGCTCGTATGCGCGTGTGCGTAGCGGTGAGCAGGTTGAGTTGGCGGCGCGTCCGGTGACGATTAGCGAGTTCACGGTGCATTCTGTGACTGCCGGTTTTGCCGAGTACGTGATTGAGGACCCCGAGAACGAGGGCGAGCACATGGCAACCTCGGTTCCCGTGATTGACTGCGATGTGACGGTTTCGTGTTCTTCGGGTACCTACATTCGTGCCCTGGCGCGTGATTTGGGTAAGGTTCTGGGCACCGGTGGCCACCTGACGGCTCTTCGCCGTACCCGTGTGGGTGCCGTGGTGCTTGAGGATGCCGCCGATTTGGCGCACTTGAAGCAGCGCCGTGAGGAGTCGGAGGCACCGCTGGAAGATCTGCCGCTGCTTCCCCTGGAGGAGGCGGCACGCCGCATCTTTGGTGCGCGTGAGCTCTCCGCTGCGGAGGCGAGCGATATTTCTTACGGGCGCCGTATTAGTCCCAGCGGTGACGGTTCCGTGGTGAAGCGTTCCGTGCATGCGAGCGCGGATGAGTCCGGCGCGGTGCAGCATGCCAGCGTTGAGGGTATTGTGGCGGGCTTCGCCCCGGACGGTACCCTGGTAGCCCTGTTGGAGAATAAGAAGCAGCGCGGGAAGGTGCAGGCCGCCCCGGTGCTGGTTTTTGAGGCGAATCGTTCCTTCAACTAGGTGTTGAGGGCTTATGATGGGCGAAGAGGGTTCGGCGTTTGCATCTGCTAAACCTGATTTGCCCAAACCCGTCTGATGCAGCGCCCTGTTGAATGTGCGCCCCTATTCATTCAACACGCTAACGTAATACAACCCCTGAACACACATGACTACTCGTGCGGGTGCCGCCCGGCCCTGCTGAAGGAGAGAAGATGAGCGAGAACCAGAGCTCCGCTAATAAGGCGAGTGAGCCTCGTACCGCGCCGGTACCCCGCGTAGAGTCTGCACAGGCTGAAGCTACCGCATCCGGAGCTGCTACTCAGCGCGGTGCCGCGAAGGCTTCCGGTGCTAAGACTTCTGAGCCCATTTCTGCGGCGAAGGCACCCGAGGGTGTTCGCGTAGCCGCACCGGCATCCGGCGATAAGGCGTCGAAGAAGGCAGATAAGAAGGCTGAGAAAAAGGCAACCCGTGAGGCGTTTGCCCGCCCCAAGAGCCTTGAGGAGGCGGCTAAGCCTCAGAACCGTGCGGCGTTCCGTGCGGCGGTGGCGCTGTACGGTCTGTTCATGATTGCGTACGGTGTGTGGCAGGTTCTGGGCGGTGTCCGCGTCATTCCGGATGCCCCTCAGGATTTCGCAAACCCCTCGGTGCAGTCAAACTACGTGTTCTTCGCGGCAGCCTATGTGGGTGTGGGCCTGTCCTTCGTGTTCATTGCCCTGAAGTTCAAGTGGGTGAACATGCTCGTGTTCTCCTGCCTGGTGGTTTTCTTGGGCGGTGTGGGTCGTATCCTGTCGTGGGCGTTCTTCGGCACCCCGCACTGGTCGCTGATTGTGCTGATGGTGACTGAGCTTGTGATTCCTCCGTGCCTGCTGGTGTGGTACGGCTGGATTAACAAGTCCAATAAGATTCGCGAGGAGATGCTGAAAGCTTCTCGTAACCAGGCTCGTAAGTAGTCGTAACGCCCGGGAAGGTTCCTGCCGCACGGTGGGGTGCCTGCCCGGGTTTTCGTATGGGCGGGGTTTCTTATAGGCTGGGTTCTCTGCGGGCGGGGCTTGCCTAGATGGGGCTCCGCCGCTGCCTGTCAGATGCCCGCCACACCCGCCGAGCTAGGGGCGAGGACACCGCCTGTGAGGGGTGCCGTTCCATTCCCTGTTGATTCCCGTTTTGAATTCTGCATCCTGCCGCCTGTGGTCTAGGATGGTTAGGTACATTTATCTTTTTCAGGAGAGCCCGTGACCCTCTACACCGCTTTGAGCGAGGTCCCCGCCGGCTACGGCCCCTCGGTCGTGACCATCGGCAATTTTGACGGCGTGCACCGTGGACATGCCCGCGTGATTTCGCGCGTGGTCTCCCTTGCTGAAGAGCACGGTTTGAGCTCTATCGCGGTCTCTTTTGACCCGCACCCGATGCAGGTGCACCGTCCCGAGGTGCCCCACCACGACATTATGGGTCAGGGCTCGCGCCGCTACTTCATGTGCCTGCTGGGTCTGAACGACTACCTGCTGCTGAACTACAACCTGGAGTTCGCTTCGCAGACCCCTGAGGAGTTCGTGAAGTCCACCTTCGTGGATGCGCTGAACGCGCGTTTCGTGGTCATCGGTGACGACGTGCGCTTTGGTAAGAACAACTCCGGCGACCTGAACACCATGCGTGAGCTGGGGGAGAAGTACGGCTTTGAGGTGGTTGTCGTTGAGGACCTGATGGTGGATGAGAACACCCGCTGCTCCTCGACCCGCATCCGCCAGCTGCTGCTGGAGGGCGATATGCCTGCCGCAACTGAGCTGCTGGGCCGCCACCACATGATGGCTGGTGAGGTCGTGCACGGTCTGGCGCGCGGCCGCGAGCTGGGCTTCCCGACCGCGAATCTTGAGCTTGAGGCGCGCGGCCTGATTCCCGCCGATGGCGTGTACGCCGGCTGGCTGGTGGACGAGTCCGGCAACCGCCACCCCGCCGCTATTTCGGTGGGTACGAACCCGACCTTTGACGGTATTGAGCACCGCCAGGTTGAGGCGCACGTGATTGACCGCCCGGAAGAGCGCGTGGAGGATTTCAACCTGTACGGTCAGCGTGTGCTGATTGAGTTCGTGAAGCGTCTGCGCCCCATGGTGGCGTACACCGGTGTTGAGGCGCTGATCGAGCAGATTAGCGATGACGTGGTGCAGACCCGCGAGGTGCTGGCTGAGGACGCGAAGAACTACTGCCCGCCGGAGTGCCCGGTGCAGGCGGAAGTGAAGCATCCCCACTTCTAACCCCACCACCTCTCACCCCACTATTGGGAGCCGTAGCCTGCGTTTTCTGCGGTGATGACTTGATGCCCCGGCGGTAAGATTTTCGGATCTGCCGCCGGGGCTTTTACGCACCCGACCGGATCTGCCGCCGGGGCTTTTACGTACCCGACCGGATGCGCTGCCCATGAAACATCCAGCGTCGCCCGCGCGGCACCCCTGTTTTAGCCGTCCCCGTTTTAGTCGCCCCGGTTTTAAGAGAAGATAGAGTCATGGAAAAAATGAACGTCGAATCCTTCAACCTCGACCACCGCGCCGTAGCAGCACCCTACGTGCGTATCGCAGACCGCAAGGTCCTGCCCGGTGGCGACACCCTCATCAAGTACGATATCCGCTTCACCCAGCCGAACACCGCGCACCTGGAAATGCCGACCGTGCACTCCATCGAGCACCTGAGCGCCGAGCACATGCGCAACCACACCGACCGTCTGATTGACTTCTCCCCGATGGGTTGCCAGACCGGTTTCTACGCGCTGACCCTGGGCCTGGAGCCCGAGGAGTTCTTCCCCATCCTGGAAGCAACCCTCAACGATATCCTCAACGCGACCGAGGTTCCGGCAGCGAACGAGGTGCAGTGCGGTTGGGGCGCCAACCACACCCTCGAAGGCGCGCAGGCAGCGGCTCGCGAGTTCCTCGCGGCACGCGATGAGTGGGCGCAGGTGATGGCGTAATGAGCGCACAGATTCCCGACGCTTTCGCATCCGCCTTCAACCCGGTGGACTTTGACCCGAACGCTTTCGACCCGGCTGAGGCATTCAACAGCATGTTTGAGCTGATGGACGGCATGTCCAACGCCATCATCATTCAGGTGGCAATGGATGAGGAGCTCGCACCCTTCCTGAAGGTGACCGAGGAGTTGCAGCCCTCCTTTACCGAGGGCGCGGCGGTATTCCACCCGCGCTACCTGCAGGTGGGCGAGGACCAGGTTCCGCTACTGCTGGTTCGCTCCAAGATTGGTCTGGTGAACGCGGCGAGCGCCGTCACCGAGGCGATTAGCTACTCCTCGAACTGCCTGGGCGTCATTAGCGCAGGTACCGCCGGCGGTTTGGCTCGCGGCATCAACGTGGGCGACGTGCTGATTGGCGAGAACTACACCTACACTGACGCCGACGCGACCGCGTTCGGTTACGCACGCGGCCAGGTTCCCGGCATGCCCGAAAGCTACGACGGTCAGGCGGACGAGTGGCAGGATGCCCTGGAGCATGCGCTCGCCGCACTGGAGCCGGTGCGTGAGCAGGCTGAGAGCCCGTGGGAGGTGCGCCGCGGCCAGATGCTGGCGGGTAACTCCTTCGTGACCGCCCACAATGTGAAGGACACCCGCGAAGCATTCGAGGGTGCCATCAGCACCGACATGGAGACCACCGCTATTGCGCAGGTCTGCCACAACTACGAGATTCCGTTTATCGGTGTGCGTTGCGTCTCTGACCTGTGCGGCCCGGAGGCAGACCAGGACTTCCACCTCTCCGTGGATGTAGTGGCTCCTCGTTCGGCTCGTTACGCTCTGCAGTTGGCTGCTGAGCTGTGGACCGAAGCGCAGCTGGAGGCGCTGGACCTGGCTCTCTAAAGATCTGGCTCTCTAAAGATTTAGAGCATGCGGCCAGATGTGAGCTCGCATTCAGAAGTGCCGGGGCGTGAACCTCAATGGTTTGCGCCCCGGCATTTTTGTGCCGGTTTTT
>CAUTHR010000021.1:0-27885 GCA_963538455.1 Rothia mucilaginosa | reverse complement strand
CCAGCATGACGGTCGTGTAGTTGTCCTCCTCGGAGGATTCGCTCAGGCGCAGCTTGCCGAGCAGTCCCTTCTTCACGGGCTGTTCTGTGGAGGCGGGCTTGACGAAAGCGTCAAAGAGTCGGGCGGGAGGGAAGTTCGGCTGGCTCATCGTTGTCCTTAGCTCGTGGTCGGTGGTTGTGTGGTGTTGTAAAAATACGTTCTATATTCGGTTATGCCGCCCAAAACCCCGGACGGAAAGGGAAACTATGTTAGAAAGGCAGAAGCGCCAAATCGTATGGAGTGCCAGCATAAACATCCGGCAACTCACCATTAGCTACCTTCTCACGATACAAAAGGGTTACTTCGCTATAGTTGAAGGGGAATTCCTTAGCTTCGTTCCTACGCTTGATCTCTGCCAAACCCCACTCATATTCGGCACCGGGGCGCGCAGCCGGAGCATTAAAAAGACGCCCTTTCAACTCAGCACGCATCCACCCCTCCGGAGTATTTACATCAAACGTGGGCTTCGTAAAATCGAACGGGGCACGCCAATACTCAGGGTCTTCACGATAATCGTAAGCTTCTTCTGCGATCTCGCTACTCATGGGGAGCCTCCTGATAATATGCAAAAAATGTGTGCCCACACCGGCGCTACGTGCAACGCCGTTTAGGGCGCTCATAATAGGCGGGCGGTGTGCGGTACCGTCGATAGTTCCCACTATACGGGCTCCTACGCGACCCGCAAGCGGTTTCGTCACCGGGCGGGCACCTCCAAAGAATCCGAGCATAAAGAAACCCCCTGCGTTCCCCTTAGAGGAGGGGGATCACAGGGGGTCTCTGCCCTTAAACCAGAGAGGTACTCACGTACCCCGCAAGTTTTAGAAAGCCTTGTTTACCAGCGTAGCAAGACCGGACTTCTTGTTTGCAGCGGTCTTCTTGTGCAGAACACCCTTAGAAACAGCCTTGTCCAGCTTACGGTTCACAAAACGCAGAGCCTCAACAGCTGCTTCCTTGTTCTGTGCCTCAACAGCAGCCTTGACCTTGCGGGTCGCGGTCTTCAGCTCGGACTTTACAATGTTGTTGCGCAGACGAGCCTTCTCGTTGGTGAGGATACGCTTCTTCTGAGACTTAATGTTAGCCACAATTAAACTTTCTGTTTTGTCTTATTGGTCGGTGAGGGCGACGCTGGCCGATCATCGACTGAGCGGCGTGGGGATGCCTATGGCAACCGGCCAGCAGTGCCCGATGACCATCGGACACTCAACCACACATAATACCAGATGAACAGCCTCCACGACAGACCCTCGCGGAGAGAAAAATACTGTGAAAACCGCTACACGCAGCCCCCACATCTAACGCCGGTCACCCTCAGGTTCCCGGCATCAAGCATCCCGGCATCAAGTACAGGGGTTAGCCGTTATGGCGAGTCCACGCACGCTCAATCAGGCGGAACGTATCCTCCGGCATAATGGCGCCCTCACGGCGCATCGCATCCGGGCGAACACGAATCACACGGTTCAGCTTCACCTCAGAGGCGCGGCCCTGCGGATCCCACGGGCCCGAACCAATATCAAGGTAGTTCGGATCAGCATGCTCACGGTTATTGTGGTCCTTGCTGGTCATCATCAGCGCCAGCAGGTACTCACCGTCACGACCCACCAGAAGCACCGGGCGGTCCTTACCCTGCGAGTGGTCCTCCTCGAAAGGAACCCACGTCCACACGATTTCACCCGGGTCAGCGTCACCGTCCAGGGAGGGCGAGTACTCAAAGTTAATCATGTCGCGGTAATCGCCCGGGTAATCCGAACCGTCGGATGCGCCGGTCGAAGCCGGGGCGGAAGGCTTAGGTGCTGTGGAGTTTGCCGCAGACTTTGCCGAGGAAGGCTTCGGGGCGCTCGGCTTAGGCGCCGAAGAGCCGGAGGTACGAGCCTCACCCTGACGAGATTCGCGCTGACGAGATTCATCCCCGCGGGACTCGCTCTTCTGGGAGGACTCGGAGCCACCCTTAGACGCAGTAGCGTCGTTGAGGGCATCCTCTGCCGCCTTCTGCAGGAAGGGCAGCAGGGCAAAGAAAATTTTCTTCAGAATTTCGAGCATGGGCTCTATTATGCACTACAGGCGCGGAGGTAGAGCAATCGCCAAAACAGCCTGCTCCACCGCATACACCGCATCCTGCGACTCGCCCTTCAGCTGGGCGTCCGCATCAGCCAGAAGTTGCACAATATGCGCCAACTGGGCGCCGGTAAAACGGCGACCGTCACGCTGAGCCTGCTCAACCTGCCACGGTGACATACCCACCTCACGCGCCAGTTCGTTAGCGCTCATACGCACGTGGTGCACGCGCGCAATATTGCGGATACGCATGGCGAGCGCACCCAGCATTGGAATCGGCTCCGTGCCGGTGGCAAGGGAGTGGCGGAGCAGACGCAGAGCCTCCGGGGCGTTACCGGAAATCGCGGCGTCACTCACGCGGAACGCGGTGACTTCGGTGCGGCCTCCGTAGTAGCGGTTCACCGCTTCCTCGGTGATTTCGCCGGGTACGTCTGAGAGCAGCTGCTGGCAGGCGGCGGCAAGCTCCGCAGTGTCGGAGGCGGCAGCCGTCAGCAACGCCAGGGCGCCGCCGGTAATCGGGCGCTGGGCGGCGGCAAACTCCCCCGCCAAGAACTCGCTCTTCTCGCGGTCGGTCTTGAGCGCCTTGCAGTTGATGAGCACGAACTGGGAGCGCACCAGGTCGATGAGCTTCTTGCCGCGGTTACCGCCCGAGTGGTTCAGAATGAGCATGATGTCCGGCTCGGGGGCGTTCAGGTAGGCGAGCGTATCGGTCAAAAACTCGTCGCTCATGGAGGCGACGTTCTCAACCTCAATGATCTTCGCCGAACCGAACAGGGAGGGCGAAGCGTGCAGGATCAGCTCACCCGCCGTGTAGGTGGCGGCGTTAATCTGAACGCGGTCCACCTCCGGGTGGGTGTTGCGGAAGAGCTCACGCAGGCGTGCCGCGGCGCGGGAGGCGAAATACTCCTCCGGGCCGTAAAGCATGACGGCGGGCGCCGGGGTGACGGTACGCCACGCGGTGTCGAGGGCGGGGCCGCCTCGGCGGGCGTAGCCTGGGGAACCACCACGCTGGGTTGAACGCTTACGCTCGGACACGCTTATCACTCGCCTTTATCTGCAGGGTACGGGCTGAACTCGAACCCCGCTGCACGCGGGTGCGGCGCGGGTAGAGTCTCGAGTATCCATCATAGCGTTTTCTTCTCGGGTGCCTCCTAGCGTTGGGCAGGGTGAATTGGTCAGGGTTAGTTGGTTAAGAACGGGCGGGCTGATGAGTGCGCTGATAGGCGGGCGCGGTGTGCGGTACCACCCGCACATACTGCCGGTGCGTGACCGCACGGTAGCGGCGCGCATCCACCCACCAGAGGGCAACGCTCAACGCCAGCACGCAGAAGGCGCTACACACCACCGCCGGGACGCTCGAACCGGGCTCCCACGGGTTACCCGGCGCGTGCGCGGCAGTGTGCGCCGCCCACTCGATACCCTGCGCGGCAAGACCACCGGCACGAAGGCACAGATCCGCCAGAGCGGGCAGACCCAGGAGCATGAATCCGAGCGCCCCCAGCCCGGCGAGCATGCTCAGCGGCGCCAAAGGAGCGGCAATCAGGTTCGCCGGAACAGAATAGAGCGGCACCTTACCGCTCATCGCCAAAATCAGCGGGGTGCACCACAGGGACGCCACAATCGGCGCGGCGAGCATTTCCGCGCAGAACACCGGCATGAGGCGCATGAGCAGGCGAATCAGCGGCGGGCCCAGCAGAATTAGCGCGGAGGTTGCCGTCACCGACAGGGCGAAACCCATATCCACGGCGAGGTGCGGGGCAGCAAGCAGACACATCAGCACCGTCGTTTGAAGCGCCGCCAAGGACTGGCGACCCGAACCGCGCAGCATCGCGTAGGCACCGAGCAGACCCATGGCGAGGGAACGAATCACGGAACCCTCAGTCTCCAGCAACATGGCGTAGGCGAGCACCGCCGCAACCCCGCACAGCACCATGACGCGGTGCGGAATGGCGAGGGTGCTCAGCCGGTGCACGAGCGGCGGCAGAGCGTGGGCGTTTGGCGGGACAGTTTGTTGAGGCTGGGCGGCGCGCCGGGGGTACGCGGGGCGGTGAGAACGACCCGCGCCTCTGCCCCGGGTTCTCCCCCGCAGCCGCCGTTTCCAGGAACGAAGCAGCAGGTATGCGCTGGCGAAACGGTACGGGCGAATCGCCAACACCAGCCGGTACGCGCCCAAAAACACAATGGCAATATTCGCCCCGGACACCGCCGTAATATGGCTGAGCCCGCTGAGCTTATACTCCTCCCGCGCGGTGGAACTCATCAGCGAATCATCCCCGTAGGCGGTGCCCAAAACCAGCGCCGCCGACTCCGTGCCGAGGGTGTCCAGGGCGCGGGTGCGCAGCTGCTCCTTGAGCGTAGACAGGTACGGCTCCTCCGCAGTGCGGGTGATAGTGTTCGACCCGGCACCGTAGGCGGGGGCGGGTATCGGGAAAATAGTTGCGCCGCTCAGCTTCGCCGTGGAGCCGTTAAACTCCACCGTGCCGAGGGCGGTCACCTTCATGCCCGGATAAATCACCTGCGAGCGCGCGGTGCCGCTCCCCCGTTGCTTAGCCGTCGAGCTCACCTCGGCGCTCGCCTCCGAGCTTGCCTCCAAACTGTGCGCGGCGCTCTTTGCCGAACCATCACGCCGGTACACGCGCACCCGCTCATTCACCAGCGCACGCACGCTCCGTCCCTGAATTTCCTCCAGCTTAATAACCACCAGAGTAGTGCGCGGATCCACGCGGCGAACCTGCTCCACCGTGCCATTCAGACGAAGCGAGGCACCCTGCGCCTGCTGCAGGGTGGCGCGGGATGCATCCACCCCCGTAGCGCACAAAAGCACCGCCTGAACCGTCACAATACACGCCAGAAAAACCAGCTGACCCGTCGTGCGAAAGAGCAGGCTGTAGGGCATCACCGCACGCGGCGGAAAGAACAGCAGAATCGCCAGGCAACCCAGCAGGGCAATGAGCACGCACGCCAGCGGATGCACCACCCGCCACGTGCCCACGGTCAGCGCCACCGCGGTAAAAGCCCACAGCGCCAGCACCGTAAAACTCAGGCGAAAGTCCAGGTGAATGAGGCTTCCCTGGGCGCGTAGCTCCTGCTCGTCGCGGCGGGTACGCCACCGCTCAGCGCCGATGCTCCAGCGGTAGCGGGCGCGGCGATACGCCGTAGCCGCGGACCGGGTGAGGCGCCGGGTGAGGCGCGAGGACCCGGGAAATAGCTCCCGCTCCCCTGCCTGCTGGCGATTCTGTTTGGGCATTAGACCGTCACCAGCGGGCGCAGATTCTCCAGCATCGACGGACCGATGCCAGGCACCGCATCCAGCTCATCAACGCTACGGAAACCGCCGTGCGCCTCACGCCAAGCAATAATGCGCTGAGCCATCGCCGGGCCAATACGCGGCAGGGTCTGCAGCTCCTCAGCGGTAGCGGTGTTAATGTTCACCGGGGCTGAGCCCTTCTGGGCGCTGCCCGAAGCGGTCAGCGTGCGTGCAGGCTGAGGCTGAGCGCCGCCCTGAGATGCGCCATTCTGCGCCGCACCATTCGCCGCGTTACCCTGACCGGCATTCGCCGTGCCGCCATTGGGCTGAATCTGCGCCGGGGCGGCCGTCTCACCACGATGCGGCACATAAATCTGCACCCCGTCACTCAGCGTACCGGCGAGGTTCACGCGGTCCAGGTCAGCATCCGCGGCGGCACCGGAGGCGGCGGCAATCGCATCCACGGTACGGCCCTGCGCGGGTAGCGTGTACACGCCGGGATTGTTCACGGCACCCGCCACATGCACCCGCACGGTAGCATCACCGGAGGCGCCACCCTGCGCGGATTCATTCGGGTTAGCGCTCTGCTGGGCGGTGGACTGGCTGCCGGGGCTCTGCTGGGCACCCACCGCCTGCACCGACTCGGCGGTAGCACTCGGGGAGGCAATCTGCTCGGCACGCGGTGCCGCCGAAAACTGGGTCACACCCCACACCACGGCAACCAACGCCAACACCGCCACCAGAAGCAGTACGCGCGGTGACAAACCCCAACGGGTACTGCGGGTGGTGCCGGGCTGATCGGCTTGCTCCCACTCCGCCCAGTCGTCCACCTCGTTCCAGTCGGGCTGCTGATCCCAGTCAGCCCAGCCGTTCGGCTCCGGGTGGGATGCCGCTGGCTGAGTGGTAGATACACGCTGGCTGGCAGGTACGGACTGGGCGGCAGGCGCGGGCTCGGCGGGTGCTTCTTCGGCAGGCACCTCCGCCGGCGTTACCTCAGCGGCAATAGCCAGCGGCACGGTGTCCTCGGCATCCGGCGCACCGTTCTTGCGAGCGCGCGGGCTGCGGTAGAGGCTATTCATCAGGGAGCGGGCGCTACGCTGCGCACCGCCCTGCTGAGTCGTGCCACCCTGCTGGGCTGCACTACTCTGCTGGAGTGCGCTGTCCTGCACAGTGCTCTGTACAGCATTCTGGTCGGGGTTGGGGGTCATGCTCGTCATACCCCTACCCTAGGCTCACGCGCGCGACCGCACGAGCGCACACAAAGAACCTGTGGATAACTCCCCTCGCACAACGCGAAAGGAGCCATCCACAGGCTCATTTTTGAAAAATATGCGGTTTTTATTCAAAAACAGCGGGCTGCGGCTTGTCACAAAACCGTCACAAACACCTCAGCCACACGAGCTTCCCACGCCGTTTGAGAGCAGAATCTAGCCTTCGCCTAGTCCTCGCGCGGAAGCTCAGTACCCGGAATGCCCAGCTCCGAAGCACGCTTATCAGCCATCACCAGCAGGCGACGAATACGGCCCGCAATCGCATCCTTCGTCATCGGCGGATCAGCCAGACGACCCAGCTCATCCAACGACGCATGCTTATGCAACACACGCAACTCACCGGCATAGCGCAGATGATCCGGCGCCTCATGACCCAGAATCTGCAGGGCCCGCTCCACGCGGGCGCTCGCCGCAACAGCCGCCTGAGCGCTACGGCGCAGGTTCGCATCATCAAAATTCGCCAGACGGTTCGCGGTCGCACGAACCTCCTTGCGGGTGCGCGCCTCACGCCACGTGGTCAGGGTGCTAGTCGCACCCATACGCTCCAGCAGCTGCGAAATGGTCTCGCCGTCACGCACCACCACACGGTCGGTGCCGCGCACCTCGCGTGCCTTCGCAATAATCTCCAGGCGACGAGCCGCACCCACCAGCGCGAGCGCCGCCTCCGGACCGGGGCAGGTAATCTCCAGGGAGGAGGAACGACCCGGCTCGGTCAGCGAACCGTGCGCCAAGAACGCACCGCGCATGACCGCCTCGGCATCCTGCAGGGAGCCGTTCACCACAGCCGGCGGCAGGCCACGCACCGGGCGGCCACGCAAATCCAGCAGGCCGGTCTGGCGAGCCAGCGCCTCACCGCCGTGATCCACACGCACAATGTAGCGGCCACCTCGACGCAGGCCACCACCGCTGACGCTGGTCAGCTCAGAGTCGTGGCCGTAAATCTCCGCGATGGTGCGGCGCATGCGGTGGGCGGTTGCCTCGTGATCGACCTCAGACTCCACCACGATTCGCCCCGAGACAATGTGCAGGCCTCCGGTAAAACGCAGAATCGTAGAGATTTCTGCCTTACGAGCAGAGACTTTCGTTGCCTCGTAGTTGGCGAGTTCGTCCTTGACGAGCGTGGTTAATGCCATGAAAGGTCCTTCTGGGCGTAGTGTTTAAGTCTAAAAATCAGGAAAAGGGCGCACAAAACAGCCAGCTCAAGCAGCACGCCTGAGCCGCAAATACAAGCCAGTCAATCTAAGAGCTCAGCTCAAACGCTTCGTTATACGCAGCCGCAAGCTTCAGCGGGTCGTGCACATTCGGCTGGGCGCTGGAACGCAGATGCGCCCACACAACCTTCGCACCCATCGCGGAAGCCTCACGCTCCAGTTCGGAACGGTGATCAGCCTGCATGTCAGCGTCAGCAATCACCGCGTCCAGGTGAAGCTTCGGGGCGTACTGGCGCAACAAATCCAGGTGCGTTGCCGGGGTGAAGCCGACCGTCTCCTTATCGTCGGAGAGGTTCATGACCACGCAGCGGCGCGCCTCCGTGCGGATAATCGCCTCACGCTGAGCGTCCAACAGCAGATGCGGCAGAACCGACGTGCGCCACGAACCCGGGCCCAAAACAATCCAGTCGGATTCTTCAATAGCGGAGAGCGCCTCCGGGCAGGGGCGAGCATTTGCGGGAGACAGACCAATATCGTGAACGCGTTCCTCCTTCGAGAGGTTCACCTGGCCGACCACCTTCACACGCTCAATACCGCCGCCGTTATGCTCACGCAGCACGGTGCCGTAAATGACCATCGGATCCAGCGCCATCGGCAGCACGCGGCCGCGCGCATTCAGCAGGGCGCCCGCCCAGTCCAGACCGGCAACCGGGTCATCCAGCAGCTGCCAGAGAGTCGCAATCAGCAGGTTACCAAGAGCATGGTAATCCAGCGGGAACTCACCCTCGTACCCCTCGGGCGCGCTGAAACGATGCTGCATCACATCACGCCACGTGCGACCCCAATCGGTGTCATCACACAGCGCAGAAAGCGCCATACGCAAATCCCCCGGAGGGAGAATACCCATCTCCTCACGCAAACGACCCGACGAGCCGCCATCGTCAGCAACCGTCACAACAGCCGTCAAATCAGGCGTGACGTGGCGCAGCGCAGACAGGGAACCGTACAGCCCGTGGCCGCCGCCCATCGCCGTGACCTTCGGCGAACGGTGCGTGGTCTTCAACAGGCGCAGAGCCTGAGTCGGCAGAGCCGGCAGGCGCGGAATACCCTGAGTGTCATAACTGGTCGAATGGGTAGACATAGTAATACCTCACATACCCGGAAGGAATGGTATGCCGGCCCCACGGGTGCGGGGCCGGACGGCGGCTAATGAATCACGACGCGGTGGTTGGGACGCGCCGGGAAAAACTTACTCGCGGCCCTTGTCACGGTGCTGAACATTCACGTTCAGCTCACCGAAAGCAGAGAGACGACGAGCCAGTTCCTCCGTCACAGCCACGGAACGGTGCTTACCACCGGTGCAGCCAATCGCGATGGTGGCGTAGTACTTGCCCTCACGGCGGTAGCCCTCAAGCACGGGGCGCAGAGCCGCAAGGTAGTTGCTGATGAACTCCTCGGTGCCCGCGTGCTCCAGCACGTAGTCGCGCACCGGGGCGTCCTGACCGGTCAGGGGGCGCAGCTCCGGAACCCAGTGCGGGTTCGGGATGAAACGCATATCAGCCATGTAGTTAGCGTCCGAAGGCGCACCGTACTTGAAGCCGAAGCTCATCACGGTCAGGTTCAGCTTCTTATCCGCACCCTCAGCAAACATTTCACGCACGGTACGGGCCAGCTCGTGAACGTTCATGCCGGTGGTGTCAATGGTGCGGTCAGAAGCGATGCGCAGACCTTCAAAGAGAGTGCGTTCAGCGCGGATGCCGTCGAGGACGCGGCCCTCACCCTGCAGCGGGTGCGGGCGGCGCTGAGCCTCGTAGCGGGCAATAATGGTCTCATCCTTGGCATCAAGGAAGAGCATGGAGAAGTCAATATCGGACTTGCGCAGAGTCTCAATCGCAGCGGGAAGATCGGAGAACAGGGCGCGGGCGCGAACGTCAATACCGAGCGCCACCTTCGGAACTCGTGCACCGTCGCGGGTCACCAGTTCAGCCAGGGAACCGAGCATCTGCGGCGGGATGTTATCGATAACGTACCAGCCCTCATCCTCCAGTACATTTGCGACAGTACTGCGGCCTGCACCGGAAATACCGGTGATCACCAGAATCTGAGGGCGCTCCTCACTCTGGGCGGACTCTACCGTGGCGGGCTTGCTCTGATTCTCGGGCATGGTGCTTCTTCCCCTTCGACGCGAAATACTCTCTATGCCATGATACAAGACCTTTATCTGACGGTTCAGGGGTACGGTCAGAAATTTCACCAGTATGACAGAAATATGAGGCACTCCCCCGAGCGAACCCCAGAAGAAAGAAACCCGCATCACAAGTGCTTGCGCATAATGCTCTCTACGGGGTCTCTCTAACGGGGTTTCTTCAAGGGGGATGCAGAAAGAGACCGGCGGCAAAATCGGAGGGTACAGAAGGGCGCAGGAGGGTACAGCAAAGCCCGCACGATACCTCCCACAGGAGGCACCGCACGGGCTTTGAAGATACGTAAGCAAGCGCGCACCAGCTGAGTAGCTACGCGGACGCATGAGGATTCTTAGGCAGAAAGCTCCGGCAGGAAAGCCGCCACATGCTCCAACAGACGCACCGACAGCTCCTTCTTCGAACCGGAGAACACCGGCGCCTCATCGTTCAGAGTCGACAGCAGCGTAATCGTGTTATCGTCCGTGCCGAAACCACGATTCACACCCACCGTATTGACCGCCAAGAAGTCCGTGCCCTTACGCTGCAGCTTCTCACGACCGAGCTCCAACGGAGTCTTCTCCGCCGAACCGGTCTCCGCCGCAAAACCAACAATGAGCTTCGGGCCGAGGGTGCTCTCCCCCGCCTCACGAGCCTGCTGGCGACGCACAACGACCTCACGCAGAATATCCGGGTTACGCACCAGCTGAATCACCGGCGCATCCTCAGAATCGGCGCTCTTCTTAATCTTGAACTCGGCAAATTCGGCGGGCCTAAAATCAGCCACCGCCGCGGACATGATCAGCACATCCGCCGCCGCGCTCGCCTCAAGGGTCGCCTCACGCAGCTCCAGGGCGCTGACCACGCGGGTCACCTGCACACCCTCCGGCGCGGGAACCTCAAGGTTCGCACCAATCAGGTGCACGGTCGCGCCCAGGTCGCGTGCCGCCTCCGCGAGCGCCACGCCCTGTTTGCCGGTCGAACGGTTGCCGAGGAAGCGTACCGGGTCCAGCGCTTCACGGGTGCCGCCGGCGGTAATGACCACGAGGCGACCGACCAGAGGACCACGCAGCGATTCGGATGCGCCAGTCGCATGGCTGGGTTCAGCCTGACCCAGCAGCGCCGAAGTCAGCGTCGCCGCACGCGCCGCCGCCAGACGCTCCTGCTCCGTGCCCGTGTACAGGGGCTCAGTCGGCGCGTAACCGGGCGTGTACACCGGGTGCACCTGACCCTTCGGGAAGCGCGCAATCACATCCAGAGCCACCGCGAAAATATCCTCCGGCTCAGGCATGCGACCCGGACCAGAATCCGGGCCCGTCAAACGCCCAATTGCAGGCTCAATCACGTGATAACCCCACGAACGCAGAGTCTGCACATTCGCCTGAGTCGCCGGATGCTCCCACATCTGGGTGTGCATCGCGGGCGCCAAAATCACCGGGGCGTGCGTCGTCAACACCGTGGAGGACAGCAAATCATCCGCACGACCAGCCGCCAAACGAGCCAGCAAATCAGCGGTCGCCGGGGCGATCACCACAGCGTCAGCCTGCTCAGCCTGACGCACGTGGTTCACCTCCGGCACACGGTCAAACACGTCCGTTGAGACGGGGTTGCCGCTCAGCGCCTCCAGAGTGGGAACACCCACGAACTTCGTCGCGTTCGGGGTGGGCATGGCGATCACCTCGTCGCCATTCTTCGCAAAAAGACGAAGGAGCATCGCCGCCTTATACGCAGCAATGCCCCCTCCAATACCAACGATAATGCGCATGGTACGTCAAAGAATCCTTGTAGAAGCAGATTACTCAGCGGACTCGTCGAGGATAACCTCTTCGATAGCGATAACCTCTTCGCTACCTGCGGGGATGTACTCCTCCTCGATAGCGCCGGGGAACTCAGCCGCGCTGAAATCAATCACAGCGGACAGTTCCTCGGGAACCGGGTAGCCGTCCTCGTCGAACTTTTCGCCCGGGCGGTGCTCCGCCACAACACGGTCAGCAATGATTTCACGCATTGCCACCGACAGGGACTTCTCGTTCGACTCAGCGTCAACCAGCGGGCCAACGTGCGCAGCAGTATTGTCCTGCAGGTTAGCGTAGTACGCGTTAATCTGGCGTGCACGGCGGGCACCGAAAATCACCAGGCCGTACTTGGACTCCGCCTTCTCAATCAGCGCGTCAGCGCTGGGGCTCACGATGCCCTCGGGAGCGACACCGTCAACGAAGTTGTAGTCCTCGTGTTCCTTGTTTTCGTTTGCCACTAAAAACTCCAAATAGCTTGATGGAATGTACGTACCGAACACCCCCGCACACCGTTCACGCTATGGCGCAAACCGGGCACACTGAGGGCACGGTCAAAACTAAAGAACTATTCTACCCTCT
Organism: Rothia mucilaginosa; assembly: GCA_963538455.1. Taxonomy (GTDB): domain Bacteria; phylum Actinomycetota; class Actinomycetes; order Actinomycetales; family Micrococcaceae; genus Rothia. The sequence goes on along the minus strand of CAUTHR010000021.1, from coordinate 15,570 downwards.
CAACGGCTAAAACGCACGTACCCGCCCGGACAAAAGGTATCAGCCCAGTCAAAAAGGTGGGGGCTCCGAAGAAAGCCCTTCGAAACCCCCACCCTTCACAACGCCTCACGGCAGAACTACAGGTCGGAAGAAACTCTAGCCCCACCGCAAACGCAAAGCATGCAGATTAGGCGGCGCTAATCAGCTCAGCAATCTCCTTCGCTGCACGCTCAACAGAGTCGTTGACGACCGTGACGTCAAATTCCTTCTCAGCAGCCAGCTCAATCTTCGCGGTTTCAAGGCGACGAGCTTGCTCCTGCTCACTCTCGGTACCTCGACCCACCAGACGCGAAACCAGCTCATCCCAGCTCGGAGGAGCCAAGAAAATTAGGCGGGCATCAGGCATGGTCTCGCGAATCTGGCGAGCACCCTGCAGGTCAATCTCAAGGATCACCGGGCGGCCAGCGTCCAGGGCCTCCTGGACCTTAGCGCGCGGAGTACCGTACTTGTTCTTACCGTGTACCACCGCGTACTCAAGCATCTGACCGTCAGCAATCATCTGGTCAAACTCTTCCATCGAAACGAAATAGTAGTGAGTACCGTCAACCTCACCGGGGCGAGGATCACGAGTGGTAGCGGAAACAGAGAACCACACGTTCGGGTAGTTCTCACGAATGTACTGGCACACCGTACCTTTGCCAACAGCAGTGGGGCCAGCCAGTACGGTGAGAGTCGGCTGAGACATAGCTTCCTTACTGCGCCTTCATCGGCTGAAGGCACGAGGTATTAGGACTGAGAAGACTCGGAAGACTGACCAGCAGTCTTACGACGTGCACGGTTCAAATACCGCGAATTACGGTTGAAGTACTCCACCATCTTGCGACGCTGGTGTACACCCAGGCCGCCAAGGCGGCGAGTCGGTGCAATATGAAGTTCTTCAATGATGCGTTCAGCTCGAACGGCACCAATGCCCGGAAGTGCGCGCAACATCTGCCCCACCGGCATTTTAGCCAGTGCAGGGTCGGAATCGACCATGTCGAGCACCTGACGTACGGAAAGTTCACGATCACTCAGTGCACGCTTAATTTCCTGGCGGTGTGCTCGGGCAAGTACTGCCTTCTCGCGGGCGGAGGCGCGCGCATCCTCAGTTAGCGGAGTCAGCGGCATGGTTGGGTCCCCCATTTCTGCGAGTTATAGAATTTTACTTATCAACTAATGTAACACGGATAGCACGAGAACCCTCGTTCCACCCGCGGCACTCACCCACGCACCAACAATGCGTCTACGCACGTCAGCACGTAAATATCAGGGAGTACCTCTATAGCATAGCGGAGTATTCGCCCTATCAAAAGCTAAAGCCACGCACGCATCTCACAGAGCAGGCACACTCCCCCCGCCGCAGAGGTGAGCAAACTCGCACTACGCTGAGCACCTCAGCCCCCGCAATACACGCAAAAGGGGCGTGCACCCGAGCAGACTCTCAACAGAATCTACCCGGAGCACACGCCCCTCACGCAACACGCGAACTATGCGCCGCGAGCCGCCAACAGGTCGTCACGAGCCGCCTGCGCAGCCTTCGCCAAACCCTCAACCGACGGGCCAGCAGCCAGCACGCCGCGGCTGGAATTCACCAGCACCTGCGACTCAACGCCAGCAAACACGCGGTACAGATCAGCCGCCGAAGCGCCCTGCGCACCATAACCCGGCGACAGGATCGGGCCGTTGAACACGCTCAGGTCAATACCCAAATCAACCAGCGCCTGACCAACGGTCGCGCCAACCACCAGGCCGCACGGACCCATCTGCTCCCACTGGCGGGAAGCATTCTCAGCGGTAGCCGTAGCGATAATACGCTTAGCCACAGCGCCCTCGGACTCGCCGGAATGACCGGACTCCGACGCGCCCACGTGCTGAACGCTCTTACCCTCGGGGTTCGAGGTCAACGCCAGCACGAAAGTGCCGCGGTCATTCTCATCCGCCAAATCCAGTGCCGGACGCAGCGACTCAAAACCCAGGTACGGGCTCAACGTCACCGAATCGGTACCCAGCGGCGAGGAGGAGCCGAGCCACGCATCCGCGTAAGCCTTCATGGTCGAACCAATATCGCCGCGCTTAGCGTCAGCAACAATCAGCACACCATCAGCGGCAGCACGGGCGAACAGCGCCTCCAGCACAGCAAGACCAGCCGAACCGTGACGCTCAAACAGCGCCACCTGAGGCTTCAACGCCGCCGCAAACGGGGCGCAACCCTCATAGACCGCCTCAGTAAAAGCAGCCAGACCGGCAGCGGAATCCTCAAGACCCCACTGCTCCAGCAGGTTCGGATGCGGGTCAATACCCACACACAGCGGGCCGCGCTCCGCCATCGCCTTCGCCAGACGATCACCAAAAGCAGCGGACATTACGCCTCGCCACCCTCGGAACGAGCATCCACAGCGGCAGCCAGCTGAACGCCGTGCTCCTGCAGGCTCATGATGTCCCAGCTGTGCTCACGCAGAGCATTAATCGCCTGAACAGCCGCAGCGAACTCAGAAATGGTAGTCATGACCGGGCAGCCCACCGAAACCGCAGCGGCACGAATCTCGTAACCATCGCTACGAGCAGCACCACCGGCGGGGGTGTTCAGAATCAGGTCAATGTCACCGTTGCGGACCATGTCCACAATCGAGTGGTCGCCATTCGCCTCAGCGAACTTAGAAGCCACCAGCACCGAGTTCAGGCCGTTACGGCGCAGAATCTCAGCGGTACCACCGGTCGAAACGATCTCGAAGCCCAGGGACTCCAGCATCTTCGCGTAGATGATGACGTTACGCTTGTCGTGGTTAGCCACCGAAATGAACACCTTACCGGAGGTCGGCAGCGGCGAACCAGCACCAGCCTGAGCCTTCGCGAACGCGGTGTCATAGTGCTTATCCAGACCCATGACCTCACCGGTCGAACGCATCTCCGGGCTTAGCAGCGAATCCACCACAACGCCCTCGGGGGTGCGGAAACGAGCGAACGGCAGGACCGCAGCCTTCACAGCAATCGCGGTCTCCTCAGGCAGGGATGCGCCGTCCATGTTCTGCGGCAGGTAGCCCTCAGCTTTCAGCTCAGCAATGCTCTTACCCAGACCAATCAGCACAGCAGCCTTAGCCATCTGCACGCCGGTAGCCTTCGACACGAACGGAACAGTACGAGACGCACGCGGGTTCGCCTCAATCACGTACAGGTTCTCAGACACGTACGCGAACTGAATGTTAATCAGACCGCGCACACCGGTGCCGCGAGCAATCTTCTCGGTAGCGTCCTTCACCTTCGCGATGATGTCCGGGCCGAGAGTAATCGGAGGCAGAGTACAGGAGGAGTCACCCGAGTGAATACCGGCTTCCTCAATGTGCTCCATGACGCCGCCCAGGTACAGCTCCTCGCCGTCGAACAGGGCATCAACGTCAATCTCGATAGCGTCCTCAAGGAACTTATCGATCAGAGCAGGCTGCGAAGGCGAAACCTCGGTAGCGTTCTCCAGGTAGCGTGCCAGGTTCGCCTCGTCGTAGACGATCTCCATGCCACGGCCGCCCAGCACGTACGAAGGACGAACCAGAACCGGGTAACCAATCTCGTCAGCGATGCGCTTAGCACCCTCGAAAGTGAACGCGGTACCGTTCTTGGGCGAAATCAGGCCGCCCTCCTCCAGCACGCGGGAGAACTCTCCGCGGTCCTCAGCCAGGTCAATGGCCTCGGGGGTGGTGCCCAGAATCGGCACGCCCGCATCCTTCAGGGCACGAGCCAGCTTCAGCGGAGTCTGACCGCCCAGCTGAACGAACACGCCCATCAGACCGCCGGTACGACGCTCCGACTCAACAATCTCAAGCACATCCTCAAGGGTGAGCGGCTCGAAGTACAGGCGAGTCGAAATATCGTAGTCAGTCGAAACAGTCTCAGGGTTGCAGTTGACCATGACGGTCTCGTAACCGAGCGAACGCAACACCAGCGAAGCGTGCACACAGGAGTAGTCGAACTCGATACCCTGACCGATACGGTTCGGGCCCGAACCCAGAATCATAATCGAGGGCTTCTCGTGGTGCGCAACCTCATCCTCCAGGTCGTAGGAGGAGTAGTGGTACGGAGTGAACGCCTCAAACTCGGCAGCACAGGTGTCAACAGTCTTGAAGACCGGGCGGATACCCAGAGCGTGGCGAACACCGCGCACAACATCCTCAGAAGAGCCGATAATCTCAGCAATCTGAGCGTCCGAGAAACCGTGACGCTTAGCCAACTTCAGGGTCTCCGGATCCAGGTGGTCGCGCTTAGCGTGAACCACGCCGGCAACCTCATTCAGCAGCACCAGCTGATCCAGGAACCACGGGTCAATCTTGGTCGCCTCGTGCAGCTGCTCCACGGTAGCGCCAGCCAGCAGAGCCTGCTGAACCTGGTAAATACGCTGGGTAGTCGGAACCTTAGTCTTCTCAATCAGCTCAGCCAGCTCAGCCTCAGACAGAGACAGCGGCTTGAACGAGAAGGACGCGCCCTTCTGCTCCAGCGAACGCATCGCCTTCTGCAGAGCCTCAGTGAAGTTACGGCCCAGAGCCATAGCCTCGCCCACACTCTTCATGGTGGTGGTCAGGGTCGGGTCAGCAGCCGGGAACTTCTCAAACGCGAAACGCGGAACCTTCACGACCACGTAGTCGAGGGTCGGCTCGAAGGACGCCGGGGTCTTCTGGGTGATATCGTTCGGAATCTCATCCAGGGTGTAACCCAGGGACAGCTTGGTCGCAATCTTCGCAATCGGGAAGCCGGTAGCCTTCGACGCGAGCGCCGAAGAACGAGACACGCGCGGGTTCATCTCAATGACGATGATGCGGCCGGTCTTCGGGTCAATCGCGAACTGGATGTTACAACCACCGGTGTCCACGCCAACCTCACGAATCACGTTGATCGCGATGTCGCGCAGCTTCTGGAACTCACGGTCGGTCAGGGTCAGCGCGGGTGCCACGGTGATGGAGTCACCGGTGTGCACGCCCACGGGGTCGAAGTTTTCGATGGAGCAGACGACCACGACGTTGTCGTTGGTGTCACGCATCATCTCCAGCTCGTATTCCTTCCAGCCGAGGATGGACTCCTCCAGCAGGACCTCGCTGGTCGGCGAGTACTGAATACCGGCACCGGCAATACGGTAGAGGTCTTCCTCGTTGTACGCCATACCCGAGCCGAGACCACCCATGGTGAAGGAGGGGCGGACCACCATCGGGTAGCCCAGCTCCTTAGCGGCTTCCAGCGCCTCCGGCATGGAGTGAACAATCACCGAGCGTGCAGACTCGCCGCCGGCGCGCTCCACCACGCCCTTGAACGCTTCACGGTCCTCACCGAGGTTAATCGCCTCAATGTTCGCGCCGATGAGCTCAACATTGTACTTGGCGAGCACGCCGCGCTCATCCAGGGAAATTGCCGCGTTCAGCGCGGTCTGACCACCCAGGGTCGGCAGGATTGCGTCCGGCTTTTCCTTCTCGATAATCTTCTCAATCACCTCGGGGGTGATGGGTTCAATGTAGGTGGCGTCCGCGAACTCGGGGTCGGTCATGATGGTTGCCGGGTTCGAGTTCACGAGGATGACGCGCACGCCCTCCTCCTTCAGCACGCGCAGCGCCTGAGTGCCGGAGTAGTCGAATTCCGCTGCCTGACCGATGACGATGGGGCCGGAACCGATGACGAGGACGCTATTAAGGTCAGTACGACGAGGCATTTATGCTTCCTTTGCAGTCTTGGTTACGACCATCAGGTCGATGAAACGGTCAAAGAGGTAGGCGGAATCGTGCGGGCCCGCAGCAGCCTCGGGGTGGTACTGCACGGAGAACGCGGGGATATCCTTACAGGTCAGGCCCTCAACCACGTTGTCGTTCAGACCCACGTGGGAGACCATGACCTGACCGAACTCGGCGTTCGGTGCGGTCACGTAGTCGCCAATCGGCGCGTCCACAGCGAAGCCGTGGTTCTGCGCGGTGATTTCGACCTTGCCGGTGGTCTTATCCATGACCGGCTGGTTGATGCCGCGGTGGCCGAAGGGCAGCTTGTAGGTGCCGAAGCCCAGGGCGCGACCGAGCAGCTGGTTACCGAAGCAGATGCCGAAGAACGGGGTGCCCTTACGCAGCACGCCCTGCAGCAGCTCAACCTGCTCGTCAGCGGTTGCCGGGTCACCGGGGCCGTTCGAGAAGAACACGCCGTCGGGGTTGTAGGAGTAGATGTCCTCGAGGGTTGCGTTTGCGGGCAGCACGTGCACGCGCACGCCACGCTCAGCGAAACGCTGCGGGGTCATCGACTTAATGCCCAGGTCCAGGGCGACGATGGTTGCGACCGGGGGTGCGAACCAGTTGAACTGGTGCGGTTCAACAGTGTAGGCGGTGTCAACCGAAACGGAGTCAGCGAGCTTACGGCCAGCCATCGGCTCGGAGGCACGCACCTCCTCCAGCAGTTCAGCTTCGGGGCGTTCTGCGTGCTCACCGGAGAACACGCCCGCACGCATCGAACCGCTCGAACGCAGGCGGCGGGTCAGGGCGCGAGTGTCAATGCCCTGAATACCGACGATGCCCTGCTCGATGAGCTCTTCGTCGAGAGTGCGCTCAGAACGCCAGTTGGATGCCACGCGTGCTGCGTCGCGAACCACGTAGCCTGCAACCCAAATCTTGCGGGACTCAGCGTCGGTGGTGTTCACGCCGGTGTTGCCAATATGGGGAGCGGTCTGAACCACAATCTGACCCGCGTAGGAGGGGTCGGTCAGGGTTTCCTGGTAGCCGGTCATGCCGGTCGAGAAAACCGCCTCGCCCAGGGACGCGCCGGTTGCGCCGTAGCCGTAGCCGCGGTAGACGGTGCCGTCCTCCAGGACGAGCAGCGCGCGGTCCGTACGCAGGGCGCCGGATCGTGTCATGTCAGTCATGCTCTTCTTCCTTTTCTCTGGTGTTCTCCCCCGCTTCCTGTACGGCCTCTACCGTGCAGGTTCCGGGGTAGTCTATGGTGCCTTCGGCGGGGTGTTCGCCTGCCGTGGGGCAAAATCTATGGGGTTTCGCGGTTTGTCCGGGGTTTAGGCTTCCGGTTCTGCCGCCCAATTCTCGGGCGCATCCACCGCGTTCGGGGCGATGCGGCGCAGCTCCTGCAGTACCGCCTGCTTATCCTCGGCGTAGCGGGTGCGGAAGCCGGTCTGCACGCGGTGACCGTCCAGCGTCCAACCAATCACAACCAGGCCGTTCTTCTCCACAACCTTGCCCGCCATACCGCGATCAGTGGTGATGACGGCGAGCTTCTTCGCCGGAATCCACAGGTCCTTCGCGCCGTCACGGGTGAAGATGATACTGTCCGGGTAAATCAGCAGGGTGGACTTGCTCTTGAAGCCGAGCGAATCGAAACCCACACGGTCCAGCCAGTTACCGAAGATCGTGGTGCTGACGTACTCGCCCTCGAAAGCAGCGTCAGCGGTCATGCCCTCGTAGCGTTCGGGAACTTCCTTGAGGGAGCCGAACATGTTCGCCTGGCGTGCCAGGCGCGAGCGCCATCCGTGCCACATGCCGTAGATGCACAGGGCAACCAGGGCGATGCAGATGACGGCGGTCAGGAACTTTCCCACGAAGGTTCTCTCTTTCGGTTGGGGCCTCAGGTCGGGGCCTCGGATTTGGGCTGGTGGGTCTAGGTTGGTGGGGTTGGAGGCGGTGCTCCCCGCAAGGCGGTGGCAGGCGTGAACCTACCACCGCCAGGCACAGTCACAACGCACGTGCGCGGGTTAGCGGCGCGGGGTTGCCAGCTCGCCGTTCAGCACGGTCGGGTGGCCAGCGTAGAAGGTTGCACGAATCGAGCCGGGCACCTCCATGTCGCGGTAGGGGTTGTTCTTACCCTTGGTTGCCTGCTCCTCCGGCTTGATTACGCGGGTTGCCTTCGGGTCGACCAGCACAATGTTTGCCGGTTCGCCTTCGGCAAGCGGGCGACCCTGCTCGTGGTCCAGGCGACCAATCTTCGCGGGCTCCTCAGAGAGGATGCGTGCCACATCGCGCCAGGTAATCATGCCGGTGTCAACCAGGGTCATCTGGATGATGGACAGCGCCTGCTCCAGGCCGGTCATGCCGTTCGCGGCGCACGCCCACTCGCATTCCTTGGTCTCTGCCGGGTGCGGTGCGTGGTCGGTACCGATCACGTCGATGATGCCGTCAGCAACTGCCTGACGCAGCGCCATGACGTCCTCTTCGGTGCGCAGCGGCGGGTTCACCTTGAAGACCGGGTCGTAGGTGCGTGCGGTCTCGTCGGTGAGCAGCAGGTGGTGCGGGGTTGCCTCCGCGGTCACCTTCACGCCGCGGGACTTAGCCCAGCGCACAACCTCAATGGAGCCCTTGGTGGACAGGTGGCAGATGTGCAGCTTGGAGTCCAGGTGCTCAGCCAGCAGCACGTCGCGAGCAATGATTGCCTCTTCAGCGACGGCAGGCCAACCGGTCAGGCCCAGGTCAGCGGACACCTTACCTTCGTTCATCTGGGCGCCTTCGGTCAGGCGCGGCTCCTGCGCGTGCTGCGCAATAACGCCGTCAAAGGTCTTGACGTATTCGAGGGCGCGGCGCATCACGGCGGGGTCATACACGCACATGCCGTCGTCAGAGAACACGCGCACGTTCGCGGTGGAGTTCGCCATGCCGCCGATGTCGGAGAGGCGCTCGCCCTTCAGGCCCACGGTCACGGCGCCGATGGGCTGCACGCGGCACCATGCGGATTCCTTGCCGAGGCGGTCAACCTGCTCAACGACTGCGGCGGTGTCTGCCACGGGCATGGAGTTTGCCATGGCGAACACTGCGGTGTAGCCGCCCAGGGCTGCGGCGCGGGTGCCGGTCTCGACGGTTTCGGATGCCTCGTAGCCGGGCTGACGCAGGTGGGTGTGGATGTCGACCAGGCCGGGCAGCGCCACCTGGCCTGCCGCCTCGACGACCTGTGCGTCTGCGACGTCAATGTTCTCTGCGATGCGGCTAATCACGCCGTCCTCGATGAGGATGTCGGCGACCTTTTCGCCGTAGAGGCTTGCGCCCTTGATCAGGTACTTGCTCATGGTGTTGGTTCCTCTCGTTAGGAAGGTCGTTTAGGATTCGTCGCCGGCGTAGAGCTTGGCGCTGGAGCCGTCGGTCAGAAGCAGGTAGAGCACCGCCATGCGCAACGCCACGCCGTTGCTGACCTGGCGCAAGACCCAGGAGTTGGTGGCGTCGGCGGCTTCGGTGCAGATTTCCAGGCCGCGGTTCATGGGGCCCGGGTGCAGGATTGCGACCGGCTGCGGCTGCGCCTGCAAGGTTGCGAAGCGTTCGGCGGTCAGGCCCCACAGGTCGGTGTACTCCTCTGCGGAGGGGAAGTACGCGGCGTTCATGCGTTCCTTCTGGATGCGCAGCAGCATGACGGCGTCGGGGTTGGTGGCGATGGCTTCGTCGAAGTCGTGGAAGATTTCTACGCCGGCTTCTTCAACCCAGGAGGCGGTGTTCAGCGGCAGCAGGGTCGGCGGTGCGACGAAGACGACCTGCGCGCCGAGGGTGCTCAGCAGCCAGAGGTTGGAGCGTGCCACGCGCGAGTGCAGGATGTCGCCGACGATGAGCACGCGCATGCCGGACAGGTCGGTGCCGCGGGGGCTGTCGAGGCCGTCGCGTTCTGCCTTGTACTGGCGCAGGGACACGGCGTCGAGCAGTGCCTGGGTGGGGTGCGCGTGGGTGCCGTCGCCCGCGTTCAGCACGGGGATGTCGGTCCAGCCTGCTTCGGCGAGGCGCTGCGGCGCGCCGGATGCCGAGTGGCGGATTACGAACGCATCCGCGGCAATTGCCTTGAGGGTCTGCGCGGTGTCCTTGAGCGACTCGCCCTTAGACAGGGAGGAGCCGGAGGCGGAGAAGTTCGTGACGGCTGCACCGAGGCGCTTCTCCGCGGCTTCGAAGGAGAGGCGGGTACGGGTGGAGTCCTCGAAGAAGAGGTTGACGACGGTCTTGCCGTTCAGCACGTTCAGGGTGCGGTTTTCGGCCTTGACCTGCGCCATGTAGTCGGCGACGTCGAGGATTTCGATGGCTTCTTCGCGGGTTAGTTCGCGGGTGTCGAGCAGATGCTTCATGAGAGCCCTCCCAGCTGGATAATGTCAACTCGGTCTGTTGCGTTGTCGGTTTCGGTTAGTACGACGCGCACGGTTTCGCTGGCGCTGGTGGGCAGGTTTTTGCCCACGTGGTCGGCGCGGATGGGTAGTTGCCGGTGTCCGCGGTCTACGAGGACTGCCAGGCGTACGAGGGCGGGTCGTCCGTGGGCGTTGAGTGCGTCGAGGGCGGCGCGTACGGTGCGGCCGGAGTAGAGGACGTCGTCAACGAGGACTACGGTTTTACCTTCAATGCCGATGCTGGGCATGATGCTCTCCCCTGCGGTATCTGGGGAGGTGGTGCCGTTGGGCGAGACGGGCTGGTCGTCGCGGTAGGCGGTGATATCCAGGGCGCCGAGTCGTGTTTCTGCGTTGAAGTTCGGCTCGATGGCTTGGATACGGGCTGCGAGTCGTACGGCGAGGGGCACGCCGCGGGAGCGGATGCCGATGAGTACGAGGTTTTCTACGCCTTTATTGGTTTCAATAATTTCGTAGGCGATGCGGGTGAGGGCGCGGCGGATTTCGTCCTCGCTGAGGATGGTGCGGCCGACGGTGGTCGCGTCCTCGGAGGTGCTTTGAGGGGTTGCCGAATGGGGGGCTGCGGTTACGTTTCGCCCCTGATTCGCGCCGGATGTGGGTACAGCTGACCCAGGCATAGCCGTCTCCTTCCCCGCCTCACGGGACGGATTTAAAGGTTTTGTGCTTCTAGTAGGGTACCACAGTTCACAGGCTACGTTCAGGTTCGGCGAGAGACCGCTCACGGCGAGACGGCTGCCAAGATGAGGCGCGTACCGAGCCCCTAGCCTGCACCACAACGAGCAGGCTCTCATCAAAATGGACAAACTATTAGCCGGGGTGTGTGCTCTGCAGATGTATGTTAGGGTAATGACATCAACCGATAACATTCCGCTGAATTCCACACGTTGTTGCGTGGATAATTCTGCGGTTTACACAACCACACACCAGAAAAGAACCAACAATGATGTTTAACCGTAGTTCTATTGCCGCGCTCTCAGCGGCAATGATACTCACCCTGTCCGCTTGTTCCGGTGGCGCGCAGGTCAGCGCAGAATCGAGCGCTTCCACCTCCGCGAGCGCTGAATCGGCAAGCGCGGAAGCTTCTGCAACTCCCACTCCTTCACCCACTCCGACCGGCCCGTCTGGCTCCGAGATTGTACTGATTCACGCGAGCATGGACGTAAACAGCGACTCTCCGGAAGCCGCTGAGGTAACTGAAAAGACTGCACTCATCGCATTTGAGCAGCATCAGCGCCTCTGGAACGCCTGGAGGCACGGAAATGTGGAACACACCAGCGATGAAGAACTGACGCGATATGCGCACGCAAACACTCTTGAACATCTGAGGGAGACCGTGAAGGAGTTTCAAGAGCTTTCACAGAAGATTTCCCCGGAAGGCGACATTATCTTCCGTGACGTCAAGACAAAGCTAATTTACGGAAGCGCCAATGAGGACGGCACTGTCGAGCCCAATACCGGCGTGATCCTGCGCTACTGTGAAGACTGGAGCAACGTTCGCTCTGCTGAGGGTAAGAAATTTAAGGACCCGCAGCTAACGCGACGGGTCTTTGTTGTTCGCCGTTCTGAAGATAATGCATTTGTTGTTATCAAGTCTGAGACCCTTCATAACGGTTGCGGAAACGAAGCAGACGCTACAAGCGAGGCAACCGCACCCGCTCAAGGCGAGTAGCTGATATTGCACGAGGCGCATACCGGGCACGCGGGGCGGGGGCTCCGTCCTCAAGGCGCTCAGCGCCGCAGAGGGGGCACTCCCCCGCCTGCGTTGTCCGGTGAAGCCTCGACTGTTGCCGCCTACCCCTACCCACGGGCTCTGATGAAACCTCAACTGTTGCTAACAAACCCTGCGAGCGCATCTGCACCCAATCCGGAACCCCACGCAGAACCGCACCAACCGAAGAAGCGTAGACACAGAAAACCCCGCCGTCCTGTAGCGAACTACAGTACGGCGGGGGTTTCACGTACACTCCCCTGCGGGTGCATCCTCAACGGCGGCAAACCAACCAGCCATAGGCTGGCGGGCAGGCCGCGGCGGGACGTCTTACGCGAGCAGGGTCGGCTTCACCTGACGGAGCTTATCCAGCAGACCGTTCACGAACTTCGGAGAGTCATTCGTGGACAGCACACGCGCCAGACCGACAGCCTCAGAAATTGCGACAGCATCCGGAACTTCGTCATTGTACAGAAGCTCCCAAGTGCCAATACGCAGCACGGCACGGTCCACGGCGGGCATACGCTCGAAGGACCAGTCACGGGCGTAAGTCTCCACAAACTCGCGGATTTCTTCGTCGTGGTCGCGAACGCCACGAATGATTTCCTCAGAGTAAGCAGAAATCTGCGCTACCGTGTACAGTCGGCGGCGGCGGAGTACCTCAATATAATCTTCGTTGCGCTGATCCGCCTCGAAGAGCACTTCGAGGGCGCGCAATCGGGCTTTCGTACGCGAATTCATTAGTCGTTCACGCGACCGAGGTACTCACCGGTGCGGGTGTCAACCTTGACCTTGGTGCCGGTCTCCAGGAACAGGGGAACCTGGATCTCGTAGCCGGTCTCAACGGTTGCGGGCTTGGTGCCGCCGGTGGAGCGGTCACCCTGCAGGCCGGGCTCGGTGTAGGTGATTTCGAGGACCACGGATGCGGGCAACTCGATGTACAGGGGGTTGCCCTCGTGCATTGCGATGGTTGCGGTCTGGGACTCGAGCATGTAGTTTGCTGCGTCGCCAACAACGGTTGCGGGAACGTTGATCTGGTCGTAGGTCTTCATATCCATGAAGACGTAGTCGTCGCCGTCCTGGTACAGGTACTGGTAGTCGGAGCGGTCAACGGTTGCGGTTTCGATCTTAGCGCCAGCGTTGAAGGTGCGGTCGACGACCTTGCCGGAGGTAACGTTGCGCAGCTTGGTGCGGACGAATGCGCCGCCCTTACCGGGCTTAACGTGCTGGAACTCTACGACGGACCAGAGGTTGCCGTCAATCTTCAGGACGGCGCCGTTCTTAATATCGGTAGTGGATGCCATGGGGCTCTCCTTCGTGTCATCGACGCTCACGCCGTAGTGGTACCCGGCGCGGCGCTAAGTTTTCAATGAGCAAAAATATGTCCCGTACATTCTACAGGATGCGCACGAATTTGCCTAGCAGGGGCGCCACAGATTCTGCGGCACCCTGCTGGCTGGCGCGTACTGACTGTCATGTGCTGGCAGATACGTGCCGGGTGCGTCCGGTGAATGTACGGGACTCATCACCTACTCGGTAATCTCCTGGTAGGTCATGTACAGGATCGAGTCGTCCGGCACCTCGTAGACGCGCGGGCGAGCCAGACCGTCAAGAATGATGAAGCGCAGCAGGTTGCCGCGTGCCTTCTTGTCGCGGCGCATTGCTTCGAGCAGCTGGGGCCATGCGTCTGCCTTGTAGGAGGTGGGCAGGCCCAGGGATTCGAGGATGCGGCGGGTACGTGCCACGAGCTCTTCGTCGGCGTGGCCGGTTGCCAGCGCCAGTTCGGCGGCGTAGACCATGCCGACGGACACTGCCGCGCCGTGACGCCACTGGTAGCGCTCGTTGCGCTCAATGGCGTGGGCGAGGGTGTGGCCGTAGTTCAGGATTTCGCGGCGGCCGGATTCGCGCAGGTCCTCGGAGACGACCTCTGCCTTCACGCGCACGCTGCGTTCGATGAGTTCACGCATCACGGCGGACTGCGAATCGCGCACGGCGTTCGGGTTCGCCTCGATCAGGTCGAGGATTTCGGGGTCTGCGATGAAGCCGCACTTGACGACCTCACCCATGCCGGTCAGCAGCTCATGCTCGGGCAGGGTGCGCAGGGTGCCGATTTCGCAGAGCACCGCGGCGGGCGGCCAGAACGCGCCGACCAGGTTCTTACCCTCGGCGGTGTTGATACCGGTCTTACCGCCTACGGCGGCGTCCACCATGCCGAGCAGGGTGGTCGGAATGTGGATGACGCGCACGCCGCGCAGCCAGGTTGCCGCCACGAAGCCGGCAACGTCGGTAATAGCGCCGCCACCCACGGAGATGATCGCGTCGGTGCGGGTGAAGTCGTTCTGACCGAGCACCTGCCAGCAGAACGCCGCCACCTGGTAGTGCTTCGCCTCCTCAGCGTCCGGGATTTCGGCGCTGAACGATTCGTAGCCCATGGCGCGCAGGTCTTCCATGACCAGCTCACCGGTGGAACGCAGGGCACGCGGGTGAATCACGAGCACCTTCTTGGTGCGGTTGCCCAGAATTTCGGGGATTTTACCGAGCAGGTTGTGGCCGATGAGAACCTCATAGTTCTCACGCGGGGAGCTGCCGGTCACCGGGATGCGGGTGATATCTTCCGCGCCGGAGGCACCGAAAGTGGGGGTGGGCTGAGTGCTCATCATGTGTCCTTTCACAGGTGAGGGGTTATGCTTGGGGGCGCTGCGCGCGGGAGGTACGGGTTGCGGTCACGTACGCCTGGATTTCGGCGGTCATCTCGGTGATGGGGCGGCCGCCTCGTGCGTCCAGGGTGAAGTGCGCCAGCTCTTCGTATCGGCTGCGGCGGCGCTCAAAAATTTCGGTCCACCGCTCCACCGGGTTCGGCTGCAGTAGCGGGCGGGTCTTGTTGCCGGTAATGCGCGGGGTGACGGTGTCGGCATCAACGAGGATGTACACCACGCATTCGTCCTTGAGCAGCTCCGCCACCGAGTCGGTCATGGGCGCGCCACCGCCCAGGGAGAACACTGTGTTGCGGTAGACGGGCGAGGTGAGGACCTCTTCGATGGTTTTGCGTTCGAGCTCGCGGAAGTGCGCCTCACCGAAAATCTCGAAGATTTCGGAGACTTCGCCGTAGCGTTCCACGATGAGCTGGTCGGCGTCGAGGAATTCGTAGCCGTAGAAACGCGCCAGGTGCGTACCGATGTAGGTCTTACCTGCCGCCATGGGGCCGATGAGTACGATGGGGCGGGAGCGTTCCGCGAAGTTCTCGTGCATTTCACGCACCTGCTGCGGGTGGATGCGAGCGCCGGCGGACTCATCTTCTGCGAGCGCCTCTGCGGGGACAGCAAGCTCTGTGGGGACGGTGAGCTCTGCGGGTGCCACAGACTCAGCGGGGGTTGCGGGCAGCTCGGAAGCGTCGAGGGGCTTCTCCCCCGCCTGGTTCTCTTCTTCCGCGGGGGGCGCGGCAGGTTCGGCGGGTGCGGCAACCTGAACCTTACCGAACAGCGCCGGGGTCGGACGCATCGGCTTGGCGGGTTCAGCCGCGGGAACAGCTACGGGAGTTGCAGCTACGGGGGCTGCGGGCTTAGGTGCTTCCGCCTTCTGCACGGGAGCGCTCTCCCCCGCCGCCTCTGCGGGCTGAGCCTGCTTCGGAGGCGCCGGCTTGGGCGCGGCAGGTTTCGGCGCAACAGGCTTGGGTGCAGTCGGCTTGGGAGTAGCAGGCTTGGGCGCTTCCGCCTTCGCGGGCTCTTTGCCGGGTTCCGCGGGCTCCTTG
>CAUTHR010000020.1:0-28993 GCA_963538455.1 Rothia mucilaginosa | reverse complement strand
AAACCTTAGATTAGAGGACCAGGCCCTTGGTCTGGGACACTGCGCGCTCGAAGCGAGCCTGAACGTCAGCCCAGTTCACAATGTTCCAGAATGCCTTGACATAGTCGCCCTTGACGTTCTGGTAGTCCAGGTAGAATGCGTGCTCCCACATATCCAGCTGCAGAACGGGGATCAGTGCAACGGAGATGTTGCCCTGCTGATCGTAGAGCTGCTCGATGATGAGGCGCTTGCCAACGGTGTCCCATGCGAGGATTGCCCAGCCGGAACCCTGAATGGTCAGTGCAACATTGGTGAAGTGCTCGCGGAACTTATCGAAGGAGCCGAAGAACTCGTCGATTGCTGCTGCCAGCTCGCCGGTGGGCTTGTCGCCACCCTCGGGGGACAGGTTGTTCCAGAAGATGGAGTGGTTGGTGTGGCCACCCAGGTTGAACGCCAGATCCTTGGAGAGCTTGGAGACGTTGCCGTATGCACCGTTCTCGCGTGCCTCTTCGAGCTGCTCGAGAGCTGCGTTAGCGCCTGCAACGTATGCTGCGTGGTGCTTGTCGTGGTGCAGCTCCATGATCTTTGCGGAGATGTGGGGCTCGAGCGCCGCGTAGTCGTAGGGGAGCTCGGGGAGGGTGTACTTTTCAGCCATGATGATGCCTTTCATTAGAATGCTTGGCCTGTATTAAAGATTACCAGCGTAGCGTTTACTTTACTTTTCATGAATTGGGGAGCGTCACATGCGCGCACCAACCCGCGCGAGCCTGTGGATTTTAGACGGAAACTTTTCCCCACACCTGTGGATAACCCTGTGTATCAGCAGGCTTTTCAGGATCGGCACCCTCTTCTGCCTTGAAATAATAGGGTATGCACTCATGTGAATAACAGTGCTGTAAGTTCTCCACACTGTGGATAACTGCTGTGGATAACACCCCATTTTGGGGATGCACGGGGGATAAGCTGCGGAATTTTCGCCCTCATTCGGGGTGTTTTTCCTTCTACTAGCCAAAATTTTGGGCGCCGGCAGGGAGGCCGAGCCGTCTTACACGCCTCTTAGCGCCGGAGGCGGTGGATTAAGTGCACAGGGTTATCCACAGGTGTGGAAACTTTGGTGTTCCGTGGATTTAAAGGTGAAAAGGTCTTCTGTTTAAGAACTGGCCCTCGGTTTTAACGGCTGTGAAAGCCTGTAATTACAAGAATTTTTCTGCTGAGCTCTTAAACTGCATCTGCGGCAAGCCTCGGCTCCGCACCACCGAATCACATACATGTAAGTTCTCCACACTGTGGATAACCCCTGTGGATAACGCTCCCGACACGATACGGCGCAACAATACCGCAGCCACACAGCATTGCCACGCAACACGACCACACCGTGCAGCCCCGCCGCGTAGCTACACCGTGTAATCACACAGCGCAGGTGTTTGCGCCTCCTCGTACGCCTCCCCCGGCTCGTACAGGGCTCGCCGGCGCTGATACGAGGGCAAAGAAAAAGAGCACCCGATCATTGGATGCTCTTAGAGTGAGTTGATAGAAATTTGAGTTAAAAAGATACGGTACGGAATGCAGCCCAACCACGAACTGCACCCGCACCGCACATCCGTCGGTAGAAATACGAGTTACTCGTACACCGACGACAATCACCGATAAATAGAGAGTCGAACCTATCGAAGCGAGCTTCCGGTCTCGCCTCGGAGGCTTCCTTCGACCCCGTTATGTAATTAGTGTACACGGTTTCATTACGGTTGCAAAGCCAAAACCGAGATTTTTTTAAAATTTTTGTTATCGTTTCGTTATTTTTCACCTCTGGCAACCTCTTTGCACCCCTCAGAATTTTCACCCGCACCCCTAAAAACCTTGATATTCCGCGGAATTTGGCTCGATGTGCGAATGTGCTTCCTGGTACGTTCTCATCTATACTTGTACCGGAAATCTTTTTAAACATGTTGCGCATCACATACCTATCTAAGGTTTTTGCACTCACTGCGTGTAAAAAGACGACCCTAGCACCCTCCAAAAAATTAGCACCAAAGTGTCAATCATTACTTGACCGTACCAATTTCGGGTCACCTCGTAAGACCTTTCGCTACAATGGGTGCCAACACACCGCATCTCCCCTTAAATAAAGGGAGTTCCATATCCGATAAAAGAGGAACCAATCCCGTGTCCACACCAACCACGTCTGCGCAGCGGTCTGACAATACCGCACACAGCGAATCCGTCCAGTGGCTCTCCCCGCAGGAGCGAGAAGGCTGGCTCTTTATCAGCTCCATCATTTTCAGCCTCACCCGCAAACTGGAAAACCAGTTGCAGACCGAAGCCGGCATTAGCTTCGTTGAATACATGGTGCTCGCGATGCTCTCCGAGTCTAGGGATCATTCCCTCACCATGACCGAGCTGGCAATTACCACCAACACCCTACCCGCACGTCTCTCCCGCGTCGTGGCGCGCCTTGAGAAGGACGGATACGTCCGCCGTTCCCTCAGTGCCGAAGACCGCCGAGTCAGCATCTGCCACCTGCTCCCCGCAGGCGAGCAGAAGGTGCAGGAGGTTGCACCCGGCCACGTGAATGAAGTACGCCGCCAGATTTTCGACCACCTCACAGCCGAACAGGTTGACCACCTCGCAGAAATTGGCGAGGCAGTCCTGGGCAACACCCCCTCAAACGTCATCTCCATTGATGCACTCAAGCGCGGAGAATACCCCGCTGAATAACCTCCTCCACCTCGGGTGAGAGTTGAGAGAATCAGAGATAAGGCACATTCCCCACCGGGAACGTGCCTTATCTCTTTAACGGGTTTCTTTAACAGTCCCTAACAGCCCCTTGCCGCCGCAAGCGCTACGGCACATGGGACCCCAAAACTGCCTCAAGTAGCTCCAACCACCGCCACATGCGAAGAATTTTAAAAAAATTTTTACAGCTCAAGGACCGCTCAGGAGCGCCCGATGAGCGGCTGCCAAGTACAGTCGCATCGTGACAATACGTGGGAGGTTGAGGTATCTAGCGCATCCCTAAACCGCGAAATCTCAAGGAAACACACCCAATACCACCCATTCCAAAGGTGGTATTCAGGTCACCCACACTAAGGGTAATGGTGACAATATGTCAGGGGTACCTCATCTTCCCCACCGATTAGCCTTTTCTCTCTGTACACGCACCACAGCACCCCGTACGATAAATACCAACAGGTTGCACCGCGCCATCCGGCGCCCAAAAGCAACCACCGTATAAGGAGAAACCATATGTCTAAGTCTTTCTACGACCTTCTGAACGAGCAGATCGGCCACGAGTTCGCAGCATCCCACCAGTACCTGTCCATGGCTATCTGGCTTGACGGTGAGGACCTGCCCCAGCTGGCTAAGTTCTTCTACCAGCAGTCCCTCGAAGAGCGCGAGCACGCACTCATGATGGTTCAGTACAAGCTGGACCGCGGCCACAAGGTCGAGATCCCCGCTGTTCCCGCCGTCAAGAACGACTTCGAGAACGTTCAGGAAATCGTTGACATGTCCCTGGCACAGGAGAAGGTCGTCACCGGTCAGATCGAGGCACTGTTCTCTGCAGCACGCGCTGAGAACTACGCACTGGGCGAGCAGTTCATCCTCTGGTTCCTGAAGGAGCAGGTTGAGGAAGTTGCAACCATGGAGACCCTGGTGACCATCGTGAAGCGCGCAAACGGCAACCTCTTCGACCTGGAGAACTACGTTGCACGCGAGCTGGCACACGACCACGGCCAGGAGTCCGGCGCACCCGCTATCGCAGGCGCATAATCTCCCATTCGCGCGACTAGAGCACTAGTCGAACACGCAGAATATCTGCGAAATATTAAACGTTCCGCCCTTCCCACGCACCGTGGGGAGGGCGGAACGTTTATGCATATAACCACGAAAAACCATTGCAGCGCACCGTCCAGGAGCTAAAAGCCGCCAGCGGGTACTCGAATACTCATACAGTGCAGAGTAAACTTAAAAGCCTTAGATGCCGCAGAATACCTCGGCAGAAAGAGGAGAGAATGACTCACACCAACCCAGATACCCTCAGCCGCGGCTCCTATAGCAACTCACGCCGCGTAGCCGATATTCTGCGCGCAGAATCCGTCGGCGGTACCGTGCTGTTGATTGCGACGGTGCTGGCAGTAGTACTCGCCAACACCCCCGCATCCACCTTCTACTTTGGTCTGCGAGACACCGTGGTTGGCCCGGTTATCCCCGGCTTCAACCACCTGCAGATGAGCATCGGAACCTGGGCAGCAGACGGTCTGCTCGTCGTTTTCTTCTTCCTCACCGGCCTGGAGCTGAAGAAGGAATTCGTGATTGGTGACCTCAAGTCGCCCTCCACCGCGATTGTGCCGATTGCGGCTGCCTTCGGTGGCGTGGCGGTGCCCGCAATTATCTACACGGCCATTAACTTTGGTAGCCCCAGCGCGCTGCACGGCTGGGCTATCCCCACCGCAACCGATATTGCGTTTGCGGTCTCTGTTCTCGCCGCCGTGGGTACTTTCCTCCCCTCGGCGATGCGTGTCTTCCTGCTGACCCTGGCTGTGGTCGACGACCTGATCGCAATCTGCATTATCGCGATCTTCTACACCAATAACTTCCACGGCGAGTACCTGCTCTTTGCGCTGATCCCCCTCGCCCTTTTCGCGTTCATCGCCTACCGCGGTGAGACCATGCTGCACCTGAAGCCGCTGGCTGCCTGGCTGCTTCTTCTGCCCCTGGGTATTATCACCTGGGCGCTCTTCCTTGAGTCCGGTATTCACGCAACCATTTCTGGTGTGGTTCTGGGCTTCCTGGTGCCCGTGAAGATGTCCGCTCGCTCTGAGGCGGCGCAGGCTGAACACGGTCTTGCGGAGGTGCTGGAGCACCGCTTCCGCCCGCTCTCTACCGGCATCTGCGTGCCGATCTTCGCGTTCTTCAGCGCGGGTGTGGCTGTGGGCGGTTTTGAAGGCCTTGGACGCGCCCTCACCGACTCCGTGGCGGTCGGCATTATGGTTGCGCTGGTTGCCGGTAAGACCATCGGTATTTTTGGTACCACCTGGCTCGTGACCCGCTTCAAGAACGCTAACCTCGACCCGGATATCGCCTGGATTGACGTGGTCGGTCTGGCTGCAACCGGTGGTATCGGTTTCACCGTGTCCCTGCTGGTGGCTGAGCTGTCCTTCCCGCACGGCTCGCCGCACACCGAGGACGCAAAGATTGCGATTCTCGTCGGCTCTGTGCTCGCCGCCATTGTGGGCGCGGCTATCCTGTCTCGCCGTAACAAGCACTACCGTGCCCTGGCTGAGAAGGAAAGCGTGGACGCTGACGACAACGGCATCCCCGACGTCTTCGAGGGCACCTACCGTGACCCGAAGGCTGAAGCCTAGCCAAATCCTCTAAGGTCCAGTACCTTCTCTACACCCCGATTCCTCGCTGATCATGATGTCTCACCGCACTACCTCACGTCACCGTACCGTACGAGCAGGGCAGGTGCCCGCGCCTCCCTCTAGGTATGCAGAGATATCAGCACGCGTGGTTATCGGGGTGTATTCTTTTGCCGCGCTTCTGACTACATTTGCGTGGATTATCTCTCCTCTGCGGCGCGGCCGTGGCTTCACCTGGTGGGAAGTCACCGCTGACCTGCTGAATATTCCCTCCACGCATACTCTGCCCAGCGCCATTACGATGATTGTGATGGTGTCCGGGCTGATTGTGCGTAAGCGCGCTGCCCTCATTGCCGCCATTGTTTTTCAGGTACTTGGTGTACTGATTGCAACCCATAGCGCCTTCACACTGGCGTTCCCCGCGGGGCTTATGCCGAAGGACCGTATTTTCTCCTCAACGGTCGATACGCTCTCCATTGTGTTTGCGTGTGCGCTGGTGCCTTTCCTTTTTTCGATTCGTTCGGCGTTCCCGGCGCGTATTGGTCGCCTCTCGTGGGTGGGTGCGGCTGCTACGGCGGCTGGCGGTATTCTGCTGACTACCCTGGTGCTCTGGTACCTCTGCCGTATTGGTGTGTGGGAGCCGTTGCGTTCCATCACCCCGTGGGAGCTACTCATGCACGGTATGGGTATTGAGCGTACTCATCCCGGTGTTTGGTCTGCCGATGTGGTGGCTTTCTTGGCGTCTTTTGGTTACGGTGCTTCGCTGGTTGTGGCGCTGTACCTGTTGGCGCGCGGTTACCGTGCCCCGGATGCGTGGACCGGTGAGAAGGAGCTAAAGATCCGTGCTCTGCTGCAGCAGTATGGCGCCAATGATTCGCTCTCCTATTTTGCGACGCGCCGCGATAAGCAGGTGATTTTCTCTCCGGATCAGAGGGCTGCGATTACGTACCGTTCGGTGGGTTCGGTGTGTTTGGCGTCGAGTGACCCTGTGGGTGACCCTGATTCGTGGGATGCCGCGATTGAGCAGTGGATGCTACAGGCGCGTAGCTATGGTTGGGTTCCTGCGGCGCTGAGCGTGAGTGAGGCGGGTGCTCGCGCCTATAACCGTGCGGGTCTGTCGATTATTCAGATGGGTGAGGAGGCAGTCCTTGAGGCGGATCGTTTCACGCTCAATGACACGTCGATGTTGCCGGTGCGTCAGGCGGTTCAGCGTGTGCGCCGCGGCGGGTACACGGTGCAGATGCGCCGTTTTTCAGAGCTGGATGAGCAGCAGCGTCAGCAGGTTGCGGAGAATATTTCTGCGTGGCGTCATGGGCGTGTGGAGCGCGGTTTTTCGATGGCTCTGAATCGTGTGAATGATCCGGCGGATTCTTCGTCTGTTCTGGTGTCGGCTCATGATGAGGCAGGCCGGATGGTGGCTCTGCTGTCGTTCGTCCCGTGGGGCCCCACCGGCCTGTCTTTGGATGTTATGCGCCGCTCCCCCGAGGTACCTAATGGTGTGGTGGAGTTTATGGTGGCGTCACTGATGGAGCAGGCGGCCTCTTTGGGTGTGCGTCGGGTGTCGCTGAATTTTGCGATGTTCGGCCATATTTTTGAGGCTGCTGACCAGGTGGGTGCGTCGGCGTGGAACCGTTTCGCGTCCCGCTCTTTGGGTGTGCTGGATCGTTTTCTGCAGTTGCGCCGTCTGTATCGTTTCAATCTGAAGTTTGCCCCGCTGTGGGTTCCTCGTTATGTGGCGACGGAGCCGACGTTAGCGATGGTGAATGTTGCGTTTGCTGCGGGCATGGCGGAGGGTTTCTTGCCGAATCTGTCGGCGCGCCGTTTGCGGGATCAGGAGCAGCTTCTTTCTGCAGATGAGTTGGTGGCTCTTCAGCAGATGCAGCTCGCTACTGTGGATGAGCTTCCTGAGGTGTCGCGTAGCAATCAGACTCAGCATCGTCTGCGCCATCTGGAGGCGCTGCGTGCGGCGGGTATGGAGCCGTATCCGCTGGGTGGTTCTTTGGGTAGTGCTAGCGCCCCTGTGTTGGGTGTCAAGGATGCTCTGCGTATATTCTCTTCTGAAAATATTCTAGATTCGGAATTCATGGTTTCGGGGCGCATTCGCGCGCTTCGCAACCATGGTGGAGTTCTCTTTGTGACTCTTATTGAAGGTGACAAAACCCTGCAGGTCATCATGGAACGCAACCTGGTGGGTGAACGCCTACTGAACCTCGCCTCCCGCAACCTGGATACCGGTGACATCATCACCGTGCAGGGCACCTACGGGGCGAGCCGTAACGGCACCGAATCGCTAATTGCCTCCACCTGGTCCATGGCATCGAAGAGTCTGCACCCCATCCCCTTCGACTCCTTTACCGACCCGGAGGCGCGCCTGCGTCGCCGTTCTACGGATCTGTTGGTGCATCCGGATCAGATGCAGAATCTGCGTTTGCGCACCGCGGTGATTAAGGCGCTGCGCGCCCGACTGGATGCGGAAGGTTTCCTCGAGGTGGAGACCCCGATTCTGCATACGGTGCACGGTGGCGCGAGCGCGCGTCCGTTCCGCACGTATATCAACGCCTATGGCGAGGATTTGACGTTGCGTATTGCGCCGGAGCTGTACCTGAAGCGTCTGGTGGTGGGCGGTAGCGGTCCGGTGTATGAGCTGGGTCGTGATTTCCGTAATGAAGGTGCTGATGCGACCCATAATCCGGAGTTTACGGTGCTTGAGGCGTATCGTCCGTACGCGGATTATGTGCAGATGCGCGAGTTGACGGAGCGCCTGATTAAGGATGCCGCCCGGGCAGCGTTTGGTTCGGTGTCTTTGCCGCTGGGCCATAAGGCGTCGAGTGAACGCACGGTGTCTGATGTGTCGGGTCCGTGGCGTGTGGTGTCGGTGTGTGATGCCCTGTCGGAGGCGCTGGGTCACCGCGTGGACCTGCAGACGGATTTTGAGGAGCTACTGGCTCTGGCGCAGCAGCACGGTGTGCGTGTTCATGAGGGTATGGGCCCGGGTGCTGTCATTGAGGAGCTGTATGGTGAGCTGGTTGAGGCGCATACGGTGGAGCCGACGTTCTATACGGATTTCCCGGCGGAGACGAGTCCGCTTGCGGCGCCGCATCGTAGTGTTCCGGGTTTGGCGGAGCGTTGGGATTTGGTGATCAACGGCATGGAGATGGGCTGTGCGTATTCTGAGTTGGCGGATCCGCTGGTGCAGCGTGAGCGTCTGACGGAGCAGTCGTTGAAGGCGGCTTCGGGTGACCTGGAGGCGATGGAGGTGGATGAGGATTTCCTGTACGCCTTGGAGACGGGTATGCCGCCGACGGGTGGTTTGGGTCTGGGTGTGGACCGTTTGGTGATGCTGTTGACTCAGACGCAGATTCGTGGGGTGTTGTCGTTCCCGTTTGTGAAGCCTGAACGCTCATAACCCAACCCGATGCCCCCACTTGTTCGCTCAGCCCGGTGCGAGGTTTTATGCCTTGCGCCGGGCTTTTTGCGCCCGCCCCGCTAGTGTTGGTGGAACCCGTACGGGATCTTATATTTACTCTGCCCGTATATTAAGTATTCGTTACATTTTGCGTTGCGTCCCTTTTTAAGTTGCCTAGCGGGGGTTGCACCCGACACAATGGGGTGACTAATCATGCGGAGCATATACCCCTCCGTTACGCGGCGTGAGTCCGCACCACCCAGCAATGTAGCCCCCACCTCGTCCGCCTTCCGGGTTTGAGTGTGCGGGCCTTTTTGCTTTCAAGATTGGAGTACCGAGTGGATTTTCTTCTGAACATCATCGGGGACATTAATACGCAGACTGCGGGACTGACTTCCACCGTGGATACTGTGCAGAACTGGATGTGGAGTAATTTCCTCTACTACGCTCTGATTGCGGCTGGTCTGTACATTACGATTCGTACTCGCGGCGTGCAGTGGCGTTCCATTAAGGAAATGGTTCGCGTCCTGGGTGACCCGGTTGCTCGTGAGGCTGACGGCAAGAAGAGCATTTCTTCGTTCCGTGCGTTTACTGTGTCGGCGGCTTCTCGTGTGGGTACCGGTACTGTTGCGGGTGTTGCTTTGGCTATTGCTATGGGCGGCCCGGGTGCCGTGTTCTGGATGTGGGTTATTGCTGCTGTTGGTGCGGCTTCTGCTTTCGCGGAGTCCCTTCTGGGTCAGCTGTACAAGGAGCGCGGTAAGGATTCTTACATTGGTGGCCCGGCGTACTACATGAAGCGTGGTCTGAATGCTCCGTGGATGGGTTACATCTTTGTGGCGTTCATTGTGATCACTTATGCGTTTGTGTTTGTGGCGGTTCAGACGAATGCTGTGGTGGATGCTGCGGCGAACTCGTTCAACATTGATGTTTCGGGTACTAATTCGATGGGCTTCCGCATCACTATTGGTCTAATTATGGTGGCGCTGACTGCGGCTATTATTTTCGGTGGTATTCGCGCGATTTCTTCGGTGACTGAGTGGCTGGTTCCGATTATGGCGGTGCTGTATCTGCTGCTGGGTCTGCTGGTTGTTCTGCTGAACATTTCTGAGGTTCCGAATATGCTGCTGATGATTTTCCAGGGTGCTTTCGGTATTAAGGAGTTTGTGACCGGCGGTACCATGGGTGCCGTGATTTGGGGTATGAAGCGTGGCCTGCTGACTAACGAGGCGGGTATGGGTACTGCTCCGAACGCTGGTGCGACCGCTACTATTTCTCACCCGGCTAAGCAGGGTTATGTGCAGACTCTGGGTGTTTACTTTGACACGATGATGGCGTGTACTGTGACTGCGTTTATTGTTCTGCTGTCGAACCCGACCTATGGTGATCGTTCGCGTGGTGCGTCGCTGACTCAGTCGGCGCTGGCTATGCAGCTGGGCGATTGGGCGGTTCACTTCCTGACTATCGCTATTTTCATGTTTGCGTTCTCGACTGTGATCGGTAACTACTACTACGGCGAGTCGAACATGCGTTTCGTGACTGAGCGTAAGCTGCCGATGACTATTTTCCGTGCGCTGGTTCTGGTGTTCGTGTTCTTCGGCGCGATTTCTTCGCTGGATCTGGTGTGGACTACCGCAGATATGCTGAACGCCGGCATGGTGATTGTGAACTTGACGGCGGTTCTGTTGATGACTCCGCAGGTTGTTGCGGTATTGAAGAACTATGAGGCTCAGCGTAAGGCTGGTTTGGAGCCGATTTTCAAGGCTTCGGATATGCCTGAGTTGAAGAATCTTGCGGCGTGGGATGGTACCGATACGGTGACTACCCGTGAGTTCTGGGCTGAGTATGATGCGAAGGCTGCTGAGCGTCGTGCTACAAAGAAAGCCAAGAAGGCTAGCCGCTAGTTTTTAAGCCTTGTAGAGGCTTTATGGAGGGGTCCGTCCTGCTGTGTGTGGGGCGGGCCCTTTTATGTACCTGAGGCGCGTATGGGTCTACCCATCAGCGATAGGCTCAGAACGCCTCCTTGGACTGTCCTGAGGGCTTGTGGGCTCTTTCGGGTCTGTATGCTTAGGGAGGATATTTAGGAGGGCTTATGGATTGGAATGCTGTACTGGAGCTGGTGGTCACGGTCGTGTTTCTGGCTGGTATTGCGTTGGCGCTGCTGTGCTTGGTGACGATTCATCGGAATCCGTATTTTTCTGAGGCGCAGAAGTTGAAGTGGCTTCTGCTGGTGTTGTGCCTGCCGTATGTGGGTCCGGTGACGTGGTTGTTGCGTGCGCGTTTGGAACGTATTGACCGGGAACGTGCTGAACACGAGCGTACGGCGCGGGGTTCCGCGACCCTGTCCGATGCGACTGTATCTGATACGGCTACTGCCAGCGGAGTGTCCGATAGTGCTTCATAGTGCCTCGGAGGCTCTTTCTGAACCCTCCACCACCTCCAAGTAACGAAGGTCACACCTTTTCAATTGGACAGCACCGCATGCAGTCCGTATAGTTTTATGTGTTGCCTGCGGTGATACACCGTAAGACACATGCGCGAGTGGCGGAATAGGCAGACGCGCACGGTTCAGGTCCGTGTGCCCGTGAGGGCGTGGGGGTTCAACTCCCCCCTCGC
This sequence comes from Rothia mucilaginosa, assembly GCA_963538455.1. Classification (GTDB taxonomy): domain Bacteria; phylum Actinomycetota; class Actinomycetes; order Actinomycetales; family Micrococcaceae; genus Rothia. The sequence goes on along the minus strand of CAUTHR010000020.1, from coordinate 17,635 downwards.
GCACCAACGATCCCCGGTTCGAAAGAACCGGGGATTTTTTCATATCCATAACCAATTCCCCGCTAAATGACGGGGTTCCAGAGCGATGGCGAGTGCATCACCTAAAATAGAATCGGGTGTGTTCATTCACAGGACACACAGCTAACGCACAGACACGCTCGTTAAACTGAGCCTTTCGGATAAAGACCGTTTGCGCGGTCTGTTGCTCGGAATGGTCGTTGAGAAGGAGGCGGCATGAAGTTTTTCGACAAGCTGGGCAAGCTGGAGCAAGGCATCGGTCGCACTGTCGGCCTTTCCAAGGGCTTCGGCACCTTTGCGAAGGCGGATGTTGCTAACCGCGTCCGCATCATGATGGATGACGAGTCCTACGTGGACGGCAGTGGCCGCACTATGGCTCCTAATGTCTATACTCTCCGTTTTGCGCCGGTTGATTTCCCCCGCGTACGCGAGTGGGGCAACCCGTTCGCTGTTGAGCTGTGCGATTTGGCGATTTCGCACGCCCGCGCGCAGGGTTACACCCTGATTGGTGCAGTTCGCGTGACGTTCAACGTTCTTGATTCTCTCTCTGAGGGCGAGTTTGAGGTTGTTGCGACCTTCGAGCCGTTCTCTGTGCCGGAGGCTCCGGCGTCCCCGTCGTCTCTGCGCGGTGCTACTAACTATGCGCCGGTGCGTCCGCCGCGTGAGTCTTCTTTGCCGACCCGCATTACGAAGCCTGCAGCCCAGCCGGCCCCTCCTGTTCAGCCGGCTCAGCCTGTTCAGCCTGCGCCTCAGCAGGCTCCTGCACCTCGCCTGAACATGCCGGTACCGTCCCCTGCGGCGGGTGCTCCCCGTTTCTTCTTGGAGATTGAGGGTCGCATGCATCCGGTGGATCGTCTGCCGTTTGTGCTGGGCCGCGGTTCTGATGCTGATCTTCGCCTGGATGATAAGGGCGTTTCTCGCCGTCACCTGCAGCTTTCGATGCAGGGTGGTGCGGTGGTCGCCTCCGATATGGGTTCTACTAATGGCACGCTGATTAATGGGGTGCCTCTGCGTGCGCCCGTGGTGCTGGCGAACGGTTCGCTGCTTCGCATGGGTAATACCCGCATCATTTTCCATAGTTCGACCGGAGGTGCCCGTTAATGGCGTCCGAACTGACTGTTACTATCCTTCGTTACGCTTTTCTGGCGCTCATCTGGTTCTTTGTTTTCCTGGTGGTTTCGGCTGCTCGCCGTGACCTTGGTTTGGGTAAGAACTATCGTGCGGCGCCGGTTGATGCTGTTCCGGAGGCTACCCATATTGCGCCTCCGCCGACTCGCCCTTCGCAGCTTGTGATTACTGCGGGTGCGCAGGCTGGCGCCATGATGCAGCTGGGTGATCACCCGATTACTATTGGCCGCGCTAATGACATTGAGGTGTCTCTGCAGGATGATTACGCCTCGGGCCGTCATGCGCGCCTGTTCCCTCAGGGTTCCCGTTGGTTCCTGGAGGATTTGAATTCTACTAATGGTACGTTCGTCAATGGTGAGCGTCTGACTCGTGCGACCCCGATTGAGCCCGGTGATGATTTCCGCGTTGGCGGTACCACCATGCAGTTGAGGGGCTAGTGTATGAAGATTGCTTTTCGTTTTGAGGCCCGCTCTGATACGGGTCTGAAACGCTCGAAGAATGATGACTCCGGCTACGGTGGTCGTTTCCTTGCTGTCGTTGCTGACGGCATGGGCGGTCACGTGGGCGGCGATGTCGCGTCGGCTACGACGGTTCTGAATCTGACTCCGCTTGATCACCCCGATTTTGAGGATGGTACCGGTAGCGTTTATCTGGCTGATGAGATTCAGAGCGCGAACCTGATTATTAATGAGCTGGCGGCGAATGATCCGCAGTTGGCGGGTATGGGTACGACCTGTACTGCCCTGCTGATTGATGGTGATTGCATTGAGTTCGCCCATATTGGTGACTCGCGTGCGTATCGTCTGCGTCCGGGCGCTGATGGTGAGTTTGAGCAGATTTCTACTGACCATACGTTTGTGCAGCGTCTGCTCAATGAGGGTCGTATTACCCCGCAGGAGGCGGAGAACCACCCGCATAAGAACGTGATTATGCGCGTTCTGGGTGATGTTGACGCCTCCCCCGAGCTGGAGTTGAAGACTCTGGACGCTGTTCCCGGCGAGCGCTGGGTGCTCTCTTCGGACGGTTTGGATGCTGTGGTGTCCCTGGCGGAGATTGAGCAGGTGATGCGTTCTACCGATGACCTGTCTGAGATTGCTGACACTCTGATTGCGATGACCTTGGAGCGTGGCGCTCCGGATAACGTGACGGTTGTGTCCCTACAGGTGATTGACCGTGAGGTTCTGCCGGTGGATGAGCCGGTGGGTCCTTCGAGCCTGCCTGAGTCTGCTCTGCCTGATTCGATTGTGGCGGAGCAGGAGGTCAGCACGAATACTCAGAAGCTTCCCGAGGTTGCTGCCACGGCTGAGGCTGCTGAGGCTCTTTTGGGTGCGCACCATGATGAGGACTCTGAGGAGTCTCGTCGTCGGTCGTTGCGCCGTTTCCGTCGTGCTCGTGACTTCTCTGGAACGCTGTTGCATAGCGGTTCTGGGGCGGTGCGTCACCATATCGGTACGTACGATAACGCCGTGGATGCGGCTCTTACGAACGCTGCGATTTTGCGTAGCGAGTTGGGTTCCCGCCCGCATCAGCTGGTTGGTGCCGCTTCGGTGGCTACTGAGACCGGCATGATTCCGGCGGTGACTTCTCGTACCCTGGAGCACCGTGCGACGGTGGCTCAGCGTGTGCCGTTGAAGGTTGAGTCTGATGAGGCGGCCCTGCCGGCTGAGTTGGAGGAGCTGATCGCTGAGGATACTGTGGAGCGTTCGCGTCCGCGGTCGTGGTCGATTCGCCTGTTCATTGCTCTGCTGGTTGCCGCTGTTTTGACGCTGGGTGCGTGGACCGGTCTGCGCTATGTGGAGCGTAGCTACTACGTGGGTGAGAGTGATGGCACGGTTGCGGTGTACAACGGTATTCCGCATGCCTTGGGCCCGATTCGTCTTTCTCACGTGGTGGAGAATACCGATATTTCTACGAGTGAGCTGAACGATCATACTCGTTCTTTGTTGCGTAATGCGATTACGGCGAAGGACCTGGATGATGCGCACCAGATTGTGTCTCGTTTGAAGACTCAGGCGGATCAGACGCGTGAGAAGGCTGAGCAGGCTGCTGCTTCCGCTTCAGCTTCCGCTTCGGCTTCTGCGTCGCCGTCTGCTTCTGCGGTTCCGAGCACCGATCCGGCTTCCGCGACTCCTGTAGCGCCTGAGCAGGCTTCTGAGCAAGCGGCTGAAGGCGGTGCGTCTAATGGCTAAGTTCTCGTTCCGTCGTGAGTCGGATGCGCCTCGTGCACGCCGTTTCACGGAGCTTTTCCTGCTGGTTTTGGCGGTGGGTATCAGCTCCTTCGGCATGTACCTGATTGATCCGGAGCACGCTTTTGATACGTCGAAGAGCCAGTGGCTGCCGTGCACGGTGGTGCTGGGTGCCGGTGCTCTTCTGATTCACCTGGTCATGCAGTTCCGCGCCCGTTACGCTGATCCGTTTATTTTGCCGTTGGTGGTGGCTCTGAACGGTATTGGTTTGACCATGATCTATCGTCTGGATCCGCAGATTGCGGCTCCGGTGGGTGATGGTCAGCTGATGTGGACCGGCGTGTCTATGGTGCTGTGCGCGATTATTGTGTTCGTGCTCAGGGATTACCGTCTGCTGCGCAAGGTCACGTACACCTCCCTGGTGCTGTCGATGATTCTGCTCATCATGCCGCTGGTTCCGGGTCTGGGTATGGAGCTCAATGGTGCTCGTATTTGGATTCATATCGGTAACCGCACGTTCCAGCCGGGTGAGGTCGCGAAGATTACTTTGGCCATTTTCTTCGCCGGCTATTTGGCGACGCACCGTGACCTGATTCTGGTGGCTGGCCGCCGCATAGGGCCTATCAATCTGCCGCGTCTGCGCGATTTGGCGCCGGTGTTCTTGGCGTGGATTGTGAGCCTGGGTGTTCTGGTGTTCCAGAAGGACCTTGGTTCGGCAATCATGTTCTTTGGCCTGTTCATGGCGATGCTGTACCTGTCGACCGGTCGTATTTCGTGGCTGGTGGTTGCGGGTGTCGGTATGGCTGTGGGTGGCTATTTCGCGTACCACTATGTCTCGCACGTGCATGCCCGTATTTATGCGTGGGTGCATGCTTTTGATCCGGAGATTTATCAGGCGTCTCCTGGTGGTTCGGGTCAGATTCTGCAGGGCGTTTTTGGTCTGGCTTACGGCGGTCTTTTTGGCCGCGGTTGGGGTCAGGGCCGCGCGAACCTCGTCCCGTACGCTAACTCGGATATGATCATTTCCTCGTTGGGTGAGGAGCTGGGCCTGGTGGGCCTGGGTGCGATCCTGATGATGTTCATGCTCCTGGTTTCGCGCGGTTACCGTGCGGCGTTGGGTACTCGTGATGGTTTCGGCAAGCTGCTGGCTGCCGGCCTGTCTACAGTGATGGTTCTGCAGCTGTTCGTGGTGATTGGCGGCGTGACTCGATTGATTCCGCTGACTGGTCTGACGACTCCTTTCATGTCTGCCGGTGGCTCCTCGTTGGTGGCTAACTGGATTATTGTGGCGCTGTGGTTGTCTATTTCTCATAGTGCCCGCGCACCTCACCTGGTGGCTGGTTATGATGCTCCGCAGGGTATTGACCATGCGGACACTAGCTACGAGCCGGAGGGTGCTACTAGCGTTCTGGCGCGCATTACGGCTAAGGATTCTGGAGGTGAGAAGAATGGATAGGGCTATTCGCCGCATGTGGATGTCTGCCGCGTGCGTGTTTGTCCTGCTGATGGGTACCCTCAGCTATATTCAGTTCTTCGATTCGAAGACGCTGATGAATAATCAGTGGAATTCTCGAGCGCTCTACGACAATTACGGTTCGGCACGTGGTTCGATTGTGGTTGACGGTACGGAGATTGCTTCGTCGGTGAAGTCCGATGATGAGTACAACTACCAGCGTGTATATAACCACCCGCTCAAGTATGCGGCTCTGACGGGTTACTTCTCCACGATTTATGGCGCGACCGGCTTGGAAGCTGCTATGGATAAGGAGCTTGCCGGCACGAGTGATAGCCAGTTCTACGATCGTGTGGCGCAGCTGTTCAGTGGTTCTTCCGCGCAGGGCGCTAGCGTGGAGCTGACGATTAATTCGAAGCTTCAGGATATTGCCTACAACGCGCTACAGGGCCGTAAGGGTGCTGTGGTGGCGATGAACCCGAAGACCGGTGAGATTCTGGCGATGGCTTCTTCGCCGTCCTATGATCCGAATCTTCTGTCGGCTCATACGAGCTCTTCGGTTTTGGCGAATTACCAGGCGCTGACTTCTGACGAGGACAGCCCCCTCTTTAACCGTGCGATTGCGGGTAACACCTATTCGCCGGGTTCGCCCTTCAAGATTATTGATGCGGTGGCGGCGCTGGAGTCCGGCAAGTACAACGCATCTTCGGTCATTCCGAACCCCGCTCAGCTGCCGCTGCCGGGCACGAACATTAGCCTGCCGAACTACACGGGCGGTCAGTGTGGAACCCGTACTCAGGCGACGATTGAGTGGGCTTTGGCTCAGTCCTGCAATACGCCGTTTGCGCAGATTGCGATGGATTTGGGTCAGGAGCGTATCGCGAAGACCGCTGAGAATTTTGGTTACGGCCAGGATTTGAAGATTCCGTTGACGGTTTCTAAGTCTTCTTTCCCGTCGAATCTGACGCAGAGCCAGTTGGCTCAGTCGGCGATTGGTCAGTACGACGTGAAGACCACTCCGCTGCAGGTGGCGATGACTTCTGCAGCGATTGCAAATGGCGGCGTGCAGATGAAGCCGAACCTGATTCGTTCGGTGAAGACCAGCAACCTGAGCACTTTGCAGGAGTTCTCTCCTGAGAAGCTGCGTACGTCCACTAGCCCTGAAATTGCTAACCAGGTAAAGCAGTGGATGGTGAATGCGGTTGATAATGGTATTGCACGTAATGCTGGTGTCTCCGGTGTGAAGGTGGCGGGTAAGACCGGTACCGCGGAGACCACGGCAGGTTTGAATAATTCTTGGTTTACCGGTTTTGCTCCGGCTGATGATCCTCAGATTGCGATTGCTGTGGTTTATGAGGATATTGACGTGGCGACCGGTGCCCAGTTGGCAACCAGTACTAGTAAGCAACTCTTTGAGGCGGTGTTGAACAAGTGAGGCCTGCGGCTGATATCACTTTGGGCGGGCGCTACACCCTAACCGAACGTATCGCGATTGGCGGTATGGGTGAGGTGTGGAAAGCTCGCGACAAGGTGCTTGGGCGCACCGTTGCGGTCAAGATCCTCAAGGAGGAGTACACCGGTGACCCGGGCTTCTTGGAGCGTTTCCGCGCTGAGGCCCGCAATACGGCGCTGTTGAACCACCCCGGCGTGGCGAATGTTTTCGACTACGGCGAGGAGGACAACTCCGCGTACCTGGTCATGGAGCTGGTGCCGGGTAACCCGCTCTCTAGCATCATTGAGCACGAGACTACCCTGCCTCCGGACCATGTTCTGAACTTCATTGCTCAGACTGCTCGCGCGTTGGCTGCGGCTCATTCGCAGGGTCTGGTGCATCGTGACGTGAAGCCGGGTAACCTTATCATCACCCCGGATGATCGCGTGAAGGTGACTGATTTCGGTATTGCTCGTTTGGCTAATCAGGTGCCGTTGACGGCTACCGGCCAGGTGATGGGTACCGCCCAGTATTTGGCGCCGGAGCAGGCAACCGGTCAGGCGGCTACCGCGTCTTCGGATATGTACTCGTTGGGCATCATTGGTTATGAGTGCCTGGTGGGTCGTCGTCCGTTTACGGGTGAGTCGCAGATTGCGATTGCTTTGGCTCAGGTGAATGATCCGCCGCCGCCTCTTCCGGAGACCATTCCGGCTGCTGCTCGCGCGCTGATTATGTGCTTGCTGGCTAAGGACCCGGCTCAGCGTCCTAAGGATGCGACCGCTCTGGCGTCTGCTGTAGATGCGATTCGTCGCCGCGACCTGAAGGCTGCGGTGAAGGCTGTTCCTTCCCTGGCTCAGTTCTTGGCTGAGGAAAACGCTGACGACGCGACCGTTGCGATGACCGCGATGGATGTTGCGGCGGAGCCGATTAGTGCTTCTGCTACTCCGCGTTTTGGTTCTGGTGGTCGTTTCTCGCCGGAGCCGACGACGGCACCGATTCCTCGCACTAGTGAGCAGACGATGCGTCCTGTGTCGGGCCGTGTGAAGTCTACTCCTGCTCCTGCGGCGAAGCGCGGCCCGAACGTGTGGATGTGGGTTGCTCTGCTTCTGGCTATCGTGCTGATTGCTGGCGGTATTTGGACGGTCCTCTCCTCTAATAATGGTGGCGGTTCGACTGATTCGGTTCCGAGCGCTTCTTCGTCTGCTGTTCCGACGAACACGGGTACCGTTTCTACGGTGGAGCCGACTGAGTCTGCTTCTGCTCGTGCCGCAAAGCAGAAGGTGACCGTCAACGCGATTAACTATGAGGGTCGAGAGCTGCAGGATGCGGTGAACGAGCTGAAGAACCTTGGCTTGTCACCCAAGACTGAGGGCGTTGAGTCGACTCAGCCGGAGAACACGGTGATTTCGGTTTCTCCGACGGGTACTTTGGAGCAGGGTAATAGCGTGACTGTTCGCTATTCGACCGGTCCGAAGTCGGTGACTTTGCCGTCGAACCTTGAGGGTAAGAACGTTGATGAGGCGTCGAAGGCTGTTGCCGCTCTGGGTGTGAATGTTTCTCTGCATTATGAGAATTCAGACACTGCGGCCCCCGGTACGGTGCTTCGCACTACCCCCTCATCTGGCACCAAGGTCACGATTGGTAGTAATGTAGACATGTATGTGGCCTCTTCCAGTTCGGGTAGGGGTTCGAGTGCGAGCACTTCTGCTGCACCGTCTGCGTCGGCTTCTGCTTCCGCTTCTGCGTCGGCGCGTTAGCCCCTACGTTTTGATTTAGTTTTAGTCTTAGTGATCCAGGAGAACTTATGGACCTGTCGGTTCCCGACACGGTTGATAACCGTTACAAGGTACTCGAGGTAATCGGTACCGGTGCGATGGCAACCGTTTATGCTGCTGAGGATACTCGCCTCGGCCGCAAGGTTGCGCTTAAGATTCTGCGCCCGGAGCAGGCCCAGGACGATACGTTCCGTGCACGCTTTAAGCGTGAGGCGGAGGCTGTGGCGTCTCTGAACAATCCTGCGATTGTTGCTGTCTATGACACCGGTTCGTATAACCCCTCGCAGGATGGTGGGGACTCTGCTTCTTCGGAAGAGGGCACCGCTATTCCTTATATTGTGATGGAGTACGTGGAGGGTCATACTCTGCGTTCCATTCTGTCTCGTGGCGGTCACCTGCCGGTCCGTGATGCTTTGGGTTATTCCGAGCAGCTGCTGGGTGCTTTGCAGTACAGCCACTCGATGGGCATTATTCACCGCGACATTAAGCCGGCGAATATTATGGTGCTGGAGCGTACTAGCGAGGACATTGCTAAGGGTCAGCCGGGCCAGATTAAGGTCATGGATTTCGGTATTTCCCGTGCCATTGAGGAAGCTGGCGAGGCGCTAACCAAGGCTAACGTGGTGATGGGTAGCGCACGCTACATGTCCCCGGAGCAGGTGAGCGGCAAGGATGTTGACGCCCGTAGTGACCTGTACTCTGCTGCATGCGTAATTTACGAGATGATTGCTGGTCGTTCTCCGTTTGACGCTGAGTCGAATGTTGATTTGGCGGCTAAGCACCTCTCTGACACTCCTGAGCCTCCGAGCAAGTTCACTCCGCTTGAGGTTCCGGCGGGTCTGGATGCTGTGATTCTGAAGGGTCTGGCGAAGAACCCGGATGAGCGTTATCAGAGTGCTGCTGAGTTTGCTCAGGCTTTGGTGTCGGTTGTTCGCCCGGGTGAAGAGACCGTGGTTCAGGATGCAGCGATGACTACTGCTTTTGTTCCTTCGGCGACCACCGCATCCCTGGGCGATGACTACGCTCCGTACACCACCTCGATTACCGAGGCTTCGGTGGAGGACGGCGGCCTCAACGGCTTCTTCGAGTACGAAGACGATGAGGAACTGTACGACGATGAGGAGTACGCGGAGTACGATGAGTCTTCGCCGCGTAAGCGTGCGTGGGTTCGTTTCCTCGTGGGCACTTTGATTGCGGCTCTGCTGGTTTTCAGCGTCGGCTCGGTTCTGTACTACCAGAACAAGCTGAATGAGGTTCCGCAGGTTCAGGTTCCGGCTGTGGTGAATGTTTCCCGCGATGATGCCGATAACCAGCTGCGTAACCGAGGCTTCGTGGTGGAGTACCGTCAGGGCTACTCGGACAACATCAAGAAGGGTGACGTTATCAGCGTTGAGCCGGGTGTCGGTTCTAAGGTTGATAAGGGCTCGACTGTGACCGTGACTGTTTCTAGCGGTCCGGAGAAGGTCAAGTTGCCGGATAACCTGCAGGGTCAGAGTGAGGCGTACGTCCGTAACGCTCTGAAGGATCTGGGCCTGGTGGATGGCCGTGTCTCCACTGTGGAGAGCGCTTCCGTTCCTGCGGGTATGGTTGTGGAGCTGTCCCCGGAGAAGGGCTCGACCGATGATAAGGGCGCTCAGACCGTTGAGGCTGGTAGCACCGTGAACATCGTCCTGTCCTCCGGTAAGGTGAAGGTCCCCTCGCTGGTGGGTCTGACCAAGGATCAGGCGATTGCTGCTCTGACCGCTCAGGATGTTCTGCTGAACACCAACATTGAGACCGTTCAGACTAACGAGCGTCCTGCGGGCACTGTGCTTTCGCAGAGCTCTGCGGCGGGTACTCTGGTGGCTCAGAACAGCACTGTGACGATTCGTGTGGCTGCTACTCCGACTCAGACGACCGCGCCGACTACTGCGGCTACTCAGCCTGCGGCGTCGACCGGTAACCAGAACTCGGCTGCGACCACTAACCAGCAGCGTTCTACCGCTACCCAGCCGACTGCGGCGGCTACTACTCAGCCTGCGGCAGCGAATAACCAGCAGCGTTCTACCGCTACGGCTACTCCGGCACCGGCTGCGTCCACTGCTGCGGGTACCCGTACGCTTCAGGGTACTAACGCGAACGCCAATGCGAACAACGCAAATAATGCTAACGCTAACGCCCGCTAAGGGGTTCTAGCGGCTAGCAAAAGGGGCGGCGCTCCACACCAAACGGTGTGGGGCGCCGCCCCTTTTGGTATACCTGGGTTTTGTGTACCTGTGTTCGGGTTAGGAAGTGTGCGGGGGTAAAGTTATCGCCTCCAGTTTCCCTGTAGCGTGTCTGCTACAGGGCTTCTGGAGGCGATATAAGCCGTTGAGGGCGTCTAAGGCTAAAGATACTAAGCCATGAGGGGTGAGAGGCTCTTAGCGCGCTCTGCGGCTCCCTGCAGGCCGGTTTCTTCGAGCCAGTTGCCGAGCATGAGGTATCCGCTTTCCGTCAGGACCGATTCGGGGTGGAACTGCACGCCGTGCATGGGGGCTTCGCGGTGGCGCAGACCCATAATGATGCCGTTGTCGGTGGTGGAGGTGGTTTCCAGGACCTCGGGCATGGTTTCGGGTACGACTGCCAGGGAGTGGTAGCGGGTCGCGGTGAAGGGGCAGGGTACGTCCTTGAACACGGAGACGTTCTCGTGCACGAGGCGGGAGGTCTTGCCGTGCATAAGCTCGGGGGCGTGGGTGACGGTGCCGCCGAATGCCTCCGCGATGGCCTGGTGGCCGAGGCAGACGCCCAGTAGCGGCTTCTTCGCTTCGGCTGCCCAGCGGATGGTGTCAATGATGACGCCTGCTTCTGCGGGAGCACCGGGGCCCGGGGAGACGAGCACGCCGTCGTGTTCTTCGGCGAGCTTAATGACGGTGTCGAGGTCATATTCGTCGTTGCGGATGACGGTGGTCTCAGCGCCGAGCTGCTGGATGTAGCCGACGAGGGTGAAGACGAAGCTGTCGTAGTTGTCGATGACAAGGATGCGGGTCATGGCAGGTCCTTAGCGCTAATGGTTGATGGTGACGTTCAGGTTGAAGGGGCCGTACTCTGCGAAGTGGGGGAAGACAAATTCCATGAGCAGGTAGACTACGGCGAGTATCAGCACGATGGCGATGATGATGCGAACCCACAGGGGGCCGGGGAGATGACGGAAAATCCATGCGTACATCTGCTTTTCCTCTCTGCTTTAGGACTTTGCGACGGAGGCGGCAATTTCTGCGGGTGCTCCGGCCGCTGCGGGCCGCCACGATTCGAAGCGGGCGTGGACAATGTATCGTTCGGTGTCGCCGTAGCGCGGGTGGCAGGTGGTGAGCGTCAGGAGGCGCTCGGTGGGTGCTACGCCGGGCTGTCCGGGGACGGGTTCGATGACTTCTACCTGGTCGGGTTGCACGATTTCGTGGCTGTAGACGGTGTAGGTGTAGTAGCCGTCTTTGGTGCGCACGTAGATGTGGTCGCCTTCGGTGAGCAGGTCGATGTCGTTGAGGACTTTACCTCGGGTTTGGCGGTGGCCTGCGAGGGAGAAGTTGCCTACCTGTCCGGGCATGGCAGTCCCGTCGTAGTGGCCGAGTCCGAGGGAGTCGAGCACATCGGAGCTGGTGCCCTGGGTTGCGGGGCGCTGGTAGTCGGATCCGAACTTGGGGATGTAGACAACGCCGAAGACTTCACCGTGGCCGGGTTCGCTCAGACCTGCGGGCGGGGTGTTGGGGTCCCAGTCGGGGAGGGGTTCGGCGGGGTTGGAGTCGAATTCCTGGACGAGGGTGCTGACGGCTTGGGATTGGGTGCGGTCGGCGTCGATGTTGGTCCACCAGAGCTGCCATGCGACGAAGAGCAGGAGCAGCAGGCCTACGGTGATAAGGAGTTCGCCTGTAATCTGGATGACCCAGTGCAGCACGGTGCGGGGGCGGCGCTCTGCGGTGGGTGCCGTTCCTTGACTCATGCGTTCTCCTTTGTCCTTGGGTTGGGTATGTTCTTGGGCGCCGGGTGGCGTTCCTTATCTTTCAACGCACGGAGAAGGTGAAATCATCCCGTAAGTCTGCAAAGATAGGTGTGAACATATATTTTTAGGTTACCCATACAACAATAAGCGGAGGAAGTATGTCGACCAACTCGGCTAAGGCATCGTCCAAGAAGAAGTCTCAGAAGTCTGCTAAGTCTGAGGTGGAGGATGCAAGCGAGCTGCGTCTGCGTGAGATTGCTCGTGAGATGGAGAGCGGCACGCAGCTGAAGGAGCAGACTCCGTTGTGGTACCGCGTGATTATGTTCTCGCTGTTGGCGGTGGGCATTCTGTGGATTATTGTTTTCTACATTACGCAGGGCCTGTTCCCGATTCCTGATTTGGGTATGTGGAATGTGAGTATTGGTGTGGGCGCCATGATGGTGAGCATGCTGATGATGACTCGCTGGCGTTAAAGTTTAGGCGTTATGACTTAGGCGTTAGAGCTTATGGAGAGGCGGCCGTCCCGTGTGGGGTGGCCGCCTCTCTCTATGTTTGGAGGTACCGGGGTTAGGGAGCCTCTGCGGTATTTTTTCTGTTCCGAAACGCTGCCCGGAAGATTGCGGTCATGGCGACCATGATGAGCAGTTCGGTGAGGGTTTGGGTGAGTACGGTAGCGCCCATGAGCTTTGCTTCGGGGTTCCCGTTGTGTGCCAGGCGTTGTGCGCAGAGCGCTACGACGGGGTAGATGATGAGGGCGTTGCGGGTGACGGCACTGAAGGTTATGGAGATACGTTCTGTTCGGCTCATGGCTCTACTCAGGAACCATGCGGCGACTCCTGCGAGGATGGCGTAGGTGAGGTAGAGTCCGGTGAGTCGGGGAATGAGCTGCGGTTCGTTCAGTACTGCCGGGGTGTAGGCGGAGCACATGAGCGCAAGGAGCAGGCACATGAGGGGAATCATCGCGGTATCGCTCATACTGCGTACGCGTTCGTAGGTGTGTTGGCGCTGCGATGAGCGGGTTGACCAGCGTTGTGCGAGGTAGGCGGCTACTAGAGGCACGATGAGCGGCATGAGGCTGAGGTAGCTTTCAGCGGGGAGGGGGAATATTTCTCCCACTACCCTCGTATCCAATATTCCTATACATGCATATATACTAGTCCAGACGGGAATAAAAATGATTTGGGTGGCAAGAAGATAGGGTGTTGCCGCTAGTAAACCTCGATATTCCCCTCCGGCAATACGTGTAAAAACCACAACGTAATCCACGCATGGAGCCAGCAAAACAATCACTGCAGCTAGAGCAACGGGGCCACCCTCGGGAATAAAGAGGGAGACCAGGGGCGCAATGAGAATCGAGGTTCCAAAGGTAGCCGCCAGCACGACCGCACAAGCGAGCCTCTTATACTGACCGACGCTCATGCCGGTGAGAGGCATGAGGGCGAAGTTGGTCCACAGTAGCGCGCCAAGCACATAAGGCACGAGCTGTTCAGAGGCGTGACTCCATCCGCTCAAACCCGCGCAGGCAACTCCCACGATCATGGAGCCGAGGTAGAGAGCCACCTGGTGGCGTTCCATAAAGCTCACGGACGTCATCCTCTTCTAGTAGATTAGGTCACCTCGTGCCGCTTCGTGGACGCGGCGGGTTACGGTTTCCATGACGGGCGAGTTGATGTTCCAGCGCTGCCAGTAGAGGGGGAATTCTACGGGGGTTGCGGCGAGCTTCATGAGGTGCCCGATTGCGAGTTCTTCGGCGCATTGCGCTTCGGGAATGAGGCCCCAGGCGATACCGGAGCTGACGGCGCGCGCATAGTCCGGGGATGAGGGAATGTAGATGGTGGGGCTTTGGATGAAGGTTTCTTCAGCCTCCAGACCTACCTCTTTTTCGATGAGGGCTCGTGCCACATCCTGCACAAAGTCTTTACGGTCGTATTCGACGACGGGGGCACGATTGAGCTCTTCGTGACTCGTGATGCTGGGCCAGCCGGGTAGGTATCGCTGCACGTAGTCGGGGGTGGCAACGCACCAGTAGCGTGCCACGCCGAGGGTTTCGACGGAGCAGCCGGGAATCTTCTCGGGCTTGGAGGTAATGACGGCCATGACTTCTCCAGATCGGAGCATGGCGGAGGAGTGGAATTCACCTTCTCGTCGCAGGTCGCAGAAGATGCTGTCTTCGCGACTGAGGGTTCCTACGGCGTCGAGGAACCAGGTGGCGAGTGAGTCGGCGTTGACGGCAACGGAGACGCTTTGGAAGCCGCCGGCACCCATGAGTTCGCGTTCCATTTCTTGTTGCAGGAATTCGCTCTGTCGGGCGATGCGCAGTACGCTTTGTCCGGCGTCGGTGGGGGTGACGGGGTTGCTTCGGCGTAGCAGGACCTTTCCGGCGATCTGTTCCATGGCTTTGATGCGCTGGGAGATGGCGGAGGGGCTCACCCGCAGAATATCTGCTGCCGCGTCGAAGGTGCCGTATTCGATGACGGTGGCGAAGGTGGTGAGCTGGTCGGTACTGAAACGTGTCATAAGAATATCTTACGCAGTGTGAAAATATTTAGATAGATTTAGGGTCCTTTTTCCCGTATTCTCGTCTCTGGCGCTTCACACCTCAGCTAACGCAGGCTTTATCCCTGCGTCGTATGCTTTTGCCTGGCAAGCTGGTACTAGAAGGAGCCACTACCCGCACTATCCGCAAAGCCCGTACCGTTTGGTCCACATAGAAAGTTTCACGATGTCCACCTCCCTGTCCCTGCTGTTTCTGGGCGCTACCACCACGATTTCTTTGGTGGCGGCTATTGGTGCCCAGGGAACTTTTGTGCTGCGTCAGGGTATTTTGGGTCGGCATATTACCCCGATTATTATTTTCTGCATTCTGTCGGATGCTCTTATGATTGGCTTGGGCGTTGTGGGTCTGGGCGCCCTGTTGGATGCGGCACCGTGGTTTATTGAGGTGTTCCGTTATGTGGGTGCGGCGTTTTTGGCGTGGTTTGGTTTTGAGGCTGGCCGCCGCGTGTTTACTCCGCACTCCATCGTGGTTGATGATGCGGAGGGCGATTCTCAGTCGTTGAAGGCGGCTCTGTTGACCACGGCGGCGGTGACTTATTTGAATCCGCTGGCGTGGTTGGATACGACTATCCTTTTGGGTTCGCTGGCGAATGCTCAGGGCGATCCTGGCCGTTGGTGGTACTACCTGGGTTGCTGCTGCGGTAGCCTGATCTGGTTTTTGATGCTGGGGTATGGTTCACGTCTGTTGCGTCCGCTTTTTGCGCGCCCCTCAGCGTGGCGTGTTTTGGATGGTGCGACGGCTCTTCTGATGGCGTATCTGGTGTTCAACCTGCTGACGATGAACCTGTCTACCCACTAACTTTTACCCCCTGACGCTTTTACCACCCTGACCCGACTCTTTATACTTTGTCAGCCTCTTTTTCGGTGCTCTTCTCCTCTTCGAGGGGTATGAGCACTTCGTTTTTGGGCATGGTGAGCAGACCCAGGTAGATATCGCGAATAATCAGGATGTGCTTGATTCGCTCAATCATGGGCTTGAGGAAGCTTCGGGCATACTTTTCGTCGCTACTGGTGGTTGCGACGAAGCTGAGCCCGGAGAACACGGCAACGATCATGGACACCTTGATGACGACGGCGTTGATGTTGGTGTCTACACCGAGGATTTTGAGGTGTTCGGGTTTGACGGTCATCCAAGATTCGATGGTGGTATCGCTGATGGCGATGGATGAGAATCCCATGAAGAATCCGAAGACGAGCAGCATGAAGAAGGTCGCCTGAATAATCTGCCCAATCATGGGGATGATGATGAGGTTGCTCCAGGGCGCGACTTTGAGGGGTCGGTGTTCAAGGATTTTCTTCTCTTCGACCCAGTCTTGGGCGGTGTTCCAGATTCCGCCTTCGAGGGCTGCGGCGTGCTCGTAGTCGTTCTCGGTAAAGCGTGCGATGTCATCGCCCCTGTAGCGACCCAGCAGGCGCGCTGTGCGCTCCAGGGAGGTTGTGACGACCACGAACACGGCGAGTAGCCCCATGAGGCCCAGAACCGCCCAGGTGCGTGGGAAGCTGAGTCCGTTGGCGAGCTTCCAGAGGTCTGCGTTCACGAAGATGAAGAGCACGGACACCATGAGTACGGGCAGTATTTTCGCGATCATGGGCGGCAGGGAGGCGAGCTGGTGGATGGCGTGCTTGAGGGACCACCCGAGTACGGTGTCTGCGCCCAGGAAGATGGCGAGGTAGATTCCGATAACGATGAGCGGGAAGACTTGGCCGCCGTCGTAGACGAAGTCAAGGCCGTCGAGGCTACTGGATGCAAAGACACCGGCGGTAAAGAGCATGCCGGCAAAAAGTACGGTAAGAATGCCTGCGGTGATTTGAACCCACTGCGGGGTGCGAACCATCAGCTTGTGGGCAAGAGTAATGAACACACCGGAGATAACCGGCATAACGAGGAAAATCCCGCCGAGAACGAGCAAGGGTAGCACTTCATCGCTGAGTGCAGTGTTTGTGGTGAGGGCTTTGACGTAGTCCGGGAGGGAGCCGTTTGCGTCATCAACTACGAAAATAAGGAGATCGCGCAGGAAGATATAGCAGATGTGCATGATGCTCGCCCATAGGATCCAGGGTACGGAGCGTGGGAACGCGTCGAGAGCACGTTGACGTGCAGGAATGATGAGGGGCGCACCCTGTTTACGGAACCAGATATTGCTCTGCTTCAGCATGTCAGCCTTGCTGTAGTGCAGGGGTTCTTCTCCCGATGCAGAGGTCTTCTTGTGAAGGCGCGCCCATCGAGGGCGTACGTCCTTCTGCTGCGGGGTGTTCTGGTCCTGTGTGTTCATGACATACCACTCTACAGGGTTGAGAATCCTCTTTTACCCGTGAGCCCTATAGTTCTTCCTTCTGGAGTTCAGCTCCAATAAAGCGGCTGTAGGCATCCATGAGTAGCGCAGCTGCTTCTTCCTGTTCCTCGTAGATGCCCAGCTCCTCGTCTTCACGTCCTGTGTAGGTGCCGCTACTGATTTCGAGCAGGGATAACGGTCCTTCTACGGTCTCCGGGGCTAGAGCATCCAGGATGAAGCTCAGGCTTTCTTCTGATTCTTCAGCTACTCCCAGGAGACGCCCCAGGTGTGTACCCGGGTAGGGTGCGATGGTGAGGACGTCTTTGTTCTCGCATTGGATAATGCGTGCCACAGGAATGATATCCCCGTCTGCGGTCTCTTCGAGCAGTAGCTCGGTGGAGAGGTCGATATGGCTCTCTTCGCTCTGTAGGAGCTGTCGGGGCCACCAGAGGTGAATGTATTCGGTCAGTGCTGCCCAGGCTTCGTGAGGCTCCAGTGCGCTCTCTACGTAGAGGGCTACCGTTCGTTCTTCACCGTTGTGTTGGTGCTGCTGATCGGCTGGCTCTGGTGCGTGGGAAAACATGGGGTAGTGCATGGTTCTACTCTATCCCAGTGTGTCTGTGGAGAGTATTCTTCCTTGTAGACAATTCCTTGTAGACAAGGCTTCATAGACAGGGGTCTGAGGGCACAAAAAAAAGGGGGCAGACCCATGCGGGTCTGCCCCTTTCTAGCTTTAGCAGTTCTATCTTTAGCTGTTAAAGCAAAAGAGCCCACGTAAGCGGGCTCTTTTTATTGCCTATTGGATTGTTATCCAAAAACCATACAGTGAACGCAAACACACAATCTTGAAAAGTAAGCCTTC
>CAUTHR010000019.1:0-29051 GCA_963538455.1 Rothia mucilaginosa | reverse complement strand
CCCAGGGAGGTTGCCAGGGCGGAGGCGCCGGTCGCCAGACCGTACACCAGCAGGGTGAGGGCGAAGATGTAGCGGCGGCCGAGCTTGTCGGCGAGTAGACCGCCGAAGGTTGCGCCGAGCGCCATGCCGACGAATCCGATGGAGCCGAGCCAGGAGGCTTCGGTGGGGCTGAGCTGCCATTCCTTGATGAGTGCTGCCATGACGAAGGAGATGAGGCCGACGTCCATGGCGTCTAGAGCCCAGCCGAGACCCGAGATGCCCAGGAGCTTGCCGTGGGCGCGGGTGAAGGGCAGGTTTTCGAGGCGTTCGTTGAGAGTCGGTGCGGCATTGCGTTCAGCAGCGGGTGCAGAGGTGCCAGCGGGCGCAGCAGCGTTGGTGCGGAGTGAGTCCGTCGATGCGGGACGTGAGGAGGACACGGTGGTGGGTCGCTTCCTTAGTGTTTAGGCGTAGTGCCGGGTGAATTGGTCCTTTACAGTGTATAAAGGTACTTTCGACTTGAACACCATTGAAACGAAAAAATTTTAAAGATGACGGAAAAATCTCATCATGAAGAAATCTTTCACAGCCGCAACCCAGCTGTGAATGCTATTCTCTAACCACCGCCGCCCGGTGAAACTCACCTACGGCACGTTTGGAAGGACCACCCCTGAAAACCATTGAAGATGAAGTCAAAGAAAGCGAGACCAGCCGCTTTCACCGCTGGCTCGAAGCCCGCAAGGAGCGCATGCACGCGCATCCGGTCATGCGTCATCTCTACAAGCCCCTCGTCATCGGCGTGGGCGCCTTCTGCTTTATCGCCGGACTGATTATGCTCGTCACCCCCGGCCCCGGCTGGCTGTTCATCTTTATCGGCCTGGGCATTTGGGGTACCGAATTCACCTGGGCACGCCGCGCCAATATTTTCATGAAGCACGTGGTGCTCACCGCCTGGTACCGCTACCGCGCCTGGCGACAGCAACGCAAGGAACGCAAAGCTGCACGCAAAGCAGAACGTAAGGCGGCCGCCGCAAACCAGCGCTAACCCAGCTCTCATTAACCCGGTCCGCGCAAGATATACGCAGACACAAAAAGCCCTCGCTCCCATCCGATAAGAATGGTAGCGAGGGTTTTTGCTATAGCTTGTCAGTGAGCTTTAGAGCTTGCCAATAGCAATCTGCAGCATGCGGCGAATCGGCTCAGCGGCACCCCAGAGCAGCTGGTCACCCACGGTGAACGCGCTAATGTACTCGGGGCCCATCGCGAGCTTACGCACGCGACCAACCGGAATCTCCAGAGAACCGGAAGCAGCCACGGGGGTCAGTTGCTCCATGGAAGCCTCACGCTCGTTCGGCACGAAGCGAACCCAGGGGTTGTCCTCGGCGATGATGCGCTCAATCTCCTCGAGCGGCAGGTCCTTCTTGAGCTTGATGGTCAGCGCCTGAGAGTGCGAGCGCATCGCAGCGATACGGACGCACAGGCCGTCCATGGTGATCTTCTCGTCCTCGGAGCGACCCAGGATCTTGTTGGTCTCGACCTCAGCCTTCCACTCCTCGCGGGACTGGCCGTTACCCAGGTCAGAGTCAATCCAGGGGATCAGGGAGCCGGAGAGCGGCACACCGAACTGGGTGGCATCCAGCTCACCGGAGCGCTGCTTTGCGAGGACCTTGCGGTCGATATCCAGGATTGCGGATGCGGGGTCGTTCAGCTCCTCGGAAACCTCGTTGCCCAGGTCGCGGAACTGTGCGAGCACCTCGCGCATGTGGCGGGCGCCGCCGCCGGATGCTGCCTGGTAGGTCATGGAGGTAGCCCACTCAACCAGGTCGTTCTTGAAGAGGCCGCCCAGGCCCATCAGCAGGCAGGAGACGGTGCAGTTACCGCCGATGAAGTCCTTCACGCCGGAGGCCAGGCCGCGGTCGATGACGTCGCGGTTAATCGGGTCCAGCACGATGATGGAGTCATCGTTCATGCGCAGGGTAGATGCCGCGTCAATCCACAGGCCGTCCCAGCCAGCCGCACGCAGCTTCGGGTGCACAGCCTCGGTGTAGCCACCGCCCTGAGCGGTCACAATAATCGAGTGCTTACGCAGCTCGTCAATGTCGTATGCGTCCTTCAGCTCGGACGGCTCAATCACGCCGTCGAAGGTGGGCGCTGCGCCACCAACATTAGAGGTGGTGAAGAAGACGGGGGTAATGCCCTCGAAGTCGCCTTCCTCAACCATGCGCTTCATGAGGACGGAGCCCACCATGCCGCGCCAGCCAACAAAACCTACAGAGTCACCGGGATTAAAGTTCATGGTTCCCAGTGTACTCTCAGGCTGGCGGATGCGGACTAGCGCCGTACAAAAAATTTGATATTCGGAACGGCCCGGTACCGGCACGTGCGCGAGCGCTACAGGCGCTCCAGGCGCTGGAACGAGAAGTACATGGGGTTCTTCGTACCCGACTCATCGAGCAGGTAGCCCTTCTCGCTCTTCTCCCAGGCACTCTCGGAGGTAACCCGCCAGCACCCGTTCGGGGATTGACCCTCGCAGTTACCCGCAGAATCTGCAAGCTGCAGTTCGGGCGCTCGCGTATCGCCGGTGATTTCGTTACCTTCCTGGCAGTAGAAGAGAGTACGCTCCACCGTCTCTACCCGACCAAAGGCGGGCAGGTCGGTGCGGGAGAGCGCCTCCGCATACACGGAGCCGCCACCAAGAATCCAAGCATCAACCGCGGCGGTATCTGCGGGGGTAGCTTCGACCGGCGCGCCCGCGGCATCACGAGCCGCGTACAGCGCCGCATCCAGCGAAGGAACCCACAGCGCACCATCGCGTTCTTCCGCCTCGGTGACCGAACGGCTAATCACAATATTCGCACGGCCCGGCAGGGGGCGAAAACGCGGCGGGCACGACTCCCAAGTGCGGCGACCCATAATCACCGGAGCACCCAGCGTCACCTTCTTGAAGTGCGCCAAATCCTCCGGCGCGTACCAGGGCATATCCCCGTCACGACCAATGATGCCGGCATCAGTTTGAGCCCAAATAGCGCCCAGACGATACATCATGCCTCCTAGAACTACCAGCGGTTAGACCGCAATCGGTGCGGCAATACCGGGGTGGTGCTTATAATCCACCAGCTCAAAGTCTTCATACTCGTAATCGAAAATAGAAGGCTTTTTCGTCTTAATAACCAGCTTCGGGTAGGGGTAGGGTTCGCGCGGCGGGTAGGGGTTACCCTCCGGATCGGTGCCGTAGCCCAGCTGCTTCTTCACCTGCTCCAGGTGGTTCGAGTAGATGTGGCAGTCGCCGCCGGTCCAGATGAACTCGCCCGGCTCCATGCCCACCTCCTGCGCAATCAGGTAGGTCAGCAGCGCGTACGAGGCGATGTTGAAGGGCACGCCCAGGAACATGTCCGCGCTACGCTGGTACAGCTGGCAGGACAGCTCCTTCACACCGTCCGCGCGCTCGTGCACGTAGAACTGGAACAGCGCGTGGCAGGGCGGAAGCGCCATGCTGTCCACCTCGGCGGGGTTCCACGCCGAAACGATGTGGCGGCGAGAGCTCGGGTTATTCTTCAGCGACTCGATAACCTTCGCAATCTGGTCAATCGTGCCACCATCGGGGGTCGGCCACGAACGCCACTGCACGCCGTACACCGGGCCCAAATCGCCGTTCTCATCAGCCCACTCATCCCAAATGGTCACGCCGCGCTCCTGCAACCAGCGCACATTCGAAGAACCGCGCAAGAACCACAGCAGCTCAATGGCAACGGACTTAAAATGCACGCGCTTGGTGGTAATCAGCGGGAACGACTCATGCAGATCAAAACGCATCTGACGGCCAAACACGCCGAAGGTACCGGTGCCGGTACGGTCGGAACGCTGCGCATCCGCCGCAATGGCGTCCTTGTTCTCCTCGAGGATTTCGCGCAGAAGATCTTCGTAAGGGGTGGGGATTGCATGAGTCATAAGAAAAACCTTGAATCCTGTTAGTAGGCGTCAGAAGCGGCACAATCAGCCGCCCCTCTATTGTAAAACATCTCGAAGATGTACGGATATAGCAAACGCGCTGAGCATAAAGCCCAGCGCGCTCGCTATCAGGGTATAAAAACTAGTCCAGGGCCGCGCGTACTCGCTCCACTGAGACAATACGCGGGTCATCACCCTCGGTCACCTGCAGAACCAGGGTATCGCCGGGCTCCAGGTACGGATCCTCGGTCGGCAGAACCTCCGCGGAACCCTCAAACAGGTACTCACGCAGAACATCCATCACCCGGGGCAGCACCGGGCGGTGCGTGCACAGCAGCGAGGAAGAATCCTTATCGAACAGGGACGCCACGGTACGGGCAACACGCGCCGGGTGACGCTGAGCGCCCGCCTCAGACAGGGACTTCTTCTCCTTCACCGACACACCATAATCCACCGAGTACGGGGTCACAGTCTGAACGCAACGCAGCCACGGGGAAGAAATAATGCGGCTCGGAGCCCACGCCGCAAAGAGACGGCTAGAAGCCAGTGCCTGGCGCTTGCCGGTCGCCGCAAGCGGACGGTCATCCTCAGCGGCCGCCCAGTTCGAACGCGGCTTAGCCTTCGCGTGGCGGGCAATGAGAATCGGGCGGGTGCGCAGCGCATCCGCCTCAGCCAGGGCTTCCAGAGATTCCAGAGGCGCCAGGTCATCATGATTGGTCAGCAGAGCGCGAGCCACGTCAGTGGTTACCCAGCGCAGCTCATCCACTTCACCCTCATCAGCCAGGGCGCGGGCACCATCGGGCAGCTCAGCAGCCCAGTAGAAAACATCCTTCGGGCGGCCACCCACCGGGTAGGACGTCACTGCCAGGGGCACGCCCAAAACAACCTGCAGGCCGACCTCTTCGCGAATCTCACGAATAGCGGTCTCCGCCAGGGACTCGCCCGGATCCTGCTTGCCCTTAGGCCAGGACCAGTCATCATAGCGGGGGCGGTGAATGATCAGGACCTCAAGCGCACCATCGCGCATGCGCCAAATCAGGGCGCCAGAAGCAACAATATCCGCAGTGTTCGCGGGGGCGCGGTCAATGCTGTTGACCGCATCAAAACGTCGTGCCGAGTAGTAGATGGAGGGGGAATCCAGCGGTGCCATATCTCTCTCTGAACCTCTTCGCTAGGCTGCGCACAATGCCAGAGGGCACCATGCTCCGCGTCTAATTGTAGGGGAGAGAAGCGTCAAGTTGTAATCTCAACGTAACCTGTTGTTCACTTTTGCGCTAAGTGCACTAGTCCACCGCACGTTTTTGCGCGACACGCGGCAAACCCCGCCTGCCCCACGCCATAAAGCGCGAGAACAGACGGGGTTCACCACCAGAAATCACTGGCAGGTCAGCGGCAAATCCTTAGACCTTATCCACCACGTTCTTACGAGAACGCGAGCTCAGGTAGTACGACTGCACATCCTGCAGTGGGTTGCCCTGATCATCGGTGTCGTGGCGGGTCCAGTTACCCTCAGAATCCAGGTGCCAAGTACGCGAAGAATCACTCATGTAGATGGTGAACATGTCACGCAGGTACTTCACGTGGCGCGGATCCTTCACCGGCACCAGAGCCTCAATACGGCGGTCCAGGTTGCGGTGCATCATATCGGCAGAACCAATGTAGACAATCGGATCGCCACCGTTCTCAAACGCAAACACGCGCGAGTGCTCCAAGAAACGGCCCAGCACCGAACGTACGCGAATATTCTCGCTCAGACCCTTAACACCCGGGCGCAGCGCGCAAATACCGCGAACCACCACATCCACCGGCACACCAGCCTGCGAAGCGCGGTACAGCGAATCGATGAAGGCCTCATCCACCATGGAGTTGCACTTGATTTGAATCTTCGCCGGACGGCCCGCCTTGTGGTTCTCAATCTCCTGATCGATGCACTCAATCAGGCCGCTACGCAGAGTACGCGGCGCCACCAGCAACGACTGGTAGTTGGTCTTCGGCGCGTAACCGGACAGCTGGTTGAACAGGCGGGAAACATCCTCACAGATCTGCTCATCGCAGGTGATGATGCCCAAATCCTCGTAGAAACGAGCGGTCGACGGGTGGTAGTTACCGGTACCAATGTGAGCGTAACGACGCAGGTGGTTACCCTCGCGGCGCACCACCAGCGACAGCTTGCAGTGAGTCTTCAAACCCACGATGCCGTACACCACGTGCACGCCCGCGCGTTCCAGCTTACGAGCCCACGAGATGTTGGCTTCCTCATCAAAGCGAGCCTTAATCTCGACCAGCGCCACAACCTGCTTGCCAGCCTCAGCCGCCTCAATCAGCGCATCCACGATGGGGGAGTCGCCACTGGTGCGGTACAGGGTCTGCTTAATCGCCTGAACACGCGGGTCAGCGGCAGCCTGAGCCAGGAACGCCTGCACACTGGTCGCGAAGGAATCGTACGGGTGGTGCAGTAGCACGTCGTGGTCGCGGGCCGCAGCGAAAACGTCCGCAGCCTTCGCAGTCTCGGTGGCGTTAAGCCAACGGGAAGTGTGCGCAATGTGCTTGGGGTAGTGCAGAGCCGGGCGGTTCGCACGAACAATCGCACTCATACCGCGCAGATCCAGCGGAGCCGGCAGGCGGTACACCTCAGACTCATCAATATTCAGCTCAGAAATCAGCAGATCCAGGATGGTCGGGTTGATGGTGTCCTCAACCTCCAGGCGGACCGGCGGACCGAAACGACGGCGCAGAAGCTCCTTCTCCAGAGCCTTCAGCAGGTTCTCTGCATCGTCCTCTTCCACCTCGAGATCCTCGTTACGAGTCACGCGGAAGACGTGGTGCTCCACAACCTCCATGCCCGGGAAGAGGGTATCCAGGTGCTCAGCAATAATGTCTTCGAGCGCAATGTAGCGGCTCTCGCGGCCCGCAGTGTTGGCGGCGCGGGAACCATCCACAGAGACCATACGGTCCAGCTGGTCGGGCACCTTCACACGGGCGAACAGCTCCTTGCCGGTCTGCGGGTTACGCACCAGCACCGCAAGGTTCAGCGACAGGCCCGAAATGTACGGGAAGGGGTGCGCCGGGTCAACCGCCAGCGGGGTCAGAATCGGGAAGATGTCCTGCATGAACTCCTGACGCAGACGCTGCTTAGCGTCCGTATCCAGGTCGTTCCAACCCACGATGCGGATGTTCTGCTCCTCCAGAGCCGGCAGCACCTGGTTGTGGAACACATCAGCGTGACGAGCCTGCAGCTGGTGAGCGCGCTCAGCGATCTCTTCCATCTGCTCCTCGGGGCTCAGACCGGCAGCCGAAGGAACCGCCAGACCGGTCGCGATGCGGCGCTTCAGACCCGCCACACGCACCATGAAGAACTCGTCCAGGTTAGAGGCCACAATCGACAGGAAGTTCAGGCGCTCCAGCAGGAACAGGTTCGGGTCCTCCGCAAGCTCCAGCACGCGGGTGTTGAAGTCCAGCCAGCTGCTCTCACGGTCAAAGAAACGCTCCGGGCCGAACTCCTCTTCAAGGCTGAAGTAGGAGCGCTTCTCGCCCTTCTCAATGCGGTCGCCGCGGGACTCGGCACGTTCAATCTTCGAAATATCGTGGCCAATGTGAATAACACCGGTCATGGGCGCAGGCTCAGAGGGCTTGGGCTTAGGCGCCTTATTCAGGCCATTGGGGGCGGGTACCATACTGTACTTGCCTTTCTGATCGGGGATAAGTCGTGAAGAAGCACGCCGGAGACGGCGTACAGAAAACTAGGCGGCAGGCTCATTCTGCTGGGCGGGGGCGTACATGCGGTCAACTGTCGCCACACCAAACCCCAGGGAGGTGTAGAGGGAGTATGCGGTAGTGTTATCGGCGTCCACGTACAGGTCGATGGCGCGCAGCGGCTCACCCTTCTCATCCTCAGCGCACGCCAGGTACGCCAGCGCGCGCAGGGTGAGGGTTCGGCCCAGGCCGCCTCCCTGAGCCTGCGGGCTCACACCCACCACATAAATCTCGCCGGCGGGGGACAGCTCGCCCTGCTCCTGACCGGTCGGGATCTTCGTCCAGGTGAACGCCGCAATAGCGGAGTCATCATCCACCTCGGAGGCGATGAAGAAACCCTCGGGACGGAACCAGGGGGAGCCGGTGCGCTCGCGCAAATCGGCAAGGGTGAGCTTGCCCTGCTCCGGGTGGTGCGCAAACGCTGCGGCGTTCACGCGCAGCCAGGGGAATTCGTCCGCGCCGGTGAAGGTGCGCATCCGCAGGTTCTCCGGCAGAGTGCGTGCGTCGGAGCGTTCCACGAGCTCTTCGCGGGTCTGCGCGTCCAGGGGCAGAACCATCTTGTACAGCACACGTACCGGCTCGAAGCCGTGCAGGGTCGCGAACGCGTGGGCGGGGCTTTCGATGCCGGTGTCGGTGGCGCTGCCGTGAACCCAGAGGCGGTAGCGTACGGCGTCTTCACCCAGCTGACGGACTGCGTGGTCGAAGAATGCGCTGCCGGCGCCTCGTCCGCGGTATTCGGGGGCGACGGCTGCCTCAATCACGCCGGTGTCTTCGTCGTTGGCGGGGGTGAGCGCCACGAACACGGCGGCGAGGGTGCCGTCATCCTCGGCGACAAAGAAACGCGGAGGGGTCAGGGTGCTTTCACGCAATGCCTTGCTCAGCTCAATGCGGGTCTGCTCGGAGAACGCCGAAACGCCATCGTGCTTAGCAACCGCCTGCGCAAAGGAATCGAATCGTTCCAGCAGCTCTTCGGTGAGCTGCGGTTCCGCGTAAACAAGGGAGCTTTCAGCGGGCAGGGTGGAGGGATTGGGTGTCTGACTGTGTACCATCATCGCCTTCTTTCGTAGCCTTCTCATTCAACTCTACCGGGGATGGTTGCTCTTTGAAGAGTTTGCTCTTCTTCCTGGGTGAATATGACAAGAACCGGAACATTTACACATTCTGGTACTCGGCTCAGCGGCGAGGCTACTTAAGAACGGGCACACCAAAACAGCGGTTGGCACCGAAAAATTTAGCGGGTGCTGTTGAAGGAATAACCCACGTTACGCACGGTCGAAATCATCTGCTCGTATTCGGTGCCGAGCTTGGAACGCAGACGACGCACGTGCACGTCCACGGTGCGGGTGCCACCGTAATAAGAGTCGTAACCCCACACCTCAGAGAGCAGCTGGGCACGGGAGAAGACGCGTCCGGGATGCTGAGCCATGAACTTGAGCAGTTCAAACTCTTTGAAGGTCAGGTTCAGTGCGGTACCGGAAAGATGTGCGGAGTACGCCTGGGTGTCAATAACGAGGTTGCCCGCGCGCACGATGCGCTCTGCGGAGTTCTCTTCTTCTGCACCGACGTCGCTCTTGATGGCCAGGCGCAGGCGCGCATCCATTTCGGAGGGGGACGCCTGGTCAGAAACAATATCGTCAACCTGCCAGGAGGCTGCAACCGCCGCCATGCCGCCTTCGTTCAGGAGCGCGATGAGTGGCAACTGTACGCCGGCGGCGCGCAACAGCTGGGCGCATTGGCGTGCCTGCACGAGTGCGGTGCGGGCGTCGACCATGAGCAGGTCGAAAGCCTCGGATTCGAGGGCGGTGTGGGCGGTATCGAGCGGGAAGACGTGTACCTTGTGGCTGAGGAGGCTCAGCGAGGGAATCATATCCTGCGCGGCGGTATCGCTCATGAGCGCAATACGGTACACACCCTCTCCTTTCCCGCGTATTTCCCGTGTAAAACTTTTGGGCTCTTTCTAGTGTACTAGCCCGCCTGTGACACAGTGGTGGGAGCCTGCGCAGACTGGGTGCGAATATCGTATTCCGGACTGCGCATACAGCCTTTTCAACCGGTGACCGCGGGGTTTTGGCATGCTGGTGCGGAACCGGGATTTTGCTCGGTGCTAGGCGGGTTGTGCGCCCGGGAACCAGCTTTGATGTCCACTATGTTTCTGCCGCTGATTCTACGCCCTTTTCTGCACCTTTTCGGGGTGGGTCTGTGGTAGGTTTAAGGCATGGAAAACAATCTTATGGCTCTTGAAGCTCTCTTCATGTCGCTGATGGCTATTATCTCTGTGTGCATCGGTATCGGTGCATTCGCAGTGTTGCGTGGCCTCTTCAGCGGTCAGAAGTAATCTTCCCGCACAGAGCAGAAGCATCGCCCACACAGGGCTTTAGGCGGTTGCCTCATACGGTTCGTACCGCCTCGCCAATGACGGCGTAAACCCCCACCGGTCCCTTCCGGTTGGGGGTTTTCTTTATGTCGCCCACCGCACCGATTACTCTGCAGGCGGCGACGCTACCCCGTGCCGTGGGCGAACGTGCCGTGATCGAACGTGCCCTGAACAAACGTGCCGTGGGCGAACGAACAGGGCACCGTTGTACACACGGGTACTAGAATGGGAAGTATGGCTATTGAAATCCCTACCAACCTAACCCCTGAACTTGTTCCCTTCGCATGGCTGCTCGGCACCTGGGAAGGTACCGGAACCATGTGGTACGAAGGCCAGGAAAACACCCCCTTCGGCCAGATTATTACTTTTGAGCAGGACGGTCTGCCCTTTATCGAATACCGCGCTGAGTCTTTCCTGCTCGATGACGAGGGTCAGAAGCTGCGCCCCATCACCGTTGAAACTGGTTTCTGGCAGATTGACCGCCCCCTGACCGACGCCGACGGCGGCTTCGGTATTGTCCCCAAGGATGTTGTACCCGCCTTCCCCGACGCCGAGAGCGTTGAAACCCTGCGCAACGAGGACGACGGCTTCTCCCTGCTGGCGACCATCGCGCACCCCGGCGGTATTAGCGAAAACTACGTGGGCATGGTCAAGGGCCCGGTCATTCGCATGCAGACCGGCAACCTGCTGCGCGACGACATTTCCCACGACTACGCGGGCTCCGTGCGCCTGTGGGGCCTGGTCAACGGCAACCTCATGTGGGACTGGGAGGTCGCGGACGCCGAGGGCAAGCTCCACAAGCATGCCTCCGCTGAGCTGCGTAAGACCTCGTCGATGACCGGCGATTCCCTGGGTACCTCGATGTTCGGTTCCCTGGACGGTGAAGAGCCCACCGGTGAGCCCGGCTCCGAGCCCACCGCCTAATAACTAACGTGAGTCTGCCCCGCTGGTCGGCGGGGCAGACTCTTTACGTGAAAGGTGCACCTTCCGTGACTGAATCTTCGCTTGAAGCGCCTCAGACTGAGGTACCCCAGCCCGCTGCAGCCCGCCCGGTAAGCCCCCTGCTGAGCCTGCACGGCGCTTTTGCCGCCTCCGGGCTGGACGCGGGCGTTGCCGCACACTACGGCAACCCCATGCTGGAGCAGCGCGCCCTCAGTTTTGACCGCTCCGCAGAAGCAGGCGAGCCGCTGGTGCTGGTGGACCGCTCCTCCCTGGGCGTGGTGCGTGTTGAGGGGCCGGACCGCCAGAATTGGCTGACCTCCATCGCCTCGCAGATTCTGACCGGCATGACCGCCGGGGAGAGCCGCGAGTTCCTGTTGCTTTCCCCTCAGGGCCGCGTGGAGTACGCACCCGCCGCTATCGAGGACGGCGAGGCACTCTGGCTGATTGTGGAAGGCGACCAGGCTCAGCCCCTGACCGATTACCTGAACCGCATGAAATTCATGATGCGCGTTGAGGTGCAGAACCTCAGCGACGAATACGCCGTGCTGGAGACCGCCCGCAACCCGATCCAGCAGGACGGTTCGGTGCATCCGGCGCTCGCTGAGGCTCAGCCGCTGGTGTGGGAGGATCCCTGGCACACTCCGGCACCGGGTAGCTACCGTTACGATGAGGCGGGCGATAATCACCCGGGTGCGGACTACAAGCGTTTCTTGAGTATTGTGCCGCGCTCTATTCTGCCCGCCCTGGCTGAATCTTCGGATGCGCGTTTTGCCGGTCTGTGGGCTGCTGAGGCTCTGCGTATTGAGGCGTGGCGCCCGCGCTACGGCACCGAGGCGGACGATAAGACCATCCCGCAGGAGCTGGATTACACCCGTACCGCGGTGCATTTCGATAAGGGCTGCTACAAGGGCCAGGAGACGGTGGCGCGCGTGCATAACCTGGGTCGCCCGCCGCGCCGTCTGGTGTTCTTGGATATTGACGGTTCGGAGCACACCCTTCCGGCGGCGGGTAGTGAGCTGTTTGTGGAGGGCAAGTCCCGCCCGGTCGGTCGCATTACCTCGGTGGCGTTGCATCACGAGGCGGGCCCGATTGCGTTGGCTGTGATTAAGCGCGGCGTTGATCCGCAGGCGCCTTTGCGTGCGGTTGATGGCGGCGACTTCCTGCCCGATGGTTCGCCGGCGCCGGCAACCGAGTACGCGGTGGCTCAGACGACGGTGGTTTCGCCGGAATCCGGTGAGGTGGCGCGTCGTTCGTTGGCGGGACAGGACTTCCTGAAGCGCTAGGGCATTCCCCACCACAAGCTACCACCCCAAACTAGAACCGCGGAGGCGGGCACCTGTTAAGAGTGCCCGCCTCCGCGGTTTTAGTCTGTGCGCCCAGCTCATGTGCTGAGGCTGCGGGGTTTAGCGGCCGAAGAGGACGGCTGCTTCTTCCCAACGTTCCTGAGGTACGGACTTCAGGCCGTCCAGTGCCTCTTCGAGGGGTACGTACTTGATTTCGGTGCCCTGAACGGAGACCATCTTGCCCCACTGCTTCTGGGCGACCATGTCGACTGCGCCCATGCCCAGGCGGGTTGCGAGCACGCGGTCGTAGCCGGTGGGTGCGCCACCGCGCTGGATGTGACCCAGGATGGTGTTACGGGTTTCGATGCCGGTCATGGCCTCGATCTCGTGGGTGATGTATTCACCGATACCACCGAGGCGGGGACGACCGTCCTTCTCGGTACCCTTGTTTGCCATGACGTCGTCGAAGCCTTCGGGGATGAAGCCTTCAGCAACAACAACCAGGGGAGAGCGGCCGCGGTCGTGCACTTCCTTGACCCATTCAGCAACCTGTTCCATGGAGACCTTGACCTCGGGGATCAGGATGGCGTGTGCGCCTGCTGCCATACCGGAGTGCAGTGCGATCCAGCCGACGTGGCGACCCATGACCTCGGCGACCATGCAGCGGTGGTGCGATTCGCCGGTGGTGCGGATGCGGTCCATTGCCTCGGTTGCGATGGACACTGCGGTGTCGAAGCCGAAGGTGTAGTCGGTTGCGCGCAGGTCGTTGTCGATGGTCTTGGGAACACCGATGACGGGCAGGCCTGCGTCTGCCAGACGCTTTGCGCCTGCGAGGGTGCCTTCACCGCCGATAGCGACGATTGCGTCGATGCCGTGGCGTTCCATCATGATTTCGATGTTTTCGGGGCCACCGTTGGGGCCGTCGAAGGGGTTGGTGCGGGAGGTACCGATGATGGTGCCGCCCTGGGATGCCAAGCCGCGGACCTTCTGGCGGGGCAGGTCCATGTAGTCGCCTTCGACGACACCGCGCCAGCCATCGCGGAAGCCGACGAATTCGTAGCCGTACTTCTTGACGCCGTTGAGGACAGCGCCGCGGATGACAGCGTTCAGGCCGGGGCAGTCGCCGCCGGAAGTAAGCAGACCGATCTTCATGGTTGGCTCCTAATGTCTGCGCGTTTTAGGTGTTGTGCGCGCGTGTATATAACTATGACCTCCACGAATTCGGCGCATGGGTGTGCGCTGGTCGGGAGGTCGTTCTCTTGGTCTCTATTTTAGCGATGTTTGGGTTGTGTTGGTAGTGGTGGAAAGCCGTGGGAACGCCCGTTTTGGTGCTGAAAAGTTTAGGTTTTTGGCACCTGTATGTTTGGGTTTGAAACACAAATAGCCGCCGCTTCCCACCTATGGCACCGAAGAGGCGAATGAGGCTTCCTCGCATCGGTACAGATGCGGGAAGCCTCATTCGTTTTA
Source organism: Rothia mucilaginosa (assembly GCA_963538455.1). Taxonomy (GTDB): domain Bacteria; phylum Actinomycetota; class Actinomycetes; order Actinomycetales; family Micrococcaceae; genus Rothia. Next base: position 15,308 of record CAUTHR010000019.1, on the reverse strand, counting down.
AAAATATTTTTAAATATTTGTGGGATTCTCGGTTTTTAGAGCAAGAAACGGTCAATAGCCCTGTGATTGATCGTTTTGCGCCGGTCCATCCCACGTCTGAACCCACGCCTAATCCCACGTCTGAACCGCAGCCTCCATCGAGGCGAGTTGCACGGTTCAGTGGGTGCGGTCAGGGGGTAAGGAACTAGTCGCGTGCCTGACCGAGGAACTTCTGCAGACGTGCCAGGCCCTCCGCCAGGTCCTCGTCGCTTAGTGCGTAGGAGAGGCGCAGGTAGCCGCTGGGGCCGAATGCCTCACCGGGAACCACGGCGACCTCAGCCTTTTCGAGGATGAGCTCAGCCAGCTCTGCGCTAGTCTGCGGGCGTACACCCTCAATTTCCTTGCCGAGCAGTTCGCGTACGTCCGGGTAGGCGTAGAACGCGCCGGTGGGTACGGGGCAGTGCACGCCTTCAATAGCGTTCAGACCCTCCACAATGGTGCGGCGGCGGCGGTCGAAGGCTGCGTGCATGATTTCCACGTCGTCCTGCGGGCCGGTCAGTGCTTCAAGGGCGGCACGCTGGGCGATGTTGTTGACGTTGGAGGTCATGTGGGACTGCAGGTTGGAGGCTGCGGCGATCACGTCGCGCGGGCCAATCATCCAGCCCACACGCCAACCGGTCATGGCGTAGGTCTTTGCCACGCCGTTGAGAATGACGCACAGGTCAGCGAGCTCGGGTACTGCCTTCAGGATGGAGACTGCCTTAACACCGTCATAAGTGAGGTGTTCGTAAATCTCGTCGGTCAGCACGAAAATACCCTTGGACAGTGCCCATTCGCCGATGGCGCGGGTTTCCTCTTCGGTGTAGACGGCACCGGTCGGGTTGGAAGGGGAGACGAAGATGAGCGCCTTGGTGGCGGGGGTGTATGCGGCTTCGAGCTGCTCGACGGTGACCTTGTAGTGCTGGTCGCTACCGGCGAACACCTCGATGGGGTTGCCGCCTGCCAGGCGGATGCACTCGGGGTAGGTGGTCCAGTAGGGCGCGGGCAGTAGGACGTCGTCGCCTTCGTCGATGACGGTTGTGAAGGCCTGGTAGACGGCCTGCTTGCCACCGTTGGTGACGATAACCTGGGAGGGGTCAACCTCTACGCCGGAGTCGCGCAGGGTCTTTTCCGCGATGGCCTTCTTCAGTTCGGGAAGGCCGGATGCGGGGGAGTAGCGGAAGTTCTTGGGGTCGTTGAGCGCTTCGCGTGCTGCATCCACAATGTGCGCGGGGGTGGGGAAGTCCGGTTCGCCTGCGCCGAAACCAATGACGGGGCGTCCCTGAGCCTTGAGTGCTTTTGCCTTTGCGTCGACGGCAAGGGTGGCGGAGGGTGCGATGGCACCGATGCGGCTTGAAATACGCGCCATGGGGCTCTCTTCTCTTTCTTCGTGTGCGCTGCCGGCGTGAAGTCGACAAGGGAAATAGGTGATGAGAATGCACAAGTGGGATTATCTCGCGCGTGGTGGCGCGGGTATATGCGGCATTCCTCTTATTAGGATACGGTCCACTAGTAGTGATGCGGAACCCTTGTTGAGGTATCTCAGAAGGTTTTTCAGAAAAATATTACATTCTGAAGTTGCATCGGCCCCGAAAGATGGTTTACAGTTAGTTCTGCACCCGCAAGGGTGTAATTGTTTGCCCCTCTAAAGCCACGGCTTAGGAGGCAATGGAGGAGCAAGCGAGTGAGAAGCAACTCTCACACCTGAAGTGAAAACTTCAAAGGGTGGTGGCTCAATTGGTAGAGCAGCGGTCTCCAAAACCGCAGGTTGCAGGTTCGAGTCCTGTCCGCCCTGCTTTTATTGCCTCAAATAACATCTTTGTACGCCCGTTCCCCGGGCGTACTTTTTTAGACTCAGAAAGGGGCAGAAGAAATGGCATCGTCTGCTACCGTCGAGAAGGCTGTTCAGCCCGGCGCATCGTCGAAGAGCGATAAGAAGCTCGGTTTCTTCGGCCGTATTTTTGCATTCCTCCGTGAAGTTATTGCGGAGTTGAAGAAGGTTACTACTCCCACCGGACGCGAACTGGTTGGTTACTTCTTCGGAGTTCTGTTCTTTGTCGTGGTGATGCTCCTGCTTATTTCTGGTCTGGATTATCTTTTTGGCCAGGGAGCATTCTGGATTTTCGGTAACGGAACGATTCAGCGTAACTAGTACTGGCTGCATCCTTATTCTGGGTGCCCCATCAGTGATTTCCCTCAGCGTATTGGTGAGTGGGAATCCCCTCTGGATGATTAACGATAGAAAGTAGGAGCGACGTGTCCGAGCAGGAACTGGTATCCGAGATTGAAGAGGTCGAGGTAGCCGCTGCTGAGGCTACTGAGGAGTCTGCGGCTATTGAGCAGCAGGCTGAGGAAGCTACCGAGGCTGTCGAGGTGGCTGAAGCAGCTGCTGAGGCTGCTGAGGAAGTCGACGCTCTGGAAGAATTCAAGTCCAAGCTGCGCCGTCAGGCGGGCGACTGGTACGTGGTGCACACCTACTCCGGTTACGAGAACAAGGTGAAGACCGGTATCGAGACCCGCATCCAGAACCTGGAAGCTGAAGATGAGATCTTCGAGGTTCAGGTTCCCATGGAGACCGTGGTTGAGTTCAAGAACACCGTGAAGAAGACCATTCGCCGCGTGCGCGTCCCCGGTTACGTTCTGGTGCGTATGGAACTGACTGACCACTCGTGGGGCGTTGTCCGCCACACCCCCGGTGTGACTGGCTTCGTGGGTCAGGACGCGTACAACCCGGTCCCGCTACGCATGGACGAGGTCTTTGACATGCTCCTGCCGGTCTTCGAAGAGCAGCAGCAGAGCCAGGGCCTGCCCGTTTCCAAGCCCGTTATCGAGTCCGACTACACCGTGGGCGAGAACGTCCGCGTGAAGTCCGGTGCTTTCGAGGGCATGGACGCTACCGTTTCGGAGATCAAGGGCGAGTCCCAGCAGATTGTCGTGATGATTTCCGTCTTCGGTCGCGACACCCCGGTGACCTTGAGCTTCACCGAGATCGAAAAGATTTAACGCGTCTAGCGTGTGAATATGAGCCTCGCACTTCGGTGCGGGGCTCATATTTTGTTGTGGCTGTATAACCGGCGGCGGCTGTGCGGACGAGGTTTAACCTTTCTGCTAGCTAACGCTGGATTAAGTCGCTGATTAACGCTAGAATGTTGGTTTGTGTATGCGCATGTCACGCTTTCATGCGGATGCACGGGTGACCGCGCCACGGTCACCGTCTTGCCGGCGTACGCTCCTGTGCGTCGGTTCCCAGCTAAGAAAAGGACCCTACATTGGCTCCCAAGAAGAAGGTCACTGGCCTCATCAAGCTGCAGATCCAGGCAGGCGCCGCTAACCCGGCTCCCCCCGTCGGCCCCGCACTGGGCTCGCACGGTGTGAACATCATGGAGTTCTGCAAGGCATACAACGCTGCAACTGAGTCGCAGCGCGGTAACATCATCCCCGTTGAGATTACCGTCTACGAGGATCGCTCCTTCACCTTCATCACCAAGACCCCTCCGGCTTCCCAGCTGATCAAGAAGGCTGCTGGCGTTGCTAAGGGCTCCGCTGTTCCTCACACCACCAAGGTTGGTTCGCTGACCGAGGCTCAGGTGCGTGAAATCGCTGAGACCAAGATGCCCGACCTGAACGCAAACGACCTGGATGCTGCTTCCAAGATCATCGCAGGTACCGCTCGTTCCATGGGTATCACCGTCGAGTAATTTCGGTTCGCCGAATAGCCGAGTAATCGGCACCGTAGATTTTTCTACACAGAACTTGTAAATGCCCGTCGTATGGACGGGATGTGGCAGAGCCGAGCGCGGCTCACGAGACCACAACTGCATAAGGAGAAAAGCAGATGGCAAAGCGCAGCAAGGCGTACAAGGCAGCTGTAGCCAAGATTGAAGAGGGTAAGCTCTACACCCCCGCTGAGGCAGTTGCCCTGGCGAAGGAAACCTCTTCCACCAAGACCGACGCAACCGTTGAGGTTGCAATGCGTCTGTCCGTTGACCCCCGTAAGGCAGACCAGATGGTTCGCGGTACCGTGAACCTGCCCCACGGCACCGGTAAGACCGCTCGCGTGGTCGTTATCGCAGCAGGCCCCAAGGCTGCTGAGGCTGAGGCAGCTGGCGCTGACTACGTTGGTTCCGACGAGCTGATCGCAAAGATCGCTGGCGGCTGGACTGACTTCGACGCAGCGGTTGCAACCCCCGACATGATGGGCAAGGTCGGCCGCCTGGGTAAGATTCTGGGTCCCCGTAACCTGATGCCGAACCCCAAGACCGGTACCGTGACCATGGATGTTGCAAAGGCTGTTGCAGACATCAAGGGCGGTAAGATTGACTTCCGCGTTGACCGTAACTCCAACCTGCACTTCATCATCGGTAAGGCTTCCTTCACCGCTGAGCAGCTCGAGGAGAACTTCCAGGCAGCTCTGGAAGAGGTTAACCGTCTGAAGCCCTCTTCGGCTAAGGGTCGTTACATCTCCAAGGCAACCGTTGCTACCACCTTCGGCCCCGGCATCCCCGTTGATCCGGCTGCCGTTGCTGCCTAAGGTATGCACCTGTAGCTTCTAGCATTTAGCTAGTAGTCGCCCCCGACGTGCGAACGTCGGGGGCGATTTTTTGTGCATGATTTTGTCTGTGTGAAGAATCAAAACACAGCGTGAAGATTCAAGACATTGCGTGAAGATTCAAGACATTGCGTGACCGGCGTCAGTTAAAGTGCGTCATAGACTTCCAGCTTTTATGGGGTTAAAACGTAGAATGAACCCCTGGCCGTGATTGCTTCTTCCGGTATCTGAACCGTTGAGGGAGAAGCCCGCACGCTTCCTATCACCCCATCTATGACGAGAGAGAGTCCATGTCTTCTTCTACCCAGAATGCGCAGATAGCCCGTCGAGGCCTTAGTGTGCCGGTTAATTATTTTGCGGTGGCGCTGGGTACCGGCGCATTGGGTGCCGCTTGGCGCACCGGTGCGTCGAAGGGAATGGCGCCCGATTGGGTGGGCGAGAGCATCCTGGCTTTTAACGCCGTGGTGTGGCTGCTCCTTGTGGGTTTCCTGGTGCACTCGGTGGTGAAGTACCGTGCGTGGGTGTGTGGTTTTTGGGAGCATCCGGCGCGTACCTGCTTCTTTTCTCTGGTTCCGGCGACGACGGCGCAGGTGGGTGCGGCTCTCTACCCCTATGCTGAGGCTCCGGCTCTGACCCTGGTTGTGCTGGGAGCTGTGGGTCAGTTGTATTTCGCATCTCACCGTATCGCCGGTACGTGGCGTGGCGGGTATGCGCCCGAGGCTGCTTCGCCGGTGCTGTATCTGCCGACGGTTGCGACGAACTTTGCGACCGCTACGGCGATGGGTTTTGTGGGGTGGCGCGATATGGCGATGCTTTTCTTTGGTGCGGGCCTGATTTCGTGGTTCAGTATCGAGGCTGCGATTCTGAGCCGCCTGCGCACCCTGACCCCGCTGCCTCAGGGGGAGCGGGGCATCATTGGTATCCAGATGGCACCACCTTTTGTGGGTGGTAACGCGTACTTGGCGGCTAATGGCGGTACGGTTGATTGGTTCTTCCTGGTGCTGACCGGTTACGGTATTCTGCAGCTGATTTTCCTGATGCGTTTGCTCCCGTGGGTGCTTGAGGGCGGTTTCTCGATGAGCATGTGGGGATTCTCCTTCGGTATGGCTTCCATGGTTGCGAGCGGTATTCGCTTGACGGCTGCTGGCTCGCTGGAGCTGGTGGGTCCTGTCCTGACGGTGGTGGGTACTGCTTTCCTCATCTTCCTGTGGGCGGGCACGCTGCATTTGGCCTTGAAGGGGCGTTTGCTGGTGCGCCCGAGCTAGGGCGCTCACATGAGACTCAGGCGTGAGGCTCGCGCACCGTTTTATGACGGCGCTTATCTTCTGCGCCGGTGCTGTGGGTGAGTTTCGGCGATAATGGGGGAATGACTTCTGCATCCCACTCTTCTGCCGCGGCGGAGCCCTTTGAAGGCCTGCGTATTCGAGGCGTCGCTAAGACCTTTGGCTCCGATACGACGGTTCTGAACGAGATTGACCTGGATGTGCACCCCGGCGAGCTGATTTCTCTGGTTGGTTCCTCGGGTACGGGTAAGTCCACTCTGCTACGCATTATTGCCGGTTTGGAGGAGCCGAGTGCGGGTCGGGTGACCTATGCCGGTCAGCCTCTGGAGCGCGGTTCGGTGGGTGTGGTTTTTCAGCGCCCTATTCTGTACCCGCACCTGAGCGTGAAGGACAATATTCTCTTCCCGATCCGGCTGGGCGCGTTCTCAGGTGGGGTCGATATGGACTACTACCGTGAGCTGCTGGAGGCGTTGAAGCTTGAGGGTTTGGAGTCCCGTAAGCCTTCGCAGCTGTCGGGTGGTCAGGCGCAGCGTGTGGGTATTGCGCGTGCTTTGATTCGTCGTGCTCCGGTGGTTCTTTTCGATGAGCCGCTGGCGAGTGTGGATGAAGAGATGAGCGCGAGTATCCGCGCCGATATTGTGCGCCTGCATGAGCGCTACGGTTTTACGGGCCTGTACGTGACCCATGATCAGAATGAGGCGCTCATGCTGGGTCAGCGGGTGGCGGTGATGGACGCCGGTTACCTGGTGCAGGTGGATACTCCGGAGCGTCTGCTGGCGCATCCGCATACTCTGCAGGTGGCGAAGCTTATGGCGGCGCCCGCGCTGAACCTATTGGCTCTTGAGGATTCTGAGGCTCTTCCTGCCGGGTGCGAGTTGGCTATTCGAGCGACCGCATTGCACCCCGTGGCGGCAGATGCTGCTCATTCCCTGCCGGTGCAGGTGCTCGGTCACCGCCACCTGGTGGGCGGAATGCTGTACCGTGCGCGTTTGCTGGAGGCGGTTTCCCTGCCTTTGGAGCCCCAGCGGGCTTCGGCGGATTCTGAGCTGAGCGCCCGAATGTACGCCCGAATGCGTGCCGGTCAGGAGCTTGAGTTCTTTATTCCCGATGCGCAGGGCTCCACCGTCCTAAGTGCGGGGGAGCGAGTGCGCCTGGGTGTGGCTGTTGAGCGTTGCTTCTTGTTCTCCGACGGAAAGCGTTTTTACCTCTAGAACACGGTTTGCTGGCTTTTAGCCGGACCTTTCAGACGGGAGAAAGCGCGGGTTAATCGGCTTAAAGAGGAGCTTTAAGTGATTAACCCCGCTTAATCACGTTTTTAACTTGCGACTCGGGCTTTAACCTGAGATGATGAATAAACCAAAGACCGCCGGTCTAGAACTATGTCCTTTATCGCCACCTCGGTGGAGACGAAGAACAGAGTTCTGATAAGAGCAGATTTCACTAGAAATCGCCGCCCGCGTAGGTAACTCGAAGTGAATAGCCGTTGCCCTCATTCAGGGTGCCGTCTATCGTGCCTCGTACGCCTACGCGTCGGGGCATTTTTTATTGCTTGCAATAAATGCTTCGAGGCTCTACCGGCGACCTTACAAGAATCGGAAGAAGGAACTACCATGGCGACTCAGGAAAAGATCGCTGCAGTATCCGAGCTGAAGGAACTCTTCGAAGCTTCGAACGCAGTCATCCTGACCGAATACCGCGGTCTCACTGTTGCACAGCTCAAGGAGCTGCGCCGCGCACTCGGTGCAGAGACCGAATACGCCGTGGTGAAGAACACGCTGGCTGCTATCGCAGCTAAGGAAGCTGGCATCGACGCATTCGAAGGCCACCTCCAGGGTCCCTCCGCACTGGCATTCATCAAGGGCGACCTGATTGATGCTGCTAAGGGCCTGCGTGACTTTGCCAAGGCTAACCCCCAGCTGATTGTGAAGAACGGTTACTACGAAGGTGCCGCTCTTTCCGAGGACGACGTCAAGCGCTACGCTGACCTGGAATCCCGCGAGGTTCTGCTGTCCAAGGTTGCAGGTGGTGCAAAGGCTACCATCGCACGCATCGCACAGGTTGTGGACGCACTGCGCGTCAAGCTGGAGGAGCAGGAAGGCGCAGCTCCCGCTGCTGCCGAGGAGGCTTCGGAAGAGGCATAAGCCCCTTTCGTGCTACTGCACCAGCGCTGAGATACTCAGCAGCGTGAACGTGAACAGCGTAAACGCACCCTAAATTTGACCGACCCTTTCGGGTAGGTACTGAAGATTTACACCGCGGGCGTCAGCCCGCACCAGATAGTGAAGGAGCCAAACAATGGCTAAGCTGTCCATCGAAGAACTCATTGCAGCATTCAAGGAACTGTCCCTGGTTGAGGTTTCCGAGTTCGTTAAGGCATTCGAGGAAGAGTTCGACGTCACCGCAGCAGCTCCCGTTGCTGTTGTAGCAGGCGGCGCAGCAGGCGGCGACGCTGCTGAAGAGAAGTCCGAGTTCGACGTTGTCCTGGAGTCCGCTGGCGACAAGAAGATCGCAGTGATCAAGGAAGTTCGTGCCCTGACCTCCCTCGGCCTGAAGGAAGCAAAGGACCTGGTTGACAGCGCTCCCAAGGCTCTGCTCGAGGGCGTTTCCAAGGAAGACGCTGAGAAGGCTAAGGAGCAGCTCGAGGCTGCTGGCGCAACCATCACCCTCAAGTAATCGACTTCTTCTCGATTCTTACGCGGGCGGTGCATCCATTGGATGCGCCGCCTCGCGGCTTTTAACGGCACCCGCCGCCTCGCCCACTATGCTTAGGCGAGGCGGCGGGTTGTTTTGCCGTATCAGCCCTTTTTCTCCTGTAGCAAACGGGGTATGTGCTATCTCCTCGGCAGGTGGCGGTATAAGCCGCTGTGACCGCCCTGTGCCTCGGATGAGAGAGGCTGAGAGCACTGTGGTGCCTCTCTCCTAGAGCCCGGCAACGGGGGAGAGGTGCCGTATGATGGGATGAGATAACCCAGACATTCCCCATACACGAAAACGGATAGACATGAGCGAGCAGAAGAAAAAGAAGAAGAGCGCAACCGAGCGACCCGCCCGCGACTTGGCTGCTGAAGCACAGCAAATCCTGGACGCCTTTGGCGCTGGCGTGCGTGAAGACCGCGACTACCCGGCGCTGCACCTGGCACCTCCCGTGGGCCGTCTGAACGACCCGAACGGCCTGGTCTTCGACGGCAAGCGCTACCACGCCTTCTACCAGTACTCGCCCCTGCACCCGGAGCGTATGGTCTATTGGCGCCACGCCGTGAGTGAGGACCTGACTCACTGGACCGATGAGGGTACCGCCCTGGTTCCCGACAGCCGCTACGACTCGCACGGCTGCTACTCCGGTTCCGGCATTAAGGTGCCCGGCGGTTTTGAGTTCTTCTACACCGGCAACGTGAAGGATGAAGAAGGTAACCGCGAAACCTACCAGATCCTCGCAACTGCGGGTGAGGATGCGAAGCCGACCCGTCAGCTGCCCCCGCTGATTTCCGGCCCCGAGAAGGGCTACACCGCGCACTACCGCGACCCGCACGTCTTTGAGCGTAACGGCGAATGGTGGATGGTCATTGGTGCTCAGCGTGAAGATAAGACCGGCGCCGTGGTCGTGTACACCTCCGCTGACCGCCGCGAGTGGACCTTCCGCGGTGAGCTGGGTATCAAGGATAAGACCCTCAAGGGCACCTACATGTACGAGTGCCCCTCGCTGCTGAGCATGCGTGATGAGCTGACCGGCGAAATCCGCGACGTGCTGATTTTCAGCCCGCAGGGCATGCAGCCCCTCGGCGAGAAGTACAACAACATTTTCCAGAGTGGCTACATTGTTGGTTCGCTGGATAACGAGACCCTCAAGTTCACCGTGGAGACCCCCTTCACCGAGCTGGATGCAGGTTTCGAGTTCTACGCCCCGCAGACCATCTCCGGCACCGGCCTGACCGCCGACCCGAAGGCACCGCACGATGTACGCGGTGACGCCCCGGTAATGATTGCTTGGCTGGGTAACGCTGACCAGGACGACCTGCCGTCGTGGAGCCACCGCTGGGTGCACATGTTCACCTACCCGCGTGAGCTGCACCTGCGCAACGGCAAGATTTTCCAGCGTCCGGTGCCGCAACTCAACGACGCGATGAAGATGACCCCGCTGTATCGCGATGAGGAGAAGGGCAAGCTCGTGGAGCTGAAGAACGCCCTGACCTTCCGTCTGCGCGGCCGTGTGAACGTCTCTGATGAGCGCGTGAAGCTGAAGATTAAGGACACTCACGGCGTGGCTCTGAGCATTGTGCTGGATAAGGACTTTGTGCAGATGGATCGTGGCGGTACCCGCTACACCGAGGGTGGTAGCCTGCGCCGCCGCACTCTGAAGCGTTCGAAGATTCGCGAGTTTGACCTGCTCGTGGACGGTTCGGCTACCGAGCTGTACGTGGGTGGCAAGCTGGTCGCGTCCATGGGTGCTGAGGTCATGACCGCTCGCACCTTCTTCAAGGGTGATAAGCGCCGCGTCCGCCTGACCGGTGGCGAGGTGCTGTCCCTGGAGTACGGCCGTCTCTAAGCTGTTTTCTAAGCGTTGGGAGCTGCCTACACGGGGGCTTTTCGGTAATTTCTGAATATGTCTGAGGGCTCACTCTCCGCATGGAGGGTGGGCCCTCGCTTTTAAGAACTTTCCCGTGATACCATGTTTTACATCTGATATGTCAAACGTATGACATACACATGACATGCACACACAGACATGTCACCCCACCCCATTCACAAAGCATCATACGGTGGTGCTCCAAACAAAGGAGAGCGAGCGTGGACCACAAGTCAGTGGCACAGCGCGTGCTGAAGGACGTCGGTGGCGCCGGCAACATTGTTGCAGCCGCACACTGCGCAACCCGCCTTCGCCTCGTCCTGAAGAACCAGGACAAGGTCGACCAGGCAGCAATCGACAACGACGAAGACCTCAAGGGTAGCTTCCTCAACGCTGGCCAGTTCCAGATCATCGTCGGCCCCGGCGACGTCAACGAGGTACACAAGCACCTCATTGCCGCTGGCGCACCCGAAGCCTCCAAGGATGAGCTCAAGGAAATTGCCTCCAAGCAGGGCAACATCGTTTCCCGCTTCATCAAGACCATTGCCGACATCTTCGTCCCGCTGATCCCGGTTCTGGTCGGTGGCGGTATGCTGATGGCGCTCAATAGCCTCCTGACCTCTAAGGGTATTTTTGGCCCTCAGGCAGTTATTGAACTTTTCCCCGAATGGGCTGACTTCGCGGATATCGTCAACCTGCTCTCCGCAGCTCCCTTCGCCTTCCTGCCCGTGCTGGTTGGCTTCTCCGCCACCAAGGTCTTTGGCGGTAACCCCTACCTGGGTCTGACCATGGGTGCCGCAATGGTCTCCCCGGCTCTGATGAACGGCTACAACGTCGCAGCATCTCTGGCGGGTGCTGAAGGCACCGACCCGATGAAGTACTGGAACCTCTTCGGTCTGCAGGTTCAGCAGGCGGGCTACCAGGGTACCGTGCTGCCTATCATGCTGGTTGCCTTCATCCTGTCCCACATTGAGAAGTTCTTCCACAAGGTCCTCAAGGGCACCATCGACTTCATCTTCACCCCGACCCTCACCATCCTGATCACCGGCTTCCTGACCTTCCTGCTGGTCGGTCCCCCGATGTTCCAGCTGGGCACCTGGTTGGGTGAAGGTATCAACTGGCTCTACACTGTTGCCGGCCCGCTCGGTGGTCTGGTCTTCGGTACCTTCTACGCATTTATCGTGATGACCGGTATGCACCAGGCATTCCCGCCCATCGAGATGAGCCTGTGGGCTACCGGCGGTTCCTTCATCTTCGTTGTTGCCTCCATGTCTAACGTGGCTCAGGGTGCTGCCGCAGCCGGTGTCGCACTGACCACCAAGAACAAGAAGATTAAGGGTATTGCTTCGGCTGCCGCACCCTCGGCATTCCTGGGTATTACCGAGCCCGCAATGTTCGGTGTGAACCTGGCTCTGCGCTGGCCCTTCTACATTGCAATCGTCTCCGCGGGTATTGGCTCGATGGTTACCTCTATCCTTGGAATTAAGGCGGGCAAGCTTGGTGCTGCTGGTTACCTGGGCTTCCCCTCGATTGAAGCAACTGTCGGTGCCGGTATTCCTGGCTTCTTGGGCTGCCTCGTTCTGACTACCGTCATCGCTTTCGTTGCCTCCTTCATCTGGGGTAAGAAGGTTGAGGCTGGCAACACTGAGGAAGCTGAGGCACCCGCTGCTGCAGCTCCCGTTGCCACCGCAGCAGCTGCCGCTACTCCCGCTGCCGCTGTAGCAACTGATGCTGGCGAGAGCGTCGAAATCGGCTCCCACATGGTCGGTTCCGTGGTTCTGCTGGCTGACGTCAAGGACCCCACCTTCTCCTCCGGCGCCCTGGGTGCAGGCACCGCAGTGGAGCCCACCGAAGGTAAGCTCTACGCACCGGCTGACGGCAAGATTACCGTTGCATTCCCCACCGGCCACGCATACGGTCTGCGCACCGAGGACGGCCTGGATCTGCTGATGCACATTGGCATGGACACCGTCGAGCTCGACGGCAAGCACTTCGAGCCCAAGGTTGCTAAGGGTGACACTGTCAAGCGCGGCGACGTCATCGCTGAGTTTGATATTCCCGCCATCAAGGCGGCTGGCTACCCGCTGGCAACCCCCATGGTGATCACCAATGCCAAGAAGGCAGCTGCCTCGGTTGAAGATGTCCAGGCTTCGGGCGCATCTGTGACCAACGCAGATTCGCTTCTGAAGGTTGCACTGAAGGCAAAGTCTAACGCATAGTCTGCACTCTTAGTGAGTAGATAACCTCAACGTGATGTACACCCCGTACCGCTCTTCCTAGAGTTGGTGCGGGGTGTTCAATTTTTCCTGCAAAAGCGTGAAAAATAGTCGTGAATAAATATGCGAAAAAATTATGCATAATGGTGCAATATAAGCTGACATGCATTCGGTGCATGGCGGTGAAAAATGTCTTGATAAGGCACAATTTATTAGCCAGGAGTGAATAATCCAGCTAATATTTATGTATAGTTTCAAGCTTTTGTAAAGGGTGAATATGACCTCAGCTTCCTATACCGTCCGCACCGCCGAGTCTCATGAATATGCAGATGCGCTCGAGGTGCTGATTGCCGCATTCGACGGAGATCCCGCCATGATGGCAGTCATTGCAGGCGGTAGCCGCCGACAGGAACTTGCAAAGCTCCGCGCTATCATGACCCTGCAGGTCTACGGCAACTTCCAGGGCCGCGGACGTATCGACATCGCTATCGATAACTCCACCGGCAAGATTGTGGGTGTCTGCCTCTGGAACACCCCCGAATCTCACGAAGGTTCCTTTGCTAACGAGCTCAAGCAATTTGGTGCCTACTACAAGGCTCTCGGTTGCAAGACCCTGCTGAAGGCGATCCTGATGGAGTTGCACCTGCTCAAGTACCGCCCCGCGTACAAGCATTGGTACCTCTTCAACATTGGTGTTCTCGAAGAGTATCGAGGCCGCGGCATCGGATCCCAGCTACTCGATTACGGTACCGAACGCATCGGCGACTACCCCGCCTACCTCGAAGCATCGACCTACGACAGTGCACGCCTCTACGAGCGCCGCGGATTCTTCTCCCTCGGACCGCTCCACGGCATCTTCTCTGACGCACATGCCGTCGGCATGGTCTACCCCGGTACTGGTCCCGCCGAGATTGTGCAGCGCACCTCCTAAACTTCCGGGCGCTAACACAAACCGATAAATACATAAACGAAAGCCGTCCCACCGTGAGCACTCGCACGGTGGGGCGGCTTTTTATGGTCAATGGATGGGCAGCTTCTTATTGGAGCTCATCCGGGGCAGAGGTATCAGGCTGAATCTGATCCAGATTCGGGATAGAACGCACCGTTGCCCCCAGGTGGAGCTCAACGGGGAGCACATCCTCAGGCTGGCTAATCGGGGGAGTATCTTCCTCAGCAGATTCTCCCTGCTGCAGCTCAATGAGTTCCAGCAGACGCTGCGCGGTACGCTTCGCCATACCCTCAATCGGCTGAACCACGGTTGCAAGCTCCGGCATGAGCAGCTGAACGCTCTGCGTGCCGTCGTAACCAACCACCTGGAAATCCTCGGGAACACGGATGTTTCGAGCACGTGCCCACCCCAGCGCCAATGCGGCGTAATTATCGTTGGAAGCAAAGACCGCGTCCACCGGCTCGGGGCTTTCGGCGCGCTCATCCAGGTAACGGTAGAGCACCTCGCGCTTAATACCCAGCGAGGGGCGGAAGCCCAGCTCCACAAACTCCGGTATGAGTCCAGCCTCAAGCATTGCCTCGCGGTAGCCACGCTGACGCTCATTGTGCTCGCCCAGAGTCGACGTCACGTGGACGATATTCTGCGCACCCGTGGCAATGAGGTGCTCCGTGGCGGCACGGGCGCCTCCGTAGTTATCGGAGCGGATATTCGGGTAGAAACCGCTTTCGAGGCGGTCTACGGTCACCAGGGGAGCCTGCGCATGCGGAATATTGACCAGGGCGTCTGAATGGGCGCCGCTGATGATGCCGTCCACCTGATTAGCAAAGAGCATCTCCAGGTAGCGCTTTTCCTGCTCGGGGTGATCGTCGCTATTACAGAGAATGACCCGGTAGCCCTCTTCTGCGAGGTAGCTTTCGAGGCGGTACACCATCTCCCCGTAGAAGGGGTTGGCGACCGTGGGGAAGATGAGGCCCACCATCTGCGAGCGCTGACCCTGCAGGCTGCGGGCGATGGCGTTGGGTCGGTAGCCGAGCTCCCGCATGGCCTCGTGGACCTTGGTGCGGGTGCTTTCGCTCAGGTAGCCGCGGTTATTGAGCACGCGGGAGACCGTGGTGGGGGAGACACCCGCTAGTGCTGCAACGTCGCTGAGTTTGGGCTTTGCCACGGGGGCTCCCTTCGATATGCTAAACGATTGACATATCTTTCTACTATACCCTCTCCGCGGAATCTACCTGAGCCCGAAAAATGAGAAAAGCGCTTTTCGGCTGCACCCTCTACCGCATCGGCTGACAGCATCGGTCTACAGCACCGGAATAATCGGCACCCGAGCCCCTACCTCATGGGCAGAACCCCGAACCGAAGAATCATCCAACACGGCACAATGAGTAGCCGCCGCCAACGAGGACAACATGTGCGACGCCGACTTCGGCAAAGGATACGCCACACCATCACGCACCGACACAGGAAGCAGGCGAACCCCCGCCGGCTTACGCAAAGTATCCACCGGCCCGCCCAAAACCGCCGAATCCAAATCAGGCAGGGGCATATTCCGCATACCAGCCAAAAGCGGCGGCAAATACGAATACAAAGCCGTGTACGCCGCCAAAGGATTACCCGGCAGACCCAGAACAAAACGCTCACGACCAGAATTCGGGCCCGTCTCCGGAACCGGCAAACGCGCAGCCAACGCAGGATGACCCGGACGCACATCCACCGACTCAAACAGGTA
>CAUTHR010000018.1:0-31967 GCA_963538455.1 Rothia mucilaginosa | reverse complement strand
TGCCGTGTGGTTCGACGATTGGCCCGATTACGGCGACTCGCCTGGGTATGCGCACCGTGGATGTGGGCATTGGCTTGCTGTCGATGCACTCGATGCGCGAGATGTGCCATGTGGACGATATGGCGTACATGACGCGCGCGGTGGAAGGCTTCTTCCGTCTCTAAATTGAACCCCTATCGGGAGTTTAAAGAGTTGTGGCGGTGACCGAATGAAACGGTCACCGCCACAACTATTTTTTGTGAGTGTTAGATTAACTATCTACCAGAAGTTCAAGCCATATCATTTTTTGTAAATTTTTTCAAAAATAAAGTGCATTTTCTCTTGCGTGTAATAACACTCCTGGCCTAGAATGTTTCTCAACACACTATTCAGTGTGTTGTAAATTACTAATTTGAGAGGAAGTTTGTCATGGCTGACTTCGCTTCTATCAATCGTCGAGTGTTGCTGAAGGGGGCAACTCTTGGCGTACCGCTTATCCTTCTTGGGGGCACTGCAGTACATGCGGTTACTCCTGAAAAGCTTGCAGATGGTAATTACGTGGGACGGGTTGTCGAGTACTTGGATGGAGGAGCTCGCCTCCATGAAGTTCTCTCTCCTTCAGGTAACCCCGTTGGTTACATTCTCGATAAGAAAACTCGTAAAGAGCTTGCAGCTATTTCAAAGAACCTGCAAGGCTTGGGTGTCTCATCCGAGAATAAATCTGTAACTCCTCAGGGCAATGTTTGGTCCTGTGCAGGTGCTCTTGCGCTATTTGTTGCTGAAACGGCAATTCCTGGAGCGAAGGTAGCTAAAACTGGGTGGCGTCTGGTAAAGCTTGTTCGTCGCTATGGAGTACAGAAAGTTGCAAGGATCCTTCGTGGTGCATGGCATTTGGCAGATCGTACTGCCCAGCAGGAATTTAGGATGCTTGCTGCTGAACTGCTCGGTATCGGTATGATTCAGAAGGAATGCTTCCAGTAGTTTTTCTTCTGTATACACCACTATAGGTAAGAGGAGGCTCCCATGTTCTTCGGTATTTCTCTGATTCCGCTGGCGATTTTGATCATTGTGGGTCAGCTGAAAAAAGCACCACCAAGGTTGCTAAACAACCCCAGCTATCAGAAGGAGAGGGAGCAGGTGCTAAAGCACCGGCGCATCCTGGATGTGCTCGGCGTGGTTTTTGCTCTTGCCCTGATGATTATTCAGTGGGGTAACGCCTCGTTCTCGCTTGCTTTTCATGCGTTCGTTATTTGGGTGGTTCCCAGCCAGCTGTATGATCTCTGGCAGAAGTTCAATGTGCCGCGTGGGGTACTCTTCGCGTGTGCTATTGCGCTAATCATTATTGAGTTTGGGCTGGCGCTCCTACCCTAACCTGCACCCTATAACAGTTGTGGCGGTGACCGAACAACGGTCACCGCCACAACTATTTTTTAAGATGAGACAGGCTCCGATTAAACAGGGTTATCCGGGCTGGGCAGGGTTACCACCTCACAAGAGGGATGGAACGATATATTGCGTCTAAACATACCTCAATATTTGATATATGGTCAATGGAAAATACCATCTTGTTTTTAAAACCAACACTCTAGACGCAAGGTATGCTACCCAGTAGTCTTAAGGTGTTGACCTGCTTAAATATGCGGTAGATGGGGTAAGAGTGCGGAGGCTTTGCGGGTCGCCTACTCATCCCAGTATTGGCTTTGGGGCTTAGTGGATATGAAAAACAACATTGTGGCTATGCGTTCGGTGTTGTACTACTAGCGTTTTATGCTATTGAAAGGAAATTGCATCATGAATTCTACTTATAAGATGTTCGCCGTAAATGAGAAAATAATTTTGTATATCTTATTTCTCATTGTATTGCAATTTTTTTATATTTTCCCAACTAGCCTGTATACAGAGTTCAATGGATTTGTCTCGCCATGTGATGGGTGGCAAGGTAGCTATTTCGACTATATACCCTTCTTTGTGGTGGGAGTTGTACTTGCTAGCTTGTGGCAGATTTTTAGTATGTGGCTGGGTGTCAAGCTTCGCATAGGCATTTTTTGGATTGCCTCACTATATTTAGTTTTTAAAATGTATGGGACTTATGAAATTGTAAAAGGCAATATCTTAAGTTCATGTAAAATCCCTACAGAATATATGCATGGAATATTGTGGCCATATGATTTACAGGCATTCATTCTCTTGGGTCCCGATATTGTCTCATGCGTTATTTTTATAGCAGTTTTTATTGCATGTTCTAAGCGTAGCTACTGGGTGCCAGCCGCCGCAGCTATAGCCGCATTTATTGCGCAGTGCGTCATCTTGGTACTGCTCTGGGAATACGTTAGGGGACTTATCTACTATCTCCTATAGAAGCTTTGGGCTGTCGAGGTGCAGGCCCTTACGGAGCTCGAGGTTGCATAAAGGGCACTCCAACCGTGCGCCTCCGGGTATGTGTGCTTCTGCTGATTATCGGGCAAATAGCAATATCTGATGCTGGTGTCTTGGTGCTGTACCTACCTCAAGAGCCCGGTAGTCTCTGTGTTTACGCAGGTCAAGGCGCTGAATAAACTTGTTCATCGATTTTCTTTCGAGATGTTGGATTTTAAAAAATAAACATATTTTTCTCTTGACCATGTATCAAAACTGCCCGTATAGTGAGGGTCAATTCGGCATGCTCCAGCCCACAATGAGGTGACATGATGACCCTGAACTCCAGGACTCCCAACCCCCGCTATAGCGCACTGCGATACAGTGCCGCTCTCTCAATCCTGCCCCTGCTCCTTGCCGCTTGCGGTGGCACGAACACCGTAGCAAGTAGCACCTCCTCGCCCTCCACGGCGAGCGCCTCAGCAACGGCAAGCACCACGCCGCCCATCAGCTGCTCCTCATACTCCGCTGAAGCTGCCGCATCAGCAGAAGCCGCCAAGCCCGTCCCGCGCACCGATGAACAATACCCCGCGTACATCCAGTACCGGAACATCCTCGCAGACGGCGCTCACATGATTGAGCCCAGCGAAATCGACAGCAAATGCCACGCAGCACTCAAAGCAGGGCGGAGCACCCTCCCCGAATACGTCCAAAGCATTGATGCCTACAACGCCCACCCCAGTACCGGAGTCACCGACCCCTTCGCCGGTAGTGAGTACCGAGACATCAAGGACCGCAACGAATTCATCCCCCACCGCGCAGACCTGGAAGAAGCCGCCTACCCCGAGATGATTATTCGTCTCTATGAAAAGTGGTACGAGGCAGCCCCCGCAGACATCAAGACGCGTAGCGACGCAAACCGTGCACGATTCTTCGCCACGAGCGCCTACCAGCAGTGGAAGGCCCAGCCCCAAACGCCCAGCAGCTCCCGCGCATAAACCCACTCACGCATAAGCCCACTTAAAAAGAGTTGTGGCGGTGACCGAACAACGGTCACCGCCACAACTATTTAAAGGCTCATTACCGGGCTTTTTTGGGGGAGGGGCTACTTGCCCTTCACCTCGCGCGCCAGAGCCAGCAGCTCCTCATGCACGGTCGTATCACCCGTCACCTCCGGGTGGAAAGAAATACCAATCAGGTTGCCCGAACGCACACCCACAATCTTCCCCTCATGACGAGCCGTCACCTGCACACCCTCACCAGTGCCAGTCACAATCGGCGCACGAATAAACGCCGTATCAATAACCACCTCATCACCGGCAGGGGTCAGCCACGGCAGGCGCACCTCCGCAGAATCAACCTGCGAACCAAAAGCGTTACGACCCACCGAAACATCCAAAACACCCAGCGACTGCTGACCCGGCGCCGGATCATCAATACGCTTCGACAGCATAATCAAGCCGGCACACGTACCCAGAGTCGGCATGCCTGAAGAAATCGCCTCAATCAGAGGCTCACGCACACCAAAAATACGGGTCAAACGGTCAATCGTCGACGACTCACCACCGGGCAGAACCAGCGCATCCAGACCCTCAAGCTGCTCACCGGTACGCACCCAACGCACCTGCGCACCCAGGGACTCCAGCATCAACGCGTGCTCACGCACACCACCCTGCAACGCCAAAACACCAACCGTCAAACCCTCACCCGGCAAAACACCGGTAGGCTGAACCTTCTCAACCATCACCGCTCCCTTCACAAAACAACAAACACAACAAACACAAGGAGGGTGGGACCCGCCTCAGCGAACCCCACCCCCTCATCAAACACTCACCCCAAACGCGGGGTGCGCGCACGAATTACCAGCCGCGCTCCGCCAGGCGGTGTGGTGCCGGAATGTCAGCAACGTTAATGCCGACCATAGCCTCACCCAGGCCGCGAGAAGCCTCAGCAACCTTCTCCGGGTCATTGTAGAAAGCGGTAGCCTTCACAATAGCCTTCGCACGAGCAACCGGGTCGCCCGACTTGAAGATACCGGAACCAACGAACACGCCGTCAGCACCCAGCTGCATCATCATTGCAGCGTCAGCGGGGGTAGCCACACCACCAGCGGTGAACATGACCACGGGCAGCTTGCCGGTCTGAGCAACCTCACGAACCAGCTCGTACGGTGCAGCCAGTTCCTTAGCCTTCACGTACAGCTCATCAGGCATGGTGTTGTACAGGCCCTGCAGCTCAGCAATCTGACGCTTAATGGTGCGGATGTGCTTGGTCGCCTCAGAGACGTCACCGGTGCCAGCCTCGCCCTTCGAGCGAATCATAGCGGCACCCTCGGTGATGCGGCGCAGCGCCTCACCCAGGTTGGTAGCACCACACACGAAAGGAACCTTGAACTGGTGCTTATCAATGTGGTTCACGTAGTCAGCGGGGGAAAGAACCTCAGACTCGTCAATGTAGTCGACCTTCAGGGTCTCCAGAATCTGAGCCTCAACGAAGTGGCCGATGCGTGCCTTCGCCATGACCGGGATCGAAACAGCATCAATGATGCCCTCAATCATGTCCGGGTCAGACATACGAGCCACGCCGCCCTGCGCACGAATATCCGCGGGAACGCGCTCGAGAGCCATGACGGCAACAGCGCCAGCATCTTCAGCGATCTTAGCCTGTTCGGGGGTGACGACGTCCATGATGACGCCGCCCTTGAGCATGTCGGCCAGGCCGCGCTTAACAAGCGGGCTGCCGGTTACGGTGTTGTTATCAGTCATGACCTTATCTTCTCACGTTCTGAGTGTTCGCGCGCACTCACGGAGGCGGATTTTCTGTTCTCTGACACAGTACGACCCGAAGTTCACGTCAGAACGACACAAAACGTAAAGAAAGGTACCCGCACCCATCAATTAGACAGCACCACCGGTGAGCGCAGGGAATACAACCGCGGGTATACTCTTTAACCCAGTAGAACCCTGCACACGGGCACCGCGGGTAGGCGCCCACCACGTCGTAAACGCCACCTTGAACAAGAGCCCGCAGGGCGCCATCAATACATTTCCGCCATCAACACATTTCACAGACCGTGTAGCGCACCAGGAACTGCGCCGGGGCACCCATCGGTGCCCGAACGTCTAGTACCCCTGCGCCCAAGAAAAGGACCAGCATGCTCGAAGTCGTTATCGCACTATCCCTCGCTGTCCTTGTCGGCAGCGCAATCGCACACAAAACGCGGATCACCCCCGCCATTGTGCTGATTTTCATTGGCCTGGCTATCGGCATTATGCCCGCCCACGAACTGCACGAAGTTCAGAGTATTGGCCTGCCGCCACACGTCATCCTCGAAATCTTCCTGCCCATCATGCTCTTCTGGGAAGCCCGCAACACCTCATGGCGTGAAGCGCGCAACCGCATTCGCGGCGTCATCCTCACCGGAACCCTACTGGTCATCGTGACCGCCTTCGGTGTCGCCGGGATTCTACACGAGCTCATCGGCGTGAGTGCCTGGGGTGCGGCACTGCTCATCGGTGTGGCGCTCGCACCCACCGACGCGGTTGCTGTCGCAACCCTCAACGGCAAACTGCCCAAGTCCTCCATTACCACGCTCAAGGCGGAGGCACTCATCAACGACGGCACGACCCTCGTGCTGTTGACCCTCGCCCTGCAGGTAGCCGCCGGCCAAGGACTCTCCCTCGGCCACTCCAGCGGCATGTTCTTCTTCTCCTTCCTCATCGGTATTCTGGTCGGTCTGGCGGTCGGCTGGGTAGCCAACAAGATTCGTGCCCACATCGACAACCCGATGTGGTTCACCTGCTTCATGCTGACCGTGCCCTTCATCGCGTTCCTGCTCGCGGAGAAGATCGAGCCTTTCCCCGATATGAAGGGCTCCGGCGTGGTTGCTGTCGTGATTGCGGCGTTCTTCCTTACCTACTACAGCCCGGAAACTATCCGCCCGCAGAACCGCACCTACGGTCTGCCCACCTGGGCATTCGTCACCTTCGTCATGAACGCCGTGCTGTTCGTCATGGTCGGTGTGCAGCTGCCCACCGCCGTGGAACGTATGGGTGTCACCATTAACCTGTACGGCACCACCTGGAGCTACGGCCTGCTCGTTGTGCTGGTCGCATGGATTGCCTGCGTTGCTATTCGTTACGTATTCCTGAACGCCTCCATTTTCACGATTCGACTGCTTGACCGCAGCGAAAAGCAGCGCTCCCTGCGCACCACCCACCGCGGCCGCGTCGTATCCACCATGGCGGGTCTGCGCGGCGGCGTGTCCCTGGCGGTGGCGCTGTCCATCCCGGCGAGTGTTGAATACCGCGACTTTGTGATCTTCGTGGTGTCCGGTGTGGTGCTGTGCTCCATGGTCGTGCAGGGCATGCTGCTGCCCGCCGTGATCCGCTGGGCGAACCTGCCGGTCGACAACAGCGAAGAAGAAGAGATGAACGAAGCGGTCCGCACCATGATTGCTGAGTCCTTCGACTCCATCCAGGAGATTGGTGGACGCATCAACGCCCCGCAGGAAGTCATCGACCGCATCGCTGAAGAGTACATGTTCCACATGAGTATGTACCGCAACCTGCACACCCTGCACATGCACGGCGAGGACACCCCCGAGAACGTGCTGAAGGTGATCGAAGCGAACGAAAAGGAAAAGGAACTGCGCCTGGGCGTGCTCGAAGTTCAGCGCGACGTTCTCAAGCGTCTGCGCGACGAAGGCAGAATCGACACGAACGTACTGCACCAGATCCAGGAACGCCTGGACATTGAGGTGATGCGCGTGCTCGGCCCGCTCGAACTCGAATAAAACCGCTTATCCCTAATCCGCTTCAGCGGGCTGGATGTGGCATTAGCTAGATTGCTGGATGCTACACCCAGCCCGCTTTTGCGTACATTTTTACAGCCGTCCAGCATATTTTTGCTGATGGTGAGCATCTACCCACCCGCGCTGAACATCGGTAAAATATAAAAGCTACGCCCGCACTCACCCCCCGCGGAAGCCTCAACGGCCCAGGGAACGAGCAAGACATTTCGGGCACCCCGGCACCCGCACACTCGCGGACATCAGCCGTCTATCTGACGCTCACAAGTGACCGGACCACACAGACCAAGGAACCTATGACGTCCCACCAGACTGAAAACACCGCGCCCAAAAACAGCGCACCCAACAACGCGCCCAAAAACGGTGCACCCGCCGCAGGACACGGCCCGCACGGCGCAAGCGAAGACCCGCAGAACATCTACCTGCTCAAAGACGCCCCCATCCTCAAGGCGCTCCTCTCCCTCGGTGTGCCGATGGCGCTCGGCCTCGCCATCACCAGCATCTACAATGTGGTGAACTCCTACTTCGTCGGCCACTACGGCAGTGTCGAAGAGCTCGCCGCCACCGGCTACGGCGTGCCCGTCTTCGGCGTCATCATGGCAATTGCGGGCCTGTTCGGTCTGGGTGCCTCCACCCTCGCCTCCCGCAAGCTTGGCGAAGGCCAGCCCGCCCACGAAATCCACCGCGTCACCTCCTTCGCGCTCTACTCGGCACTCGGTGTAGGCACTATCGCCGCCATTATCGGCTTCATCCTTGCCGACCCGATTACCGGCATCATGGGCGCCTCCGGCGGCTCCTACGAGCCGACCCGCATCTACGTGCACCTCATGTTCCTCGGAGCGCCCCTCGCCATTGGCATGTTCACCCTCGAACAGCTGGTCCGATCCGAAGGCTACGCCAAGCAGTCCATGTACGGCATTATTGTCGGCACCGTCGTCACCTGCATCTTCGACGTGCTGTTCATCGCCATCATGGGCATGGGCATTGCCGGTTCCGGCTGGGCGATGCTACTGGCCAACGGTGCGTCCATGCTGTACTACCTGCTGTTCCTGATGCGTCAGAGCGAGAACTTCTCAGCAAACATCCGCGACTTCTCCCTCGACCCGGCCATCATTAAGCCCGTGGTTGCAGTCGGTGCCGCTGAGCTCATTCAGAGCCTGAACCTGATCTTCGCCGCCTTGCTGCTGAACAACCTCGCAGCCTCCTACGGCGATGACACCGTGGCGGCGTTCGGCCTGGCAATGCGCCTGAACATGGTGCCCGAAATGCTGTGTATGGGCCTGTGCATGGGTGGTATCCCGCTGTACGCCTACGCGTACGGTGCCCGCAACGGTGCCCGCGTGAAGGAGGCGCTGCGCACCGCAACGATCCTGTCGGTTATTACCTCCGCGGCCATCACCATTCCGGTGCTGATTTTCCGCCGCGAACTGCTCGCCGTGGTTGGCGATGAGCGTCTGGTCTCCACCGGTGAAGAGGTCCTGGTCGCGCTGATGCTCGCCGCCGTGTTCAACGCGGTCAGCATCGTGTTTGTGTCCTGGTTCCAGGCGGCCGGTAAGGGCGGCCCGGCAATGCTGATGACCCTCGGCATTGCGCTGCTGTTCTTCCCCGCCGTGTACTTCGGCAACATGTGGTTCGGCTTTAAGGGTCTGACCTGGGCGTTCCCCTTCACCCAGGTGCTCGCCTGCGCGCTGGGCCTGGTGCTGTTCCTCGCCACGGGTGGCGCGAAGGTACCGCCCGCTGAAGCTGAGGTTAAGACTGAAGGTTCTGAGGATTCAGACGCTCAGGCTACCGCTGCACAGCCCGAACAGAAGGCATAGCCCTCGGTCTGCAAAAACATAGTAAAAGCCCCGGACTCCCACCAAGGGATCTGGGGCTTTCACGTTGGTTTCTACGCTAGTGGAGGCGCTAGTTCTTCCGCCTAGTTTTTCCACCAGGAATCAAAAATCGTCACCGGGGTAGTGCGCTTATGGCGGCTACGCAGGTAAATCTGCTCCAGCTTCGCGGCCGCCGCCTCGTCGATTTCCTTACCCTCCAGGTAGTCGTCAATCTGCGGGTACGTCAGACCCAGCTCATCCTCATCGGTGCGGCCGGGCATGCCGTCCAGCAGGTCAGCAGTCGGCGGCTTCGCCCACAGACGCTCAGAGGCACCCAAAACACGCAGCAGCAGCTGGTTCTGGCGCTTATTCAGGCCGTACAGCGGCAGCAGGTCCGCGCCGCCGTCACCGAACTTCGTGAAGAAGCCGGTAATGGACTCCGCCGCGTGGTCGGTGCCGACCACCAGGTAGCCGGGGTCGCCAGCAATCGCGTACTGGGCGATCATGCGGGCGCGCGCCTTCACGTTGCCCTTGTTGAAGTCGCTGATCTGCTCACCGGTCGCGGCAGTGTAGGCGCTGTCGAAGCCATCCACGGCTTCGGCAATGTTGAAGGTCAGGGAGCGGGTGGGCTGGATGAAACGTAGCGCCTCCTGCGCGTCCTCTTCGTCGTGCTGCACACGGTAGGGCAGGCGCACCGCCACGAACTCGGTGGTGCGGCCGCGCTCGTTGAGGCGGTCCACCGCCAGCTGGCAGAGGCGACCCGCCAGGGTGGAGTCGATGCCGCCGCTGATGCCCAGTACCAGGCCGCGGCTTCCGGTAGCTTCCAGGTAGTCGCAGATGAACTGGATGCGGCGCTCCACTTCTTCGCGTGCCTGCTCTTCGGTCATGTTGGGATTGACGCCCATTTCACGGATGATCTGTGCCTGTAATTCACGCATGACTTAAGTGTACGCTCCACCTTATAGCCCGTGCGGTGAACCGCCGAGGGAGGCGAGGTAGTGTTCCACACGGTGCGTTCAGACCCGCCAGCGCTAACTAGCCCGCCTCGGGCAGGGTGAGGCAAGCAAATACCCCCGGCAGATGCGTACAGCATCCCCCGGGGGTATTTAGCTAGAACGGAAACTGGTATCAAAAATAAATTATATGCTTAATAGAATTAAATTAATTTAGGTATATTAATTTTTTCGACGACCTTCCTTGCGGATAATTTTTTCAATTGATGCTTCTATATTATTCTTTTTATAGTTAAGCCACCAAAGGCTAAACATTCCGCTAATAGTATTTTTGCCAATATCGGCAATACTTGGAAGTTCTTGGTCTTTGAGCGATTTTTCAATCTCTTCTTGTGAGCAACCCTGTTCTTTCATGATTTCAACAAGGCTACTAGCTTTGGCGTGAGGCCCGGAGACCATCGGGTGGTGATCAATCTTGTTCTGTATGTCAACAAGTTGGTCGTAGAGGGTTTCTTTATTTTTTGCCATGAGTATCAACGCCCCATAATGCATCGAAGACCTGCATAGCCCACAGCTGCCAGAATTGCCTGGGGAGATCCAGTACTCATAATGCGGGTGATAGTAACACTGTTGATACCGATTCCCATTAGGCATCGAATTGCCCAAGGCGCCAGCCAGAAGGGATCTGCTACTACAGGATAAGCAACATTGGGCACAGAAGTGTGTTCAACAATTTGAGTTAGCGTATTACCGTTGACCACGTAATGTGTCGGGATATCCATTCCATTGGAGTCCTTAGCCCAAGGCTTTGCTACCTTGAGGTGCATTTGACCTGAGGCATCGAAGACGGCTGCTCCTCCATCCTCTGTTGCCTGGAGGTACTGACCCGGAGAAAGTGAGAGTTCGTATGAATAATTTTGGTCAGCGCTCCTGTTAGCGATGGTAGTAAGCATCTGCACCGCACCTGAAGAGGCAATAACAGTATTGGCGCTATCTCCTTCTGCGGGATAGGTAAATGCACCTTCACTTAGCGGAATGGAATTTGATGCAAGGTCTGATTTAGGAAGAGAAATATTAATATCACCGATATTGACACCATCTGCAGGGTTGCTGGGGATGGAGGGGGCAGGAGAGATAGCCTTCTCAATAGACGAGCGAGGGTCCGAATTTAGTATTGAATTGTGCTCTCGCTTAAGGTTATCCAGTGATTCTTTAATCTCCTGATGCGTTAGGTTTGAGTCACTGAAATTAACCGTGCTCATGGCAGAAGCAGGGGTGCTCATAGCCATTGCAGTAGTGGTTACTAGAACCAAGGGCAAGATGCCCCAGCGAATATTGGAAAAAATATTAGACATAATTTCCTCCTAATGATAAATCGAAAAATTAACCGTGTGTTGTGTTTCATAGAATAGCAGATTTTGGGTGAGTTAAACCAGAAAAACACTGTTGAAAATATCACATATTTACACTGTATTGAAATATGTTTGATTTTGTGCTTTTCTATGGTTTTCATAAAATATTTTCATAAAAATCGCTTGGGTTTATGTGGGTTTAAGGGCTTGTGGTGTTTACCGGGGTATTTTTCGAAGGAGTATCAGTAGCTTAGATTTTTAAAGACGCTCTCATAACGGTCAACAAAGTCAGCCGCCGCGCTCAGAAGCTCCTCCTGATCGAGGACGTCCCGAGTAGCTGACAGCGTCTCATCCTCGCCGTTCTGAACCTGTAATTCACGCATAACTTAAGTCTACGCCGCAGACATAACAGCCCACAGAAAAGGCCGTGCCGGGGCAGAAAACTCCACCCCGACACGGCCCTCACATCCGCATCCGACTAGCGGTTATTCAGCACACGCACGTTATAGCGGTGCAAGAACGCCGCCATCGCGCCACGCTCAATCGGCTGAACCGGACGGAACGAACCATCAGCCCAACCCGTTGTAATACGCTGCTCAGCCAGCCACGAAATCTCACGATAGAACTGGCTACCGGTCGACACGTCGCTAAACGGCGACACCGCAGGAGCCGAATACGCCGGCGAACCCGCAAAACGGTAGAAGAACGCCGCCATAGCGTCACGGTTCACCGCAGCATTCGGACGGAACGTACCATCCGACCAGCCGGTCGTAATACCGCGGGCGCGCATCCACTCAATCTCCTTGTAGAACGGGTGGTCACGCGGCACATCCTTAAAGCTCGGAGTGCTCGGTGCAGTGAACTGCGGAGAACCCGCCATACGGTAGAAGAACGCCGCCATCGCGCCGCGCTCCACCGAACCGTTCGGGCGGAACGTGCCGTCCGGGTAGCCGGTCGTAATACGACGCTGAGCCAACCAGTTAATGTCATTCACGAACGGGTAATCCGCCGGAACATCCTTGAAGTGCGCGCTCGCGGCGGTAGCCTCAGAGTTCGACGAGACACGCAGAACCTGCGCACGCTCACCCGCCGCACCGTTCACGCCGGACAGGTCGCCGGTCGCATTGTGCATGTGCAGGAACAGCGCAGAAACGTTCTTCGCGTCGCCGTTACGATGTGCCACCAGCTGAGTGGAGGGCGCATCCACAAATAGGTTCGGCACGCCCGCTGAATCGCCGCTGAACCACAGCTTCGGCGCCGCATAGTTGAACACCACCGAATCAGTCGTATCAACCACGGTCGTAGCGGAGAACGCGCTCGAAGTGGTCACCGAGTACGAAATCTCGGTGGACTCGGCGTTCGGGTCCAGACCCAGAACGCTCAGCGGAACAGTCATCACCAGGGTGTTCGAATCCATGATGTTGGTGTCCGTATCACCCCAAGTGCCGTTCAGCGGGTACAGGGCGTTCTCAATGGCCTGCCACTTGCCGTTGCTGCGCTTAGAAACCTTCACCAGCGGGTAGTCCAGGCCCTTCTCACGCACCGTCTGCAGGCGGTAGTCGCTCGTGCCGTCCTTGTTGGTATCAACGAACACGTAGTAGGAGCCGCGCGGGGTCACCTCCTGCCAGTTACCCCAGGTGGAAATACCGAAGGACAGGCGCGCGTCGGAGGTGTCCGCACCGGCTGCCTTCAACTCCGCCACGTTCGAGGCGGCACCCACGTACTGCAGGTCCATGCGGGAATCCGAACCCACACCCAGCTTCGCGGTCGGGATGCGCGGGCTCGAAGCGCCCAGCTCAAAGGCACCCAGCAGGGAGCGGTAACCGCCCTGATCCACTGCGGTACCCTGCAAGGTCAGGGTCTGCTCGGTCGCGCCGGAACCCTCCGCGTCGAAGGCGATATCGGAGCCAGCCACACGCATTGCGGAGACAGGCTTCGGTGCCACGTGCAGGGGCATGCGCAGGGTCTTTACCGCAGCCGAAGAATCAGCATCGGTCAGGACCAGGCGGCCCGAAGCGCTCGCAATGTACTGGCGGGCACCCGAAATGGTGACCGTACCGGTCGAGTAGTTCACCGAATCCTGGTTCGGGTACATGGACGGGTCGCGGGTCTTCTCCAGCTTCGACGGGTCAATACGCACCGTCACGGTGAACGTTGCCTTCTGACCGGCACCTACAGACACCGACTGCGGGTAGGAGAACTCCACACCCGGGATGCTCGTGCTGCCCTCATAGTTCAGTGTGTAGGTGTGCGCCACCGAGTCGGTGTTCTCAACGCTCACGCGGTGCTGCAGGGTCTGCACACCGGCGTTCGGGGTGTACTCAAGCACGCCGAAGGTATCCGAAACCTGCTCGGGGCGGGCGGCGTTGAACAGGAACACCTTGCCGGCTACAGCAGCCGGCGTGTTGATGCGGCCGGTACCCACGCGGTCCACCGCGTAGGGGTTGCCCCAGGCGTCCTGCATGTGGTGGTCGGCGGTGTTCATGATGACGGTCTTAAGCATGCGCGGACCGTACTCCGGGTGCGCCTGCATGATCAGTGCCGCAACACCGGCAACAAACGGCGTGGACATGGACGTACCGGTCTTCACGCTCGAACCGGTACCGCTACCAACCTCGATGGAGGAAATGTTCGTACCCGGTGCCGCAACGTCCGGCTTGGTGATGCCGTGCGAACCGTGCAGGCCACGCGCGGTGGAGGTGTTCGCCTGATCCAGCTTGCCGTTGGGCACGCGGATCGAGTCGCGCAGGTTCTCGCCGAGCTGCAGGGTCAGCTCACCCGAATCAATCTGCGCGGAAAGGCGCTCTACCTGGCTCTTTGCCAGGCGCACGCCCGGAATGGAGGAGTTACCGCCGATAGCGGTGTCACCGACCTCAGTGTTCGAGGTGAGCACCACGCCGGTCGCACCCGCCGCCTGCAGGTTGTCGAAGCGCACCTTCGAACCGCACGGTGCGGAGCCGTCAGCGTCTGCCCAGTCGATGAGAGCCCACTTGCCCTTCAGAGCGGCGGCTTCCTCTTCGGTGAATGCTTCACAGCCGTAGCGGTTGCGGGAGGCGGCACGCACCACGGTGCCGCGCAGCTGCTCCTCGGTCGCCTTCGAGTAGTCGAAGTTCACCGAGTAGTCGCCGTAGGTGTCCGCCTCGTTCGCGGGGGCGAGAATCTTCACGCGGTCCACCAGCTGGGTTGAGCCGATGGAGTTCGCCACGGTCAGGCCGTAGGCGCTGGTGCCGGGGCCGCCCGAGTTGGAGTAGGTGTCGCCCACGGCGTTGTAGTTGTTGGCGTTACCCGCCGCAACCACGGAGAGGATGCCCTCACGGTAGAGGGAGCCGACCGCGTAGTTCACGGTCTCATCGAACACGCCGAACTCGTTGCCGAGCGACAGGTTCGCGATGTCGGCGCGGTCGGAGAAGTCGCCGTCATCGTTGGGGTCGAGCACGCGGTCCAGGCCCTTGGGGACGAACGCGGTGGTGCCCTTACAACCGAAGATGCGCAGGCCAATCAGCTGGGCGTCCGGCGCGGAGCCGGGGCCGATCTTCATGTCCTTGAGCTGCTCTTCGGTGAGCTTGGAGTAGTCGCCGTGGAAGGTGCTGCCGTCCGCATTCACGCCGTAGCCTGCCGCGGTGCCCGCCACGTGGCTGCCGTGGCCGCCGCAGTCGAGCGGGTTGTTATCCGGGTGGGGAGTGGAGGTTTCCTTCTTGGCGGAGTTGTAGTCGTCACCGACCAGGTCGTAGCCGCCAAGGAACTTCTTGGGGTCGTAGGTACCCTCGGGAATCGTGTCGGATGCCTTCGCCTTTTCGAAGGCCTCCTGCGTGCCGGGGCCACCCAAATCGGCGTGCGTGTAGTCGATGCCGGTATCGAGCACCACAATCTTCACGCCCTTGCCGGTGTAACCGGTGGAGGCGGGGTTCGCCGGGCTCTTCGCCCACACGGAGAGCGTGTCAGTATCGATGAGGGTGCCGCTATTCTGCGGTGCCATGTCCTCAATGATGCTGATGCGTTCCACATCGTCACGGTTCGCGAGCGCACGAATCTGCTCGACGTTACCGTAGAGCGCCACGCCGCGCATCGTGTTGTGTGTGGTGTACAGGACCTGCGCGCCGGATTCCTTCGCCGCGGAGGCGCCCTGCTGCTGCACGCTGGCGCGAATCGCCTGCACCTGTGCTTGCGCGTTGACGGGTGCCTGCGCGCGGGAGCGGACCGCATCCGGCTGGGTCTGGGCGTACGCACCCTGACCCTTGAAACGGACGAACACGGCGCGTTCGCCGGTGGCGCCGTCCAGGCTGGGGGAGAGGACGTCGTTGTTGTTCTCGCCGGTGCCGGTGTTCTGGTGGGGTGCGTCCCGGTCTGCGCCGCGTACTACGCCCGGTGCCGCGTAGGCGGCGGTACCGAACGGCAGGGCGGTCAGCCCGAGGGTGAGCCCCAGGGTGAGTGCGCCGCAGCTGCGTGCCAGCTGCTTGAGGCGACCCGGCTGTGTGTGCCGGGCTGCTCGCGCGGGGGTAGCTTCAGGGAAGGTTGCCACTGAATGCTCCTTGATTCTTTTATTGATGGGTGTGTTTCTTAGCGGTTTCTTCACTGGGAGTTCTGAGCCGTGGGTTCTGCATGGAGGGTTTCGCACCGAGAGTGCTACGGTGCGTCTGCACTGCGTTTCCAGTGTGTCCGTGCGGCGTGTCCATGCGGCGTGAACGTCAAGGTTCATGCCGCCTGGTGAAGAAACCTTCATTCATTGTCTCAACGATTCTTTATATAACCTAGTCAGACTCGTATTACGGAACATTACGCGTCAATAGAAAGCACTCGGCCACAGAAAAAGGGAGCCGCACCGCCGCAGATAAACTGCAACGGTACGGCTCCCTCGGTAGAACCTTGAGGTAAGCACCTACAACGGTAGAACCTTACGAACCCTTAGATTTCAGGGCTTTCCTTCAGCACACCCGTGCTGTAGCGGTACACGAACGCCGCCATAGCGTCGCGGTGCACCGGCTCCACGGGGCGGAACGAACCATCGGGCCAACCGGTGGTCACGCCCTGCTCAGCCAGCCACGAAATTTCGCGGTAGAACTGCTTATCGGTCGGAACGTCCGTGAAACGAGCCTGCGCGGGGGCAGTGTACTCGGGCGAACCCGCGTAACGGTAGAAGAACGCAGCCATCGCGTCACGGTTCACTGAACCCTCCGGACGGTACGTACCATCAGGCCAACCGGTCGTGATGCCCTGAGCCTTCATCCACTCAATCTCCTTGTAGTAGGGGTGGTTGAGCGGAACATCCGAGAAGCTCGGGGTGGACGGTGCGGTGTACTGCGGCGAACCGCTCATACGGTAGAAGTACGCAGCCATGGTTGCGCGGTCCATGTTGTTCAGCGGGCGGAAGGTGCCGTCCTGGTAGCCGCGGTCAATCTGACGGGCAGCAATCCACGTGATTTCACGGTAGAACTGGTTATCCGCCGGAACGTCGGTGAAGCGTGCATCCTGGATGGTGCGAGCCACCTTCACGACCTGCGCACGGTCGCCAGCGGCAACACCGTTAGCGGTCTTACGGCCGCTCAGGTCACCGGTCGCGTTGTGCATGTGCAGGAACAGAGCCTGACGCTCCTTGTTGTTGTTCTTGCGGTGAACGGTCAGCTGACCGCCGTCACGGTCCACGAACAGGCCGGGCACGCCCGACTCCTCACCGGTGAACCAAACACCGGGGTTGAAAGGGGAGTACTCGATAGCCGAGGTGGTGTCCACGTAGGGGTTGCCATCGTTGTACCAGGTGTCAGTCTGCACCGTGTACTTGATGGTCTGAGCCTTCTCAGCGGTCAGGCCCAGGTCCTTCAGCGGCACACCCAGAATCATGGTGTTGGTGTCCATGATGTTGGTGTCGGTGTCGCCCCAGGCGCTGTTGAGCGGGTAGCGAGCCACCACGGTGGATGCGTTACCGGAGATGGACCAGACCTTCACCAGCGGGTAGTCCAGACCCTTCTCGCGGGTCACTTCCAGAACGTAATCTGCGGTGGAGTCGTTGTTCGTATCAATCTGCACCAGTACCTGACGGCCCCAGTGCATGCTGTCCCAAGTGCCCCAGGTCGAAATACCGAAGAACAGAGAACCATCGTTCGGGTTCTTGCCGGCAGCCTTCAACGCCGGAGCGTCCGAGGCGGCACCCACATACTGCAGGTCAACGGACTGGTTCGACGGCAGCTTCAGCTGACCGGACGGAATACGGTCACTGACCGCACCCAGCTCAAACGCACCCAGCAGCGAACGGTAGCCGCCCTGGTTCAGGGTCGTACCGCGCAGAGTCACCGTGGACTCCTTATCGGCAGTGCCCTTGTAATCAATACGGGATGCATCAACACGCATCTTCGAGACAGGCTTCGGTGCCACGTGAATCGACTGGCGAATCGCCTCGCGGCCATTCTCAGAGAAAATCAGGCGGCCAGAAGCGCTCGCAATGTACTGGCGCTTACCGGCAGCCAGAGTCTGACCGGTCGTCCAATCCTGAGCGACCTGATCGGCGCTCATCGCCGGGTCCATGGTCTTCTCCAGCTTGGACGGGTCAATGCGCACGGTCACGGTCACGTTCTTACGCTCACCGGCACCCACGCTGACCTGCTCGGGGAAGGAGTATTCCACACCGGGAATATTCGTGCTTGCCTGGTAGCTCAGAGTGTAGGTGTGAGCCTGCGAATCGGTGTTGTCCAGCACGATTTCACGCTGAACAGTTTGAATACCCGAATCGGGGGTGTACTCCAGCACACCAAACGCGGTCGAAACACGCTCGGGGGTCTTCGCATCGTACGCGATAACCTTGGTGTCCACGGCGGCGCGAGCATTCACCATGCCCGTACCCACACGATCCACCGCGTAGGCCGTGCCCTTCTCGTTCTTAATCGGGGTGGACGCGCCGTTCATCAGCGCAGCCTTAATCATCTGCGGGTTGTAATCCTGATGCGCCTGCATCACCAGGGCGGCAATACCGGCAACATGCGGGGTCGCCATGGAGGTACCGGTGAAGGAAACGCCCTTATTACCCATGCCCACAGCGGCAGAGACAATCTCAGTACCCGGCGCCGCAAGGTCAGGCTTAATGAAGCCGTCAGAACCGTGCTGACCGCGAGCACTCGAAGAATTCAGATCAAAAGCGTGCGAGTGGGAGCTACGACCCGAAGCCTTGTAGTCCAGGTTCATCTCAACGGTCACCGGACCGGCAGCCAGAGCCTTCTCCAGGTCCTTCGTCGAAGAAGCAGTCAGACGCAGACCCGGAATGGTCGCATTACCGCCAATGCCGATGGTGTAGCGCTCAGCCTTACCAGCCATCACCACACCAACACCGCCGGCAGCCTGAACGTTATCGAAACGCGTCTTCGAACCGCACGGGAACGTCAAATCGTCCTGGTCCCACTCGAAGTAAACCCACTTACCCTTCAAAGCCTTCGCCTCTTCAGCGGTGAAAGCCTCGCAAGCGTAACGGTTACGCTTCGGCGCGGCAACAACCTCGCCGCGCAGCTGATCAGCGGACGCCTTCGAATAATCGAAGTTCACCGAATAATCACCCTGCAACCACTCCAAACCAGTCTTCGTGCTCACGCGGACACGGTCAATCGGCTGAGTGGAGCCGTAGGCGTTCGCCACCGACAGTGCGGCAGCCGCATTCGCGGGGCTACCCGAATCAGAGTAGGTGTCACCCACACCGTTGTAGTTATTGGCGTTACCGGCAGCGGCGACAGTGAACACACCCTGGCGCGCCATCGTGTTAATCATGTACGACTCAGGGTCGTCAGCAGGGGCGAACTCGCCACCGAGCGACAGGTTCACAATGTCGGCGCGGTCAGAGAAATCACCGTCACCATTCGGGTCCATCACGGTATCAAGCGCCTTCATCACAACACTCGAATTGCCGTAGCAACCGAACACGCGAATCGCCAAAATCTGAGCATCAGGAGCAGTACCGGGGCCAATGGACATGCCCTTCAGCTGCTCCTCCGTCAGGTTCTTGTAATCGCCACGGTACGTCGTACCGTTCGCCGTCACACCATAACCGGCGGCAGTACCCGCCACGTGCGTGCCGTGACCGCCAGAACCGAAACCATCCGGGCGGCAATCCAGCGGGTTATTATCCGGCTGCGGAGTCGACTTCTCAGCCACCGACGCATTGTAGTCATCACCGACCAGGTCAATGCCGCCAATGAACTTATTACGATCAATCAGACCCGAATCAGCGGACGGAAGCTCCGTCATCGCCTTAGCCTTCAGGTACGAATCCACCGTACCGGGGCCACCAAAATCAGCGTGCGTATAGTCAACACCGGAGTCAACAATCGCAATCTTCACGCCCTTACCCGTGTACCCCGTATTCTCACGAGTCCACGTAGCAAGAGTCTTCGTATCAATCTCGCTACCGGAGTTCATACGCTCCTTCGCGATAATCGGCGAAATACGCTCCACATCCGGGCGCTCCGCCAACGCACGAATCTGCGCAGCATCACCAGTAATCGCCGCACCACGCATCGCATTATGCGTGGTGTACATCAGCTTCGAACCAGAAGCAGCCGCCACAGACTGAGCCTGCGACTGCACCTGGGCTGCAATAGCCTGCACCTGCGCCTGACGGTTCGCCGGCGCCTCCTTACGTGCCAGAACAGCCGCGGACTGGGTCTGCTCATACGCGCCCTTGCCCTTGAACTGCACGTACACGGTGATCTGGCCTTCAGCCTTCTGCAGGCCCGGGCTGATACGCGAGGCAGCGTTACCGGATGCGCTCGCAGTATTTCCTTCGACCTGCTGGGGGCTCTGAGCGTGAGCTGCAGAGAAAGTGGCGGGAACGCCGAGAGTAAGGGCAAGAGCCGCACTCAAACCGGTCGCACCGACAGCCTTCATTCTGCGGCGTGGCGCATGAGGCGTTGTCATGGAATCCTCCTTCGGATTATCTGTTTTTCGATAGTGCTGTGTGCTCTGTGGTTGTATATCGGTGATGTGCGGAGGCGGCCTCACCGACAGACGACGAGTGAGTACGTCCACCAGTGAAACCGCCACCAAAACTTGAGAGGTCCCGGGCGCCCCTCCCACCTCCATGTAGGGGTAGGAGGGGGCAGGGGGCGGGAGGGAACCCGAACTATTCGCTACCGGTTCACCACCGTCTAGCGGCCGGTCTGGTTAGCAACCTTCTCGGTGTAGCGGTAGATGAATGCCGCCATCGCATCGCGGGCAATGGGGGTTACCGGGCGGTAGGTGCCGTCCGGCCAGCCGGTGCTGATGCCCTTCGAAGCCAGCCACGTGATTTCACGGTAGAACTGGTTATCGGTAGACACGTCACTGAAGTGGCTGGTCGCGGGCAGATCCACGTGCGGGGAACCCGCCGCACGGTAGAAGAACGCAGCCATGGCGTCACGGTTCACCGGTGCGGAGGGGCGGAACGTGCCGTCCGAGTAGCCGGTGGTGATGCCCTGAGCTTTCATCCACTCAATCTCCTTGTAGAAGGGGTGCGTGGTGGGCACATCCTTGAAGCTCGGAGTGGAGGGGGCAGTGAACTGCGGGGAACCCTGCATGCGGTAGAAGAACGCCGCCATTGCGCCACGTTCCACGGACTCCAGCGGGCGGTAGGTGCCGTCCGGGTAGCCGGTGGTGATGCCGCGCTGAGCCAACCAAGAAATCTCGGTGTAGAACTGGTCGGTGTTCTTCACATCGGTGAAGCGGGACGGAGTGATGTACTCGGTCTGCTGCTCCTTGATGTTCAGCACCTCGGCGCGGTTGCCCTTGGCACCGTTGGTGCCGGAGAGGTCGCCGGTGCCGTTGTGCATGTGCAGCAGCAGCGCCTTGGCGGGTGCGCCGGACTCACCGAGTGCGGGGATCGCGTCAGCGGAGCGGTGCGCCATCAGGGTGGTGGTGGAGGCATCCGGGTGGAGGCCAGCCACGGCGGAGGAGTCGCCGCTGAACCACAGCTTGGGGCTGAAGGGGCGGTACTTGATCCAGCCGGTTTCGCTGACGTTACCCCACTCGTACTGGGTGGTTGCGCTGACTCGGTACTGGATGTCCGGGTTGTTTGCGCTGGTCAGGCCCAGGTCCTTGAGGGGTGCACCCATGATGAGGGTGTTGGTGTCCATCATGTTGGTGTCCACATCACCCCAGGCGCCGTTGAGCGGGTAGTAGGCGAGCTCGACGAGGCTGCCGTTCTTGTAGCCGTAGAGGCGAACCAGCGGGAAGTCCAGGCCCTTAGCACGGTCGGTGACCAGCTTGTAGTCGGCGCGGTTGTTGCCGTCGGTGTCGATTTCTACGGTGAAGGTGTTCTCGTAGGAGACAACATCCCAGTTCGCCCAGGTGGAGATACCGAAGCGCAGGGTGCCGTCATCAGCGTTGCCGCCGGCAGCCTTCAGCGCGGGCGCATCCGAGGAAGCACCAACGTACTGCAGGTTCGCCTTGACGTTGCTGTTCAGCGACAGGGAGGTGGGAGCCACACGGTCCACACTCGCACCGTACTCGAAAGCGCCAAGCAGGGAACGGTAGCCGCCCTGGTTGACCTCGGTGCCGCGTAGCGAAATCTGGGACTTGGTCCAGCTGGTGTCTGCCTTCTGCGCCTCGTCGCTAGAGGGCTTCTGAGCGAAGGTGACGGTGCCTTCGGCAGCGTGCATGGTGCTCACGGGCTTGGGTGCCACGTGGATGGGCAGGCGCAGTGCCTTGGTGCCGTCTTCAGTGAGGACGAGTCGGCCGGATGCGCTCGCAATGTACTGACGGTACTGTGCGGGAACGGTTTCGTTGCCGGTGTAGTAGTCAGTTGCGTTCTGGGTTACGTCCATTGCCGGGTCACGGGTCTTCTCCAGCTTGGCCGGGTCGATGCGCACGCTCAGTTCGAACTTCTTAGTCTCACCGGGTGCGAGGGTGACCGAGGAGGGGAAGGAATATTCCACGCCGGGAATATTAGTGCTTTCAGCGTAGGACAGGGCGTAGGTGTGCGCCACAGAGTCGGTGTTCTCGACCGTCACCTCGCGGGTGAGGGTCTGAACGCCCGCATCCGGTGCGTACTCGAGCACGCCGAAGCTCAGGGACACGGTACCGCTCTTGTCAGCGTTGTAGACGAGGGACTTCGACTGCACGGCAGTGAGGGTGTCGACTCGTCCAGCACCCACACGATCCACCGCGTATGCGGCACCGGATTCGGTGCGCACATCGTGGGTGGCGGTGTTCATGAGGGCGGACTTGACCTGTGCGGGGGTGTAGGTCGGGTGGCTCTGCATGACCAGTGCAGCGGAGCCGGTCACGTAGGGTGCCGCCATAGAGGTGCCGCTGAAAGTCACGGAGTTGCTACCGGTCGCCACCGCCGCGGAGGTGATGTACGAGCCGGGCGCCGCAATGTCGGGCTTGGTGTAGCCGTAGCTACCGTGGAAGCCGCGGGCACTCATGGGGTTTAGCTGATCCAGCTTGTCGGTGTCCACGCGCAGGGAGGACTTCAGGTCGTTGCCGAGGCGCACGGTCAGGGGCTTACCTGCCGCTTCTGCTGCGGTGATCTGTGCGCGCAGGTCCTTAGCGGCGGATGCTGCCAGGCGGAAACCGGGCAGGGTGTCGTTACCGGCAATACCCAGACCGGGCTCTTCGTCATTGCCTGCAAGCAGTACGCCCTTGGCGCCTGCCGCCTGCAGGTTGTCGAAGCGCACCTTGGAGCCGCAGGCGAGGCTACCGTCGGCTTCAGCCCAGTCGATGAGCACCCACTTGCCCTTTACAGCTGCCGCTTCAGTAGCGCTGAGGGCGTTGCAGGCGTAGCGGTTGTTCTCGGAGATTGCGGTGACTTCACCGGTGAATTCCTTGCTACCTGCCTGTGCCCAGGGGTAGGAGACGCTGTAGTCGCCGCGTACCTTGCGGGTGGTGCCGGTGGCGGGGTCGGTCAGCTCTGCAGCATCCACAGCGCGGGTGGAGCCATAGGCGTTAGCCACGGTGATTGCGCTGGATGCGGTGGCGGGGTGACCGGAGTTGGAGTAGGTGTCGCCGCGCAGGCTGTAGTCGTTGGCGTTACCCGCGGAGATCACGGAGAGCACACCGGCGCGGGTGAGCGCGTCAACGGCGTAGGCTTCGGGGTCGTCCTGCGGGGAGAATTCGCCGCCGAGGGACATGTTGACCACGTTCGCGCGGTCGGAGAAGTCGCCGTCACCGTTGGGGTCAAGGGTGCGGTCGAGCGCCTCAATGACGACGTTGGTGCTGCCGCTGCAACCGAAGACGCGGAAGGCGTAGATTTCAGCCTCGGGGGCAACACCGGGGCCGATCTTCATGGTCTTGAGCTGCTCTGCGGTGAGCTTGGAGTAGTCGCCGGTAAAGGTGCTGCCGTCGGCGTTCACGCCGTAGCCTGCCGCGGTGCCCGCCACGTGGGTGCCGTGGCCGCCGGTGGTGCAGTCGAGCGGGTTGCCGTCGGGAACGGCGGTGTTGGTGCCGTCGTAGGCATCACCGACGAGGTCGTAGCCGCCAGCAACCTTGGTGCGGTTGATGAGTCCGGAGTCTGCGGAGGGCAGCTCGGTGAGCTTGGATGCCTTCTCGTAGTCTTCGAGCTTGCCGCTACCGCCGAAGTCGGTGTGGGTGTAGTCGATACCGGAGTCGATGACGGCGATCTTCACGCCCTTGCCGGTGTATCCGCCCGCGCCGGCGGGGTTGGTGGTGCCGGTCCAGGTGGCGAGGGAGCCTGCGTCAATGGCGGCGCCCGCGTTCTGGCGGTACTTGGGCAGGATGGGCGAGATCTTCTCTACGTCGGAGCGGTTGGCGAGTGCCTTGATGGACTCGGCGTCACCGCGCACTGCCACGCCGCGTACTGCGTTGTGGGTGGTGTAGAGGACCTGCGCGCCGGACTGGCTGCTGACCTGCTGTGCCTGGCTCTGCACCTGGGAGGCGATGGCCTGCACCTGTGCGCTTTGGTTGACGGGTGCCTGCGTGCCAGCGAGTACGCCTGCGGGCTGGGTCTGCTCGAATGCGCCCTTACCCTTGAAGCGGACGAAGGCGGTGACGGTGCCGCTGGCGTTCTTCATGCTTTCGCTGAGTACCTGCTTGACGGCGTCGGGGTCTTCTGCGGCGTGGGCGGTGGTGCCCAGTGCTGCGAGGGGGCTCAGCGCCATGCTGAGGGTGAGTAGCCCGCTGCCGATTCGGCGTCGGTGCGACCGGCCGCGGGGGTTTGGGGAGGCGGTGTGTTGCACGGTGCTCCTTTGCTTGGCTCCCACAGTGTTGGGGGAGGCTGGTGTGTTTTTTCTGGTGGGTTCTAGATGAACTTGAACACACTAGATGTGAACTAGGATACACCTCAAAATGGCTTGTGAAGCGTTTATTACCTCTATATGCATCAAATTGTGGACATGTTCGACCTTTTTCTTTTTCACGCTTTTCATTCGCGCTTGGGCTCAGCTTCTTTTCAGGTTCGATTGTTACCGTAAAACTATCTATTGAACATCTATCAAAAATGCTGGGATATGGAGGGTCGAACCATGGTCAAGCGACACGTTTCCACTGAGGAATCTGTTTTGCTGATGTCGCCCCAGGTTATTTACGGCCACCCCGGCCCGAGGTTGGAATGCATCCATAGGGGAGAGGTACAGGGCATCCTCACCGAGTACAGCTCATCCGCCTGGCAGATTGGCGATGTGGTAGGCTACGCCCCCATGGAGAAGCTGCGCAAAACCTTCAATGCGAAGAGTTTCTTCACTGATTGGAGCGGCTTCACCTGGTACGTGCTGGGTCCGCTGCTGCGGGTGGTGCTCTGGGCAGCTCTCCTTATCGCGCCGGTGAGCCCAATGTTCCTCTTGCAAGGCCCCTTGGGAATAAGCGAGGAAATGGGGGAGGTGCTGCTTTACGTATTGGTGCTGTTCCTTTACTTTCCTCCGCTGATTTTGGCTGTGGGTTGTGTAGCAATCTGGTTGCTGTTCCTCAGCATAGGAAAGTTTCTGAATGCTGTTGGGGATGCTGTCGAATCGACGCGCCTGCTCATTGGGCAGCACAAGAGCCAGCAGGATTTTCAATTCCGACTGGTATATGAGTGCACCCCGACCACTGTTAGTTCACCCGCGGTATCACCGCATCACACTGCTGAGGAGGAGTCATGACCGACGATAAGAACCAGCCCCTCGATAATCAGCCCATTTCCCCTCGTCAGCGTGTTTTGAAGGTGTCGCCGCAGGTTATTTACGGTCGTCCCGATCCGGATCTGATGCGCATCCACGCGGATGACGTTCAGGGAACTCTCCCCAATGGAGAATCGCCGGAGGAACACGGCGGTGAATTAGTCGGCTACAGCCCCGTGCCGGTTCCTGACCGCAAGCCATGCACTGAGCACACACTTTAGACAACACAACAGGCACATAACAGCAGACAAGCATTGGAGGAGGTTACCGTGGCGGAGCATAGCGAAGCACCGAAGAACCCTCAGAACCCAACCGAGAAGAGCGATGGCAAGTATCAGCCCCTGTGGGATACGGATCAGCCCGCCCCCGATTACTCGGCTTTGCTGCTTCACGGAACGCCGGTTGCCGCGCCGACCGGGGAGATTCCCGAGCCGGTGAAGGAGGTCCTGGAGATACAGAAGGCTCGTTCTGCATCCGCGTCTGCCGATACGGTTGCACCCGCCCCGACAGCGCCCGATTCTGCAGCGTCCACTCTGTCGGTTTCTGCTCCCGCGCCGTCTGTGCAGGCTGCGAACTTTTTCCCTTCGGCGACAGGGCACCCGGTGCTGAATCGGCCGCTGTACGGTCGTCCGGGCCCCACGATGCGCCGCATGTCCCCCATGGGTACGGATACTGGCGCATCTGCATGCCGGCAGGCGCCGACCGCTTTTCCTGCCTGGATGGATGGGAAAGTAGTGGGTACTCCGCGACCTATCGGGTATATCTCAGCAACTCCACTTGCGGGCAAGGTGCGCGGATTAGACCTGTGGTGGAAGGCCTGGCCTGAGCTCATCGCCCTCTTCTTCATTGGCGTGGTGTTTAATCCCCTGACTTATCTTCTGTTGGCTACCGTTACAGGGGACCCTCGCTTCGGTGGGTTTGTTTACTATTTCTTCCTGATGCTTTCTCTGGTGACGGCGGGTCTTCCCATGTTCTTGTGGGGTGGTGCACTGATTTTTGCGCTAGTCCGAGTTAGCCGAAAGTATCGGGCACTGAAGTGGAAGGCTATGCCACTTGGGCAGTTCTGGTTCTATCTGGTGTACGACCGTCTGCCTAAGAACGCCGAGGAAATGCAGGAAATCCTGGGTACGGCCTCTTCGATGTCTTCGGTGGCGGCTGTTCCCATCCCTTCGTCGCCGAACGCTCCGAGTCCTACCTCAAGTCCTGCTCCACACTCGGAGGAAGGATCATAGTCGACTTCCTGTGAGTCCTTGGACTCCGGTAGTGCTGAACCCCCGGCAGTGTTAACACTTCAGTGTTAGCGCTTGTCCGGGGGTTTTTCTCAGCTTTCATTCGGTAGGTTTCGAGGGAGTGCCCAGCGCACGCTGGTACGGTGGTGCCACTAGGAGTATGTCTGGTAAACAAAGGAGATGACCATGGCAGACCGACCCGCTGTAAAGAATGAAGCCGCAAAGAGGGAAGAAACTGCAAAGAAGGACGAGGCGTACCAGCCCCTCTGGGACACCGACCAGTCCATCCCGGAATACATGGCGCTACTCATGGACCAGCAGTCGTCGACAGAAGACGCTGAGCTATATGAAGAATCCGACGACGAAGAGCTAGAACACCCCGACCCCGATTATGAATACGTCTACCCCGGTGCCCCCAAGCGCTACGACTCCGCGCGGAAGGCCTCAGA
This sequence comes from Rothia mucilaginosa, assembly GCA_963538455.1. GTDB lineage: Bacteria > Actinomycetota > Actinomycetes > Actinomycetales > Micrococcaceae > Rothia. The sequence goes on along the minus strand of CAUTHR010000018.1, from coordinate 4,963 downwards.
AGACGAACCCGAAGACTCTCACGACGCCGAGGACACCGACGACACCGACAATATCGAAGAGCCGGAAGACGCCCCGGAAAATGCCCCGGCATACGCCCCGGAAGATACTCACGGATCTCGCAAGGACGACGAGGCGAACCAGCCTGTGCTCTCTGCCAGTGAGAGGGCCCAGGCTATGCAAGCTCAGGCAACGCACGCCTACGGCGAGTACGTTCGGCTGGAACAGCTCGGTCTGCAACCGGGCACTATTCTGCCGGTCATCCCGGAGCCGTTCTTCGGCATCCCCGACTCGGAACTTATCGAAATGCGCCTGCTGGACCGCTCGCTTGAATCCTCCGCGCCCATGCAGGCGTGCGCTACCCACCTGAACCCGGTCAAGATTGAGGAGAACCCCACTTCACGAGCAGCCGAGCTGCAACCGGTGGGCTACGTCCCCATCAATAATCCGTTGGCTGGCTCCAACATTGAAGAGATCGAAAGTCAGCGCACCTTCTGGAAGACCGTGCTTATTGTCCTACTGATACTGAACCCGTTTGTGCTGGTTCCTTTGGTGAGTATGTTCGATAGTAGCGCCGGCATGTCGATGCTGCTCTTCTTCATCACTATCGGCGCGGGATCACTTTTCGTGGTGCCGGTCCTATGGATTGTGGGTATTGTTCAGGCGGTGAAGCGTAAGAACCAACTGAGGGAACTCATCCAGAAAACAAAGACGACACATGCCGAATTCTGGTACTACCTGGTGTACAACCGCCTGCCGGACGACTACACGGGCATCAACGGATACACGAAGAAACAGGGTTTCTTCGATGAGTATGAGGCGCTGAAAAAGCAGGAACGCGCAAAGCGACGCGAGTCTGCAACACAGCGCGAGCCTGCCGCACTACGTAAGTCCGCCGCGCATCCTGGCTCACCCGGTGTAGAGAAACAGAGCTAGACCCCGAACCGTGCCGCCCAGAACCGTATAACGCCCTGCCCCTCCACGCATGTAACACCGTGTGGAGGGGCAGGGCGTCTTTTTCTTGTCATATTCGGGTTTCTTCGCCTGCTGTCCGGCGAGGGTTAATACTCCATTTACCTTGCCTTGATAGGGTGAAACCATCACGAGCGTTGCGACCAAGCAGAGCGAGGCGGGCACCCGCCGAAAACGGTGAGTTAGCCTGCCGCCGCACCTCAACGATTAGCTGTATCCACTCATCGATAGATTAGGAAAAGAACGATGTCCCAGAACCCGAACCCTGAACAGTACAACCAGTACTCCCAGCAGGCACCCTCCTACTCGCAGGCGCCGGGTCAGCAGTCCAACGGTTACGTAGTCTCCTCCAAGGACGACCAGAACATGGCGATGCTCGCGCACCTGGCTTCTGCGATTCTGTCTCTGCTGTCCTTCGCATCCGCAAGTATTCTCGCGCCGCTGGTCATGTGGTTCATCTACAAGGACAAGCCCGGTTACGCTTTCACTAAGGAAGCATCCCGCCGCGCGTTCAATTTCAACTTCTCCCTGTGGCTCGTCAGCATGGCTTCCTGGCTGCTGATGGTAGTGTCTTTCGGCATCCTGGGCATCATCCTGTGGGTTGTCCCGCTGGTTGTGGCTATCTTGATGGTTATCTTCCACAGCCTGGCTGCTATGGCTGCAAACCGCGGTGAGCAGTACACCTACCCGATGACCTTCATCGAGATCATCAAGTAGTCTTCATCAGCTCATACCGGTAGCGCCCCCGTCCGAATATCGGATGGGGGCGTCGCCGTGCCCGGTGAGGCTCACCGGCACCGTACCCGGCACGCCTGATGTCCCGTCACACGGGACTTAAAGGGGCGGGCACGGTATCATTAGAAGAGGTGTGCCTACCAGGATCATGAGGCGGTAGGTCGCCGCCGCACCGTGAAATCCGGTGCGTATCTTCAAGGCTTTCAAGGAGCACAAAAATGTCAGCTGTCGTGATTGTGGGCGCCCAGTGGGGCGATGAGGGTAAGGGTAAGGCAACCGACCTGCTCGGCCCCCGCGTAGACTACGTGGTCAAGCCCAACGGCGGTAACAACGCCGGTCACACCGTGGTGGTGAACGGCCAGAAGTTTGAGCTGAAGCTGCTGCCCGCGGGTATTCTGAGCGAGAACGCCGTCCCCGTGATTGGTAACGGCGTGGTTGTTAACCCTGAGGCTTTGTTCGCTGAGATTGACGGCCTTGAGGCCCGCGGCGCTGACACCTCCCGCCTGAAGATTTCCGCTAACGCGCACCTGGTCGCACCCTACCACCAGACCATGGACAAGGTGACTGAGCGTTTCCTCGGCAAGCGCGCTATCGGCACCACCGGCCGCGGTATCGGCCCCGCCTACATGGATAAGGTTGGCCGCCTCGGCGTGCGTGTTCAGGACATCCTGGACGAGTCGATCCTGCGTCAGAAGGTTGAAGGCGCACTGCGCCAGAAGAACGAACTGCTGGTGAAGGTCTATAACCGCCGCCACGTTGAGGTCGACGAGATCGTCGAGTACTTCATGTCGTACGCTGAGCGTCTGAAGCCGATGATTGTGGACACCACCCAGCTGCTGAACAAGGCACTGGACGAGGGTAAGACCCTGCTGATGGAGGGCGGCCAGGCAACCTTCCTGGACGTTGACCACGGCACCTACCCGTTCGTGACCTCCTCCAACCCGACCTCCGGCGGCGCATGCGTCGGTTCCGGTGTGGGCCCGACCCGCATCTCCCGCGTGATTGGTATTCAGAAGGCGTACACCACCCGCGTGGGTGCCGGCCCCTTCCCGACCGAGCTGTTCGATGAGATGGGCGAGTTCCTGCGCACCACCGGCGGCGAGTTCGGCGTGAACACTGGCCGCCCGCGTCGTTGCGGCTGGTACGACGCCGTGCTGGCGCGTCAGGCTGTGCGTATTAATGGCTTCACCGACCTGTTCATCACCAAGCTGGACGTTCTGACCGGCCTGGATAAGATTCCGGTCTGCGTGGCTTATGACGTTGACGGTGTGCGCCACGATGAGATGCCGATGACTCAGACTGAGTTCCACCACGCTAAGCCGATTTTCGAGTACTACGACGGCTGGACCGAGAACATTTCGGATGCGAAGAGCCTGGATGAGCTGCCCGAGAACGCCCGCAAGTACGTGCTGAAGCTGGAAGAGATTTCTGGCTGCCGTATCTCTGCAATTGGTGTGGGCCCCGATCGTGACCAGACTATTGTGGTTCGCGACCTCATCAACGAAGACTAAGCTCAATAGCTAAATACGTGAAAGCCCCCGGAGGCTACTTTTGAACTGCCTCCCGTTTCTTGGACAACAAAACTAAAGTCCAAGAAACAGGAGGCTTTTCATGTCTATCAATCAGGGATTAAGACATGACCGTTTGCTCCGGGAGCAGGCAACACAAATGTTCGAGAGAGGATTCGGCTATGGTCTGACCGCCAGGAAGCTTGGTGTGTCCGCCGCGACTGTGAGAGAGTGGCAGAAAATGTACCACGTCATCGGGAAGGACGGGCTTCTTACCATGGGAGTAAAGCACACCAAATACGACTACGAAACCAAGGTCGCCGCAGCGGCGGCCGTGGTCGATGGTGGGATGAGTAAACCTGAAGCGATGGTGCATTTCGGTATTGCAAGCGCGACACCGTTGAAGCAGTGGTGCAGGCTGTACCGGCAAGGCGGCGCGCAGGCGCTTAAGCCTAAGCCCAAGGGCAGGCCGAAGGGGTCGGTGCCACCAACGCGTGAGGAGGAACTCGCCGAGCGCGTGCGCAAGCTTGAGGCACAGGTGGCGTACCTAAAAAAATCGATTGCCCTGAAGGCGCGCAGGCGCTCCCAAACCGGGACAAAGCCCTAGTGGTCGCTGAGCTTTCAGGGCGCGGACACGCGGTGCGTGATCTGCTCGAAGCTGCTGGCCTTGCCAAATCGAGCTACTACTACGCGCTGGCTCATCCCCAGCAGCCAACCAGGGCGCAGCTGCAGCCTAAGGTCGCACAGATCTTTTCACGAACCCCTAACGGGTGTGGTCATAGGCAGGTGGCCATGTGCCTGCGTGCTGAGGATGGGGTGCGCATCGCTGATAAGACGGTTTTGAAGATGATGCGTGAAATGGGGTTGCGTTGCGGTATACGCCGCCAGAGGGCCTACCGAAGGTATAACTCCTATAAGGGGGAGGTGGGGCAAAGGTTCGCCAATATCATTGGTCGTGACTTTAGGGCGACTGGTCCCTGGCAGAAGTTGGGTACTGATGTCACTGAGTTTAAGCTTTCCTTTGGTAAGGCGTATCTCGCTCCGGTGTATGACTTTGCCAGCAAGGAGATTGTTGCTTACTCCATCTCGATGTGCCCTAATCTTGCTCAGCAGCAAGAGATGCTTCAGATACTCGCGGACGCCAAACCTGAGGGAGCCAAGCCGATTGTGCACTCGGATATGGGGTGGCAGTACCAGCACGAGACCTACATCAGCACGCTTGCCGAGAATGGTTTTATCCAGAGCATGTCACGCAAGGGCAACTGTATCGATAACGGCGCCACCGAGCAGGTCTTCGGTCACATTAAGGACGAGTTTTTTCGTGGCCAGGACTGGCAGACTTTTGAGAGTTTCAAGGCCGACCTTGACGCGTATATTACGCATTGGAATAAGGTAAGGCGCCAGGTGAAGCTGAGGGGCCTGACCCCGGTGGAGTACCGGGATCAGGCCCTGAGGGAGGCCGTGTAGCGGCTATTATTAAACGCGTCCAAGTTTCGGGGCGCAGTTCACCTTATAGGTGCCCTCCGGGGGCTTTTTGTATGCCGGGTGCGCGCGGTGCATGTGACCGGGCGGGGCGCGTGCCGTATGCTGGAAAGAGCGCCCCGCACACGTGGCGCCAAAGCGTTCAGAGGAGCACAACGATGACTTATATCACCGGAGCCATCTACCCCAGCGGCGACCGCATCCGCGTAGGCGCACCCGAAGAAGAAACCCTCAACGCCTACCAGCAGCCCAACACCGCCGTAGCCCT
>CAUTHR010000017.1:0-35550 GCA_963538455.1 Rothia mucilaginosa | reverse complement strand
GTAATGTGAAGTTTGCTTCTGAGGCGAATTTTGCTAATGCTGTTTTTAATGCTCCGGTGAGCTTTCGTAATGTGAAGTTTGCTTCTGAGGCGAATTTTGCTAATGCTGTTTTTAATGCTCCTGTAAGTTTTCAGGATGCAAAATTTATATCAAAGGCTGAATTTACGAATACAGTTTTTAAAGATCTTGTCATTGATTTTCCTGAAGCTGATTATCGTTTCGAAGAAGTTTCAAATAGAGCTATCGTCGATAGTGTTAATTATGGCGAGGAAAGTGGCAATAATACAGACAAGGAACCTGCCCCTCAGGTGAAGTCGCCAGTGGTTAAGGTTGCTGAACCTATGCATACCCTAGACCTTGTCAACCTCACTCATATTAAATCTTTGAATGAGAGTTTCAGTAAGTATCAATCTAATATAGCAAAAAGATTCCAGCTTGTGGATCTTAGCTCATATGATAAGTTTTTCGAAGCCTTGGAATCCCTAGGGAAATCTAATTTTGGAAAAATCGAAGCTTGGGGAGAGGTTGCCGATAGGATATCTTCCAATTTCTCTAAGAGTTTTCAAAATGTAAATTATGCTTCGTATGCTAAGCTTGCTGAAACTATGCGAATGCATGAGTCTGCTATGAAGCATATTAACTATTCTGCGCTCGCTAAAGCTTTGCCCAAGATTGATTTCAATATTTTGCGTGAGGTTAATCGTAAAGCGAAGCCTGCGGCAGGGCGAATCGCGTACTTAGAATTGATTGACACAATTCGTTCTGCTCGCCGTGCTTACTACAATAACGAATCCTCTGTTCTTTCCGATGCCGAGTACGATGCGTTGTACCGTAACCTCGAAATCATTGAGGCGGAGCACCCGCACCTGATCGCGAACGATTCGCCCACCCAGGAAGTCGGCGGCGAAGCCATCGAAGCTTTTGCGCCCGTCACCCACCTGCAGCGCATGTACTCCCTCGAGGACGTCTTCTCCTTCGAGGAGCTGTGTGCCTGGCTGACCAAGACCGAGGAGAGCGTCCGCAACCTCACCGGTAGCGCACCGCAGTGGCTGACCGAGCTAAAAATTGACGGTCTGGCGGTGAACCTGCTCTACCGCAACGGTACCCTCGTGCGCGCCGCAACCCGCGGTGACGGCACCACCGGCGAAGACGTCACCCACAACGTGCGCACCATTGCGAGCATCCCGCAGCAGCTGACCGGAGATAACCACCCCGAAGAGATAGAGATCCGCGGCGAAGTGTTCATCTCCTCCGCCGATTTTGAGAAGCTCAACGAGTCCATGATTGCCGCCGGCAAGAACCCCTTCGCGAACCCGCGTAACGCCGCGGCAGGCTCGCTGCGCCAGAAGGATGCGGCGGTGACCGCCTCGCGCCCGCTGAGCATGTACGTGCACGGCATCGGTTCGCGCACCGGCCTGGATATTGCCACCCAGTACGAGACCTACGACCTGCTCGCCTCCTGGGGCCTGCCCGTGAGCCCCTACAGCGAAATCACCGATAACACCGAGGCGGTGTTCGACTTCATCAACAAGTACGGCGAGCAGCGCCACTCCCTGGTGCACGAAATCGACGGCATCGTCATTAAGGTCAACGACTTTGCGACCCAGGCTCAGCTGGGTTACACCTCCCGCGTGCCGCGCTGGGCGGTGGCGTATAAGTACCCGCCCGAAGAGGTGCACACCAAGCTGCTGGACATCCGCGTGGACGTGGGCCGCACCGGCCGCGTGACCCCCTACGGCGTTATGGAGCCCGTGTTCGTCTCCGGCTCGACCGTGGAACGCGCCACCCTGCACAACCAGGACGTGGTCAAGGCTAAGGGCGTGCTCATCGGTGACACCGTGGTGCTGCGCAAAGCAGGCGACGTGATCCCCGAGATCGTCGCCCCCGTGGTTGCCCTCCGTGACGGCACCGAACGCGAGTTCGTCATGCCCAGCGAATGCCCCTCCTGCGGCTCGCCCCTCGCCCCCGACAAGGAAGGCGACGTGGACCTGCGCTGCACGAACCCGCGCTCCTGCCCGGCGCAGCTGACCGAGCGCGTGTACTACGCGGCAAGCCGCGGCGCCTTCGATATTGAGGCGCTCGGCTACGAAGCGGCAAAGGCACTCACCAGCCCCGCAACCCCGGACACTCCTCCGCTCACGACCGAGGCACACCTGTTCAGCCTCAATATTGAGGACCTGCGCGAGGTCACCATCGAGCGTGAGAAGAAGGTCAAGGGCGTGGGCACCGGAAAGATGGAGCGCGTGCCCTACTTCTACACCAAGCCGACCAAGGCACGCCCCGAGCCGAAGCCCACGAAGAATACGCTGAACCTCTTCGCCGAGCTGGAGAAAGCAAAACAGCAGCCGCTGTGGCGCGTGCTGGTTGCCCTCTCGATTCGCCACGTGGGCCCGACCGCTGCCCGCGCGCTCGCCGCGGAGTTCGGTTCGATGCAGGCGATCCGCGAGGCTGACCGTGAACGCCTCGCCGCTGTGGACGGTGTGGGCACCACGATTGCCGACTCGATTATTGAGTGGTTTGCTGAGGACTGGCACGCCGAGGTTGTGGACTCCTGGGCTGCCGCCGGTGTGCGCATGGAAGATACTCGCGATGAGTCCGTGGAGCGCACCCTGGAGGGGCTGACCGTGGTTGTGACCGGCACGCTGAACGGTTACACCCGTGACGGCGCGAAGGAAGCCATTATTTCTCGTGGCGGTAAGGCGTCCGGTTCGGTGTCTAAGAAGACCCACTTTGTGGTTGCTGGCGCGAACGCCGGCTCGAAGCTGGATAAGGCTCAGCAGCTGGGTCTGAAGGTGCTGGATGAGGAGGGCTTCACCGCCCTGCTCGAGGGCGGTCCGGCGGCGGTCGAGGCTACCGCCGAGTAGGCCCGGTAGCGGGGTCATCTGAACCTGACCCCTGCAATATATAGAGTGCAATATATAGAGCATTCAGGCTCTGGAGCGCGTGCTTCAGAGCCTGAATGCCAATTTTTGGCATTTATAATTACCACAGCTTTTAAGGTGGAAGCGCCTTAAAACACTCCCAAAGCGAAGAAATATTTAAAAAATATTTACACGCCGTTCAAAACCCTTAAAGGTGGCGCTCAGCAATTCCGAATCAGAAAGCTTGGTGGGGGAGCGCATCCGAGTTAAACCCCTAGAAAACCCCGAAATTCCGGGGTGAAACCCTTAATGTACGCGGGGCTCGAGATCTTAATTAATGTTTCCTGCACTTTTTACCTGAAAGAACCCTGGGAGAACCCGGGACGTTCGCTGTGAACTTGAAATCGGGTTGGAATCGTAAAAAACCTCGGTTATCTTTGAGACCAGATAGATTCTCGCAAGGGAATCGCCTGTGTGGTTTCAAGCTTGGAATGCTTGAAACGATGCCCGGTTCTACCGCACGTCCCCATCGAGGAAGTGCCACCCGGATTCCGCACACAAGTGCAGAATCGCTCACGGTGACATGAAATCGGTGGAGAGCCGCTCACATGGTAGAGCCAGAACATGAGTAACCTACTTCGTTATCAAAGGGTGAGCGGCGGCGCGTTAGAGTTCCGGGGACGGAACGAGCGGGGACGGCCCCAAGGAGCATTATGAAGAACACTTCCATTCGTCGTACCGCAGCAGCTCTCGCCATCGGTGGCGCTGTAGCAGCTACCATGTCGATGCCCGCTGCAAACGCAGTAGACGGTGCTACCTGGGACGCACTGGCACAGTGTGAGTCCGGTGGTAACTGGTCCATCAACACCGGTAACGGCTTCTACGGCGGTCTGCAGTTCACCCAGCAGTCCTGGAATGGCGTCGGCATGTCCGGCTCCCCCGCAACCGCTACCCGTGCACAGCAGATCGAGGCTGGCGAGCGTCTGCTCGCTATCCAGGGCTGGGGCGCGTGGCCCGCATGCTCCGCTAAGCTTGGCCTCTACGGCAAGACCGGCGCAGCTCCCACCTACACCGAGCCCACCACCACCGTGGCTGCACAGTCGCAGACCCAGCAGACCTACACCGCTCCCGCGGCACAGGCTGCACCCGCAGCTCCTGCAGCTCAGGCTGCACCCGCAGCAGTTGAGGCTCCCGCAGCAGCACCCGCTGCACCGGCAGTTCAGGCAGCTCCCGCAGCAGTCGAGGCTCCCGCAGCTCCTGCAGCAGCACCGGCAGTTGAGGCTCCCGCAGCAGCACCCGTTGCAGCTCCCAAGGCTGCAGCAGGCACCTACACCGTGGTTCCCGGTGACTCCCTCTCGCTGATCGCTGCAAAGCTCGGCGTTGCAGGCGGCTACCAGGCAATCGCAGCTGCGAACACCGACATCATCTACAACGTTGACCTGATCTTCCCCGGCCAGGTTCTGACCATCCCCGCCTAAGGATTAACCCTCAAGCGTAACGTGGAAACGTTGTAGCCCAACGCCCCGCACCTCACACGAGGAGCGGGGCGTTGAGCATTTAACCCTAAAACAGGGGAGAAGGACACCGCCTGAACACGCAAACCAGCAGGTAAACCCTCCAACCCCCAATGAGACGGAACACGCAACCTCCACTACACTAGAGAAGAGACAAGAAAACAAACTACGGGAGAACCATGTCTGCCATCACCTTTGAACAGGTAAAGCACCTGGCATCGCTGGCACTCATTGAGATGACCGATGAAGAACTCACCGCGATGGCGTCTGAGCTGGACGTCATCGTCGCATCCGTTGAGACCATGTCGCAGAAAGCAACTGCCGACATCCCCGCGACCAGCCACCCCATCCCCCTCGAGAACGTCTTCCGCGAAGACGTACCCGTCACCACCCTCACCCAGGAAGAGGCGCTCTCCGGCGCCCCCGACGCACAGGACGGCAAGTTCCGCGTGCCGGCAATCCTCGACGAAGACTAAGAGGAGAACAACCAAGTGAACGAACTGATCCAGCTCACCGCCGCAGAAGCAGCAGAAAAGCTCGCATCCGGCGAAATCACCTCCGTCGAGCTCACCCAGGCACACCTGGACCGCATCGCAGCCACCGACGGCGCACCCCTGAGCGACAATCGAGCAGACGGCAAGAGCGGCCTCAACGCCTTCCTGCACATCAACGCCGAAGAAGCACTCGCCACCGCGGCAGCAGTGGATGCAGACCGCGCAGCGGGCAAGGAACTGCCCCCGCTGGCCGGCGTGCCCATCGCCGTCAAGGACCTCATCGTCACCAAGGGCCAGCCCACCACCGCAGCATCCCGCATGCTCGAAGGCTGGATGAGCCCCTACGACGGCACCGTCACCCGCAAGGTCCGCGAAGCACGCATGCCGATCCTCGGCAAGACCAACCTCGACGAATTCGCAATGGGCTCCTCCAACGAGCACTCCGCATTCGGCGTAGTACGCAACCCCTGGGCACTCGACCGCGCACCCGGCGGCTCCGGCGGCGGCTCCGCAGCAGCCGTCACCGCCTTCCAGGCACCCCTGGCGCTCGGCACCGACACCGGCGGCTCCATCCGCCAGCCCGCAGCACTGACCGGTAGCGTCGGCGTCAAGCCCACCTACGGCTCCGTCTCCCGTTACGGCGTCATCGCCATGGCATCCTCCCTCGACCAGGTAGGCCCCGTCGCCCGCACCGTCCTGGACACCGCACTGCTCCACGAAGCAATCGCAGGCCACGACCCGCTCGACGCAACCTCCCTGCCCGATGAGCCCGGCAACTTCGTTGAAGAAGCCAAGGCAGGCGCAGAAGCCGCACGCAAGGGCGACCTGTCCGGCCTGCGCATCGGCGTCATCAAGGAGCTCGGCGGCGGCGACGGCGAAGGCTTCGAAGCAGGCGTCCTCGCACGCTTCCGCGAATCCGTCGAAGAGCTGCGTGCCGCAGGCGCAGAGATCATCGAGGTCTCCCTGCCCTCCGTCACCGAGGCCATCAGCGCCTACTACATGATCATGTCCTCCGAGGTGTCCTCCAACCTGGCACGCTACGACGGCGTCCGCTACGGCCTGCGCGTCGTACCCGAAGACGGCCCCGTCACCATCGAACGCGTCATGTCCGCAACCCGCTCCGCAGGTTTCGGCCACGAGGTCAAGCGCCGCATTATCCTCGGCACCTACGCACTGTCTGCAGGTAACTTCGACGCCTACTACGGCGCCGCACTGCGCGTACGCACCCTCATCCAGCGCGACTACGCAGCAGCCTTCGAAAAGTGCGATGTGCTCATCTCCCCGACCGCGCCCTCCACCGCGTTCAAGCTCGGCGAGAAGACCGAAGGCGACCCCATGGCAATGTACCTGGGCGACGTCGCAACCGTGCCCGTCAACCTGGCAGGCGTCCCGGCGCTCTCCCTGCCCGGCGGCCTCTCCGAAGAGAACAACCTGCCCGTCGGCATCCAGTTCACCGCACCCGCACGCGAAGACGCACGCCTCTACCGCGTTGGTGCAGCACTGGAAGAACTGCTCACCGCAAAATGGGGCGCACCGCTCTACAAGAGCCTGCCCGACACCGAAACTCTGATCCGCGACTTTGACTTTGGGGGAACCAAGTAATGAGTGAAGAAGTCCTCAGCTTCGAAGAAGCCATCGAAAAGTACGACCCGGTCCTCGGCTTCGAGGTGCACGTGGAACTCAACACCAAAACCAAGATGTTCGACTCCGCACCCAACGAGTTCGGCGACGAACCCAACACCAACGTCACCCCCGTATCGCTCGGCCTGCCCGGCGCGCTGCCCATGGTGAACAAGACCGCTGTTGAGTCCGCCATCAAGCTCGGCCTGGCACTGGGCTGCGAGATTGCAGACAAGTCCTACTTTGCCCGCAAGAACTACTTCTACCCGGACTCCCCGAAGAACTTCCAGACCTCCCAGGCTGGCGGCCCCATCGCGGAAAACGGATCCCTGGACGTCGAGCTCGAAGACGGCACCATCTTCACCGTCGAAATTGAGCGCGCCCACATGGAAGAAGACGCAGGCAAGCTCACCCACGTCGGCGGCGCAGACGGCCGAATCCAGGGTGCAACCTCCTCCCTGGTCGACTACAACCGCGCAGGCGTGCCCCTGATCGAGATCGTCACCCGACCCATCGTCGGTGCCGGCGAGCGCGCACCCGAACTGGCACGCGCCTACGTTGCCGCAATCCGCGACATCGTACGCTCCCTCGGCATCTCCGACGCCCGCATGGAACGCGGTAACGTCCGCTGCGACGCCAACGTCTCCCTCATGCCCAAGGGCGCCGAAAAGTTTGGCACCCGCTCCGAAACCAAGAACGTGAACTCCCTGCGTTCGGTCGAGCGCGCCGTCCGCTACGAGATTCGCCGCCACGCAGCGATCCTCGAACGCGGCGAAAAGGTCACCCAGGAGACCCGCCACTGGCACGAAGATACCCGCGAAACCTCCTCGGGTCGCCCCAAGTCCGACGCTGACGACTACCGCTACTTCCCGGAGCCGGACCTGGTCCCGGTTGTCACCAACAGCGAGTGGATTGAGCGTCTGCGCGCCGAACTGCCCGAACCCCCGGCAGAGCGCCGCCGCCGCCTCAAGAACGAATGGGGCTACTCCGATGAAGAGTTCCGCGACGTGGTCAACGCCGGCGCACTCGACGTCATCGAAGAGACCGTCGCCGCAGGCGCAACCGCAGCAGCAGCCCGCAAGTGGTGGATGGGCGAAATCGCCCGACGCGCAAAGCAGGCCGAGGTTGAGCTCACCGCCCTCGGCGTGGAGCCCGCAACCGTGGTCGCCCTCGAAGCTCTCATCAGCGAAGGCAAGATCAACGACAAGATTGCCCGCCAGGTGCTCGAGTTCGTCCTCGCCGGTGAAGGCACCCCCGCCGAAATCGTTGAGGCACGCGGCCTCGCCGTGGTCTCCGACGACGGCGCACTCACCGCAGCCGTCCAGGAAGCACTGGCAGCAATGCCCGACGTTGCCGACAAGATCCGTGCCGGTAAGGTTCAGGCTGCTGGCGCTATCGTCGGTCAGGTCATGAAGGCTACCCGCGGTCAGGCTGATGCCGCCCGCGTGCGTGAGCTGATCCTGGCTGAGTGCGGCGTGGAAGGCTAAGCTTTTCTGCTGACCCGGCTCTAACGAAAGAGGCGCTGTCTCCCGTGTGGGAGGCGGCGCCTCTTTTGTGCTCTCTTGTTCTGCACGGTTTCGCTTGGGTTCCGCGCAGAAAGGCGGTTATCGTCCTCGTTCCTACAGGGGCACCCGCCCTCGCTTCGCTTCGGGCACCCTGATGTCACTACGGACGATACCGCCTTTCCGCACTGGGATACTGTGCGGGCGCGGCCGCGTTTTCCGGATGCGCCCTCAGGGTGTCAGCCCGGACGCTCTCCGATGCGGAGCGAGGAGGGGCGGAGCGTCCGGGTGACGGGTGCCCCTGCGTAGGCGCGGAGGAAATATGCGGCGCCCCGCCCCTCCCGTGTGGAGAGGAACGAGGACGAACGCCGTCCCTCGAGCAGAGCAACGTACTTAAACGAAGAACGCTCCGTCCGTATCCCTCAAGATACAGACGGAGCGTTCTATTTAATGTGCGGTTGGCGTGTCTACAGCCTATTCAGTAACGCCGAGGTTGCTCAGCAGGAACGCGTAATCCCACGCGATCTCACGCCAACGCGTATACCGGCCGGAACCGCCACCGTGACCGCCCGACATGTCAATCTTCAGCAGCGGCACCGGCGACGACGGGTCAATCTGCTCACGCAGCGCCGCAATCCACTTCGCCGGCTCCACGTAGAGCACGCGGGTGTCGTGCAGGCTCGTCACCGCAGCAATCGCCGGGTAGCGGACCGGGCGGATGTTCTCGTACGGGGTGTACGACTTCATATAGGCATACACCTCCGGGTCCTCAATCGGGTTGCCCCACTCTTCCCACTCCATCGCCGACAGCGGCAGCTCCGGGTCGAGGATGGTGGTCAGTGCGTCCACGAATGGTACGGCTGCCAGGCAGGCTGCGTACTTTTCGGGGGCGAGGTTCAGCACGGCGCCCATGAGTAGGCCGCCGGCGCTACCGCCGTAGCAGCCGATACGCGCCTCATCAGCCCACGGCTTCGCCGCAATGTAGCTGGTGACGTCCACGAAGTCGGTGAAGGTGTTCTTCTTCGCGAGCTTCTTGCCGTTCTGGTACCAGGAGCGGCCCATCTCGCCGCCGCCGCGAATATGCGCGATGACGTAGATGACGCCGCGGTCCAGGATCGACAGCATCGGGATGGAGAACATCGGGTCCATGGACGACTCGTAGGAGCCGTAACCGTACTGGATGACCGGGTGCGGCTTGCTCATGTCCAGGTCGGCGCGGTGAATCACAGAAATGGGGATGAGCGTGCCGTCCGCGGCCGGTGCCCAGTCGCGGTAGGCGCGGTAGTCCTCGCGGTTGTAGCCGCCCAGCACCGGGGTTTCACGGCGCAGCAGCAGGGTCTGCGACATGGGGAAGTAGTCGTAGACGCGGCGCGGAGTCAGGAACGAGGTGTAGGCGATGCGCAGCACGGGGGAGTAGTTTTCCGCACGCAGCACGGAGGCGGTGTACAGTTCCTCGTCGAAGCCGGCAGGTTCCATGAAGGTCACGCCGGCGGGTCGGCGGCGGCGCCACTGGATGGGCAGCTGCTCGCGCGGTGCGAGGAAGATGCGGGTGGTGGTGTCCGCGCGGGCGGTAACGACCAGGTGCGTTGCGGTGAAGGTGAAGCCCTCCAGACGCACATGCTCGCTGTGGCGGATGACCGGCACCCAACGCTGCGCGTACTCGTCGAGGCTTTCGCCTTCGCGCGGCATGTCTGCGAGGACCAGCTCGGAGTTCAGCGCATTGTAGTCGTGCTGAATCAGCAGGTGCTGCTCGCCGGCAATGTTGAGCGGCTCGGCGTAGTATTCGATGCCCGCGCTCTTGGGGATGAGCAGGGTCGGCTCGCCCTTGGGTTCGCGGGTGGGGATGAGGCGTACTTCCGTGTATTCGGAGTTGGAGCTGGTGATGACCACGGAGGAACGGTCGGAGCTCATGGCGGCGCCGAGCCACATGGTGTTGTCCGGTTCCTCGTAGATCAGGTGGTCTTCGGTGCCCTGTCCGACGTCGTGCACGTAGACACGCCAGGGGCGCCACGACTCGTCGGGCACGAGGTAGATGAGCTGCTCGGCGTGGTTGATGAAGAAGGAGCCCGCCGCAATGTTGGGGATGGTGTCTTCGAGGAAGACGCCGGTTTCCATGTTGAGGAAGCGCTGCTCGTAGCGTTCGTCACCCTTCTCGTCCACGGAGATGCTCAGCAGCTTGCCGTTACGTGCAGGCTGGAAGCTGCCGAGGGAGAAGAACTCCATGTCCTGGGCGT
Source organism: Rothia mucilaginosa (assembly GCA_963538455.1). Lineage (GTDB taxonomy): Bacteria > Actinomycetota > Actinomycetes > Actinomycetales > Micrococcaceae > Rothia. Next base: position 25,325 of record CAUTHR010000017.1, on the reverse strand, counting down.
ATTCGTTGCAGTCGAGGATGACGACTTCACCCTCGAGGACTTCGCCGGGGGTGACGGTCGGCGGGGTGTAGCGCACCACCTCGTCGCCTTCGTGCAGGGCGGGGTAGCGGTAGAAGACAGGGTACTGGCCACCGGGCACCATGCGGCTGTAGTACCACCAGTCACCGATACGGTTCGGGACGGTCAGATCCGACAGCAGGGTGCGGTCCTTGATTTCGTTGAAGATGGATTCGCGGAGGGGCTGCTGGTCTGCGGTGACAGCTTCGGTGTATTCGGCTTCTGCCTTGAGGTAGTTGAGGACCTCTTCGCTTTCCTTGTCGCGGAGCCATTCGTAGGGGTCGATGAAGACGTCGCCGTGGTGTTCGCGGCGGTGCTCGACCTTCTTCGGTACGGGCGGGGTGAGGTTCTGTTCAGCCATGCTGCCACCTCTTTCATTGAGTTATGGGTTTGTGAATGGTGTGTGCCGTCTGCGCCTGCGTTCCTGTGCCGCCGGGTGGCGGTGAGGGTGTGCGGGGGAGTGTAGGCACGCCTAGTTCTAGTGTATCGAAGAGTGAGGCAGGCTACTATATTGCTGTCTGTGCGGGATTGCCCGGCTCAGCTTGTGGAAGCCCCGCCGGAACGTGTGCGTCCGGCGGCTAGTTGGTGCGCCCCTTAATGGACATGAGGGTGCGGCGACCCGCCTTATTCGCCTTCGTGAAGGCGCGGTTGCTCTGCCGGTATTCGCGCTCCTGAGACCGCAGGCGCAGGCGCGCGGATTCGGTCATCATCCTGCGGTAGCGTTCGAAGCGTTCGGGGTCAAGGGTGCCGTCGGCGAGGGCCTGCTGCACCGCGCATCCGGGTTCGGAGCCGTGGGAGCAGTCGCTGTACCGGCAGGCGGCAGCATAGTTGGAGACGTCGTCGAAGGTTTCGTCAATCGCGGCGCTATCGCTCGTGGCGGCTAGCGCTCGCACGCCCGGGGTGTCAATGAGCACCGTACCGACTGAGCTCTCAGCACCTGATCCTTCAGTGCCGGGCAGAACAATCATTTGGCGGCTGGTGGTGGTGTGCCGCCCCTTGCCGTCGGCATCGCGAACCGCGGAGGTCGTCTGTACCCGGTTCTCTGCGCTGTCTTCGCGGGGGTCAACCCCTGGGCTAAGTAGGGCGTTGATGAGGGTGGATTTACCGGCGCCGCTGCGGCCCAGGAATACGGCAGTACGTCCGGCGACGAGCTCCGCAACCTGTGCGGGGTCGTAGCCGTTATCCGTGCAGACGGTGAGTACCGCGTCCATGCCGCCACCCAGAGATTCCCGATAGCTGGCGAGCTGGTCCGCCGTCACCAAATCACCCTTAGTAAGAATTAGCGCGACCTGCACCCCGGATGCGTGCGCGAGGGCGGTGTAGCGTTCGATTCGCCCGATGGACGGCTCGGGGAAGCACGGCTCAACGATGCAGAGCATATCCACGTTGGCAGCGACGGGCTGATCCGCAGATTCCCGGGTGGCGCTGGGGCGGGTGAGGTAGCTTCGGCGGGGCAGAATCGCGAGGGGCTTATGCTCCGCTGGCTGGGTATCATCGCCGGTTCCCGGGATGGGGTGGGTGAGCACCCAGTCGCCGACGACGGGGTACTCTTCTTCACCATAGTCGTTCTCGACCGGGCGCAGGGGAGCGGAAAGTTTCACGAGCTCGCCCCGCTCGCAGGTCAGTAGCTCGCAGCGGGTGCGGTGCACGGCGCTCACACGGGCGAGGGTGAAATCTTCGAGGGTGCCGTCGAGGGTGAACGCGGCGCGAATTGCTGCGCCCTGCCAGGAGGGGTCGAAACCGAGGGTCTCTAGCGTGTACGCGGTGGGAGGAGGAGTCACGGGAGTTTCTTTCTTGGTCGCGGTGCCCGGTTGAATATAACACCTGGGTAGCGGGCACTTAAAAGGTTCGTTCTTTTTGGGTTTCACACCCTATAACAGTGAGGCGCGCTATAGCAGCGAGGCGCGGGCACCGGCGCGGATGCGACGGGCGGCAAGATACGTCAGCCCCAATCCGATTGCGGCGTAGAGTACCGCCAGGGCCGTGTCTGCCGCCAGGAGCGCGAAGAGATCCGGGGTGGTGCTGCTCGCAGTACCGCCAGAGGTATCTAAAGCCTGCACCAGCCGGGACCCCGGAACCCAAGAACACAGCCATGCAAGCCATGCGGGGTAGGTGCTCACCGGAACGATGACGCCCGCGCTAACCGGCAGAATAATCGCCAGAAAATTCGACCCCGTGTACGGATCCGAAAGGTATAGCCCCAGGCCGGCGGCAAAAATGCCCAGGCAGACCCCGCCCAGAACCGCAACCGGCATCAGCGCAAGGGCGCCAAGCAGAAGCCCCGAAGCCGCTCCGGTAGAGGGCGACGTGAGGGAGAGCAACCACACGATGCCCACATTGCTCAGACCCGTCACGGACGCCAACAGGGCCGGTACCGCCGCCGCACCCAGCCAATAGCCCGCCTCCACGGGGCGTGCCGTGCACACGTACTCGAAGACACCAATCCAACGGTCAGTGGCGACGCGCGCGACAATACCGGCTGCCACCGAGCTGAGGGTGGCGATCAGGGCGGTTGCACAGCCGATGCGTACCGTATCGTTTGCGGCGAGGTCGGCACCCAGAAGCACCGTGAAAAGCACGTTGAGGCCCGGCACGAGCACCAGGGTCGTGATAGCCGTTCCGAGGGTCGCAAAGGTAATGGATGACGACCAGCCGATAGAGGCGGTAGACAGAGCCCGACGCATCACACCGGGCAGGGCTACAGCGCCAGGCAGGGCAACAGAAGAGAGAGCACGCACGCTACATCGCCCCCAGGGTGCCGCGACGGCGGGCAGTGGCGAGAGCCCTCCGGGCAAAGAGAAAAGCACACAACGCCCAGATGAAGCTCACGAATAGGGTCTGCGCCACGGGCAGGAACGCATCCGCCGGGGTAGTGATGGCGGTACGCCCAAGTAGCAGGTGCACCGGCGCTTGCAGGGGGATGAGCACACCCGTAGCATTCAGCCAGCCGGGCGCCTCAACGGTCGTGAAGAGAACCCCGGAGAGAATAAACACCGGCACAAGCAGAAGCTCCTCGTAGGCGATAGCGTTCGGCGTCGCCACGAAGAACACCGCAATCATGAACGTGACCGACAGGCACGCAAGCCACAGCAGGGGAACGCCCAGAACGTAGCGGGGCCAGAGGGTAGAAAAGTTAGTGACCTGCGGATTGAGCGTCACAAGAGCCCAGATGAGCCACGACAGGGGTAGGGCCGCCAGACCCACAATGGAGGCGCTCGAAACGATAGCCGCCAGCACCCGCACCGGAGAAATCGACCCCGAACACAGGTACACGAGGGTCCCGCGGAAACGCTCAAAATTAATGATGCCCGCAGACACAATACAGACCGACCACATGCCCACAATACCGGCGCGAGTCCACGCCAGGGTCGGGTCAACGGAGTGGCCCTCGGAACTCTGCGCCGCCGCGTGCACCGCAAGAGCCTGAATAATAACCGACCCGAGCACCGTACTGATGAGCAGCTGAATGAAGTAGGGGACCGTTAGAAACTGCCGCAGGCTAAAGCCCATCAGCCGCAACTGGCGGGCGCACTCCTGCCGCAGGTCGTACCCTTGGGTCTGCTGCCGGGGCTCTTTCACACCTTCACTACCGTGCGCGCTGTGTGCGTTCATCGTTTGAGTCCCTCCGCCATTGCCAGGTATGCCTCTTCCAGGGTCGCCGGTCGCGTGTACGGCTCAGTCCGCGCCCCGATGCGTGCGGCGGCAAGCCCCTCCGCCAGGATGCGGTGCGCCGCGCCCGCCTCGAAGGTGGCGCGCTCGCCGTGCCAGTAGAGAGTGAGTTCCCAGCCGGAACCGCGCGGGGCAAAAAGTACCGCCGCCTGATTGCCGAGGAATCCGCGCAGCCTATCAAGACCCTCGGTCGCGTTGGCGCCAACCTGAACCACAGTCGTGGCGGCAATACCGGCGTGTGCGGCAACATCCTCGAGGCTACCGCTCACAGCAACGGAGCCGGCACCTAAAACGGTGATGGTGTGCGCCAGATCCTCAATTTCGCCCAGCAGGTGGCTCGTCAGCAGAATGGCGGCACCGTCTTCTGCGAGGGAACGGATCAGGGCACGCACCGTCAGTGCGATATCGGGGTCGAGCCCGTTCGTTGGCTCATCCAGCAGGAGCAGAGCGGGGGAGCCGAGCGTAGCGCGGGCAATGTGTAGGCGCTGCTTCATGCCGCGGGAGAACTCCTGAACGGGCCGCGTGGCGGCGTCGGTGAGTTCCACACGGGCTAGAGCATGCTCCACCTCGTGCCGTCGAGCCCGCCCGCAGACCCCCGCAATATCGGCGAAGAACAGTAGATTATCGCGTGCGCTGGCGCGTGGGTAGAAGCCGTTATCCCCGCCCAGTGCGAGACCCACGTGACGGCGCGCCCGCTGCGGGTGGGCGATGGCGTCAATGCCGTTCACGGTGAGGGTGCCGCTGGTGGGGGTGAGCAGGGTTGAGCACATCTGCACGGTCGTCGTTTTGCCCGCACCGTTGGGACCGAGGAGGGCATGAATCTCACCGGAGCTAACGCGAAGCGACACCCGGTCGACTGCGGTAAAAGTATTTTCACCTTTGCCAAAGACGCGGCTAAGCTGCGCCGCATCAAGTACAAGAGACATATAGGTAACCTTCGGGTATGACCCTCTGGCTCCTGTGCCGGAGGGATGCTGGGCAGGATAAACGGCGTAGTGAGCCGTAGTGAGTTGTACCCTGCGTGAGTGTATGTGTCATTTCAGTGTACCGAAAAGTAGCACCAGAAAGTGATGGGGGTTACTGTGTGGATGGTGGGTGCCCGCCTCCGCATCTCGATTGCCTCGCCCTCGGATTACCCCGGAATCGTCACTCACGTTTTGTTGCAGGCGGGCTTTTGTTACAGACGTTAAAAAACGTCATCTTTGCAATGAAATGTCTTAAAGTACCGTCCACCCACAAAATCCTTGACCCCGCCCCGCGCCCTATGACACCCTGAATACAGGTCAAGAGCGCCAGCGATAAGCCCCAGCTAGCTGGCCGGCAACCCTCCTCCGCGGTGGGGTGCCCTGGGTGAAGACCGGGCGGCACGCAAAAGCGTGACGCAAGCGCGGGACCGATGTGACCGAATTCGGTACATCAATCGTGACAGGACAACTCAACGACGATTCCTGTACCAATCGGCATGCGGCCCCCTAACTATCCCCTTAGGAGAGCCACGCATGAGCAACAACACTACCGTCCCGACTCCCGCCAACCCCGCCGGTTGGAAGTTCGAAACCCGCCAGATCCACGCAGGTCAGGCGCCGGATGCCGCAACGGGAGCTCGGGCACTACCTATCTACCAGACCACCTCTTTCGTCTTTGAAAGTGCCGAGCAGGCAGCGAACCGTTTCGCCCTCGCCGAGCTGGGCCCCATTTACACCCGCCTCAACAACCCCACCCAGGAAGTCATCGAAAACCGTATCGCTTCCCTGGAAGGCGGCGTTGGCGCGCTGCTGCTGGCATCCGGCCAGGCAGCTATCACCTACGCAATCCTGAACATTGCCGGTGCAGGCGACCACATTGTTGCCTCCCCCTCCGTGTACGGCGGCACCTACAACCTGCTCAAGTACACCCTCGCTGACCTCGGTATCGAAACCACCTTCGTTGAGGACCCCGATAACCTGGACGAATGGCGCGCCGCGGTTCGCCCCAATACCAAGCTGTTCTACGGCGAGTCCGTGCCCAACCCCCGCAACGACGTGCTCGACATTGAGCCCATCGCAGCAATCGCGCACGAAAACGGTGTACCCCTGATTGTGGACAACACCGTACCCACCCCCTACCTGCTGCGCCCCATTGAACACGGCGCGGATGTGGTCGTCCACTCCGCCACCAAGTACCTGGGTGGCCACGGCACCTCCATCGGCGGTGTAATTGTTGACTCCGGTAACTTCGACTACGGTGCAGACCCCGAGAAGTTCCCCAAGTTCAACCAGCCCGCCCCCGGCTACCACGGCCTGGTCTACGCACGCGACCTGGGCAAGGATTCCGCATTCGGTGCGAACCTCTCCTACATCCTGAAGGCGCGCGTCTCCCTGCTGCGCGACACCGGCGCCGCTATCTCCCCGACCAATGCCTTCAACATCGGCATCGGTCTGGAAACTCTCTCCCTGCGCATCGAACGCCACATTGAGAACGCCACCAAGGTCGCCCACTGGCTCGAAGCAAACCCGCAGGTCGAGAAGGTTATCTGGGCTGGCGTGGAATCCTCTCCCTGGTACGAGCGTGCACAGAAGTACCTGCCCAAGGGCCCCGGCGCGGTGCTCGGCTTCACCCTCAAGGACGCAACCCTGGAGCAGACCCGCAACTTCGTTGACGCACTGAAGCTGCACTCCAACGTGGCGAACATCGGTGACGTGCGCTCGCTCGTGATTCACCCCGCCTCCACCACCCACGCTCAGCTTTCCACTGAGGAGCTGGAGAAGATTGGCGTGTACCCGAACTTCGTCCGCCTGGCAGTCGGTATTGAGAACATTGACGATATTCTCGCCGACCTGCAGTTGGGCTTCGACACCCTCTCCTAAACGGTGATGCAACCCGCAGGTGGACCGGTAAGCTACGGCTTCTCGGTCCACCTGCGGATTCCCCGTTATGGAGCATTTTGTCACTGCGCGGCGCTGATGCCGCCCAACCCGTTGCTCCTTCTACCCACAGACGAGTACCCCGCTCACACCTACCCCGCTCACACCCGGCACCACCTCGCCGGCCAACCCAGTGAAGGGAACCCCCATGACCACCCAGAGCACTAGCCAGTCCGGCACTAGCCAGTCCGGTACCTCCCAGCCCGGCACTATCAACCAGCCTGTCACCGCACCCATCCCCGTGGCGGGCACTCAGCGCGAACATCCGGAAGCGCAAGGCTACCTGCGTCAGCTGAACATCGGCGACCTGGAGCTCGAATCCGGCGTGACCCTGCCGCAGGTCATCATCGGCTACGAAACCTGGGGCACCCTCAACGAGGCTGGCGATAACGCCATCCTGATCCTGCACGCGCTCACCGGTGACACGCATGTTTCCCGCGGCGTACCCACCCCCGATATGCCCGCCCCGCTGATTCGCGCTATCGAATCCGACGGCTGGTGGGAAGGCATCGTGGGCCCCGGCTCGGTCGTGGACACCAACCGCTACTTCGTGATTGCGCCCAATATTCTGGGCGGCTGCTACGGCTCCACCGGACCGGCAAGCATCATTCCCGAAGGCTACCCGGGCGCCGGTGAACACTGGGGTTCCCGCTTCCCGCAGGTGAGCATCCGCGACTCTGTGCGTGCTGAGGCACGCCTGGCACGTGCCCTGGGCGTGACCAGCTTCCGCTACGTCATTGGTGGTTCCCTCGGTGGCGCTCGCGCCCTGGAATGGGCAGCAACCAACCCTGAGCTGGTGCGCGGATGCGCGGTCATCGCCTCCGGTCCTTCGGCTACGGCGGAGCAGATTTCGTGGGCGCACACTCAGAACATTGCGATTCGTTCGGACGCGAACTTCGCCGGCGGCGACTACTATTCCGGTCCCGCGCCGGTAAACGGTCTTGCCCTGGCACGCCGTATCGCGCACACCACCTACCGCAGCCCCGCCGAGCTGGAGCACCGCTTCGGCCGCGAGGAGAACCGTGGCGAAAGCACCGTGGGCGGCTCGCTGGGTGAGCCGCGTGGCCGCTACGCCATCGAAAGCTATCTGGACCACCACGGCGCCAAGCTGGTTGAGCGCTTTGACGCGAACAGCTACCTTGCCGTGAATGAGGCGCTGATTTCGCACGATGTGGCGCGTGGTCGCGGCACCCTGGCGCAGGCGCTGGCGCACACCGATTGTGAGTGGACGATTGCGGCGGTGAACACGGACCGTCTGTTCTTCCCGCATGAGTCGCACCGCCTGGCGGAGGCGCTGCCCACCCCGGTGCCCGTGGATATTATTGAGTCGAATCACGGCCATGACGGCTTCTTGATTGAGGCGAAGCAGGTGGAGAAGATTCTGGCTCGTGCCCTGGGCGTTGACGATGAATCCGCAGCCCCGAGCGAGGAGCAGCGTGAGCGTGAGGCGCTGGACTCGATGGCTCGCCTGTACGCTACGGTGGCCCGCTAGAATCGCGAGCATCGACGGGATCTTCATCTATGGGGCGTTGATTGTGCCCTCTGGATGCTGTTTAAGCCACCTAAATGTCGGTAATTTTCGGGCGGGCAGATAGTGTCTTCACAGGTTCTTCCGCCCACCGAGAATTAACCTTCACCCTCAGGGTTATATGACAGAATGCCGGGTGTTCGCATGATGTGAACCCCCGGCATTTCTTTGCGTCCGCATGAAGAATATCGTGCCAGGTCAGGGAATATTTTCCGGTTTTTCGGGTGTTTTTGAAACCGCCGCGAGATGCCGCGGAAGTAGCCTCCTGTTGCACTGGAAGGTAATGGTTCTCGGTTTGCTTTAGACCCGCTCTAACCCCATAGCATTGAAGTTGTGGTAAGTATTCAAGAGGTAGCGGAGCAGTTGGGGGTGAGCACCCACGCCCTGCGGTATTACGAAAAAGAGGGGCTCATTGCTGTGCCCCGTGATGCTCACGGAACCCGTATTTTTGATGCGGAGTCTATCTCCGCTGCACGGTTTGTTGCTACCTGCCGTCAGGCCGGCATGAGTCTTGCCGACATTCGTACAATCTTGGACAATCCGGATGATCATGCCCTCTCCATCGACGTAATGGAGCGAGCCCGCCGAAAGATTGAAAACGAGATTGCGGGGTTGCAACAGAACCTTGAGCACCTGGATCGCCGTATTCAGGAGCACCGCCGTCACCTCGACGGCACCCGCTAGATAGCCATCTAGTTTTCATGCAGATACAGCATGTAACGCCCGGCATTCCCCTGAGTACGGGGAATGCCGGGCGTCTTTTCGTGCTCAGCTTTCACACTCAGCTACTCACCCCTAGGTACTGGGTATTTTCAGCCCGAAGGTTTAACCTCGGGTAGCTTACCCCCAGTTAGCTTCCTGCGGGTCAACACCGTGTGCACGAGCATTCTCGTAGATGACATCTCGCAACCACTCCGCGAGCCCGGTCGCGAGCTTCTCGTAGTACGCTTTGAAGCGGGCATCCTCAACGTAACCGCGGGCTAGAATAGCGTGCTTAGCGGGGGCGACCTCAAAGAAGAACAGGGATGCGCGGTGCTGCTCGGCGAGCGCATTCGCCTCCTCGCTGCCCGGCTGCACGCCGCGGTTGAACGCCTCGACGAGGGCCTGTTCTACCTCGTCAATCTGCTGTTTGCCGTTCTGCCAGTCGGCACGGTCCATTGAGGCAGTACGGCGCTGGTATTCAGCCCAGTCGTCAGTTTTCACGTAACGCTCCTGCGCTTCCTGCTGGTGGGCGAGGCTGAACCCTTCACCCATAATCTCTGCTTTTTCGGCAGCGCTGAGCTGCTCATTTTTAGGTGCCATGGTGTCCTCCAAAAGGTGTTCGATGGTTTCAAGCATGCGCCCATACGCGGCGATTTTGCGTTGAAGCATATCCCGCTGAGCGAGCAGATGCTCGGTGCTGTTCGCCCGATCCTGCAGTATGTTGCCAATAGCGTCAAGGCTCATGCCGATGGCGCGGTACCCCATGATGACGGTGATTCGTTCAAGATCTGTATCGGTGTAGTACCGGTACCCGTTGAACTCATCATGTGCCGGGTTGAGTAAGCCCCGCTGCTCCCAGTGGTGTAGCGTGCGGACTGTGAGCCCGTGCAATGATGCTGCCTCTCCTACGGTGTATTCATGGTGCCCGTCAGGCGGTGTCATGTTCGCGTCCATGGCTTCACTCTAAAGCCTGACGTTAGGTGAGGGTCAAGCTAGCGGCGGAACCTACGGTGCAGATTTGCGGGGCAGTCATCGCTAAGATGGGTGCATGAGCGAAAACAAATACGTCGTCGAATACACCCGCCCCGAGAACGAACGCACAGGCACCCACCTGGTGCTCATGCTGCACGGCTACGGCTCCCAGGAGCATGATTTGCTGTCCCTGGCGGCGCACCTTCCGCAGGAGGGTTTCACCTACGCCTCCATGCGTGCACCGCAGCCGGTCGGCACCCAGTTCTCCGCGGACTCGACCGGCGCCTACATTGCCGCAGACGCTATCGGCTACCAGTGGTACCCGCTGAACCAGCAGCTCGAATCTGACCAGCGCGCCATTGAACAGGCAAGCGACTACGTGCTGGAATGGGTGCGCGCGAACCGTGAACCCTACGCCTCGGTGACCCTGCTGGGCTTCTCGCAGGGCATGGGCATCGCAACGTCGATGGTGCGTCACGCTCCCGGCGAGTTCGCCGCCGTGGTGGGCCTGTCCGGCTACGCGGTGGACTCTGACTCGCCGTACTTCAAGGATGAGGAGCTGAAGAAGACCGAACTGCCGGTGTTCTTCGGCCGCGACCAGGAAGACCCCGTCATCCCGCAGGAGATGGTGAACTACACCTACGACTGGATCCGCAAGTACACCGACGGCATTAAGGTGCTGTACGCCGGTGCGGGTCACGGTGTGAGCGCCATGGAGATTCGCCACGTGGGCGAGTTCCTGGAGGTGAAGGTACAGGGTCAGGAGCCGCGTATTCGTGCGCAGAAGGTTGCGGAGGCGACCGGCACCGCGGAAGGCTCTGACGCCTAAATCGACTATATGGAAAGCCCCCGGGTCTGACGACTCGGGGGCTTTACGTGTAGTTCCGATTGGAAAGGCGGTTATCGTCCTCGTTCCTACAGGGGCTGGGTGGGTGGGACGCTATACCCTTCCTCCGCTCCTGCAGGGGCACCCGCCGCACCCGGACGCTCCGCTTCTCCTTGCTTCGCGGCGGAGAGCGCCCGGGTGGGCACCCTGATGTCGCTTCCGGAGGGTATAGCTACCCTCGGCTCCGGTGAGGTGCGCGGAGGGACGGTGTCGTCCGAAAGTGACATCAGGGTGCCCGAAGCGAAGCGAGGGCGGGTTCCCTGCAGGAACGAGGAAGTACGCCGTCCCTCAAGGTTTCACGTCACGACTCGCCTTACTCTGACGCCCAATCTCAAACGGAATAAGAGGTCGGGTTAGTCCTCGTGCGCAACCTTCACGGTCACGCCGTTGAGGGTCACGGTATCGCCGGGGTGCAGCTGCTTGCCGCGTGCTTCCTCAATGTCGCCGTTGACCTTGACCAGGCCGTGCTGAATGACCTCGCGTGCCTGCGCGCCGTCCTCTACGAGGTTGGCGAGCTTGAGGAACTGGCCGAGGCGGATCATGTCGTCGCGAATAAAAATTTCTTCCATGCTTCCTAGTTTATCCCGCTGGGTGCATCCTGGCGTCCGGCAAAAATGGGGGAGTGGTGGGCCGGGTAGGCATACCCAGGGGTGGGGTGGTGATGGTACCCTAGTGTCTTGCATCAAAAAGTGTGCATATTGCGCCGATGAGCGCGAATACGGGCGCCCCGTTCTGGGTCGCGTCCCTTATGAAACCGAACTCACGCACGTCACAGCCGGTGGCGGGGCAGAAGGAGTAACTATGGCTGAAAAGTCCACCCTCGATAACGTTATTGCGCTCGCGAAGCGCCGCGGCTTTGTTTTCCAGGCCGGTGAAATTTACGGCGGTTCCCGCTCCGCATGGGACTACGGCCCCCTCGGTGCAGAGCTGAAGGAAAACATCCGTCAGCAGTGGTGGCAGCGTTTCGTCCGCTCTCGTGCGGACATGGTTGGCCTGGACTCCTCTGTTATTCTGCCTCGTGCGGTGTGGGAGGCATCCGGTCATGTGGCGACCTTCACCGACCCGCTGGTTGAGTGCCTGTCGTGCCACAAGCGTCTGCGTCAGGATCACCTGCTGGAGAACTTTGAGGCGAAGAAGGGCCGCGCGGCTGAGGGCATGGAAGAGATTGCTTGCCCGAACTGTGGTACTCGTGGTGAGTGGACTGAGCCGCAGAACTTCTCCGGTCTGATGAAGACTTACCTGGGCCCGGTTGATAATGAAGAGGGTCTGCACTTCCTGCGCCCGGAGACCGCTCAGGGTATTTTCGTGAACTTCAACAATGTGGTCACTGCTTCTCGTAAGCGCCCGCCGTTCGGTATTGGCCAGATTGGTAAGTCGTTCCGTAACGAGATCACTCCCGGTAACTTTATTTTCCGTACTCGTGAGTTCGAGCAGATGGAAATTGAGTACTTCGTGCACCCGGATGACGCTGATAAGTACTTCAACGAGTGGGTTGAGGACTGCTGGAACTGGTTTGTTGACCTGGGTATTAACCCGGATAACATGCGCCGCTTCGACGTTCCTAAGGAGGAGCGTGCACACTACTCGGCTGGCACTATTGACGTTGAGTACCGCTTCGGCTTCCAGGGTTCGGAGTGGGGCGAGCTGATGGGCGTTGCGAACCGCACCGACTACGACCTGGGCGTTCACAACGAGCACTCCAACGCGAAGCTTGAGTACTTCGACCAGGCGACCGGCGAACGTTACGTGCCGTACGTGATTGAGCCGTCCTTCGGTCTGACCCGCTCGATGATGGCGTTCCTCGTTGATGCATACGTTGAGGATGAGGCGCCGAACACTAAGGGTGGTGTGGATAAGCGCGTCGTGCTGAAGCTTGACCCGCGCCTGGCACCGGTGAAGGCTGCTGTTCTGCCGCTGTCGAAGAAGGCTGAGCTGTCTGAGCCGGCAACTAAGCTGGCGAATGAGCTGCGTGGCCTGTGGAACGTGGACTACGACGAGGCGGGCGCTATTGGCCGCCGTTACCGCCGCCAGGATGAGATCGGTACCCCGTTCTGCATCACCGTGGACTTTGACACTCTCGAGGATCAGGCTGTGACCATCCGCGAGCGTGACACCATGAACCAGGAGCGTGTGGCTCTGGATCAGGTGAAGTCTTACCTGGCTGCACGCCTGGCAGGCTAAAAATATTTCATAACACGGTCGGCGGGTAGCTTCTTAGAGCGAAAGAGGCTACCCGCCGTCGTGTATTTGGGCTACCCTGGTTAGACTGATTGGCACGATTGACGCGAGCGAAGGAATGGTGCACGGACATGGCTGAACGTCTCAGTGAAAAATTTGAGATTCGCCCTTGGCAGGAGGGCGATGACCTTGCCCTGCTTGAGATTTGGAACTCTGCCCGCAATGAGGTTGAGGAGCGCCAGCGTGGCCTTTTCGGCCCGGATACGGACGCGCCGTTTAGCCGTACTCTGGTGGTGACTGCTTCGGGTGTGCCGGTTGCTGCTGGTACTGTGGTTGCTTCGCTGTTGCATCCGACGCGCCTGTGGTCCTACATTGAGGTGGCTGCTGATCACCGCCGTCAGGGTATTGGTACCGCCCTGCTGAATGCGTTGCGTGAGGTTGCGGCGGCGCACGGTCAGACGACTGCTCTGCGCGTGAAGCTTGCACCGTTTAGTGACGGTGAGGAGTTCGCGCAGGCGGCTGGTTTTAAGCTGGTTCAGCGTTCCCGTATGGTGCGTGTGGAGCCGGGCGCTATTCCTCCGGTGTCTTTGCGTGAGGATGCTGACGGTAACGAGACTCAGGCGATTGAGGATTTGGCGACCGGTTCGGTTGAGCTAACCGCCGCGCTGTGGGAGTTCTACCGCCGCGCCCACGAGTGGGATGTTCCCGCCGAGGTGGGTTTGGGCACGGTGAACCGCTACTTCCTTTCGGATGAGGTGCGTGCTTTTGGCGCCGTAGTGTTGCGCGACCATATTCGTGAGGCGGCCGCCGAGGGCAAGAAGGGCCCGATTGTTGCGTTTGCGGTGAGCTACCAGCCCTTCGAGACTGACCCGGAGGCGGCGCTGGTGAATGAGAACACCGCCACCGAGCTGCTGCTGGGCTACGACTTCGATAATGAGGGCGCCGTGGAGGCGATTATGCAGGTGTTGTCCCTGCTGAGCGCTAAGTACCCGGTGCTGGTTGAGGTTGATGACTCTATGGAGGCGCTGGTTCAGGTGACCGACGTGCTGCTGCGCGCCGGTACCGCTTCGGTGGAGGGCGACCCGACCTATATTTACGTGACCGAGTAGGTTCCCGAGTACGTGACCGAGTAGGTTCGCGAGTAGATTCTCGGCATCGAGCCTGCTGGCTGATTCTTGCTCAGAGGGGCGGGGGAGCGGAGAGCATCCCCGCCCCCTTCGCGTACCCGTGCCGCTGTACTGTGCCCGCTGTATCCCCTCAGCTGAGTCCGGTTCTCGATTTGCCCCCGTATGCCACAATATAGGGGTGAATTCTGAAGCACCCCGTCTTACCCTTCCGCCCCTGAATCTGGGCAAACTGACCGTTGATACTCCCGTGGTTCTCGCCCCGATGGCTGGCGTGACCAATAAGGCTTTCCGCCGCCTCTGCAGTGAATATGGCGGCGGCCTGTACGTTACCGAAATGGTGACTGCGCGCGCCCTGGTGGAGCGTAAGCCCGAGTCCATGCGCATTATTGAGCATGACCCGGACGAGAAGATTCGTTCCATCCAGATTTACGGTGTGGACGCGGTCAACGTCGGTAAGGCTGTGCGCATGGTCGTTGAAGAGGACCGTGCCGACCACATTGACTTGAACTTTGGCTGCCCGGCTCCTAAGGTGACTCGCCGCGGTGGCGGTGCCGCCCTGCCCTGGAAGACTGACCTGTTCACTGCGATCGTGCAGACCGCGGTGAAGGAGGCATCCCGCAACGATATTCCGCTGACCATTAAGATGCGTAAGGGCATCGACGATGACCACATTACGTTCTTGGAATCCGCCAAGATTGCGCGTGATGCCGGTGTTGCGGCGATTGCTCTGCACGGTCGTACTGCGGCGCAGCATTATTCGGGTAAGGCTGACTGGGATTCGATTGCGCAGCTGCGCGAGCTGATTCCGGACGTGCCGATTCTGGGTAATGGCGATATTTTCTCCGCTGAGGATGCGGTGCGCATGGTTGAGCAGACCGGCGTGGATGGCGTGGTGATTGGTCGCGGCTGCCAGGGCCGCCCGTGGCTGTTTGGTGATCTGCAGAATGCGTTTGAGGGTTCGTCGGAGCGTATCCGCCCGACCCTGACTGAGGTGTCGGACATGATTTACCGCCATGCAGAACTGCTGGTGGAAACCTTCGGCGATGAGACCCGCGGCCTGCGCGAGATCCGCAAGCACGTGGCGTGGTACTTCAAGGGCTACCCGGTTGGTGGCGAGCTGCGCGCGAAGATGGCTCAGGTGCCCGACCTGGCGACGTTCCGTGAGCTGATTGCTCAGCTGGACCACTCGATTGGTTACCCGGGTGCCGCCGTGGAGGGTTCGCGCGGTCGCGCCGGCAGCCCCAAGCAGCCGCACCTGCCCGACGGCTGGCTGGATTCGCGCATCCTGGGGGACGCTGAGCGTCTGGGTCTGGTGGAGGCTGAGCTGGATATTTCCGGCGGCTAACCCCCCCCGACTGCCTGTGTGCCGCGGCGTGCTGTTTGCGCGTCGCGGCGCATCCTTTTTGTGAGCCTGTTCGTACGTTATTTCCCGCTCCTGCACCGCCTGTAGGCGCTACCTGTTGACCCCCACCGTAGAATTGAGTTTATGGCTGGATTAATCCGCAAAGAAGACATTGATGAAGTCCGCGCCCGTACCGATATCCGCGAAATCATTGAAGGCTATGTGAGCCTCAAAAGCGCCGGTATTGGCACCTTCAAGGGGCTGTGCCCGTTCCACGACGAGCGCACGCCCTCCTTCAATGTGCGCCCGCAGGTCGGCTCGTACCACTGCTTCGGCTGCGGTGAATCCGGTGACGTGTACTCCTTCGTCATGGCGATGGAGCACACCAGCTTCGTTGAGACGGTGGAGCGTCTTGCCGCGCGCATCGGCTACACCCTGCATTATGAGGGCGGTAAGCCCGGCGACCGCTACGAGGCGGGCATGCGCCGCCGCCTGCTCGACGCGCACAAGATTGCCGCCGAATTCTTCGAACGCAACCTCTACTCGCCGGATGCGCAGGAGGCGCAGCGCTTCCTCGGCGCCCGCGGTTTCGACCCCGCCGCAACCCGCAAATTCGGTGTCGGCTACGCCCCGCGCGGCTGGGACCACCTGCTCAAGCACCTTCGCTCCCAGGGCTTCACCGATGAGGAGCTGAAGGCAACCGGCATGTTCTCCGAGGGCAACCGCGGCCTGTACGACCGCTTCCGCGGCCGCATTATCTGGCCCATCCGCACCATTGCCGGCGAGACCATCGGCTTCGGTGCCCGCCGTCTCTTCGACGACGACCAGGGCCCCAAATACCTGAACACCCCCGAGACGCAGCTGTACAAGAAATCCCAGGTGCTTTACGGCATTGACCTGGCAAAACGCGATATGACCAAGAATAAACAGGTCGTCATCGTGGAAGGCTACACGGACGTCATGGCGGCACACCTCGCCGGCATCACCACCGCCGTTGCCACCTGCGGCACCGCGTTCGGTCCCGGCCACATCAAGATGGTGCGCCGCATGATTACCGACGACGGCTCCGGCGGCGAAATCATCTTCACCTTCGACGGCGACGCCGCAGGTCAGAAAGCCGCCATGGCAGCCTTCCAGGAGGATCAGCGCTTTGTCGCGCAGACCTTCGTGGCGGTTGCCGAGAACGGCATGGACCCCTGCGACCTGCGCCTGCACAAGGGGGATGCCGCCGTGCGCTCGCTGATTGCTTCGCGCCGCCCGCTCTTCGAGTTCGCGATTGATTCGACCCTCGCCAAGTACGATTTGGCGACCCTTGAAGGCCGCGTGCTGGCGATGCGCGCTATCGCCCCGATTATTGCCGGCATCAAGGACCGCGACCTGCGCCCCGCATACATGCGTAAGGTGTCCGGGCAGCTTGGTCTGGAGCTGGACGAGATTCAGCGTGCCGTGGCGTACGCGCAGAACCACCCGAAGCTTTCTCGCACCCAGCAGGCGGAGGCCGCCGCCGCACCGCGTTACGAGCGCCTGAACGAGGGCCCGCAGGGTGCGTTGGGCGCGCCGGGTTACGCGGGCACTCCGGGTTATGCGGGCACTCAGGGGGCAGCTCATGCTGACGCGCCCTACGACCCCGCCTACGACGCACCGCCCCCGGAGGATTACGCCGCACCCAGCGCCTACGCCGGGCAGAACGCTGCCGCGCACCCGCCGAGCAGCATTCAGCCCGCCGCACCCCAGCCGGAGGCGGCCGCCCCCGCCGTCGAGGAATTCCTCACCCCCGACCCGCGCGACCCGGTTGCCCGCCTTGAAAAGGCGGCGCTCGAGATTGCCCTGCAACACCCCGAGCTCATCAGCGTGGAACAGTGGCGTAACCTCGCCACCGTGCAGTTCCGCTACCGCACCCACCGCGAGGTGGCCGCCGGCATTATTCATGCCGCAACCGTCATGGCACCCACCCCCGGCATCGAATGGATCAACTGCGTGCGCTCCGGCGCTGTGGAGGGCGTACACCCCGCCATCGCGGAGCTCGCAGTCTCACCGCTACCGGTCAGTAGCGCCGAGCGTCTGCCCGGTTTTGTGACTGGTGCGCTCAATGCCCTATTCGAACAGCAGATCGCCCGCCAAAAATCCGACCTGATGATGCGCCTAGAGCAGCTCAGTGCCAACCCCGACGACGAAGAATTCGAAGCGGTACAGCGTCAGCTCCTCGAACTGGAAATGCGCCGCCGACAGCTCAGCGCACAGCGCGGCTAAGCACGGTTCTTCTGCTTGCGCCCCGGCAACCTGCCGAATGCCCCGTATTCTGCAGGTTGCCGGGGGGCGCCACCCAAACTAACCACACAGCCAAACCACACAGCCCAAAGAGTGATGCACTTCACGGCATTTCAAGTTGCGGAGCCCAAACAGCCCCGGTATAGTTATTACTCGTTGCAAGGGAAACCAGCAACGAAAATAAAATAATCCCCCGTAGCTCAATTGGCAGAGCATTCGACTGTTAATCGAAGGGTTACTGGTTCGAGTCCAGTCGGGGGAGCGTATAAAGCAAGAACCCCCGAGACTTCGTCTCGGGGGTTCTTGCTTTATCTGTTCCTCTGGCTCGAACCAGTAACCACTCCACCCTACGTGAGCGCTGGGGCGCTCCCTTCGGGTTCCGTCTGGTTCGAGTCCAGTCGGAACGTTCTCTTCAAGTCATGAATCAATAACCGCTCCGCCATACGCAGGCGCTGGGGCGCCCACACCTAACCCCTCGGGCTTACGCCCCCGGCGAGGCAAAGATGCTTCACCCCGCAAAATATGAAGCCTAACGCACCGGAAAAGTTCCCCACCCGTGCACCCCACGCAACCGCCCAGCACTCAGCGGGGGAGTGGTGCGCCGGCATCCTCTTGCGCCTACTCCAGAGCAAATCCACAGGCGTAACTAAGCCCAGAAAGCTACGCCAGCAGCTCAACACCGCCTCCAGAAAGTCAAAAATACCTGAAGAGATAGTGCAAACCCCCGTTCAAACGGTCACGCGGAGGTATCATAAGGGGCTAAACTATAGGAGGTGGAGTGCGAAAAAGAAGCCTCCAAAAACACGTCACGGAGAGGTGGTCATGACCACTACTACTAATCCCAAGGCACCCAAAGGTTTCTTTGCTGGCATCAGCGGGATTAAGTCCGGCGTCGCGAACATCATCGACGCTGGCAAAACCTTCAAGGCCCTCGGCCCCAGCCAGGTCAAGGACGAAATCCAGATCGCAAAGCACGAGCTGAAGACCAAGGGCATCGCCGTTGGTAAGGGCGCAGCCTTCTTCGGCGTCGCAGCAGTCTTCGGTCTGTTCCTGATCATTGCGCTGGTCGCCGCAGCAATCCTCGGCCTCGGCACCGTCATGCCCTACTGGGCATCCGCGCTGGTCTTCGCCCTCATCTTCCTCATCGTCCTGGCGATTTGCGCCCTGGTCGGTCTGAAGAAGGTCAAGGCACAGCTGCCGTTCAAGCCCGAATCCGCAATCTTCGGTCTGCTCTTCGACCTCGGCGTACTCAAGGAAGGTACCGCCATGTCCGCTGAGCGCCTGAAGAAGGAACAGGCAGAGCGTGCAGAGCAGAAGGCTAAGGAAGCTGAAGAAGCAGCAGAACGCGCACGTCAGGAAGCTGAAGAGCGCAAGGCACGCGGTGAGGAAGAGCCCAAGCCGCCGACCTTCGAAGAGCTTAAGCAGCGCACCGCAGAGCGTCGCCAGCACCTGGCAGCCCTGCGCGACGACCTGCAGTCCTACACCGGCGACGTTCAGAACAACACCCAGCAGGCTCTGGACGCTCTCAAGGCAGTGCCCTCCGGGGTTGCTGCAAGTGCAGCAGCTACCGGCCGCGGCCTGGCAGAGAACGTGCGCAAGCCCGAGGTTCTGCAGGCACGCTGGAAGTCCTTCGCAGCACTGGGCGCATCCATTGCAACCGTCCTGCACTTCCTGAACCGCCTGGTTCGCCGCTAAACCTAGCCGCCGCTCAACCGGCGCAGGTTTAACGCCAAGCATCCAAACGCCCCGATACTCGTATCGGGGCGTTTGTGCGTCTACAGGCAGGGTGCTGGCTCCTGCCCCGACGGGAGGTTTGGAGGTAACTCCCAGCCAAAACCCACCCTCCACGAGTCGGAGAAGGACGCAGCTCACAGGTAGAATAGACAAATGCTGTACGTACCGGACCCACCCGGTGCACGCGGCAGACAGAGGTAGAGCGGCGCACCGTCGCACCCGAAACCCCAAAGTCACCGACACACTACACCCCGATGAGGAGCCCCGTCATGGAACAGGCAAAGACGATTCTGATTGGCGCAGAAACCTACCCGCCGGACATCAACGGTGCAGCACAATTCGGTCACCGCCTCGCCACCTCCATGCTCAAGCGCGGCCACTCCGTACACGTAGTTGCTGCCAGCCCCATCCCCGGCCCCAGCTACCGCACCGAAGTAGAGGGCGGCATCGTGGAGCACCGCCTGCGCTCGCACCTGCCCCCGACCCACGAGACGAACCGAATCTGCCTGCCCTGGGAAATCTGGTCCGAGGTTGGCGCAATCCTTGACGAGGTCCGCCCGGACGTGGTTCACGTGCAGTGCCACTACATTATTGGTCGCGCCCTCATCTTCCAGGCGAAGCGCCGCGGTATCCGTGTGATTGCAACCAACCACTTCATGCCGGCGAACCTGGACCCGTTCCTGCCTTTCCCCGCTCCCGTGAAGCGCGTGATTGAGAAGGCAACCTGGAAGGACATGCGTTTCTGCTTCTCCAAGACCGCGGTCGTCACCACCCCCACCCAGATTGGTGCGGATGCGATGCGCGACCTGGGGCATTTTGATCGCCCCGTCATGCCCGTTTCTAACGGTATTGAGATTAGCGACTACGAGCTGGCTGAGGGTGCTGACGCCGGCAAGGTTCCCGGTGAGCTACGTATTGCCTTCGTGGGTCGCCTTGCCGAAGAGAAGAACGTGGACGTGCTCATCGAGGCGCTCTCCCTGCTGCCGGATACCCTCGAGCACGTGGTGCTGGACATCGCCGGTGGCGGTGAGCTGCGTGAGGCTCTCGAGCAGAAGGCGCACGATTGCGGCGTGTCCGACCGCGTGATTTTCCGCGGCTTCGTTCCGGATGAGCATCTGCCCGAGGTGTACCAGATGGCTGACGTGTTCTGCCAGCCCGGTACCGCCGAGCTGCAGTCCCTGGTGTCCCTGGAGGCGATGAGCGCCTCCACCCCCGTGGTGCTCGCGAACGCACTGGCTCTGCCGCACCTGGTGGAGGAGGGCGTGAACGGCTACCTCTTCGAACCGAATAACGCTCAGGATTTGGCGAAGAAGCTGGAGGCTGTGCTCTCCTTGCCCGCCGCTGAGCGTGAGCAGATGGGTCGCGAGTCCCGCCGCATCGTGGGCTTCCACAGCGCTGAGAACACCTGGCGCACCTTCGAGGAACTGTACGTGAGCGACGCTCCGTACCAGCGTTACCTGGATTCGCGCCGCTAAGCTTCTCTAGGCCGCTAAGCTTCTCTAGACACTGGGCGGTGGACTTGAGTAGTAGAGCGTTTTTCGTTCTCAGTCGCCGTTCAGGTACTCTAGAGGATGGTGCTGGCGCCCATTGCGCGCCGTCACTGCACCGGATGGGGAGTTAGCTCAGCCGGTTAGAGCAGGGGACTCATAATCCCTTGGTCGCGGGTTCGAGCCCCGCACTCCCTACGGCCCCGCCCGTCGACTTCACCCACTTGTCGGCGGGCGGGGCTTTTTCGCGCCCTCTTTTCGTGCTCATTTGTCGGGCTCTCGAGGCGCCTATTTTCGTGCAAGGAATGCATCAACGGTGATGAAAATGAGTAAATGACGAACGAAGACGCATCATAGCGTTTAGTACGGTAGGGTTGAAGAGTCCTGTCACGAAAGACAGCGTGATGCCGCCGGTAGATGCCGATTCAGCCGGTAGGTGTTGCTTCCACACACCATACGAGAGGATCTCAATGTCGGAGAACACTCCCAACAACCCGTCGCAGGGTGCATCTGTAGCCGGTGGCTACGGCTATGATGCTGGCGCGCGTCCTGCACAGGACGCTTCGCTGCCCGCTCAGCCGGGTAACGCAGCTCAGGCCGCTCAGCCTACCGCGCCGGTAGCACCTCAGCAGCCGGTTCAGCCTCAGCAGGCGCCTCAGCCTGCTCAGGCAAACGCGAATGCGCAGCCGAATGCTGAGGCTCAGGCAGTCCCCGCACAGCCCGGTCAGCCTGCCGCCGCACCTCAGTCCGATGCAACCCAGCCCGGTGCCGCTCAGCCGGGTCAGCCCGGCCAGGCAACCTATGCGCCGAGCGCACCGCATCCGGCGGTGAAGGCACTGGGTGCTACCTGGAACGCGTTCCTGGACGTTTTCTCCAGCAACCCGGCGACCGCGCACGCCCGCATCTCTTCCGCCGGTGCGTGGGGTTGGATTGTTCCCACGACTCTGCAGGCGCTGGTGGGTGCGTTCTTCTTCAGCCAGCTGGTTATCCTGGCTGCCGTTGTCGCGATGTCCATGTTGGGCTACATGTTTGGCGGTCGAAGCGGTGCCGCCTACGGTGGTGCCTACGCAGCGCAGGCTGTACCGACCGGACGCATGATTCTGGCGTACGTGCTGATGGCTCTTGCCATCTTCGGTGTGCAGGTTCTGCGCGGCGTGCAGTTGCAGCTGACCGCGCGCATCGGTAAGGCGCCGGCATCCTTCACCGCGAGCATGCACGCTGTGTCGGTGTCTTCCCTGGCGCTGATTCCTTCGTTCCTGGTGCTGAACCTGCTCGTGTTCTTCCTGACCCTCACCAATAGCAGTGGTGGTGCGTTCTTCCTGACCATGCTCATGGTTCTGGTGCTTGCTTTCGCCGTGTTCTCGGGTGAGGCTCTCACCTACCTGGGTCTGAACCGTCTGGGTCGCTTCGCGAAGTCCCCGATTATCATGCACGCGGCGCTGAGCACCGCATGGGTTCTGGCGTCCCTGGTTGTCTACTACGTGGCGATTCGCCTGATGGGAGCCTAGTATGCACGCGATGACTCACACCCCGAGTGCGCCGGCTCGTCAGCGCTGGATGTTCCTGGCGGTTCTGCTGACCATTGCCGCCCTGATCCTGAGCGCCTGTAGCGCAAAGATTGAGACTCAGCTTGGTCTCGAGAGCGCCGAGAAGGGTACCCGCACCATTCTTGTTTCCTTCAACATGAAGGATAACCAGGACAAGGTTAAGGGTGGCACCCAGGCGCTGGATGCGTCCGTGCGTAAGCACCTGCCCGAGGGCATGGAATACGAAGGTATTCAGTCTGAGGGTGAGAAGGCTCGTGCAACTTTCAAGGTATCTTTCTCCTCCGTGGACGAGTACTACTCCAAGGTGACCTCCCTGCTGAAGGCTTCGGGCTCCGATATCAAGCCGCAGATTAGCATCATCAACTCTGACCAGGGTCTGGTGCAGGGCATTCAGGTGAAGGAAAACTTTAGCTCGGGCGACCTGCTGGGCTGGCTTCCTGAAGCTCTGGTAGTGGACGGTGTCGTGTCTGCCTCCAATAAGAACAGCGTTCTTAGCAACAGTGATGAAACCACTGTGAAGTTTGGCGAGAAGGAAGTGAAGAACTCCGGTGGGTCTAAGATTTCCGCGAAGGATGTTCAGGACCGCGGTTTCCGTAACGTTATCCTTGACGTGAAGGAGAAGGGCAGCGGTTACGACGTCACCATCTCCTTCGTTGCGAAGGAAATCATGAACACCGAGACCGCCGCTGCCGTCGACGCCTACCTGAACCAGGTCAAGCCCGAAGGCTCCGAGCTGAAGAAGGGCCTGGAATCTTCGCAGGCGAAGGCATACGCTCCTTCCGCATCGACCGCCAGCGCGAAGGAAGAAGTGGGTCGTACCCTGACCTTTAGCGCTTCTTCGATTGAGGATTTGGGCAACGGCCTCAAGAAGCTGTTTGGCGCGGGTAGCACTGATCTCTCCGCCAGCCGTGAGGTAGTGGCGAAGGACAACAACTTCACCGTTCAGAAGAAGATTTCGGGTCTGCTGGACTGCTCCCTGCTGTGCTCCCCGAGCGGTGACGGTCTGACTCTGACCATCATGGACGCCAACGATAAGTCCTACATGGTGGACCCCGAAGGCCGCGCTAGCTCCTCCCGTTCTGGTGGCAGCAGTACTCTCATCGCGGTTGACCGTGTTTCTTCGCGTCAGATTGAGATGAAGAGCATGAAGGTGGCTACCTCCCTGGGCCTGGACGGTTCCATGGAAGCGCGTTTCCTCTACGCATTCCCGACCGAGGATGTTGCGGGCGCTGAGCAGAAGCTCAAGGACGTTTTCGCAGGCGGCAGCAATGAAGAGACTGAGGTCCGTCAGGACGGCGACGCCACCATCGTGAGCGTGAAGGTTCGCGGTAAGGACCAGAACGAGTTCAACCAGCGCCTGAACGAGTACCTTCCCGATTCGAAGGTGACCGTCACCCGCCCCGGTGGCTACCACCCCTTCGGCTCCGACTACACTGTGACCCCTGAGATCAAGCTCTCCTCGAAGCTGGGTAGCTACTACTCGGCTCCCTTCGAGTTCACCTTCAAGGCACCGACCTTCTCCTCGCTGGACCAGCAGAAGGTAGACGCCGCGAACAGCATCGCGAAGAACTCTCAGCACGTGCAGCTCACCGTGAACGGTGGCGAGCTGAGCGTCAAGACCGACCGCGGTGTCAGCAGCACCTCCGGTCTGACTGTTCCGGTGTCCGGTCTGAGCATGACCGACGTAATCGTGAACGCGGTTATCGTGGGTCTGCTGCTACTCATCCTGATTCTGCTCTTCCTGTTCCGCAAGAAGATTGCGGCGGCTCGTGCGAAGGGTCGTGAGCGTCGTGCCGCTTCGGCCGCTGCGCTGGGCGCTGCGGCGGGTGTTGCAACTGGTTACGGTGCAACCCAGGCTGACGCACAGAACGGCTACCCGGCACAGGGCGGTTACACTGCTCAGCCCGGTTACCCCGCACAGAACAACGCCTACACTGTCGGTGATGATTCGCCGACTCAGGTGTTCACCCCGCAGCAGGGCTTGAACTACGGTGAGACTGAACCGACCAAGGCAATGCCTGCCTATATCCCTCCGACTGAGCAACCGGTTCAGCCCACTCAGCCGGTTCAGCCCGGTCAGGCAGCTCAGCAGCCTGCACAGCCGAACCAGTTCAGTGCTGATGACGGTGACGTCCTCCAGTAAGTAGCTCTGCCCTAGAGCCCACCTACTGTAGCGGCTTTAACGGCCCGCTACCTCCCTTTGTGGAGGTGGCGGGCCTGCTGTTTAATATCCGCCCGGCACGGGAAGCAGAATGCTCGGCTCCTTCGACCCTAGCAGGCTCATGGGGTTGATGTACTCGGCGGTCTTGCCGCTACCGTCCCCGCGGGCGCCTCCCTGTCGTACGCCCCAGTACAGGCACACGGTGGTGCATCGCCGGTAGGGGCGCTCGCTGGTGCTGCCCGCCGTGACTGCGACGGTGCCAATGACCTCACCGGCTGCAACCGTGGTGCCGACCGGGAGCGCTTCGTCCATGGGTTCGAAGGTGCTGCGCCGCCCATCCGGATGCGCAATGACCAGTACTTTTCGGTTGACGACCGTGCCGCTGAAAACCACTTTTCCCGGCGCCGGTGCGTAGACGTGCCGGTCATTCTCGGGCACGGCAAGGTCCACGCCGCGGTGCCCGGCGCTCCAGCGTTGGGCAGGCTTCTCAAAGGGGTGGACCACCCGCGGTCTGGATTCGGCGGTGGGGGAGCGGTAGCGTAGTCGGCTCGCGGTGAGCTCAACGGTGCTGGGAACTGGCGCACTGCTGGGAACTGGTGCGCTTGAGGCGGCACCGCCCGTAAAACTAGCCTCGCCTGAATAGCCCTGCCCACCCGCACTCACAAGTGCACCCAGCAGGCAGCACGCCACCAGCATCGCGCGCCGTAGCGTTCCCTCTAATGTCTTCATGTTCTGCTTCATCTTCTGAGCACATCACGAATCGC
>CAUTHR010000016.1:0-37871 GCA_963538455.1 Rothia mucilaginosa | reverse complement strand
CATCAGGGTGCCCGAAGCGAAGCGAGGGCGGGTGCCCCTGTAGGAACGAGGACGAGCACCGTCCCGCAAGCTGTGCCCGTCCTATTTGCAAAATAAGCGAGTAAAACCGCGAGTGTAATCATTGACGACACGCCCGGGATTCCCGTAAACTGTTAACTGCGTGTACCAACGTACGGGTTTTCTATGCTCTTTTTCTCTTTATTTTCTCCTAGAGAAAATGGGGATAAGACGGGCGCAGACCACTCGTACACCCTGCCTAAAGCATTCGCTTCCGGTGGGCGGTACACATTGTAAGTATCCGTCAGCTCGACGTTTCCTCACCCCGTTCAAAGGCGTTAGCGGCCCTATGCCGTGCACGCCGGGGTGAAACAGTGAGCCGGTTAGCGCCTCCGCCCGGGGGTGTTGAACGGCGAACCGGCAGCGTCGACCTATTAGAAATCCAATTGGAGCCCTCACTACATGAGCACCAACATCCCTCAGGTCGCAATCAACGACATCGGCGACGAGCAGGCATTCCTCGAGGCTGTCGAGAAGACCATCAAGGTCTTCAACGATGGTGATCTCGTCTCCGGCCAGGTTGTTAAGATCGACCACGATGAGGTTCTGCTCGACATCGGTTACAAGACCGAAGGCGTCATCCCCTCCCGCGAGCTGTCCATCAAGCACGACATCGACCCCTCTGAGGTTGTCGAGCTCGGCTCCGAGGTTGAGGCACTCGTCCTCACCAAGGAGGACAAGGAAGGTCGCCTGATCCTCTCCAAGAAGCGCGCACAGTACGAGCGTGCATGGGGCGACATCGAGAAGGTCAAGGAAAACGACGGCGTCGTTACCGGTACCGTTATCGAGGTTGTCAAGGGTGGCCTTATCCTCGACATCGGTCTGCGTGGCTTCCTGCCCGCATCCCTCGTTGAGATGCGCCGCGTCCGCGACCTCGCACCTTACATCGGCCAGCAGCTCGAAGCTAAGATCATCGAGCTGGACAAGAACCGCAACAACGTTGTTCTGTCCCGCCGTGCATACCTGGAAGAGACTCAGTCCGCTGTTCGCTCCTCCTTCCTCAACGAGCTGGAGAAGGGTCAGGTCCGCGAGGGCGTTGTCTCCTCCATCGTCAACTTCGGTGCATTCGTGGACCTGGGTGGCGTGGACGGTCTGGTTCACGTTTCCGAGCTGTCCTGGAAGCACATCGACCACCCGTCCGAGGTTGTCGAGGTTGGCCAGCCCGTTACCGTCGAGGTTCTCGAGGTGGACCTGGACCGCGAGCGCGTGTCCCTGTCCCTCAAGGCAACCCAGGAAGATCCGTGGCAGGCATTTGCTCGCACCCACGCTCTGGGTCAGATTGTTCCCGGCAAGGTCACCAAGCTCGTTCCCTTCGGTGCATTCGTGCGCGTTGAGGACGGCATCGAGGGCCTCGTCCATATCTCCGAGCTGGCAACCCGCCACGTTGACCTGGCTGAGCAGGTCGTCTCCGTTGGTGAAGAGGTCTTCGTTAAGATCATCGACATCGACATGGACCGCCGCCGCATCTCCCTGTCCCTCAAGCAGGCAAACGAGGGCGTTGACCCCAACGCTACCGAGTTTGACCCCGCTCTGTACGGTATGGCTGCAGAGTACGACGAGGCTGGCAACTACAAGTACCCCGAGGGCTTCGACCCCGAGGCTAACGAGTGGCTGGAAGGCTTCGACGCACAGCGCGAGGCTTGGGAAGCACAGTACGCAGAGGCACAGGCTCGCTTCGAGGCTCACAAGGTTCAGGTTGCTAAGGCTCTCGAGGCTGACGCAGAGGCTGCAGCAGCAGCTCCCGCAGCAGCTGAGCCCGCACCGACCTCCTACTCCTCCGAGGAGCCCGCATCCGCAGGCACCCTCGCATCGGATGAGGCACTGGCTGAGCTCCGCAAGAAGCTGACCGGCAACTAATCTGCCGCTCAGATGAGCACTCATCAGGCGTAATAGCCGATAGGTAACCCCGCACGGGGGTGCCTAGAGCAGGGGAACCCCCTCATCTCCCGTTTGGGAGGTGAGGGGGTTCTTTGCGTTATTCGGGGGGGGGTAGGACGGGCGCGCGGGAATCTGGGGCCTGTGGATCCGGGGCGTGTGTCCGGTGTTGCCGGGGAGGATTTTTAGGCGGCGATCATCTGCGCCCACACGGCGCGCACCTGCTCGGCTGTCTCCTCCAGTGAGCCGCCGTTATCGATAATCCAGGTTGCGACCGTCTCGCGCTGCTCGTCGGTTGCCTGTGCTGCGATGCGGGCGCGTGCATCCTCCTCATTCATACCGCGCGACGATACGAGGCGCTGCAGGCGAGTCGCCAGGGGAGTGCGCACCACGACCACGCCCTCAAAGGCGGACGGATCGCCGGTCTCCACGAGCAGGGGAATATCCTCCAGCACCACGCCGCTAAAACCGGGCTCGGACTGCGCCTGCTCCACCAGCTGCGCGGCACGCTCACGAATGGCCGGGTGCACAATCGCGTTCAGACGCAGGCGCGCCTGCTCATCATTGAACACGATACGCGCCAGCGCGGGGCGGTTGAGGCGGCCGTCCTCATCGAGCAGATGTTCACCGAACTCCGCGACCGTGCGGGCGAGCACCGCCTCGCCGGGCTCCATGAGGGAGCGGGAGATAGCGTCCGCATCCACCAGGAATGCGCCCTGCTCAACGAAAAGGGAGGCGATGGTGCTCTTGCCGCTGCCGATACCGCCGGTGATGGCGTAACGGCGCAGGGCGGTAGAGGCGGGGGAAGAAGACTGGGACATGGACGGTGCTCCTGACGGGCTGTGCCACAATAGATAGGTACTGATTAGAGGAGAACACATGCAGGAAGAAACTCGCGCCAACCGATACCTTGTGCCGCGCGGCGATGAGCCCTATGAGAGCCTCCTCGAAATTAAGCGTAGCGAATTTATTGGTCACATCAAGCGCGTGAGCACCGTCGAGGAGGCACGCGCCTACATCGAATCGGTGCGCAAAACCTACCACGACGCCCGCCACGTGTGTTCGGCGTTCATTATTGGTGCTGACCGCGATATTCAGCGTTCCTCCGACGATGGCGAGCCCGCCGGTACCGCCGGTGTTCCGATGATGCAGGCGCTGCTGGCGCGTCAGACC
This sequence comes from Rothia mucilaginosa, assembly GCA_963538455.1. Taxonomy (GTDB): domain Bacteria; phylum Actinomycetota; class Actinomycetes; order Actinomycetales; family Micrococcaceae; genus Rothia. Next base: position 34,766 of record CAUTHR010000016.1, on the reverse strand, counting down.
CGCGAGTACGGCAGCACCGACCTGTCGGATGTGGTTGCCGTGGTCGTGCGCTATTTCGGCGGCATTAAGCTTGGCGCGGGTGGTCTGGTGCGTGCCTACACGGATGCGGTGGTGCAGACCCTGGATGGTGCGCTATTCGATTCGCGGGAGCGTCTGCGTGTGGGTCAGGTGCCCAGTTCGCATGCGGATGCTGGCCGCCTGGAGAATGAGATCCGTGCCGCCGGTTTGAACGTGCTGGGTACCGAGTACGGTGCGGAGGGTGCCACGATTTCCCTGGGCGTGTTTGACCGCCCGGAGGAGCTGGCGCATGCTGAGGAGCTGGTGGTGAGCTTGAGTTCCGGCGCGGCGAGCGTGACCTGGGGGGACACGCAGTGGGTGGATTTGCCGGTCTAGGTTACCGGCCCCTAGATTCTAGATCCTAGATTCTAGATCCTAGATTCCCGATCCTAGATTTCCGCTCCCAGATTTTCGGCCCTGTATTTCCGGGCTAAAGCGCCCGTATAAAGCTCTCAAAACCTGAAACATAGCTCAACCTTAGTCAATAGTTACTCTAACCCTAGTAATTGCCCGCTAAAGCTGATAGCCTAAAAAGCGTTGCGGAACGCACACGCCCCTCCACAGCATGGGCAACGGGTTCATCACCAGCGGTAACCCAGCCCGGCGCCTCCACGGGGAGCGGGTGCGCCCGCACCGACGGGCGGGCTCAACGCTGACATCTCAGCGCGGAGAACTGGGTACTATCTCAGCGCTGAGGTCCTGATGCTGACGTCTTGAAGCTATAGCTTAGTTACTCAAGGAACGAGGCACAGCTGTATGCCGGTACTATACGATCCGGCAGACGGTGGTGTGTGTGCGAACCATCTGCCGGTAGGCGCCGAGCCCCGCCCGTCATCTATAAGAATCAGCTAACGAACGCTCTGAAGAGCTCAAGGTCGTGAAAACGTGACGCAGTCGGGAACCTACCGAGAACAAGCAGTCGAACAAGCAGGCAAAAACTCATCAGAGCAGTCCGCGGGCAGCCGCGGCGGCACCGCAACCCTCAACCGCGCAGGAACGCGCCTCCACAAGCGGGGTGCTGTCGAGCAGCTTGAACCCGCCACCGTCGCCCAGCTGCTCAACGCCTACCGCCAGCAGAACCTCGGCACCCTGCTGAGCGTGCTCACGCAGCGTCCGGCAGAATTTGCCCGTCAGCTTGGCAGGCTCTGCCGTGTCTTCCCCGAACATGTTCACGCTATCGCCCAGGCGTTCGGCACCGTGGGCCGCGCCCTGCCCATTGACGAGCTGGTGCGCCTGCACAACCGCTACTCTAACGCCTCCCGCGGAGTTGGCGAACACCTCAGCCTGGATAACTCCGGTGTGGCGCACCTGGTGCAGAGCCCTGCACTGAGCCGTGAAGGTGCGGGTCACCTGCTCATGGCGGTTGAACTCTGCCTCGCCGGCAGGATGCGCGGGCTCACCATCGCCATGCCCTCCACCGAGGCATTCACCCCGGCTGAGCAGGCGCCGAGCCTCGGATCCTGCAATCCCGCCCTGGATGGTGCCCTCAACGCGTTCGAGCCGGCAGGCTGGGAGCCGTTCCCCCTGGACAGTAGCGAAGTGTTGCTCGCGACCGGTGTACGCGATGTACCCGACGGCTACGAGCTGTCCCTCTGGCTGCTCGATGACGACTACCAGTGCCGCGCCCGCATTGAGCGCGGCGCCCCGCAGGTGTGCGTGGCAAGCTTCTACGATGAAGAAGTCATCACCCGAACCGTGGAAGAAACCGGGTCGGGTGAAGCCGGTCTGGTCGAGAACTACCGCGTGGAGGAGTACGCGGAACTGGACTTCCTCAACGCCATGGACCGGCAGGTGCGCTACGTGGCGGTCACCGCCGCCGTGGGGGAGCCGCTGCTGTCTGTGCTGAACGAGAAGAGCACGGTGCCCAATAGTATTCCCGACCCTGCCGCTTTTGCGAACGGTGCGGGCGCCTCCCGTTTTGAGGGGAATGCCCTCCCGGATATCCGCAGCGCCGCCGTGGTCGGTAAGGGCCTGCGCACCGTCAACCACCGCGGCATGCTGCCGGTGTTGGGTGTGCCGAACCGTACCGTGTGTGCGGTGATTGACCTGTATAAGCAGCGCATCTGCGTGCCGGGTGTGGGTATTCCGCGCGGGCTGAGCGTGGAGGATGAAGAGCGCACCATGCAGCTGATTTTGAGCGCCCTGAACGGGTACCTTCCGCTGACGAACCGGTCGCTGATGAGCCTCGCCGGAGCCACGGTGGAGGTGCGCTAAATCCTTACCCGCGAGGTGCCCCACTGGCATGTACCCGCAGGCGCGTAGCCACCGGTGGGCAGAGGGTATTGCGAGCGCATTGCGCGTGATTATATTGCGCCAGCAGAAAAGGGCGACCAATCCTGGGGCGCATTGGGCGGCTTTCCCCTAGGATGGATACATGAGTTACGCACCCGAAATTAACCGCATCGTCGCCCCCTTTGAAGTGGTCAGCCCCTTCCAGCCTGCCGGTGATCAGCCGAAGGCTATCGCCGAGCTCACCGAGCGTGTGCAGAACGGTGAGAAGGACATTGTGCTGATGGGCGCTACCGGTACCGGTAAGTCCGCGACCGCAGCCTGGCTGATTGAGGCGGTGCAGCGTCCGACTCTGGTGCTCGTGCAGAATAAGACTCTGGCGGCGCAGCTGGCGAATGAGCTGCGCGAGCTGCTGCCGAATAATGCGGTGGAGTATTTCGTCTCCTACTACGACTACTACCAGCCTGAGGCGTACGTGCCGCAGACCGATACGTTCATTGAGAAGGACTCCTCCATCAATGAGGAGGTGGAGCGTCTGCGCCACTCAGCAACGAACTCCCTGCTGACTCGCCGTGACGTGGTGGTGGTTGCGACCGTGTCCTGCATTTACGGTCTGGGCACGCCCGAGGAGTACATTAAGCAGATGGTGACTCTGCGTCGCGGTGAGGAGATTGACCGCGACGAGCTGCTGCGCCAGTTCGTGGCGATGCAGTACGCGCGTAACGACATGGACTTTCACCGCGGCACGTTCCGTGTGCGCGGCGATACCGTCGAAATCATCCCCATGTACGAGGAGAACGCGATCCGCGTTGAGTTCTTCGGTGATGAGATTGAGGCGATTTACACCCTGCACCCGCTGACCGGCGAGGTGATTCGCGAGGAAGAGGAGATGTATGTCTTCCCCGCAAGCCACTACGTTGCTGGCCCTGAGCGCATGGCGAAGGCCATTACCTCCATTGAGGATGAGCTGCGCGAGCGCCTGCAAACCCTCGAATCCCAGGGTAAACTGCTGGAGGCGCAGCGCCTGCGTATGCGCACCACCTACGACCTGGAAATGATGGAGCAGATGGGCTTCTGCAATGGCATTGAGAACTACTCGCGCCATATTGACGGTCGTGCCCCCGGTAGCGCCCCGAACTGTCTGCTGGATTATTTCCCGGATGATTTCCTGCTGATTATTGACGAGTCGCACGTGACGGTCCCGCAGGTTGGCGCCATGTATGAGGGCGATATGTCCCGTAAGCACACCCTGGTGGAGCACGGTTTCCGTCTGCCGTCGGCGATGGATAACCGCCCGCTGAAGTGGGAGGAGTTTCTGGAGCGTATCGGTCAGACGATTTACCTTTCGGCGACTCCGGGTAAGTATGAGCTGTCGCAGGCTGATGGTTATGTGGAGCAGATTATTCGCCCGACCGGCCTGATTGACCCGGAGATTGTGGTCAAGCCGACCAAGGGGCAGATTGATGATTTGCTTGAGGAAATTCGCGTGCGCGTTGAGCGTGATGAGCGTGTGCTGGTCACGACCCTCACCAAACGCATGGCGGAGGATTTGACCGAGTACCTGCTGCAGCACGGCGTGAAGGTGCAGTACCTGCACTCCGATGTTGATACTCTACGTCGTGTGGAGCTTCTGCGTGAGCTGCGCCTGGGCACCTTTGATGTGCTGGTTGGTATTAACCTGCTACGTGAGGGCCTGGACCTGCCCGAGGTGTCCCTGGTTGCGATTCTGGATGCCGATAAGGAAGGCTTCCTGCGTTCGACCACTTCGCTGATTCAGACAATTGGTCGTGCGGCGCGTAATGTGTCCGGTCAGGTGCACATGTACGCCGATAAGATTACGGATTCTATGCGCGTGGCGATTGATGAGACGAACCGCCGCCGCGAGATTCAGCAGGCGTACAACCGTGAGCACGGTATTGACCCGCAGCCGCTGCGTAAGAAGATTGCCGATATTACGGATGTTCTCGCCCGCGAGGAAGAGGACACCCGTGAGCTTCTGCAGCAGCGTAAGAGCGGTAAGAAGGGTGCCCGCACGGTGAGCGCGGGTGCGAAGACCGGTTCTGCGACCTCGTCGAAGATTGCTACGAGCACCCCGGAGTCGGAGGAGCTTCTCGCCCGTGCGGAGGCGCGCGTTCGTGCTGACGGCCTGGCGGCGGCACCCGCCGAGGACCTGCTGGACCTCATCGAGGAAATGAACGAGCAGATGCGCCTGGCCGCGGAGAATCTGCAATTTGAGTTGGCGGCGCGTCTGCGTGATGAGCTTGCCGATTTGAAGAAGGAGTTGCGCCTGATGAAGGAGGCGGGTCACGCCTAAACCCGGTGCTCTAAACACCGTGTTCTAAGCCCGGTGTTTAGGGGGCCGACTTGGGTTTTTCGCCATGAGATAATTCATTGTTCATGAAGTTCCACTGAGTGCAGATACATGCTGTACACTATCAAAGTGTTTTACGTGTCAAATAACACCGTGATGCTTCCGAACGATAAAGAAAAATCTGTGACTATTTCGAATAACCCTTCAGATGCACACACTACGGGAGCTCGTTCCGTTACCCGCCGCAACCTCACCCGCCGCAACCTCACCCGCGGCGCGCTTTGGGCTGTGCCCGCTATTGCCGCCTCCACGGCGGTGCCCGCATTCGCTGCTTCGGCTGATGATTGCAAGACGGTTAAGGGCCCGGACTTCACCCAGGTCGGCGGCTGGATGATTACCAACCCCGCCAGTGGCGCCCTGCAGTCGCGGACCAAGAACAAGCCCGTAACTGCGCCGGAGACCGGCCAGGCGTGGTGGTCCATGGAGAATGCAACCTCCCCGAACCCCGCAACGATCCGCCTCATGTCCGTGTACGAGGCGACTCACGGCCCCGAGGGCGACCTCAACCTGAACTGTGGTGAGTTCGTGATGACCTACAACGTCTCCGCGCTGGAGGCAAGGACCGGCACCACGCACCTGCACCCGTCCATGGACATTTACTTCTTCTCGCCCGAGGGCGAAATCATTGACCGTCAGGTCTTCACGACCGACCCGACCGGCAATGCAACCGTCATGACTCGCAACGGCAAGACTCAGACCGTTCAGGGTCAGGTCATTCCCTTTGCGTCGAGCGTGAATGATAAGGCGACCGGCATCTCCGCGCGTTTTGCACTGCGTGGCGATAAGCTCATGGAAGGCATGTACCAGTTCGAGGTGGTTATTACCGTGCCGACGATTCGTGAGAACGGCAAGCTTGATACGAACAAGCAGGTCAACGCGATTGCTTTCACCCCGCCGACCTTCAACATGGTTTCCTAAGTTCAACCTGGTCTCCTAACTGAATGAAATATAGAAGTAGCCCTCCCCGTAATAGTTCACGGGGAGGGCTACTTTGATGTGGGCTTGCTGCGCGGTGTTGATCTGTGCGGTGCCGCTCTACATGTTGTCAAACTCATAGCGTCGCCAGCTAGACCCCCAACTAGACAGCGCGTATTCATCACCCAGAACGCCGCATCCGACGGGATAACCCCGCCGGATGCGGCGTTTCGGTGCACCTAGCTCCTGAAAGTCCTCCCGGAGGGGCTCCTGTGCGAAAACCCCAACCTGCTGTATAATCGTTCACCGAGCAAGGGAGTATCCCACCAATCGACTCATCGTCAGCACGTTAGCCGAAGGCGCCTAACCGGTGAATCGAGCCGACCTCCATTCAGGTCGGCGGGAGAGACTTGTGGTCCTGTACGCACACCACAAGAAAGGCTCCCCATGGAAGTTACCGGGTTGCAATGGTTGGTTACTATTCTCATCATCGCGGGTCTGTTGACCTTCGACTTCGTGTTCCACGTCCGTAAGGCGCACGAACCCACCGTCAAGGAAGCGGCCATCTGGTCGAGTATTTACATCAGCATCGCGCTGCTGTTCGGCCTGTACATTTTCGTGACGAACGGCCCCTCCGCCGCCACCGAATTCTATGCAGGCTATATCACCGAAGAAGCTCTCTCGGTCGATAACCTCTTCGTCTTCATGATCATTATGGGCACTTTCCGTGTCGCCCGTGAGAATCAGCAGAAGGTTCTGCTCTTCGGTATCGTCTTCGCGATTCTGGCGCGCGGCACCTTCATCTTCGCCGGTGCGGCAATCATCAACTCCTTCGCCTGGGTGTTCTACATCTTCGGCCTGGTCCTGCTCATGACCGCAGGTAACCTGCTCAAGGACGAAATCACCGAAGGTGACGGCGACGACGAGGCAGACAACATCATGGTCCGCCTCGCCAAGAAGTACCTGAAGACCAGCGACCACTTCGACGGCGACAAGCTCTTCACCATCGAAAACGGCAAGCGCGTCATGACCCCCATGATGCTCGTCATGGTCGCTATCGCCGGTTCCGACCTGCTCTTCGCACTCGACTCGATCCCCGCGATCTTCGGCCTTACCCAGTCCGTCTACATTGTGTTCACCGCGACCGCGTTCTCCCTCATGGGTCTGCGCCAGCTGTACTTCCTCATTGACGGCCTGCTGGACCGCCTCGTCTACCTCTCCTACGGCCTGGCGACCATCCTCGCGTTCATTGGTGTGAAGCTCATCCTGCACGCAATGCACGAGAACAACCTGCCGTTCATCAACCACGGCGAGCCCGTGCACGTTGTGGAGATTACCACCGAAATGTCGCTGATGGTCATCGTGGGCGTTCTGATCATTACCGTGCTTGCCTCGCTGCTCAGCCCCAAGGGCCGCGCGCTGCAGACCATCCAGCGTGTTCAGGCGCTCTCCGAGAAGTACCTGGCACTGCCCGAGGATGCGCCCGCCGCCGAGCGTGCGGACATCACCGCCCGCTGGCAGAAGGAAACCGAGAAGCTCAACGCCATTCCCGCCAAGCTGCGTGAAGAGCTGATCGAGAAGGAAGACGAATACCACGCCCTCGTGATGCGTGCCCGCACCGCACAGGATGCGCACTCTTCCTCCAAGTAGTAGTTTGAGCTACTGAGCGTGCGGCCTCACCAGGCTAAGCGCTCACACGAAAGCCCCTCACACCGGATTAACCCCGGGGTGAGGGGCTTTCGCTCTCTTGAAAGTTTTACTGGTTGTGAACCTCAGCCAGCATGTTCTTTAGGTGACCCAGAATGGTCAGCGGGTCAGAACCGAAACCGTCGTGGTGGTGGGTCTTCGAGGTCCACACCTGAGTGTTACCGACCCAGCGAGCGGTCTCCATGGAGTGTTCAAAGTCCACGTACACGTCCGGGTTGTACGCCGCAGCCACCACGGGAACCTCGTTCTTGTGCAGCTGTGCGTGGTCGTACAGGCGACCCCAGTCCTTCTTCTCAGCCAGCAGGTTAGCAACCTCAGCCAGCGGACGCAGCGAGGGATCCTCCTCGTAGTACCAGGGGAAGATGTGCTCGCCGGTGAAGAGCAGACGGTCCGCATCCGGTGCGAACTCGGGGCGGGAAGCCGCCACGCGAGCAGCAGACCAGTTGGTCGGCGCGGGGGAGGGGGACAGCTCGTAACCGGGGATGCCGGGCAGAACGCCGTCAGCGGGGCCGTCAGCGTAAATGGTCTCGTGCATCAGGGCGTACAGCGGGTTCGCCTGGAAGGTCACCTCGGCACCCATAGCGGTCAGGAACTGATCGGACAGGTGGTCGTTACCCTCAGCGAAAGCGGTCTCCAGGAAGTAGTGCAGACCGCGCTCGCGCCAGCGGCCACCCAGGAAGTGACCAGCCATCTGGAAGCGGTGATCGGTCAGACGCTCACCGGTGGGCAGGTACTCCTTGTGGGTGCGCAGGTGCTCAGCAATGCGGGTAGCGAGCTCAGCGTCCTCGGGGAACCAGCTGTAGTACTCCTCAACACGTTCCTTCATGCGGTCGAAGGTGTGCTGGTAGACGTTGTCCACGGAGGTACGAATCGGCGCCAGGCCCGCGGTGATGCGGCAGTCACGCAGCGACTGCGGTGCAAACGACAGGTAGGACAGGGTCAGGAAGCCACCGAAGGACTGACCAATGGTGGACCAGCGCTTGTCGGCACGGTCAGCCAGCAGCACCTCGCGGACAGCCTCCGCGTCAGCGATGATGGAGTCCGCACGGAACAGCTCAGTGTACTCAGCCTGAACCTGCGCGTCACCCACAGCGGTGATGTTGCGGGCAGACAGCGGGGAAGACATGCCGGTACCGCGCTGATCCAGAAGAACCACGCGGTGAGTCTTCGCCAGCTCAGCAATCCAGCCGCCAATGGAGCCGGTCTTCGGCGAACCGAAACCGGGGCCGCCCTGCAGGTACACAATGTAAGGACGCTTATCAGCCGAAACGGTCAGAGTCTCGTTGGTGCTCACAACCTCGCGGGCGAACACGGTGATGGTCTGGTCCGCGAAACGGGAGGAGAGAGCGGCATCCTTGCCCTTGGAGAAAATCAGACCGTGGGTCAGGGGAACCTGGAACCAGTGGTCGGTAATCTCGTAGCCGTCGTGCTTGACGACCGAACCCTTGCGGTACTCAACCTTGGGAAGCGAAGAAACGGTCAACGGTGAACCTTCTTTCATTCAAATAGATAGATACTCTGTATTCTAGCCCACTATGGGCAACATCTGGGCAGAGCCTCGGGCGGAGTCTAATTCGGAGCCTTAATCGGAGTCTTAGAACTCGCCCACGCTCAGAATCTTCAGCACCGGGTACCCCGCCTCATCGGAGGCCGCCAGATCAACCTCGGCACGAATACCGAAGTCAAAGTTATCTTCGGGGTCGGCGAAGCTCTGCTGAACCTTCCACACGCCCGGATGCGCGTCGGTGTCCTCGTCCATGCTGACCAGGCGAGGCGAGCGCGCATCGGCGTCCGTGTAGATGTCGTCGTAGACGTCGAAGTAGTCGTCCATGGCGTCCGCCCAGCGGTCGGCGTCCCAGCCGCACCACTCGTCCAGGGCACCCAGGGCACGGTCGCGTTCGTCGGCGAAGAGCTCCACGCGGCGGAAGAGGGCGTTGCGCACCATCACGCGGAAGGCGCGCAGGTTCTTCGTCACGGCGGGAGGCTCCTCCTCCTCAATGGAGGCGTGCTCGGCGGCAATGGTCGCGGTGTCTTCGCCGGCTGCCAGCTTTTCCCACTCGTCCACCAGGGAGGAGTCGGTCTGGCGCACCAGCTCGCCGAGCCACTCGATGATGTCGTCGAGTTCGTCGGTCACGGCAGAATCGGGGATGGTGTGGCGCAGCGCCTTGTACGCGTCGGAGAGGTAACGCAGGAGCACGCCCTCGGCACGTTCGAGCGAGTAGTACTGCACGAAGTCGTTGAAGCCCATCGCGCGTTCGTACATGTCACGCACGATCGACTTGGGGCGCGGCTCAAAACGAGCCACCCACGGCGCGGACTGCTTGTAGGTCGTGTACGCCTGATCGATGAGCTCCGCCAGGGGCTGCGGGTAGGTGACCTTGTCCAGCTCGTTCATGCGTTCGGTGTAGTCCACGCCGTCCGCCTTCAGCTGTGCCGACAGTTCGTTCTTCGCCTTGCGTTCCTGTGCGTACAGCACCTGGTTCGGCGAATCCAGGGTCGCCTCGATGAGGGAGAGCGCGTCCAGCGCGTAGCTGGGGGATTCGGGGTCGAGCAGTTCCAGTGCGGCGACCGCAAAAGCGGACAGCGGCTGGTTCAGGGCAAAGTTATCCTGTAGATCCTCGGTCAGGCGCAGGTAGGAGCCGTGCTCGTCCGGGGTGTTGGTTCGCTCAATCACGCCGCCGGTCAGTAGCTCCTTGTAGATGCCGATTGCCTTGCGCAGCAGCTCGCGGCGGCGCGCGGGGCTCTCGTGGTTCTCCTGAATGATGCGGTACGCGGCAATGACCGGGTTCTCCGGGCGGTGCATCAGGTTCAGCAGCATCGAATGGGTGATGTCGAAGGAGGAGGTCAGCGGCTCCGGGGCTGCCTCTACCAGCTGGTCGAAGGTCTTCTCAGACCAGCCAACGAACCCTTCCGGCGCCTTCTTGCGCTTGGAGGACAGGGACTGGTTAATGCGCTTGGTGTCGTCGCCGAACTTCGCCTGTGCCTTCGCCAGCAGGCGCGCGTTCTCAATATCGTGCTCGGGTGCCTGAACCACCACGGTACCGGCGGTATCAAAACCGGCACGGCCCGCGCGTCCGGCAATCTGGTGGAACTCGCGGGCACGCAGACGGCGGCTACGGGCACCGTCAAACTTCGACAGCGCCGTAATCAGCACGGTACGAATCGGCACGTTAATGCCCACGCCCAGGGTGTCGGTACCGCAAATCACCTTGAGCAGACCCTCCTGAGCCAGCTGCTCCACGAGGCGGCGGTACTTGGGCAGCATGCCCGCGTGGTGAATACCGATACCGGCACGCACCAGCTTATTCAACGCCTTACCGAAGCCCGGACCGAAACGGAACTTCGCGATCAGCTCCGCGATGCGTTCCTTATCTTCCTTGGAGGCGATAGCCACCGACAGCAGCGCGTTCGCCTGTTCCAGCGCTGCCTTCTGCGAGAAGTGCACAATGTAGACCGGAGTCTGCTTGGTCTGCACGAGCTCCTGCACGGTTTCCTGAACCGGGGTGGTGGAGTAGTAGAAATGCAGCGGAATGGGACGCTCGGAATGAGCCACCAGGTCACTCTCACGACCGGTCAGCGCCGTCATCTCCTCCTGGAAGCGAGTCGTATCGCCCAGGGTCGCGCTCATCAGCAGGAACTGCGCCTGCGGAAGCTCCAACAGGGGAAGCTGCCACGCCCAGCCGCGCTGCGGATCGGAGTAGAAGTGGAACTCGTCCATGATGACCTGGCACAGGTCCGCATCCTTACCCTCGCGCAGGGCAATATTGGCGAGAATTTCCGCGGTGCAGCAGATAATCGGCGCCTCCGTATTAATGGCGGAGTCACCGGTGATCATGCCCACGTTCTCGGCACCAAAAATATTAATCAGGTCGAAGAACTTCTCAGACACCAGCGCCTTAATGGGGGCGGTGTAGTAGGAACGCTGACCGGTCGCCAGGCCCGTAAAATGCGCGGCAACAGCCACAGTGGACTTACCCGAACCGGTCGGGGTTGCCAGCACCACGTTATGTCCGGCGGCAATGCTCAGAACGGCCTCGTCCTGGGCGGGGTACAGGGTCATGCCGCGGGTCGAAATCCACTCGGTAAACGCCTCATAGATTTCTTCGGCGGTGAGGGGGTTGCCCTTAAAATCGCGTCGATTGTAGTCGCCGGGATTCTCACCCAGCGTGGGAGAAAGAAAATTCAAAATACTCATGAGGATTCCAGTCTATCGGGAATAACGCGGGCGCGGGGGCGTTATCGTTACGAGGGAACAAACGGGTACTCGCGGAGTGTTCGCTGCATCTTTGCAGGGCGTTTGCGGTTCCTTCGCGGGGCGTTTATAGGGCGTTCGGGAGGCGCGGTGCCGCGCTAACGCGGGAATTCCCCAAATTCGTGTAGTGTAGAACAAAGCACTAAAAGTGCAGTGGTGCAAAAACCTGGTGCTCAGAAGGTCGAAAACACAGGCCTCCATGCCGCATAGATTACCGCGTAGATGCAGAATCCGCCGATTGATGTCGGTGCATATTGAGCGGCTGATGCACGCCCCAAAATACGTTGCATAAATAACGACACGCCCACCTATTGCATAAATAGTGTTGCGTGCCACATTGATAAAGGAATAGGGTAAGAGAAAGGAGAGACGTTGAATGACTGAATACAACGCTGACAAGGCACAAGAAAACGCTGCGCGTGAAGAAGCTACGCATGAAGAATCCATGCATAACAAAACCACGCAGGAAAAAGCCACGCAGAAAAAAGCTGCACCGGAAATAACCGGCAGCGAACTGCGCAAGGCTGAAGAAGAAGCCCTCAAAAAGCGCCTCGCCCTGCGAGTCACCGCGCCCGGACACAAATACCCCTGGCACCGCTGGGCAATCCCCGTCGCGGGTGAAACTACCGCAGGCATCGGCGCAATCCTGATCCCCGTCATGGTGGGTCAATTCATCAACCAGTACATCGCTGGCAAAGCCCACGACGCCTGGCCCATGTTCTGGGTCGTCGTCGCCGCTATCACCTTCATCGTGATCAACGAGTTCTTCGGCTGGGGCACCTCCATGACCCTCAGCGCGGAACTTGGCCGCGATTGGCGCATCTACATCAACCGGCTCATGGGGCGCACCCGCGCTGGCGTAGACTCCGGCGAAGCGGTCACCGTCATGAACAAAGACGTACGACGTGTTACCAACGTCTACTTCTCCCTACCGCTGTTCGTTAACGCCATGATCATCGCGACCCTCGGTGCCGTGCAGCTCTGGCTGATCAACCCCGTCACCGCGATTGTCACCCTCATTGGTACGCTCATCGTGGTCGGCGTCATCGCCTGGTACTCGTCCTTCCTCGAATCCAAGATTGGCGAATACCGCGAGAAGGACGGCGAAGCCTCCTCACGCGCCTCCGACATCGCCACCGGTCTGCGCACCATCGCCGGCCTCGGCGCCGAAGAACAGATGCGTGAACGCTACCACCGCGGCACCGACGAAGTCTTCGACAGCTACATGCGCTACGAAAAGACGCACCGCTGGATGTTCCTCATCCGCGCGCTACTCGGCGGTGCCGTGACCCTGCTCGGCATCGGATTCGCCCTCACCGGCCACGTCGAAAACGGCCGCTGGGTCTCCGACACGCCCGCCGCGTCCCTGGTGACCGTCGCCTCCATTATCGCGATGATGGGCGGCCCCATCTGGATTACCCAGAACTTCCTGACGGAATGGCGATACGCCAAGATTGCGCTTGCCAAGGTCGCCCGCCTCGAAGGTCACGCGGGCGTACGCCAGGGCGTGCTGAAGAGCCCGCGCACCGACGGAGAAATGGCGCAGCTGGCACGCGCCGAACAGGCAGTCGAGACGAGCACCCTTGAGGTGCCCGTACCCGTCGCCCCCACCGGTGCAAGCAACCCGCGCATCGTGTACGTCAACCCGCGCGACTACAACCTCACCGCGCAAGATTACGCCGAGGCGCTCGCCCGCACCCTGCGACGCGGGGGAGAGGACCTTAAGGACGCAACCGGCCGCCGCGTGCTGCTGAGCGAACCCAACCCCATGATTTTCGCTGGAACCCTGCAGGAGCACCTGCGCCTGGGCACCGTGCCGAACCCCGACGAGGAGCTGGCACAGGCAAAGGATGAGGAACTGCTGAAGATTACCGACTCCCGCGAAATCGCCTACCGACTGGGCGGACGCAACCCCGAAGACTACTTCGCCGCCCGCATCACCAGCGAAGGTGCGAACCTCTCCGGTGGTCAGCGTCAGCGTCTGGCACTCGCCCGCGCACTCGCACAGGACGCGCAGGTGCTCATCCTGACCGAGCCGCTGAACTCCGTGGACGAACCCAGCCAGCGCTACATCTACGATGCGATGGAAACCCAGATTGGTAGCGACCGCCTGCCCGTCGGCTACCCCGGCCTGCTGCAGGATTTGGAGCAGGTCTACATTGTCTCCACGACCGCGGAGACGACCCGCCGCATGGAACGCGACGGCTACCCGGAAACCGCTCAGACCGAAACTGCTCAGAATCAGGAGGTGAACTAGCATGGCAAAGCAGCTCCCCATCGAAAGCCCCGCCTACGTGGCACGCCGCATGTGGAACTACCTCGCAGCGCATAAGGGGCGGGCCCTCTACACCTTCGTCATCTACATGGTCAGTACCCTCATGGGTGCGGTGGTGCCCCTGCAGATTGGTGCCACCGTGGACGACGTGGTGGCGGGTAAGTTCTCCAGCTACCCGTGGCAGCCGATTCTGATTATTCTGGCGGCATTCATCGTGCAGGCGATAACCCTCATGGTCTCCTCGTACAGTGCGGCGCGACTGGGTGCGCTCGTCACCCGTGACGCCAACCAGGACACCCTCGACGGCACCCTCGACCTGGACGCACGCACCGTGGAAGAAGCCGGTAGCGGTGACCTGCTCACCCGCGTGACCGACGACCTCTCCTCGGCAGCAAAATCCGTCAGTGAGGACCTGCTCGGCGCGATTTACGTGCTGCTGTACTTCATTATCTCCACGCTCTCCCTGGCGTTCGTGAGCCCGGCAATGGGTCTGATCATGCTACCCATGATTGCCGGTCTTGCCCTCATCATGTCGAAGATGCTGCCGCTCATGGCGGCACGCAACCAGACCGCCCAGGAGCGCGTGAGCGACCTCAACAGCGTGCTGACCGAGAACATTCGCGGCACCTCCACGATCCGTGAGCTGGGCGTTCATACCGCCCGCGAAGACGCCTTCGCCGGTGAGAACAAGCGCCAGTTCGCCGCGCAGCTGGGCATGGTGCGCATCCGCCAGCTGTACTTCACCGTGGACGCTATTAACGCTTGGATCCCCACGATTCTGTGCATGCTCTGGGGCGCCGCCTGCGTGGCTATCGGCTGGGCAAGCTGGGGCGCCGTAGCAACCGCCTCGGTCATGGTTTTCAGCCTGCGAACCCTCGCTGACATGCTGAATCACCACGTGAGCAACCTGCGCATCATGCTCGTGAACATGGGCCGCGTGTTCGGCGTGGTGTCTCTGGCGAAGAAGCAGCGTGAGGAGCGTGCGCAGCACCGCGCCGAAGCGTTCTCCGCTGTTTCGGATGAAGCCGTGAAGGACCCGCAGTACGCCATTGAGTGCATCGACGTTTCCTACGGCTACTCGCCGGACGCCCTCGTTCTGGAAGGCATCAACCTGAAGATTCGCCGCGGCGAAGCGCTCGCCCTGGTGGGTCGTTCCGGTTCGGGTAAGACCACCCTGGCGCGTCTGATTGGTGGTTCGCTGACCGCCCTGGACGGCACCATCACCGTGATGGGTCGCCCGGTTGGTCATGGTGACTTCCCGACTGACGCCGCCGCCGATGGCCGCCCGCGCCTGCTGGTCTGCACCCAGGAAGCGCACGTCTTCTTCGGCACCCTCGCCGATAACTTCACGGTGGTCGTGCCGGATGCAACCGTCGAGCAGATGCGTGAGGCGCTGGACGCTATCGGTGCCCGCTGGTGGCGCGATCTGCCGCAGGGCATGGATACTGTCGTCAGCGGCGCGGATTCGCCGCTGACCCGCGACCAGATTCAGCAGCTGGCACTGGCACGTATTGTGCTTGCTGACCCGCACGCCGTGATTCTGGACGAGTCCACCACCCAGCTGGAACTCGCGGACGCAACCGAGTCCCTGAGCGCCGTGCTGGCGAACCGTGCGGTGCTGATCATTTCGCACGATGCGCGTATCGCCTCGCTGGCTGACCGTGCGGTCCTGCTGCACGAGGGTAGGATCATTGCGGAGGGTTCACCGGCAGAGATTTTCGCCCTGACCTAAACCCGGAGGATAAGCCCGGCTGATAGTGCCCGGTACCGTGTGAAGCGGTGCCGGGCACTACGTGTTTAACGGGTGGTTTCCGCACAAGGGTGCGCTGAAATCGGCGGCGGGGAGCCCTTGCAGCAACTCAAGGCTCAAACGAAAATTTCGGAGAGATTCACTTGTCACCCGCAAAACTTTCAGTTACTAAGAATCATTGTGATAACCTGGCAGAGCGATATGGGGTGCCTTGAGACGCCCGCGACCCGCTAACCCGCCCAACTGACCGCCCAACGAAGGGCTACGGCACAGCGAAGAGCTACGGCACAGTGGGCGCACGAAACGGTGTAAGAACACTCAAGGCTGAGAGAATCACCCATTGAACCTGCTCTAGTTCGAACTAGCGAAGGGATTATCGATGATGGCAGAGCAGCCTACCGCGCCCGCGTGCGCACCCACCACCAACCCTGTACCCGGCGCGAGCGCCTCCGGAAACCCCCGGGCACCCCAGATAGCTCAGGCACCGCAGACAGCTCGGGTGCCGAGGGTTCTCTCCATTGCGGGAACCGACCCCTCCGGCGGTGCGGGTATTCAGGCGGACCTCAAGTCCATTGCCGCATCCGGCGGTTACGGCATGTGCGTGACCACCTCACTGGTCGCCCAAAACACGTGCGGGGTTCGTGAAGTATTCACCCCGCCCCTGGAATTTTTGACCGCGCAGCTTGCCGCCGTTTTTGATGACGTCACGGTTGACGCCGTGAAAATCGGCATGCTCGGCGACGCAGACACGATCCGCACCGTCCGCACCTGGCTGAGCGAGCACCCCGTGCCCGTGGTCGTGCTCGACCCGGTCATGATTGCTTCTAGCGGTGACCGCCTGCTACAGGCAGAAGCGGAGCAGGCGCTGCGCGATCTCGTGCCGCTCGTGAATGTGATTACCCCGAACATTCCGGAGCTCGCCGTGCTCTGCCAGAAGGAACCCGCCCAGACTTTCGATGAGGCGCATGAGCAGGCGGCGAACCTTGCGGCGGCGACCGGAACCACCGTGATTGTGAAGGGCGGCCACCTGTGCGGTCAGGACGCCGGTAACACCGCGGTCTTCCCGGACGGCACCTGCGCGCACGTGCGCACCCCGCGTCTGGACAGCCGTAATACGCACGGCACCGGATGCTCCCTGTCCTCTTCGCTTGCAACCCGCCTGGGCGTGGAACTGCTGCAGCACACCGAAGCCGCAGAACACACCGCAGAGCAGGGCGTTCTGACCAGCGAAGACACCCACCGCGCCCTGCAGTGGAGCACCCGCTGGCTCCACGAATCCATTGCCGCAGGTGCCGGTCTGCAGGTCGGCTCCGGTGAGGGTCACGGCCCGGTGGACCACGCCGCTCGTGCCCGCCGTCTGGAGGCTGCCGCCTCCGCGTACCCGTGGCATCACCTGCTCGCCACCACCGACTCTGAGGGCAATACTCTGGACGGCACCAGCCCGGAGCGTCTGCTGCCGGTCAGCCCCGTGCCCGCCGGTGAAGCCGTCGTAAAGCCCGCCGGTCCCTGGACCGCCGCCCTCTGGGCAGCCGGTGGCGAAACCTGGCACCAGATCCTGGACCTGCCCTTCGTGCGTGCCCTCGGTGACGGAACCCTCGACGAGGACCTGTTCTCCTTCTACCTGGACCAGGACGCCCTCTACCTGCGTGATTATTCGCGTGCGCTCGCGACTCTCTCGGCGCGTGCTGACACCGCTGAGGCGCAGGTGCACTGGGCTGCCGGTGCGCATGAGGCGATTGCCGCCGAATCGCAGCTGCACGAGGGCTGGCTGGCGAACCGTGCGCGCCTGGGTGGGCCCTCACCGATTACGATGGGGTACACGAATTTCCTGCGCGCCTCCGCTGCCGGTGATGACTACGTGGTCGGCGCCGCCGCTATCTTGCCCTGCTACTGGCTCTACGAAGAGGTCGGTGCCGTGCTCTCCTCGCAGAATCACGCGGATCACCCGTACGCGGAGTGGTTGAGCCTGTACGGTGGCGAGGAGTTCGCCGCGGATGTGGCGCGTAGCCTCGCGGAGGTGGAGCGTGCTTTTGAGGCGGCTTCACCGGCTCAGCGTGTCCGCGCAGCGCGGGCGTACCTGTCGGCGTGCGTGTATGAGCGTGAGTTCTTCGACCAGGCTCACCGGGCACTGCGCTAGCTAACTTGCGCTCCGTTGAGGAGTTGAGGTTAGGGCTCGCGCGGGGTTCGGTTCGCCGGTGCTTTAGGCGCCGGTTTTTGGGCTGAATACCGCCCCGGCATGGCGTGAGATGGGTGATTGATGCTTCACTCAAACTGCCGCCGGTTCGGGGGCTGTGCCGGTTATGCTTAAGGCGTCGGTGAAAACCGTTAGCGGTAGGATTCCGGCCCTCACCCAACTGGCTGATGTACCTGCCGCGCCCGCACCTCTACGGCGTGTAACCGACCAGTTTGGCCCGTCGCAACCACCTCATCCAACCCCCGCGGCGGGCCAAACGCCTTCCTCTAGCTTTCGCGAAGAATGTTAGACATATAGAAATATCCCGTGCAGATACTCTCATCTGCACGGGATATTTCTATATGTCTAACCGTTGCGAATCAGCCGCCGCGGCTAGTGCGTCAGGCTAATGCGTCAGGGAAGGGGAGCTGGTCTAGCTTTGAGTTGCCGGGTTTAGTTCTGACCTGCAGAACCTAGTTCTGATTTATTGAGCTTAGCTCTGAGCCTCAGCTTCGTTATCCGCATCTTCATTTTTCTCGGCCCGGAACCCCACCCAGAACGCTCCAGCTGCCAAACACCCGACAAACCACAGAGAGATACTACCTACTAGATGATCTAGGAGAGCCATCGCAATCACACCGGCGACAAATCCTCCGACCACCAGGGAGTAATCTAAAGCCGTCATCAGAGCACGTCTGCGGGTGCGGCGTTCTTCGTCCTCAGGCCGGGCGGGGGAGGTATCCGCTGACGGGTGACGAGCCTCAACACGCCTTCTAACAACACGCTCCCTCCGGGTGCTGCAAGCATTAGCTATAGCACGGGTATAGAGAGCGCCGGCCGTGTACCAGGCGCTTAACATTTTGCGCCAATTTCCGCTGGTCATAAACAGGGAAAACGGGTTCTCACCAATACGGGTGTCTGCAAGTGCATGAATGAGCAGGCCAATAGTGAACGCTAACGCCCCCACCTGAACCCCGTGCTCGCTCACCCGGTGAATCAGAGGAGTCACAAAACAGACGAGGAGGAAGGGCACCAGAGTAAAAATGCGCCAGTGGTTCAGGTGTGCCCTCTGCCCCAAAAGATCGTGCAGAAGATGACCGCCCAGGTACCCCAGGCTAAAGAAAATCACTGAGAGCCAACGCAGGTGAATAGCGTGCTGCGAACTGTGACTCATATCAGCAATGAGAAGGATAAAATTACCGGTCTGCGTGGCAACCAAAGCTTTGTAATGAATATGAGAGAAAACATCTACCGCTCCACCCAGGGATGCTAAGAGAAGCGCCATAATCCGCCCGTAGCGGCGCGGAGTTGGAATCCTGGAAAGAAAAAGTGCAAAGCGGGCAGTCATCGTGGTCCTTGGTGGTGAAAAAGATCCGGGCATACAAAAACCTCGAGCACCAATGGTACTCGAGGTTTTTGCGATAGGCACGTAGGTGCCTCAGAAGATGCAAGGTCTACAGTCTACTTGCTCTCACCCTTGAGCGCACCCACGAGCGGACCAATCACGTCCATGGGCAGCGGGAAGACCACGGTCGAGTTCTGGTCGGCACCCAGCTCCAGCAGGGTCTGCAGGTAACGCAACTGCAGGGAAGCGGGGGACTGGCTCAGAATGTCGGATGCTTCCTTCAGCTCGCTGGATGCCTCCAGCTCACCGCGTGCCGAAATGATCTTTGCGCGGCGCTCACGCTCAGCCTCAGCCTCGCGTGCCATGGCGCGCTGCATAGCCTCGGGAATCTCAACGTCCTTGATTTCGACGAGCTCCACCTGAATACCCCACGGCTCGGTGCGCGAACCGATGATGGAGCGCAGGTCTTCGTTCAGGTCTTCGCGGTGTGCGAGCAGGGTGTCCAGGTCAACGCGACCGAGCAGGGAACGCAGGGTGGTCTGCGCAATCTGACTGGTGGCAATCGGGTAGTTCTCAACCTCGAGCACGGCGTTCTTTGCGTTGGTCACGCGGAAGAGGACCACGGCGTTCACGCGGGCGGGAACGTTGTCCTTGGTGATGACTTCCTGCGGGGGAATGGTCAGGGTGATGACACGCATATCAACGCGCTGCAGGGAGTCGACGAGGGGGAAGACGACGTTCAGGCCGGGCTTCAGCTCCGAACGCAGGTGGCCGAAGCGGAAGGAGATGCCACGCTCGTATTCGGGGATGACGCGGAACATACGAATCAGAATAAAAAGAACAATGACGGCAACTGGGATGAGGATAGTTGCCAAAGTGACGGGATCCATGGTTTTCCTTCACAAGTATTGGGGGAGGACGGTATGTGTGCCCACCTGCCCGCGCCTCGTACGGTGCAGGTAGTAGGGGGTGCCCGGTATCGGGCTGTGTGTGGGGGAGTTTTGGGAGGGGAATTTTCCGTCCCGGCGCACGTCGCGGCGGGTCGGCGCCTCGGCGGCATCCCGCATGGAAAACCTCAAAAGAGGAATAAAAGAGAATTCCACGCAGGGTAGCCGCCGAAGCTAACAGACGGACCCGACCGGCAGGTCAGCCGCCGGAACGGAAAAACTTGTGCAGCGCTACTTCTTCGCCATCTGCTCTGCCAGCTTTTCAGCAGCCTCAACCTCAGCCAGGTTCTGCTCCTGCAGGACCTCATTCGTGGTCTTGTGCAGTCGCTTAACCGAGGTGCCGGTACCGCTCCATGCGGGGCGGTCCGGGTCGAGGGCAGAGGTACGAACCGGCAGGGTTGCATCCGCAATCATCTGCTTGCGGGTCTGCTCGGTACGGCGCTTACGCTCATTCGACACGCCACCCCACTTTGCCGCGAAACGGTCCATCTTCACGTTCACCGATTCGTCAGCGGTGGATGCGTGAATATGCTTCGGATCGTTCTCGAAGTTCGCGGGGGAACGCATGAGCTTCACAGCCAGCGGGTAGGTCAGCGACAGGCAGACCACCGCGGCGGCACCCTCCACCAGAAGCTCCAGCGGGGAGTGCCAGACGATGGCGGCACCAATCAGGATGACCACACCCAGCAGCGAGACAGCAACCGCCAGCCCGCGGTGGAAACGACCCGACTCGGAGTAGGGCCATTCGTCCACTTCGCGGGTGAGCTCGCGGCCGTTTGCCGAGACGGTGCAGCTGTCCTTAATCGGGCAGGTGTTGCACACGCTGGGCTTGGCGCGGTAACGCATCACTCGGTTGTCCGAATCGAATGCGGTCGCCCACAGCCACTGGTCTTCGGGGCAGAGCCACGCGTCGCTCTCTTCGTGGTAGGTGAACCCGAAGGTTCGCGCCGCCACCATGCGCTGGCTGGTGCGCTTGGCGAGAATATCGAAGCCCCAACCCACGGCGACCAGGCCGAACGCGTACACGCAGGCCAGCCACACGAGGAAAGAAACTCCAGCAATCTGCTCAGGCATGGTTAGCCTCGACGATCGCTACGGTAGGGGCTGGTCTGCTCGGGCAGCTCCTCGGCAGCCTTCGCGCCGGCGAACTCTGCGATGCGAGCGTCCTCAACCACCTCGTACAGCGGCGGTTCGGGCAGCTCCAGGACGGTTTCCTTAGCGTTCTTGGAGAAGATCTCCTTGAGAGCCAGCAGCGCCAGCTTGATCAGCGGGATGATGCCGACCAGGAAGATGACGTCACCGGGCATACGCATCCAACCCATCACGGCGGAAGCGCCGTCGTGGATGAACGCGAAGGAACGAGCCTCGTAGTAGCCCTCACCAACGGACTTGTACAGCTGAGCAATACCCAGCGGCAGCAGCGAGATGAAGGACATCCACAGCAGACCGATGTTCAGGGTCCAGAAGGAGAACTTCAGACCCTTCTCAGGCCACTTGTTCTCCGGGAGCAGGTAGCGCAGACCGAACACCGCGAACGCGATTGCG
Organism: Rothia mucilaginosa; assembly: GCA_963538455.1. Taxonomy (GTDB): domain Bacteria; phylum Actinomycetota; class Actinomycetes; order Actinomycetales; family Micrococcaceae; genus Rothia. The sequence goes on along the minus strand of CAUTHR010000016.1, from coordinate 13,200 downwards.
AGCATACCGTACACACCCATCATGGATGCGTGTGCGTGGTTTGCGGTCAGTGCGGTACCAATCTCGAAGTAGGACACAATCGGCAGGTTGATGAGGAAGCCGAACACGCCCGCGCCGAGGAAGTTCCAGAAGCCCACAGCAATCAGGAACATGACAGCCCAACGGTGCGGGAAAGGCTTGGTGCGGTTGGAGTACTGGCGAGCACCCAGCTGCATGAAGCCCCACGCCTCAACGGTCAGGAAGGTCAGCGGAATAACCTCAGCAGCGGAGAAGAACGCACCGAATGCCATCTGCTCGGAGGGGGTACCGACGAAGTAGGTGTGGTGCAGAGTACCGATCACACCACCGACGGAGTAGAGCACGGCGTCCATCATGATGATGGAGATTGCGATGCGCTCGCGGACCACGCCGAGCAGCACGAAGATGTACGCCACCATGACGGTGGTGAACAGTTCGAGGAAGTCCTCCACCCAGAGGTGAACCACCCAGAATCGCCAGAATTCGGCGACGGTCACGTGAGTACGCTGACCTGCGAGCAGGCCGACCGCGTAGAACATGGGGATGGCGAGGCCGGAGAAGAGGAACAGCCACGGCAGGGAGGTCTTCTTCGAGCCCTTCAGGCGGGAGGAGAGGGTACGCCAGACGATGACAATCCAGATGAACATACCCGCGGTGAGCAGGATCTGGAAGAATCGCGGCAGGTCCAGGAACTCCCACTGCTGCGAGAAGAAGCCGGTGAGTTCCTTGGGGATGAGGCCCTTCTGAGAGAACCATTCGTTCAGCAGCGAGCCGAGGACCACGAAGACCACGGCGCCGATGAGAACGTAGGTGAGCAGACCCTGCTTCTTGGGTTCGCGGCGGGTAATCAGCGGGGCGATGAAGATACCGCCCGCCAGGAACGCGCCTGCGGTCCAGAACAGGGAGAGCTGAAGGTGCCAGGTTCGAGATACCGTGTAGGGCAGCAACTGGCCCATGTCGATACCAAAGAAGCCGGTGAGTTCTTCACGGTAGTGCTCGGTGAGCGCACCCACCAGAGCCTGCAGGAGGAACAGCACCAGGATCGTTGCGAAGAGCAGGCAGGCTGCCTTCTGCGAGGGGGTCAGGCGAACTTCGTCGGGCTGACGGAAGTCGAGGACAGGTGCCTCTTCCGCGTGCCAGCCGATAGCGCGGGACCAACGGCCGTAGATGGCGAACATCAGACCGGTACCACCGATGAGGGCAATCAGGGAGAGTGCCGACCAGACCATCAGATCCGCGGTGGGCTTGTTGTCCACGTTGGGTTCGGAGGGCCAGTTGTTGGTGTAGGAGTAGGGCTGGTCGGGGCGGTCAGCCGCCGATGCCCATGCGGTCCAGCCGAAGAATGCGACGAGGTCGTGCAGTTCTTCGTCGTTCTTAATGGCGTCGGGGAACAGGCCCTGCGAGGTGTCACCCTTCATCAGGGTTTCGCGGTAGTGCTTGAGCATGAGCTGGTAGCCCTTGGTCTCACCAGCGGACCAGGTGATGGTCTTAGTCTGCTCGTCGTACTTGTTCTCCTTGCGCCACTCGTTCTTGACGAGTTCGCGGGGATCCTGCTTGCCCTGTTCACGGTACTCCTTGACGGCAGCATCGGTGGTCAGGCGCAGGTATTCTGCAGTGTAGTCGGGGCCGAGGTAGGCACCGTGACCGAGTACGGAACCGTACTGCTGCAGGCCGCGTCCCTGGAACAGTTCCTGACCGTGCAGAATCTGTTCTTGGGTTGCGATAGTTTTGCCGTCGTTGCCGACGATTTTGTCGGGGAGCGGCATGGAGAGTGCGTAGGTGCGCATTGCAAGGACTGCCATGATGGTGAAGCCCAGGAGCATCACAAACGCAACAGCCTGTACCCAGCCTTTTCCGGCATAGGCACCGACCGTGTCTGAGCGGCGGGCAATCTTTGCTGCCTGCGCACGCGAGACGGGTTTTGTAGCCATAGTGTATGTCTCCAGTGTGCGTGGAATTTGTAGGTGGAGTGGTCCCGACGCACATCCGCTGGAGGGGCGGCTCACTATGTTCAGGGTGAATCGTCCTTGAGGGAGGTGCGACAGCCCACCCTGCTCTCATTTTTGCATATTAAATGCGCATTTACGAAACTTTGCTGACGTAGCGTCATAATGTGACACGGCTATTTGGTGGGGAAATCAGTAATAATCAGGCGGAAAACCTGAAATATTACGTTGAGGTTGAACCCTTAGCTTCCGCGCTACTTCCCCGCCTGTAACGGGGGAGGAGGCGCCGGGGGCGGAAGTCGTGCAGGCTCCCTCAATCGGGGCTTTTACTCAGGCTCCTACTCGAGCTCCCGCCGGGGCACTTACAGGAACCTGGGTGGGAGGCGCATCCCAGCATGTGGAAGGGGAGCGCGGCACCCCTCACGTGCCTACACTCGGGTGTGGAATAATAAAACCCGACGCTACTAAACACAGTACAAATTTTTTGCGGCACAGGTTACCGCAGTACAGATTTTGTGCTCTTTGGCGGCGTATATTCAGAAGGGGTCACTCACCCCGCATCCACGGCGGACCGCCGCCACAGCCCGCAATCTATCGGCACCTCAGGAGAGTTCACGTGCTTCTCTACAAATCCACCCAGAAAGCAATCACCGGAATCCTGCGCACCGTCTTCCGCGCCCGCGTGACCGGACTCGAAAACTTCCCCGCCAACGGCCCGGTGATTGTCGCCTCCAACCACCTGTCCTTCCTGGACTCCATCATTATTTCCGCCATGATGCCGCGCCGCGTGGCGTTCCTCGCCAAGGCTGAGTACGTGAACACCCCCGGCCCGCGCGGCAAGATGATGAAGGCGTTCTTTGAAGCCGTGGACATCATTCCCGTGAACCGCTCCGACCGTTCCGAATCGCTCAAGGCGCTCGACATTGCCCTGGAGAAGCTGCAGGAGGGTAAGGTCTTCGGCATTTACCCCGAGGGCACCCGCTCCCGCGACGGCTACCTGTACCGCGGCAAGATTGGTGTGGCGTGGCTGGCGCACATGACCGGCGCACCCGTGGTTCCGGTTGGTCTGATTGGTACCGACCGCCTGCAGAAGCCCGGCTCGAACATGATTTACCCGCGCCGCTTCACGATTCGTGTGGGCAAGCCGCTCTACTTTGAGAAGATTGGTGAGAAGATGACCGGCAAGCAGCGCCGCGTCACCACCGACACGATCATGAATGAGATTGCTCAGCTGTCCGGTCAGGCGCGAAAGCACGAGTACAACGTTTCGCCCTCAGCCGCACGTGACGCAGGCTAGGGCACTCGCCCCCTATACCGCGTAGACTTAAACCGCGCATTCACGCACCGACCCCCGCGCTTTGGGAGAGATGGGTGTAGGATGCGCGGTTTGTCGTATGCGCGAGCCTGGGATGACCCCGGTAGCCCAGCAGAAAGCCCGCACCGACCCCCGTAGAGAAGCACCGTCAAGCCCAGTAGAGCGAGGAGAAAGTACCCATGGCAGAGCCTTCCAGCTACCGCCCCGCCCCCGGTGAAATCCTCACCGACCCGGGCGTTTACCGTTTCCGCGATGCTGACGGCCGCGTCATCTACGTGGGCAAGGCGAAGAACCTGCGCAACCGCCTCAACAGCTATTTTGCATCCCCGCAGACGCTGAGCCCGAAGACCTACGCGATGGTGCATACGGCGGCGAGCGTGGAGTGGACCGTGGTGGCGAGCGAGATGGAGTCGCTACAGCTCGAATACACCTGGATTAAGGAGTTTTCGCCGCGCTTCAATATTGCGTTCCGCGACGATAAGTCGTACCCGTACCTGGCGATTACCGTCAATGACGTGTACCCGCGCGCCATGGTGACCCGCGGCGAGCGCCGTAAGGGCGTACGCTATTTTGGTCCGTACTCGCAGGCGTGGGCGATTCGTGAAACCCTGGATGCGCTGCTGCGCGTCTTCCCGGTGCGTACCTGCACGAACGGTGTGTTTAACCGCGCGAAGAATAGCGGCCGACCCTGCCTGCTCGGCTATATCGATAAGTGCGCAGCGCCGTGCGTGGGCAAGATTAGTGCCGAGGAGCACCGCGAGTTGGCGCGCGGGCTGACCCGGTTTATGGGTGGTGGCGCTGAGAAGCATATCGCCCAGTTGACCGCGGAAATGAAAGCCGCCGCCGCTGATATGGACTTTGAGCGCGCCGCGATTCTTCGTGACGATATTGCCGCGCTGACTAAGGCGTTTGAACGTAACGCCGTGGTGCTCGGCGCGACCGTGGATGCCGACCTGTTCGCCTACGCTGAGGACGACCTGGAGGCGTCCGTTCAGGTGTTCTTCGTGCGCGGCGGCAGGATCCGCGGCCAGCGCGGCTGGATTGTGGAGAAGGTCAACGACAGCACCGACGCGCAGCTCATCGAGCAGCTCATCGCGCAGGTGTACAGCGATATTGCGGCGAGCCTCGCCTCCCAGAAGGACGCCGAGAAGAGCCTGAACAGCTACGATATTCCGCGTTCCGTGCTCGTGCCGGTGGAGCCCGAGAATAAGGAACAGCTGGCGTCCTGGTTGGCGGAGGTGCGCGGCGGCCCCGTGGAAATTAGCGTTCCGCAGCGCGGCGACAAGGCAGAACTCATGAAGACGGTTGCTGAGAATGCGCGCCAGTCGCTGACCCTGCACAAGAGCCGCCGTGCCGGTGATTTGACCACCCGCAGCGCCTCCCTCGTGGAGCTGCAAGAGGCGCTCGAACTACCCGACCCGCTACTGCGCATCGAGTGTTACGACATCTCGCATGTGCAGGGCACGAACGTGGTCGCCTCCATGGTCGTTTTTGAGGACGGCATGCCCGCGAAGAACGCCTACCGCACCTACAGCATTACTGGCGACGCCGCGCGTGACGATACCGCCAGCATGTACGACGTCATTACGCGCCGCTTCAAGAGGCACCTGGCGCAGCAGGCGGAACGCGAAGCCGCGCCCGTGCACTCCGGCGAGATTGACGCCTCCACGCCTGAGCCGGCGAAGTTCGCCTACCCGCCGAACCTCGTGCTCGTGGACGGCGGCCCGCCTCAGGTGGCTGCCGCCTCCGCCGCGCTGAGCGACCTGGGCATTACGGATGTGTACGTTGCCGGCATCGCTAAGCGCCTGGAGGAACTGTGGCTGCCGGACGACGACTACCCGGTCGTACTGCCGCGCACCTCGCAGGCGCTGTACCTGGTGCAGCGCATCCGCGATGAGGCGCACCGTTTCGCCATTACTTTTCACCGGTCTAAGCGCGGTAAGGCGATGGTCGCCTCCGCCCTGGACGAGGTGCCCGGCCTGGGCGAAGTGAAGCGCGCCGCGCTGATTAAGCACTTCGGGTCGGTGGCTCAGATTAAGCAGGCGAGTGCCGAGGAGCTGACGGCGGTGCCGGGTATTGGTCCGGCGTTGGCTCAGAAGATTCTGGTGGCGCTGACCTAGGCGGTACTGACCTAAGCATCCGGTGGTGCCGCGTGAAAGCCCGCCCGGGGTGTGAACGCAGCGCCCCGCCTCGTAATAGCGCTTAACAAACGTGTCATAATTGAAGGAAACCGTCATCATTACGAGCGCGCTATGTTCGCGCGCCCTCAACCAGTAGAGTGGAAACCGTGAGTACTAACCATCTGCGCCTATTCACCAGCGAGTCGGTGACTGAAGGCCACCCCGATAAGATTTGTGACCAGATTTCTGACGCCATCCTTGACGGCATCATTGCCCAGGATCCCGCAGCGAACGTTGCTGTGGAGACCATGGTAACCACCGGGCAGGTGCACGTTGCCGGTGAGGTGACCACCTCCAGCTACGTCGAAATCCCCTCCATCGTACGCGAGACCATTCTGGGTATCGGCTACGATTCCTCTACCCGCGGCTTTGACGGTGAGTTCTGCGGCGTGTCTGTCTCCATTGGCGAGCAGTCCCCGGACATTAACGCCGGCGTGTACGAGTCCCTCGAGGTTCGTCAGGGTATCGCTGCTGACGAGTACGACCGCCAGGGTGCGGGCGACCAGGGCATCATGTTCGGTTACGCTTCGAACGAGACGAACGTGCTGATGCCCGCCCCGATTTGGCTGGCGCACCGCCTCTCTGAGCGTCTGACCAAGGTCCGTAAGGACGGCCTGCTGACCGAGCTGCGCCCCGACGGCAAGACCCAGGTGACCCTCGGCTACGATTCGAACAACGTCCCCGTCTCCGTGGACACCGTGGTTGTTTCGAGCCAGCACACCGCAAGCTACGACCTGGCTGACCTGCGTGCAGACATTGAGAAGCACGTGATTGCACCGGTTCTGGGCAGCGTCGATCTGGATTCCTCCAACGCTAAGTTCATTGTGAACCCCGCTGGCCGCTTCGTTCAGGGTGGCCCCGTGGGTGACGCAGGCCTGACCGGCCGCAAGATTATTGTGGACACCTACGGCGGTTCGGCTCGTCACGGTGGTGGCGCGTTCTCCGGTAAGGACCCGTCGAAGGTGGACCGTTCCGCAGCGTACGCAATGCGTTGGGTTGCGAAGAACATTGTGGGCGCCGGTCTTGCCGACCGCGCCGAGGTTCAGGTTGCGTACGCTATCGGCCAGGCAGCGCCGGTCGGTCTGTACGTTGAAACCTTCGGCACCGAGAAGGTCGACCCGATCAAGATTGAGAAGGCTGTGCGTGAGGTCTTCGACCTGCGCCCGCTGGCAATCATTAACGAACTGGATCTGCGCCGCCCGATCTACAAGAAGACCGCAGCTCACGGCCACTTCGGTCGTACCGAGCCGGAATTCACCTGGGAGCGCCTGAACCGCGTGGATGCACTGCGTTCGGCAGTGTCCTCCTCCTAATATCTGTCAGGGTAGAGGAGCACGCTGATTCGGGTGACTCAGAGTAGTTCTGAATCGAACTCTTCGGCACCGTTGGGTGCTCAGCAGGAATCCCTGCAACAGCTTGACCTGTTGCAGGGATTTCCTGCTCTTCGTGATGCCCTGATTCCGGCTGCCCCGGAGCCGGTGAATGTTGCCGCTGAGCTGGAGGCGAGCGGCGTGCCGAACCCTGTGGCGCGTGTGCGCGTGGACAGCACCCTGCCCCAGGTGGACCGCACGTTTGATTACCGCGTGCCCGCCGAGCTGAGTGAGGATGCGGTGCCCGGCGCCCGCGTGCGCGTGCTGTTCAACGGCCACGAGCTGACCGGTTACATTGAGGAGCGCGCCGCCACGACCGATTGGACGCGCACCTCGCTGCTGCCGCTCAAGTCGGTGCTGTCGCGTGTGCCGTCTGTTGCGCCCGAAATTTTTGAGCTTGCCGAGGCGCTTGCCGACCGTTACGCCTCCACGGTGGCGAACGTGCTGCGTCTGGCGGTGCCGCCGCGCATTGCCGCGCTGGATAAGAAGTACGCGCCTCTTCTGCCGGGTTACGAGTCGGCGTATTTGGGTGAATCCGCCGCGGTAAGTACTTCCAATACCACTGAGAGCGCCCCGGCGAGTGCGGCTCCCGAGTCTTCTGCCGCCTCCGCCGCCTCCAGCGCTGCCGACCCGTACGCGTGGCTTGCCACTCCCGGCGCGCCCGCACCCTTCGTACTGGATCCGCCGGCGCTGAACCCGGACGCGCCGGATGCAGCCTCCGTCTTTTCCGATTACGAGAACGGTGCGGAGTTTATTGAGGATGTTGCCGCCGGTGCCGCGACTCGCGCCGTGATGACGGTTCTGCCCGGCCACCTGGAGCACACGTGGGCGGATGTTGTGGCGACCGCGCTCGCTACGGTTGCTGCGAGTGGCCGCGGCGCTATTGCGGTGGTTCCGACCGCCAAGAACCTGGATCTTCTGGAGGCGGCGCTCGCTGAGCGTCTGCCCGCTGACGCGTTTGTGCGCTTGAGTTCTGATTCGACTCCGCATACTCGCTATCACGGTTTTGTGAAGGCGCGTTTGGGTCGGGTTCCGGTGGTGATTGGTACTCGTGCCGCCGCGTATGCGCCGGTGGCTAATCTGGGTCTGGTGGTGTGCTGGGATGATGGCGATTCTTCGCTGTTGGAGCAGCGCGCCCCGTATTGTCATGCGCGCGATGTGTTGCTTCTGCGTGCTTCTGCTGAGAATACTGCGGCGCTGTTTGCGGGGTTCAGCATGAGTAGTGAGGCGGCGCGTCTGGTGCGTACCCGCTGGGCGTCTCATGTGCGTGCGCCGCGTGCGCTGGTGCGTGATTTTTCGCCGCGTATTTTTTCGACTGGTTCGGAGTTCGAGTTGGCGCGTGACCCGTTGGCGGCGATGGCGCGTATTCCGCATCTGGCGTTTGAGCATGCTCGTCGGGCGTTGGCGCGTGGTCCTGTGTTGGTGCAGGTGGCGCGTAGCGGTTATATTCCGTCGTTTTCGTGTGAGCGTTGCCGCATGCCGGCGCGTTGTGGCGAGTGTAGTGGGCCTTTGTCGGTGGCTTCGGGTTCGTCGGTTCCGTCGTGTTCGTGGTGCGGTCATTTGGCGCAGCAGTGGCGTTGTTCTGAGTGTGGTTTTACGCATTGGCGTTATTCGGCGGCGGGTGCGACTCGTACTGCTGAGGAGCTGGGTCGTGCGTTCCCGAATGTTCCGGTGATTTCTTCGGCGGGTGACCATGTGCGCGCGTCGGTTGGGCCTGAGCCTGCGTTGGTGGTGGCGACTCCGGGTGCTGAGCCGGTGGCTTTTGGCGGCTATGCGGCGGCGCTTCTTCTGGATGCCGATAAGATGCTTCGTTTTGATTCGTTGCGTGCCCCGGAGGCGGCGTTGCGTCGCTGGCTGAATGCGGCGGCGTTGGTTCGTCCGGCGGCTCTTGAGGGTACGGTGGTGACGACTGCTTCGCCGTCGCCGGTGGAGCAGGCGCTGGTGCGTTGGGATCCGGCGTGGTTTGCTCGTCAGGAGCTGGAGGAGCGCGCTCAGACGGGTCTGCCGCCGGCGGTTCGTACGGCTGCGGTGACCGGTGCGGAGGCGGATGTTCGCGCCTTCATGGAGGAGTTCTTGGGCTCTTCTGCGTTGCCGGAGCGGGTGCGTGAGCAGTTGCGTATTGTGGGTCCGGTTCCTCTGGATCAGGGGTATTTTGCCTGGTCGGAGTCTCTTGAGGAGGATTCTGAGGAGGCGCCGGTTCAGGGCGATTGGCGTACCCTGATGTTCTTTTCGTACGGCATTGCGCAGCAGGTGACCCGTGAGTTGCGTGCTACGCGTGCAACGATTGCGGCGTTGAAGAAGAACGTGGGGGAGCGTCCGGTTCAGATTCGCTGTGACGGCCTGGACGTGCTGTGATTTTCTAGTCGTGCTGTAGTGTTCTAGTGAGGGGCGTTTTTGCCCCGGGTTGGGCGTTGGCACGCGGGTTTGCGGGCGCGCTGTGCACAGAGGCGAGGAGGTGAGAGGCGTGTCAAAGGTGCCTCATCTGCTGAAGGGTAGTGCGCTGCCTGATGGTGAGCAGCGGCGGCTGGCTGAGTATGCTTCTGCGCATCCGAAGAGTGCCCTGCACCGTAAGGGCCAGCACCATGATGCGGCGGTGCTGCTGGTTCACGGTATCGGCTACCAGAATCACGGCGAGACGCTCGCGTATTTTGGCAAGCCGGTGGCGCATAGTGTGCAGACTCTGCTGGCGCTGAACACAGATTCTGTCGCCGCCTCCGAAGAGAATCCCGCCGCGGAGGCTTCTGCGCGGGTTCGTGTTGAGGTGATTCCTGACGGTGATACCTTCCCGCCTGCCGCCGAGGTGAACCCGCTGAGTCACCACAGCGAGTTGACGTATTCGTTGACGATTGAGCGCACGGAATACCCCGCCGACCCGGTTGAGGAAAGCCCGGAGGGTACCGGTTTTAATCTCTCTAGTTTTGAGTTGCCCAAGGTGGAGCTGCCAAAGGTTGACCTGTCTAAAGTGGAGCTCCCTAAGATTGATCTGCCAAAAATTGAGCTTCCCAAGGTAGAGCTCCCGAACATCGAGCTACCCAATATTGAGCTGCCCAATCTTGAATTTCCGCGACTACCTCAGCCGAAGCCGCGCCCGGTTCGCACGGTCACTCGCCGGAGCTTCCTTTTTCAGGAGGGCTTCTGGCGGCCCAGGCATTACCGCCCGTTGAAGGAGCATTTGCCCTGGTTGGCGTCGGTTTTGCCGCTGTTTTTGATGTTCTGCTTCTACTATGAGCGCCCCGGCGTGACCTGGCGTGAACGTGCCGGGCACCTATTGCGTTCTACGGCTCGGTTCATGAACGTGGCGCTGTGGCTGGTGCTGGCGGCGATGACTGTGATGACCTTCCGTGATGCTTTTGTGGCGTCCCTGGGCACTCCGCAGGGTGCGTTTACGGGTCTTGCGGCGGTGCTCGGCCTGGGTATTGTGGGCTGGGTTTTGGCTCGTCGTGCCCGTGAGCTGTGGACGCTGGTGAAGGCTATTCCTACGCAGCTGATTCAGACGGCGACCAGCCCGGATTCACGCGATTTGGAGCGTATTTATGCGCGTCTGGACCGTCAGCTGGACGACTTGAGTTCCCGTAGCGATGCAGTGGGTATTATTGCCCATTCGCAAGGTGGCTACCTGGGCTATGAGCTGCTGCGTCGTCGTGCGGCGGCGGGTAAGAAGCCGATTCGTTTCTTCTACGGCCTGGGTAGCGGCGTGGTCCCGATCAGCATTATCGCTAGTGACCGTAACGACATTCCGGGGCACCTGGACGCAGCCGGTAGTTACCGTAACCGCGCCATGCTGCTGTGGGTGAGTGCGGTCGCAGCGTTCTCGTGGCTGGTGGAGGCGTCCCTGCTGGCAAGCCCGTACCGTTCGCTGCTGCATCATGCGATGCTGGTGCCGCTGGCGTTGAGTGTGGTACCGGTTGCGGCGAGTATGTGGAGCACGACGCGGGGGCGGGCGCGTATTGCCCGCAAGAGCGCCGGGGAAAGCCGGGAAAACGCCTCCATGCAGAGTCCGGCTAATGTGCGCTTGGCGGATGCGCGCCTGGTCAACCCGTACGGCACGCGCGCCTACGTGAAGTGGTTGATTCCGGTGCTCTTCGTGCACGGCGTTTTCATACTGTACGCGGTGTTCATGCTACTGCTAGCTCAGCTGCGTGCTGAGGGCGCTGTCCCCGAGCTGACCGCCGCCTCCGTGGCGTTTTGGGGCGCGCTGATTCTGGTGCTCATGATGTCGGTGCGTAGCGCCTGCCACCTGTATGTGCGTGCCTACGCGCCGATGCTGCAGGGCCTTGATGTGGCTGACCGGTGCGAGATTTCCGCTCGTGGTGACAGTATCGGCAGGTCGAATATTACCCAGCCTGTCGGTGTGGACGTCAGCTTTGTGACCCTGCCGGGCCCGTCGGTGAATAGTCACATGCAGTATTTTGACGCGTGCTCGCCGGTGCCGTTGATGCTTTCGCACCGCCTGGTGCCGCACATGATGCCGGCGGGGGAGCAGGCGCAGAAGGCGGAGGCTTTCACCGATATTGGCGCGGAGCTGAACCGTGGTTTTGCGCGGGTGAAGAAGCTGATGCGCACCACGCATTACGGGCTGTATGCGGTGCTTCTGCTGATGCTGTCGGTGCTGCTGAATGTGGCGTCGCCGGTGAGCCTGTCCGCGTTGACGGGACTTGATACGTCGCACCTACATTCGGAGGGTTTTGACCGTCTGGTGGCGGATGCTCAGCAGCTGCGTGAGCAGGCGGGTTCTTCGGATCTGCTGCTGTGGATTCTGGTCGGCATTTTTGTGGTGGAGGCGCTGCTGATGATGGTGCTTTCGCCCTGGACTCAGAGGCGTTTGCAGCGTGCATTCATGATGCGCAAGGTGGACCGCACAGGTCAGCTGAGCGAGTTCAATCCTCTGCCGATGGTGACGGCTCTTCTAGGTCTTGACGGTGAGGATGAAGACGCTGAGGATGCAGAGGAACATAACCCCGCAGGGGAGAAAAACAGGAGAGTAAAGCAGGGCAGAGCGCTGTAGTTTAGGGTGCTTAGGTGGTGCCGTTGGAAGGACACCCCAGAATTTTTATGCATTTGTGTGCACCTAAGATTTGCTGGGGTTTGGCTGATTCTAATTGGTGTAGTCGCTGTATTCACGGTAAAATATTCAGCACTGCGGATACTATTTCGGCGCTTGTCGAGGTGGTGTTGGCAGTATCTATCACTCAACTTCGCGCACGCTTCACAACCGTGCGCACCAACGAAAGATGAATACTGGTGACTCAGACTATGATCGCCCCCGCATACGAACCTGCATGCGGCGGGTCTGCTTCTGTACACAATTACGGCGTCATGCACCCGGACCCCGTGTTGCTTTCCGACATGACCAGCGCAGAACGAGGAGCTGTTTACCGCTACTTGGCGCGCTTCGCTGAGCTGGATGACGCAAAGATTTTCTACGCGTACGGTCACGCTTACGAGCTGGCTCGTAAGGATGCTGAACGCGGTCTCTACGCAACTATGGCGTAGCATGCATAATTAGCTTTGGAAATGCTGCTGCACTCTGTGTGAGTGCGGCAGCATTTCTGCTTTTCAGGCTGGATTTTGGGCTGACTTTCGGGCTGGCGTTCGATTGGGTTTAGCTCGGCTGGGAACGGGTGACTATACGCCTTTATGAAGCCCCTGATTTCTCCCTGACAACCGGGTATGTGTCCACTATGGGGGCGTGCCCTGATGGTTCTTGAACATTGGTTAGCTCTTGGGTACTTTAGAGGTATCACAACCACTTCTGCGAAGAGACTTCCGGTGTTCTCCGTAGGTTCTTTTCGCGGTGTTGCCTCCGGTTGCGTCTGCATTGCTGCGGCGCTCCACTAAGAAACGCCCTAAGGAAAGGTACTCACCGATGAGTTTCACCAATATCACCTCTGAATACGAGCCCGAGTTCGGCAATTCGGCACCGGCCCGCGACAACGGCATTACCCACCCGGACCCTGTGCTGCTGTCCTCGATGACGAAGGCTCAGCGTGGCGCGGTGTGCCGTTACCTGGCTCGTTTTGCTGAGCTGGATGATGCGAAGATTTTCTACGCTTATGGTCATGCGGATGAGCTGGCTGCGAAGGAAGCGGCTCGTACCGGTAGCTTTGCTACGGTCTAAGGATTCCTGCTTCGGTGCGATGCGGTGAGGCTGCACCTTCCGGATGCGCCCTCAGGGTGCCCGAGCTCTGCGAGGGCGGGTTCCCTGCGTAGGCGCGGAGGAAGTGTGTAGCGAACCGCCGCTGTGAATGTAAGCCGCATACGCCGCCTAGGCAACCACAAACCAAATACGAGAATGCCGCCGCACCCTCCCGAGAACCGGGGGAGTGCGGCGGCATTTCTTTTTCACCGTAGAGGTGAGGCTGATTTTTAGG
>CAUTHR010000015.1:0-46657 GCA_963538455.1 Rothia mucilaginosa | reverse complement strand
GAAAACGCTCAAAACGGTCCAGGACGGGGCGGAACACCTCGCCGGAAACGCCCAGCGCAGAATCGGGTAGAGCCGAATTGGGTAGATCAGAGCCGGGCAGGGCAGAATCTGGACCCTCAGCGTGGGGTCCGGGATGATCAGCGGCGAGGCTGCGGGTATAGGTCACCGGCAGGGTCGTGGAGAGAGCCTCATCTCGGTATTCTTCCCGGCTCTCGCTCCGGTTTTCGTGCTGGCGGGCGGGGGTCATGCATCCCTCCTTTCGTGGTTCCGGTTCCTGACTCTAGCGGCGTTACTGCTTCTCGAGGTTGTATTTCTATCCCCGGCTGTATTTCTATTCCCGGTTGTGTTTCTATCCCGGGCGCATCTGCCGACAGGGCGGCGAGGTAGGGATAGAGCGGCGGGGTAGGCTCCGCGCCAGTACGCGCAAGCCTACCCCAATTGTAGAGAGGTTCTACGCTCTCTACGCACCGCCCCGTCATGACCTGCCGCCCCGTCATGACCTGCCGTCCCATCATGACCGACCCTCACATCCCGCTACCGCCGGGGTGTTCGGCAGAGGTGTTCAGCGGGGACTCTCCTACGCTGCGGTAGCCGGGCGGACCTTCCTCCAGCTCGTTCCACTGCTCTCCGCCAGGCCGCAGCGGCCCAGGTGGAACAGGTCAGCCATCACGTCGCGAGCGCTCAAGCCCAAAGCGGCGGCAATCTCGTCCACGCCGCGGTAGGAACGCGGGCTCAAGTCATCCCAGACCCTACCCTGCCGTTCGGTCAGCTCATCCAGCGCGCTGGAGGAGGCAGCCCGGTCCCATTCGCTCTCGTGCTCGGTGCCCAGCTCGAAACCCGCGGCGGCATCGTACTCAAGAATATCGGCGGCCTCGGTGAGTGTTTGCGCTAGTCCATCGCGTAGCAGACGGTTCGTGCCCACCGAGTTCGGCGAGTTAATCTGCCCCGGAACAGCCCAGAGAGTACGCCCAATCTCCATCGCGTGACGAGCCGTATTTAGCGCACCGGAACGCCAGCGCGCCTCCACCACAATAGTGTGCCGCGCCAACGCCGCAATCAGGCGGTTACGCTCCAGAAAACGCCAACGCGTGGGGGTGTTACCCACGCTCACCTCGCTCATGATGAGCCCGCGGTCAACAATCATGTTCAGCGTATCCGAGTTCTGCGCGGGGTACAGCCGATCCAGCCCACCCGCCATGAAGGCGATGGTCGGCAGGTCGCTGCCCTGCTGGGTCAGCGCCGCCCGATGCGCCGCAATATCAATGCCCATCGCGCCACCAGAAATCACCGTGTACCCGCGGCGCGCCAGCTCGGCGGCGAGGTGGGTCGTCGCCTCCGTACCGTAAATGCTCGGGTCACGCGAACCGACCAGCGCCACGCTCGGAGCAGACGCCACATCCAGCAGGTGCCGCGAATCGCCTCGGCACCACAGCCCGTACGGTCGGGCAGGCCCCAAATCGTTCAGCTGCGGCGGCCACAGCGGATCGGCGGGAGTAACCAGCCACGCCCCGCAGGTTGCCGCCATGTGCGCCTCCGCGTTCAGGGTGCGTTCCATGCGGCGGTTCCAGCGCAGGCGGCGGGTCGCGAGCGCCTTGCCAAACTTATCGCGGCTCATCTGATGCTCACCCGGCGTGTAGTAGCCATTCGCGCTGAAAAACAGGGTGGACTCCCCCTCGGCGGACGCACCCACCGAGTGCAGAAATTCACTGAGCTGTTCGTCCGGTTCGCCGTGCTCCCAGGTGTGCTCATCCGGGATGTGCCCGGTCAGCAGGTAGTGCAGGGTCAGCGGCGCGCCCAGGGTGGTGAGGGATTCGACCACGAGCTCATCGGCTGGCTCGGCATAGCGCATCAGCTGAGCGGTGCAGCAGCGGATGTACTCGCGGCACGCCGCCTCAAGCTCCTCAGGGCTGAGCTCAGGGTTGAAGAGCGGTGCGGTAGCTACAGGGGGGGTTGTGTCTGCGGTATCAGCAGATTTTTTGGCTGCCAATTCAGCACCCTCTTGGTTTGCAGACTCCGGTGCCCCATCCAGGTACACCGGATTCAGACAGGAAGCGAGGAACCCCGGCAACCGCGCCGCGTTATACGGGCTCGGCGAAGGCTCCTGCCTCAGCGACAGAATATGCGCCACCCTCTCACGCACCAGGGCGTGCGCATCCAGGGTGCGACCGGGTAGGCGGATTTGCAGTTCCTCCTGCACAAAATCCTGCGGCATATCTTCCGGCACGTGCTCTTCAGGCACATATTCTTCAGGCGCACGCTCTTCAGGCGCACGCTCTTCCGGCGCTGTTTCTCTCAGCCCGTTGCCTTTCAGTTCGGCCTCTTCAGCTCGTTTTCTTAGTTTCTTCTCACTCATGATCTTCTCCTCTCGTGAGTGACTCAGTTTCGTGAACACTTCTTCGTTAACGCCTCGGCGCTCAAAGCGTCAGCACGCTATTTCAACTGCCCCTGCTGCCTCAAAAAGAGCGCCACGTCCAGGTGTTCCCGGGTTGGGTAGGCGGCGCCCTCCAAATCGGCGAGGGTCCAGGCGATACGCAACACCCGGTCGTAGCCGCGAGCCGTCAGCGTTCCGCGATCCACGGCGGCGTTCAGCTCGCCGGTGAGCTTCGCATCCAGACGCAGCGGGCCGCGCAAAATCTTGCCGTTCATCTCCGCATTCGTCTTCAACCCGTACGGCTCCAGGCGCTCCTTCTGAGCCTGCCGCGCCGCCATGACGCGCTCACGAATCTGCGCCGAACTCTCATTCACCTGACCGCCCGCAAGCTCCGTAGAAGACACCTTCGGAACCGTCACATTCACGTCAATGCGGTCCACCAGCGGGCCGGACAACCGCCCAAAATAGGCGCGACGCTCACGCGGGGCACACGTGCACTCCGTACCGGTGCCAACGTTCATGCCGCAGGGGCACGGGTTCGCCGCCAGAATCAGCTGAAAACGCGCCGGATACGTCGCCGACGCGCTCGAACGGTCCAGGGTCACGGTCCCCGACTCCAGGGGCTGACGGAGCGAATCGAGCACCGTGCGTTTGAACTCCGGCGCCTCGTCCAGAAAGAGCACGCCGCGGTGCGCTTTAGACACACAGCCCGGGCGGGGAATGCCGCTGCCGCCACCCAGAATCGCCGGCGCGGAGGCGCTATGATGCGGCGCCTCAAACGGAGGCTGACGCACCAGCTCACTCAGGTGCTCCCCCGCCGAGCAGAGGGAACGAATCGCGGTTACCTCCATCGCAGCATCGTTGTCGAGGGTCGGCAGGATGCTCGGCAGGCGCTCCGCCAGCATGGTTTTACCCGAACCGGGAGGGCCCGTCAGCAGCATGTGGTGACCACCCGCAGCGGCAATTTCCAGAGCGAAACGGCCCTGTGACTGACCGGCAACATCACTCATATCCGAGGGAATTTCAGCCGGTTTCGCTACCGGTGCGCTCGCCTCCGTCTGCGGGGCGGGCGGATAGGTCAGCTTCTGGCTCTCAGCGCCGAGAGCGGCAAAAACCTCCGCCAGGCAGCGGAAACCGCTCACCTGAGCGCCGGGAATGAGCGCCGCCTCCTCAGCGTTTTCGGCGGGCACAATCACGCGGTGGTGTCCAGCATCCACGGCGGCTTTGACCGCCGGGAGGATGCCCGGCACGGGGCGTAGCGTTCCGTCCAGTCCCAGCTCGCCCAGGAAGACACTATCGCCGCTGGGGTGCAGCTTCTTCTCTGCCTGCAGCGCCGCAACCACAATGGCCAGGTCGAACGCCGAGCCGCGTTTGGGCAGGGTTGCCGGGGTCAGGTTCACGGTGAGCCGGTGCTGAGTGAGGGTGATGCCGGTGTTTTTCGCCGCGGAGCGCACACGCTCTTTCGACTCGTTGAGGGCGGTGTCCGGCAGGCCCAGCAGCACGAAGCCGGGCAGACCCTGCGAGATGTCAGCCTCAACGTCAACGATGTGCCCGCGCA
Organism: Rothia mucilaginosa; assembly: GCA_963538455.1. Classification (GTDB taxonomy): domain Bacteria; phylum Actinomycetota; class Actinomycetes; order Actinomycetales; family Micrococcaceae; genus Rothia. The sequence goes on along the minus strand of CAUTHR010000015.1, from coordinate 42,728 downwards.
AGCCCACGAGCGCCACGGAATATGTGCGTGCGAATCCCATTACGCCACCGCCTTCAGATGCTCAAAGGTGAAGGTTTCGCAGGTCCCGGTCACCGCAATGGCGTCGATGCGAAAGCGCGGAAAATCCAGGTTCTCGCGCAGCCTGCACCACAGAATCGCCAGCGAGCGCGTGCGGCGCGCCTTATCGCGGTCGATGGACGCGAACGGGTGCCCAAAGTCTTCGCTGCTGCGGGTCTTGACCTCAATGAAAACCAGTTCGTCCTCGGGGTCGATAGCAATCAGGTCGAGCTCGCCGCGGATCTGCTCGTGTTCCAGTCCGGCGGGCGGTCGCCAATTCCTCTCCAGGATCCGGTAGCCGTTCGTCTCCAGGATGCGGGCGGTCAGTTCCTCGCCCCACCTACCGACGCTGTGGGCGCGGGGTGGGGTTCTGCGGAGCTGGGGTCTGTTGGGTGCGCTTCGGGTTGCGGCGCGGGCTGTTATTCGGGCTGTTGTCATGGGTCTCTCCCCCGGTAGATAGCGGTAGTGCTTCTACTGTGCCCGCCGCGCGCGTGCCCGAACGCGGTTAACGAAAAACTGTGGATAACCTCGGCTCCCAGAAGGAATTAGAGGTTATCCACAGCCATTTATTTGAAATTTTGGGGTATATTTTTCAAAAACACCGCTCGGGCGCCAATTCGACGCGTCATATTCGCGCGGGTTTATCATGCCGGGTTCATCACGCGGCACGGGGGGCGCCACCTACGTTCTGCCGCCCGGCAACTCAACAGCCGCGCGCATCCGGCGGCAAGGCGGTGAATCGGGCGTGAGCTAGGCGTTAAAGTCCGGCATTTCCGGCACGGTGAACTCCTGGTTGGGCAGGCGCTCCTCCACGTTCACGTCACGTACCGAGTAGGCGTGCACCTTCTTCACAAAGCGGTTGGAGCGGAATACATCCCACACCCACACGTCGCTCATGCTCACCTCAAAGTAGAGGGTTCCGTCCTGCACGTGCGGGGTGACGTCCACCTGGTTTGCCAGGTAGAAGCGGCGGTCGGTTTCTACCGCGTAGCTAAAGAGCGACATGACGTCTTTGTATTCGCGGTAGAGCGCCATTTGGGCGTCGGTCTCGTAGTTTTCGAGGTCTTCTGCACTCACTACGTCTTCCTTTCCTGGGCTTTCTAGTACTGATTTGGCGGTAGCACGTTAGGCTTTCGTAGCCTTCGGAGGCGCGGTCTTCAGGAGTGCCACGCACCCTAGCAGAACCTTAGCCGCGCTGTGCCGCAGCGGCCTCAATCTGCTCGGCGGTCGCCGGAAGCGACCATGACAGTCGATGCTGCGGGCTGGGGCCCTGCACGCTAATCGCCTCGCGGTGGGCGGCGGATCCGTAGCCCTTGTTCTTTGCCCAGCCGTACCCCGGGTAGCGGGTATCCAGCTGGACCATCAGCTCGTCACGTTCCACCTTTGCAACCACCGATGCGGCGGCAATGGAGGCGCACTTGTAGTCGCCCTTAATGACCATGGTCACCGGCATCTGCGCGGGCTCACCTGCACCCTCCCAGGCTTGGGCGAGCAGTGCGTTGTAGTGTGCCTGCGCCGGGTCCGGTGCCAGCGCGCTGAACAGGTCCTCCTGTGGAGGCGTAAACCAGTCGTGCTTACCGTCCAGCAGGGCGGCGTCGGCACGGTATCCGCGGCCCGCCAGTTCGGCGAGCGCACGCTGGGCGGCAAGCCTCAGCGAGAGGGTCATGCCGAGCCGGTCAATACCTGCTGGTTCCACGTGCCCGACCGCCACGGCGCACCACTGGCGGATTTCGGGAACCATGGATTCGCGGCGTGCCGGTGAGAGTGCCTTGGAGTCGATCAGCCCGCCCACTTCGAGGGTGGCGTCCGGGGTGAGGATTGCGACGCCCACGGTGACCGGGCCCGCCATGGAGCCGCGGCCCACCTCGTCGATTCCGGCAACCGTCCGGGCGCCGGAGGCGAAGAGCTGCTGCTCGTACTCGAGGTCGGCTGCGGGCGGGGTTGCTTTTTTGGGCTTAGCTTGAGCGGGTTTCGTTGCGCTCTTCTGGGCGCTCACCATCATTCCCAAGCTCGCTTACTCACTCGGGGTGGAGGTCGGTGCGGGTACCGAGGAGAACACCGAGCTCTCATCCTGCAGCAGACCGAAGTGGTTCAGCGGCCACGCCACCACGAACACGTTACCCTGCACGTCGTCCTTGGAGATGAACGCGGTACCGTCGCTAATGTGGTAGCGGGAGTCGGCGGAGTTGCTGCGGTGGTCACCCATCACGAAGTACTTGCCGGCGGGCACGGTCACCTTGAAGGGGACCTCCGAGGGCGGGTTGCCGGGGTACAGGTACGGTTCGGTGATTTCTACGCCGTTGACCTTGATTTTGCCGTTGCCGTCGCTTTCGACCACGTCACCGGGGGTGCCGATAACGCGCTTGACCAGGAAGTTCGAGGAGGTATCCGGCAGAATACCCACGAAGGACAGACCGTCCTTGAGCGGGTTGCTGGTCTTCTGGGTGGAAGGAATCCAGCCCTGAGAGTCCTTGAAGACGATGACGTCGCCGCGCTTGGGTTCGTTGAAGTAGGAGCCCGCCACGTTAATGAACACGCGGTCGTTGACCTGCAGGGTCTGCTCCATGGAGCCGGAGGGAATGTAGAAGCCACGCAGCAGGAAGGTCTTGACCAGGAATGCGATGACCAGCGCGTAGAGGATGACGGTACCGCCCTCACGTGCCTGCACCCAGAGCCATTCGCCGAGGCGGCCTTCTTCCTGCGCCTGGGAGTAGGTCAGCTCTGCCTGTTCGGCGCGCTTTGCCTTGCGGCGTTCCTTGGGGGTCATTTCAGAGAAGTCCTTGGTGGTTTCCACGTCTGCGGCGTTCTCCTTATCGGTGACTTCTTCGCGCTCGGTATTCTTCGCTGCGGCACTCTTCTTCACGTCCTTCGCAGATGAAGAAGTCGCCGCGGAAGAAGCTGCGGCGGCACTCTCAGAAGTACCGGTGGAGGCGGCGCTCGCCTCGGCGCTAGCTACCACCTCGCGGACGCTCTTGGTATCGCTTTCGGTCGCCTCAGTAGCACCCGCGGATGCCACCCAGGGGGCCGCCTTCTCAGCGCCCGCATTCTCTGCGGCACTCTGCTCGGCAGCAGCCTCCTCAGCTGCAGCCTTTTCGGCGGCGAGGCGCGCGAAGTATTCTTCCATTTCACGGCGCTCGCGGCGGCTTTGAGGCTGGTATCCCTCGGGGAAGGGGCTGGTGTTCACAGTGTTCTTGTCGTCTGCCATGCTGGAGTGAGCCTTTCGTTTGAGAGATACCTAGCTCGAGTGAAACGGTACCTAGCTATTGTATCGAGAGTGCTTGCGCTCTTGGGCTTTTATTTTCTGAGAGCGGCAAGGTTCTCAGAAAGCGAGGTCTCAGAATATGCAAAAACCGCTCCTTGCCCGCGGAATGCGGTTGGGGAGCGGTTTGCAACAGAATTCTGTATCTATAAAGATTAGAACTCGCGCTTCTCGCGGATACGAGCAGCCTTACCGTGGCGGTCGCGCATGTAGTACAGCTTTGCACGACGGACGTCACCGCGGGTCACAACCTCGATCTTCTCGATGGAGGGAGAGTGAACGGGGAAGGTACGCTCAACACCAACGCCGAAGGAAACCTTGCGGACGGTGAAGGTCTCGCGAACGCCTGCACCCTGGCGGCCAACGACGAAGCCCTTGAAGACCTGGATACGGTGGTTCTTACCTTCAACGATCTTAACGTGAACGTTCAGGGTGTCACCGGGGCCGAATGCGGGGACGTCGTCACGGAGGGACTTCTTGTCGAGGAAGTCAAGAGTCTGCATAGTTGTAGATCTCCAGAGCCATCTGCCGCAGGTCAAATAGACTCAGATTGCTCTGCCCCACTGCGGGACAGAAAACTTGATGCTTCGGACAGGATTGGTGCCCGAAGGCTGACACCGTTGGTCGCTCTCCCCCCTGCGGCAGGGGCGTGCCCGATGTCAACACAAGGCTCCATTATCCCAATGCACCCGCGTTTATGCAAGCATCCGGGGAGCACTTTTAGAAGGGGGGTTCGTCACTCTGCGCTTCCCCGCCCTGGGATGCACCGTTCTGCGGTGCAAGGTTCTGCGACGCGTCCTGCTGCACCGAGTTCTGCAACGGCGCATACTGGGGCGCTTCCTGATACACCGGGTTCTGGGGTGCGGGGTTCTGCTGCATAAGATTCTGCGGCGCGCCCTGCACGGCACCCTCGTTGACCGCGCGCTTCTCCACGGTGCGGGCGAAGGTGCTCGTGCCGTAGTTCAGGTCGTGACCGATGCCGAGGGCGTCCACCTCTACGGTAGTGCCCTGCGTGCCGTCCTCGCGGTTCCAGCGGTTAATGCGCTGACGACCGCTCACGACCAGTGGCTGCCCCTTCTCGATGGAGGTGGCGATGTTCTGCGCGAGGCGGCGGTAGGCTTTCACGGTGTACCAGTTGGTGGTGCCTTCTTTCCAGGTGCCGGTGGCATCCTGCCAGCGCGGGGTGCTGGCGAGGCGAAAGTTCACGACGGGCACCCCGTTGGGCAGGGTGCTCAGTGCCGGGTCGGAGGCGGTGAATCCGCGGATCAGGATGGTGTCGCTCATGGTTTCTCCTTAGAAACTAGTGGGTGGGTTCCTTCACCTTGCCAGCGCTGAGCCGACCCTGCACCCGCCGATTACCGCTTCTGTGGATAACCTCGCGTTTTGCAGTTTTGAGTGCCGCGTGTGGATAGAGTTTTTGAACTTTTTACCCTGTTTTTTCAAAATTTGCTTGCAAGTAGCACGTTCCCTGCAGAAATATGACGGCCGCTCCCCCACGGCAAAGACCTCCACCCCCACTCACCAAAACCTCCGCAACCCCCACCCCATCCGGCATGGTGACAGGTATCTCAGCGGCAGCGGGCCATATTCTTGCCCTCAAGTTCACTATTTCAGCCCCGCGCCCTCTATCCTTGATGATGCGGTGCACTCAGCCGCATCCCGTCTACCCGCCTTGGAGAACCCGTGAGCAAAAAGCCCGCGAACAACAACCTGCCTTCCCTGCAGGAACTTCAGCAGCTGCAGCGCAATCTGCCCAAGCTGCCCGATTCGATGGACCCGCAGAAGAAGCGCCTCATTTACGGTCTGCTCGCCCTGTTTGCCGTGATCATGTTGATCATTGGTCTGGTCTACGTGAGCAAGAACGGCGTGGACGGCCTGCTCGGCACCGATAAGAGCACCTCCTCCACCGCAGATGACGAAGAAGCGAACGTCGCAACGGAAACCCTCGCCGAGGTCAAGAACCCCTACAAGGCGGTTGACCCCGCGACCGCGCTCGCACCGGATCTGGCGACCGCGAAGAGCGAGCTGGCGTCCCTGCCGGTGAAGGATCGCGCGTCGAAGAACGGTTACTCGCGCGACCAGTTCGGTCCCGCCTGGGATGACGTTGACGGCAACAAGTGCAACACCCGCGACGACATTCTGCGCCGCGACCTGACCAATGTTCGTTTCAAGGTCAGGACCCACGCATGCACCGTCATTACCGGCACTCTGGATGACCCGTACACCGGCAAGACCATCGAGTTCAAGCGCGGTAAGAAGACCTCCTCGGCTGTGCAGATTGACCACGTGGTGGCCCTCTCGAACGCTTGGCAGACCGGCGCTCAGGATTTGACCGCAGAGCAGCGCCGCCAGCTGGCGAACGACCCGGAGAACCTGCTGGCTGCAGACGGCCCGGCGAACCAGCAGAAGTCCGATGCGGACGCCTCCGAATGGTTGCCGAGCAACACCGCCTACCGCTGCACCTACGTGGCACGCCAGGTGCACGTGAAGGCGAAGTACAAGCTGTGGGTGACCCCGGACGAGAAGAAGGTTATGGAGCGTGTCCTCAACTCCTGCAAGGACACCAACCCTACCAAGAATAAGAAGTAGCCTCCCGGCACCTCCCGGCGCACCAACGTAAAAGCATAAAGAAAACCGCCCCGCACCCTAAGTTTTGGGTGCGGGGCGGTTTTTGCATGTGGCGCCCCAGGAGGGAATCGAACCCCCGACCAAGAGATTAGAAGGCTCCTGCTCTATCCTCTGAGCTACTGAGGCCTTCCTCTAGGGTACATGAGAATTTATGCTTCTCATGCACAGCACGCCTCAGGTAGGGGCTACCCCGCCGGGTGTTCGCACTGGGAGTTCATACTAGGAGCCTACCTTGGCGGCTTCCCGTTCTGCCTTCTTCACCTCGCGGCGGCGTGCACGGCGGCTTGACGCGCCGGGGAACAGCTGCCACCACAGGCGGATGGTGGTGCGGCGAATCTGCGTGGGGTGCAGGCTCACGTACACCATGCGGCGGGTTGCCGGGTCGAGGGTGACCAGGTAGATGATGTAGCCCAGGCAGATGACCGTCGCGATGAGTCGGCCCATGTCCTGGTTGAAATCGCGCAGGTAGGGCGACACGTTCAGCTGGTCGCTCACGCCGTACGCCATGAAGAACAGCGTGGTGATGAAGTACCACATGAGCTGGAAGTGCGAGCGCAGGCCGGTTGCGGCGAGCATCGGGATAGCCCAGAGCAGGTACCAGGGCTGAATCATGGGGCTACACAGGAGCATGAACAGGATCGCGAGGCCGGCGTGGCGCACGATGTTGCGGTCGCGTCCGACGAATGCCATTGCCATGGCGCCGAGCATACCGATGCCCTTGCCGACGGTCTCGATGAGCTTGCGGATCATGTCGAAGGCGTCGCCCTGAACGAACAGGGAGGCGGCGCCGATGACCAGGCCGAAGGGGGTGTACCAGATGTACTGGCCGCCGGTGGTGGACAGTGCCTTGATCCAGCCGAATTCCAGTCCGGTTGCCCAGCCCATGAGCGCCATTTCGGCGAGCAGCAGCACGCCGGAGAGCGCCCAGAAGATAAACTTGCGCGGCCAGGAGGCGTTCTTACCCGCCCAGAGCAGACCGACGAAGGGCAGTACCACGAGGGCGAGCGGCTTGACGGCAACGCCGAGGGCTACGAAGGTTACGCCGAGCGGGCCGCCCCACCAGGTGTCGCGGTAGCGCTTGGCGTAGTAGAGGCCGCCGAGCATGAACATGGTCATGAGCGAGTCGTTGTGGCCGCTGGCGATGAACGATGCGATGAACAGCGGGTTCGGGCCGATTTGCCAGAGGGCGCGGACCTGGTTGAAGCCGTGTGCCTGGGCAAGTTTTGCCACGTAGAAGAGGATGCCGATGACCGCGAGCACGGAGAGCAGGCGGAAGTAGAAGAGGGAGAGGTCGATGTTCTCCCCCGCCAGGCGCACAATCCACTCTTCGAGTTTGAGGGAGACCGGTCCGTACGGGGGCGGGGATTCCGCCCACATGGGGTCCGCACCGTTCTGCATGAAGTTCGAGATTTCGGAGACACCGTGCTTGTACGGGTTGAGGCCGTGCGCCATGACCATGCCCTGGCCATAGTAGGAGAACATGTCGCGGCTGTAGATGGTGAAGGCGAAAACCTGCGGCAGGGACCAGCTGGTGATGACGGCAATCATCCAACGCATGGTGTTGGGTTCGTTCCAGTCGCCCATTTTCTGGTAGATGCGCAGCCATTCGCGGCACATGAGCATGGCGCCGAGGGCGAGCATGATAATGCCGGTGATGACCCATGCGGCTTCGAATCGGATGGCGCGGATAATGTCGTAGCGCCAGAAGCTGGAGCTGTCGGCGAGCCAGCCGACGGCGTAGGAGCCGAGGGTGACCATGATGGAGCCGATGGTGCCGATAATCAGCGTGCGCAGACGGTGATTATTGACGTAATCCAGGAGTTTGGGTGAGAGGGGTGCGTCGTGTGCGCCGGAGGCGGTGAGCCGGTGTGCTAGCTCCTTTGATGCGCGCATAACTCCCTTTCTGTCTGCATCGTCGTTCTGGCTTTTATCATACCGGAGCCCTCGGAGGCGCTTGAGAAGAATCGCTGTCACGACGACGCCCGTGGACACCCGGAGGGCACGCAGACTGGTGCGGTTCTCCCCTGCTGTTGCCCGTTTGCGCATCCTCTTATGCCCGATGTGTCCTGTTGTGCCCTTTTGTGACGTGCTGTTCGCCGGGCCGGCGGCGTTTGGGGGTAGAGTGGGAGGGTGAGTATTTCTAGTGAACGTATTGTATGGATTGACTGCGAGATGACCGGCCTGGACGTGGAGAATGACGCTCTCGTCGAGGTAGGCGTTCTGGTCACGGATGCCGATTTGAACATTCTGGGTTCTGGCGTTGAGTTCGTCATTAAGCCCGGTGATGAGTCTCCTGCCGGTGCGCTGGAGAACATGAATGACTTTGTGTGTTCGATGCATGAGGCATCGGGTCTGCTACCCGATATTGAGCACGGCGTGTCGATGGATTACGCGCAGGAGCAGGTGCTTCGCTACATCAAGAAGTATGTTCCGGTGGCGGGCAAGGCGCAGCTGGGCGGCAACTCGGTGGGCATGGATAAGCGCTTCTTGGAGCGTTATATGCCCGAGGTCATGGCGCACCTTCACTACCGTGTGATTGATGTGTCGACCATTAAGGAGCTGGCGGCGCGCTGGTACCCGGCGGCTCGTCACAGTGCCCCGGCGAAGACCGGTAACCACCGCGCACTGGGTGATATCAAGGACTCGATTGATGAGTTGAAGTATTACCGCCGCGCTATTTTTGTGCCGCAGGGCCCTGATGCGATTGCTTCAGCGCAGATTGCGCGTGAGGTGGAGGCTGAGCGTGCCGCACACGAGGCGGCTGAGCGCGAGGCTGAGGCATCCGCTTCTGAGGCGGCCGAGGCATCCGAGGCGTAAGCACAGCATGTAACGAGCATCACGGCTTTTCGACTTGGCAGGTTTCCGAATCTCCTGTACAGTAGTATCCGTTGCATATCGCAAGGGAAACCAAGCGAAGCACATGGTGGTCGTAGCTCAGTTGGCAGAGCGCCTGGTTGTGGTCCAGGAGGTCGCGGGTTCAACCCCCGTCGATCACCCCGATGGAAAGGGTCGTTATGGTTATCCGTAACGGCCCTTTCGCTTTACCCCCTGTTCGGTTTGCCTGTACACGGTTCACCCGCACACGGCGTACCGGAACAGAGCTTCTACACCCGCACGTTAAACCAGCGAGCGGGAACAGGGCGCAGCGCATCCTCACGAAGCACATCTTCACGAGGTACTTCTTCATGAGGCAGTCGCACCCGGTAAGTTCCCGCCCAGCAGTTCCAGTTCAACACAAGCAAAGGATAATTCCGTGGCTATTCGCCCCATCGTTATTCACGGCAACCCCGTTCTGCACCGCCCCGCGGCACCCGTCACCGAGTTTAATGATGAGCTCAAGGAGCTCGTGGCTGACATGTACGAGACCATGGACGCATCCAACGGTGTGGGCCTGGCGGCACCGCAGATCGGCGTGGGCCTGCGCATCTTCACCTACAAGATGGAGAATGAGGACGGCGTTCCCCCGCGCGGCTGCATCATCAACCCGGTACTGACCCTGGGCAAGATTTCTACCGCCGACCCGGACCCCTACGAGGAGGAAGAGGGCTGCCTGTCCTTCCCCGGTTACGGCTTCCCCCTTAAGCGCGCCGAGTGGGTGACTGTGAACGGTCTTGACGAGCACGGCAACCCCGTCCAGTTTGAGGCGACCGGCTGGTTCGCACGCTGCATGCAGCACGAAACCGACCACCTGGACGGCAAGCTGTACGTGAACCGCCTGAATAAGAAGTGGACCAGCAAGATGAAGAAGGTCGTGAAGAAGGAAGGCTGGACCGTCGACGGTAACTCATGGATGCCCGGCGTGGATCCCGATCCCTTCGGCCACTAATCACGAGCTTTTCTGAAGGTCAGATGACCTCCCAAGAAGTTTAAAACGAAGACCGCGAATGCACTCTCAAGTGCATTCGCGGTCTTCGTTTTCCATCAGCCGATGATATTTCCATCAGCCAACGGTAGCGTGAAACGGGTCATCCTATGAGCCGGGTTCTGTCTAAAACGCCGCCCGAAGGGGCGTTTCGAGGCAATCATCTATCTAGAACGTACGTTGCCGCACGTCTCAAGCAGCCTACCCGAATACGCACCCCACCTCCGCGAGGGAAGCTGACGGGGATCGGGCGCACTACCCTACCATGGCGTATTCTGTTTGACCTTGCTCCGGATGGGGTTTACCTAGCCGGGCACGTCACCGCGCCCGCTGGTGGTCTCTTACACCACCCTTTCACCCTTACCGCGGCGAACCGCGGCGGTTTACTTTCTGTGGCACTGGCCTGCGGGTTACCCCGAGTGGATGTTATCCACCATCCTGTGCTGTGGAGCCCGGACTTTCCTCGAAGCACGTGTGTCTCGCGATTGCCCGGACGGCCCGTTTCACCCAACCCATTATACGCACACCCCCGGCGGTGGCTATTTCCCAAGCTCCCTCACGGGTAAATTACGCCTCGCGGGTACACTGGAGAGATGCTGATTCTTCTTCCCCCGTCCGAAGGTAAAACTCCCGCCCCCGCAGGCAACGCCCCCGTCTGCTTTGCTGACCTCTCGTTCCCCGAACTGACCGTCGAGCGTGAGAGCGTCCTGGAGGAGCTGGCGGCTGTCAGTGCAGGACCCGACGCTCTGGCGGAGCTCAAGGTGGGCGCCTCCCTCGAAGCAGAGGTGGAACGCAACACGCGTCTGCTCACCGAACCGGCACAGCCCGCCATCCGCACCTACACGGGCGTGCTCTTTGAGGCGCTGGATTATGCGAGCTTCTCCCCCGCCGAACGCGATGCCGCACACTGGTCACTGCTGATTTCTTCGGCGCTGTGGGGTATCCTGCGCCCCGAGGACGCAATCCCCGCCTACCGCCTGTCGATGGGTGTGAAGCTGGGTTCGGTGGGTGCGCTCGCCTCCTTCTGGAAGGGCGCGTTGGGTACCGCCCTGGAGGCGACCGCGAAGGACCAGTTGATTCTGGATTGCCGTTCTGCAGCCTACGCGAAGTCGTGGGTGACTCCCCCATCGCAGACTCTGGCGGTTCGTGTGGAGCGTGTGGCTGCTGATGGGTCGCGTAAGGTCGTCTCGCACATGGCGAAGCATTACCGTGGCCTATTTGCGCGCTACCTGATTCAGTCGGGTTTGGCGGCTCGTCCTATTGACGGCTCGACGGCGGGTATTGCCGAATTTTTGGAGGCGGTCAGCCAGGACTGGTCAGTGGAGTGTACCCTGCCGACGGCGCGTAAGGCGGGCGTTTTGACGCTGCTGGTGCATGAGCAGTAGCGGCCGCCAGCTGTTATTTCTCACTCTTTTAAAGATTCATTATCAAGATTTTTTAACTATTTTTTGAGCGTAAAAAAATATATTTCCCCCTGTAAAACCATATTTCCCCACATTGAGCGAGTAGGTTTTTATGGGGTGCAAGGCGGGTAGTGTCTAGCTATCCGCCTTCTTTTTGTGCACAGAAGTGCTTATAGTATTAAACGTCTCGCCATTGGTGGCGGCTAATTCGCTCACAAACGCTCATATTCTCAACTCAGCACACACGAAGCACGACATGCCACGTACGTATAACAAACTCGCAGAGGCTTAACCAATGGTTATTGGTTTGCTAGCGTAGAAGTAACCACTCAGAAACACATCGATGGGACAATGAAATGTCTACTTTTTCCTCTCGTCGCGCCCTTTTTAAGGGTGCGGCAGCACTAACAGTCGCTGGCGCTTTGGGTGCACACCATGCCGGCGAGCAGAGCGCCCAGGCTGCCACCTTGGACGTTAAGACCACTCCGCTGACGTTCAAGATCACTGAGGCATCATTTGATATTAGCGGCTTCAATCTCAGCTACGAGATTACCGGTCTGCAGGCTGTGCTTGATACCGGACTGTACACCCCGTACATTGAGGCCGGCTACTACACCAAGGAGAAGGGCTTCACCCAGTTCTACTTCTTCGCTCTTGAGCCGAAGAAGCGCATCGAGAATGATGTCTACATTAGGCACCACATCATTGATCGTGATATCACCGGTGGCCCGAAGGCAGACTACGGTATTCGCCTGTCTCTTCGTCCGCGCCGTGAGCAGTACACCATTCTGCGCACTCTTGAAGTTCGCCCCACGATTGACACTGAGTTCGCGTGGGCACCGTTCATTGTGGACATTGATATGGATGGCGAGTACGCTCCCGATATCTACAGGTCATGTAGCGCGAAGGTTCTACTGCTCGATAAGGACCGTTGTTTCCACCCCCAGCGTGCGGTGACCCGCGGCGACCTGATGGATGCAATCTACCGAGGCGCCCGCTCGCCGAAGGTGAAGCTTCCTGCGCGTTCTCCTTTCCCGGATTTGTCTCCGAAGGATGAGCGTTACGCGGCGTACATTTGGGCGTATCAGAATGGGCTGACTTCCGGCTGGTCTGACGGTAAGATGCACCCGGAGGCGGTGGCTAGCCGCGCTACGATGGCTGCGTTCTTCTACCGTTACTTTATGCTTACCCCCGGTCGTCGTTCTTATTGGTTCCGGCCCACGATTCCGCAGGATATGAAGCCGGGTTCCCCGTTCTACACTGAGTCGGTGTGGTTGCATTCGTCGGTGAATATTGATACGAGCTTTCACTATAAGAGCAAGGATTTCCGTCCGACTAAGATTGCTACCCGCGAGGAGCTGGCTCGTGTCCTGTCAATGCTCGACATGCTTGACACCATCCCCAACAGCCCCTATATCGATGACTAAGATTCGGCAGGTGCCGTAAACCGGACGGTTGACCCTACATGTTCTAGCTTGGGTTGACTTCTGAGAACAGTAGCTGAAGATAGCGGCTGTAGAAGGGGCGGTGAGAGTTTTTCTCTCACCGCCCCTTTTTTTGGCGTGGTCTTTTGGGGGTCGGGCTTTGTATAAAACCGAGGGCGTAATTTTCGAATTTTTTGTCTTATAACTCTCATCGGCATGTTTTTCTCGTGTTTTCGTTGAATGTCTAAGACGCGGGTTGGTAGGCTGAAATTGCACTTCAGCATGCCGCCGCTACGGGTCCTCCACGAGGTGGATTCGGCACGGGTTCGGTGCGGTGGACTGTCACTCATTGATCCTCTCAACTTCTTTTCTCATTCGCCCTCTTTGTAGAAAATGCAGATTGGATAATGATGTCCTCTTTCTTTAAGCCTGTTCGTGGCACGCACCGAAGGGTTGCGGGTGCTTCCCTGGTATTGGGTTTGTCTCCGCTGCTGGCTTTGACGCCGGTGGCGGCTCAGCCGGCGCCCGCCTCCCCCGCTCAGAACGCGCCCGTGCAGAACGAACCTACCCAGAACAAACCTGCACAGAACGAACCTGCACAGGGTAATAAGCAGGATGCTTCCCTGCCGACCCTGCGCGTGTCCAGCGGTTCCCTCGACATTCTTCACGGCGGTACCGTGCACGTGGAGGGTACCGGGCTGAGCCCCGAGTTCTTGGCGCATCACGAGCTGCGTAGCCTCACGATTGCTCCGAAGGGCTCTTCGACCTACGCTAACCCCTACCAGAAAATCGATCACCGCGGCCTTGTCTTTGACGCCCCGAAACCGGCTGCTGACGGCAGTTTCAGCGCTGACCTGACGGTTCCGGCGAATAGCCTGCCGGCGGGTCTGGAGTACGAGGTCATTCTCACCTACCTCCCCGTAGATGAGGCGCACCCCTATGCGTGGAACACGGAGGATCGCGTCCGTGCGGCGCTACCGGTGGAGTTCAACCTCCCGAAGGCGGAGCTCCCCTCCATCACCTACGATGTTTCGGCTATTTCTGAGGAGCAGATTGCCTCCGGCCAGCCGATTGAGGTGACGCTGACGGGTACCGGTTTTCAGGATGTCAGCTCCGTGAAGTTCACCCTATCCGAGCATGATGAGCAGGGAAAGGTCACGAACTCTAATGTGACTTCGCTTGGTGAGCTGAAGGCACCGGATACGGAAGAGAATCAGCGCATTTTCAAGGGCCTGATTCCGAACGGCTATTTCCAGAAGAAGGTCACTATCCCCGCGGGAGTCCTGAAGTCCGGTAAGGGATATTCCCTGGGTGTCTCCGGTGTAGAAACCCACGGGTGGTCTAAGCTGACACGTAAGTTCCCCTTCGTTCCTGTGGGCAATAATCCTGCGCACATGGCGTATCAGGATAATTCGTTCAGGAATACCCTGCCGAAGGTATCTGTTGCTGCACAGGATTTTGATCCCGGTCAGGACCGGGTTTATAAGGTGACTATTTCTAATATTTCCCCCGAGGTTGACCTGGGGTACTACCTTGATTCTGTGTCGATTTATAACGCTACCTCCGGTGAGCAGGCATATTTTGCGAGGAATGATGTAGCGGGCCAATACTATAAGCGTGACGAGCTGGTAACCCGCAATGCTGACGGTACTCTGACCGTGGAGGTTGAGTATAAGGTTCACAGCGATTCCTCTTACAGGCCTTCTTCTCGCGGTTCAGTGGCTGAAGTGCGGGCGGTGTTCTCGGATTCTGAGTATTCGTACGGTAGCCATAAGTTCACGGTGAGCGCGCAGCTTCCGATGGCGCCTCTTGCCGCTGATGCTGTTGATTCGGAGAACCCGGGGAATGTTGAGTTGAAGGTGACTTCGGGAACCCTCAATATTTCTCAGGGTGGCACGGTGTCGGTGACGACTTCCCCGTTGAGCGCCGAGTTCCGTAAGAAGTACACTTTCCACGAGCTGGCTCTGGTGCAGCGCGGATCGGTGTACGTGTATTCGGAGCACAATATTTATGAGCCTCTCGACGAGTACGGCGGAATGCTCAAGGATTTGGCGCATCAGGTGCGGGAGAACCCGGACGGTAGCCTCACCTACACGTTTGACGTTCCCCCGCAGTACGTTGAGGCTGCCGCCGGTGAGCTCTTCGATGTGGTGATGACGTACTACCCGTCGGATGAATTCGAGCCGGAACCTTCGAGTAGGTCGAACCGTTTGTATGTCCGCACCCATATTGATGTGGTTCAGGATACGCAGCCGACCCGTGGGACCTATACCTTCAGTCAGTCCGCTATCGATGACCCGTGGAAGGATACGACGCTGCGGGTTGAGGGGCGCCATGTCCTTGTGCAGGCTAGGGAACTGGTTGCTAATGATTCGCCGGTCATCGCTATCTATGAGGCTGACCCTGCAACGGGAAAGATGGTGGGTGAGCCTGTGTTCACTCAGCGGGATGACTACACGTACTACGGGGTTAACTCCAGGTGGTTCCGCAATAACTATTTCAGTGCGGAGCTGAAGATTCCTGCGGGTACGTTGAAGCCGGGCAAGCTCTACTTTATTGGCTTGTATGGTGGTGGGTTGCCTTACCCCGGCATGGAAGATTCTCCGGGTTCTATGCTGAATGATGTTGCCGAGTTCCTTCCGGTGCATTCTCCTGAGCAGGACTCTGCGGGGCCCACGCTACATCTTGGGTCGGTGGGCCTGAGCCCGTACACGAAGACGAACTCGTTTACGGCGCGTGCTACCGGACTCTTTGCGCAGGGTGAAGGATCGTACCGCCTCTCGGTGCAGCATGTTGATGAGCAAGGCCATTTGACCGGTCAGACGGTGCTCCAGCAGGCGATTCCCGCTGATCGCATCCAGGATGGCAGGGTGGAGCTGAACCTGACGATTGCTCAGCAGCTGAACTATACGGGTGCGTATCGTCTGGTCTTGGAGAAGGTTACTCCGGGTAAGGATGGTGCCGGCGAGTCGGTGGAGCAGCTCGCTTTCGAGGATATCCCTCTGAAGCTGACGCGTGAGGATGAGTTGCAGGCGGCTGAGAGCTGGTTTGCTGATCGTGAGATTTTGCCTAATCCTTCGCCGATGTCCTGGCATAACGGTATGACGCGCCGCGATGTCACGGTGGCGCTGTACCGCCTGGCGGGTTCCCCGAAGGTCGAACTGCCTGATTTCAGCCCGTATGCGGATGTGGCACCGAGCGACCCGGACTACGCCGCGTACATTTGGGCTCGTCAGAAGGGTATTACCTTCGGCTGGGCGGACGGCAAGTTCCATCCGGAGTCGAAGCTTTCGAATCCGTCGACGGTGGCGTTCTTGTACAGGTACCAGAAGGCGATGGGTCAGGTCACGCCGAAGGCGCCGACCTCTGCCTCGCTGCCGAAGAACAGTAGCCTGCCGGGCAACCAGGATGCGCCGGGCAATAATGACGCGCCCCGGAGTGCTAGCGGCTGGCAGCATAAGGTTCGTCAGGGTAGCGCTTTTTGGAGTGAGGCTCAGTGGGCTGTTGATCACCGCATGTGGGGTTACCGCGTTGACGGGGAATACGCCTATGAGGACTTTGATAAGTCTTTCGTTTCCTCTCATGATTTGGCGTTGATGCTGTACCGTTTGGAGCACGGCGGTAGCCACCTCAGGTAGCGCCCGGTCGTAGTAACCGGTGGGCTGGAATGCTCGACGTAGTTCGGCTTTTCAGCCCACCGGTGCCACTTCTGTTTTTTCCTTGCCTCTGCGAGTTCTTGTGCCCGACACGAGGCTTTACGGGGCTTCTTCTCCCCTGCCCGGAGTTTTCTTTTCACGCTTTATCCGCTCGACTTCTTCACTCTCTTCATCTACTCGCTCGCTTCACTCACCGTACAGTTTTTTGTAGATGGGATAATGATGTCTTCATTCTTCACACCACGAGGCGCCCCGCCCCGTTCAGCTACCCCGCGCCGCCCCGCGAGCGCCCGTACACTCAGCCTGTCCCTGCTGCTGGGTTTGAGCCCGCTTGCCGGTATTACTCCGGCGGCACTGGCGGCTCCCGAACACCCGGCGCAACCAGCACAGGCGACCTCTGCCTCCCCCGCCGCGGCTCAAGAAAATGCTGACGAATCCACGTCTTCGCTTCCGAAGGCGGATGATTCTCGTTATCCTGAAGTGGATGATTCTCGCCATCCTGAAATGGAAGGGTTTAAAGTCTCTCCTGAGACTCTCAACATTTCTCGAGGCGGCACCGTAACGCTGACGACGCCTCCGCTCAGTGCTGAATTCCGTCAGAATTACGAATTCTACGAATTTTCTCTGGTTGATCGCGGTTCTTCGTACTTCAAAGCCGCGCATGCCCGCATTGACGGATATGCCTACTTTGGCTACCTCTTTGACCGTGACCCCAACCCGAAGCAGATGGTAGAGAACCCAGACGGGAGCTACACCTTCTTCCTCAATATTGGGCCGTACATTATTGAGGCTAACGAAGGCACTCTTTTCGACGTCATTCTGACGTACCATAAGAAGGGCCACCGGGAGGATTTTTGGCCGTCCGAATTCCGTTTTGTGGCGCGTGCACCTATTAATGTTGTGCAGGACCCTAAGCCGACTGAGACGACGTACATTTTCAGTGTGCCCGCGATTGATGACCCGTGGAAGGATACGACTCTGACGATTGAGGGGTTCCATATCCTTACGAGCGGTAGTCGAGAGGGCAAGGACGGCCCCGCGCTTCTGGCTTTTTATGAAGTCGACCCGAAGACCGGAAAGATTGTAGGCGAACCAGAATTCACCACTCGGATTCCGTACCCGGCTTCCCGTAGTGGAGAGCGCGTTTATTTCCTGAATTGGCATTTTAAGACGTCTATTACGATTCCTGGGGGAACGCTTAAGCCGGGTAAGGTCTATAAGATTGGTTTCTACGGTAAAGACCGTCCGGAGGATGAGAATTACCCCGGTGAGTTGCTGAATGATGTTGCAGATTTCATTCCGGTACGTTCGCTTAATAAGGAATCGGCTAGCCCTGAGATGTATCTGAAGGCTACGACGGTGAGCCCTTATGATGAGGAAAATATCCTTCAGGTACGTGCCGTCGGCTTGAAGAAGCAGCCTGGTGTCTCTTACCGTTTCTCGGTGCAGCATGTTGATGAGCAGGGACATCTGGCCGGTCAGAAGGCGCTGGTGCAGGAGATTGCTGCTGAGAGCATCCATGACGGCACGGTGGATGAGAAGCTGAACATCCCCGGTGCGCCGCTGAATTATGACGGCTCGTACAGGCTCTTCTTGGAAAAGGTGACTGCCGGCAAGGACGGTACGGTTGAGTCGGTTGAGCAGCTTACTTCGAAGGATCTGCAGTTGCAGTTGACGAAGAATAAGGAGGTCAACGCCGCCTGGGCATGGTTTAAGCGCCGTCAGGTTCTTCCTGAGTTTTCTTCTTTGAGTGAGGGACGCGATATGACGCGCCGCGATGTGACGGTGGCGTTGTACCGTCTGGCGGGTTCCCCGAAGGTTGAGCTTCCGGCGACGAGCCCTTATGGAGATATCGCTCCGGATGATCCGGACTACGCCGCGTACATTTGGGCTCGTCAGAAGGGCATTACGTTCGGTTGGGCGGATGGGAATTTCCACCCGGAGATGAACATGCACAACTATTCGACGGCGGCGTTCCTGTATAGGTATCAGCGTTCGCGCGGTAAGATGTCGCCCAACTTGCCGACTGCCGCGCCCCAGCCTCGTAATGGCAGCTTGCCGGGGTCGGATGAATCTGAGGTGAGCGCTAACCCATGGGTTCTGGATTTGGAGGAGGGTAGCGCTTTCTGGCGTGAATCTCGGTGGGCTGTTCAGCAACGCATTTGGGGCTACACCAGGGATTGGGAACACGAACGCTTTTTCATGGAGACAACGTCTGTCTATGACTTGGCGTTGATGCTGTACCGCATGGATCACGGCGGCAGCCGCCTCAGGTAGCGCCTCGCCGTGGTGTTAGCCATTTTGGTTGGCTTTCGTCAAATAGGCGACTTTACGACTCTGTTTATGTGCCATTTTTATTGTGGGTGACTTTTATGTTGCCTTGCCCACCGCATTGTGAATATTCTCAACCTGCAGAGGTTGCACAGGTGCGAATTTTTCGAATGCGGTGGGTTTTTTGCGCTTTCTTTTTTGTACAGTGACCAGTGTTTGTGCTTATCAGCACAATATTTAGGCATATTTTCCACGTCTTGCACATACTTTTTAAAGCTATACTTCACCTTAAGACATGCAATAAAACACACAGTCATTTTTCGCGCTGATGACCTTTTAGGTTCCAGCACGTCTTAACTATTTGCTACGGTGTTTATGCGCACCACACTCGATGCGTGACACCGATAAAAACTGATTGGATAACAATGTCCTCACTTCCCAACCACATGCGCTTTGCGCTACCCAAAAACATGGCTAAGAGCGGCTGCGCCCTCACTTTGGCGGGTGCCATGCTCTTGCCTCTCTCCCCCGCGTTTGCGGCTCCTGCCGCTACTCCGGTAGCAGCCCAGGCTGTTGCGCAGGGTGAGGTTCAGGGTGCTCAGCGTCTGCAGGTTACCTCCGGCACTTTTGATATTCTCAAGGGCGGCAACGTGACCGTTAGCGGCTCCGGTTTCTCCAAGGACTTCGTTAAGGGCAAGTCGTTCCGCCTGTACGTTGTTCCGAAGGGTGAAAGCGTCGCTTTCCCGCCGCACCGTCCGCGTGATTACCCCTTCTATGTTCAGGATGTTCCCGCCTCCGCTTTTGCGGCTGACGGTTCCGTGAATCTGACTGCTTCTATCGGCGCTAACTATCTGGAGGCCAATGGCTCGTCCTTCGATGTTGTGCTCGGTTACCGCGATGACGCTGAAGACGGCTGGATTCCCGCGGATGAGGTTCGTACCGAGCTGAAGGTTGCGGATGTTCCCACCGTTGATTCCCCGACCCTGTCGTACGGCGCTTCGTCGGTGAATGCTTCTGAGAACACTAAGGTCACCGTGAACGGTGCTGGCTTCCAGAACATTTCGTACAACGGTAGCGAGTCGCTGATTGTTGCGGTTCGTGCGGTTGATCCGGCGACCGGTAAGGCGACCGGCCCCGCGCTGGCTCAGTCGGAGGCTAAGTTCACCTCCTACTCTGCTTTCTTCGGTCAGTACATGGGTTACACCAACGGCCGTTTCTCGACTGTTCTGGACATCCCGGCGGGCACCCTGAAGTCTGGTAGCTCCTATGTTGTGCAGACTTTCGAGTTCAACGTTCCGGAAGATAACGATGAGGCGAACAGCCAGGCGCTGAGCACTCAGGCGTTTGTTCCGGTGAACGGCGAGAACGTTAAGAAGGCCTCTCCTTCGGTTTCTTTGAGCACTGACAAGGTGGATCTGAGCTCTTCGACCACTATCCGCGTGAAGGGTAAGGATTTCACCGTCCCGGCTGGTGCTACCGTGAACGTGCTGTTCTCGGCTGCTGAGGCTGACGGCAACCCGACCGGTGAGGCTCTGGAGAGCATCACTCTAAACGCTGACCGTGTGGCGACCGGCGCGTTTGAGACGACCGTTAATGTTGACGGTACCAAGCTGGATGCTGATAGCCACTACGCTATTTTCGTGACCGTGAACTACGCCGATGGTGGTAGCGAGCGCATCGCGGCTGATTACCTGACTCTGACTGGTGAGCCTGCGAACCAGAAGGCTCGTGAGCGTTTCGCTGACGTTCCTGCTGCTCACGCGAACCACAAGGCTGTTCTGTGGGCTGCTGATCAGAAGCTGATTGATTCTCGTGAGAAGGATTGGTTCGGCGTTAATGATGATGCGACCCGCGGTGAGCTGACTGTTGCACTGTACCGTATGGCTGGTTCCCCGAAGGTTACTCTGCCGGCTACTAGCCCGTACGCGGATGTGAAGACTGATGACCCGAACTACGCTGCGTACATTTGGGCTCGTCAGAAGGGTATTACCTTCGGTTGGTCTGATGGTAAGTTCCACGCGAATGCGTCTGTGTCTAACGCGACTGTTGCGGCGTTCCTGTACCGTTTTGACGGTAAGAAGCCGGTTGCTGTGACTGAGGCACCGTACACCGATGTGAAGGTCGGTTCTGCGTTCTACCGTGAGATTGCGTGGGCTAAGCAGCAGAAGCTGCAGGTGTTCCCTGGTTCTGAGTACCACCCGTCTGCGCTGGTGAGCCGTGGTGAGCTGGCTGGTTTCTTGATGAACTACAAGGTCCGCTAGAGCTCTTAATGTTCGCTAGGGTTACCTCTAGGGTTTGAGGAATATGCCGGGCTGGCGGTGATGAAACGTTGGTTTTATCCCGCTGGCCCGGCTTTTCTGTGCCTCCTGTTGGGGGCTGTTCCGCGGTTTTTCGGGGTATTTTCGCCGGTTAACACGCCAGTGTGGGTTGTACCGCATGTGGGGCGCACCTCATGCGGTGCCCGCTATTGGGGGGATTTTCGGGGTGCTCCGCTCCCCTTTTTCAAGAATGTTCTGTGGAGTGTAAATTAATATTTTTCAAGCTGTGGTTTATGCTTAGGACTGTTGCGCCCCCTTGGTGTGCGCCCGTTTCCGGTTGGGCGTCTGTTGTGCGAGGGAGCCCATACACACCGATACATCAACCACATTGAGGATTTATGTCCCAGGATTCTAAGCAGTCGGCTGATACTGCCCATAATTCTTCTGCACCTCTGCTGGCACCGGAGGGCACCCCCGAGGCTTCTTCTCAGGCTGACTCGAAGAAGCGTACGCGCCGCCGTATTGAGCTGGCTGTTGGCGCTGTGGCATTGGCGGGTGTTTTGTATCTGCCGTTCTCCCCTCTTTTCTCTTTTTATGATTCGTCGGAGGCGCGTCTTTCTTCGGCGGATACTGCTGCGCCGGCGACTACTTCGACTGTTTCTGCTTCTCCGCTGGTGTCGAGTTCTTCGACTCAGGGCCCGAAGATTCTGCGTCCGTCTGTGACGGCGCCGGATGCGAACACTATTTTTGCTGATGTTCCCGAGGATTCTGCGTATTATGCGGGTATCCGTTGGGCTGTTCGTACTCAGACGATGGAGCCGGTTTCTGAGGACAATTTTGGTGCTGAGGATCCGGTGACTCGTGGCGAGCTGATTACCATGTTCTATAAGCTGGCGGGTTCGCCGGCGGTGACCCGTCCGGAGCATTCGCCGTATGCGGATGTTGATGAGTCTGACCCGAACTATGATGCGTATCTGTGGGCGCGTCAGGAGCGCATTACTTCCGGTTGGGTTGATGGTAAGTTCCATGCGGAGGCGCGCCTGTCGAATGCTTCTGCTGCGGCTCTTCTGTACCGTGCTGATGGTGCGCAGAAGATTCAGATGTCGGGTTCTTCGCCGTTTAGCGATGTTTCGTCTGCGACTCCGTTCTACCGTCAGATTGTGTGGGCGTCTCGCCATGGTGTGTCGACGGTGTCTGAGGGTAATGCTTTTGAGCCGACGGCTCAGACCTCTCGTGGTCGTGTTGCGATGATGATGTACCTATATTTCCGCACTTCCTAGTTTCTGTGCTTTGTTTTAGCGCTTTGCTTTAGCGTGCTTGCTGGCCCCGCACTCCTGATTGGGAGTACGGGGTTCTGTTTTTGAGCTTCTGTTTTTCAGGTTTTAGCCTGCTGGGTTCTTTTTAGTGGCTGGTCAACCTGTGAGTTCTCTCAGAACCTTCAAGTCTCTCTTGAGTGTTCCTGATATCTGTTCGACCCTTTGTTAGGGTGAGAGTGTCCCCCGAAACTGACGGGGATACTCGACCACTTTCTCATTGGGTTGGCGCAGATTCGACGAAGAGTCCTCACTCCCTTTTAGAAGCTGCATCGGCGCAATGGGCATGACCGATAAGGAATGATTATGTCCGCTCTTCCGAATTTCAAGGCTTCGTCCTTCTTCCGTGCAGCACGGGGTTGCGGTGCACTGGCGTTGGCTGGCGCGATGGTCCTGCCGATGGCTCCGGCACTTGCCCAGAATGCTGCTGCGGACGCTCCTGTAGCTGCGGCTGCTGTCGCCCAGAAGGCTGAGGCTGACGCGTTCGCCCCTCACTGGCGCTACAACGCTCTGACTGATATGTCCAAGGATCAGGAGCTTCTCTTCTCCGGTTGGGACTTCAACGGTGAGATTCAGTCCCCCAAGGGTGTGCAGATTCTTGTTCGCGAGAAGGGTTCGAACACCCCTGTTCTGGCGACCAGCGACATTATCGAGTACAACGACCCCGAGTATGCGTTCCAGTACCAGCATGGGCTCCTCAACGGTAACGTTAAGATTCCCGCTAACACCCTGGATACTACGAAGCAGTACACCGTCGAGGTGTGGGGCAGCAACGGCTACGATAACGGCGAGTTCATTACCCCCGTTGTCGGCAAGGCACCCGAGGGTCGCGGCATCCTGCTTGCTTCTCAGACGCTGAACTTCAATGGTTCTGATGGTTCGCAGGCTGCGGATGTTCCGGGTGCTCAGAACACTCAGGAGTCTACCCCGACGTTCGAGGTTCTGTACGATGGCAAGGCTCAGCTGCTGTACACCGTCGAAGGCGGTACCGTCCACGTGAAGGGTTCGGGTTTCACCAAGGAGTGGCGTGAGAAGCACGGCAACGTGGCGATTTATCTGGCCGCTTCTCAGGGTGTGCCCGATGGTAGCCTTCTGCCCGCTGATGATACGCCGCTGCGTTTTGAGGAGGGTAAGGACTTCACCATTGCTGAGGATGGCACTCTGGATGCTCAGCTGACGGTCAAGCCGGACGTGCTTCAGCGCTACTATGAGCCTCGCAACTACTTCCCCGGTATCCTGACTTATGAGGTGCGTTACGAGGTTGACCTGGTTGCTGAGCAGCAGGGTCAGCCTCAGCTGACCATTGAGGATTTGTGGGCTGGTAAGAATGTGATTCGCCGTATTCCGGTGCAAACTCAGGCGTTCCGTCCCAGCCCGTTTGCCCCCAAGGTGGAATACAAGGCTCTGGGTGATACCGCCGCTGATCAGGAGATTTACTTCTCGGGTACCGGTTTCTACGGTGAGATTCACTCCGTTAAGGGTGTTCAGTATGTAATCCGTGAGAAGGGCTCGAACACCCCTGTTCTGGCGACCAGCGACATCATTGAGTACAACCACCACGACCGCGCTTTTGAGTATGTGAACGGTGTAGTGAACGGCACCGTGAAGGTTCCGGCTAACACCCTGGATGCTTCGAAGAAGTACGTGGTGGAGGTCTGGGCTAATGACGGCTACAGCGAGAGCGGCGAGTTCCTTGCCCCCGTTGTGGGTAAGGCGCCTGAGGGCCGCGGTGAGTTGTTGGCTTCTCAGGACCTGAATTTTAAGGGTTCTGATGCTGTTGAGGATAAGAAGCCTAGCTTGACCGATGAGCAGCGCAAGGAACGCGCTACCCGCGGTGAGTTGGCGGTGGCTCTGTACCTTCAGGCTGGCGCCCCCGAGGTGAAGCTGCCGGAAGTCTCTCCGTGACCGGATGTGAAGACTGACGACCCGAACTACGCCGCCTACATTTGGGTTCGTGAGAAGGGCATCAGCTACGGCTGGTCGGATGGTAAGTTCCATGCGGACGCTGGCATTTCGAACGCTACCGTTGCGGCGTTCACCTACCGTGCGGCGGGTTCTCCTGCGGTGAAGGGCGCATCCCCCTACGTGGATGTTAAGCCTGGTTCTGCGTTCTACCGTGAGATTCTGTGGGCTAGCCAGAATTTGCCTACCGTGTACGATGGTCAGTATTTCCTTCCTAAGCAACTGCTGACTCGCGGCCATCTGGAGACTGTTCTGACTGCTTTCCAGTCTCGCTAAGCTGACTCGCTAAGCTGAGTCTGCTTATCGACTAGCCGCCTGCATAACCCCGTGTTCCTAGACAGATTTTCTGTTCGGGAGCACGGGGTTCAGTGTTTAATGGCTACTCACTGTGTGAGATTTCCCTAAACCTTAAAGCGTTCCTTGAGTGTTTCCTGACAATCGTTCAACGCTTTGATAGCGTGAGAGTACCCTCGAAACCGACGGGGGTAATCAGCCACTTTCTCCTTGGGCAGGATAGGTTCTACAGCGATTTTTATAAGCGCCAGCAACCCCCTACAGCCCCCGGAGAAACGATTTTAAGGATGTCTCATGTCCTCACTTCCGAACTCTAAGTCTTCATTCCTGCACGCGGCTCGCAACTGCAGCGCACTGGCGCTGGCGGGCGCGATGGTCCTGCCGATGACCCCGGTTCTCGCCCAGGAAGCGGCACCCGCCGCAAATGCGCCTGTGGCTAACGCACCGGCCGCCAATGCCCCTGCAGATGCCACGGCTGAGCCGTCTTTCACCGTTGACTATGGGGAGTACGATTTCCTGGACGGCCGTGACTACTTCAGGAAAGAAAGCGACGCCCTGTACACCGGCGACTACAACGAAATGACGGTGAAGGGCACCGGTTTCACCAAGCAGTGGCGCGAGCAGCACGGCAAGATTGTCATCTATATTGCTGCCGCTCAGGACCGTCCCGGTAATGTGGAGCCTTCCACGTCGATGCTTCGCTTCGAAGAGGGCAAGGACTTCACCATTGAAGATGACGGCACCTTTGACGCTTACCTGAAGATTGACCCCAACACCTTGGAGAGTTATTACCCTCTCAAGGAGTATTCCCCGGATATGACTCTGGAGAAGGTTCGCTATGAGATTGGCATCCTTGCCGAGCCTAAGGGTCAGCCACAGTCGACTGTTCAGGATATTTGGGCTCGCAAGAATGTTGTGGCTCATCAGGGTCTGAATACTAAGGATTATCACCCTGGTACGTTCTCGCCCATGTTTAAATACGATGCTCTGAAGGACACCACGAAGGATCAGGAGCTGCTGATTCAGGGCGTGGGCTTCAATGGGTATCTGCCTGGAGCGAAGGGCATGATGTACCTCATTCGTGAGAAGAGTACCGGCTCCCCGGTCCTGGCCATGAGCGATATGAAGTACTACCAATACGACAAGGAAAACTACACTAATTTCCTGGAGGGAGGCTTCGCTTTCGTCACCATCAAGATTCCGGCGAACACTCTGGATCCTTCCAAGGAGTACGTTATTGAGGCGCGCAGCGACTACGGCTATGTCAGTCAGACGGATAAGACTCTCATCACCCCGCTGGTGGGTTACGCGCCGGAGCACCGCGGTGGCTATTTGACCAGTACGGACTTGAAGTTTGAGGGTGTCCAGCAGTTCACACGTGCTGATGTACCTGATGCACGACGCGAGTACTTTTCGAATTCGCTTACAGATGAGGAGGAGAAACAGCCTGCTACCCGCGGCGAGTTGGTTTCCCTCCTCTATGAGAAGAGTGACAGCCCCAAGGTGAACCTTCCTGAGGTCTCCCCGTGGCCGGATGTGAAGACGGACGATCCGAACTACGCCGCCTACATTTGGGCGCGTGAAAAGGGCGTTACTTTCGGCTGGTCGGACGGCAAGTTCCACGCGGATGCCGGTATTTCACGTGCTACCGTTGCTGCGCTGACATATCGTGCGGCTGGTTCGCCGGCTGTGCAGGGTGTTTCGTCCTTCCCGGATGTTAAGCCGGATTCTGCGTTCTATCGCGAGATTCTGTGGGTGACCCAGCAGGGTATCATCAATCCCTACACCGGTACTTTTGAGGCATCGCAGACTGTGAATCGCCTTGAGCTGGCATGGATGATGTTCTATTTCATGACCCATGTCACTCACCCTGAGCTACTTGATTAAGTAAGGTGGACTAGCGCTAACCCCGCGTTCCTGCGTAGGTTTTTATACACAGGAACGCGGGGCTTTGCTTTAGGGATATCAACCTGTGAAATGTCTCAAAACCTTCAAGCCTCTCTTGAGTGTTCCCTGACATCTACCTGAGGGTTTGATAGGGTGAAAATGTCCCCGAAACCGACGGGGCTTCCAACCACTTTTCCCATAGGGTGTGTGCAGATTCAACGGCGAATTCCCTACCCGCCGTTGAACCCGCAGAGCCCTGCGAGAAACAACTTTAAGGATGTGTTATGTCCTCGCTTCCGAACTCTAAGTCTTCTTTCCTCCGCGCAGCTCAGGGTTGCGGCGCGCTGGCGTTGGCTGGTGCCATGATTCTGCCGATGACCCCGGCGCTAGCCCAGGACGCAGCCCCCGCCGCAAACGCGCCCGTTGCCGCCGCTACCCCGCAGGTAGCCAACCAGGTCGCTGCGGCCACCCCGACCCTGAACGTTTCCATCCCTGACGGTTACAAGTACGATGGCGTAAACGCATCCCTCGTAACGACCGAGGGCGGTACTGTCCATGTGAAGGGCGCAGGCTACACGAAGGAGTGGCGCGCTCAGCACGGTACCGTGGCACTGTACATTGCTCCCGCGAACTACGCGCCCTCCGGCTATGAGATTCCGACCTCGAAGATGCTGCGTTTTGTGGAGGGTCAGGACTTCACCATTGCCGATGACGGCACTTTTGAGGCTGACCTGAAGGTTGAGGCGTACAAGCTTGCCGACTACTACTTCGTTGATGATGACAACTTCCACGATCCGACCGGCGGCACCAAGTACGATGTCCGCTACGAAATTCACGTAGTTGCTGAGCAGAAGGGCCAGAAGCCGCTGACCACTCAGGAGCTGTGGACCAGCAAGAACGTGGTGAGCACCCAGGTTCTGAACACTCTGGGTGAGAAGCCGGAACCGTTCGCACCGCGCCTGGGTTACAACGGTGTGGCTGATCCCGCAAAATCGCAGGATCTGAACGTTGGCGCTCAGGGCTTCTACGGTGAGATTCACTCCGTCAAGGGTGTTCAGTTCGTGGTTCGTGAGAAGGGTTCGAACACCCCGGTTCTGGCAACCAGCGACATTATCGAGTTTGACCACCCCACCGAGTCTTCGGCGTACCGTGACGGCAACCTGTACGGTAACGTGCATCTTCCGGCAAACACCCTGAACGCTTCGAAGAAATACGTAATTGAGGTCTGGGCTAATGACGGCTACGGCGAGAACGGCGAGCTGATTGCACCGGTCGTGGGCAAGTCCACCGAGGGCCGCGGCACCATGCTCGCTTGGCAGGACCTGGACCTGAACGGTACGAACGGTTACAGGGACGCAAACCTGCCCAACGCTCAGGATCCTAAGAAGGACGACCAGAAGCCTGCTCCTTCCGACGAGAAGCTGAAGACTCCCGCAACCCGCGGTGAGCTCGCAGCTGCCCTGTACATTCAGGCGGGCACCCCCGAGGTGAAGCTGCCTGAGACCTCCCCCTGGCCGGATGTGAAGACTGACGACCCGAACTTCCCCGCTTACGTGTGGGCTCGTCAGAAGGGTATTACTTTCGGCTGGTCGGACGGCAAGTTCCACGCGGATACCGGCATTTCGAACGCTACCGTTGCGGCGTTCGCTTACCGTGCGGCTGGTTCGCCCGTGGTTAAGGGTGACTCCCCTTACAGCGATGTTGCTCCCGGTTCGGCGTTCTACCGTGAGATTTTGTGGGCTCAGCAGAACAAGGTGGTGTTGAACGCTAGCGGCGCTTTTGATGCTCAGCACATGGTGACTCATGGTGAGCTGGAGACTCTGATTGAGGCGTTCCAGGCTCGCGCTAAGTAAGGTCGTTTAGACCGCCCACGTTTGCGGGATGCTACCTCGCAGAAGTAATGCCCGGTCTGCTCATTCCTTTGAGGGTCCTCATTGAAAGGTTCCTGTCGGGTTCGTGCAGGCCGGGCTTTACTGTGCCTGCTTCTTGGTAGCTATTCAGCGGCTACTTTCAGCGTTTACTTTTCAGCCAGGCTGGCCCATGCGGCGGCGGGTTCCGTGCTTGCCGAGTGCGCATCCTGACCGGTTGCCACTCCGGTGGAGACGGTGAAGTCCCACGGGTCGGTGTTCAGTGCGGACAGCTTCGTTTCGATGGTGAAGCCGCGCTCGGCGAGCAGGGCGCGCAGACGGTTTGCCGCCGACTGCAGCCAGAGGGATTCGCTGGCGGCGTGGGAGCAATCAATCAGGGCGATGTTGCTGCCGTCGACTCGTGCGGTTTCACGGAATTCGCTGGCGGGGTGGTGGCGCAGGTCGGCGGTAATGTACACCTGCGCGTCGGTGGCGCGCACAGCATCAAAGAGGGAGTCACCGGCACCACCGCAGAGGGCGACGCGGCGGATCGGCTGATCGGCGCGTCCGGCGATGCGCAGGCCGCCGGCGGTTGCAGGCAGTGCCGCAGCGAGGCGTTCTGCCAGCTCCTTGAGGGTGGTTTCTTCGGGCAGGGTACCGAGGCGGCCGGTGCCTACCGCGTGTTCCTGGTCGTCGAGTACCTGGGTTTGCGCTTCAGTGAGCGGTTCACGGTCGATGAGGCCGATGGCGTCACAGAGGGCTTCGTTTACGCCCTCGACGGCAGCATCGGCGTTGGTGTGCGCGCCGAGCAGACCGCATCCGCCTTCGATGAGGGTGTGCAGAACGTTGCCCTTGTAGTCGCTGTCGGGGATGAACTTTGCGCCGCGTAGCAGCAACGGGTGGTGGGTGATGAGCAGCTGCGCGCCTTCGGCTACGGCTTCTTCTGCGGTGGCGGTGAGGGCGTCTACTGCGAAGAGGACGGTGTTCACTTTAGCGGCGCCACGTCCGGCGACGAGGCCGGAAGCGTCCCAGCCGGCGGCGAGCTGCGGTGGGAAGAGCGTGTGGAAGGCGTCGACGACTTCTGCGAGGGTGGGGGTTTCTAGTTTTTCAGTCATACCTCTATTGTGGCAGGTGGCGCGGCGGGGCGAGTGGCGCGGCGGGACAGCAGGCGGCTCAGCGGGCGGTTTACCCCGAAGCCTGCGGTAGCGCAGGAATTGCGGCCGCGCAGGAATATTGTGCGGCGCTACGGTGTTCTTGAGGTAGTGTGGATTTTTATATCAGTTCGAGGCTCAATATTCGAGGAGGAATCATGACTGATGTTGTTCTTGCCGGCGGCTGTTTCTGGTGCCTGGATGCGGTGTACCGCCAGTTCCGCGGGGTTGAGGCGAGCGTCTGCGGCTACACGGGCGGCGATACTGCCGACCCTGATTATCGTTCGGTGTGTTCGGGTACGACCGGGCATCAGGAGGCACTGAAGCTCAGCTTTGACCCGCAGGTGATTGACCTGGATACGGTGTTGGATATTTTCTTCACGAGCCACGATCCGACGAGCTGGGATCGTCAGGGTGCGGATACCGGTTCGCAGTACCGTTCGGTGCTTTTCTACGCGGATGAGCAGCAACGTGAGGCGTTTGAGCGTGCGGTGGCGCGTGCTCAGCAGCTGTACTCCTCCCCCATTGTTACGGAGATTAAGCCCCTGGGCGTGTTCTATGAGGCGGAGGAGTATCACCAGAATTATTACGCGTTGAATCCGGCGCAGGGTTATTGTGCGTTTGTGGTGAGTCCGAAGGTGGCTCAGGCGCGCCGTAATTTTGCGCATCTGCTCCGTTAGCTGTTCTGTTAGCCGCTCTGCTAGTCGGTGCAGCCGGTTCGGTCGAGGCGTATTACGTTGTTCACCCCGTAGCTGTCTTGTATTGTGTGGCAGCTGCGGGGTGTCTTCATATGCCCGGCTGTTTGTTGTTCGCTTGTGCTTTACGGTTGCTATCCTATGCTTTGCGGTTGCTATAAGGTGCGCCCGGTATGATGGGGGTGTCGACTCACTCCCCTCATCCGTTGACCTCACCGAAAGACTGCTGATGACTAGCTCCTCTTTTAAGCCCGTCGCTTTGAGCCGCCGCGCCGTGTTGGGTGCGGGCGGTGTTGGTCTTGCCGCCGTGTTGTCTGCGTGTGCGCGTACGGTGCATCCGCCGGCTGATATTGCCGCTTCTGATTCAGCGAGCCCGTCTGCTTCGTCGGCGTTGCCGTCTGCGAATAAGTCGTATAAGGGTAAGGTCACTTTCGATAACTTTGAGAAGACCGGCGAGTATGTTCCTGCCACTGCCGAGAAGAAGGCGCAGAATGTACCCAAACCGATCATGCCAGAGAAGGTGCAGGAGCTGAGTATTGACGGTATTTATGCGCTGATTGGCTATTGGATTTCTAGTTTTAATTATCTGGCGTTGACGGGTGATATTGAGCCGATGAAGAAGACGGATCTTAGCACTGACTACACCAAGGAGCTTGAGCCGATGGTTAAGCTCTATGAGACGGGGCGCGGCTGGATTTATGACACGAGTGAGCCGATGTCTGTGTACCTGTTGACGGATACTCCCACTCAGGTTGAGGGCGACCGTATTCTTTATTTCTGGCGTGCCCGTTCTCTGGTTGATCAGAATGCGAAGAGGCATCTGACGGAGGGTGATAACCGCGATAAGTCCCTGGTTGGGGCAGAAGATTCTCAGGGTCAGGCGATGAGGATTGTTGTGGAGTATAAGGAGGGTGCTTGGTTTATGAGCACTCAGAAAGATAAGGATGCTGATAAGAGCGCAGAGTCTGCGAGCCCCTCGGCATCATAGTGCACTCATTGCAGCTTTTGAAGTTTTTCTTCATAAAAGGATACAAGTAGCGACATTTGATAGCTATTCACGTGTTTAGGGTATGATGGGGGTGTCAACTCGCTCAATTCCCTTTGTTGACCTCCTTTGAAAGGCTGATCATGACAAGCCCTTCCCCCATTTCTGCTGGCGTGAGCCGCCGCGTGGCGCTGGGTGCGACCGGTGCCGGCGTACTGGCTGCATTGACTGCGTGCGCTAGCGATATTCGCCCGTTGGCTGATAGTTCCCCCTCCGGTGAGGCTTCTGCGAGTGCGTCCGAAAACGCATCCGCGAGCGCCTCGGCTACTGCTTCGGCGTCTGCTTCTTCCAGCAAGGCCTACAAGGGCTTTGTGAAGTTCGATAACTTCGAGAAGAACGGCGAATACATTCCCGCCACTGCCGAGAAGAAGGCGCAGAACGTGCCGAAACCTCTCGTTCCGGCGAACATGAACGAGCAGAACGTTGATGGTATTTACGCCTTCATTGGTTACTGGCTGGCGAGCTTCAACTACATGATGATGACCGGCGATGCCGATCCGTTGAAGAAGGCTGAGTCTGCGGAGGCACTGCAGGATTACCAGACTTTGACGATTGCTTATGAAAATAATGTGGGCTGGCTCTACGGTGCGGATACTGCTGTTACTCTTGAGCTGCTCTCTGATGCGCCGCAGAAAATTTCCGGTAGCAGAACTCGCTATGACTGGTTGGCGTACATGAAATACAACCCCGATATGAAGATTCACACCGAGGGTCGCCCTGATGAGCCCTTTATGGAGGATAGCTCGCGGGATCTAACGAGGGTTGGTGTGGAGTACAAGGACGGTAAGTGGATTATGGTCAGCAGCGAGGATGGCTCGTCTTTGGCTGGTAGCGGCGGCGGGTCCTCTTCTGTCTAAGTATTGCTCTCTGACCAGTGGTTTATGTCTTGATGATTTGAGATAGGCTTCTCCCCCGCCTGCGGTAATGCACCGTGGGCGGGGTTTCTTTCTGCCGAGACTCGGTGATGCTTTGCGGCGGTGTTAGGTTGCTTTGTCATCGGCGCTAAATGACGACCGCTGATGGGTGTCTGTCTGTTTGCCGGTATGATGGGGTTGTCAACTCACTCAATTTCCTTTGTTGACTTCCTATGAAAGGCTGATTATGACGAGCCCTTCCTCCACTTCTGCTGGCATGTCCCGCCGCGTGGCACTGGGTGCGACCGGTGTCGGTGTGCTGGCTGCATTGACTGCGTGTGCTAGCGATATTCGCCCGACGGCTGAAGGTTCGGCGTCTAGCTCTGCTTCCGCGGGTGCTTCCGAAAGCGCCTCGGCTGCTGCTTCTTCGGACAAGTCCTATAAGGGCTTCGTGAAGTTCGATAACTTCGAGAAGAACGGCGAATACGTTCCCGCCACTGCCGAGAAGAAGGCGCAGAATGTGCCCAAGCCCCTCGCCCCGGCGAACATGAACGAAGATAACGTTGATGGCATGTACGCGTTCATTGGCTACTGGCTGGCAAGCTTTAACTATGCGCTAATGACCGGTGATACTGAGCCGATGAAGAAGGCTGACCCTGCAGATGTGTATGCGAAGAGTCTGCAGGAACTTACGATCATGTACGAGAACGATCTGGGCTGGATGTACGGTACGGATACCCCGGTTACTCTTGAGCTGACTACTGGTTCACCGAAGAAGGCGTCCGGTAAGGGTACCCGTTACGACTGGCCGGCATACATGAACTACAGCGCCGACGCAAAGATTCACATTGAGGGCAAGTCTGACCAGCCCTTTAAGACCGCTTCTAGCCCGAATGGCAAGCTGGCGAAGGTTGCCATGGAATACAAGGACGGTAAGTGGATTATGCTCACCGGCGATGAAGGCTCTTCTTCGTCGGCTTCCGCTTCTTCTAGCTCTTCTGCTGCCTAGGTCTTCTGTCTAGGCCCCGCCATAACGGTTCAGGCGTAACGGCTTAAGATGAGCTTCTCCCCCGCCCGCGGTAATGCGCCGTGGGCGGGGGTTCTTTGTGCCTAAACTCTGCGAAAATTCTGGCGGAACTCTGCGGAAACCCAGGGAACACCCAGGGGAAAACCCCGCGGATGTTCGGGTTCGGCGGAGGGCGCCTCGGGTACGCTTAACGTATATACATTGACGTACTACATGTGGTCTTTGCCTGCAGGTTGTGAGCCCGTGCTGACGGCTTTGGGGGTGAAGGTTCCGACGAAGGACTTCCGATGACTACTTTCTTCACTCGACGTACTGCCCTGGGTGTTGCTGTTGCTGGCGCGCTTTCTGCGTTGACTGCGTGCGCTAGCGATATTCGCCCGCTGGCTGATGGTACCGGCTCGGCTTCTCCGTCGGAGGCGACAACCGCCTCCGAAACTGCCTCCGCATCGGCGTCTGCGAGTGCTTCTGCAGCTTCGGGCCTTCCGTCTTCGGGTAAGTCCTACAAGGGTGCGATAAAGTTCGATAGCTATGAGAAGACCGGTGAGTACGTTCCGGCGAGCGCTACGAACCCGGCGGAGAATATGCCGAAGCCTGTTCCTCCGGCGAATATGAAGGAGCACAGCGTTGATGGTGCGTATGCTTTCTTGAGTTTCTGGCTGGCGAGCTTGAACTATTTGCTGATGACGGGCGATATGGGCCCGATAGATACTGTTTACCATAAAGGCTACGCCTGGGAGGAATATTCCAGCATAGTCAAGGTGTATGCGTCGGGTGCTGGTTGGGTGTACGGTACGGAAACTCCGTATATTGTTGAGCTGCTAACGGATGCCCCTCGTGAGGTGCCGGGCAGCGATAATACTCGCTTTATTTGGGAAGGCTATCTCTACATGGATCCCAAGATGGTGCGGCATTATAGGAATCAGCCCGAGAAACCGGCGAGCGCTGATGAGTCGAAGAAGAAGGTGGCGAGGTTCCGTCTGGAGTACAAGGACGGTAAGTGGGAGCTGTCTAGCGCTGCTTAGTTGCTGTCTGGCGGAGGGTTTCCTCTCGTAGTGATTTCTCATGGTATAAGACCCTGCACCTGGTAAAACACTGGGTGTGGGGTCTTAATTTTCTGAACATGCGAGGTGGTCACAGGGCTATCTGGTGGCTCTCGGGTAACCTTAAATGTATATACATTGATGTACTGATAGGCCTGTACGGGGTGCGTATGCCCACCACGGTGTGTGGCGTGATTTGCTTTGTATTGGCTCTAACGAAGGGCTTCCGATGACTACCTTCTTCACTCGACGTACTCTCCTGGGTGTGGGTGCGACCGGTATTCTTGCGGCGCTGACTGCTTGCGCTAGCGATATTCGCCCGCTGTCGCAGGACTCGCGGTCGCAGGGTTCCGGCGGTTCCACCGGTTCGCCTTCTGCTACTGCTTCTGGTGCGGCTTCTTCGTCTGCGAGCGCCTCTGCGTCGCCTTCGCCCACTGATGATCACACTCCCGGCTCGTATGTTGGCCCGATTAAGTTCAATAACTACGAGCGGAACGGCACCTACATTGCGGCGAGTGCGAATGCGCCGGCGCAGAACGTGCCGAAGCCCCTCATCCCGGAGAAGATGAAGGAGAACAGCCCCGAGGGCGCCTACGCACTGATGGGTTATTGGCTTGCTTCCCAGAATTATCTGATTCTGACCGGCGATGTTGAGCCGCTGATGCAGGCGGATCCGGCGAAGGCCTTTTTGAAGAACTCTAAGACCATGATTAAGCTCTACGAGTCGGGCCTGGGTTGGATTTACGGTTCGGATCAGCCGTACAAGATTGAGATTGCGGAGAACGAGCTTCAACCGGTTGCTAATAAGCCGGACCGTTATGAATGGCTTGTGACCGTCGCCTATGATCCTGCCGCTAAGTACCACATTGAGGGTGAGCCTGATGCGACTATCGTTGAGGAGGAAAAGACGATTCCTCGCACGACCAAGTTCATCATGGAGTACAAGGAAGGCATGTGGCGCATGCTCCTGGATAACAACAGCTAATTTTCTTCATCTTCTGACACACATTACTTAAGGATTTTTTCATGGCAACTTTTCTTTCTCGACGTGCCGCACTAGCTGCTGCTACCGGTGCCGGCGCGGCTGCGGCGCTGACTGCCTGCGCCAGCGATATCCGCCCGCTGGCTGATAGCTCCGCCTCCGGTGAGGCTTCGCCTTCAGCAAGCGCTTCTGAGTCCGCAAGCGCATCCGCCTCAGCCTCGGCGTCTTCTTCCACTAAGAAGTCGTACAAGGGCGCGGTGAAACTCGACAAGTACGAGAAGAACGGCGAATACGTTCGAGCAACTGACACTCAGAAGGCGCAGAACGTGCCGAAGCCTGTTGTTCCGGAGAAGATGCACGAGGCGACCATTGAGGGCATGTACGAGTTCCTCTGCTACTGGGTGGCAAGCTTCAACTACATGTTCATGACAGGCGATTACGAGCCTCTCAAGAAGGCTGACCCCGAAGGCCGCTATGCGAACGATCAGGCCAATGCCGTTCTTATCTACTCTTCCGGTAAGGGCTGGGTGTATGACACAGATGCACCGGTTACCGTTCAGCTGCTGACTGATGCTCCCAAAAAGGTTGCGGGCGGCCCCAACCGCTACGATTGGCTCGGACGCATCATCTACGATCCCAACGCAAAGGCACACGTTGAAGGTCATGACCCTGTTCCCCTGGTTGAGGGATCGACCAAGAGCGAGGCAACCAATTTTCCGTTTGACTATAAGGACGGCGCCTGGTTCTTGATTAGCGATGAAGAAGCCGATTCCCCCTCTTCAGAGGCGAGTAGCGCTGGCGCCTAACCCGCGTTCCTAGCCAATTATCCTAGCCACTTATGGCGATGAGAGAAGCCCCCGCATGTAGTTGAGGCCGTGTAGTTGAGACTACGTGCGGGAGCTTCCCCTTTTTCGCTTGCATGGCTTTTGTTTACATGGCCTGCGTGCGGTCGTGTTGAACTATCCCCCCAGATGAGCAGGTGCAGGCTTTGGCCGTGTCAACAAAGCCAGCGTCAACAAACCTGCTCGGGTACGCTTAAAAGCACACGAACAAACTATTGAGGGGTTCTCATGCCTACCTTCGTTACCCGACGCACCGCCCTGGGTATCACCGCTGCCGCCGCGCTCGCCTCCTTGACTGCCTGTGCCAGCGATATTCGCCCGCTGGAGGACCCGAGTGTGGTCGACCCGATGCGCCCTTACAAGGGCGAGTTGAAGTTCAATAGCTACAAGTCCACCGGAACGTACCGCCCCGCAAGCGCCACGCAGAAGGCGGAAAACCCGCCTATGCCCACCCCTCCCCAGAATATGAAGTCGAAGACGACCTCGGGCATGTATGCCGCGCTGGGCTACTGGGTCGCATCGGTGAATTATCTGACCATTACCGGTAATAATGAACCGTTCAAGGACGTAGACCTAGACGGCATCTACGTACAGAAGATGAAGGCATACGTAGACTTGTACGCAAAGGGTGAGGGGTGGATGTACGGCACCGAGACGCCGCTCATGGCTGAACTGACCGAGGACACCCCGCAGAAGGTTGACGATCAGCAGTACCGTTGGAAGGGTATTGTCCGTGGCCATAAGGATGCTGTTCTCCATTACGTGCCCGAGGACAGGGACATTCGTGTGGGTGAGTCGAGCGGTGATTCCAGTAACGATGAGGTCACTTTTGTGTTGAACTATCGAAACGATGCGTGGATGGTCACCGTTGAGACGAAGAATTCCTCGACGACTTCTCCCGGTTCCTCGGGCGGAAGCGATTCTGGCCTCAACGTTTAGGATGCGGCGGCACAGGAAGATACCTCCACGGCAAAATACCAGCGCAGGAAAGCGGCGGTGTAGGAAAGCGGCAGCACAGGGAGATGATGACACTTTCCCCTAGTAAACGAAACTTTTCATTAGCTAACGTATCTTTTGTAGTATTTTCCATGGTTTGATAACGAGAAAATCATAAACATAACCAAATACACTAAGGTACCCTGAAATAGATACACCGATAATCTATTGAAGGGTACCTTATGTCTACCTTCGTGACCCGACGCGCCGCCTTTGGCATCGCCGCCACCGCCGCGCTCGCCTCCTTGACCGCCTGCGCCAGCGATATCCGCCCGCTCAGCAACCCGAGCACAGCCGATGCGCAGCGCTCCTACAAGGGTGAGCTGAAGTATAACAACTACGAATCGCGCGGCACCTACGTTCCCGCAACCAGCTCGATGAAGGCGGAGAATCCGCCCAAGCCTGTCCCTCCTGCAGAGATGAAAGCCAAAACGACGGAGGGCATGTACGCCGCCATAGGGTTCTGGCTGGCTTCTTTCAATTACCTTATGATTACCGGCGATATTGAGCCCCTTAAGGTTGTGGATACGAACCGAGATGATATCTACAAGGCCGAACCTTTCGTCGAATTTTACGAGAAGAACAGCGGCTGGGTGTACGGCACTGATGCACCGTTCTCAGCGGAGCTGACCGAGGATGCTCCGCAGAAGGTTGACGAGCAACAATACCGCTGGCTGGGTGTTGGCCGTTACAACAAGGAAGCAAAGATCCACTACACAGATGGTAGGGAGCTCACCATGGCCTCATTGAGTAGCGGCCCTGGTGATTATGAGTTCTTCTTTATCTTGGAGTATCAGGATGGTGCATGGACGGTTTGGAATGAACCAGCCAAACTTACGACGAGCTCGCCCAGCTCAAGCGCAAGTAGCTCCGGCGCCTCCGTTTAGAACCTCGGTCATATCGCAGTCGTGTGAGAGCCTTGGGCCCCGTGTTTTTCGTCATCTACCGCCGCTTTTACGGTCATGGAGGCGCACACAACATTGGGCTGACCGCTCCCCTGCGATATTCTGGAATTAGTTCAATACCGGCACATACTTTATTCACCTCAGAAAGAGCCCCATGTCTACCATGTATACCCGCCGCACCGCCCTGACCGCACTGGGCCTGGGCACCGCAGCGCTTCTTGCCGCTTGCTCCTCCAAGTCTTCCTCCGAGTCTTCTGCGACCGCGAGTGCATCCACTACCGAGTCTTCGACCGCGAGCGCTACCCCGTCTGTCCCCCCCACCGCGGAGGCAACCACCACCATTGAGCCTGGCCCCAGCATGAAGGGTGAGGTCGTTCTTGCCGATTACTCCTCCACCGGCACTTTTGAGCCCGGCACCAAGGAGCACAAGGCTGTCAACGTTGCGATCCCGGTTGAGCCGGCGAAGCTACGTGAGAACAGTGTTGAGGGTCTGCACGCGTTCATCGCGTACTGGCAGGCTACCCTGAACTACCTGCTGCTGACCGGTGACGGTACCCGCTTCACGAACATTGACCACACCGGCGACTACTCGACTGTGGCTGAGTTCTTCCAGAGCATGTACGCTTCGGAGAGCGGCTGGGTTATCGGTTCGGAGCGTCCGATGGTTCTGTCGCTGACTGCTGACCGCCCGACTAAGGACGCTCGCACCGGCTACTACACTTGGGCATCCGAGATGGTGATTGATGGTGCTGAGGGTGCTGGAGTGTACAGCAAGACCAATGATCGTGTGCAGCCGCTGACCGAGGTGTTCAAGTACCCGGGTAAGCCGGTGGCTGGTCAGATTGTGGCGCACTACCAGGACGGCACGTGGCGTATGGTGCGTCGTGCTCCGGGTACTGCGTCTGCTTCGCCGGTTCCATCGCTGAGCCCGAGCGCTTCGGCTGAGGCGACCGCTACAGGTTCGGCGGAGGCTACTACTGCTTCTGCTGAGGCGTCGGCACAGTAGGTTCTGGATCCCCTATACCGGGCCCCCTATACCGCCGAGAAGCCACATGTGTTTCGAGAAGCCACCATCATGGTGGCTTTTCGAAACACATGTGGCTTTTCGCTTCTAATCTTTCTTTGAAAAGACAGATATAAACAAAAAAAGCCTTGATTCCGAAGAATCAAGGCTTTTTCCTAGTGGTGACCCCAACCGGTTTGTAACGGTGACGGAGGGGCATGATGCCGAGCGCGCGAGGAAATCCATCATGCCCCGGAGTGCCGCGACGTAAGGAGCGGCGCCGTGAGAGGCTCACGGCGGCACCATAGAACCTATGAGATTTTCCCACCGGTACAGGTATAAACAAAAAAGCCTTGATTCCGAAGAATCAAGGCTTTTTTCCTAGTGTGACCCCAACCGGATTTGAACCGGTGTTGCCGCCGTGAGAGGGCGGAGTACTAGGCCGCTATACGATGGGGCCGTGAGATTTACATCTCTTTTACCAGGCCTCCCTGGCAACACATATAACTATACAGAGGTTCCCGGAAACAACCAAATCGAAAAGCGGTGAATTGAGTCACATATTTTACACTGAGTGCAAGGCCACCGATTAGGCTCCTTTCCAGCTACACCAGGCACTCCCCCGGCGGCTTCCACCGCCACCACACCCCGCCTCCACCCAATAAACACCTCACAAAACACCACGGCATCAAGGTACAAAAAATGCGCCCCGCACAGTGTACGGGGCGCATCCACTCAAACTAGAGCAAGAAACTATGCCTTACGGCGGCGAAGCACCATCACAGCAGCACCAGTAATCAGTGCAAATGCACCGACAGCCGCCAGGCTCAGAACACTCTGAGCACCGGTCTTAGCCAGCGAGCCCTTGCTCTGAGGCGCAGACTTGGTCGCAGAAGCGCTCACCTGAGAATCAACGCCGGAGCTCTTAGGCTGAGACTCAGACTTTGCCGAAGAAGAGTTCTTCAGCGGCGCGGTCTTCGTAGTAGTTCCCAGCTGGTCGTTAGCTTCCTCGGTCTTCGAAGGTTCATCCTTCGACTGCTCAGCCGCAGGCTTCGCTGCTACTGCAGGTGCAGACGCGGAAGGCGACGCCGAAGCAGCGGCGGGGAATACCGGCTCATCAGCCTCATCGCGGTTATCTGCATTGCCAGCATCCTTCGCATCATTAACCATCAGCGAAACAGCCGAATCGTAATTGCGGTTGGTAGCAACATCCAAACCAGCAGTAACGGTGCCGAGCATGTAGCCCTGGCTGTACTGCATGGTGTTCGCGGGAACACGCAGAGTTGCCTCGAAGGAGTACTTGCCGGTGCGTGCGTTATAGACGAACGCGCTTGCCGGAACGATAGTGGAGACCTTCTGAATGTTTGCCAATTCGCTATCGGTCAGCTTGTCATAACCCATCGACCACTCGCCCTCCTTGACCAGGAACAGGCGGAGACCTTCTGCCGGAGGCTTGTCATAGTCGTAGCCGGACACGTGGAAGGTGTAGG
Source organism: Rothia mucilaginosa (assembly GCA_963538455.1). GTDB lineage: Bacteria > Actinomycetota > Actinomycetes > Actinomycetales > Micrococcaceae > Rothia. Next base: position 2,577 of record CAUTHR010000015.1, on the reverse strand, counting down.
GGCGAGTAATATCGACGGTACCCTCAGCGAAGTTCAGGGTGGGGTCAATCAGCACTGCGGTAGCCTGCTTCGGGTAACCCTGGAAGGGAACCTTTGCGGGATTAATAGTCGCGGTGGAGGTGAACTCACCCTCGGAAACCTCAGCGTAGAACTTCACGATGGAGTTCGGAACCAGCTTCTGCTGCGAGGAAGGAACAGTCTTGCCGTTACGATCCACGGTCGCCTTGGAGGTGTAGGTGTCAGTCAGGGAGCCGTCGCCAGTCTTCGCGTTCAGCACGTAGGGTACCGCCGCGGTGGTGTTGGCGATGTCCTGCTTATCCACTGCGATGACGGAGCCGTCCTCGGCGATGGTCAGGTCGTTAGCCTTACCGCCGTTCATCTCAACCTCACCGATTACACGGTCGGTCTTAGCGTCGAAGATGGCAATCTTACCGGTGCCGAAGTCGGTCACGTACACCAGGTCGCGGCCCTCGTCGTTCACCATGGACAGCGCCTGGGTGCCGAACTTGACGAACTTCTTGAACTCGCCGGTGGTCAGGTCGTAGACGGAGATACCGGAGTTCACGCCGTTCACGCCCTGAGAGGAGACGTAAATTTCGTTCTCGGAGTGGTCAATGGTGACGTCCGAGGGGCGAACCTCCACAGTGGAATCCTCGGCGCGGGTCTGGATAACCTGCTCGGTCTTGAACGTGTGGGTGTTGATGACGAAGACCTTGCCGCCGGTGCGCTCAGGCACGTACAGCTTGTCGCCGTCAACGGTCATGTTCATGCCAACGTAGCGGGTACCGCCATTGGGAGCACCTTCTAGCTGCAGCTTAGTAACTTCGAAGGTCTTCATATCGATTGCGGACACATAATAGCGACCGGTCACGAACACCTTACCGGAGTTGTGGTCCACCAGCACGGAGCGGGGGTGCTCAATCCAGTTCGGGTCACTCTCAGAGATACCGTGGTTAGTCCAAACCTGCTCCATGGTGTTCTGGTCGAACACAGACAGGGAGTTGTCAGTGGTGTTAGTAACCCACACGGTACCGGACACGTCATCAACAGTGATACCGTACGCGGAAATGTAGCCAAATTCGCCGTTCTTATCCAGCTCAAAGGGAAGCGCTGCTACTTCTTCAATCTGAAGAGTGTCCGCGTTGACACGAGCAATAGTGGAGGCGAGGTTGCTATTACCACCCACGCCGACCATCCAAATCTTGTTGGTCGCCTTGGAGTAGGCAACCTGGTACTGGCCGGGCAGACCCTGGGTAATCTGCGCGACGGATGCGGAAGTGTCAACAACGCGGCTCAGCGATGCGGTGGAAGGAGCCGATGCGCTGGGGGAAGCGGTCTGGTTTGCGGTGTTCGGTGCTGCGAAGGAGGCAGGAATCATGGCTGCGCCAGAGATTGCGAGCGCGAGGGAGCCGACGGCGAGCCCCTTCAACGCCTTGCCCGAGGAGGGAGTGAGGTTCAATGTGTGTCCTTCAAATGTGTAACGGAAGTGCTCACATGCCGCATGCGAATGCTAACGAGACACCCGTGAATATGCGGTGACATATTCGACGGCACGAAAAGCAGAAATGCAGGTAACGCATAAATTTACCTACCTTCTAATCCTCAGTGTTTTCCCAGGAAAATACAAGCAGCGACGTGGGTGTGTTTTGTGTTTTTATGAGTGACCCCCAAATTCGCCTTCAGCATCACGTGAAGGTTGAGCTGTTTCCAGGGTTTTTCCTTGCTCTTGCAGGCAAAAACCCTGGTCACCAGGGGTGTTGTGACGCTTTTATATTTACACATTAATGTAAAAGTTTAGGTGAGGCGCGCCTGCGACATTCACCACTGGTTACACATTTTCTCAACTTTTCCCGACATTCAAAACCTATATTTTTACAGGTAAGTGCACATATATAAATATGTTTTAAAACCCCTACCCAGCATTAGCCCAAGCAGGCACGCAAAAGGCGGGTACCCCTCCCCCAGATTCGAAGAATCCGAAAGAGAAAATACCCGCCTTTTCACGCGTTATATCGAGCTTTTAAGCCCGAGAGCTAAACGTTACACGCTATGCCTTGCGGCGGCGCACCACCAGAGCAGCACCCGCAATCAGAGCCACAGATGCGAAAGCAACCAGCGGCATCACAGCGTTAGCACCGGTGTTAGCCAGAGCGCTACGCGAAGAACCAGCCTGCGAGGAACCTGCGTCGCTCTTAGCTACCGAGGAGCCACCGCCCAAATTATCGGAACCACCTGCGGAGGAACCGCCGTTCTTCACAGCCGAACCGGACTTATCAGCCTTCACAGCATCCGGAGCGGGCTTGGAGTCCTGTGCACCGGTCTTAGCGTCAGACTTCTTATCCTCAGACTTAACGTCCTCAGACTTCTTATCTTCAGCCTTCTTGTCCTCTACCTTCGGATCTGCAGGCTTCGGGTCAGCAGGCTTCGGGTCAGCAGGCTTCGGGTCAGCAGGCTTCGACTCCTCAGCCTTCACACCGGTCACCGTCGGGTAACCCGCGAACTGCAGCGAAGTCGGGGTGATACCCACCGGAGCTGCGCTCGCGTCGGTGTCCTTCACGCCAACCTTGAACTTCAGAA
>CAUTHR010000014.1:0-59276 GCA_963538455.1 Rothia mucilaginosa | reverse complement strand
ACATCCACGCTGAAGGCTTCGCAGCAGGCGAGCTCAAGCACGGCCCCATCGCACTAATCGATGAAGGCCAGCCGGTCATCGTAGTGGTTCCCTCCGCAAACGGTCGCGACTCCCTGCACGGCAAGGTCGTCTCCAACATCCAGGAAGTGCGCGCTCGCGGCGCCTTCACCATCGTCATCGCCGAGGAAGGCGACGAGGCCGTCAAGCCCTACGCAGACCGCCTCATTACCGTCCCGGCATGCCCCTCGCTGCTGCAGCCCCTGCTGGCAACCGTGCCCCTGCAGATCTTCGCATGCGCACTGGCAGAAGCTAAGGGTCTGGACGTTGACCAGCCGCGTAACCTCGCAAAGTCCGTGACCGTGGAGTAATTCTCTGGAGTAATTCTCTAGGGTAATCCTCTGGAGTAATCCTCGGAAATCGCCTGAGCGATAACGAAAGGGCGGTGGTTGAGTTCTCTAAGAACTCAACCACCGCCCTTGTCGTTTAACCGGGTGGTTATTCGTGGATCAGCCAACAAAAATAGACACTGTGAAACAGACATCAACCAGGTGTCATATTTGACGCCATCCCACCTAAAAGATGCGAATCTCGCTAGACTTAAAACAAGAGAAACCGCAAACAGGACGCGGTCACCACCCCTAACGTAAAAGGTGCAGCTCATGATCATGGGAATCGGCGTAGATACCGTCAACATTGAACGATTCGAACGAATCGTCACCGAAACACCCGCCTTCGTCCGCCGCGTCTTCACCCCCAACGAACGCACCCGGAACGTACGCTCCCAAGCCGTACGATTTGCCGCCAAAGAAGCCGTCGCAAAAGTACTCGGAGCACCCGCCGGACTCAACTGGCAAGACTGCGAAGTTGCCACCGCCGAAAGCGGCCAGCCCTACCTCATCATTGAAGGCACCATCGCCCGCCGAGCTAAAGAACTCGGCATCAACCGCATCCACCTCTCGCTGACCCACGACGAACCCATGGCCATCGCCATCGCAACCGCCGAATACCTCAGCGACGCAGAACTGGCGCACCTGCGAAAGTTCAACCCCGAAAGCTACCGACTCAGCGTTATTGCTGGTGACGATACCGACGAAAACTAAGGTCACGACGAAAACTAACGCAGAGCCACATCAACACCATATCGGTGACCCCTAAGGCCCGCACGGTGCCACTCAAGGAGACAGCAATGAAGCTCATCTACACTGCTTCCCAGGTACGCGAAGCAGAAAAGCCCTACATCGAAGCCGCCGACTACGACGGCTACCTCATGCAACGCGCCGCAGACGCCGTCGCAGCCGAAGCGCAGGAGCTACTCCACGGCAAAGACACAGCAAAAATCCTGCTGCTCATCGGCCCGGGCAACAACGGCGCAGACACCATCTACGCCGGCGCTCGCCTCAGCGCCAAGGGACACCGCGTTGACGCAGTCATCTTCGACCCCAGCGAAAAGAACCTCGAACTCATTGCCCGCGAAGGCGGCGAAGGCACCCGCGTACTCGACCCCGAACGCACCCTCGAACACCTTGTTGGCTACGACCTGACCATCGACGGCATCCTCGGAACCGGCTCCAGCGGTGCCGTACGTGGTAACGCCGGCGAATACCTGGGCGTACTCCGCGCCGCGCAGCTCGACGGTAAGCTCGGCGCAGTCCTCGCCGTCGACACCCCCTCCGGAGTCGACAACAACCGCGGAACCGTGCACGAGCCCTCCCTGCGCGCCGACCGCACCGTCACCTTCATCGGTCACAAGCTACCGGCAGGCACCAGCCACAGCGTCCACTCCGGAGACATCAAACTCTACGACCTGGGCGTACCCGAAGCCCTCGACGCCCACAAGCCCGCCCTGCGCGTTCTCGAACGCGAAGACTACCGCGAACTCATCGAAATCCCCGATGAGCACTCCCACAAGTACACCCGCGGCGTACTCGGCATGCTCACCGGCAGCCTCGAATACCCCGGCGCAGCCCTCATGAGCGTGCGCGCAGCCCTCAACACCGGCGTTGGCATGGTCCGCTTCGGTGCCAACTCCCACGAGCTGCGCCAGCTCATGATCGCCCACAACCCCGAAACCGTCTACTTCAGCGGCGCACCCGCCCTGCAGAGGGTCACCGTGTGGGCCGGCGGCTCCGGCTCCAGCTACGACTCGCTGGACAAGAACCGCTACCTGCTCCACTCGCCCGAACCCGCAATCATCGACGCCGGTGCCTGCGACCTGGCGGCAGAATACATGGCAACCGGTAAGCACCTCGGACCCCACAAGATCCTCACCCCGCACGCGGCAGAACTCGAACGATTCCTGCGCATCGTACACGAACTCGCCCCCGAAACTTGGAAAAAGCACCTGGGCGACGCCATCGTACCCAGCCGCAAGGACATTGACGCAGAGCCCTTCCGCTGGGCGCGTTCCGCCTCCGAACTCTCCGGAGCCACCGTCATGCTCAAGGGCGGTTACACGCTCATCGCAGCACCCAACGGCGCCACCTACAGCGTTGCCGGAGGAAGCCCCTGGCTCGCCACCGCAGGCAGCGGAGACACCCTCACCGGCATCTACGGCGCCCTGCTCGCCCAGACCGTAGCCGCCTTCGAAGCCCGCGGAGAAGCATTGGAAGGCTGCACCTTCGCCTCTATCGGTGCGCTCGCAGTCTACCTGCACGGTGAAGCCGCACGCGCCAGCGCCACCGGAAGCGTCAAGGATGCGCTGCTGGGTCCCGCCCCGGCAACCCGCGTCGCGGAGATGCTCCCCGAAGTCATCGCGCGACTCATCGCCGAATAGGGCAGAGGCGTCCAGTACGCTGCCTCCAACCTAACGCCCTCAAGAAATCCTAGAGCGTCTCTCAAAGAACCAGGCAGAAGGCACAAAGAAGGGGCGTGAATCCACCGGAAATGGATTCACGCCCCTTCTGTGCGTTTTATATCAAAGGATGATGCCAAGCTGCCTGTGCCGGAGCAGCGTCTTCAAAGGAACAGCGTCTTCAAAACGGCAAACATACCAGCGGGAGAAACCCCCGACTATTCTTAGTACGCGCCTTCCTTAGCGAAAACCGCACGGACAGTACGCAGAAGAATAATCAGGTCACCGGTAAGCGACCAGTTCTCAACATAGTAGAGATCCAGACGAACCGACTCTTCCCACGAAAGGTCACTACGACCCGAAACCTGCCACAGACCGGTAATACCCGGCTTCACCAGCAGGCGGCGGTACGCAATATCCTCGTACTGCTCAACTTCCTCAACCAGCGGAGGACGCGGACCCACCAGCGACATATCGCCAATGAACACGTTCCACAGCTGAGGCAACTCATCAATCGAGTACTTACGGATGAACTTACCAATCGGGGTAATACGCGGGTCGTCCTTCATCTTGAAGAGCACACCATTACCCTCGTTCTGAGCCATGAGGCGCTTCTTGACCTCTTCGGCGTCAGTACGCATCGAACGGAACTTTACCATCTTGAACATTTCACCGTTCAGACCCACACGGTTCTGCAGGAAGAAGACCGGACCGCCATCACGCTTGACCAGCAGTGCCACCACCAGGAACAGCGGAGACAGCAGAATCAAACCCAGACCCGAAGACACAACATCCACAGCGCGCTTGAAGAACGCCGACAGGCCGGTAATACGCGGAGTCGACACGTGCACCAGCGGCAGACCATTCAGCGGCTGCATGTGCATACGCGGACCAGCAATATCGGTCGTCGCAGGAGCCATAATCAACGAAATATGCGCATCAGCAAGCTTCCAACCCAGCAGACGAACCTGATCCGGGCTCAAGTGGTGACCATTCGTCACAGCAACCATGTGAATATCGTTCTCGCGGATAGCTTCCATAATGTCAGCCGGAGAAGTGCTGTAACCAAGCACCGGAATCGGTGCGCCAGCAACAGTAGTACCGGGAGTAAAACCGGGCAGATAGAACGCAGCGGGGGACAGACCGGAAGCAACCACATCCTTCAGGTTCTTGTACAGGTGCTGACCGGTCGTCACATCAGAAATAATCATGACGCGAGTCAACGCGCGACCGCGAGTACGCGAACGCACCAAGCCCTGACGAATCACCCAACGCTCCGTCAGCAGGAAGAACAGGCCCAGCGGGTAAGCAATCAGCAGGTACATGCGGGTGACGTCAACCTTGAGGAAGAACGCCACAATAATCAGCAGGCAGAAGAAATAAGTACTGCCGCGAGTAATGAGGCGGTACTCCTCAGTACCGAAACCCATGATGCGCAGGCTACGGGAGCCGTTCACCTGGAGGATAAACCACCAACCAACGGTCAGGCCAATACCCAAGAAGATGTAATCTATCGCGGGCACGCGGCCATCGAGGACGTTAACAGGCCAAACGTTCACGTAGGGCAGGTCAGCATTCTCCCACCCGAAACGAATCAGATGCGCAGCGATAACCGCAATAGCAATGGCGAGAAAGTCGCCAAAGTAAAGGGCGCGCTGAACCTTGGGATGCCAGCTTCGCTTGATGACGAAGTCTGAACCCCACATTTTTTTAAGACGATCTTGTACTTTCAACGGTGTAATCTTCCCCGGGAATTTGTCCTGTGTCGTGGACTGAGAGCGGCGAATAGGCACATTTACCCCTAATTATCGGTGAATAGGGAATCGTGTCCTAGTCATTGTTATGAATGAATGAGTGAACCAATAATCTTGCTGAGTGAATAGTGGCAGAGACTACGGTAAAGGCGCTGGTAAGGCGCCTAGTGGAACGCTATATGAAGCCAAAGAGCGCATAAACGTGTTCCGTAAACTATTCTACGGGGTCGGGGGTCTTCAGTCTCGAAGAATGAAGACGCAAAGTCGCTCCGGTGTGATGAAATCAATCACAGAAAAAGAAGACAAAAAGGGCCTTCGGGAAGAATGCCTAGTGGAGCTAAGAAACCCCAAAACCATCAGCATATTTCACGCACTTGCAGAAAAACAATAACCGACAGATAAAAGACAAACCCCGAAGACCCCAAACCCTAAACACAGGGTGCAGAAGGGACATTAAGGACGCTCAAGCCCCGCACGATCCAAAATGAAATCAATCATCGGCTCATAACGACGCGGCGGAACGTTATCGTCCATCGGCACGCACACCGGCAGATCCCCCTGCTCAGCCGCCACAAACAGACCCGGATCATTACAATCCGCAATGCCAATCGTCAGCAACTTACAGGTTGAAGAAGCATAACCAGCCATACCGTGATCCGAAACCACCAGATCCGGGGTCACACCGCGTGCCTTCAACTGATCCAGCGCGATGCGCATCGGGCCAGGGAAATGCGTATGCTGCAGATTGCCGTACTGCTCAAACATCACGACATCCATAATTTGGCGGACGTCACCGTCCAGGAAACGCTCGCCCTCCTCAATCTGCAGAACCTCAGCGCCGGCAGCCTTCGCCGCCGCCGCCATCACCGCATACATGGGGAACAGACCCGCCGGGTGGCCGGTCGCAAACAGAATACGAGAACCCGCACGCACCGCCTCGCCAAAGATACGGGCGTACTCCTCCAACGCGCTGATGCACTGCTCGGCACCAATAGTGTCCTGACCGTGAGTATGCGAACGGTCCGGGTTCAGACCCGCGCGGCGGACCATCACCTCAAACACCGAATCGTAATCCCACTCGCGGGTCCACTGCACACCAAACTCAAGGTGCTCATTACCATCCAGGAAACCCTGAATATGGTCCAGGTTATTCTCTCGGGGGGTCGCCACCTCACCGGTAATACGCACCGAATCCAGGTACGCGGCGAACTCATCGCGGCTCATGGAGAAAGACATTAAAACTCCTCACAACGTGAAAAATACATTACTGCGAGATACCCTGACGTACCTCGGCATAAGCTTCAAGGGTTCGGCGCGCCGTCTGATTCCAGCCCATTGTGCGGGCACGCGCCGCGGCGTTCGCACCCAACGAATGACGCAGATACGGGGCACGCACCAGACGCTCAATAGCCGCAGCCCAACGCTGCGGAGTACGAGGCGCCACCAGCAGACCAGTACGGTGATTCTCCACCGCATAGCGCAGACCGTCAGCATCCGTAGCGAGCACCGCCGCGCCGCACGCCTGCGCCTCCAGAGCCACCAAGCCGAACGTCTCAGATGAGGACGGGGACGCCACAATATCGGCGGCACGGAAAATATTCGCCAACTCAGACGCCGGAACCGGGTCCTTCAAATGCACCCAATCTGCCACACCCAGCTCAGCCGCACGCTGCAGCAGGCGGTGCTCATAATCCGAATCGGAACGACCAATAATATCCACATCCACCTGCAAATCATCGGGGAGTAGCGCGAGCGCCTCCACCAGCAGATGCGGGCCCTTCAACGGCTGAGGCCTACCGGCAAAAACAATGCGGCAACGAGTCTCCGAGGTGTCATTGAGCGGATGCACGCCAGGAATCGTATGGAAAATCGAGGTGTCAACACCCGGCGGGATAATGGCAAGCTTCTGCGCGTCCGTACCGTAGTACTCGCCCATCTGCTGCGCCTCCAGGGGAGTATTCACAATCACCCGGCTCGCGGAGCTACTCATCAGACGCTCGGCGGCATAGCGTTCCGCAGGCTCGGGCGCCTCACCTTCGCCGCGGCACGCATCCTTAGCGGCAGCCGTCGTATGCGGAGTAAAAAGAACAGGAACCGGGAAGCCAACGCCTTGAGCCGACCACAGCTGGGACGCACGAGCCGCAGCCTGACCCGACAGCCAATAGTGGGCGTGAATAATATCCGGGGTGTACAGTGCCTGCTCGACGCACGCCTGCGCAAAATCATCGGTGACCGTAGCCAACTCGTTCTTCGAAAGACCACGAGCGGACGGAAGATCAAGGCTGTGGCGCACAATGCGCTCGCCGGGCTGAGGAGGCTGACGGAACGGCGAATCGGTGGGGAGCGCCTCACTGCGGTCCAGCGTGAAAACCTCAACCCGCAGCTCGGGATCTAGCTCCAGCATGGCGTGCACCGACCGGGCAATATAGACGTTCATGCCGCCTGCATCTCCGCTACCGGGCTGCGCAAAAGGGTCGGTGTGCATGGAATACACGTGAACCGTCCGAACCGGCGGCAGAGTGCTCATCGATGCTTTCCTCTCTCAAAGGTGTACCTGACCTAGTGTAGCGCGACAGGACTTTCGCACACCGGGCGGTCTAGAATTTAGTAGAAGAGAGGCTGCCTAGTACAGCCTGTACCGTGAACCCACCGTCAGAAGGACCGTGAAGGACCATGACTCACCCTCAGCAGCCTGCCGAACCGCTCTACTGCCCGCCCTGTACACCCGGCCAGGTAGAACGAAGCGCCACCATTGACCTTGATGCGCTGGAACATAATGTGCGCCGACTCAAGGAACTGATTGGCGACCGCGCGCTCATTGCAGTAATTAAGGCGGATGCGTACGGTCACGGCGCGTACCCGGTGGCGCGTTCGGCTATTGCCGCCGGTGCTGACCTGCTGGGTCTGGTGCACGTGAACGAGGCGCTGGAACTGCGCGCTGACGGTATTGATGCGCCGCTCATGGCGTGGCTGCACACCCCCTCCACCGATTTTGAGGCGGCGCTGCAGGAGAAAATCCGCCTGGGTGTTTCCGGTTGGGACCTGGAGGCGGTAGCCGCCGCCGCTGAACGCACCGGCGAGCGCGCTATCGTGCATTTGAAGGCTGATACCGGTCTGGGTCGTAACGGTGCTACCGCTGCGGATTGGCCTGCGCTGGTGGCTCGCGCCGCTTCCCTGGAGAAGTCTGGGCTGATTACGGTTGAGGGTATTTTTAGCCACCTGGCGGTTGCGGATGAGCCGACCCGCTCCGAGACTGCTCAGCAGCTCGACACCCTGGATACTTTTGTGGCTCAGGCTCGTGAGGCCGGTCTGGACCCGAAGATGGTGCATCTGGCGAACTCTCCGGCGACCCTGACCGCCTCGCTGGAGGGCTGGGATGCGGAGGAGTGTCTGCTCGGTGACGGTGTGCGTTGCGGCCTGGCACTGTACGGTCTTTCCCCGCTGCCGGAGGTCACCGCTGAGGACCTGGGCCTCAAGCCCGTCATGACGGTGGGTAGCTACATTGCCGCAGTGAAGGAAGTTCCTGCAGGTCAGGGCGTTTCCTACGGTCTGCGCTACCACACGGAAAAGCCGACCACCCTGGCGCTGGTGCCGCTCGGCTACGCTGACGGCGTGCCGCGCATTGCGGAGAACGCGCCGGTGCGCATCTACCCGGGCGCGCAGAACGCGGAGGATAGCTCCGTGCCCAATAATGCGGAGGGTAAGACCTACCGCGTGGTCGGTCGCATCGCCATGGACCAGATGGTCGTTGACCTGAGCGAACCCGGCCTGAGCGATCCCGCCCTGGGTTACCTGGGTGCCCCCGCCATCCTCTTTGGTGCCGGTGAGAACCCGCCCGTGGAAGAGTGGGCGGACGCCGCGCAGACCATTAACTACGAAATCGTGACCCGCATTTCGCCCCGCGTGGAGCGCCTCTACGTCGGCGGCTCCTGGGTTGAAGCTGAACTGAACGAGCTGTGGGGTACCGGCCAGGAGCAGGAGGGCTAATGAGCGCTGAGTACATTTCTGCCGCCCTCGACCTGGATGTGACCGGCCCCGACCATACCCGCCGCCTGGCGCTCACCCTGGCGCAGCATCTGAACGCCGGGGACGTCCTATTGCTCTCGGGCGAGCTCGGTGCGGGTAAGACCACGTTCACCCGCTCCCTGGGTGAGGGCCTGGGCGTGCGCGAAGGCGTTATCTCACCGACCTTCGTGCTCTCGCGCGTGCACCCGAACCTGCCGGACGGCCCCCGCCCCGGCGGCCCCGACCTGGTGCACGTGGACGCCTATCGCCTCTCCAGCGCCGAAGAGCTCGACGACCTGGATCTGGAGTTCTCCCTGCCGCGCTCTGTGACCGTCATCGAGTGGGGCCGCGATAAGGCTGAGCACCTGAGCGATTCCCGCCTGGAGCTGGACTTCACCCGACTGACCGGCGCGGATGCACGCTTCGCCTACTCGGGTGCCGAAGAGTTCAGCTGGGACGACGAAGACGAAGACGAAAGCGACGAGGACGCGGACACCCCCGAACCTCGCCTGCTGCGGGTGCGCGCCTTCGGCCCCCGCTGGGAGCACGCTTTCGACGCCCTGAAAGAGGCCCTGCAGAGCGCCTAGAGCCCGCGCGTTAGAATGATAGGGTGCTAGTACTTGCCCTTGATTCATCCGCCACCGCATCCGTGGCGCTCGCCCGCGTGCACGGCTCCGAAGCCGGCGCGTCCTTCGAAATCCTCGCCCGCTACGAGAGTGAAGATACCCGCTCCCACGCCGAGGTGATGGGCCCCTATGCGCAGGCTGCCCTGCAGGACGCTGGCGTGCGCGGCGAAGATTTGGATGCAATTCTGACCGGTACCGGCCCGGGACCTTTTACGGGTCTTCGTGCCGGTATCGTTACTGCGCGCGCTCTGGGTTTTGCCTGGTCGGTGCCGGTGTACGGCATGATGAGCTTGACCGCGCTGGCTGAGCGCGCTGTCTCTGGTGCCGCCGCGGTGAATGCCGGGGAAGAGAACGCCGGGGAAGAGAACGCAGAACGAGCGTTCGCTTCTGCGGATCTTGTTGAAGGTGCTGAGCTGCTCGTACTCTCCGACGCACGCCGCCGCGAAGTCTACTCCGCCCGCTACCGTGTGAACGCCGAAGGCTACAGCCTGGTGGACGGCCCGAACGTATGCCCCGCCTCCGAAATTCTGCCCGGTGGGGCTCCCTCCTACGCCTACGGCTACGGTGCCGGCCTGTACTCCGAAACCCTCGAAGAGCACGGCTGGACCATCGTCGATTCTGCCCGCGAGGTTCACCCCCACGCCGAGTACCTGGTTGCCGCTGCGGCACGCCTGGGCGTAGAGAACCTGAGCGAGGACACCTCCGCCCAGTACCTGCGCGACTCGGATGCAAAGGTCCCCGCCGCAATGCTCGCCCGCCAGCAGAGGCAGGCTGCTACTCAGGGTTCCGCCGCGCAGGAAACCGCGCAGAAGGAGAGCTAAATGAGCGCTACCGAAAATATCGTGCGAGATGACCTGGCACTGAATAATCTGGCACTGGGCGCCCGCCTGCGCGTTGCCGAACTTGCCGACGTGCAGGCCATGCACCGCATGGAAACCACCCTGTTCCCCGCCGACGCCTGGCACATCGACATGTTCCTCGAAGAGCTGACCCACCCGACCCGCACCTACTATATGCTCGAATTGCCTGCAGAAGGTTCGGAAGATAACGAGGGCAGCTGGCGCGCTATCGGCTACTGTGGAACCATGGTCGTAGCCGACACCGCCGACATTCAAACCATCGGCGTGCTCCCCGAGTACGAGGGGCACGGCTTCGGTCGCGCCATGCTTGAGCAGATGCACGAGCGCGCCCGCGAGCAGGGTGCCGAGCGCATCCTGCTGGAGGTGCGTGCCGACAACCCGCGCGCCCAGCGCCTCTACGAACGCAACGGCTACCGTGCGATTCACGTACGCCGCGGCTACTACGATGACGGAACCGACGCCATCATTATGGAATGCACGTTCTAAATACTCCGTTGGGCTAAACGGCAATCCCCGCAGTAGGGGTAAGCTTCCGCGGCCCTCTACAACGCAGTATTCCTGCGCCACAGCATCCCTACACCACTGCAACTAGAAGCACTACGCGCAGACAGCGCAACAGAAAGACGAACTATGAGCACTCGCGAACCCCTCGTTCTGGGTATCGAATCCTCCTGCGATGAGACCGGTATCGGCATTGTGCGCGGTGCACAGCTGCTCAGCAACACCATCTCCTCCTCTATGGAAGAGCACGTGCGCTTTGGCGGCGTGATCCCCGAAATCGCCTCCCGCGCCCACCTGGACGCCATGATTCCCGCCCTTAAAGCGGCACTCGCCGAAGCGGACATCACCCTCGATGAGGTGGACGCTATCGCCGTCACCGCGGGCCCCGGCCTGGCGGGCGCACTCATGGTCGGTGTCTCCGCGGCGAAGGCGCTCGCTATTGCCACTGATAAGCCCCTCTACGGCATTAACCATCTGGTCGCTCACGTTGGCGTTGGTCTGCTTGAGGATAACGGCACCGAAGACGGCTCCGACCTGCTGGCGAATGCCGGTTCCGGTGGCCTGGGCGCGCTGCTGGTTTCTGGCGGTCATACCGAAATCCTGCAGGTGCGCGACATTACCTCCGATGTGCGTCTGCTCGGCGCGACCCTCGACGATGCCGCAGGCGAGGCCTACGACAAGGTCGCCCGACTGCTCGGCCTGGACTACCCGGGCGGCCCCGCGATTGACCGCGCCGCCGCCCAGGGTAACCGCAATGCTTTCGTGTTCCCGCGCGGCCTGTCGAACCGCAAGTTCATGGGCACCGCCGAGGAGCCCGGTGCGCACCGCTACGATTTCTCCTTCTCCGGTCTGAAGACCGCCGTGGCGCGCGTGATTGAAAGCTTCGAAGCAGCCGGTGAAGAGGTCCCGGTTGCCGATATCGCCGCGTCCTTCCAGGAGGCGGTCGTGGACGTTATCACCAAGAAGGCGATGCTTGCCTGCCGCGAGCAGGGCATGAAGACCCTGCTGCTCGGCGGCGGCGTGGCGGCTAACTCGCGTCTGCGTGAGCTGCTTGCCGCCCGATGCGCCTCCGAGGGGGTGCGCCTGATTATTCCGAAGTTCACCCTGTGCACTGATAACGGTGCGATGGTTGCGGCGCTGGGTGCTCGTCTGGTTGCCGCCGGTCGTGAGCCCTCGGGTGTGGATTTCACGACGGACTCCTCACTGCCCGTGACCACCGTTTGTTTCTAAACGGCAATGCGAGCGCGTTGATGCGGTTCGCCTCGAAAATGCTCATAGAAATGCCTCGGCACAGTTTCCCAAAAGGACTCTTCCAAAGGACTGCGCCGAGGCATTTTCTATATTCAAACTTGAGTTGCGGGGGAATTCTAGCGCAGCGCTCGCGCACGGGACTGCGCGGCAACATCCAGCGCCACCTCACGCAGAGAGCCGGTCTTCTCAAAGACCGCACGCTGACGATCCGCACCCGTACCCTCGGCGAGGATACGGCGTACCTGAGCCAGCTCTACCTCGCAGTCAAGGTCGCGTGCCACCGACTCCAGCTGGGGCAGAAGCAACTCAAAATCTTCACGCAGGGTACGCTGCACCGGCTCGTTAGAGACCACGATCTTAGCCTCCAGTCCGTAGCGAGCGACGCGCCACTTATTCTCCTGCGCGTGCCAGGGGGCGAGCACCTCGATGCTATCACCCGCCTCAATGCGGCGGGAGAAGTACTCCACCAGGCACTGCGTGAACGCCACGAGCGCCGCAACATCCGGCAGGGAGGCGAGGCCATCGCAATAGCGCATCTCAATGGTGCCGTAACGCGGAACCGGGCGAACATCCCAACGGTCCTCGCTCGGATCGTTAATCACATCGGTTGCCACGAGCGACTCCAGGTAGTCGCTGTACTGCTCCCAGGTATCAAAGTGGAAGGGCAGACCGTTCGTCGGAAGCTGCTGGTAAAGCTGGGTGCGGTGCGATGCGTAACCGGTATCGATACCGTCCCAGTAGGGGGAGGAGCACGAAAGCGCCAGCAGGTGCGGACCGTAGTTGGTCAGCGCGTCGATGAGCGGCAGAACCTTATCGCGGGAGTCAACGCCTACGTGCACGTGCACACCGTAAATGACCATGTGGCGGCCCCAATACTGGGCGCGCTCGACCACACGCTGGTAGCGTTCCTTCGCCACGACCGGCTGATCAGCCCAATGGGAGAAGGGGTGAGTGCCGGCGGGGTAGAACTCAATGCCGAGCTCATCGGTAATTTCACGGATGATGTCGGTGAGCTCCTGCAGCTGACGGCACGCCTCAGCGACGGTGCGGCAGATGCCGGTCACCACCTCGAGGGTGTTCTCCAGGAATTCGCCGGTCACGTGCGCCCGGTCGGAGGCGGGCTTGAGCAGTTCGGGGCGGCGCTCGCGCAGGATGGACAGCACCTCGCTGGCACGCTGGGTCAGTTCGCCGCTTTCACGGTCGATAAGTGCAATCTCCCATTCCACGCCGAGAGTGGACTGCGGGGAGGAAGCAAAGTCGATCATATGGCCTTTCCTGCGTCTGGAAATAGGGTCGTGCATGGTGCCGACTGTGGAAGTTATTATCGGTGGGCTCTACCCCGAGCAGGCGCCAGCTCAGCTGATGGCCTGCCCGGCCGGTACAGAAGCACCTCTAGTAGGCACTTCTAGTAGGCGCTGTATCTAGTGTACGGTCTGAGGAAGACGCGCGCCCTGTCGAGTGCAGAATCCGGAACGGGAAACGTCACGAATCGTCATGAACGGTAACCCGTCCTCGGGGCTGAGCAGTCCGGGCGGGGCAGTCGGGGTTGAGTAGCCGGGTTTGGGTAGATAGGGCTGGCGAGGCTAGAGCGAGCGTACATGCCAGCCGATGCGGCGTGAATCCCTACCCGAGCCGATGCGGGTAAAGACCAGCGTTGCCGGACGGTACGAGGACTCCTGTGTGCCCTCCTGCGCACCAGAAGAAGAATTAGCGTTCTTTTTCTGTTTCTTCTTGGATTGCTTAGAACCCCCAGAACCCAGCAGACGCGCACGCAATTGCTCCGGAACAATATCCACGCCACGCTTCTTGATCGTCAGCGCCGTAAAGCCCTGCTCACGCACCCAACGCTTCAACTGCTTTTCCTGCAGGGGAATCTCCTCCAGCACCTCGTAGCAGGCAACCAGCGGATGCTCCACCGGCTCGGCAGAACACAGATACGCCAGGTGCTCATCCAGCAGATGCGCGCCAATACTTTGCGCAAACTCAGCGACCAGATGCGAGCGCACAATCGCCGGGGCAGGCTCCAGCAGGTAATCACCGGGCTGCGGCAGGGATACCGGAACGTCGACGCTCTGCTCCGCCTCTTCCGCCGTCAAGGGGCTACGGAAGCTGACCGCTTCATAGGGCGGCAGTAGGGCACTAGTTTCGGCAGAACCTTCGGCGGGGCCTTCGTTGCAATCGGTCTCTTCGGCGGACACTTCACGCACAGAGGTTTCACGCACAGAGGTTGCCGTGCGAGCCACCCCCTCCTGAGCCAGCGCGTTAAACCAGAGCACCAACTCGGCGAGGGAACCCTCCGACTGAATCCACTCCGCCTCAACGCGCGGGTTAGGGTTCGCCTCCGAGGCAATATCTTCGGGGGAGGGGATGCCCTCATGTGGAAAACCGGGACCCAACTTCACGCCCATCGGCACGCCCGTACGAGCAAGATTCAGCACGAACGAGAACGGGGGAGAGAACGCCTCCGGATCAAAAAGGCGCTCCGTCTGAGCCTTCTTCGCACCCCGCAACTCGCGGCGCGCCGGGTCCATCCACACAATACCCACCGGTTCACCGGCGGCGTCCAGAAGTTCACCGTGCACGTAATCGGTCACATCCCCCGAATACACGCGCGCCTGCGGGCAAAACTCAAGGTTCTTCGCCGCAAAAGAAGCCGTCAGTGGATCCAACTCCACCGCAACCACGGCACTGCGCTCCGCCGCATACACGGCAGAATCCGACGCGATACCGCACCCCAAATCAGCCACCGTGCCGGCAACCGGGCGCAGACGCTGAGCACGATAATGCGCAATCACCGGGCGGGTCGCCTGCTCCGCCGCCTCCTGAGTGAGCATGAGGGTGCGGGCGCGCTCGCCGAACTTGGCGCGCGCACGGGTACGAGCCTGCGCCAGCGAAATAATCTGTGCAGACTCCTCGGGGCTAAAACCTCGCGAACGCAAAGAAGTAACGGCGCTGAGCGTATCCGAGCCCAGCGGGTAGAGCTCATCGGCTGCCGCGAGCGCTTCGGTGCTGAACGGAAGCTTAGCGGCGGGAGTAAAAGGGGATGCGGGAATAGGCATGCTCCTCATTTTACGGGGTGCCGATTTTGGCAGGTGGGAAGCCCAATCTGCTCGGCTTTTTGCTCAGCGTTCGCCTTGCGGTGAAACACCCCGGCGCAGGGGCGCTTTTCTTGACCGAAAGCACAGGTGAAACTAGAGTTGAGGTAGCACTCGAGACAGTTATCGGGCGCGCCACTGCGCCGCTGTCTCGCATCAAACGTAAATCCACAACCCGGAGGAACCGATTATGGCTATCAAGCCCCTGGAAGACCGCGTCGTTATCAAGATCGAGCAGGCTGAGCAGACCACCGCATCCGGTCTGGTTATCCCCGAAACTGCGAAGGAAAAGCCGCAGGAAGCACGCGTTGTCGCCGTTGGTCCGGGCCGCGTGGATGAGAAGGGCAACCGCATTCCCGTAGACATCAAGGAAGGCGACGTTGTCGTGTTCTCCCGCTACGGTGGCACCGAGGTTAAGTACCAGGGCGAAGAGTACCTGATTCTCTCCGCACGCGACGTTCTGGCAATCGTCGACTAATACTTTCAGATGCTCATGCGCCGTACCGCTCATCCGGTACGGCGCATGAGCTATCATCTGCCCCTCAAATTTCCTTTCTGTGACGCACTAGGAGTAGCGAACACATGGCTAAGCAGCTTGAATTCAACGATGCCGCCCGCAAGTCCCTGCAGGCTGGCGTCGATAAGCTGGCAAACGCGGTCAAGGTAACCCTCGGCCCGCGCGGGCGCAACGTTGTGCTCGACAAGCAGTGGGGTGCACCCGTCATCACCAACGACGGCGTGTCCATTGCCCGTGAAATTGAACTGGATGACCCGTACGAGAACCTGGGCGCCCAGCTGGCGAAGGAAGTCGCCACCAAGACCAACGACGTTGCCGGTGACGGCACCACCACCGCAACCGTGCTCGCGCAGGCGCTGGTGAACGAGGGTCTGCGCAACGTCACCAGCGGCGCGGCACCCGCCGACGTCAAGCGCGGCATCGAGGCGGCCGTGGAGGCTGTCTCCGCACGTCTGCTCGAGAACGCACGCCCCGTGCAGGGCCCCGAGGTGGCGCACGTTGCAGCTATCTCCGCCCAGTCCGAGCAGATTGGTGAGTTGCTGGCTCGCGCCTTCGAGAAGGTCGGCCAGGACGGCGTCATCACCATCGAAGACGGCTCCTCCACCGAAATTGAACTGGACATCACCGAAGGTATGCAGTTCGATAAGGGCTACCTCTCGCCCTCCTTCGTCACCGACGCTGAGCGCGGCGAAGCAGTGCTGGAGAACAGCCTCGTGCTGCTCTACCAGGGCAAGATTTCCACCATCGCAGAAATCATGCCCGTGCTCGAGAAGATCGTTCAGGCGAAGAAGCCGCTGACCATCATCGCAGAAGACGTTGACGGTGAGGCGCTCTCCGCACTGGTCGTGAACAAGCTGCGCGGCACCATCAACGTGGTCGCCCTGAAGGCTCCCGGTTTCGGTGACCGCCGCAAGGCCATCATGCAGGATTTGGCAATTCTGACCGGCGGCACCGTCGTAACCGGCGAGCTCGGCATTGACCTGCCGCAGGTCACCCTGGAGCACCTGGGCTCGGCACGCCGCGTGACCGTCACCAAGTCCCACACCACCATCGTTGACGGCGGCGGCGACCCCGAGGCAATCGAGGACCGCGTGCAGCAGCTGCGCCGCGAAATTGAGCGCGTGGATTCCGAATGGGACCGCGAGAAGCTCAAGGAGCGCCTGGCTAAGCTCGCCGGCGGCGTGGGCGTCATCAAGGTCGGTGCCGCAACCGAGGTTGAGGCGAAGGAACGCAAGCACCGCATCGAGGATGCTGTGTCCTCCACCCGTGCAGCCCTGGAAGAGGGCATTGTCTCCGGTGGCGGTTCCGCGCTGGTTCACGCGCTGAAGGCACTGGACGGCATGGACCTGGGCAACCACGACGCAAACGTGGGTGTACAGATTGTTCGCCGTGCCCTGGTTCAGCCGCTGCGCTGGATCGCTGAGAACGCTGGCGAAGACGGCTACGTCGTCGTCTCCAAGGTCTCCGAGCTGCCCGTGGGTCACGGCTTCAACGCCAAGACCGGCGAGTACGTGGACCTCATTGAAGCCGGCGTGATTGACCCGGTGAAGGTGACCCGTTCGGCTCTGCAGAACGCATCCTCCATCGCGGCTCTGGTGCTGACCACCGAGACCCTGGTGGTTGAGAAGCCCGAAGAAACTGAAGAAGCCTAAATAGTGTGTGTGCCCGGTGCCGCCCCTCCATCGTGGAGGCGGTACCGGGCACTCGCTGTCGGTAGGCTCGGGTGCGCTCGCGTTCGCGGGGCGTTAGAACCTGCCGACAGCCTCCCGCTGAGGTGTGCTTACTCTGAGTGCTTCTCAGCAAAGAAACCTTTAGCGGTTTACTATAGAAGGTAAGCTGCTCCCGTTTGCGCTCAAACCACCGTGTGGGGTGCGGGCAGACGGTTTGTACCGCATCTTGACATATGCAACGTATAGGCTGAGCTTCTCACCGATGAAGCCAGCATCCGAAAGGTAGACAATGACCATTCCCACCGCTCTGTCCGAGGATCCGTTCGGCTTCACCGGCCTGACCTACGATGACGTGCTGTTGCTGCCCGGCAACACCGACGTCATCCCCTCCGATGCGGACACCTCCACCCGCCTGTCTAAGCGCATCACCCTGAACACCCCCATCATCTCCGCCGCAATGGACACCGTGACCGACTCCGCGATGGCAATCGCTATGGCACGTCTGGGCGGTATGGGCGTTATCCACCGCAACCTCTCCATCGAGGATCAGGCGGCACACGTGGACCGCGTCAAGCGCTCCGAGTCCGGTATGATCATTAACCCCGTCACCATCGGTGCTGACGCAACCATCGCCGAATACGACCAGGTCTGCGGCTACTACAAGGTCTCCGGTCTGCCCGTTGTCAGCGAAGAGGGCGTGCTGGAAGGTATCATCACCAACCGCGATATCCGCTACATCTCCCGTTCCGACTACGAGGGCATTCGCGTCCGCGACATCATGACCCCCATGCCGCTGGTCACCGCGCACCCCAGCGTCACCAAGGACGAAGCATTCGCGCTGCTGTCCCACAACAAGATCGAGCGTCTGCCCCTGGTCGACGACGCAGGCAAGCTCGCCGGTCTGATCACCCTGAAGGACTTCGTCAAGACTGAGCAGTACCCCAACGCTACCAAGGACGAGGACGGCCGCCTGCGTGCCGGTGCCGCTATCGGCTTCTTCGGTGACGGCTATGAGCGCGCAATGACCCTGATCGAGGCAGGCGTTGACGCACTGTTCGTGGACACCGCAAACGGCCATTCCCAGGGCGTGCTCGACATGATTGCCCGCCTGAAGAAGGACCCCGCCGCAGCACACGTGGATGTTATCGGTGGCCAGGCTGCAACCCGCCTGGGCGCACAGGCAATCATCGACGCCGGCGCTGACGGCGTGAAGGTCGGCGTTGGCCCCGGCTCCATCTGCACCACCCGCATTATCGCCGGTGTTGGCGTTCCCCAGGTGACCGCTATCAACGAGTCCGCTAAGGCAGCAATCCCGGCGGGCGTGCCGCTGATCGCTGACGGCGGTATGCAGCACTCCGGTGAGATTGGCAAGGCACTGGTTGCCGGCGCTGACTCCGTGATGCTCGGCTCCCTGTTGGCTGGTACCACCGAGTCCCCCGGTGAGCTGATCTTCATGAACGGTAAGCAGTACAAGGCATACCGCGGCATGGGTTCGCTCGGCGCGATGCAGACCCGCGGCCGCCACAAGTCCTTCTCCAAGGACCGCTACTTCCAGGCTGACGTCTCCAGCGAAGAGAAGCTGATCCCCGAGGGTATTGAGGGTCAGGTTCCCTTCCGCGGCCCGCTCTCCGCAGTGATTCACCAGCTCGAAGGCGGCCTGCGCCAGACCATGTTCTACGTCGGTTCCCGCACCATCGAGGAGCTCAAGTACAAGGGTCAGTTTGTGCGCATCACCCCCGCAGGTCTGAAGGAATCGCACCCGCACGACATCATGATGACCGTTGAGGCACCGAACTACCGCGGCTAAAACGCCTCACCAACGATGATTCGCCGCATGGTGTGCACACCGTGCGCCGTGAAGCCCGCCCCATACCCGTTCAGGTATTGGGCGGGCATCGGCGCGAATAACGCCCAGCGGCACCCCTCAAACCGAATTCGAAAGGATTCACCCCATGTCTGAAATTCAGATTGGCCTCTCCAAGAACGCCCGCCCCACCTACTCCCTGGACGATGTGGCGCTGATTCCCACCCGCCGTACCCGCGACCGCCGCGACGTTGACACCTCCTGGCAGATTGACGCGTTCAAGTTCGACACCCCCATCATTGGTGCGCCCATGGACTCGGTCATGTCCCCGGCGACCGCCATTGCGCTGGGCAAGCTGGGTGGCCTGGGCGTGCTGAACCTCGAGGGCCTGTGGACCCGCTACGAGGACCCGCAGCCGCTGCTCGACGAGATTGTTGAGCTGCCCGAGGCGGACCCCGCCTCTGCGACCACCCGCATGCAGCAGATTTACTCCGAGCCGATTAAGCCGGAACTGATTACTGCACGCCTGGAAGAGATTCGTGACTCCGGCGTGGTTGTTGCCGGCTCTCTGAGCCCGCAGAACACCCAGGAGCACTACGAGACCGTGGTGAAGGCTGGCGTTGAGCTGTTCGTCATCCGTGGCGCATCCGTCTCTGCCGAGCACATTTCGACCTCGCACGAGCCGCTGAACCTGAAGAAGTTCATCTACGAGCTCGACGTTCCGGTCATCGTTGGTGGCGTGGCTGGTTACTCGCAGGCTAAGCACCTGATGCGTACCGGTGCGGCCGGCGTTCTGGTGGGCTTCGGCGGCGGTTCCGCACAGACCACCCGCCAGGGCCTGGGCATCTCCGCACCCATGGCAACCGCTATCGCCGATGTCGCTGCGGCACGTTCGGACTACCTGGATGAGTCCGGCGGCCGCTACGTGCACGTGATTGCTGACGGCTCCCTGGGCCGCTCCGGCGACATGGTGAAGGCTCTCGCACTGGGCGCTGACGCTGTCATGCTGGGTGCTCCGCTGGCTCGCGCATCCGAGGCTCCCGGCCAGGGCTGGTACTGGGGCAACGAGGCGCACTCGCTGGACTTCCCGCGCGGCGTGCGCACCCCGCTGGGTGTTGTCGGCTCCCTGGAGGAAGTCCTGTACGGTCCTTCGCACCACGTGAACGGCACCAGCAACATTGTCGGTGCGCTCAAGCGCGCAATGGCTAACTGTGGTTACCTGGATCTGAAGAAGTTCCAGAAGGCGGACCTGACCGTGGTTCCCGCGTACCGCGGCTAATGTAGCTTCATGAATCACCGCTTGGTGGTTGGCAGGTTTTGGTCTGCCGGTCGCCGGGCGGTGCTTTCTATACGCACGCTCTACCCCCGTCATACCCCCGTTAGGGCATGTGGCGGCACCCCCGGGATGGGGGAGTGGCTACGTACCGTCGGCGGCGTACAGCGATAGCGTAAAATAGATATATCCCCGCGCAAGTGCGCGGATTAGTACCAACACGTTGAGGTAATTTTCGTGACCAACTCTGTGAACCTGGACCAGCTCGAAGAGCGTCCCGTCCTGGTGGTAGATTACGGTGCACAGTACGCGCAGCTCATTGCTCGTCGCGTGCGTGAAGCCGGCATCTACTCCGAAATCGTCCCCCACTCCATGAGCACCGAGAAGATGCTCGCCAAGAACCCGGCAGCTATTGTGCTTTCCGGTGGCCCCTCCTCGGTCTACGCCGATGGCGCACCCAAGGGTGACAAGGCCCTGTTTGAAGCTGGCGTGCCGATCTTCGGTATCTGCTACGGCTTCCAGGTGATGGCTCAGACCCTCGGCGGCACCGTCGCCCAGACCGGTCTGCGCGAATACGGCGCAACCGACGCTGTGGTCTGCGCTGAGAACTCCTCCTTCCTCACCGGCACCCCCACCACCCAGAACGTGTGGATGTCTCACGGCGACTCCGTGACCGAAGCCCCCGAAGGCTTCGAGGTGCTGGCAAAGACCCCCGGCGCATCCGTGGCAGCATTCGTGGACGAGTCCCGCAAGCTCGGCGGCGTGCAGTGGCACCCCGAGGTGAAGCACTCCGACTACGGCCAGGTCGCCCTGGAGAACTTCCTCTACAATGTGGCAGGCCTGAAGCCCACCTGGTCCACCAACAACATCATCGAAGAGCAGGTCGCTAAGATCCGCGAGCAGGTCGGTAACGACCGCGTCATCTGCGCGCTCTCCGGCGGCGTTGACTCCTCCGTGGCAGCAGCACTCGTGCATAAGGCTGTTGGCGACCAGCTCACCTGCTTCTTCATCGACCACGGTCTGCTCCGTGAAGGCGAGCGTGAACAGGTCGAGCAGGACTACGCAGCATCCATGGGTATCAAGGTCATCACCATCGACGAGTCGGAGCGTTTCCTCTCCGCACTCGAGGGCATCACCGAGCCCGAGGCGAAGCGTAAGGCTATCGGCCGCGAGTTCATCCGCTCCTTCGAAGAAGCACAGCGCAAGCTGATTGCCGAAGCGGGCGAAGAGGGCGCAGACATCAAGTTCCTGGTCCAGGGCACCCTGTACCCGGACGTTGTCGAGTCCGGCGGCGGCGACGGCACCGCAAACATTAAGAGCCACCACAACGTGGGCGGCCTTCCCGACGACCTGACCTTCGAACTGGTTGAGCCGCTGCGCACCCTGTTCAAGGACGAGGTTCGCGCTATCGGTCGTGAGCTCGGCGTTCCCGAGAAGATCGTGGCACGTCAGCCGTTCCCCGGCCCCGGCCTGGGCATCCGCATTGTCGGCGAGGTTAACCGCGAGAACCTGGAGACCCTGCGCGCAGCTGACGCCATTGTGCGTGAAGAGCTGACCGCGGCTGGCCAGGATGAGCACATCTGGCAGTGCCCCGTGGTTCTGCTGGCTGGCGTTCGTTCCGTGGGCGTTCAGGGCGACGGCCGTACTTACGGTCATCCGATTGTTCTGCGCCCGGTCTCTTCGGAAGACGCGATGACCGCTGACTGGTCGCGCCTGCCGTACGATCTGCTGGCTAAGATCTCGAACCGTATTACCAATGAGGTCAAGGACGTTAACCGAGTGGTGCTGGATGTTACCTCCAAGCCCCCGGGAACCATTGAGTGGGAGTAATCCCGCTGTGGGCTACCTAGCTTTGTAGCTGGGAGCCTGTGAAGGAGCCGCCCGGTGCATCCGATTGTGGATGTGCCGGGCGGCTTCTTCGTATCTTCCTAACGATATATAGCGGGTCTGAAGATGGAGGGGTTGTCGTAGTACTGAAAGGAAAATATAATGTAGCTACGTAGTTACATTATTTATGTTTTCATGTCGTGAGCAGCAAGGGGGAAATTATGACCGTTATGACCAGCCGCGAGTTCAACCAAAATCTCGCCAAAGCCCAGAAGCAGGCTCAGCAATCACCCGTTATTATCACTAAGCGTGGTGAACCCACCTATGTCCTTATGACCTATGAAGAGTATTCGCGTAGCCAGAACGAGAGCTCTTCCCTGTATGATTTCTTCGCAAACTACCCTCAACCTGCTGAAGGTATGGATCTGCCCGAAGAATTCCCCACGGCAGAACGTTCCGCACATCAGCGCCCCATTGTAGAGTTCTAGGGGACAACGATGTACCTGCTTGATACCAATATTATTTCTGAGTTGTGGAAGCTCTCACGCGGTAAGGCCGACCCTGTTTTTGAGTCGTGGTTTCGCCGTTATTCAGAAAAGCCACTCTATATTAGCGTCGTGACCCTTATGGAACTAGAGCGCGGTGTGCTTGCTATGGAGCGTAAAGATCCGATACAAGGTGCTTATCTGCGTGAGTGGTTTTTGGCAGTTCGAGAGAAATTTCAGAAACGAACTCTTGTCATTGACGGAGCTGTAGCTGATTGTTGTGCAGGGCTTCACGTGCCGGATAAAGCGCCGGAGAACGACGCATGGATCGCTGCAACTGCTTTGACCCATGGTCTTACTCTCGTAACGCGCAATGTCAAAGATTTTGAGCGTCTGCATGTTCGGCTCCTGAACCCCTTTGAGTGTGCAACCTAAGATAGCTGAAGCCCCGTAAGGAGCCGCCCGGTGCATCCGAATGTGGATGCGCCGGGCGGCTTCTTGAGTAAAGTCGTGTAGGAAAAGGGAAAGCGTTTTAGAATTTATAAAAAATCGTCTATTTATTTAAACTGCGAGTCTAAATAAAAACGCACTCCAAATAAATGCCCTAAAAACTATGCCGAGAAATAAAAAATCTAATGCGGGTGATGCGGGTGACGAATCGAATCACGCCAATGAGCGCTCGACCCCAACCCAAAATGCAGAGCAAAAAACGTACCAAAACAGCAGAACCCAAACGCGCACGCCATATACACGCCGTAGGTCAGCATCATGAACTCAGAATCGTGACTCACTCCCGACGCGACATTCAACGCCAACGAGACGCCCAGAATGACAAGCCACACAGCGCTCGCAGCCGCAATCAGCCACGAGATAACACTCAACACCGGGTGAGGCACCCTAAAGGTCTGCTCAGGGCTCTCAGAGGCGGGTACAGTGGTTACAGAAGCTGTAGCAGGGGCAGTAAGCAGGGCCGAAGAAGGGCGCCACGGAATATGCGCATCAGCATGCTGGCTAGAAGCCTGCGCAGGACGCTTCACGGATTGCTGCGGGACGCCACCGGATTCGGGAGGGGAAGAACGATACGGTTGCTGCATTGCGGGCTCCTGCTATTTAGCCTTACGGGAGAAGAAACAACCGAGTTCCTCATCTCGTAAGAAATGAGTGTTTGTGATAGAACGAAAGAATGTGGTGGAAAATATATTCTCTCTATATTTCAAGATTAGAGGCGAACCGTATAAAAAACGAGAGCATCAGCGAATATGATGCAATATGACGCGAAAATTTCGAAAAATATGATGAAAAATCAATAAACCTCAACCTGAAGGTTCAGGGTAGGGTTATTAGACAGGGACCTTAGCCGTAAAACAACGGCACAGACACAACAACAGCGGAAGGAACGCGCATGGGAATTCTCCTCCCACTCCTTTACCTGAGTCTAGGTATCGGACTCGCGCTACTGCTACCCGAACGCTGGGGAACCCGCCTCAAAGAAGAGGCATCAACCCTCATGACACGCTGGATTATCCCCGCCGTCATCATCTACACCGTCGCCACCAGCCGCCCCGAGCTTTTCTTTATTGCCGCATCCACCATGGTGCTGATGCTCCTTGGCGTGCTCGGTGCCGGACGCATCACCGGCGACCCAGTGCAGAAGCTCGCCTTTGTCTACCTGAACGCGGGGCTCTTCGGCATCCCCGTGGTTGCTGGATTCTGGGGCGAGGAAGCTGTGCGCGTGTACATTGGCGCGTACATCGGCAACTCAATCATGGGTAATATTCTGGGAACCTCACTACTACGAGGCGACTCCAAGGGTGACTCCGGGGCAGGCGATTCTGGGACAGGCGACAACCCAGCACCGGACACTCAAGCCTCTAGAAGCCACAACGGAACCCTCCGCACAGTACTGCAAGGACTGCGCACCAGCCCACCCGTCATCGCCGTGGTGGTGGGGCTACTCTGCCTGCCCGCAGGGCCGTTCCTGAGCCTGCACGGGGCCGGTTTCTACCGGGTACTGACCTGGGTGTTCAGCTTTATCGGGCTGATCGTGCTGGGTATGTGGCTCGGTACCGCCAAACTACACCGTGCCGACCTCACCCGCGCAGTCGGATGGGCGCTCCTGCGCGCCGGACTCGTGAGCGTCTACAGTGTCGCTGTGCTCGCACTCGCCCGCTGGGCGCACGATACGGCGGGCATACACTTTGACCAGCTGCTCACCCACCCGCAGGTACTTTTTATCCTCGGAGTGCTACCGCCAGCCGCTAATATCGTCATCCTGGAAACCCACTACCGGCACGAGGGTACCGCCGCACCGGTTATTGCTGCCGGGGCCGTCGTCAGTGTAGGTCTTATCGCGCTCGCCGTGCCGATTCTGCAGCTTACATTCTCTAGCTGAGCAGAGCCTCCAGCTCGGCAGAGCTACGAAAGCACGCCGGGACAACAACCCGGGACAACACAGGGGAGAACACAGAAGGCAACACAAAAGGAGGGCGGGGCATAAGCCTCACCCTCCTTCTGCTGTCTATCACCTTATCGGCACGCCGTAGCACTCAACGAGCTACAACGCTTAGCGAACGATGTGGTACACCTTCGCCTCGTAGGGACGCAGGGTCGAACCCGCATCGTCCTTGTAGTTCGAGCTCACCAGCTCAACACGAGCATCAGCCTCACGAGCCTCATTCAGCACAGCAAAGTCGCGCACCTGCTCCTCAGCGGTGAAGTTCGAAACAACCAGCAAAGACTCGTTTGCGGGGCTTCCATCCGCACCACCGGTACGGGTGTACGCGTACACAGCCTCGTCTTCGTTGTGCGGAACCTGAACCGAATCCACCGGAGCGAAGGACGCGTAAACCATCAGGTCCTTCAGCTTGCCGCGGCGCAGCGCCACCAGCTGCTGGTAGTGGTAGAAGATCGAATCCTCATCAGCCAGAACAGCCTCAGCGTTAATCGCCGGGTAGTTCGGGTTCACAGCAATCCACGGGGTCACACCCTCGGGGCTGAAACCACCGTTAGCGGAGGCATCCCACTGAACCGGGGTACGAGCGTTGTCGCGGCCCTTAATGTAGATTGCCTGCATCGCCTCTTCGTGGCTCAGACGCTTGTGGTCAACGTGCATGTCCTCGTAGAAGCGGATCGAGTCGCCATCGCGGTAATCCTCAATCGAATCGAACTTCACGTTGGTCATGCCCAGCTCTTCACCCTGGTAGATGTACGGGGTGCCCTGCATGAAGTGCAGAGTGGTCGCCAGCTGCTTAGCGGACAGGGTGCGGAACTCATCCGAATCGTTACCGAAGCGGGAGACAACGCGCGGCTGGTCGTGGTTGTTCCAGTACAGCGAACCCCAGGCGTTACCCTCCAGGGTGGTCTGCCACTCGTTCAGGATGCGCTTGAGCTCGGTCAGCTTGTACGGCGCGTAGGACCACTTGCCGCCCAGGTTGCCGTTCGGGTCGTTATCCACGCCCATGTGATCGAAGTGGAAGATCATGTTCAGCTCACCGGTGTGGTAGCCGGCCCACAGCTTAGCGTCCTGGGGGCTGGTTGCGCTGGTCTCGCCCACGGTCATCACGTCGTAGCGGCTGAAGGTCTCGCGGGTGAGCTCCTTCATCCACGGGTGCACCATGGTGCCGTTCGAGATAACGAACGGAATCGAGGAAGTGTGCTTTTCAAAGTCGGTGGAGGGGTCATCCGGGAAGCCCTCGGGCTTGGAGATGATGTTGATAGCGTCCAGGCGGAAGCCGTCAACGCCCTTGTCCAGCCACCAGCGGACCATGGAGTACAGGTCCTCGCGAACCTTCTCGTTCTCCCAGTTCAGGTCGGGCTGTTCCTTGAAGAAGATGTGCAGGTAGAACTGGCCGGTCGCCTCGTCCCACTCCCACGCCGGGCCGCCGAACTCGGACGCCCAGTTGTTCGGAGGAATCGGGTTGCCGTCCTCGTCGAAGCCCTTCGGGTCCTTCCAAATGTAGTAGTCGCGGTAGGGGTTGTCCTTGGAAGAGCGGGACTCCTTGAACCAGGGGTGCTCATCGGAGGTGTGGTTTGCGACCAGGTCCATCAGGATCTTGATGCCGTGCTTATGGGCGGTTTCGAGCATCTCGTCGAAGTCTTCCATGGTGCCGAAGTCACTCATGATGGCGAAGTAGTCGGAGATGTCGTAGCCGTTGTCCACGTTCGGCGAGTCGAACACGGGGGAGAGCCAGATGACGTTGATGCCCAGCTTAGCCAGGTAGGGCAGCTTCTCGGTGATGCCCTTCAGGTCACCGATACCGTCGCCGTTCGCGTCGTTGAAGGAGCGGGGGTACACCTGGTACACCACGGCTTCCTTCCACCACTGGCGGCCTTCGTAGGAGGGAACCTCGTATGCCTCGGAGTTGCTCATAATTGCCTTTCTATACCGGCCATCCAGCCGAAAAGAGAACAAATTGTGTCTGTGATTGAAGTATAGGGCGAAGGGGCCCGGAATGTCTGTACCGGATCCCCCTCGCACATTACATTTCGGGGAGTGCTTACTTACGCGTTACCGAAGAGGTAGACCTTCGCCTCGTAGGGGCGCAGCAGGGTGCCCTCGTCGGTGAACTCGCGGTTCTCATCGCGGTAGTTCGAGCTGATCAGCTTCGGGGTGTTCTCGATGGCCTTCAGCTCAGTCGGGGAGAGAGCCTGCGAATTGGTCAGCACCACCGAATCCAGGTTGCCGCCCGCATAGTTCAGCTGAACGGTGTCATCGGTGAAGTTAGCGACGACCAGCAGGGCGCGCTCGCCGGTTGCTGCGGCGTCCTCGTCGGAGTTCACGCGCAGGTAGGCGTAGACCTGCTCGTCTTCTTCATCCAGCAGACGGTACTCGCCGGTCAGGACGATCGGGTGCTCGCGGCGCAGGCTAATCAGGTCGCGGTAGTGGTAGAACACCGAATCCTGGTTGGCGAGTTCTGCCTCCGCGTTGACTTCGGTGTAGCGCGGGTTCAGCTTCAGCCAGGGGGTGCCGGAGGTGAATCCGGCGTTTTCACCGGCGGTCCACTGCATGGGGGTGCGGGCGTTGTCGCGACCGGAGGCGCTGATGTAGCGCAGCATGTCCTCTGCGGAGACGCGGCCCGACTCTTCAACGTACTTGCGCCAGGAGTCGTGAATCTCCAGGTCGTTGTAGTCCTTCACATCGTCGAAGAAGACGTTGGTCATGCCCAGCTCTTCACCCTGGTAGATGTAGGGGGTGCCCTGCATCAGGTGCAGTACGGTGCCCAGCATCTTGGCGCTGACGGTGCGGTACTCGGGGGAGTCGTTACCGAAGCGGGAGACGGTGCGCGGCTGGTCGTGGTTGTTCCAGTACAGGGAGTTCCAGCCGCGGCCGTGCAGACCCTCCTGCCAGTGAGTGAGGACCTTCTTGAGGTCGACCAGGTTGAAGCGGCGGTCGGACCACTTGCCGGTCACGCCACCTTCGGAGGCGTCTACATCCATGTGCTCGAACTGGAACACCATCTGCAGCTCGTTGCGGTCGAAGCCGGTGTAGAGCGCGGCGTCGTCCACGGTCACGCAGGGGGTTTCGCCCACGGTCATGACCGGGTACTTGCTGAGGACCTCGCGGTTCATCTCCTGCAGGAATTCGTGCACGCGCGGGCCGTTAGCGGCGACAGCCAGGCAGTTGTCGAGGCCGCCGGCGAGGACTGCCGGGTCATCGGGGAAGGAGAGGTCCTTGGAAATCAGGTTGATGACGTCCATGCGGAAGCCGTCCACGCCCTTGTCCAGCCAGAAGCGCATGATGTCGTAGACCTCTTCGCGGACCTTCGGGTTCTCCCAGTTCAGGTCGGGCTGCTTGATGGAGAAGTAGTGCAGGTAGAACTGGCCGGTCGCCTCGTCCCATTCCCACACGGAGGGGCTGAAGCAGGAAATCCAGTTGTTCGGCGGAATCGGCTTGCCGTCCTCGTCGAAGCCCTTGGGGTCGCGCCAGATGTAGTAGTCGCGGTAGGGGTTGTCCTTGGAGGAGCGTGCCTGCTTGAACCATTCGTGCTCGTCGGAGCTGTGGTTGACGACCAGGTCCATCATGAGCTTGATGCCGTGCTCGTGCGCGGTTTCGAGCAGCTCATCGAAGTCTTCCATGGTGCCGAACTCGGGCATGATGGCGCGGTAGTCGGAGATATCGTAGCCGTTGTCATCGTTTGGGGAAGCATAGATGGGCGAGAGCCACAGCACCTGAATACCCAGCTTGGCGAGGTACGGAATCTTCTCGGTGATGCCGGGCAGATCGCCGATGCCATCGCCATTGGAGTCGTTGAAGGAGCGGGGGTAAATCTGGTAGACAACGGGTTCCTGCCACCACTGGGTCTGGGTCGTCATGATTGTTCCTTCTCTTGGGGGTTGTAATGGGTGTTGCGATAGGTGCCGTCGTGTTGGGCGCTAACGTCTGATGCCCTTTAGCTCTGGTTGGTGAGGGGCGTAAGGAGGCTCTGCGGTGCCCAGCTGGAGGGGTCAATGTCCAGGAGCAGGCCGCTGTGGTCAGAGATGGCTTCGGGAGAGTTGTCGCGGAAGACGACTGCGTGGGAGTTGACCGTGAGCAGTCGGTCGGCGAACACGAAGTCGATGCGCTTGGCGTCCGTGTTACCTTCCCAACCGGCGATTTCACGGTGGACGGTGTTCTCGCCGTCGGTGTGCTCCGCCAGCGAGCGGGTATCCACCATGCCGCTGGAGGTGACCAGCGCGTAGCCTTCATCGCTCAGATGCGCGGCGGAGTTGAAGTCGCCGCCGAGTAGTACGGGTGCGGTGAGGGCGCATTCTGCGAGTGCCTGCGAGAGGTGGGTGTATTCCTGCGCGAAGAGGGGCTCGCCGTCGAAGTCCCACCAGGACATGTGGGTGGTAGCGCACCAGAAGGTGCCCGTCTCAGTTTCGATGAGCGCTGCCTGCGCTGCGCGGCGCTGTACCTGGTGGTAGCCGTAGTCGGGGGACATCTCGATGGGCTTGATGCCGCGAATCGGCAGGCGCGAGAGGATTGCTACGCATTCGTCGTAGAGGTCCCAGCCGATGTGGGTTTCGGTGAGGGTCCACTCGTAGGTTGCACCCATTTCGTTGAGTGCCTGTACGAGGAGCAGGGCGTAGTTATCTTCGCGGACCGGCACGCCCGCGCCGCCGCGGTAGTTCAGGGGCTCCTTTACCACGGGGGTGGAGGTGAGCTGGTTGACTTCCTGCAGTGCAATGACGTCCACCTGCTGTTCAATGATGAACTTTGCGAGGGTACGGATTTTCAAAATCTGGTGGATTTCGCACCAGCTGTGGGTGTTGAGGGTGAGGAAGCGCATAAAACTAAGTCCGGGGTAGTGCGTGAGAAAGAAGCTTGAGGGAAGCACTCCGTTGGTGAAGGTTGGGAGCGTTGTATGGGCTCTCAACCTACGGGTGCACTGTTTATGCTATCGATTATGTGCGCTGGGTAATAGGGAAAAAGTCTCATCTGCAGTCAGTATTTTTAACCAGTGCCGGGAGATGTTTCAGGTTCTGAAAAACTCTTTCAAAACTTCTATTTTTGGTATGTGTGGGCAGGTATGACCTGGCATTATTGTTTTTGTCTAAAACACATTCGGCATTTAGCGCACGCAGGTTATGTGGCGCCGCTCTCATACACTTCCATTTGGGGGTATAAAGATACGGCGTTCGAATGCATGAACAGCAGGCTGGCAATGAGCGCCAACCCCTGCGTCCGCTCACTCGACAACCCGAAAGGGCGTATAGCCTCATGATGGAAAAAGTACAGAGGTTCGGCTCTGCCATGCTGGCACCCGTTCTTCTCTTCGCATTCGCTGGCCTCGCGGTCGGTATTGCGATCATTGCACAGAACGGCGACCTGATCCCCCTCGCTGCTGACAAGGAAAGCGCGTGGAACCACTTTTGGTCTGTTTGGGAAGCCGGCGCATGGACCGTCTTCAACCAGATGGAACTGCTCTTCGTGATTGGTCTGCCCATTGCCCTGGCAAAGACCGCTAACGCACGTGCAGTGATGGAAGCTGCAATGGTCTACCTGACCTTCAACTACTTCGTCGGCACCATGCTCAAGGTATGGGGCAAGGGCGGCACCGGTTTCTTCGACCTGGACTACACCACCGACATCTCTGAGAGCGCGGCAGGTACCGGTCTGAAGATGATCGCCGGTATCAAGACCATGGACACCGGTATCTTCGGTGCCATCATCATCTCCGCAATCGTGGTGTGGGTACACAACCGCTGGTTCGACAAGAAGCTGCCCGACTTCCTCGGTATCTTCCAGGGCTCGCAGTACGTTTACGGCGTCTGCTTCTTCCTGATGATGCCCGTGGCATTCCTGTTCTCCTGGCTGTGGCCCTACGCTCAGCACGGCATCTCCTCCCTGCAGGGCTTCTTCATCGCATCCGGTGCACTCGGTGTGTGGGTTTACACCTTCCTCGAGCGCTTCCTGATTCCGACCGGTCTGCACCACTTCATCTACTCCCCGTTCGTCTTCGGTAACGTTGTTACCCCGAACGGTATCGCTAAGGACTGGCCGAGCCACCTGAGCGAGTTCGCTAAGAGCGACAAGCCCCTGAAGGAACTGTTCCCCGGCGGCGGCTTCGCACTGCACGGTAACTCCAAGGTCTTCGCACCCATCGGTATCGCAGCGGCGTTCTACACCACCGCTCGTCCCGAGAAGCGCAAGGAAGTTCTCGCACTGATGATTCCCGTCTGCCTCACCGCGATCCTGATTGGTATCACCGAGCCTCTCGAGTTCACCTTCCTGTTCCTGGCACCCCCGCTGTTCCTGGTCCACGCAATCCTGGCAGCATCCATGGCAGCAATCATGTACCAGCTGGGTCTGGTTGGTTACATGGGTGGCGGTCTGCTCGACTTCCTGTTCCAGAACTGGATCCCGCTGTGGGCAAACCACTCCGGCACCTACCTCATGCAGATTGGTGTGGGCCTGTGCTTCACCGTCCTGTACTTCGTGATCTTCCGCTTCATGATTCTGAAGTTCGACTTCAAGACCCCCGGTCGTGAAGAAGACGGCGGCGAGACCAAGCTCTACAGCAAGGCAGAGTACAAGGCTGCTAAGGCTGCTGAGAAGAACGGCGGCGCAGCTGCTGAGTCCGCTGATGGCGACCTCTACGCACCCCGCGCAGCAGGCTTCCTCGAACTGCTCGGTGGCGCAGAGAACATCACCACCGTGAACAACTGCGCAACCCGCCTGCGTGTCTCCGTTGCTGATGAGTCCCTCGTCAGCCCCTCGGATGCAGACTTCAAGAGCGCAGGTGCTCTGGGTCTGGTCCGCAAGGGCAAGGCATTCCAGGTCATCGTCGGCATGGACGTTCCCCAGGTTCGCGAGCGTTTCGAGACCATGGTGAACGAAGCTAAGACCCTCTCCTAAGAGGATTCAGCTTTCAACCGTCTGACGGCATAACGCCTCATAAGGTATAGACTTCGCCGGCGGTATCGGATAACACCGATACCGCCGGCGAAGCTGTACCCGGGCTCGTGTCCAGACGTATTCCCGGCTCAAATCTGCATAACGCGCCCCTCAACGTGAGGGAAGACCACCCTCACCCACCCTGGCTGATGACCTTAGAGCGTGTACTATTTATATATTGCTCACCATCGGATTCAGGAGCTTTGAGTGGATTTACAAGACGTCGTGAATGCGAACCAGCACCGATTCAGTGAAACTGAACGGGAAATTTTGGCATTCATGCTAGAAAACGAAGAGTTCGTTGCAGAGTCAACGATCAACTCTCTGGCACATAAAACTTATACTTCGACCAGCTCAATTATCCGCCTGACGAAGAAGCTGAACTTCTCCGGATTTGCTGAGTTGAAGTACTTCATTAAGTCCTCTCTGAACCGTAGCGAACCCTTCAACCCGCGGTTCATCGAGAGCGGCCGCGAAGACATTCAGCGCACCTACGACTACCTCGAGCACATGGAGCTGAGCGGACTGCTCAAGCGCATTCATGAGGCTCGCACTGTGTACTGCTTCGGTACCGGCTACGCTCAGCGCAACGCCGTGCAGGAATTCGCCAAGTCCATGCAGGTTTGCGGTAAGTTCTGCCACGTCATTCCGGCACGTAATGAGTTCGAAAGCGCCATGAACAATATGACCCAGGACGATGTGGTCATCATTGTGTCCTTCTCCGGTCAGACCGAGAACATGCGAGAACACATTAAGATGCTGGCGCTGCGCCGCATCCCCATGATTGCGGTGACCGCTATTGGTGTGAACTACATGTCCTCGCACGCCGAGTACTCCCTGCACTACCAGACTACCCCCACCCACATCAGCACCCAGCGCAAGCCCTACTACTCCTTCGTGGCGCTGTCGGTGCTGCTGGACTACATCGTGCGCCGCTACATTGAGCACGTTGAACATGAGCGCCGCGAAACCCTGCAGGACCAGGTGGACGACGCCCTCAATAGCGGGGGCGAAATCGACGCCTGACAAGGCGAAACTATGCCCACCTGCTCCTTCACTCACTCCTTCTGAATCCGACCGAATCCGCCTGAGACCATCTGAAAGAGACACCCCGTGACCGCAATTTTCGCGCTCATCGAAAACGCCGACAAGATGCGTAAGTACCTGTTCTGGTACCTCATGATCATCCCCGCGCTGCTGCTGCTGTGGATTGCCCTGGGCGCAGCGAACTCCCAGATGGACTTCCAAGCAGCCCTGAAGATTCCCTTCTTCACCGTGGCATTCCTGAACGCCTGCCTCAGCCTGCTGCTGGGCGGTACCCTCAAGTTCGTAGGGGCAGAGAACGAACGCACCGAACGAGCCTACGCCCTGTACCTGACCGTACTGCTGGTCATTATCGGTAACCTGCCCGGCGCAATCCTGAGCTTCTTCCTCTTCCGCTCCCTGCGCTTCGGCAACCTGGAAGGCGAACTGGCACCCAAGTACCGTTGGGCGCTTCTGCCTGCCCTGGTCTTCTACGTGTTGGTGACCGTAGTGCTGCTCGCCGTCAATATTGCAATGTGGTCGAAGTAAGCGCAGTAATCACACAGGCGTACGCTGATACTCGCCCCGCTTGAGGCACACCGGGCAGAGGACCCCGGAAGAACCACCATCTTCGGTGTGTACGCGCAAACGTACACCGCACTGACCCACAAGGACACTCACGACGTGAACCAGATTCCCGAGCCTACCGACGCGCAGCACGCACCCGGCACCCCGGCTGATACCGCTCAGCCTGCCGCAGTCGCCGCGACCTCAGCAGAGGAAACCCACGAAGTAGCCGACGAAATCAACATCGCCGACCTGCCCGCACACCTGAACCCCGCCCACGAGGACTTCGATCCCTCGGCGGGGCTTGAGCGCTGGGCAGAACAGATGGATGTCTACACCGGCCCCGACGCGATGCTCGACTTCAACCAGGTCGACTACGTGCACATCGACCTGTCCGAGGCGAACCCCTCCGGCCTGGCTCAGCTACTCGCCGGACGTAAGACCCGCCTCTCCACGATTCTGCGTGACAAGTCGCAGCTGGAGGCGGGCATGCGCTCCGCACGCACCCTGCGCACCAAGATTTACGAACTCGCTACCGACCACGGCCTGGACTCCGGATACTTCGTGGCTGGTACCGCATCCTGGCTTTCGCACGATACCCGCGAGGATGCCGCCGCCTACGAGAAGCGCTTCATCGCGCCGATTCTCATGGCGCCGCTGAGCATCACCCCGCACCCGAAGGATGACGACTTCGAGCTGCGCCTCGCAGGTTCCGCACGCCTGAACCCGGCGATGGTCCGACAGATCAAGCAGGAATACGGCATCGACCTGGGCACCATGGATGTGGCGCAGCTGGCGAACTCTATGTCTCGTCTGGATCCCGAGCCGGTCATCGAACGTATGCGCGCCTCCGCCGGCCGTATTCCGGGCATGACCATCGAGTCCAAGTACTTCATCTCAACCTTTGCTGACCTGAAGGAAAGCCTGGGAGAGCTGCCGCACACCGCCATCACCCCGCTGGTTCGTGACCTGGCGGCGTTGAAGGTGCCCGGCGTGAAGCCGCGCGAGCTCAACGCCCACAACCTGCAGCAGCCCCTGGATCAGCGTGACCCGGCGGAGGAAATGCTCCTGCTGGATGCGGACGCGAACGCCCAGGAGATTATCGACACCGCGGTCAGCGGGTTCTCCTTCACGATTACAGCGGCGCCCGGCACCGAGCCGCTGCGTACCGCCGTGAACATTGCTTCCGCACTGATGGGTCGCGGTAAGTCCGTGCTCGTGGTGGGCGAGAAGCGCTCCACCCTGGCTGAATTCTCGGCGCTGCTCAAGCGCACCGGCATTGAGAGCCTGCGCTACGACCTGCTTGCCGAGCACGATGCTGAGGCTCAGCGCGCCGAGTTCATTCGCGCAATCGTGCGCAATGAGAGCGCCGAAGAGCCGAACTCTGAGGACCTGAACGAAGAGCTCGTGGCGACCCGTGCCGCGCTGCTCGACCACACTCGTGCCCTGCTGAACAAGGACTCGAACTGGCAGATTTCTGTCTACTCTGCGCTGCAGCGTCTGGCTGAGCTGACCGCCTCCGAGGACGGCCCGGCAACCCGCGTGCGTTTTGACCGCCCCATGCTCGATTCGCTCATGGAGCGTGAGCAGGTGCGTGCCGAGCTGGTGCGCCTGGGCGAGATTGATGGTTTTGCGGCGGCTTCGCGTACCTCCCCGTGGTACCGCGCCCGCCTGGTCAATGATGAGGAAGCCGCCGAGGCATACGCCCTGGTCATTACCCTCAAGTCCTCCCTGCTGAACCTGCGTGAGGCGATGAACCAGACCAGCGCCATGCTGGGTCTGCGCCGCGGCCGAACCATCGCTGAGTGGGAGTCGCAGTTGGCGATTCTGATGCGCATCCGCGAGACGCTCAAGCGTTTCCGCGCGGATGTCTACGACCGCCCGGTGACCGACCTGATTGCGGCGACCGCTTCGGGTGCGTGGCGCCGCGAGAACGGCATCGAGATGAGCAGTATGCAGCGTTCCCGCCTGCGCCGCGCGGCGAAGGAGTACATTCTGCCCGGCGTGAATATTGGTGATCTGCACGAGCAGCTGAAGGTGGTTCAGGCGGAGCGCGCCGAGTGGATTCGCCACATTGAGGCGCCCCGCACCCCGCAGATTCCGGAGAACCTGGATCAGCTGGCTGCCGCCCTGAACTCCCTGGTTTCTGAGCTGGCGGGCCTGGGCATTGTCCTGGCTGACACCGTTGAGGGTACCGACTTTGTGCACACCGACCTGGACGTGCTGGATGCCCGCCTGGACGCCCTCATGGCGGACCGCGTGCTGCTGATGACCCTGCCGGAGCGTGACGCCCTGACCCAGAAGCTGCGTGAGCGCGGCCTGTCGGAGCTACTCGATGACCTGTACGCACGTCAGGTTCCAACCGAGGTTGTTGCCGCTGAGCTGGAGCTTGCCTGGTGGCAGTCTGCCCTGGAGTTCTTGTTGCAGCATCACGAGGGTAAGCTGCTGGACGGTGACCGTCTGCGCGATACGGAATCCCGTTTCCGCCGTGCCGACTACGCCCACATGACCAGCGCTCCGGCGCGTCTGCTGGCGAAGGTTGCGCGCGTGTGGACTAAGCGTATTGAGTCTGAACACGATCAAGCGGCGTACCTGAAGAGTCAGCTACGCGGCTACGAGTTCGTGCTCGAAGAGCTGCTGACTCACGCCCCGGTCATGGCGCGTACCCTGTTTCCGCTGTGGACTGCGAGCCCCTTCGCCCTGGCGCGTAAGGTTCCCGCCTCCATGCGTTTTGACACGGTGCTGCTGCTGGACTCCGAGTCGACCCCGCTGGCGGCGAACCTGCCGGCGATTACCCGCGCCGACCAGGTGATTGCCCTGGGCGACCCGCATTCGGGCTACCCCTCGCCGTTCATCGTGTCTGCGCCGACTTTCGGTGCGCCCGAGCCGACCGACGATCAGCTGGACAGCACCTTCGACGTGCTCGCCACCATACTGCCCAACCGCACCCTGGCGATGCTGCACCGCAGCATGGACCCGGTGATTCTCGACTACCTGAACCGTGAGTTCTACGGCTCGCAGCTGCATGCGGCTCCGGTGAGCCGCGCCTCCGCCCAGCCTGCCGGTTCGCTGACCGTTGAGTACATTGATACTCGCGGTAAGGTCAGCGATAACGCGAACCTGGATTCGCCCGGTGTTGAGGTGGAGCGCGTCACGAACCTGGTGCTCGAGCACGCGTACCGCACCCCGGACCGTTCGCTGGCGGTTGTGACGGCTAGCCCGAAGCACGCTCAGCGTGTGGCTGAGTCTGTGCGTCACGCCCTGAGCCTGTACCCGCAGCTGGCGCCGTTCTTCGCCGCCGGTGAGGAGTCTTTCCGCGTGGTCGACCTGACCCGAGCCGAGAGCCTCGAGCGCGATACCGTGATTTTCTCCCTGGGCGTGGGCCGTGCCCGCCTGGGTCAGGCGTCGTATGATTTGGGTCAGCTGTCTGCCGAGCACGGTCGCCAGGGCTTTGTAGTTGCGTTGACTCGTGCCCGCCGCGCCCTGCGCATCGTTTCGTGCATTGACCCGTCGGAACTGGACCCGCAGAAGCTGCATCATGGTGCGGTGGACTTCTACCACCTGCTGCGTGAGCACGCGGAACGTCAGGCGCGTGAAGAGGTGGAGGCGAAGGCACAGCGCGTGCCGGAGACCCTGCCGCGTAACGCATTCTTGGCAGCCGACGATGCGGACACCCCGGATTTGGGCGACTGGCTGCTGAACGATTTGGTGGTGCGCCTGCAGGCTTGCGGTGTGCGTGTGACTCGCGGCGAGGGCGATATCGCGTTGATTGCGCACGCTCCGGAGAAGGTGGCGGCTGAGCCGGTGCCGGCGCTGGGCGTGGCTCCCGTGGTTTCGTCGAACCCGAGCGTGCCGGCGGCTATGCCGCTGGTGGCGTGCTCTGACGGCGAGCAGAATTACGCGCGTGCTTCGGTGCGTGAGCGTACCCGTCTGCTGCCGGAGCGTCTGAGCCGCACGGGTTGGAACTACATTACGCTGGGCACCCTGGAGGTGTTCGCTGATCCGGACGCTGTGGTGGCGCGCGTGCTGCATTACCTGGATATGGACGAGGGCGCTGAGGTTCGTGGCTAGTTATTCGTCGACGCCGAAGCCTCGCCGCGGTCACCGCCGTGTGAGCGGCGGCGGCTCTGTGAGCGGGGCTGAGCCTCTGCTGGTGGGCGTGACGACGCCTCCGGTTGCGGGTACCTCGTCTGCTGCGGGGGCTTCTGTGAAGAAAGCTGATGCTCAGAACCAGAACTCCCAGAAGGCGGGTGCTCAGAAGGCGGCTATTTCCGCGCAGCCGCTGACCCCGGAGGAGCGTGAGCGTCTGGAATGGATGCGTCAGCAGCGTCCTCCGCACTGGGGCAATAACATCGTGTAGCGCATCCGAGCCGGGAGTGCTTCTTAAACGCCGAGGGGCGGGGCAACCTGTGTTGCCCCGCCCCTCTTTCGACTGGTATGGACTGTCCGTTTAGGAGTTGCCCTTATCGGTGCTGTAGAAGCCGGAACCCTTGAAGGTCACGCCGACGGTGTTGTAGCGCTTGCGCAGGGTTTCTTCGCCGCACTGCGGGCAGATGCGCAGCGCATCGTCGCTAAAGGACTGGCGCTGTTCAAAGACGTGGTTGCAATTCTTGCACTGGTAAACGTAGACCGGCATTTTGTCCTTCTGTATCCGTTTTCGCTGGGATGGTTTATTAACGTGGTTTGAGTGTACCGCTTTTGAAACCTTGGGAGCTATTTGCGTTTTCTTCTCAAATAGCTTTTTCTGGTTTCTTTTTGCCTTTTTTCCTGAGCACTTTTATTGATGTGTCTCGCATATCTTTACGCTTTTGCCTAAAGATTTGGGGTGTCAATCAAGAGTGAACTCAATCTAGAGCGAACTCAATCAAGAGCGAATCGGGGATGGGTGAGCCGGGTTCTTTTAGCTCTGTGGGTGAGTGCGGAAAATACCTTCCTCGGTGAGGATGACCGGCAGAATGGCGTCCCACCGGTCGTAGGGGATAGCTTCGTAAATTTCGTCAGCAAAGACCACGCCGATGCTCTGCTCCTGTAGCTGCTGTGCGCTGAGCAGGGGGATAATGCGGTCGTAGTAGCCGCCTCCTTGGCCGAGGCGGTGCCCGCCAGCGTCAAAGGCGAGAGCGGGGATGAGGCGCACATCGGCGTTCACGAATGCCTGCGAGTCCTGTTCTTCGCCCTCGGGTTCGGGGATTCCCATGGGGCTGAGCGGGTGCTCAACGGTGGGATCCCAGTGCACCCAGGCGAGTTTGCGTCCGGGGCGCACGACGGGCACGAGGATGCGGTGTCCGTCCTTGTGTAGGCGGGTTAGTGCCTCAATGATGGGCGGTTCGGATTTGGTGGGCAGGTATGCCGCAATGGTGCCGGGGGAGTGGAGGCGCTGCGCGATGGCCTCGAGAATGTGGTGGGTGAAAAGGTCAGCCATTTGCTGCTGGCCGTGTTCGCCGCGGTGGCTACGTGCGGTGAGGCGGCGCGGGCGGATCTGGGAGCGGAGAATGTCTTTATCCAGGGCGATGTCGTCTGCGCTGGCTCCGGCGTCGGAGTTGCTGGTGGCGGCTGTGGTGTTGAGAGGCATGGTGTGTCCCATCGGTATTGCGGGTGAGGTCTGAGGTCTTATGGGGGGGCGGGGGAGAGCGGGCCTACGAGCTAGGTGAACTGGTTTGGGTCATGGTTCCTCCGCGCTGAGGGGCGTTTCGAGGCAGGGTGAAAACCATCCTTGTGGGCGTCTAAAAGCAATCCGCTCTGCTGGGCTGTAGATTCTACTTTTTAGTAGAGGGATTGCAGAAAGTAGCTTTGGGCTCTGAAGAACGTATTCTCTCTGCACCCTTAGAATGTACCTTCACTGATATGTAGTTAGTCACGTTGAAGATTTTTTCATGTCATAGTCTCGATAAATCGCCTTAAGTACTTTACATCTTAGGGTATTCTTGTGGCATGGCTACTGAAATTAAGTCTGTTACTAAGGCAGTTATTCCTGCTGCTGGTCTGGGCACCCGATTCCTGCCCGCAACGAAGGCAACCCCTAAGGAAATGCTCCCCGTCGTCGATCGCCCCGCGATTCAGTACGTGGTGGAGGAAGCAGTTCGCGCCGGCCTGAACGATGTTCTGATGATTACCGGCCGTAACAAGCGCGCTCTCGAGGATCACTTCGACCGCGTTCCCGTTCTGGAACAGCAGCTCGCTGAGCAGGGTAAGGACGCCCTGCTGGCATCTGTCGTTGAGACTAACGAGCTCGGTGGCGACCTGCACTACGTGCGTCAGGGCGACCCCAAGGGTCTGGGCCACGCTGTTCTGCGTGCAAAGCGCCACGTTGGCGACGAGGCATTCGCTGTTCTGCTCGGCGATGACCTGATTGACGAGAAGGAAGACCTGCTCACTCGCATGGTGGAGGTCCAGGAGCGTACCGGCGGTTCCGTCGTTGCTCTGATGGAGGTTCCCCGCGAGGCTATTTCCGCTTACGGCGCAGCTGCTATTGAGGCTGTTGAGGGCGAGGACGGTTTCGTTAAGATCACCGGTCTGGTTGAGAAGCCTGCTGCTGATGAGGCTCCCTCGAACTACGCTGTGATTGGCCGTTAC
Organism: Rothia mucilaginosa; assembly: GCA_963538455.1. Taxonomy (GTDB): domain Bacteria; phylum Actinomycetota; class Actinomycetes; order Actinomycetales; family Micrococcaceae; genus Rothia. Next base: position 19,281 of record CAUTHR010000014.1, on the reverse strand, counting down.
GTTCTGAGCTCGAAGGTCTTCGAGGTTCTGGAGAACACCGCTCCGGGCCGCGGTGGCGAAATCCAGCTGACCGACGCTCTGCAGACCCTGGCTCAGGGCGAGGGCGAAGGCGAAGGCGTCTACGGTGTGGTCTTCTCCGGCCGCCGTTTCGACACCGGTGACAAGCTGTCCTACCTGAAGGCAAACGTTATTCTTGCTGCTGAGCGTCCTGAGTTCGGTGACGACCTGCGCGCATGGCTGAAGGACTTTGTCGCAGAGAACTGCTAAGCACTCTGCATTCGCCCTCTGATGAGGGCAACCGATAAATACCAACCACGCTGAGGAAGGCGTTCTTTCTGATGGGGCGTTAGCTCCGAGGGAGGGCGCCTTCCTTTGCGTCGTACGTGGGATATTGCTGAGTGAGGGCTTGGCAATGGTCTTGCGTTGAACGTGCGCAAGCATCTTCGGGTGCATATTCCTTCCGAGGTATATGCGCATATCCAGCCCGATTCTTTCCTCTTATGGAAAGCATCGGGAATATAAGGGTATGATTAAAGTCTAGGGATAAAGGGACGATAGAGGGCGACCTGATATGACGCTGTTGAACACCTCCGGTGTGTTGGTAATTCTGACCGTGATTTTGCTGCTGTGGTTTGTGCCCAGGAGCCTGCGTCGCGCGCCCGCTGGTCCCGTTATGGAACCGGAGCGTCCCCTGATTAGTGCCGAGCGTACCGCGGAGGACATTCTCGCCTCCGCAGGTGTGTTGCTGAATGAGTCGGAGGCGTACCAGTCCTCCGATCATGCAGTGGCGCCGGGCACCTCCCTGCCCTCTTCTGCTCTTCCGCAGGCCTCTTCCTCTCACGCTATTGATGAATCCTCTCAGCCTGCCCCGGACACCGCATCTATCTCGCAGATTCGCGATTCTTCCCCCACCGCGCCCTACACCGATGAAATTCCGGTCGTGGAGGAGTCGAAGCCCTCGCTGCTGTCTTACTTTGATACTTCGAGCCCGAGCGGTATCGCCCTGTTGGTTGCCGCCGGTCTGGGTGTGCTTGCCCTGATCACCGGCCTTCTGGCACTCTTTGCTGATTTGGCGTGGGGTTGGGCTGTTCTCTTCCTGATTCTTGCCGGTGGCGCGTGGGCTGTGAGCCGTTTTGGTCTGCTGGAGTCTCTTGCCCATCAGGTGAAGGAGAACCGCGATGAGCGCCGCGCCAAAGCTGAAGTAGAGGATGCTGAGGACGATGACGCTGAGGGTGAAGCGTACGAAGGCACCGAGGATGACGAAGCCTACGACGATGCACCCGAATCGGTAGATGGCCCGACTGCTGAAGGTACGGATTCTGAAGCTACTGAAGAATCTGAGCCTCAGTCGCGCTCCGCTACCCGCAAGCCTGCTGGCAACGTGAACCGTGAGGCGGCACGCCCGAGCCGTGCGCACATCGCGGTGGAGGCACCTGAGGATGCACCCGAGGCTGCTGCTCGCGAGGCTGTTGCTCGTGAGGAAGTGCCCGCGCCTTCTCAGACTGCGCGTCCCGTTCGCCCGGCACCTGCTCGTTCTGGTGCTACTGGTTCTGCCGCTACTGGTTCTACCGAGCCGCCTGCAGCTCACCGTCAGGAGCGTCGCCAGCAGCGTCCGAGCCGATTCCAGCCGATTCGCCGCGGTAGCGTGCTTTTCGATCAGGAGAGCGGTTCCGCTACTCGTGCTTCCTCCGCTGCTGCGCCTCGCACTGCAGGGCAGCCCCGGGTGGCACAGGCGCAGGTTGCACAGCCTCAGCCTGTTCAGAAGGCACCGGCACCTGCTACCCAGCAGGTAGTGCCCCAGCCCACTCAGACTGCTCAGCCCGTTCAGCAAGCGCCCGCGCAGGTTCCTACTCAGCCAGTGGCAGCTGCCGCACAGCAGTCGGTAATTCACCCGGATCAGCCGGTGGCTCGTCAGGCTCTGCGTGATGGTTCGCCCGTCCGCCAGGCACCTGCGGCTCCTGCCGCTCAGCCGATTCCCGAAGAGATTCCTCTGCCGGACGTTCTGGATGATTCCGAGTTCGACGCACTGGATATCGCCTCGCTGAACGACCCGGCTCACTCTAACGGTGCTATTGCGACCGGTGGTGTTCGTTCGACGAACCGTCACCCCGGTGCTGGCTCCTCCTTTGAGGCTGTGAGCAACACCTGGAACCCGGTTCAGTTGCCCAAGCCGCTGAGCGCCCTGCACCGCCAGGATCAGGGTAAGAATCAGGGTAAGAAGTAGGCCTTGTTCTAGATGCGCATAAACCCCGACAGTTCACGCTGTCGGGGTTTATGTTTTCCCGAGAATTGAGTCCGAGAATGGATTGGGGGAATGGGCCCTAGAAAAGGAGCGGTTAAAAAGAAAAGGAACCCCGTCCATGGGGTTCCTTTTCCAGCATCACACACAGGAAGAAAGTCTTCTAGACCGACTAGGAAGACCTTCCCACAAGGCCTGCCCTATTCGGTAATAAAAATATATCCTAATTCCCGTGCCCGATACAAGCTGAAAATAGCGACACCCCGTCAATAAACTAAGGTGTACCTAAGTGAAATCCGCGTCATTGCAGGCGACAAGGGGCAATAGCCCCCGGCTGAAAAAATTTAAAAAAATTTTTAACCCCCTCCATGTGTCGAAATAAGAAGCCTCAAAGAACCTTCAATCAGGCCAATATTACCCGCTCGTGAGAGAATAGCCGGGTGAAAGAATGGTTTGACGCACTCCCGATTGAGGTTGCCCTAGCTTTCATGTGGGTGGTCGGTATCGTCCGCACCAGCATCGTGTACGCTCTTGGTGCGCTCGCTGCTGAAGGTGGCGCGCGCCTCGACCGCATCCGCAAAGCCATGGACAGCCCGCTCTACCGTAAAGCGCGCCGCTTGATTAACCGGTGGGGCGTTGTTGCCGTGCCCCTCTGCTTTCTCACCGTGGGTCTGCAAACCGCGGTCATTATCACGACTGGTTTCACGAAAATGCCGCTGCGCCGCTGGGTTCCAGCGATGCTGGTCGGAACCCTCATGTGGGCGTGCATCTACACCACCATCGGCTTCGCAATTCTTGCCGCGCTCGGCCTGGAGCCGTGGATGTTCCCGCTCGCCCTCGCCATTGTTATTACGGTGCTGGTCATTGTGTCTCAGCAGCGCGAACGCCGCATTAACCGCGAAACCGTTGAGAACGCTACCGCGGACACCACCGAGAACTAGTCCTGTCTCCAGCAGGGGATAGGTGCACTATCTTGCCGGGTTGAGACCGCTCACCTGCCCCCAATACCGCCGCCCAAGATGTGCTAGCGTGGAGGGATGAGTTCATCCGCATCCTCCACCGCAGGTACCCCCGAAGAGCAGCCCGTCACCGACCATGCTCTCACCGCAATCGACCCCGAGTTGAGTGCGCCCGAAAACACTACCGACGAGGTAGAAACCGAAGCGCTCGTCGAGGCTCCCACCCGCGTGTACCTGCACCCCGAGCAGCTGGCAATGATTCAGACTCCGGAGGCTCTGCCCATCCCCGTGCTGCAACGCTCCGTGCTGCGCGTTAGCTACGTGCCGGCGATTATGCCCGGCAAGTGGTTCAACCGCTGGCATGAGCGTTACGGTGACCGCGTGCAGCTGGCGGAGGTTCCCGTGCGTGAGGCGCGCGGCCTGGACTCCCTGCATCAGAACCTGTGCCTGATTGATCCCGCCGGTAACCCCGCCGTTATCTCCGCTGCTGAATCGGCAGAAGAGGGAACCGCGGTATCCGAAGCATCCGCGGTCTCCGAGGCGCCCGCCGAAGGTATCGAGCACGCCACCATTGAGCCTAAGCACGTACCCGAGAACCCCTTCGCGCACATGAGCATTGTGCGCCCCGACCGCGAACCGGCAAGCACCGACGGCGAGAAGTACCACAGCATCCGCCTCTACGAGGAGCTACCCGTGGTCATTCTGCCGGTGGACCACGTGCTCACCGTGCTTGATGAGGTGCCCGTGGAGGAACTCGCCGAAGAGTTCCTGCTACAGCCCGCCTCCGACATTCCCGCCTACGAGGAAGTGTCCCGTACCTGGCGTGAGAGCGCCGGACGCATCGTGCCCGAAGGCCTGACCGATAAGGAAACCATCGAGCTGGTTGCCGCCGGTGTGGGTCTGTACATTGTGCCCATGTCCATTGCGCGTTTCTACCACCGCAAGGACCTCACTTACCGCCCCGTTGCGGGACTGGACACCTACCCGGTGCACCTGGTCTGGCCGCGTGCCCCCAAGGGCGAGCCGCGCAGTGAAGAGCTTGAGGCGCTCCTGCAGGACTTCATCGGTATTGTGCGCGGCCGCACCGCAACCAGCGACCGCGGTAGCGAAACCCGACAGGCACGCGCCGAACGCATCGCTGCCGAAAAAGCAAAGGCAAAAGCGAAAACACGAGCCGCCAACGCCCGCCGTGAAGCCCGCGATAAAAAGCGCGCCAACGCCAAGAAAAACGGCAACGCACGCCAGCACGCTCGACAGTCCGCCAAAGCCGCCAGCGCACGCCGCGGCAAGAAACGATAAAGAACGATAGACGGTAAAATCAAACCATGGCATTAGCAATGGAAACCCGACCCGCAGCCTACGCAGTCATCATCGAGCAGGGCAAGCTGCTCATGACCCGCTGGGTGCCCGAAGACCGCGCGCTCAGCCCCCTCTGGTCCCTGCCCGGTGGCGGCATGGAACCCGGCGAACAGGCGGACGAGACCGCGCTGAGGGAAACCCTCGAAGAGACCGGCTACAGCGTCGCCATTGAAGACATTCTGGGCGTGCACGCCGGACACTTCCCCGTGCGCTCCACCCAGAAAGACCCGCAGGCGCTACCCTTCTGCGCCCTGCGGGTGGTTTTCCGCGCCCACATTGTCACCGGCGAACTGCGCCACGAAATCAACGGCTCCTCCGACACCGCACGCTGGGTACCTATAGCTGAGCTAGACACCATCCGCTACGGCACCCTCATCGACGAGGTTGCCTCCATGATGGGCTACTCCAACGCCGCCAGCTGGGCACGCGAATACCGCGAATTTCTTGCCGACGAAAACGCACGGAAGCTTCCCTAATGAACCGACTGACCATCACCCGCCGTGCGGCGCTCACCTCCCTGGCACTCATGCCGTTGCTTGCCGCCTGCGGTAGCAACGACACGACCCCGCACGTGGATCCCTCCGCGTCCAGCTACGGCACCCTGCGCATCGGCTACGGTGCCCTGCGTGAGATGCGCGCCGTTGCGCACGTGTACGCGCGTGCCCTGCGACAGGTTGGCTACTCCGTAGAACTGGTGGACACTGACAACAGCCGCGCTACCGCCCTGCGCGGGCTCATGGTTCCTTCGGCAAACTCCGCCACCCCCACCGCAACTCTGCCCGACGATGAAGAAAGCGGCGTCGCCAACACCGTTGAGGCGCTGGACCTGGTCATCGACTACAGCGGCGACCTGCTGCTCTACCTGACCGATGACGGCAAAATCAGCCCCGCCGCTGCGCAGAACGAACGCATCGCCGCCTCCGTGAGCGCCTCCGCTCAAGCAGCCGGAGTGACCCTGCCCCCGGCAGCTACCCCCACCCCGGAAGAGAGCACCGCCTCCGCGCATGATACGGACGCAACCGCGAGCCCCACCGCAAGCTCCACACGCTCCGCCGACCCCATCAATCTGCGTGCCATGAGCACCACCGACATGACCAACGCCATCTCGCGCATCCTGCCTGAAGAGCTCATGCTCCTCAACGGTGCAAACGCCACCAACAAGGATGTACTGGTCACCACCCGCGCCGTGAGCGCCCGCTACAAGTTCAGCTCCCTCGCGAACCTGCGCGATGTGCAGTCGAGTCTGGCGTTTTCCATTCCGACCGGGTACTCCAGCGGCACCTACGGCGTGGACTCCCTGCGTAGCCTCTACCACTACCGTGTGCACGACCCGAAGATTCAGGATGACCCCGCCGAACGCGTCAACGCCCTCACCGCCGACACCGTGCAGGTGACCCTGCTACACAGCGTCGACCCGGCGATTGAGGAGAACCGCCTGGTCACCCTGGAAGACCCCTCAACGGCACTTCTGCAGCAGCAGCTGGTGCCCATTATTCGTCGTACCCTGCCAGATAGCGCCCGTACGGCAATTAACCGCGTATCATCTACATTAGACACGGGTAACCTCTCGTTCCTGTTGCGTCTGACTAGCGGTTCCAACCCCATCGCAGATGACGACGCAGCACAATTCATTTTGGATCACCCTAGAAAGTAAATCATCATGACGAAGTACCGTCAGTCCTCAAAGTTGAGCAACGTCCTGTACGACATCCGCGGCCCCATTCTGGATGAAGCCAATCGCATGGAGGCGATGGGCCACCGCATCCTCAAACTGAACATTGGTAACCCCGCACCCTTCGGCTTTGAGGCGCCGGATGCCATCATGATGGACATCATTCGTCACCTGCCCGAAACCCAGGGCTACTCTGACTCCCGCGGTCTCTACTCGGCACGTACCGCCATCGTGCAGCACTACCAGAACCGCGGCATCATGAACCTCGACACCGACGCCGTCTACCTCGGCAATGGCGTGTCTGAGCTGATCCCGATGACCCTGCAGGCACTGTGCGAGACCGGCGACGAAATCCTGGTCCCCATGCCTGACTACCCGCTGTGGACCGCATCCACCGCGCTGGTGGGCGGCAAGCCCGTGCACTACCTCTGCGATGAGGAAAACAACTGGTACCCGGATATTGAAGACATTAAGTCGAAGATTACCGAGCGCACCAAGGGCATCGTGGTTATTAACCCGAACAACCCCACCGGCGCCGTGTACCCGCGCTCCGTGCTCAAGCAGATTGTAGACCTGGCACGCGAGCACGGCCTGGTTGTCTTCTCTGACGAAATCTACGAAAAGATCACCTACGACGGCGCTGAAGCCATCAACATGGCAACCCTCACCGGCGACGACGTGCTCTGCCTGACCTTCTCGGGTCTGTCCAAGGCATACCGCGTCTGCGGCTACCGTGCAGGCTGGGTCGCTATCACCGGCCCCAAGAAGGATGCCGCAAGCTACCTTGAGGGTATTCACCTGCTCGCCTCCATGCGCCTGTGCTCCAACGTTCCGGCACAGCACGCAATCCAGACCGCGCTCGGCGGCTACCAGTCCATCAACGAGCTCATTGTTCCCGGCGGCCGCCTGTACGAGCAGCGCACCCTGGCGCACAAGATGCTCAATGAGATTGACGGCATCAGCTGCACCAACGCGGACGGCGCGCTCTACCTGTTCCCGAAGATCGATATTGAGCGCTTCGACATTACCGACGATGAGCAGTTCGCCCTGGACCTGCTGAAGAGCCAGAAGATTCTCTTCAGCCACGGCCGCGCGTTCAACTGGAAGGACCCGGACCACTTCCGCCTGGTGTTCCTGCCCGATACGCAGACCCTCACCAGCGCCCTGGAGCGTCTGGGTAACTTCATGGCTGACTACAAGCAGAAGCACTAGCCCTGCCGTCTCTGCTACATGTAGACGGAAAATAGCCTGCCCCGCAGTTCTGTTGAGCTGCGGGGCAGGCTATTTTTAGCGGCTTTGCGGATGCGCGATGCGCCAGAGACGCGATGCCCCAGAGGGCGTAGCAACGCGCCGGGAGGGGGGGAAGAGAGGGGCGCGCTAGTTCGCCGCAGGCTCCCCGCCCTGCGCACCGCGTGCCGCGTTCAGGCGCTCCTGCGCGCCCTGCAGCCACGCTTCGCAGCGGGCGGCAAGCGCCTCGCCACGCTCCCACAGGGCGATGGAGGTTTCCAGGTCGCTGGCGCCGGACTCCAGCTGGCGCACGACCTGCTCCAGCTCGGCACGCGCCTGCTCGTAGCCGAGGGTTTCGACGGGGGCGCCCAGTTCGGCGCTGTTGAAGCTAATGTTCTCGCTCATTGAGGAACCTTTCAGGGGTAAAACTTTAGGGGTAAAACTTAGGGATATCGAAGTTTAGGAGATGTTTGAGGGATCCGTGGAGGTCACGGTCGCCTGCGCCGAACCGGTCGCCGCGCGCACCGTAATCTGCTCGCCTGCACTCAGCGCCGAAGCGTCACGCACAATAGTGCCCGCGGCATCCTGAACGATGGAGTAGCCGCGGTTGAGCGTCTGCGCAGGCGAGAGCGACCGCACCCGCGCCAACGTGTGCGACAGAGTCGCCGACTCACGCTCCAGACGGTGCTGCACCGAACGGTGAGCGCGCTCGCGCAACTGGCTCAGCTCCTCCACACGCATGAGCAGGGAGGACTCCGGGTGGGTGAGCACCGGGCGGCTGCGCAACTGGGCAATGTAGTTCATCTGCATGCCCACGTAGCCGAGCACCGCGCGGTCCAGGCGGGCGCGCGCCTCGGTGATGCGGGCGGTTTCCTCCGAAATATCGGGCACAATGCGCTTACCCGCATCGGTGGGGGTGGAGGCGCGCAGGTCGGCGACCGCATCGAGGATGGGGGAGTCTGCCTCGTGACCGATTGCCGAGACCACCGGGGTGGTGGCCGCCGCGACGGCGCGGATGAGCGCCTCCTCAGAAAAGGGCAGCAGGTCTTCGAAGGAGCCACCGCCTCGGGCGATGACGATGACGTCCACCTCCGGGCGGGCATCCAGCTCGGCGAGAGCCGCAATGACCTCAGCCGCCGCACCCTCACCCTGAACGCGGGTATTGCGCACCTCGAAGACCACGCCGGGCCAGCGCAGGGAGGCGTTGCGGATAACGTCTTTCTCCGCGTCAGAATCGCGACCGGTAATCAGGCCCACACGGTTCGGCAGCATGGGCAGCGGCTTCTTACGCGAGTCAGAGAACAGCCCCTCGGCGGCGAGAGCTTCACGCAGACGCTGCAGCTGCTCGTGCAGGTTACCGGTGCCGACCGCATACACTTCCTTGCCGATGAGGGAGAGCTTGCCGTTCTTCCACAGGCTCGGCTTGGCGCGGGTGACGATGCGAGCGCCTACGGTCACATCGGCCGCCAGGCCGCTACCGGCACGCCCGAAGAGCGCGAGGGTGAAGGAGAAGTCTTCATTGAGGTCTTTGAGCTCCATGAAGACGTTGCCGCCGCGGCCGTTGAGGGAGGCGACCTGCGCCTCCACCCAGAGCTCGGGAACCTTGTCTACGTAGTTTTTGAGGTTCTGCGCGAGCAGGGCGAGGGGCCAGGGGTTGGTGGCGGTGGTTTCCTGAGACTTCCCGGGAAGCTGCCGCTCGTGCACGGGCGGCACCACGAGTGCGGGTGCCGGCTGCGCTGCGGAGGGGTTGTAGAAGTTCATACCCTCTATTGTCCCTGATTGGTTGGTTATGCGCCTGCTCACAGGTCAGCCGAGCGAATCGGGGTATCTTGCACGCAGTGCAGGTGGAACTTAGCTTCTGGCGCATTCGGCGGGTCTGAATCGGCTTTGAACAGTGTGAGCGGGTACCCTAGGCTCATGCGCTCACCCGATCAGTCAGCAGACCAGAACAATGCCCTCAACGCCGCCGCGGCTTCGTCTGCGGCGGGTATTGGCGCACAAAACTACCCGGCGGACGCGACCCGAGTCGTCGACACCCGGATTACCCGCACGGACGGCCACTACACGGCGGATGAAGACACCACCCTGCTGCAGCCCACCCGCACGCTCGGCCACGGGACAGCCCCCACCAAGGCTGAATTGCAGGCTGCCCCGGAGCCTCCCTTCGCGGCAGGTTTGCGCAGGTTCCTGACCGTTGTGCTGTGCGCCCTGGCCCTGGTGACCGGTCTGGGCGCAACCGCGGGTGCCTGGGTGAACTCTAAGCTCATGTCAGAGCGTGGTTTCTCGCAGATTTCCTCCAACCTGGCGGAGGACTCGCAGCTTGCCTCGCGCATTGCGGACGGCGCGGTGGAAGACCTCATGAAATCCGAGGCTATGACAACCTTCCTCGACGGCACCAAAGAAAGCGGCTTATACTCCATTCTTGTAAAGCCGACACAGGACGGCATACGTTCCCTGCTCAACCGTTCCGCGGCTGAGCTGTCAAAAACTGAAGAATATCGAAGCCTCTGGAAGGAAGTCGCCGAGGAAACTCGCCGCTACAACCTTGAACACCAGGACGGCCCCGCCGTCATTGTGCTCACCCCCTTCTACCGTGCGCTGGATGCGAAGGTCGGCTCTATCGGCTCCTTCGACCCGGACCTGACGAAGCTCGGCCCTGAAACCCTCAACATTGACCGGGTCAAGGACAGCAACAGCCAGCAGGACCAACAGGAGTGGTACCTGCACTCCGGCATTAACCGTGCCGCCGCGCTGGGCAAGTCCACCGTGCCGCTGACCATCATCTCGGTGCTGAGCCTGCTGCTGGCTATGTTGCTGGCACCCAGGCACCGCGTCCTGGTGCCCGTGGTCACGGCTCTGCTCTACGCCCTGCTGGGATGGGGCGCCGCAGCCTGGTTAGGCGGCCAGAGCCCCGAATCCCTGGGAATTACCAGCCACAGCGCCGCCGGAACGGCGCTAATTACCGGGGTGTGGAATCAGCTCGCACCGTCACTGACCGGGCATCTGGAGGCGGCGGCAAGCTACGGGCTGGTCCTGGCAATCCTCGCCCTGCTGATCGGTATCCTGATTCGCCTCACCGCCCTGGGCCGAAGCCCTGCGAGCGGTGCCACAGTCATCACACACTAAAAGTCCGAACAACGTAGGATAGTAACCATGTCCACTGAAACTATTGCCCTGGGCCTGCCGCCCGTACCCCGCGAGCGCCGCACCCGCGCCGAGGTTGAAGCCGCCGCACCCGTCACCGGTGAGAAGAAAGTCCTGCTCGCCACCCCGCGTGGTTACTGCGCAGGCGTTGACCGTGCCGTGATCGCTGTTGAGAAGGCGCTGGAGCACTACGGTGCGCCCGTCTACGTGCGTAAGCAGATTGTTCACAACCGCCACGTGGTGGAGACCCTGGAGAAGCAGGGCGCTATCTTCGTTGATGAAGTGGACGAAGTTCCCGAAGGCTCCGTGACCGTGTTCTCGGCGCACGGCGTGTCCCCGGCGGTGGTTTCCGCAGCTGGCGATCGCTCCCTGAACACTATTGACGCGACCTGCCCGCTGGTGAACAAGGTGCACCGCGAGGCTGTGCGCTTCGCCAAGCAGGACTACGACATCCTGCTCATCGGCCACACCGGCCACGAAGAGGTCGAGGGTACCGCCGGTGAGGCGCCCGAGCACATCCAGATCGTGAACTCACCCGACGAGGTGGACCAGGTGACCGTCCGCAACCCGGAGAAGGTCGTCTGGATTTCTCAGACCACCCTGTCCGTGGACGAGACCCTGGAAACCGTGGCGCGTCTGCGTGAGCGTTTCCCCTCCCTGCAGGATCCGCCCTCGGACGACATCTGCTACGCGACCTCCAACCGCCAGGGCGCCATCAAGGAGATCGCTCCGCGCGCCGACCTGGTCATCGTGGTTGGTTCGGCAAACTCCTCGAACTCCGTGCGCCTGAAGGAAGTGGCACTCGAATACGGTGCTAAGCGTGCCGAGCGTGTGGACTTCGCACACCAGGTGGACGAGTCCTGGTTCGAGGGCGTGGCGACCGTGGGCCTGACCTCCGGCGCGTCCGTGCCCGAGGTTCTGGTTCAGGAGGTGCTGGCTCTGCTCGCCGAGTACGGCTACAGCACCATCGAAGAGGTGGAGACCGCGAAGGAAGACATTCTCTTCTCCCTGCCGAAGGAACTGCGTTCCGCCCTCAAGAATGACGAGAACGTGGGCCGCCAGCTCGGTGGCCGCGGCGCTAAGCCCACTCGCTAAAGGTTTGCTCAAGAGCTTCAAGATCCCCGCATCTTCTCCCGCTTGGGAGCGGATACGGGGATTTTTGTATCTGATGTGCAGGATGCGCGGGTAGAGGGGACGCATAGCTTCGCGGTCTCGCTACGCGGGGGAGGAGGCTTGAGGATGCACGGTTAGGGGCGCATGCGCAGCTTTGCGCTCACGCTACGCGGGGGAGTGCCCCCTCTTCAGCGCCTGGGGGCGCTTCGAGGACGGAGCCCCCGCTTCGCGTGATCGCCTTCGCTGCAGCCTCGAGGGCCTATTACCCCGGAAATTACCGCGTCATACCAGCCCCTGCGCGAACTCATGACATTTGTCATGGGCAGGTCATGACACTCTGTACCGCACCGGTGCGAAAACCGGCGGTGTAATAGAACCATGAACACCGCAGCACTTCAGAACAGCAAGCAAAACACCGCAGAAACCGTTATTTCCGCCCGTTCCCTCCGCCAGGTTTTCTCCACCCGCGCGGCAGGCACCGTGGTCGCCGTCGACTCGATTGACCTGACCGTCAAGCGCGGCGAAATCATCGCACTGCTCGGCCCCAACGGCGCGGGCAAGACCACCCTCATCGACATGATTCTTGGTCTGACCCAGCCCAGCGGCGGCGAGTTGAGCGTCTTCGGTCGCAACGCCTCCGAGGCGGCACGCGCCGGTCTGCTCGGTGCGGTGCAGCAGACCGGTGGCCTGCTCAAGGACCTGACGATCCGCGCCACGGTCGAGATGATTGCGGCGCTGTACCCCAAGCCCATTGACGTGGATGAGGTACTCGCCGGCGCCGACCTGACCGATATTGCTAAGCGTAAGGTCGGCAAGTGCTCGGGCGGTCAGCAGCAGCGTCTGCGTTACGCCCTGGCGACCATGCACTCACCGGAACTGCTGATTCTGGACGAGCCGACCGCCGGCATGGACGTGAACGCGCGCCGCACCTTCTGGGAGCGCATGGAAGCCATAGCCGAGCGTGGAACGACCATTCTTTTTGCGACGCACTACCTGGAAGAAGCACAGAACTTCGCCCAGCGCATCGTGCTCATGGAATCCGGCTCCATCATCGCTGACGGCTCCTCCGACGAGATTCGCGCCCTGACCGGCCACCGCCACCTCAGCTTCCTCGCACCCGCACCCATCACCGACCTGGACGTGCCGGTTGAGGTCACCGAAGAGTCCGGCGGGTACCGCCACCGCATCTCCGTGGTGGAGATTGAGCGGGTACTGCGCACTCTGCTGAACAACTACAGCATCACTGACCTGGAGGTCACCAAGCCCTCCCTGGACGAGTCCTTCACCCTGCTGACTGAGCAGGCCGCCGCCTCCAAGGCATCCGAAGCCTAAACACCGCACCGCCTCAACATCACACCGCCGCCGTTACACACTTTCAAGGAAAACATCATGCTCCGCTACGCACTCTACGACATCCGCGCTTCTATCCTCTCGACCGACCGTTTCTTCTTCGGCGTTGCATTGCCCATCGTCTTCTTCCTGCTCTTCGGCGCGATGCAGGAATACTCCTCCCAGCCGATGGGCGACGGCAACGTAGCTGCGTACGTCATGATTGGCATGGCGCTGTACGGTGCCGTGCAGAACACCGTGGCGATTAGCGGCAGCACCGTCACCGAACTGTCGAGCGGCTGGAACCGCCAGCTGGCGCTGACCCCGCTGACCACCGGCAAGTACCTGGGCGCGAAGGCACTGACCGCCCTGGTGATTTCTGCGCTGCCGGTGATCGCGGTGAACATTGTGGGCATGTTTACCGGTGTTGAGATTCCGCTGAACCAGCAGCTTGCCGCCGGTGCGCTGACCGTGCTGTGCGGTCTGGTGTTTGCTTTCTACGGCATCATGATGGGTCTGCTGATTCGTAACGAGAACGCCGTGTCCATTGCGAACGGTCTGCTGGTGATTATGAGCTTCTTCGGTACCGTGTTCTCCCCGCTGAGCACCGACCTGCTGAACTACGCACGTTTCACTCCGCTGTACGGTGCCGCTGAGATTGCACGCTACCCCTTCAGTGCAGGTCAGACTATTATTCTGGGCGGTGGTGAGGACTGGTTCGTCACCGAGCCGCTCTGGTACGCCGTGGTGAGCCTGGCAGCGTGGGCGGCGATTTTCCTGGGTGTTTCTGCCCTGCTGATGCGCCGCGCAACCCGCCGCTAAATGATTCTTCCGCCGCAGTCTTACGGGTCCCGTTGTATCAGGGGCTCCCGAGGCTGCGGCGGAAGCCGTATCCACTCACGCTGCATCTACTAACACAGCCCCTACTGAACCGCCGCGCCGGTGGTATCTGCACCCGCGGCACCTACACGTTAGGCTAGAACCATGACCGAAACCCACACCCATTCCTACGAGAACGAACACCCCCACACGGAGAACGAGGTGGCACCCTCCGCCGCGAAGCGCACCCTGGGTAAGCACCGCTTCCGCTTCCTCCACCGGGAACGCAGCGGCAACGTGAACTGGCTGGCGCTGGGCTTTAGCGCCCCGTGGCTGGTGTTTCTGCTCATGCCGCTGGACAGCTTCCTCACCACCCCGGAGCTGGCGCCGGTGCGCTGGACCGGTGTGGCACTGGTGGTGCTGTTTGCGGTGGTGAACTGTTCGGCGTACGCGGTGCCGTGGCTGGTGCCGGTCACCTCCACGGTGCGTCGAAGCGTCATCTGGACGGTGCTGATGGCACTGCCTGTGGCTGGCCTGACGGCGCTGCAGCTGGAATCTGCGTATGTGGTGTTCTTGTCGTTCAGCATGTACTTTGTGGCGTTCTGGGTTTTTGGCACAATCGCCCCATACCCCCTGCGCTTCGGTGTAGCGGCGACGATTGCCCTGGCCTGCTGGCTAATCTTTATGGCGGGCATCGGTTTTGACGTCACCGCGCACGGCGGAATTGCCCTCTTTATCGGTGCGCCGATGGTGGGCATGCTGGGCTTCTCCTACCTGATTGAGCTCGGTGAACGTGCGGACGTAGCGCGTGCCTCCCTGGCGCTCTCTGAGGAACGTGAAGAGATCGCCCGCGACGTGCACGACGTGCTGGGCCACTCCCTGACCGTCATCACCCTCAAGGCGGAGCTGGCGCAGCGCCTGCTGGAGATTGACCCCGCCCGCGCCGGCGCCGAAATGGAGGCGATCGCACAGCTGTCCCGCGCATCCCTGGCGGAGGTTCGCTCGACCGTGACGCGCCTGCGTGTGCCCGACTTTTCGGGTGAGATTGAGGGTGCGGGTCGTGCCCTGCAGACCGCCGGTATTCGCGCCGAACTGCCGGAGGCTCAGAGTGCGCTCGCGGTTGCCGGTGTGAACGCGAAGCTGTTCTCCTGGGTGCTGCGTGAGGCGGTCACGAACATGGTGCGCCACTCGGAGGCGGACGCGGCGCGGGTGCGTCTGAGCGCAACGGGTCTGGACATCCTCGATAACGGCGTGGGTGTGGGAGATGCGCGCGGTAACGGTCTGACGGGTATGGCTCAGCGTGTGGCGGCGTCCGGCGGTAGCGTGGTGATTGAGGCGGCGCCCGAGCAGTGGCTTGCGGAGAACCCTGCCGGTGGGGTGGGCACGCGCATCCGTGTGAGCATGGACGGCGACACCTCGGTGCTCTAAAGACGCACGTTTAGCCGCGCTTTAAATGCTGAAAATTGGCGCCCAACCCTGGACGGGTGAGCCGGTAACCCCTGTATCGTGGTGGTAGGTAGCGCCCAGTGCGCCCGCCGTGCCGGTATTCGCTCGTTCCCCGTGAGGTTCCCATGATTCGTGTTCTGCTCGCTGACGATCAGCAGCTCATCCGTGAGGCTCTTGCCGCCCTGCTCGGCCTGGAGGTTGACCTGGAGATTGTGGGCCAGGTCGGTAGTGGTGATGAGGTGTTGGGCGCTGCCGCCCTGTTGAAGCCGGACGTGGTGTTGCTGGATGTGCAGATGCCCGGCACTCTGCTGACCGACGGCATTGAGGCGGCTGCGGCGCTGCGTGATGCGGGTGCGTTGAGTGAGTCGGGTGAGCCGGTGCGTACGCTGATTGTGACGACTTTTGGCCGCCCGGGTTATGTGCGCCGCGCCCTGGAGGCTGGTGCGAGTGGTTTTGTGGTGAAGGATACGGGTGCTCGCCAGTTGGCGGAGGCGATTCGTCGTGTGCATGCGGGGTTGCGTGTGGTGGATCCGTCGTTGGCGGCGGATTCTTTGGTGACGGGTGCTTCTCCGTTGACGGAGCGTGAGGCGCAGGTGCTGCGTGAGGCGGCGTCGGGTGGTACGGCTCAGCAGATTGCGGCGGCGTTGTTTTTGTCGGCGGGTACGGTGCGTAATTATTTGTCGGCGGCGATGGCGAAGACGGGTGCGTCGACTCGTCAGGATGCGGTGCGTATCGCTACGGAGAACGGCTGGCTATAGCGCGGTTTTCTGGTTCGTTTCGCGATTTTCAGAGATGCTTTGAAATAAAGAAATCCTCGTGCACTGACTAAAGTGCACGAGGATTTCTTGTTAAAACGACCCTCAAAACGGGGGCATCCAGATACCGCTTTTAGATATTGGCGGTGTTCTGAATCCAAGCCGCTTCTTCGGCGTCGAGGGACGCGAAATTAAGCTGACCACTCGCGTTATCGATGGATGAAATTACGCCGGAAAGAACACCGTCGCATACGACCGGTCCGCCAGAATCACCGGAAGACAAGGAGCCGTTGAGACCACGACCGTGCAGGTTACCCAGAGCGGTGCTATCAATCGTGGCACTATCGGTCTCTGCGGAGGTCATACGCACCGAGACGGACTTGAGACGCTCGCCAACCTTGCGGGGCTTCTGACGTACGGGGGTCTGGTCGCCGTAGCCGTAGGCGGTGCAGGTCTTGGTGACGAGCTGCTGGGCGGTGCCCTCGGTACGAATCGGCATTGCGGGAACCTGCGCGGTTTCGAGCTCGGGGGAGTGGATGAGCATCATGTCAACGCGGTAGTCGTCTGGGTATTCTGCACGGTCGGCGGTGCCTTCTACGCCGTAGGTTCGGGCATCGGCACTGGTTTGTCCGCGTTCGGGGTTGTATGCACCGGTTCGCGGGTCGCCCCATCCGACACGGAGGGTCTTGTGGTGCATGTGCATGCCACAGTGTGCGGCGGTAAGCACCCATCCGTTACCGACGTGGGTGCCAGTGCAGATTTTGGTGCCGTCATGTTCGCCCTGGAGCCAGATCTTTACGACGGCGGGGTTATCAGCGTTCTTACCGCGTACGACTGCCTGGGATGCGGGAGCGTTCAGCCCGACGGCTGCGATAGCGAGCGCGCTGGAGGCGGTGAGGAGCTTCTTGAAACTAGTCATTGTTTCTCCATGATGCAAATATCGTGTGGTTGGTGCCTACTGTTTTCAGTAGGTATTAAATACTCTACATTTACCTTTAAGTTTTAAGTGAAACTTTAAGGAGTTTCTGTGTTCTAAATTTTTAGGGTTCTGCATTTCATGTGGTTCAATCCAGCCTAGTAACCCCATTTCTAATGCCCCGGGCGGCTCCTGCTCGAACACGGTAGAATGGTAGTGTCTATGCCCGCAGGCGCCCCGCACCCGTTTCTTCCTGAGACTGGCGGTGCCGCGCTTGGATTCGGGCACCATTTTCGCCCTGTGCCCGCCCGCACCCGCCGCGCCACGTACGCGGCGCATCCTGAGTGTGTGGCGGGGTACATGATTCGAAGGAAAACTTGTGGCTCTAACTATCGGCATTGTTGGCCTGCCTAACGTGGGCAAGTCCACCCTGTTCAACGCTCTGACTGGCAACACTGTGCTGGCGGCTAACTACCCGTTCGCGACCATTGACCCGAACGTGGGCGTGGTGAGCCTGCCGGATGCGCGTCTGAACCGTCTGGCTGAGATTTTTGGTTCGGAGCGTATTCTGCCTGCGACTGTTTCGTTCGTTGATATTGCGGGTATTGTGAAGGGCGCTTCTGAGGGTGAGGGCCTGGGTAACAAGTTCCTCGCGAACATCCGTGAGGCGCACGCTATCGCCCAGGTGGTGCGTGCGTTTGATGACCCGGACGTCATTCACGTGGACGGCAAGGTTGACCCCGCCTCCGATATGGAGACCATCAATACTGAGCTGATTCTGGCTGACCTGCAGACTCTTGAGAACGCTATTCCGCGTCTGGAGAAGGCTGTGAAGATTAAGAAGGGTGACGCCGCTCAGTTGGAGACCTACAAGACCGCGCAGAAGATCCTGGAGGATGGTGAGACCATCATTTCTCGTGCGAAGGACGCGAAGCTGGAGTTGGCTCACCTGAAGGAGCTGAACCTGCTGACTGCTAAGCCGTTCATTTACGTGTTCAACGCGGATGAGGGCATTCTGGCGTCTGAGGAGAAGCAGCAGGAGCTGCGTGACATGGTGGCGCCGGCTGAGGCTGTGTTCTTGGATGCGAAGCTGGAGGCTGATCTGGTGGAGCTGTCTGAGGAGGAGGCTCGCGAGATGCTGGAGATGAACGGTCAGGATGAGTCCGGCCTGGACCAGCTGGCTCGTGTGGGCTTCTCGACCCTGGGTCTGCAGACTTACCTGACTGCTGGCCCGAAGGAGGCTCGCGCGTGGACTATTTATAAGGGTGATACTGCGCCGCAGGCTGCTGGTGTGATTCACTCTGATTTTGAGCGCGGCTTCATTAAGGCTGAGGTTGTGTCGTTCAAGGACCTGGATGAGGCCGGCTCCATGGCGGAGGCAAAGGCTCGCGGTAAGGTCCGTATGGAGGGCAAGGACTACATCATGCAGGACGGCGACGTGGTGGAGTTCCGCTTCAACGTCTAAGCTTAGAATAATTAAATAAAATTAATATCTGAGTAACAGTGAAGTTATAAGATCCCCTTGAGACAGTTATATCTATGATGAACTGATACTCAAGGGGATTTTATTATATCTATTTCAAATTAGGTAATCTGCTAGTTCTAGGAGGAACAAATGGTTGAGGTAAGGGAAGTATCATCAATAAAGATTAAAACAAATCATGCAGGTGTGAAAGAATATCCATTTTTTACTAAAACGGGTAAAAATGGTCCCCTTCCTGACGCTCGATGTGCTATTGTTCTGGGTAAAAACGGTTCAGGAAAATCAACAATTGCCCGTGCGCTCAGCGATGGAGAAAATGTGGAATTCTTTAATAAGGAAGGTGTTCTTCTGGGCGGCAACTGCGACAATGTTTATGTTTTTGATGAGTGGTTTATTGGTGAGAATTTTCGAATGAGTCAGAAGGAAGTTCTTGAATCGATCTTCGAAATCAGGGAACATAAACCATGGTGGGAAACTATTTCTTCCACAGGAAAATTTTCTTATCCCAATGAATTTTTTAATGTAATTCGAGAGTCAATAAGGAATGTAACAAAACAACTGGTGCCCATGCCACAGGTAGCTAATCAAATATTCAAAAATCAAATAAATTTTAATTACCTTAGTGAAGTTGTCTCTGGCAATCTGCGAAATACGCAAATAATAAATCATTTTAAAATAAATGAAAATCGAATAAATGAGGGTTCTGGCGAATCTCATGAGAATTTTGAAGAGTCTCAGGTTTCAGAATTATCTCATAAAAAAGATGAATCTGTTGCGGAGGAGGAATCTGTTGCGGAGGAGGAATCTGTTGCGGAGGAGG
>CAUTHR010000013.1:0-62486 GCA_963538455.1 Rothia mucilaginosa | reverse complement strand
GTGCCGGGGCGTGAACCTCAATGGTTTGCGCCCCGGCATTTTTGTGCCGGTTTTTCTGGACCCGGCCCGCGAGACATGCAGAAATATTAATCGCGGTGAATATACATTCTGTGTGTCGTGGAGTACTATGAATGTGGAAACTAATCGCTCTCACAGAGGAGTACGTCGTGAAGTTCTGTCCGACTCTCGCCTCCGTCACCGGTCTGCTCGGTGGCTACAAGGTTGCATCTAGCACCGGCATCCGCCCGCTCGGTGGCGCTGTCCTGGCACTGTGCGGTGCCGTGGCTTACAAGAATTGGAAGCGTAAGGCTGGCGCAGGCCGTGCCACCTTCCTCACCGCTCTCTACTTCGGCGCGTTCGGCGCCGCTCATCCGCTCGCCAAGAAGCTTGGCGCGTGGCCTGCAGTCTACACCGTGACTGCTGTAACCGCTCTGTCCTCCATCGTCATTGGACGTAAGCGACAGAAGTAGTCTTTAACACAAAGACGGCGGAAAGGCAACGTTGCCTTCCCGCCGTCTTTTGCATTCCCACCCACCGTGCAGGCTGGGTGGGAATGCGCCGGGGCGATGCGCGAAGGCAACACCTTCTGCACAACGCCCCATCACTCGATGGGGAGTAAACCAATCGGTGCCCTACCAGGACAACACCTGTGAGGCACCACCCGATACGTTTCCCCGCCACCGGCGGGTACACCCCACGAGGTAAAGGAAAAGAAGAAGATGAATACCAGTCCGGACTCCTCCCCGGTACAGCAGGGAGCAGAGACTTCCGAGAACCCGCAGCTAGCGCGTGGACTCTCCCTGCGCCACATCATGTTCATCGCTCTCGGCTCCGCCATCGGCACCGGCCTGTTCTACGGCTCGGCATCCGCCATTCAGCTGGCGGGCCCCTCCGTGCTGCTTGCCTACGTTATTGGCGGCGCGGCAGTGTTCATGGTGATGCGCGCAATGGGCGAACTCGCCCTGGCGCACCCGGTCTCCGGTGCATTCTCCGAATACGCCACCCGCTACCTCGGACGCTGGGCTGGCTTCGTGACCGGTTGGACCTACGCCCTGGAAATGGCGCTGGTCGCCATTGCGGACGTCACCGCCTTTGCCGTGTACATGAAGTTCTGGTTCCCGAACAGCCCCTCCTGGATTTGGATTGTTTCAGTCCTGCTGATTCTGCTCGCCATTAACCTGGCGAAGGTCAAGGCGTTCGGTGAGACCGAATTCTGGTTTACCCTCGTGAAGGTTAGCGCCATTATCGCCATGATCGTGGGCGGTATCGCCCTGCTCTTCGTGGGTGTGCAGGCGCACGACTCCGTGGCGCCCTCCGTCACGAACCTCTGGGCTCTTGAAGGCGGCTTCTTCGCGAACGGATTTACCGGCTTCCTTGCCTGCTTTACCGTGGTGATGTTTGCCTTCGGCGGTATTGAGAACATCGGTATTGCCGCCGGTGAGGCGAAGGACCCGCGCACCTCAATCCCCAAGGCAATTCGCACGGTGCCGTTCCGCATCCTCATCTTCTACATTCTGACCCTGTCGGTCATCATGTCCCTGTACCCCTGGTACTCGGTCTCGAAGGCGAACTCGCCGTTCGTGCAGATTTTTGAGGGCCTGGGTATTCCGGCTGCCGCTTCGATTCTGAACGTGGTCATCATTACCGCCGCAATTTCTGCGCTGAACGCGGACGTGTACGGTGCCGGCCGCATGATGTACGGCCTGGCGAAGCAGAACCTGGCACCGGCTTCCTTCGCGAAGGTCACCAAGAACGGTGCGCCCTGGATGACCACCCTCATCATGGTGCTGGTCATGGCGGTCGGCGTGATCGTGAACGTGCTCTTCGAGAACGCGTTCGAGGTGGTCGCCTCCCTGGCAACCTTCGCGACCGTGTTCGTGTGGGTCATGATTCTGCTGGCGCACATCGCGTTCAAGCGCAGCGGCGCCGATACCGAGGCGCAGCCAGTGCACCAGCCCCTGTGGCTGAGCTACCTGGCGTTGGCGTTCACGATCTTTATCGTGGTGCTCTTCGGCTGCTTTGCCGATACCCAGCTGGCGCTGGTGATGGGCGCAATCTGGTGCCTGTTCCTGCTGGGCTACTACCGCCTCGTGGTGGTCCGCGCTCGCGCTGAAGCATAAACACAAAATAAACGTAGGGCCCGGTGTGAGAGCCAGGTGCGAGAACCCGGCTGTGAAGCCCGGCGACCGGTAGTGTGATGAGCTACCTGTCGCCGGGCTTCTGCTCACCCTTCCACGAAAGCGCCCCGGTAGCGTAGAATGGGAAGAACGCGTCTGCAGTCCGCAGTAGACGACGTGTATTACAGGGCGTAAGCCCACCACCCGGCGGCAACCGTCCGTACGGGACGTATGCGGTACTAACTCTAGGAGTTAAAAAGTGGCACTGGATCCCGCTGTCAAGCAGGCAATCATCAAGGAATACGCAACCCACGAGGGCGACACCGGTTCGCCCGAGGTTCAGATTGCAGTTCTGTCTCGTCGTATCGCCGACCTGACCGAGCACCTGAAGTTCCACAAGCACGATCACCACTCCCGTCGTGGCCTGATGATCCTCGTTGGTCGTCGCCGCAACATGCTCGGCTACCTGAAGAGCGTCGACATCGAGCGTTACCGTTCGCTGATCGAGCGCCTGGGCCTGCGCCGATAAAACAGGAGCGTCTTGACGCTTTTGTGGTGATTAATCGCCTTTAGGCGGTGTGTGCGGACGTGCTGTCAGCACTACCAGCTCTCCATCACGGAGGCGGGTAGCGCCAGCGCGTCCGTACTGCCGCGTTGAGGGGCGCATCTTCCGCTCGCTAGAATCCGGCGCTAGAATCCAAGGCTAGAATCCAGCGCTAGATTACACAGCGAGAAATCGGTAGAAGACGCCGCCTCACCTGAAAGAAAGAACGAAGGCCGTGCCGGCACACACGCCGCGGTCCTCGGTAGCGAATTACGGAATAACACCACCCCCACAACCTTGCCGACACACGTCGCGCACACGAAAAGGTAGGGGAGAGGTGCCGTGGTTTCCTATCGAAGGCCGACTCGTGCGCCGTACGGCCTGCCAAGAAGAAAGAAGGAACCGTGGAAGGTCCCGAAATCAAGTTTGCTGAAGTCGAAATCGACAACGGCATTCACGGTAAGCGCCACGTGCGCTTTGAAACCGGCCGCCTCGCAAAGCAGGCCGCTGGCTCCGTCCTCGTCACCATCGATGACGAGACCACCCTGCTCTCCGCAACCGCAATCGGCAAGTCTCCCCGCGAGGGCTTCGACTTCTTCCCGCTGACCGTGGACGTGGAAGAGCGCATGTACGCAGGCGGCAAGATCCCCGCATCGTACTTCCGCCGCGAAGGCCGCCCCAGCACCGAGGCAATCCTGGCTGCACGCCTGATTGACCGCCCGCTGCGCCCCGCCTTCACCAAGGGCATCCGCAACGAGGTCCAGGTTGTTGTGACCGTCCTGACCTACGAGCCGGACGAAATCTACAACACCTTTGCGATCAACGCTGCGTCCGCATCGACCTCCCTGTCCGGTGCGCCGTTCAACGGCCCCATCGGTGGCGTGCGCATGGCACTGATTGACGGCCAGTGGGTCTGCTTCCCCAAGTACTCCCAGCTGGAAAACGCTGTCTTCGACATGGCTGTTGCAGGTCGTATCGTCACCAAGGCTGACGGTACCGAAGACGTCGCCATCATGATGGTTGAGGCAGAAGCAACCGACAACTCCTGGAAGCTCATCAAGGAAGACGGCCAGACCGCCCCCACCGAAGAGATCGTCGCAGAGGGTCTGGAAGCAGCTAAGCCCTTCATCGCAGCACTGTGCAAGGCACAGGCTGACCTGGTGGCTCGCGCAGGCAAGCCCGCCCTGGAACTGCCCTTCTTCGGCGGCCACGGCGAGGACGTCGACGCAGCAGTTGAGGCATTCGCAGCAGACCGCCTGGCAGAGGTGTACTCCATCGCTGGCAAGCAGGAACGCGAAGCAGCAGCCGCCGAGCTGCAGGAAGAGCTCATGGAAGCTCTCACCGGCGAAGGTAAGGAATTCGAAGAGCGCTCCAACGAGGTCTCCGTAGCATTCGCTGCCCTGACCAAGCACGTGGTGCGCCAGCGCATCCTCACCGAGCAGGTCCGTATTGACGGCCGCGGCCTGACCGACATCCGCCAGCTCACCGCTGAGGTTGAAATCCTGCCCCGCGTTCACGGTTCCGCTCTCTTCGAGCGCGGCGAAACCCAGATTATGGGTATCACCACCCTGAACATGCTCAAGATGGAGCAGCAGCTGGACTCCCTGCACCCGGTCAAGTCCAAGCGCTACATCCACCACTACAACTTCCCGCCGTACTCCACCGGTGAGACCGGCCGCGTGGGTTCGCCCAAGCGCCGCGAAATCGGCCACGGTGCACTCGCAGAGCGCGCAATCACCCCGGTGCTGCCCTCCCGCGAAGAGTTCCCCTACGCAATCCGTCAGGTCTCTGAGGCTCTGGGCTCCAACGGCTCGACCTCCATGGGTTCGGTCTGTGCATCGACCCTGTCCCTGCTGAACGCCGGTGTGCCGCTGCGCGCACCCGTTGCAGGTATCGCAATGGGCCTGGTCTCTGACGAGGTTGACGGCGAGACCCGCTACGCAGCCCTGACCGACATCCTGGGCGCCGAGGACGCACTGGGCGATATGGACTTCAAGGTTGCAGGTACCTCCGAGTTCGTGACCGCTATTCAGCTGGATACCAAGCTCGACGGCATCCCCGCATCCGTGCTTGCTGGCGCACTGACCCAGGCACGTGAGGCTCGCCTGCACATCCTCGAGGTGCTGACCAGCGCGATTGACGCACCGGATGAGATGAGTGAGTTCGCACCGCGCATTATTTCCGTGAAGATCCCGGTCGCCAAGATCGGTGAGGTCATCGGCCCCAAGGGTAAGATGATCAACCAGATCCAGGAAGACACCGGCGCAGACATCTCCATTGAGGACGACGGCACCGTATACATCGGCGCAGCTGACGGCCCCTCCGCCGAGGCTGCCCGTGCGGCAGTGAACGCTATCGCTAACCCGCAGGTTCCCGAGGTTGGCGAACGCTACCTGGGTACCGTGGTGAAGGTGACCGACTTCGGTGCCTTCATCTCCCTGACCCCCGGTAAGGACGGCCTGCTGCACATCTCCGAGATGCGTAAGCTCAACGGCGGCAAGCGCGTTGTTGACGCTGAGGACGTTGTCTCCGTGGGCCAGAAGGTCCAGGTGGAGATCACCAAGATTGATGACCGTGGCAAGCTCTCGCTGGCACCGGTTGTTGAGGGTGGCGACGACGAGTAGTCGTAACCCCGCTAAGTGATGAGGGGCGTTCGGCGCACCCGGTGCGGTTCACTCCCCGCCGGATGCGCCGGGCGCCCCTTCGCTGTGCTTGCCCCGCATCTTGCTTGCCCTGCATCTTTTGATGCTCACCCGCCCCGCCAACTGTGGGACTGCCTACAGGTCATAGGGCGGGAAAGCTTACCTTCAGACGTACCTGTTGAAAGGTTCTTCTCTCTATGTCTATTTCCCTGCCCGTCGAGCTTGAGGCAATCGCCGAAGAGCTTAACTACGAGCACGGCCGCCTCATCTACGAGGGTGTGGGCGGTAACGAGGTGCGCCGCTCCATCCTGCCCGGTGGCGTACGCGTGATTACCGAAAAAATGCCCGGTACCCGCGGCGTATCCATCGGATTCTGGGTGGGAGTCGGCTCCCGCGACGAGGCCCCCGGCATGCTCGGCTCCACCCACTTCCTGGAGCACCTGCTGTTCAAGGGCACTGGCACCCGCACCGCCCTGGACATTGCATCCTCCTTCGACGCGGTAGGCGGCGAATCCAACGCCCTGACCGCTAAGGAGCACACCTGCTACTACGCGCGTGTGCTCGACGATGACGCACCCATGGCGGTGGACGTCATCACCGACATGGTCACCAACGCCCTGCTGGACCCGGCTCACCTGGAGCAGGAACGCGGCGTGATCCTCGAAGAGATCGCCATGGACCAGGACGACCCGACCGACGTTGCTTTCGAGAACTTCGTGGAGCAGCTCATGGGTGAGAACCCGCTGGGCCGCCCCATTGGCGGCACCCCGCAGGAGATTACCGAAGTACCGCGTGACGCCGTGTGGGAGCACTACAAGCGCTACTACACCCCGGACCGCCTGGTCATTTCTGCTGCCGGTTCGCTGGAGCACAGCGCCATGGTCCGCCTCGTGCTGGAGGCGCTCACCCGCTACGGCTGGGACCTGCGGGAGGGCGTGGCCCCCGCGCCGCGCCGTGTGCGTACCGACAGCGGCATCGTGCCGCTGAGCGAGCTGCGCGAGGTGCAGAAGGGCTTTGAGCAGACCAACATCGTGATGGGTTGCCCGAGCATCATCGCGGGTGACGACCGCCGCTACGCGTTGAGCGTGCTGACCAGCGCGTTTGGTGCGGGCATGTCCTCGCGCCTGTTCCAGGAGATCCGCGAGAAGCGCGGCCTGGCGTACAGCACCTTCGCGTTCTCCGGTGCCTACTCGGACGCCGGCTACTTCGGCATGTACGCCGGCTGCCTGCCCGCCAAGACCGAGCAGGTGCGCGAGGTCATGGGCCACGAGTTCGATAAGCTCGCGGCCGCCGGCATCACCGAGGAGGAGTTGCTGAAGGTGCGCGGTCAGCTGGCCGGCTCCACCGTGCTCGGCAGCGAGGACTCCGGCTCGCGCATGTCCCGCCTGGGCCGCGCGGAGATGGATTCCGGCCAGTTCACGAGCACCGACGAGCTGCTGGAGAAGATTCGCGCCGTCTCCCTCGACGAGGTACGCGATCTCGCCGCCTTCCTGGGTGAGCAGCAGATGATCACCACCATCGTGCGCTAACCCCCAACGCTCAACGCTAACCCCCAACGCTTGCGGCACGAAAATGCCCGTTCCCACACCCCCAATACGGGGGAGGGAACGGGCATTTTTGTCTGTATCGGTGCCTATCGAAGAGACGCTACCAAGAGGTACATCCGGGTATTTAGCCGCCCATGCTGTTGACGCTCAGCATGAGCGGCAGAACCCGAAAAGCTCCTGCCCAGAGCAGCCCCAGCACACTACTCCTGAGGGCTACTTCTGTGCCTTAGCGATAGCCTCCATCAGCACCTGAGCGTAGAGTTCCTGACCGGCAGCCTCCGGGTGAACACCGTCAGAGGCCAGCAGACCGCTCTGAGTCTGCAGAGCCTGGCGAATCGTAGAGTTCCAATCTGCAATGACCACACGGTCAGGATGCTGAGCCGCAAACTCGCGAATCTTACCGTTCGAGTAGTCAATCCAGGTCAGGTTGCGCGGACCGTAACCGGTGACCAGCACCAGCTTAGAATCGGCGGGCATAGCCGCCAGAACCTCGTCGAGCTGACCGTCCAGAATGGTCGAGTTTGCGGTCACCGACAGCACGAAGGTCTTACGAATCTGGCCGTTGGCACCCATGGATTTAATAATCGGCAGGGCCTTGGCGATAGTGCGTCCCTCCGCCGCGTCGATGGATGCTTCAGGCATCTTGTCGTACAGCTCGGGGGATACCGCCACCACAATGGAGTCACCCACAATGGTCACCTGCGAGGAATTCACCGACCCAGCCGAAACCGCCGAGGCCGAGGGGCTAGCCGAAGCCTTCGCATCCTTACCCGCAGCAGAAGCACTCGGGTTTGCAGAGGCGCTCGCAGCCTGCGCCTCCTGACGAGCCTTCAGACGCTCAGCGGCGGCACGCTTACCGTCCTCAACGGACTGCTGGGCGGTAGTCATTGCCGGAGCGGTGTGCACCGCCAGACCGGTCGAAGCAGCCGCCACGACAACGGCAAGAGCCACCGAAACCGGCAGGAACTTAGTGCGCGAGGACTGGAACGCCGCCACCACACGGTTCGCGCTACCGCGGAAACCGTAACGGCGAATCGGGGTCTCAACCCAGCGGTACGACATCTCCGCAATAGCGAAGGTCGCCACCAGAACGCCCACGTTCACCAGCGGGGAGCGGTCCGCACCCATCAGGTAGTGCATGACCACTGCGAGTGGCCAGTGCCACAGGTACAGGCCGTAGGAACGTTCACCCACCCAACGCAGGGGAGCGAAGTTCAGCAGGCGGCGCAGCATTTCAGAGGCGCCAGCGAGCATATCGGGCAGCATACCCTGAATCACGCCCAGAGCCAGCAGAGAGGCGCCGAACAGGCCCCAGGGAATCGCTCCGGGTGCCGACTCGGGAACCAGAATCGCGTAGGGAATCAGCGCGAACAGGGACAGCCAGCTGATCATGACGCGGGCGAAAGCGACCAGGCCGAAGGGCTGAGCCACACGGTACAGCACGGACTGCTGAAGCGGCGGGTACAGCGACCAGGGGCGGGTAAACGCCAGTAGTGCACCGAGCAGCAGGCCGTACAGGTGAGTGTCGGTGCCGTAGTAGACGCGGCTAATGGGGGCACCGGACATCAGCAGTGCGGTGGCGGTGCTCAGCGACGCAATAATACCGAGCACCATGACCACGCTGAAACGACGCCACGAACGGCGCAACAGCACGCCGGCGCCAACAATCAGCAGGGGCCAGACCACGTAGAACTGTTCTTCCACCGCCAGGGACCAGAAGTTCGTGAAGAGCTCCGGGGAGGTCTGCGCGAAGTAGTCGTTACCGGCAAAAATGGAAATCCAGTTGGACGAGAAGGTCGCCGCACCGGCAAGCTGGCGGCCCAGATTCACCTGAATATCGCCGCCAATGAGCAGGCTAACCGGTCCCATGACCAGAATCAGCAGGGCGATGGCGGGAAGCAGTCGGCGGGCACGACGAATCCAGAAGTTGCCCAGGGCAATTTTGCCGGTGAGCGCACCTTCACGCAGAAGCAGGGAGGTGATCAGGAAGCCGGAGATGACGAAGAAGATATCCACGCCAATCATGCCGCCCGGTAGTACGGTGGGCCAGAAATGGTACACCATCACGAGGAGCACAGCGATTGCTCGCAGGCCGTCCAGACCCGGCAGAATATACCGCCGGTTAGCCTCATCTGGACGCACGGAGGAGGTAAAGAGGGACTTCATACTGTGAAAGCACTCCGTAGGATGGAAAATAGAGAAATACTTCCTAATTATATGGTTGCTAACTATAGATAACGTATTAAACGGCTTATATGACGGTTAGATTATTGCGCTTTTTATGCCGTTGAGGTTCCGCAGCGTATCTCACCCTGCGTGTGCGATGGCGTGCACCGCGCCCACACGGGGGATAATAGAGGCTGTATGTCACAGCGTCTGCCCCATCGTCGGGGTGCTAACACGTTATGTGCTAACAAGTTACGGAGGAGAGAATCATGACCCGCGAGAGCGACGAAAAAATCTGGAAGGTAGCGGTACTCGGTGCCGCGGGCCGTATGGGTTCCGAGGCGGTGCGCGCCGTCAACACCTCCGCAGACATGGACCTGGTGGCGGCGCTGGGCCGCGGCGATGACCTGCAGGAGCTGGTCGATGCCGGCGCAGAGATTGTTATTGACCTGACCGTTCCCGAGTCCAGCGAGGCGAATGTGCGCTTCGCGGTGGAGCACGGTATGCACGCTGTGGTGGGTACGACCGGTTGGACCCCCGAACGCCTGGACTCCCTGCGAGCGCTACTGGCTGAGCAGCCCGAGGTGGGTGTGCTCATCGCCCCGAACTTTGCGATTGGTTCGATCCTCGCCACCGAGTTCGCGGCGAAGGCGGCTCGCTACTTTGAATCGGTAGAGATCATTGAGATTCACCACCCGAATAAGGTGGACGCCCCCTCCGGTACCGCTGTGCACACTGCCCGCAAGGTGGCTGCCGCCCGCGCGGAGGCTGGTGTGGGTGCAAGCCCGGATGCCACCACCTCCGATCCTTTGGGCTCGCGCGGTGCCGTGATTGACGATATTCACGTGCACGCGGTGCGTCTGCGCGGCATGGTGGCTCACCAGGAGATTCTGCTGGGGGACCCCGGCCAGCAGCTGGTGATTCGTCACGATTCCTTTGACCGTGCCTCCTTTATGCCCGGTGTGCTGTTGGGCGTGCGTGAGGTGGCGGCGCATCCCGGTTTGAGTGTGGGCTTGGACGCCTACATGGATTTGTCGTAGGGGAGCGTTATGTCTGAACAGACTTCGCCTGAGAATGTGCAGGCATCTTCTAGGGCTCGTGGCCCCTGGTGGACTTCGCTGCGCCTGTGGAGTGTCTGCGCGTGCGTGCTGATGGTGCTGACCGTGCTGATTCTGCCGCTACCGCTGACGGTGCGCGCGTCGATTTTGGGCGTGCTGATTTTTAGCGCCGTCTTTGTGACAGTGGATGCTGGCGGTTGGGGTAAGACCTTCGCGGCGTTTACCTGTGCCCTGTTGACCCTGTACCTGGCGCATATTGCGCAGCAGGGCTTCGTGATGCTCACCTCCGGTTCGGTGGCCGGCATTGTGCTTGGTGCGGGCATGATTCTGCTGCCGATTCTGGGTGCGTGGGCGCTGGTGCGTGAGGTGCTTTTCGGTGCCCGTATTCAGCGTATGGCTCATGAGCTTGCGGCCTCCGGTGAGCTGGCGGAGGATACCCTGCCGCGCACCCCCTCCGGCCGTGTGGACCGTGAGGCTGCGGCGGTGGAGTTTGAGAGCTTCGCGGCTGCGGTGGAACAGGAGCCGAATAACTGGAAGGCGTGGTTCAACCTGGCGTGCATGTACGATGCGGGCGGTGAGCGTAAGCGTGCCCGCGCGGCGATGCGTAACGCGTGGGCGTTGCGTTCGGGCGGCCAGGTGAAGGGTATGCGCTAGGGGTTGCCGCGGTGATCCATCCTCCATGCCGCATTTATTTTCGGTGTGCGGTTGGTAGATAGCGCCGAGGCTTCGCACCCGGTCTCATAGCCTCTGTGTTCATAGCCCCTGTGGGGGGGCTCCGCGAAAGTACCGCGGGTTTGAACGAGTCCGAATAGTAGAACACGCATGAAATTTTATGCGTTCTGTAGCAAAAATCTGCAGTTCGGGCGTACTCTGGACATATGTCTGAGAACCTTTCGAACCCCGGTACTTTTGTTGAACCCGTCTTCGGTCGCCTCCTGACCGCAATGGTGACCCCCTTCGCGAAGGACGGCTCCGTTGACGAAAAGCAGGTCGCAGACCTGGCGAACTACCTTGTGGAGAACGGCCACGATGGCCTGGTGGTCTGCGGTACCACCGGCGAATACTCCACCATGACCGATGACGAGAACGAGCGCGTCTTCCAGATTGTGAAGGACACCGTCGGTTCTCGCGCGAAGATTATTGCCGGTGTTGGTTCGAACGATACCGCGCACACTATTGAGCTGGCGCACCGTGCCGAAAAGATTGGTGTGGATGGCCTGCTGGTTGTGACCCCGTACTACAACAAGCCGACTCAGCCGGGTGTCTACGCCCATTTTGCGACCGTTGCTCAAGCAACTGAGACCCCCGTCATGCTGTACGATATTCCGGGTCGTGCGGGCATCCCCATCGCACCCGAAACCTACCGTCGCCTTGCAGAAATTGATAGTATTGTAGCGGTGAAAGACGCCAAGGCAGACTTCGGTGCCGCAACCGAAGTCATGGCAACCACCGACCTGCACTACTACAGCGGCGACGACGGATTGACCCTTCCCTGGATGGCAATGGGCGCCGTCGGCCTCGTTTCGGTGACCGCACACGTGGCACCCGCACTCTTCCGTGCCCTGATTGATGCTGTCGTTGCACAGGACCTGGTGGAGGCGCAGCGTCTTCACCTGGAACTGACTCCGATTGTCCGAGCAACCATGGGCCGTGCCCCCGGTTGCGTTGCCGCCAAGGAAATTCTTTCCTGGCAGGGTGTGCTGGATGAACCTGTCGTTCGCCTGCCGCACGTACTCTCCGAACCGGAGGTTGCCCAGGCTATGCGAGCTGACCTGCTCTCCTCGAGCATCGCTCACACCCTGAAGAACGCCTAAACTTTAACGCAGAACCTGCACAATTATTCGTGCAGAGCGTGTATATATAGAGGACTTCGGCTTACTGTACGCCCCGCCTTCGGGATGCGTCATGTAGCCAACGGACGCGGACTCCACACCTAACACTAGGTGAGGGGTCCGCTCTGGCGTATTGCCGCGGTTCATCGTTGCCTGTTGAATCAAGCGACTCTAGCCCCCACTCAGACAGGGACTTAACTTAGGCAGAGACACCCGCGCACTACGCCCCAAATACTTTTGAATACTTTCGGTGATTTGGACGCACCGGCAGCATCTCCGCAGCCTCGGCACATGAGAGCCGAATCAGCCGGAGTGCTTGCGGTACGAAGCGTCGCCTACGAATCACAGACATCACAAGAAAACATAGAAGAAAGAGGAGACACACGATGAGCGTCTTTGAAGCGAATCTTCCCCTCCCGCCCCGCCTGAAGAAGGACACCCTGCGCGTGGTGCCCCTGGGCGGCCTGGGCGAAGTCGGTCGTAACATGACCGTGTACGAAATCAACGGCAAGCTGCTGATTGTTGACTGCGGCGTGCTCTTCCCCGAAGAGTCCCAGCCCGGCGTGGACCTGATCCTGCCCGACTTCAGCTACATTGTTGACCGTCTGGACGACGTGGTCGCCATGATTCTGACCCACGGTCACGAGGACCACATCGGCGCGGTGCCCTACCTGCTGCGCCGCCGCCCCGACATCCCCCTGGTCGGTTCTGAACTGACCCTGGCGCTGGTTGAGGCGAAGCTCGCCGAGCACCGCATCAAGCCCTACACCCTTGCGGTGAAGGAGCACCAGGTGGAGCGTTTCGGCCCGTTCGAGTGCGAGTTCGTTGCGGTGAACCACTCGATTCCGGATGCGCTGGCTGTCTACATCCGCACCAAGGCGGGCAATGTTCTACACACCGGTGACTTCAAGATGGACCAGCTGCCGCTGGACGGCCGCATCACCGACCTGCGCCACTTCGCGCGCCTGGGTGAGGAAGGTGTGGACCTGTTCCTGCCGGACTCCACCAACGCTGAGGTTCCCGGCTTCACCCCGACCGAGAAGAACATCGGTCCGGTGCTGTCGAACGTTTTCCGTGACGCAAGCGGCCGCATCATTGTGGCGTCCTTCTCCTCGCACGTTCACCGCGTGCAGCAGGTGCTGGACGCAGCCGCTGAGCGTGGCCGTAAGGTCGTGCTCGTGGGCCGCTCCATGGTGCGTAACATGACCATTGCTGAGAAGCTGGGTTACCTGAAGGTTCCCGACAACGTGCTGGTGGACCTGAAGAAGGTTGACGACTACCGCCCCGACCAGATCGTGATGATGTGCACCGGTTCGCAGGGCGAGCCGATGGCGGCACTGTCGCGCATGGCGAACGGCGACCACAAGATTCAGATTGAGCCCGGCGACACCGTGGTGCTCGCATCCTCGCTGATTCCCGGTAACGAAACCAGTGTCTTCCGCATCATTAACGCCCTCATGAAGCTGGGCGCTAACGTGGTGCACAAGGGCAACGCGAAGGTTCACGTTTCCGGTCACGCTGCCGCCGGTGAGCTGCTGTACTGCTACAACATTCTCAAGCCGAAGAACGTTATGCCGGTTCACGGCGAGGTTCGCCACCTGATTGCCAGCGGCGACCTGGCGATGGAGACCGGCGTTCCGAAGAAGAACGTGTTGCTCTGCGAGTCCGGCACCGTCGTGGACCTGCGCGATGGCGTGGCGTCCGTGGTGGGCGAGGTTCCCTGCGAGTACCTGTACGTTGACGGCCGCTCCGTCGGTGAGGTCACCGAGAGCGATCTGAA
The DNA here is from genome assembly GCA_963538455.1 of Rothia mucilaginosa. Lineage (GTDB taxonomy): Bacteria > Actinomycetota > Actinomycetes > Actinomycetales > Micrococcaceae > Rothia. Next base: position 48,800 of record CAUTHR010000013.1, on the reverse strand, counting down.
GGACCGCCGCATCCTGGGTGAAGAGGGCTTCGTGTCTATCGTGACCGTCATTGACCGCGCAACTAAGCGCGTGGTGACCGGCCCGGATATTCACGCTCGCGGTATCGCTGAGGACGACTCGGTCTTTGACGAGATCGTTCCGAAGATTACCGCCGCGCTAGAGGATGCTCTGCACCGTGCGCCCGAGAAGGTGCACACCGTGCAGCAGCTGCAGCAGATTGTGCGCCGCACCATCGGTGCCTGGATTTCTCGCCGTCTGCGCCGCAAGCCCATGATTGTTCCCGTGGTGGTTGAGAACACCTCGAAGGCTGCGAAGGCTGCGAAGAACTAGCATTCTGCGCGAGGCTAGCTGCCTGTTATAGCGAAAAAGGCGGGGTCGATACGTTGTGTCGGCCCCGCCTGCTGTGTATCTGCAGAAGGTATGCGCGCGAGCAGCTCGAGAGCGAACGCGGCAGGGGAGAAGTGCCTCATCAGTGCTCCATCGACGCCCTCACAGGCACCGGGCAGGGCGCACTTTTTAGCTCACTGATAACGAAAGAATCGGTACATTAACGGGAAGGTTGATACCCTAAAAGGTATGGCTCCACGGACCACGAAGGGTCGTAACACGACCTCTACTAAAGCAAACACTAAGAAGACCACCCGCAAGCGCACCACCTCCCGAGGCGGTGCCCAGCGCGGTGCCAACGCGGCGAACCCTATAGCGGGCGCTATCTCCTCCGTCTGGCTGAGCATCGCTCACGCTATCGGTGGGCTCTTCCGCTCCATTGGCGCGGTGCGCACCGACCTTGCGCCCGAAGACCGCCGTGACGGTGGCGCGCTCACCATCCTGCTGTTCGGCCTTATCAGCGCCGGAGTGGAGTGGTACAACTGGCGCGCCCACACCTCCCTCGGTTTGTTGCGAGCGCCCCTGGATGCCTGGCACACCATGCTGGGCGGTATTTTCGGCCAGGGCGCCCTGCTGATTCCGGTGTTCTGCCTCATCATGGCGTGGTGTGTTTTCCGTGGACCCGACCTGATTAAACGTAATAACCGCGTGGCGGTGGGTTCCTTCATCATGCTGGTGGCGACCTCCCTGTTCTTTGCACGCCATGCGGGTCACCCGACCTTCGCGGATGGTTTTGATGCCGTCTGGGCTGGCGGTGGTGTGGCTGGCGTGCTGCTGGGCACCCCCATTGTGCGTGTGAGCGGCGGTATTGCGTTCGTTGAGATTTTGATTCACCTGCTGCTGGGTATTGCAGGTCTGATGGTTCTGACGAACACTCCGATTCGTCAGGTGGTGCCGCGTACCCTGCACCTGGTTGGTCTGGCTCTGGGTGAGAAGCCCAACGGCACGACTCGAACCTCCGTGAAGGACACCCCTTCGGATGAGACTCAGACTGTGGATCTGAACGCTGAGGAGCACGACCGCAGCTACCTGTACGAGGATGAGAAACCGGCACGCACGGCGCAGAAGTCTGGCGGCCTGTTCTCGCGTCTGCGCGGTTGGTTGGGCTTTGCTCCCGCTGCCTCGACGGATTCTTCCCTGGACGAGTACGCCGGTGATGAAGCATTCGTGAGTGCCGTGGTGGATGAGACTCACCCGGAGACCACGCAGATGCCGGTACAGCCTGAGGACTCTGCACAGGATTCCGCTCAGCAGACGCGCCCGGCGGCTAAGCCGAACCGCCTGTCCCGCCTGCCCGGTCGCCTCAACCAGGCACCGGCTGCGCAGGGTACGGCGCAGGGTGCTTCTGCGCAGAACAGCACTTATTCGAGTAGCCCCGACCTCTTCGACGTTGAGGCATCGGATGCGCCCGCAGCCCGCCTGGACCAGGTGCAGCGCGCCGCCGTGGCGAACGGCCGCGTGAACCGCATTCCGGGCGAGGAGCCCCTCTTTGACGTTGAGGCATACGATGGCTTCGGTGCTTCTGAGCAAGCTGCACCGCAGACGAAGCCGCACCAGGTAGTGAACCCTGCGCAGTCTGCCGCACAGCCCGCCGGCTCGGCTTCCGCGTCCCAGGCTCCTGCCGCATCCGCGGCTCAGCCTCCGATTCCGACCCGCATGCACTCGCCGGGCGCGCACCCGAAGAACTCGGCTCCCGCGGCTTCGCGAGCGCCCGAGGCTGGCGCATCCCGCCCGCTGCAGAACAACACCCAGACCGCGACCACCGAGCGGGCGCGCGGCGAGCAGATTGTGCAGTCCTCCCGCGGCACCTATGTGCTTCCCTCGGAGGAGATGCTGGTTTCCGGTCCTCCCGCCAAGGAATCTTCCGAGGTCAACGAGCACGTGGTTGAGGCTCTGACGAACGTGCTGGAGCAGTTCAAGGTGGATGCACAGGTCACCGGCTTCTCGCGAGGCCCGACTGTGACCCGCTACGAGATTGAGCTCGGACCCGCCACGAAGGTGGAGCGTGTGACCGCGCTGAGCAAGAACATTGCGTACGCTGTGGCGAGCCCGGATGTTCGTATTCTGTCCCCGATTCCGGGTAAGTCCGCGATTGGTATTGAGATTCCGAATACGGACCGTGAGACCGTTGCCCTGGGTGATGTGCTGCGTTCCCCGCAGGCTCACGCGAACCACCACCCGATGGTCATGGGTGTGGGTAAGGACGTTGAGGGCGGCTTCGTGCTGGCGAACCTTGCGAAGATGCCGCATATGCTGGTTGCCGGTGCGACCGGTGCGGGTAAGTCTTCGTTCGTGAACTCGATGATTACCTCGATTCTGATGCGCGCAACCCCGGACCAGGTGCGCCTGGTGATGGTCGACCCGAAGCGTGTGGAGCTCACCGCCTACGAGGGCATTCCGCACCTGATTACGCCCATCATTACGAACCCGAAGAAGGCTGCTGAGGCTCTTCAGTGGGTGGTTCGTGAGATGGACGCCCGCTACGATGACCTCGCCCATTACGGCTATAAGCACGTGGACGACTTCAACAAGGCGGTGCGTGAGGGTAAGGTTCAGCCCGACCCCGGTAGCAAGCGCACGGTGCACGAGTACCCGTACCTGCTGGTGATTGTGGACGAGCTTGCCGACCTGATGATGGTCGCTCCGCGTGACGTGGAAGAGGCGATCGTTCGTATTACCCAGCTGGCGCGTGCTGCGGGTATTCACCTGGTGCTGGCGACCCAGCGTCCGTCGGTGGATGTGGTGACCGGTCTGATTAAGGCGAACGTTCCGTCCCGTATGGCGTTTGCGACCTCCTCGGTCACGGACTCTCGCGTGGTGCTGGATCAGCCCGGCGCTGAGAAGCTGATTGGTCAGGGTGACGCGCTCTTCCTGCCGATGGGTGCTTCGAAGCCGATGCGTGTTCAGGGTGCGTGGGTGTCTGAGTCTGAGATTCACGCCGTGGTTGAGCACGTGAAGAAGCAGGCGCCGACCATCTACCGTGAGGACGTGATGGTGTCTGCCGCGAAGAAGCAGATTGATGAGGAAATCGGCGATGACCTCGATGATCTGCTGCAGGCGGCGGAGATCGTGATTACGACCCAGTTCGGTTCGACCTCGATGCTGCAGCGTAAGCTGCGCATGGGCTTCGCGAAGGCTGGCCGCATCATGGACCTGCTGGAGTCGCAGGGCGTGGTGGGCCCCTCGGAAGGCTCGAAGGCACGTGAGGTGCTGATCCGCCCGGATGACCTGCAGGCGACCCTGGCACGTATTCGCGGTGAGGAGCCTCCGGCTGCCGACCCGTACGCGAACGCGGTGGACCCGGGCGAGCCGGTCACCGACTATTTCGATGAGCCCGATGATGAGGGCTCGGAGGACGCCTGGCAGCTGACCGGCCGCTAGACCTTCAGCGCCCTATCCATTCGGCTGAGTCCACTCAGCTGGGTGAACTCGCGACATACACCCCGTATCGTCCCCGTGATGTCTGCTACGGCACACGTATAATGGACGGTACGGGGTGTTTGCGTATCCCCGATACGTTTAGGTGTCGGTGCGTACGCGGTCTCTCACCGTCGAAAGCCATCTACCCGTAAGGAGCCGTTATGAGTGAAGCTCGCAATTCTGCACCCGCCGGTGCAGTCAGCACAGCGAAGCCTTCGAACTGGAATGTGCCGAATGTGTTGACGGTTCTGCGTATTATTGCGGTTCCTTTCTTCATTGTTGCCCTGGTTGCGGGCGGTACTTTTGGTGCCGCTGATCCGACGCACCGCTGGCTGGCGTGGATTATTTTCATTCTTGCCATGCTCACGGATTGGGCGGACGGCTACCTGGCGCGCTCGCGTAACCTGATTACGAGCTTCGGTAAGATTGCTGACCCGATTGCCGATAAGTTCCTCACTGGCGCGGCGTTCATTGTGCTGTCGGTGCTGGGTGAGCTGTGGTGGTGGGTCACGATTGTGATTCTGCTGCGCGAGTGGGGCATTACGATTATGCGTCTGTTCGTCATTAAGTACGGTGTGATGGCCGCTAGTAAGGGCGGCAAGATTAAGACCGTGCTGCAGACGGTGGCGCTGGTGCTGATGCTTCTGCCGCTGGGTCAGCTGGGTCTTGGCTGGCTGATTCCTGGTTGGGTTCTGATGGGCGCGGTCACCGCGATTACTGTGTGGACCGGCCTGGTGTATGTGCGTGATGCGTATATTTTGCGTCGTAACTGGTTGCAGGCTCAGGCCTCCCAGGGCGGCGGTAAGTAGAGGCGAGGGGAGTGGCGTGTGCTGCTCCCCTTCGCTGTACCTGCGGTGCGTTGTGTGCCGCGTGAGGTTTTGGGCGGCGGTTCGCCGCTGAAAGGAGAGAATGATGGTTGTTCCCCTCATACGTGAAGATGCTCTGTCCTCTGAGCTTTCCTCTACTGCGCTTTCCTCCGCTGAGGTTTTCTCCGGTACCCCGGAGGCGGCGGCGCTGTTGCTGCGTGATGCGGCGCGGTTGCGTGCTTCCCAGGAGGGCCCGGTGCAGGTGGCGACGGCTGAGTCGCTGACCGGCGGGGATGTGGGCGGCGCGATTTGTACGGTGCCGGGCGCATCCGCGTATTACCGCGGCGGCGTGATTTCGTACGCCTACGAGGTGAAGTCTCAGGTGCTGGGCGTGGACGCTCAACTACTGGCGCGTGAGGGTGCGGTGCATCCTGCGGTGGCGGTGCAGATGGCGGTCGGTGCGGCGCGTGTGTGCGGTGCCGATTATGCGGTGTCGACCACGGGTGTTGCCGGTCCCGATCCTGCGGATGGTCAGCCTGTGGGTACGGTCTATATCGGCGTGTGTTCCCCGGGCGGTTCTGAGGTATTTGAGCGCCACTATTCGGGGGACCGGGCGCAGATTCGTGCGGCGGCGAGCGCGGATGCGATTGCTCTGCTGGCGCGTGCGGTGCGCGGTGGTGCCGGTGGGGTTCTGCAGAACGAGCTGGCGTAGCGTGCTGGACTGGACTGGACTGTACGGCGCCTACCTGAGAAAAAGTTTTACGGCTCAAATATATTCACAGGGTTCTTTCAGCTCCGCAGGAATAAAGGCATAGGTTCGCCTGTTTGAATAGATACAAGCCATAAGAAGAGGACGAAAATGGCGGGGCTCCTAGCCCGCGCTCCAAAAATCAGTTAGGCTTAACTCTGTACAGTCTCGCAGGTCGGGAATACCTACTCAGGAAAGTGATATAGAAGCTCATGGCTAAGCAGCGCGTATCGATTAATGGCATTACTAAGTGGAAGGAAATCGAGGAGACCCCCCGACAGGTCGCCCCGGTCGTTGAGGAAGCTAAGGTTGTTCCCCTGCGACAGGCAATCGGTGAGGTTCTTCGCGATGTCCGCCAGCGTCAGGGCCGCACCCTGCGCGAGGTTTCCCAGCGTGCCCGTGTTTCCCTCGGTTACCTGAGCGAAGTTGAGCGCGGTCAGAAGGAAGCTTCCTCCGAACTGCTGGCATGGATTTGCCAGGCTCTGGATATTCCGATGTCCCAGATGCTGCGTGAGGTTGCCGACCGTATGGCGGTTCTCGAGGGCGTTCAGATTCCGGATACTGTTCCGGCTGAAATGTCTGAGCAGTACAAGAGCGATTACTACATTCTCTCGAAGTAACGCGAGGCGGCACATGCCGCGCTAAACGTGAAGCGATGCCGTGCATCCCCGTAAGGTGGGGGTGTGCGGCATCGCTTATTCTCGGTTTATTCATCCGGTGATGTGGGTGATGTGACGAATTATGAAGCGAACTAGCGGTGAAGCGTAAGGAGTGCTTGTGAAGCTGAGCGAATTTTGGGCGTGCATGGAGTATGAGTTCGGGGCCGGGTATGCGCCGGTGCTGGCGCGTGACTTGGTGCTGGGGTCGCTGGGCCATGTGACCGCTGCGGAGGCGCTGGACCAGGGCGTTAACCCGAAGGATGTATGGCTTGCGATCTGTGAGGAGCAGGAGATTCCGCAGGAACGCCGCCTGGGCCCCGATAAGGAGCCGTTGCGCTAATCGGTGAGTCTGGCGTTTTCTAGCGTAGGGGCGGGGCCTAGCGTGTGGGTGGGGCCTAGCGTTTGTTCCCTGGCATTTGTTCGAGTGCTAGTGCTTGTGCTGGCGGTATTTTCGAATAATTAGCGTAAGATTCCGGGCTTTTTCGAAAATATATGCCGAAATCCTATCCGATTTATTCGAAACCGGGTCGTAATTTTGTTCGATTCATGCTAGACTTTTCCACATCAGGAATTTTTCGGAAAAATCTTCAAAGTTTTCCACAGATTTTAAAAAATGGCCTTATCCTGTCAGGCTGTGACCCTAGAGTAGTCTCAGAAGGAACCGGTAGGCCAAAACCTTCAAGGTCTCGATTACGAGTCCCACCGATTCCGAAGAAACATTACTCCCGTCAACCACTGACAACACAAAGAACGAGGTACTACCGTGGCTAAGAACACCAAGTCTCAGAGCGTAGCTCGCGTTCCCGAAGAGGGTCGCGCCAAGGCACTTGAAGCCGTGATGGCACAGATCGACAAGAACTATGGCAAGGGTGCAGTCATGCGCCTGGGCGATAAGGAAATCACCAAGACCGAGGTTATCTCCACCGGCGCTATCGCTCTGGATGCCGCTCTGGGTATTGGCGGTCTGCCCCGCGGCCGCGTCATCGAGATTTACGGTCCCGAGTCCTCCGGTAAGACCACCGTTGCGCTGCACGCTGTAGCGAATGTTCAGAAGGCAGGCGGCGTGGCAGCGTTCATTGACGCCGAGCACGCACTGGACCCGATCTACGCGGCCAAGCTGGGCGTGGACATCGACCAGCTGCTGGTCTCTCAGCCCGACACCGGTGAGCAGGCACTGGAAATTATGGACATGCTGGTTGGCTCCGGTGCCGTTGATATCGTGGTCGTCGACTCCGTTGCCGCACTGGTACCCCGCGCCGAAATTGAAGGCGACATGGGTGACTCCCACGTGGGTCTGCAGGCTCGCCTCATGAGCCAGGCCCTGCGTAAGATTACCGGCCGCCTCTCCGCAACCGGCACCACCGCAATCTTCATCAACCAGCTGCGTGAGAAGATTGGTGTCTTCTTCGGCTCTCCCGAAACCACCACCGGTGGTAAGGCGCTGAAGTTCTACGCTTCGGTCCGTATCGATATCCGCCGTATTGAGACCCTCAAGGACGGCGCTAACCCGATCGGTAACCGCACCCGCGCCAAGATCGTGAAGAACAAGATGGCTCCGCCCTTCAAGCAGGCTGAGTTCGACATCCTCTACGGTGAGGGCATCTCCGTTGAGGGCGGCATCCTGGACCTGGCGGTGGAGAACGACATCGTCAAGAAGTCCGGCGCATGGTTTACCTACGACGGTGAGCAGCTGGGCCAGGGCCGCGAGAACGTTCGTAAGCTGCTCAAGGACAACCCCGAGCTCACCGAGGAACTGCAGTACAAGGTTCTGGTGAAGCTGGGCATCATCGAGGAAGAAGCTGACGAGCAGGTAGCTGCTGAGTCCGAGGGTAACGACCCGCTGGACGAGCTGGCTGAGGAGTTCTAAACCGGCCCGCATAGCTTCTTGCTAACGACACGACTAATTGCCGTGTGCTGTGCATTCCGCACGGTGCACGGCAATCTGTCGTTAACAGAGGGTGCGTTAAATGGAGCGTCAGCGGGCGCCGAGACAGCGCCTCGTTACAATGGGGGAGCGCCGTATAGCCCGGCGCACGGGTCATTAGGCAACCCAACTCATCAAGCGATCCAACATATCAAGCGATCCAGCACAGGGGAGAGGAGGGACTGAACATGACGGAACAGCACAGTCATGAAGAGCACGAGCACAACAGTGCGCGTGACGGCGACGCCGGTTTTGCGGCGCTGGATGCGACCGAACCGCACTTCGGTTCCTCAGCTCTGAAAGGTTCAGCCTTCCAAAGCCCAGCTTTCCAGGACGCTGCATTCTCTGCGCCTGTTCCCTTTGAATCCGCTTTTTCCTTTGAGCCCGTTATTTCTTTTGAAGCTACTGGTTCGTTTGAGTCCACCGCCCCGCCGGTTGAGGTAGGCGGCTTCGAGGCGCTCAATTTTGAGGCGCCCGCGCCCCTGGCGGAGCCCTCCCTCACCTGGGAGGCGCCGCAGGCTACTGCTCCCACTGTTGAAGATCTCCCGTACCCTGACGCGCCCCCGTATGAGGACGCGCCTCCGTACCCTGACGAGCCTCCCTACGAGGATGAACTTCCGTATCCGGAAGAGCCTTTGTACCCTGAAGCAGAGTACGCGGGGGAATATTGGGTACCCTCGGATGAAGCAACAGCCGTAGAAACGGCACCCACAGAAGCGGCACCCGCAGAAGCGATAGCGGAGAAGCCAGCGGCTATAGAAAACGCACGGAAGAAGTGGGTGCGGAACAGGACCGCGGATTCGGTAGCCGCTGAGGAGTTCCCGGACTGGCACCCCGCCGCGCACGGCTTTGTTGAAGAAAGCATCGCCCGCGATAACGGCGGCGACTATGCGGGGGAGTTCCGCGTACCCGAGCTGCCCCTGCACGCTGTGCCCGGAGGCTCTGCGGAAGACTCTGGGGAAGACGGTGAATCGCCGCGCCGTAGCCTGCTCGTTGACCCGAACCTGCCCGCCGTCTCCATTGACGAAGCGCCCGTTCGCGCCTTTACCCCCGGCGGTGCTGAGCCGCGCCCCATGGCGGCTGGCCGTATGAGTCGAGCCGGTGCCGCCTCCATCGGATCGGGGCTCACCGCCGAAGAAAAGGAAGAGATCGAAAGGCAAGCAGCTCAGCGGGATAAGCAGAAGAAACGCAAATCTTCGCGTGCCTCCAAGGACACCGACTACAAGCGCGGGTTCCGTCGCATGAGCGCGGCTCAGGAAGAGAAAATGTGGAGCCGTTCGCCCTACGCGCCCGCCTTTGGGGCTCGCAGTGACGATGAGGAAACCCGCAAGAGCCGCACGGGTCGCGGCTCGGGGAGCAACCTATTTAGGGAGGGAAGTAGCTTGAACGAAGAACTCACCCCCGCCGAAGAAGCACTCATCCGCGGTATTGCCGAGGAAGAGGCGCAGGGCATCGGTACTGGAAAGCGCCGTGCCGCTTCGGCTGGTTCTCCAAAGGGCGGTTCTCGAGCTCGGGGCTCCCAGCCGGGTACCTCTCAGATGGGATATGCTTCCTCACCGCCGGAGGACAACGTGCCTTCCTGGAAGCAGAAGGTACGTGCCGCCCGCGCCGCCGAGGAAGCCGACCCCTACACCCGAGCCAAGACTATCGTGTACAACCAGCTGGCCTACTCGGCAAAGACCAGGGGACAGCTGCGCAAGAAGCTCCAGTCAGAAGGCTTCGAAGCCGAGATCATCGAGCCGCTGCTCGATAAGTTCGAGGCGGCAAAACTCATTGACGACGCCGAATACGCCCAAACGTTCGTGGCGCAGAAGAGCCGCACCAAGAAGCTCTCGCGCGCCGCGCTGCGCCGCGAGTTGGCCGAACGCGGGGTGCGCGGCGAGGAAGCGGAGAACGCCCTGGCCCAGCGCACCGACGAGCAGGAACGTGAGGATGCCGCCGAGCTGGTGCGTAAGAAGCTGCGCCCCGGCATGGACCTGAGTGACCGCGCCGAAAAGGATAGGGTCACCCGCCGACTGCTGGGAATGCTGGCTCGCCGCGGGTACTCCTCCTCGGTGTCGATGTCGGTGATTCGTGAGGAGCTCGCCGCCTACGGGATGGAGGACGAGCTCTGGTAGATCGCGGCTCTGGCAGGTTGCAACTCTGGTAGAGGGCGAGCAGGTACGCTCCGCTAAAGAGCTTCCATCAATAAGCTAAAGGGGGTGAGTCCGCCACAGACATACTCTGTAGCGGGCTCACCCTTACGTTTTGAACTTTATAAAACGCCTTGTCGAAGGCTGTATCTGCCGTTGGCGTTGCTGTTTATTCGACCGCTCCCAGACGGTCCGCGAACTCGGCGAGGGTTGCATCCTGAGAACCAGCGATTTCCAGGAGTAGGCGCATCAGTTGCGCACCCTCACGGCGAATACGAGGCAGCAAGTCCGAACGCGCCGAAGAGGAGTACAGCTCCAGTAGAGCGCACACGGTCACCGCCGTGCATACCGCCAAATCCTCCGCCAGGTGCTCATCCAGCGGGGCGTCCTCGAACAGCGCAGAGTACAGCGCCGGCAGCGCCTTCTTACGGTCCACCCGGTAGCGCGGGTACTCCGGCGAGGAGGGGAAGCCCAGCATCGCCTCAACGAAGGGGAAGCCGCGGTGGTGCAGGCAGGTGCCCTCCGCATCGACCATGCGCACCTGCGCGCCGTCTGCCGAACCGATCAGCACGTTCTGCGGCGAAAAATCGCCCGAAGAGAGCATATAGACCTTGCCGCGGTTGAGCTTGAACTGCTCGGGTACCGGCGGGCGCTTGGTGAAGAAGGGCTGCAGAACGCGGCGGAAACGGAAGGATAGCTCCTCAACGGCGGCGGGAAGAACGGGGGCGTCCTCATGCGTGGCAGAGCTGGACGCCGGGTTGTCAGCATCGTGCTCGGGGGAGCGCGCCTCATCAGCCACACCGTACAGCTTCTTCAAACCGCGCTCAGCCAACCCCGGCGAGGCAATAGCACCCGGGAACTGTGCCTTGCGATCGGCACGCGCCAGGTTCAGACGATAATCCTCCACCGCCTCACCCATAATGCCGCTGGCGGCAAGGGCACGGTACGCCTCAATGTAATAGTTCAACGCATCCAGCGCCTGCTGTTCGGTGCCCTCCAGCAGGGCGTGGGCGACCGAATACTGCTCGCCCTCAACGGTACCGGCGCTCACATCCTCCAGAGCCAGCACTCGTAGCTCAGGATCTGCGCCGTAGAGCAGCGGGAACAGGCCCGGAACCTGCAGGTTCAGCGCCTCCAAACCGTAGCGCTCACGCAGGTACCCGAAACCGCCCGCGTTCACCGTCGAATCCTTACGGCGGTAACGCTTCACAATAATCGAGGTCGGCAAAGACTCCGAAGACTCGGCTGCAGGCTCATACGCCACACGCACCACAACCGAACGCATGCCGGTGCCCAGAATCTGCACGCGCTCAACCGCGCGGGCAGCCACCTGCTCCAAAGAATGCGCCCAGCTAAGCAGCTGCATCAGGTTCTGGCGCATCGAGGCAGAATCAGCGCTCGCCTGAGGCGGCACGGGGGAGTAGGCGGCAATCGCCTCCTCAATGAGGGCGCTCAGAAGCTCCCCGTCAGGGGCGGGGGCGGAAGAATCGTTCGGTGACAGAGCCGGAAAGTTACTACTAAGGGAAACCTGCATAGAGCCATTATCCCCCATCGGATACCCTATAGGGCATGACTTCGACCCTCAGCGATTCCGCCCAGACCCCCGAAACCAGCCCCCGCACCTACGAAGTGCGCACTTTCGGCTGCCAGATGAACGTGCACGACTCCGAACGAATGTCCGGCCTGCTGGAGGCTAACGGCTACGTTCGCGCTGAGGAAGGCACCCAGCCCGACCTGGTTGTTTTCAACACCTGCGCGGTCCGCGAAAACGCGTCCAACCGCCTGTACGGTCACCTCGGCCAGCTTGCACCGGTCAAGCGCAGCCACAAGGGCATGCAGATTGCCGTGGGCGGCTGCCTGGCGCAGAAGGACCAGGACGCCATCATTGAGAAGGCGCCCTGGGTTGACGTCGTGTTCGGTACCCACAACATTGGTTCCCTGCCGGCGTTGCTGGAGCGTGCCCGCCACAACCACGAGGCGCAGGCAGAACTGCTCGAATCCCTCGAAGTTTTCCCCTCCACCCTGCCCACTAAGCGTGACCACGTGTACTCCGGCTGGGTGTCCATCTCCGTGGGCTGTAACAATACCTGCACCTTCTGCATCGTGCCGTCCCTGCGCGGTAAGGAGAAGGACCGCCGCCCCGGCGACATCCTCGCCGAGGTTCAGGCGCTGGTCGATGACGGCGCTATTGAGGTGACCCTGCTCGGTCAGAACGTGAACTCCTACGGCGTGGAGTTCGGCGACCGCCAGGCGTTCTCCAAGCTGCTGCGTGCCTGCGGTGAGATTGAGGGCCTGGAGCGTGTGCGCTTCACCTCCCCGCACCCGGCAATGTTCACCGACGACGTGATTGACGCGATGGCGGAGACCCCGAACGTCATGCCCGTGCTGCACATGCCGCTGCAGTCCGGCTCCGACAAGGTGCTCAAGGATATGCGCCGCTCCTACCGCTCCAAGAAGTTCCTGAACATTCTGGACAAGGTGCGCGAGCGCATCCCGAACGCCGTGATTACCACCGACATCATTGTGGGCTTCCCCGGCGAGACTGAAGAGGACTTCCAGGACACCCTGAAGGTTGTGGAGCAGGCTCGTTTCTCCTCCGCGTTCACCTTCCAGTACTCGATCCGCCCCGGCACCCCGGCGGCGACCATGGAGAACCAGATTCCGAAGGAGGTCGTGCAGGAACGCTACGAGCGTCTGATTGCCCTGCAGGACCGCATCGCCGGTGAAGAGAACCGCAAGCAGCTCGGTAAGACCGTTGAGCTGATGGTCGTTGCGGAGGCGGGCCGTAAGGCTGAGCAGACTCACCGCCTCTCCGGCCGTGGCCCGGACCAGCGCCTCGTGCACTTCTCGGTGCCCGAGGGTTGCGAGACTCCCCGCCCCGGCGACATGGTCACCGTACCGATTACCGAGGCTGGTTCCTTCCACCTGATTTCTGACCCGACCGCCGAGCAGTACCAGCTGCGCCGCACCCGTGCCGGTGACGCGTGGGACCGCTCCCAGGCTGACTCTTGCGGTACCGGCACCACCCAGGTGCCCGGTGCGCCGGTGGGTCTGGGTATGCCGACCATCGGTCTGCGCCCCTAAAACCTATAACGAATCATGCGCCCTGTTCTTCGGGCTCGCACCGCCACCGCAAGTGGGGGTGAGGGAACCGGTAGAATGGGGCGCATGACTATCTCCGAAACTCTGCCCGTTATCGCTATTGTGGGCCCGACCGGCACCGGTAAGAGTGCGCTCGCCATTGAGCTGGCTCTGCGCCTGAACGGTGAGTGCATTAACGCTGATTCTATGCAGTTCTACCGGGGTATGGATATTGGTACCGCGAAGGTCACCGCGGAGGAGATGCGCGGCGTCCCGCACCACCTGCTGGACATTATGGACGTGCGGGATGAGGCGTCCGTGGCGGAGTTTCAGGAGCGTAGCCGTGAGCTGATTGAGCAGATCCGTGCCCGTGGCCGCTACCCGATTCTGGTGGGTGGTTCCGGCCTGTATGTGCGTGCCGCCCTGGATAAGTTGGAGTTCCCCGGCACGGATGCGCGGGTGCGTGAGCGCCTGGAGGAGCAGGCGCGTACCGAGGGCATTGGCGTTCTGCACACCCGCCTGGCGGAGGTTGACCCGGAGTCGGCTGCGCGGGTGAAGGATGAGCGCCGCATTATTCGAGCCCTGGAGGTGTTCGAGGTGACGGGTCGCCCGTTCTCGGCGTTCATGCCGGTGCGCGAGTACGTGACCGAGAGTATTCAGATTGGTTTGGATATGGATCGTGCCCTGCTACACGAGCGTCTGCACCGCCGCGTGGAGCTGATGCACGAGCAGGGTCTGCTCGATGAGGTTCGCACCCTGAACAAGCAGGGGTTGCAGGAGGGTAAGACTGCTTCCCGCGCGATTGGTTACGCGCAGTTCGCTCGCGCCCTTGATGATTCGGAGTACAGCGTGGAGCAGGCGATTGAGGATACGACGATTGCTACCCGACAGTTTGCGCGCCGCCAGCTGACCTGGTTCCGCGCGGACCCGCGCGTGCACTGGCTGGATGCGCTCTCACCAGCCCTTGCTGATGAGGCGTTAACTACAATTTTGTAAAAATAAGCGAATAGACGTATCAAAGCTGGGAAATTGAGGTTACTCTAGGGACATATTCACCCCAACTATAGAGGAAATATGTCACTCACATCACATACGAAAAATTCTGCCACTCTGTCCGCGGCAGAGTCCACTCCGCATTCCCTCTACGATGCCATTCTGGGCGGAACGAATTCGCTGAACTTCATTCGCTTCGTTCTTGCAAGCTCCGTTATTGTCGCCCACTCAGCGCCACTTATTAAATACAATGCTGGAATACTGGGTATTCCTGCGCCCATTTACATTGATTCGTTGGGGCATTGGGCCGTTAACCTCTTTTTCTGTATCTCTGGTTTTCTCATTGCGCACAGCGCCCAGAGGGGTACAGTGATTGGGTATTTGAAGCGTCGCGCCCTTAGGATTTTTCCGGGTTACTGGGTGTCTCTACTCTTCGTTGTCTTTGTTTGTGGACCGATTTCAGTTGCTACCGGTCATGCATCTGACCCCTTCTCTTTTAAGAGTGCGGCTGGATATGTCCTTCGAAACTTTGATTTGCAAACTAGGCAGATTACTTTTTTGGGTGGACCTACGGGAATCCCGTGGTCAGGTATTTGGAATGGATCTACTTGGACTCTCCGATATGAGTTCCTTGCATACCTTGCGTTGATCCCTATTTTTTATATTTCGTTCATCCGAAAAAGTTCGAAGTGGTTAGTGCCAAGCATCTTTGTGATATTTTTTGGTGTATTTCAATTTTTCCACTTCACTGGCTATACCCCCGATAGCTTTGTGAACAATTCTCTCCGTCTTGGCATGTATTTCTTTGCCGGGACCCTCTTCTACGTGTGGGGCAAGCGAATTGTGTATAGCGCTTCTCTGGGAATCGCCTTAACCTTTATCAGCTTTGTAGCAACTTTCTTCTGGGAAAGTGAAATGACGGGTTATATGGCTTTGCCTGCTACTTACGGGGTTTTGGCATTGAGTGCAGCTATTAAAACCCGGTGGTGCAGCAAGAACGATATCTCTTACGGCGTGTACATCTACGCGTTCCCGGTCCAGATTCTTCTGGTGATTTTTGGTAGCGCGTCGCTGGGCTGGGTTCTGAACGCCATCCTTACTTTCGTTATTACTGTTGGCCTGGCGTGGCTGTCTTGGCTGTATGTTGAGAAACCGGCATTGGCTTTGAAGGACCGCAAGCTTCTGCGCATTCGTCGCGCTCGCCCCGCAGACGCCGTAGCGGCATCTTCATAAACCGGTAAAGTATCTTGCATATTTCTGCGGCTTTCGGCGATCTTGATGAACTCATCACGTAAACCGGGAGCCGCAGAAGTATTTCCGAAGAAGAATGCCAGGTTCACTATTGGGCGCGGTAAAATCATAAACGGACAGGTCACCAACCTTAAGGACAGCATATGAGCGAGAACCCTTCCATCTGGGGCGAGCTGGCAGGCCTGACCCTCACCAAGGGTCACGGCACCGGTAACGACTTCATCTTTCTGACGGACGAGAACGCAGAAATTGCCCTCACCCCCGAGCTGGTAGCCCGCGCCTGCGACCGACACTTCGGCATTGGCGCGGACGGCTTCATTCGTGCTGCCCGTAGCACCGCCTCCCGCGCGGGTCAGAAGCTGATTGAGGAGCACCCGGACGCTGTCTGGTTCATGGACTACCGCAACGGTGACGGCTCTGTCGCTGAAATGTGCGGCAACGGTGTGCGTGCGTTCGTGGAGTACCTGCGCACTGAGGGCCTGATTGAACTTGAGGTGGGCGAGACCGTCAAGATTGGTACCCGTGCCGGCGTGAAGACTGTGGCGCGCACCGAAGAGGGCTACGCGATTGATATGGGTCCGTGGAGCTTCATTCACGGTGACGCTGCCCGCGAGGGTGGCGAGGACTGCCTGGTGTCTGCTCGCGGCCTGAAGACTCCGCGCGCTGGCCTGTCCATTTCGATGGGTAACCCGCACACCGTGGTGATGCTCGGCTCCGACGGTAAGCTGGACGGCCTGGACCTGCACAGCCTGCCTCAGGTGAACCCCGCCCCGGTCAACGGTACGAACGTTGAGTTTGTGGTTCCGGTCGACCTGGACGTTGAGAGCGGCGCGCATGTGGGCGCTATCCGTATGCGCGTGCACGAACGCGGCGTGGGCGAGACTCTGTCCTGCGGTACCGGCGCGTGTGCGGCGGCTGCGGCGACTCGTTTCTGGGGCGGCGAGGAAGCACCGGATGAGTGGCTGGTGCATGTGCCCGGCGGTACCCTCGCGGTGACTTTCGTGCTGGGTCCGGATGACCTGGAGCATGTTGTTCTGGCTGGTCCGGCGCAGATGGTTGCGACCGTCGTGCTGCGATAGCCTGCTGGGATAGAGCAGTCTTAGAACAGAGATTTTATCGACAAAAGCGGCGGGTGTTTTCTGACAACACGTTCAGAAAACACCCGCCGCTTTTATGTTTTAGCAATGAGCGCCAGAGGTTTTAGTCCTCGTAGCGGTGAACCTGCAGAATACGGAAGCCCTTCGAGGTCGCATAGCGCGACACCTCAAACTCGCCGGGGTGCAGATCCTCAAGCTGCGCGTCCGTCCACTTCTGCAAAGAATCGGAGCCCAGGTTCTTCTGAACCACCAGGTAGGCATCACCGCCGGGCGCCAGGCGCGGCAGCCAGGTCAGCAGGATCTCGTGCAGAACCTCCTTGCCCACGCGAATTGGCGGGTTCGACCAGATGGTGTCAAAGCGCAGTTCGGGGTCGACCGATTCGGGGGTTCCCACGGTGACGTTGGATAAGCCGAGAGCGGCGGCGTTGCGTTCGGTCAGGCTAATGGAGCGGGAGTTCACGTCCACCGCGTGCACCTGCGCCTGCGGTGCGAGCATCGCCAAAGTCAGGGTGATGGGGCCCCAACCGCAGCCGATGTCGAGCATGCGTGTACCCTGCGGGTCGGGTGCTTCCTGCAGCAAAATAGCGGTGCCCTTATCAATGCCGGAGGGGCTGAAAATGCCGTTAGCTGTGGTGACGGTGACCTTGCGGCCGGCAAGCTCCACCTGCACGGGGCGGGGCTTGAATTCGGTCTCGGGGGTTTCAGAGAAATAATGCTGCTCGCTCATACTATCCAGTGTACCGGTAGGGCAAGAACGCGCCGCACACGGGCAGAGTATGCGCCGGGTGGGTGAATAGCTTGCACGCCCTGAGCGCACAGGCGACCGAACCCCCTACCTGATGCGGGCAACGGCGGTAGAATTAGAGGCGTATGAATTCTAAGAACACCCCCGTATCTGAAACCGAAAAGCTGCCCAGCGATGAGCAGCTGCGCCGCACCGTAGACCGCGTTCTGGGCCGCTCCCAGGCCGCCGCCTCCGTCACGACGTATGACGCCGCCGGTACCGCGCATCACAGTGATAACTCCTCCAGCACCCACGGCAGCCACACTAGCCGCCGTGTGCTGGATACTCGCGCGCGCGAAATTTCTGACGTTCAGCGAGAGCACTCCGAATATGATGGCGATCAGGAAGACCTCGCTGAGCGCCGCGCACTGCGTCGTATCGCGAACCTCTCCACCGAACTTGAAGACGTCACCGAGGTCGAGTACCGCCAGCTGCGCCTGGAGCGCGTGGTGCTGGCTGGTCTGTGGACTGAAGGCACCGTAGAGGACGCAGAGAACTCTCTGCGTGAGCTCGCGGCACTGGCTGAAACCGCAGGTTCTGAGGTTCTGGACGGCCTGGTTCAGCGCCGCCTCAAGCCGGACCCCGGCACTTTCCTCGGCTCCGGTAAGGCGCTGGAACTCAAGGACATTGTGGAGGCGACCGGCGCCGACACCGTCATCGTCGACTCCGAGCTGGCTCCCTCTCAGCGTCGTGCCCTCGAAGACATTGTGAAGGTCAAGGTCATTGACCGCACCGCCCTGATTCTCGACATTTTCGCTCAGCACGCTAAGTCCCGCGAGGGTAAGGCTCAGGTTGAGCTGGCTCAGCTGGAGTACATGCTGCCGCGTCTGCGTGGTTGGGGTGCGTCCCTGTCCCGTCAGGCGGGTGGCCGTGCCGCAGCCGGTGAGGGTATCGGTTCGCGTGGTCCCGGTGAAACCAAGATTGAGATGGACCGCCGCCGCCTGCGCGCTCGCATGGCGAAGCTTAAGCGTGAGATCGCTGCGATGGCGCCGGCGCGTGAGACGAAGCGTCTGAACCGTCGCCGTAACCGTGTGCCTTCGGTGGCTATTGCCGGGTACACGAATGCGGGTAAGTCCTCCCTGCTGAACCGTCTGACCGATGCCGGCGTGCTCGTGGAGAACGCCCTGTTTGCGACTCTGGACCCGACCGTCCGTAAGGCTCAGACCCCGGACGGTATCGGCTACACCCTCTCTGACACGGTGGGTTTCGTGCGTTCGTTGCCGACCCAGCTGGTGGAGGCGTTCCGCTCCACCCTGGAAGAGGTCGCTGACGCTGACGTCATCCTGCACGTGGTGGATGCTTCGCACCCGGATCCGGAGGGCCAGATTCGCGCTGTCCGCGAGGTCATTGCGGAGGTTGACGCCCGCCATATCCCCGAGATTATTGTGCTGAATAAGGCGGATGCCGCCGACCCGTTCGTGCTGGAGCGTATGCGCCAGCGCGAGCCAGAGCACGTGATTGTTTCTGCGCGTACCGGTGAGGGTATTGAGGAGCTGAAGCAGAAGATCGCGGACACCATTCCGCGCCCCTCCATTGAGGTGAAGCTGCTGATTCCGTACTCGCACGGTGAGATTATTTCGCGCCTGCACGAGTGGGATGCCGAAATTAAGAGCACCGATTTCGTATCGGACGGCACGTTCGTGGTGGCTCTGGTCCGTGAGGATGTCGCTTCCGAACTGTCCGAGTATGTGCTGGAGGGCGACCTGCTGGAGGTTCTGGAAGAGGAACTTGCGGAGGCGCACGCCCTGGCTGAAGCGACCGCTTCTGACTCCGAGCAGTCCTCCACCGCTGAGGCTCACTAGGGGCGTATGAGCGTGACCGAGAGCATCAACGCGCCCAAAAACGCCCCGGGAACTGCACCCGGATCGGCAACCGACGGCACCCGATTCACCGGGCAGGAACTTGAGACCCTGCCCGGTGCGAAGGACGCCCTGACCCTGCTGGACGAGGCGGTTGCCGCCACCGGCGGTCAGAACCGTGCCGGTCAGCGCACCATGGTGGCGCATGTGGCGCAGGCTCTTGAACTGCAGCGTCACCTGCTGGTGCAGGCGGGTACCGGTACCGGTAAGTCCCTGGGCTACCTGGTTCCTGCCCTGGCGCGGGTGGGGGAGTCGGACCAGCCGATTGTGGTTGCGACGGCGACCCTCGCCCTGCAGGCGCAGATCGTGAACCGCGATATTCCGCGTCTTCTGCAAGCGCTGGAGCCGCGCCCGGAGTCGCAGGCGCAGGTGGCTCTGCTCAAGGGCCGCAATAACTACCTCTGCCTGCACAAGCTGGAGGGCGGCTACCCGGAAGACGAACCGGATGCTCTCTTTGACATGCCTTCTTCGACCTCCCGCGTGGGTGAGGAAGTGGTGCGCCTGCGCGAGTGGGCTGACCGCACGGAGACCGGCGACCGTGACGAGCTGAAGCCCGGCGTCTCTGACCGCGCCTGGGCTCAGGTGTCGGTCAGCGCCGCCGAGTGTCTGGGCCGCCGCTGCCCGCTGGTGGAAGAGTGCTTTAGCGAGATGGCGCGTAGCCGTGCCGCTGAGGCTGACATTGTCATCACGAACCACGCCCTGCTGGCGATTAACGCTTTTGAAGGCATGAAGGTTCTGCCCGAACATGAGACGGTCATTATTGATGAGGCTCATGAGCTGGTGGACCGCGTGACCGGCGCCGTGTCTGGTTCTTTGACGGTTGCGATGGTTCGCCGTGCGGCACGTAGCGTGAAGAAGCATTCGAAGGCTGATTCCGGCGCACTGGAAATGGCTGCCGGCACCCTGGAGACTGCTTTCGAGGGTCTTGCCGAGGGCCTGCTGAAGAGCCTGGACGGCCGCCTTTTGACCGCTATTTCTGCGGTCAACGATGCCGCCCGCACCGCCCTGTCCGATACAAAACCGGACGGTCAGGACGTTGACGCCGGCCTGCAGATGGCGCGCTCGCGTGTCTCTGAGGTGCACGATATGAGTAGCCGCATTCTGGAGGCTTCGGGCGAGCAGGACGTACTGTGGATTTCTCGTCAGGGTGGCTGGGAGAACGGCCGCTACGTGGCTGCTTCCGACACCGACCCGGCGACCCTGAATATCGCTCCGTTGAGCGTTGGCCTGCAGCTGCGTGACGGCCTGTTTGCTGACCGCACCGTGATTTTGACGAGCGCGACCCTGACGGTGGGTGACTCTTTTGACGTTGCAGCCGGTGCCCTGGGACTGCAGGGTGAGGGCGCGCCGCGCTGGACAAGCATCGACGTGGGTTCGCCGTTCGACTACCGCAAGCAGGGCATCATGTACGTTGCCGGGGATTTGAAGCCTCCGGGATTTGGTGTGCACGAGGGGCAGCTGGAGCGTCTGCGTGAACTGTGCGAGGCGTCGGAGGGCGGTGCCCTGGGCCTGTTCTCATCGAAACGCGCCGCTGAGCGTGCCACCGAGTACATGCGCGAGCATAGCGACCTAAACATTCTTCTGCAGGGCGAGTCTTCGCTCAAGGCCCTGGTGGAGGAGTTCAGCGAGGACGTCGACTCATGCCTGTTCGGAACGATGAGCCTATGGCAGGGCGTGGACGTTCCCGGTGACTCGTGCCGCCTGGTGGTGATGGACCGCATTCCGTTCCCGCGCCCGGATGACCCGATTGCGCAGGCTCGTACGGAAGCGGTGAACCGTCACCGCGGTAACGGCTTTATGGCGGTTTCTGCTCACCATGCGGCGATTCGTATGGCGCAGGGCGCGGGTCGCCTGATCCGTTCGGTGTCTGACCGCGGCGTGGTGGCTGTGCTGGATTCTCGTGTGGCGACTAAACGTTACGGCGGTTTCTTGATGAAAGCGATGCCGCCGATGTGGTCGACGCAGAATAAGGCAGCCGTGATTGGTGCGCTGGCTCGTCTTTCAGCGAGCATTGAGCGTTAGCTCGGGCGGGATCCAGCCCTGGCAGCGCCGCGCTCTGATTTAGAAATATCCGCTGTGAAATATAGAAATCACCCCGGTGATACGTGAACTTTCACGTATCACCGGGGTGATTCTATATAGAGCTCAAAGCCCAGCGGTTATGCCTTTAGAAGCTGTGCTATTTAGCGCTTGCCTCTTCTAGAGACTACATCTTCTAGAGACTGTATTTTCTAGAGGCTACGCAGCACGGAGACGACCTTACCCATGACGGTTGCGCGGTCGCCCATAATCGGCTCGTAGTTGGAGTTGCGCGGCATGAGCCAGGTGTGGCCGTCGACCTGACGGAACACCTTCACGGTTGCTTCATCGTCGAGCAGAGCAGCAACGATATCGCCGTTGTCTGCGGTGTGCTGCTCGCGGACAACCACCCAGTCGCCGTCGCAGATCGCGGCGTCAATCATGGAATCGCCCTTGACCTTGAGCATGAAGAGCTTGCCGCTACCGACCAGCTGGCGGGGCAGGGCGAGCACATCCTCCACGGACTGCTCGGCGGTAATGGGACCGCCCGCTGCAATTCGTCCAACCAAGGGAACGGGTACGAGGTCTTCATCGCCGACTTCAAAGTTCGGCAGCTCGGGCAGAGAAGAGGAAGCGCTACCGTGGATGCCGACGCCGTTTTCATCCAGCACCTCAATGGCGCGGGGAAGCTTGGGGTCGCGGCGAATGTAGCCCATGGTCTCGAGGCGACCGAGCTGGTGAGTGACCGAGGACAGGGACGCAAGACCCACCATGTCACCAATCTGGCGCATGGACGGCGGGTAACCCTTTTGTTCAATCTCGGTGCGGATCGCGTCAAGAATCTTCTGCTGGCGCGCGGTCAGCGCCGGACGGGGTGCTGTAGCCATTTCTTTTCCTTCGGTCTGTGCCCTGATTTCTGTACTCCGGCCTTTGTATTCCGGTCGGGGCACGGATGGGTGCTTCACACGCTTTCTGATGGAATCCTAAAAATTTTTTGGGTTCTGCCGAAATGGGTCTTATCTCGTCAGGGGGTGGAGGAATTCTATCCGTGCCGGAGCGATACCGGAGCGATACCGGAGCGATACGCAGGCAACGAGTATGCGCCTCCGCCCTATAAAACTCAGTCAGCGGCACCTGCACTCGATACAGAATCAAGCTGTAACGGGTACAGAAACCTGCTGTGAGTAGGACTCATCAGGAGCGTGTGGAACGTCTCTTGACACCAGTGTAGAACACTACACCGAAAAACTCAAACAAATATTCTAGATTTTTCCTTCGAAACTCGAAGAAATCTTTAGTACATTTCTGCTAGACTTTAGAACAAGAGTTCGTATATACTCTTGAATCTCTCCTGAAATTCAGGATTTACGGGCGAATGTTCGAAAAATATTCGAAGATTCGACCCGGAGTCTTTCGGGAGAGGAGAGTGAATGAGTGTTCGAATGTATTCGAATCCTCTGCCTCTCTCTTCGCATGATCTACCCCGGATGCTCTAGAGGGCATCTGGCGAGGAGAGAGCGCAGGGGATGGGGTTCCGGGGCAACCCTGTGCCTCTAACCCGGTGCACCCGACGCTCTGACCTAACTAGAGAATAGCTATCTAATAGTTATCGCCTAACAATCACCACTCCATAGTTATCACTCAACTAGGACCTCCGAGCGGGTATCGCTCGGCATTGCTAGACCCGCGGGGTAACCCCGGGGAGAGCTGAGAGAAAGGAACCACAATGACTACTGCAGCACCTCTTGCTTCTCGTGGCACTTCTGCACACCTTCCGGCAGGTTTGGTGGTACTTCACCCCGCCCGCACTGCACCCGCCCGCACCACCCCCATCCGCACCGTGCAGGGGCGTTCTCGTGTGCCTGCGTCTTCGCAGTCTGTGCGCTCTTCTCGTGCGGCTCATGCATCCCGCCCTGCGCAGGTGGCTCAGTCCACCCAAGCTCCCGCCGTTTCTACCCCCGCTGCTTCTACCCCCACTGTGGCGCCCGCACCGGTTCGCTCTGTAGCTTCTGATACGCAAGCGCCCAGCATGAAGAGTGTTCTTCTGGCTAAGGGTGGCGAGCTTCTGCGCGAGGTTCCCGCTTCTATTCGTCGTCTTGGCACCCCGCGCGGTTTCCTGAAGGGGCTGCCTCTGCTGACTTTGGCGGCGCTGATTGTGCTCGGTGCTATTAGCTTCTTTGGCCCGGCGGCTTCTGCTTCTGTGGAGAACGCTTCGGTGACTCGAACCGTCGTTGTGGTCAAGCACGGCGAGACCCTGTGGGATATTGCTCAGGCGGTGGATCCGCAAGGTGATACCCGTGATACTGTGGTTCGTATTATGGAGTTGAACTCGCTGACCAGCACCTCTGTTGATGCCGGTCAGCGTCTGGAAATTCCTCAGCCTCAGCGCTAAGCACGGACCCGTGTGTGGTTGGTTTCTGCGTGAGGTTGATGTCTTGAGTCCGAATCCTCTACCTCTCAAGCTAGAGCGCTTGAGCCGAATTCTTGAGCCTATGAACTAGGAGCGCACCGATGCCTGTTCCCGTTGAACCCACGCCCGTCGAAACTGAATCTGTACAGAGTGCTCAGACCGCTCGTCCTGTGGTTGCCGTTTTGGGGGAACCTGGAACTCGTGGCGCCCTGGTGAAGCTTCTTCAGGATGCGGGGGCGGAGGTTATCGTGACCGCTGTGCCCGATCAGTTGCGTGAGGCTGACGGCATGGTGGTTACCGGTGGTGCGAGCTCTCTTGAGGCGTACGAAGATCTGAAAGCTAAGGATGCTGAGCGTGTGATTGGTCGCCGTGTTGCTGGCGGTCGTCCGGTGTTGGTTGCCGGTGCAGCGTTGAGCTGCCTCTTCGACTCGGTGACGGTGGAGCATCCGCAGGTGGGGCAGGTTCAGGTGCAGTGCATGGGGGAGTGGCCCGGTGAGAGCGTGGAGCTTTCTACCCGCGACCTGGTGCCCGGTGTTTCTGCCCTGCGTTCTTCCTCCGATAGTGCGCTGCTCAAGGGTCTTGAGGGTGAGGCTCACTTCAAGTCTGAGCACGGCGTTTTTGAGTGGGCTTTTGATCAGAGCATTGAGTATATTGCCCCGCCGGCGGTGACGTGGACTGTCACCGAGCCTGCCTATATTGCGGCGGTTGAGAATGGCCCGCTGACGGCGGTGCAGTTCTGCCCGGTGGGATCTGGTGAGCTGGGTGCGGAGTTTCTTCGTCGCTGGGTTGCGTCTCTGGCGGTGACTGGTCGCCTCTCGCTATCCTCTGAATCTCTGTCCTCTGAGGGCTCCGCTGTTGTTGCGGGAGGTAACTAATGTCTGTACCCATTCTTGAACTTCTGCCCGCTGTTGATATTTCTGAAGGCTACGCGGTGCGCCCGGTGGGCGGCACCCTCTCCGGTGGTGAGCAGCGCCTCGACCCTGTTGAGGTGGCTCTGACTTGGGTGAAGGCTGGTGCTCGCTGGATTCACCTGGTTGACCTTGATTTAGCGTTTGGTCGCGGCACGAATACTGAGGTTCTGGCTGAGGTGGTTGCCGCTGTCCGCACCGAGAATGCCCGGATGGCCGGCTCTGCTCCGGTTCGTATTCAGGTCAGCGGCGGTGTGCGTAATGCTGAGAGTCTGGAGCGTGCCCTGAGCTTGAATCCGGACCGCGTGAACGTGACCAGTGCGGCTCTGGCGGATTCTTCCTGGCTTGAAGGCACACTGGCTCGTTATGTCGATTCTGATCTTCTGGCTCTTGGCCTCGATGCCCGTTACAACCCTGAGCGGGGTTGGGTGACGGTGGCTCGCGGTACCGACTGGTCGGGTCCCGGTGTGGCGGAGGCGCTGGCGTGGCTGGAGGGCGCGGGTGTGCGCCGCTATATTGTCACGGATGTGAGTAAGGATGGTTCTCTGGCGGGCCCCGGTGCGGAGCTGCTGGATGTGGTGCTGGCTCAGACTGACCGTCCGGTGGTTGCTTCTGGCGGCGTGTCGTCGCTGGCTGATCTTGTGAAGCTACGTTCTATGGTGCCTCATGGTTTGGAGGGCGTGGTGCTTGGTAAGGCGCTGTATGTGGGTAACTTTAGTTTTGAGCAGGCTCTTGAGGCCGCTGGTTCTCGCTAAAGCTAGGGCTAAATTTAGTTCCTGCTAAAGCTACCGGTTCGCCCTAGCCTACGCATCTAGCCTGCGTAGATTTCTTACGCGCACAGGCTTTATATATGACGAAGCCCCGTCTTCCTCAGCGTGAGGGAGATGGGGCTTCGTGATCGCATACACCAGATACGGCTTAGTACACCGGGCCGGTGAGCTTTTCGCCGGGGCCCTTGCCGGGTTCGTCCGGGAAGGGGGATGCTTCGCGGAAAGCAAGCTGCAGGGTGCGTAGGCCGTCGCGTAGGGGTGCTGCGTGCTGGGAGCCGATTTCGGGTGCTGCGGCGGTGACGAGGCCTGCCAGTGCGGTGATGAGCTTGCGTGCTTCGTCGAGGTCCTTGAGGTCGTCGGCGTTTTCGTCTGCTGCTAGGCCGCACTTGACGGCTGCGGCGCTCATCATGTGGATGGCTGCGGAGCTGATGATTTCGATGGCGGGTACGTCTGCGATGTCGCGCAGCTGTTCGTTGACGGCTTCGACCTGCTCTTCGGTGAGTTCGGTGTGGCCGTGTACGGGGGTTTCTTCTTCCGCGGTGAAGCGGAAACTCGTGTTTTCAGTGCTCATAGTCCTAGAATCTCATATTTCGTTTGTTTCGGTAAATGCGTCCTTAAGAGTGGGTGCTTCCGTGGACTTTCTGGAGGAATCCCCGTATTTTTTATGGTGTTTTGCGTCTAATTCCTTGCGCCTGTCGGGGATTCTGCGGTATGGTTGTAGGCAGTTTGCAAGTGGAGCATGCCTCCCACCCGGTTGACCGCCGCAAGCGTTAGTTTGCGAGTTTTGAGGTGAACGGGTTCGTCCGCCGCTTTCGGCGTACGCTGGTTTGTGCCTCCGCTTGTGTAACTGCGGGGGCTTTTTTAGTGCCCGCAACGGATAGTATTCACGGGGAAACCCACAGAGCACAGGAGCTAGTCATTAGCGAACCACGCATTAACGATCGTATCCGCGTTCCCGAGGTCCGTCTTGTCGGTCCCGGTGGCGAGCAGGTAGGCGTTGTCCCTCTGAAGGACGCTCTGCGTCTGGCTGAGGACGCCGAACTCGACCTGGTCGAGGTTGCCCCGAACGCGAAGCCGCCCGTGTGCAAGCTCATGGATTACGGTAAGTACAAGTACGAAGCCGCGATCAAGGCTCGTGAATCCCGCAAGAAGCAGGCTAATGCCGTTCTGAAGGAGATCCGTTTCCGCCTGAAGATTGATACCCACGACTACGAAACCAAGGTTGGACACGCTCGTCGTTTCCTTTCCGGTGGTGACAAGGTCAAGGCAATGATTCAGTTCCGTGGTCGTGAGCAGCAGCGCCCCGAGATGGGTGTGCGTCTGCTGGAGCGTCTGGCGGCTGAGCTGGCTGAGGTGAGCACCGTTGAGTCTCGCCCCCGTCAGGATGGCCGCAACATGGTGATGGTTCTGGCTCCGCTTCGCGGTAAGGCAGAGGCTCGCCGTGAGCAGGGCGCCGGCGGTCGCAAGGGTCGCGAGCGTATTGACACGACCAAGGCGAAGCCCGTAACTAATTCTCTGGCAGACGCTATGCCTGCCGAGTTGAAGGCGCAGGCTTCCGCCGAGTAGGGAACCGGGTCGTCACTTTAGGATGGGCACGCTCCTCCACCGTTGGGTGGGTGTTGCGGGTTCACCCGGTGCCGGTTCCGAGGCACCTCGTTGGGGGTGCCTCACCTTTGGTCCTTGGGGCTGATGCGTGTATCGCTCAACCCCACTAAGCTACCCCGCCACTGTGGCGGGGGATGAATGTAAGGAGAACGGCAGCTATGCCGAAGCAGAAGACCCACTCTGGTGCTAAGAAGCGCTTCAAGCTCACCGGTAGCGGCAAGGTTAAGCGCCAGCAGGCGAACCGTCGCCACTACCTGGAGCACAAGTCCTCTCGTCTGACCCGTCGTCTGGCTTCTGACCAGATCGTTACCGGCGGCCAGGCAAAGGTTGTCAAGAAGATGCTGGGTAAGTAAGCAACGCTTACTCTCTGCACCTGGCGCACCGATAGTGGTGCGCACTGATTAAAGACTCGCTCCTGTTCAGCGTGATATGTGAGCTGTTCAGGACATAAGACGAAGGAGACACACGTGGCACGTGTGAAGCGCGCGGTTAACGCGCACAAGAAGCGCCGTACTATTCTCGATCGTGCATCCGGCTACCGCGGTCAGCGTTCTCGCCTGTACCGTAAGGCTAAGGAGCAGGTCACTCACTCGCTGGTTTACAGCTACGACCACCGTCGTAAGAAGAAGGGTGACTTCCGTCGCCTGTGGATTCAGCGTATCAACGCTGCTTCCCGCGCACAGGGCCTGACCTACAACCGCTTCATCCAGGGTCTGAAGGCTGCTGGTGTTGAGGTCGACCGCCGTATGCTGGCTGAGCTGGCTGTTAACGAGCCCGCTGCCTTCAACGCACTGGTTGAGATTGCTAAGAACAACCTGCCCGAGGATACCTCGGCTCCCAAGGCTTAATGAGCCTAGGTTGTGTTCTTACCTCGAAGATCTAGGTTCGGGGTAGGATGCTTAAGCGTCGTGAGCGGCCGTCTGCACTTTTGAGTGTGGGCGGCCGCTTTCTGCGTATCTGGGGTTGTGCTTGTAGCTGTTCTGCGTTTTTGGGTGTGCCTTTGCCTGTACCCTTTAAGGGTGAACTTTTTTGAACGTATTAGTACCCCCGTTGTGATGTCCAATCCGCAGGCAGATCGTGTGCGCGATATTGCGAAGCTGCGTACCCGCGCTGCCCGCACGAAGAAGGGCCAGTTCCTGGTGGAAGGCCCGCAGGCTGTGCGTGAGGCGTTGAAGGCGCATCTGAAGAAGCCGATTCTGGATGCTGTCTACGTTACGGAGGCGGCTTTTGACCGTCACGAGGATATTGCTGAGCTGCTGGAGCAGGTGTACGGTACTCCCACCCCGGAGGAGGGCCGCCGCGTCTTTATGCGTGTGGTGACTGATGAGGTGCTGGAGGCGATGGCTGATTCGGTGAGCCCGCAGGGTATTATTGCGGTTTCCTTTATGGTGGATGCGTCGTTCTCGCTGCTGTGGGGTGAGGGCGCGTTGAACCCGAAGCTGATTGCTGTGCTGTCTCGTGTGCAGGATCCGGGTAATGCGGGCACTATTCTTCGCGTGGCTGATGCGGCCGGCGCTGATCTGGTGATTACGACTAAGGGTTCGGTGGATTTGTATAACCCGAAGACGGTGCGTTCTACTGCGGGTTCGCTGTTCCATGTGCCGATTATTCAGGGCGTGCAGTTGGAGGATTTCGCGGAGGATGTGAAGTCTCAGGGTACTGCCGTGTTGGCTGCGGATGGCTATGGTGCGGTGAATCTGCAGGAGCTGAGCGAGTACACTGCGGCTCGTCGTGCCGGTGTGGAGGCGAACGCCCCGTCCGGTGTGAAGGGTAATTTTGATCTTTCGAAGCCGACAATGTGGCTTTTCGGGAATGAAGCTCAGGGTTTGAACGTTGAAGAGAAGGCTGCCGCCACTATGCGTGTGGCTGTTCCTGTCTATGGTTCGGCTGAGTCTTTGAACGTGGGTACGGCTGCTGCTGTGTGTCTGTATGCTTCGGCGATGGCTCAGCGCGGCGTTTCCCGCTAGGTTTTCTTGGTTGGGCGGTTCGTGGCTGTGATGCAGCGGCGGGCCGCCTTCGCCTCATAGTTTTAGAGTTTTGGTTTGGGGTTCGTAGAAAGGGAAATCATGTCTGCTCCTTCTGGTCATTCGGGTTCGGGCGCGATTATTGCCGCGCTGGGTGCGAACTTGGGTATTGCGGTGCTGAAGTTTTTGGCTTTTGCGCTGACTCGTTCTTCGTCGATGTTGGCGGAGGCTATTCATTCGGTGGCTGACTCGGGTAATCAGCTTCTGCTTCTTCTGGGCGGTCGCGCTTCGCAGAAGCAGGCTGATGAGGAACACCCGTTTGGTTATGGCCGTAACCGCTATATTTACGCGTTTATTGTGTCGATTATTATCTTCGCGCTGGGTGGTTTGTTCGCTCTGTATGAGGGTTATGAGAAGCTACATGACCCGCACGGTATTACTGAGTGGCAGTGGGTTCCGGTGGCTGTTCTAGTGGGTTCGATCCTGCTGGAGGGTAATTCGTTCCGCGTGGCGGTGAAGGAGTCGCGTGAGCTGAAGGGCAAGCAGAGCTGGATGCGTTTCTTGCGTACTTCGAAGAACCCGGAGCTTCCGGTGCTTCTGCTGGAGGATGCGGGTGCGCTGCTGGGTCTGATTTTTGCGCTCTTTGGTGTGGGTCTGACTCTGTTGACCGGTAATGGTCTGTGGGATGCGTTCGGTACCCTGGCTATCGGTATTCTGTTGGTCTTTATCGCTGTGTTCCTTGCGGTGGAGATGAAGTCCCTAATTTTGGGTGAGGCTGCTTCGCCGGAGGATTTGGCGAAGATTCGTGCGGCGATTGAGGATGGCGACAGCGAGCGCATTATCCACATTAAGACCGTGCACCTGGGTCCTGAGGAGATCCTGGTGGCGGCGAAGATTCGTATTCATGATGCTGACACTGGTCGCGCTGTGGCTGATGAGATTGACGCGGCTGAGGTGCGTATTCGCGAGGCTGTTCCTGCGGCGCGCATTATTTACTTGGAGCCGGATATTTTCCGGGCTTAGTTCTAGGAGATTTTTGTTATGACCGTTGAGATGATCGTTGATGGTTTGCTAAAGATTTTCGTTGGCCTGATCATTCTTTTGGTGTACCTGCGTCTGACTCACCGTTCTCAGGCAGGGCACCAGACCCCGATTGATACCATCGGCAACTTTGTCATCGGTGGTGTGTTCGGTGGCGTGTTGTACAGCACGCAGATTAGCCTGTTCTACTTTGTCATCTACATGGTGTTTACGCTGTGCATGATTCAGCTGCTGAACGTGGCGACCACGAAGATTCGTTTTCTGCATATGGCGGTGCGTGAGCAGCGCGTGCCGGTCATTACGGATGGTGATATCGATATTAAGAGCTTCCAGCAGGCAGATGTGGTTCTTGATCCGATGCGCCTGATTGCTGACCTTCGTGCGCAGGGTATTTACGACCTGGAAGAAATTGAGTTCGCTCAGATTGAACCGAACGGTGCGCTGAGCGTGATCCGTAAGGGCGACGGTGTGCCGAACTTTGCTCTGATTGTGAAGGGTACCTTGGTCACTCGCGATATCGCGGATGCGCACAAGACCGAGGATTGGGTGTACCTGCAGTTGCGTGCCGTTGGGGTTGAACTTGAGGATGTTTTCCTCATGGAGTTCAAGAACGGTAACCGCCTTCTGATTCTGCTCAATGACGGCACTAATATTCGCCGTGAGGTGGCGGAAGCCTCGAATATGAATGATGAGGAAGAAGAATGGAAGGAAGGCGTGGAGGAAGCTCCTGAGCCTGAGGATACTGAGGATGCTGAGAAGGAAGTAGCGGAGCACGCTGCTGAAAATGCGCATCCGACGAATGAATCTAAAGCGTAGAAGAAAGTAGAGAAAGATGAGTGAAGTGTCGCCCTCGTTTGAGGTTCAGGTGGTTGGTGCCGCCGTGGTTGATTCTTTGGAGGCTCCGACCCGTATGCTGGTGGCTCAGCGTTCTGAGCCGCAGACTGTTGCCGGCATGTGGGAGTTCCCGGGCGGTAAGGTCGAGCCGGGGGAGAGCTGCGAGCAGGCGCTGGTGCGTGAGCTGAAGGAGGAGCTGGGCGTGCAGGCGCGTTTGGGTGCTGAGGTGCCCGGCGCGTACCCGCAGGGCTGGCGTCTGAGCGAGCGTTTGGCGATGCGTGTGTTCTTTGCTGAGATTCTTTCGGGTACTCCGGATACGTTGGAAGATCACAGTGCTCTGCGGTGGATGCCGCTGCCGAAGTCTAAGGATGACGCGCAGGCGTATGATGATTTGCTGGGTTTGCCGTGGATTCCGGCGGATTTGCCGATTGTTGTGGCTCTTCTTCAGCAACTGCAGGATGCAGGTGTTGACGAGGCGTAATCCTAACGCTGTAGCGCTATGACTCTGTGTTAGTTCGGTGCAAGGCTAATTCGCCGTTATGTGACAAATTCGCGGCGGTAACAGGATAAATTTTCTCTATCTTTTTTGACACTTTTTGAAGGCGGGATTCCCTGTGGGGAGTCCCGCCTTGATGCATATTTTGAGGGTGATTTATGCGCCATATGATTCTGACTTGCGTGTTTATTGGGGTGTTTATTCAAAGCACGTAAAGTTATGGCTACAGGTCGTGTCTAAGAACATGCACCGTAAAGAGATAGGCGATTTTAGGTATGTGTAGCCCCGTCATTCGGGATGAAATTCTACGCCAATCACCGTATGTTTATTAGGTAAGAGAAAACTATCTAATTGGTGATACTGAGATGAACTTTTGGGGAGCCTTCCTCGGAAACTTTTTGATTGGTCTGCGCGAGGGCCTCGAAGCGGCACTGGTCGTAGGTATCCTCCTCGCCTACATCCGCAAAACGCAGCGCACCCACCTGCTGGTACCCATATGGGCCGGCATCAGTGTGGCGGTTCTGCTGTCCCTCGGCTTCGGTGCGCTACTGACCTTCGGACCTGAAACCCTCACCTTCGAAGCGCAGGAAGCCATCGGAGGCTCCCTGTCCATCATTTCGGTTGGCTTCGTCACCTGGATGATTTTCTGGATGGCAGAAAACGCCCGCATGCTCTCCGCTGAGCTCAAAGACAAGCTAGACGCAGCACAGACCAGCGCCTGGGCTGTGGTTCTGCTGGCGGCGCTTTCCGTGGGCCGTGAAGGCCTGGAAACCACCCTGTTTATCTGGTCGGCTACCCGCACCGCCGGTCAGGAGGCTAACGCAACCCCCATGCTCGGCGCGCTGGTCGGTATCACGATCGCCGTTGTGATGGCGTGGGGCATGATGCGCGGCATGATGCGCATTAACCTCTCCCGCTTCTTCATGATTACCGGCGCGTTCCTGGTCATTGTGGCGGCGGGCGTGCTCTCGTACGGTATTCACGACCTGCAGGAGGCGGCTATCCTACCGGGTCTGAACAACATCGCCTTCGAGTCCTACCGTTACATTGATCCGAGCGGTTTTGTGGGCACCCTACTCAAGGCTGTATTCAACCTGTCCTCGACCACCACCTGGCTTGAGGCGGGCGCCTGGATTCTGTACGTGGGCATCGTGATGCCGCTGTTTATCCGTGCGCAGCGTCCGGGGCTGAAGGCATCGGCTAAGAAGCAGGAAGCCGAAAAGGCTGCATCCTAAAGACGGCATCCTCAACCGACCTAGCCTCCACCTTTGAGGGAGGCACCCCTAGATTTTTGCGGCAATGACTGGTCGCGAACCCTACCTACTCATACATTCACCCTTCACGGGACCACACATAAGGAGAACCAATGCGTAAGACTCTCGCTTCCGCCGGTGCACTGCTGTCGGTTGGTGCGCTCGCGCTGACCGGCTGCACCCCCAACACCCAGGCTTCGTCTTCGTCCTCGTCCTCGGCTTCGGGCGCGGCGGCTTCCGACGGCGTCATTAATGTGACCGCATCCGATACCGCCTGCAAGCTCTCGGTGACCACTGCGAAGGCTGGCAAGGTGACTTTCAAGGTCAAGAATGAGGGCACTAAGGTCAACGAGTTCTATGTGCTTGGCTCTGACGGTCTGCGCATTATCTCCGAGGTGGAGAACATTGGTCCGAACCTCAGCCGCGACCTGACCGTGGAATTGAGCGAGGGCAGCTACAAGACTGCTTGCAAGCCCGGCATGGTTGGTGACGGTATCACCGGTGATTTCACCGTGACTAAGAACGAGAACGCGGGGACTATCTCCGCTGATGAGCAGGCTCTGCGTGATACCGCTGTCACCCAGTACACCGCCTACGTCAAGGACCAGGTGGAGGCGCTGAAGACTAAGACTGAGCAGTTCGCTGAGCTGTACACCGCCGGCAAGGTGGAAGAAGCGAAGGCACTGTACTCCTCCGCACGCCTGCACTACGAACGCATTGAGCCGGTGGCTGAGTCCTTCGGCGATCTGGACCCCGCCCTGGACGCACGTGAAGCAGACGTGGAAGAGGGCAAGGAGTGGACCGGCTGGCACAAGATTGAGAAGGATCTGTGGCAGCCCACCGCTGAGAAGAACGGCGGTAAGGAGTACACTCCGCTGACCAAGGAACAGCGCGCTGAGCTGGCGAAGAAGCTCGTTGCTGACACCCAGAAGCTCTACGACGAGGTTCACTCCTCCGAGTTCAAGCTTGAGGCTTTCCAGATTTCTAACGGTGCCAAGGAACTGCTGGATGAGGTGGTCAACACCAAGATTAGCGGTGAGGAAGAGACCTGGTCGCACACTGACCTGTCCGACTTCCAGGGCAATATTGATGGTGCCCGCGTGGCGTATGAGGATGTTCTGCCGATTCTGAAGCAGAAGGACCCGAAGCTGGCTGAGGACATCGCGAAGAAGTTCGACGCTGTGCAGAAGCTGCTGAACCAGCACAAGAAGGGAGATAGCTTCGTTTCCT
The DNA here is from genome assembly GCA_963538455.1 of Rothia mucilaginosa. GTDB lineage: Bacteria > Actinomycetota > Actinomycetes > Actinomycetales > Micrococcaceae > Rothia. Next base: position 15,128 of record CAUTHR010000013.1, on the reverse strand, counting down.
ACGAGGAGCTGACCAAGGAGCAGGTACGTGAGCTCTCCGATGCTGTGGAGGCGCTCTCCGAGCCGGTTTCGAAGATGACTGAGGTTGTGACCGGCGCGGGCACTAAGTAGTATCCCGCCGACGCTCACCTGCCGCGGTATGTGATATCTGCGGGGCATGCCGGGTGGGGACTACGGTTGATTCGTGTCTCTGCCCGGCACAGGTGCATTCTTCTTGCAGGGGTTGCTCGCATAGTAGCCGCTGCATTCTTCATCATTCACACACCATACGAAAGGCCTTCCCATGCCTACCGACCCCAACCACCACACCCCGGAAGTAGCTACCGAAGCTAAGCCTGCTGGTACCTCCCGTCGCGGTGCGCTCGGCGCCGCACTGGCTGGTGCCGGTGCTCTGGGTGCTCTCGCCGGCTGCTCCTCCAACTCCAGCGCGCAGACTTCTGCGAGTGCTTCCTCGACCGCTGTGAAGGATTCCCATTCTTTCTACGGTGAGCATCAGAGCGGCATCTCGACTGAGGTGCAGGACCGCATGTACTTTGCGGCGCTGAACCTGAAGACTACCGACCGTGACGAAATCCAGTCCCTGTTCAAGGAGTGGAGCGCCGCTGCTGCGAAGTTGCAGGCGGGCGAGCTGGTGGGGGAGGACCGCTCCTATGAGGCACCTCCTAAGGACACCGGCGAGGCGATGGACCTGTCTGCCGCGAACCTGACCCTCACCTTTGGTCTGGGTCGTAGCTTCTTCGTTGATGATGAGGGCAAGGACCGCTTTGGCTTTGCGAGCAAGCTCCCGGAGGCGCTGGTCCGCATCCCCCATATGACCGGTGATGCGCTGGAAGCTAAGCGCAGCAACGGCGATATCTGCATTCAGGCGTGTGCGGATGACCCGCAGGTGGCGTTCCATGCGATTCGTAACCTAATCCGTATTGCTGGTGGCCGTGCCGTGGTGGCGTGGAATCAGCAGGGCTTTGGTCGTACTTCTTCGACGTCGACGACCCAGGTGACGGCTCGTAACCTGTTCGGTTTCAAGGACGGTACGAATAACCTGAAGGTGGAGAGCCCGAATCTGCTGAAGAAGCATGTGTGGACTTCTTCTGAGAATTCGGCGAATAGCCCGGCGTGGATGGAAGGCGGTAGCTATCTGGCTGCTCGTCGTATCCGCATGAATATTGAAACGTGGGACCGCACTCGTCTGCGTGAGCAGGAGGAGATTGTGGGCCGCACTAAGGTCACTGGCGCGCCGCTGTCTGGTGGCGATGAGTTCACGGCTCCTAATTTTTCGGAGAAGGGCCGCTCGGGTCCTCTGATTCCGGCAGATTCGCATATGCGTCTGATGCACCCGGATCAGAATGATGGTGTGCAGATTCTACGCCGCGGCTACAACTACACGGATGGTGCTGATGAGCTGGGCCGTCTGGATGCTGGCTTGTTCTTCATTGCGTATGTGTGCGATCCGCGTACGCATTTCATCCCGATGCTGAGCAAGATGACGGCTTCGGATGCGTTGAGCGAGTATCTGCGTCATACCGGTAGCGCGCTGTTTGCGGTACCGCCGGGCGTGAAGGACGAGAACGACTACATTTGTTCGGGTCTTTTCAGCTAGCGTGCTGGCTTGTGCATTGTGCACGGTGAAAGCAGGAGGTGTTTCGCCTCCTGCTTTCTTCCGTTAAGGCTCGTGCGGTAGCTGCTTTGCTAGCGGCGGGGGTGCTTGGGTTGTCTCTTGGTGGGTTTTTGTGGGGGAGGGGACTTTGTCACATATGGGTTCGACACGGGTGCATACTTTGGAAACCAACCGGTAGGCGGGTAGTATTGAGGGAGAAATCACATACGTATTGGGAGACAATGATGACTGCTCAACCCCCGTTTGATCCGGGTACCTACCGCTCCGACGCGGTTCCCTCGGACACTCAAGCTATTTATATTCAGGAAGGCGGCGCTGATTCGCGCGGAATTCTGTTCCATTCGCCGACCAAGCACCCGAAGATTCTGCGTCTGCAGGAGATTATGATTGTCTCCGCGCTGCTCTGCTTGATCCACGGTGTTATTTCCTCGTTTGCGCCGGGTAACCTGTCCCCGTTGCAGGGTCTGCCGGAGGTCGGTATTGCAGGCGGTATCGGCCTGCTGATTGTGTCGGCTGTCGTGTATACCTGGGTGTACTTCACGATTCAGAAGGGCAAGCGTCTGGGTCTGACCGTCGGTCTGATTTTTGCAATTCTGGGTGCGTTCGTGGCGATTCTGTCTCTGATTGGTAATGTCATTGACGCTCAGCGCTACGGCTTTGTGCCCCTGTACGCGGCATGGTTCATTGCGAACGTGCTGTGGATTCGTGCTTCTTTCGACCCGGCTGTGAAGCAGGCTCTGAAGTAGAGGCGCCCCTTCAACCCTGTTGTTGAAAAGATAGACTCTAGAACGCCCGGATGGACTATCCGGGCGTTCTGCTGTTTACGCTTCCTTCTCTGGTCTAAAATGGATAGGATATGCGCCCGTCGCCTACCCCAGTTCCGCACCCTGTGCGAGGATCCAGGGAAGAGCAGACGGTGTTGCCTAAGGTGTATAACGAGCCAGCCGGCATACTGCCGGTGGTATGCAGAGAAGAGTGACAATGACCGATTCCGTGCAGGAACACGAGGGTCTTAACGGCCCGGCTCAGGTTCTCGCCCGCATTGCGCAGGTTCTGGAGGAGAACCCCGAGAACGGTTTGGACGCTATCCGTGAGGCTTTTGAGGCTGAGCGTGAGCGTGCCAAGCAGGAGATTCGCGAGAAGGCTAAGGACTTTGACAGCCTCAAGGAGGTGCGCCTGAGCTTCTTCGGTGAGAAGGGCATCATGAGCATCGCTAACCGTCAGATGCGTGATCTTCAGAACCAGCACAAGGGCCCGGTAGGTAAGCTGATGGGTCAGGCTCGTGCCGCCCTGACTGAGGCTATTGAGGCTCGTACCGCTGAGCTGGAGGCTGAGCGTGAGGCTCGCATCCTGGCTGAGGAAGCTGTGGACGTTTCTGCTGCTTCGCCTCGCCGTTCTCTGGGCGGCCGCCACCCGATTGCTCTGATGCAGGAGCGCCTGACCGATATTTTCGTTGGTATGGGTTGGGAAGTTGCTGACGGCCCGGAGCTGGAGTCTGAGTGGTACAACTTTGACGCTCTGAACATTAAGCCCGATCACCCGGCACGCGAAATGCAGGACACTTTCTACGTTGAGCCGAAGAACGCTCACCTGCTGCTGCGCACTCACACTTCGCCGGTGCAGATGCGCTCGCTGCTTTCGCGTGATCTGCCGCTGTACATTGTGTGCCCGGGCCAGGTGTACCGCACCGATGAGCTGGACGCGACCCACACCCCGGTCTTCCACCAGATTGAGGGCCTTGCCGTGGATAAGGGCCTGACAATGGCTGATCTGAAGGGCACCCTGGAGTACATGGCACGCGCCATGTTCGGTGAGGACGCTAAGATTCGCCTGCGCCCGAACTTCTTCCCGTTCACTGAGCCTTCCGCTGAGTTGGATTTGTGGCACCCGAATGCTAAGGGCGGCCCGCAGTGGATTGAGTGGGGTGGCTGCGGCATGGTGAACCCGAATGTTCTGCGTGCTGCGGGTATTGATCCTGAGGAGTACTCGGGCTTCGCTTTCGGTATGGGTATTGAACGTACCCTCATGTTCCGTAACAACGTCGCTGACATGCATGACATGGTTGAAGGCGACATCCGTTTCTCTGAGCAGTTCGGGATGGAGATCTAAATTATGCGTGTACCCCTGTCATGGCTGCGCGAGTTCGTGCCTGTAGCTGAGGATGCTTCGGCTGAAGATTTGATGGCAACCCTGGTGAAGGTTGGCCTGGAAGAAGAAGACGTTCACCGCCCCTCTGATGAGCTGTCCGGCCCGATTGTGGTTGGTCAGGTGCTCTCGATGGAGCCGGAGACCCACTCGAACGGCAAGACCGTGAACTGGTGCCAGGTGCGTGTGGTTCCGGAGGGTCAGGAGCAGACTCTGACCGGTAAGGGCATTGAGCCTTCCGGCGTGCAGGGCATTATTTGTGGTGCCCACAATTTCAAGCCCGGCGACAAGGTTGTTGTGACCCTGCCCGGCGCTGTTCTGCCCGGCGGTTTCGCGATTACCGCTCGTAAGACCTACGGCCACAAGTCGGCTGGCATGATTGCCTCGACTCGTGAGCTGGGTATTGGCGATGATCACGGCGGCATTCTGGTGCTTTCGACCCTGGGCCTGGACCCGGAGGTTGGCACCGACGCGATGGAGCTGCTGGGCCTGTACGATCAGGCTGCTGAGGTGAACGTGACCCCGGACCGCGGTTACGCGTTCTCTCTGCGCGGTATTGCTCGCGAGTGGTGCCACGCTACCGGTTCTTCCTTTGAGGATTTTGTGCTGGCGTACGGCGAGCGCGCCCCGGAGGCGAACGAGTCCGGTCACGCGGTTTCTCTGCGTGATGACGCCCCGATTCACGGTAACCCCGCATGCACTCGTTTCGTGATGCGTGAGGTGTCGGGTGTGAAGGCGGATGCGCCGGTTCCGACCTGGATGTCTTCGCGTCTGCGTCTGGCGGGTGTGCGCTCGCTGTCGCTGCCGGTGGATATTTCGAACTACGTGATGCTGGAGACCGGTCAGCCTCTGCACTTCTACGATGCTGACAAGGTTCAGGGTGAGATTGTGGTGCGTCGCGCCGCTGCTGGCGAGAAGCTGGTGACCCTGGACGGTGTTGAGCGTACTCTGCATCCCGAGGATATTGTCATTGCTGATGATTCCGGCGTGATTGGTCTTGCCGGTGTGATGGGCGGCGCCTCGACTGAGGTGACCGATTCGACCACCCGTATTCTGGTGGAGTCTGCTCGTTTTGATGAGGTGTCGGTGGCTCGTACTGCTCGCCGTCACAAGCTGATTTCGGAGTCCTCGAAGCGTTTTGAGCGTGGCGTGGATCCTCAGATTCAGGCTGCGGCTGCTCAGCGTGCGGTTGAGCTGCTGGTCGAGCTGGCTGGCGCTCAGGCTGAGCCGGGCGTTACCGATGTCTCTCTCGGCTACGAGCCGGTCGTGATTGACCTGCCGGCTGATTACACTGCTGGTCGTATTGGCGTGGATTACTCGCCGGAGCAGATTGAGTCCTGCCTGCGTGAGATTGGTTGTTCGGTGGAACGTACCGAGTCTGGCTACGCGGTGACTGTCCCGTCGTGGCGTACTGACCTGCGTGCAAAGGAAGACCTGACTGAGGAAATCGCACGTATTGACGGTTACGAGAACATCCCCTCGACTCTGCCGGTGGCTCCTGCGGGTCGCGGTTACACTCCGGAGCAGGCGGGTAAGCGTCGTGCGCTGAACGCGCTGGCGGCTTCCGGTCTGACTGAGGTTTTCGCGTACCCCTTCGTGTCGGCTGATGCGAACAACCTGTGGTCGGCTCCGTGGGTGAGCACCCCTGAGAACCCGGTGACTGAGGTTCCTTCGGTTCGCCTGGAGAACCCGATTTCTTCGGCTGAGGGCTGGATGCGCCGCTCGCTGCTGCCGGGCCTGGTTGAGGTTCTGAAGCGTAACCTGTCTCGCGGTTTCAAGAACCTGGCTATTTTTGAGGCCGGTCACGTGTTCATTCCGGGTGAGCAGCTGGGTTCGGAGTCCATTCCGCCGCTGGGTGCTCGTCCTTCGGATGAGGTTCTGGCTGATTTGAATGCCGGTATTCCGCAGCAGCCCACTTACGTTGCTGGCCTGTTTGCTGGTACTGAGCATGAGGTGATGCCGGGCGCTACTCCGCGTGCTTACGATTGGCGTGACGCTTTGGACGCTGTGCGTCTGGTGGCTGACGCTGTTTCGGCTGAGATTCAGATCCGTAACGGCGTGCATACTGCGTTCCACCCGGGCCGTGTGGCTGAGGTTCTGAACGCTGACGGCGAGCGTGTTGGTTTCGCTGGTGAGCTGCATCCGAAGCTTCTGCAGGAGCTGAACCTGCCTGAGCGTACTTGCGCGTTTGAGCTGGATTTCTCGGCACTGTTTGCTGGTCGCGTTGAGGCGCGTCAGGCTACTCCGGTGCTGACTTTCCCGGCTGCTACTCAGGATGTGGCGCTTCTGGTGGACCGCGATCTGCCTGCTTCTGAGGTGGAGCGTGTTCTGCGTGAGGGCGCTGGTGAGCTGCTGGAGGATATCCGCGTCTTTGACGATTACCGCGGTGTCGGTATTGATGAGTCGAAGAAGTCTTTGGCGTTTGCTCTGCGTTTCCGCGCGCCGGATCGTACGCTGACTGCTGATGAGGCGTCGGCTGCTCGTGAGGCTGCTGTGGCTGCGGCTGTTGAGCAGCTGGGTGCGGAACCGCGTGTCTAACCGGGGCTGACCCTATGGCGTAATGCCTAGTGCTGACGGGGTGGGAGTTGTTGGCTCCCACCCCGTAGCTTTTGGTGTTGTGTAGCGGGTTTACCGGTGGGGTTGGTTTATGAAGCGTTGATAAGCGCTTTCATTGGTGAACTCATGTGGTTATGGGTACCCTAGAAGATAGATGAAGTGAGGGAGAGAGTAATGGCTAATCGAGAGAACTCGCGCGAGCAGGATGAGCTGTCGCAGTCTGAGGTCGAAGAAACCTACTTTGAAGATTCTGAGTATGGTGATTCTCAGTACGAGGATTCTGAGTATGAGGAGTACGACGAGTACGAGGATTACGACGACGAGGAAGAGAACTCCTCTCTTTTCGCGATGAGTGAGGAAGAGCTGGATGACCGTCCGGGCGTGAACTGGCTGTCGGTTCTTTCTGCAGCGGTTGCGGTTATTCTTTCCATTGTTTTGGCTGTTGTGGGTGTCCGTGCTTTTGCGTCGGTGAATAATAACGCTGAGTATGCCGGTAAGAGCTGGGTTATTCAGGGCACTTATCAGGATCTGACTCCTGACCTGATTACGAAGGGTAATGTGGCTCGTTATAAGGGCAACCTGCCGGCTGATGACGCGCTGAACGGTAAGACGTATGTGTCGAACCTGAAGGATAAGTATCAGGTGACTTCGGGGGCTCCGATTGAGTTCCGTGGTTCGCAGACTGGCGATGTTCCTTCCGAGTTCCCGCGTGAGGTGGACGGCCTGCTGGTGGAGAAGAACGGCAGCCTTGAGGTCGTCTACACCGCTGAGAAGGGCACGTTGAAGCCTGTGACTGAGGCAAGCGTGAATGCTGAGCGTTTTGCCGGTATCGCAAGTATTGTTGGTGCGGTGCTGGTGCTTCTGCTGGGTCTGGGTTTTGCCGTGTGGCTGAACCGCCGTTCGCGCGATGTTGAGTATGAGGATCTGGATGGTCTGGTGGAGGATGAGCGCTAGGCGTTCTGAATCCTAAGGACTCACCGGTTGACGTTTTGTTGAGGGAGCCTGTTTCTGGTGCACGTGGTGTGCTGGAGGCGGGCTCCTTTTTCGTGCTCGCGTACCGGGGCTCTCTTGACCGGCGCGACGCACCTGCCCACTAATGCACCAGCCCACCATGTTCTTGCACGCTATGCATTCATTGCGAGGTTATGCGCCCGAATGTGTAGATACACGTTACATTCGCGGCGTTTTGCGTGACAGCTGGTGAGATAAACCCTGAAAAATCCCCCATATCTTGGAATAATCCGTATTTGGTGCGCATATTTATGTGCATATGTATTATCTTGGGTAGTAAAGAATGTTGCGCTGCGCCACCGTTGGGCAGCTCCGTTCTGAATTCGTGATTGGCACCGTAGGAAGAAGAGATATTATGCCTTTCCCCTCGACCAAGATCGCGCGTCAGGCACGCATCGTTGAATTGCTGCAGACCCGACGTGTCCGCTCCCAGGCTGAACTGGCGCAGTACCTGACCGATGATGGTATGAAGGTTACTCAGGCGACCCTTTCCCGTGATCTTGTTGAAATTGGCGCTGAGCGCATCCGTGATGAAGGCGCCGGCCTGATTTATGCTGTGCCGAATTACCCTGCTCGTCGTGGCGGCGGTACTGCACCTGATGCCCGTATGATTTCCCTGTTTAAGGAGCTGCTGATTACCGCTGAGGGTTCGGCAAATATTACGGTTCTGCGTACTCCTCCGGGTGCTGCGCAGTTCTTGGCGTCGTCTATTGATCAGGGCGGTCTTGAAGCAATCATGGGCACTATTGCCGGTGACGATACGGTCATTGTGGTTACTCGTGACCCCAATGGTGGGGCTGCGCTTGCCGAGAGCTTCTTGGATTGGTCTGCTGCTCAGTAGTAGCTGGGGCGTATCTTGCGCTGTTCTTCTGATGTTTCGGGGGAGCGGTTGAAGGTACGCCCTTCTGCTGTCTTCGGGCTCTTTTCCGGGCTTTTAGCTCGGCTTCTTCTTTTCTAGATATACCGATTTTTCTGTGGTGAGAGTTTTCTATCATGTCTGAAATGCACGATTCAGCGAACAATAATATTGCCTACCTTTTGGCGGAGGCTGCTTCTGGTTCTGATTCTGATTCTGCGGCTAAGGCGGCTTTGGCGATTCCGGCTTCTGACTCTGCTGATGTGCAGGTGGTGAGCTACGCGCAGTTGGCGTCTGCGGCCGCGCAGGTTCAGCGTCATGTGGCGGCGCTCGGTGTTGAGCGTGGCGACCGTGTTGCGTTGTCTATGCCGAACGTGGCGTTGATGCCGGCACTGTATTACGGCATTGTGGCTGCGGGCGCGATTTGTGTTCCGTTGAATCCGCTGTTGTCGGGTGCTGAGCTGGAGTATCATCTGCGCGATAGCGGGGCGAAGGTGCTTTTCGCTTTTGCGGGTACCCGTCTGGCGTCGGAGGCTTCCTCGACGGTGCCGGTGAAGAACGGTTCGGTTCGTTGTGAGATTTTCACCGGGGGAGAGGGTTCGCCGGTGGCTCCTTTTGATGCGCCTGCCGATAGCGCGCCGGCGGATGCTGTTCCGTCGGCTGCTGTTCTGGAGCCTGTCCCGGTGGCGGCGAGTGACCCGGCGATTATTCTGTACACCTCGGGTACGACGGGCCACCCGAAGGGCGCGACGCTGACTCACGCGAATATCCTCTCGAATGCTCGTAGCTGCGTGAGCGTTTTTGGTTTCACCGCTGAGGACGTCATTTTTGGCGGTCTTCCGCTGTTCCATGCGTTTGGTCAGACGGTGTCGATGAACGCGGCGTTTGCGGCGTCGGCTACGGTTGCTTTGCTGCCGCGTTTTACCCCTGATGGTGCGCTGAATCTGATGGAGCGTGCGGGGGTGTCGGTGTTGGCTGCGGTCCCGAGCATGTATGTTTCGTTGGCGGCGGCTCTGGAGACTGAGCCTGAGCGTACGCGCTCGCTGCGTGGTCGCATCCGTTTCGGTATTTCGGGCGGTTCGCCGCTGCCTGCGCCTGTGCATTCTGCGTTGAAAACGCTGATTGAGTGCCCGGTGTATGAGGGCTACGGTTTGAGTGAGACGTCGCCGGTGGTTTCGTTTAATCAGGCGGAGTTTGGCATGGTGCTCGGTTCGGTGGGTCGTGTGCTGCCGGGCGTGCAGGTGCAGGTCCGTTGCCCGGAAGGTTCTGAGTGCGCACCGGGTGTGAGCGGTCAGCTGTGGGTGCGCGGTGAGAACGTGATGGCTGGCTACTGGAATAATCCGGCGGCTACTGATGAGGTTTTTGACGGCGAGTGGTTTGCGACCGGCGATGTTGCTCGTGTTGATGAGCAGGGCAATATCTATATCGTGGATCGTATCAAGGACATGGTTCTGCGTAACGGCTATTCGGTGTATCCGCGTGAGATTGAGGATGTTCTCTATACCCATGAGCAGGTGCAGTCGGTAGCGGTGTTGGGCGTGCCGGATGAGCGCGTGGGCGAGGAGGTCGTCGCCGTGGTGATGCCGCGTCCGGGTGCTGATGAGGGCGTGCTGCAGGCGGAGTTGAATGCGTTGGCGCGTACTCGTTTGGCGGCGTATAAGTATCCTCGCCGCTACGTGATGGTCGAGAGCATGCCGCTGGGCCCGACCGGCAAGATTCTTAAGCGTGACTTGCGGGTTTTGATTCAGCGGGGCTAATCCCGGCAGACGGTTCTTGGCGTTAATCTGAGGACAACCGCGGGTGAAGAGGGTAGAATTTTGTAGGCGGCTTCTACCGCGTTATTGTTCCCGGGCGTTTTTTCCGGGGCTATCCCCTTCACGAAAGAGAGAGCATGAGCGTTCCCGCTTCTGAGGCTTCGCGAACCCCTATTGAACAGTTGATTCCGGCTGCTTGCGCTACGATTCCGAATTACCCGCACGAGGGTATCCTCTTTTACGATGTGACCACTCTCTTCGCTAATGCTGAGGTGTTCAAGGCGTGCATTGATGAGCTGGCTGCTCGTTTTGAGGGTCAGTTTGATGTGGTGGCTGGTGTTGAGGCTCGCGGTTTCTTGCTGGCTTCTGCGCTCGCGTACGCTACGGGCACCGGCATTATGACGGTTCGTAAGGCGGGTAAGCTTCCGCGTGAGACGTACCGTGAGGAGTATGCGCTGGAGTACGGTAGCGCGGCGATTGAGATTCACTGTAATGATTTCGCGCCGGGCACTCGTGTTCTTCTGCTGGATGATTTGCTGGCGACTGGCGGTACCCTGGTGGCTGCCGCGAAGCTGGTGGAGCGCGCGAACCTGAAGGTTGCCGGCGTTGGCGCTCTTCTGGAGCTGGAGGGACTGGGCGGTCGTGAGGCGCTGGACGGTTACCGTCTTGAGACGCTGAGCTTGGTGTCTGAGTACCCGCTGCCGTCGAAGTAGTTTATAGAGTTTGAGGCTAACCACCCTTTGGGCGTGGGCAGCTGATATTGATGAGGGGTGCCCCGCCGGTTGAGCCGGAGGGGCACTTTGCTGTGTATGCCTGTGTGGGTTTTCTGCGGGGGTAATATTTCTGCCCTTCGGAGCCTGTCCTGTAAAATAGTGACCCGTATTTTTGGGTGCCTGTCGCACCCTGTCTTTGAGACACCATAGGTTTAAGGAGCTTACGTGTCATCTGAATCTCTACCCCAGCAGCCTGCTGATTCTTCGGCGGCTGAGAAGCTGTTTGCTGAGCAGATGGCTGCGGAGCGTGAGTATGTTGCTCGCGTGTATGCTCGCCTGGATGAGCTCCGCGAGGAGACGGCTGAGAAGCTGGCTGCTGTGCGTAAGAATCAGGCGGTGGGCGGTCATCAGAACCGTTCGGAGCGTGACTCTTTTGCTACTCACTATGAGGATCGTTTGGCGCAGCTGAATGCTGTGGATTCTCGTCTGACGTTTGGCCGCCTGGATATGGATCGTGAGGGCGCCGATGCGGTGCGGTATATCGGTCGTATTGGTATTACGGATAGTAATCAGCAGCGTCTGCTGATGGACTGGCGTGCCCCGGAGGCGGGTACGTTCTATCAGGCGACTGCTTTCCACCCGATGGGCGTGCGCCGCCGCCGTCACCTGATGCTTGAGGGCCGCACCGTCGTCAATATTGAGGATGAGGTCTTCGATTCGGAGATGCTGCAAGATGAGGACACCCTCCACGGTGAGGGTGCTCTGTTGGCGGCGTTGAATAAGAAGCGTACCGGCCGCATGGGCGATATTGTGGCGACGATTCAGGCTGAGCAGGATGCGATTATCCGCTCGGAGCTGCCGGGTGTGCGTGTTGTGCAGGGTGGCCCGGGTACCGGTAAGACTGCTGTGGCGCTGCATCGTGCGGCGTACCTGCTGTATACGAACCGTGAGCGCCTGTCGAAGGCTGGCGTGCTGGTGGTTGGTCCGTCGAATTCGTTCATGTGGTATATCGAGCGTGTGCTTCCTTCGCTGGGTGAGACCGGCGTGGTGATGTCTTCGTTGGCGACCCTGTACCCGGGTCTGCGTGCTGTGCCTGAGAAGGACCGCGCGGTTGCCGCGTTGAAGGGCGATTTGCGCATGGTGAAGGTTATTAAGCGTGCGGTGGCGGATCGTCAGAAGGTGCCGGCTCAGGTTCAGCGTCTGAATGTTGAGGGCACTGATGTTGAGCTGACTCCGGAGATGGTTCGTTCGGCTCGTTCTCGTGCTCGTTCGACGGGCAAGCCGCATAATGAGGCTCGTGAGACGTTCGTGAAGATTCTGTTGAAGGAGCTGACCGCGAAGCTGGACGATCAGCTGAACCGTGCGGCGGGTCGTGTGGTGGAGCGTCCGTATCTGCAGGATGATGTGCGTGCCTCGATGGATGTGCGCCGTGCCTTGAACCTGGCGTGGATGCCGCTGTCGCCTGAGACTCTGTTGCGCTCGCTGTTCTCGAAGCCGCACTATTTGGAGTCTGCGACTCGTGAACTGTCGAAGGCTGAGCGTGAGCTACTGGCTCGCCCGGCGGATGCCCCCTTCACGGAGGCTGATGTTCCTCTGTTGGATGAGGCTGCTGAGCTTTTGGGTGATTTTTCGAAGGTGACCGGTGCGGCTGCTGCGGCTCGTGCTGCGGCGGAGCATCGTGCGAACCTTGAGAATGCGGCGAAGGCTCTGGAGAATGTTCACCAGTCGTTGGAGGATATTGGCGCTGATGGCGTGATTACTCCTGAGCAGATTGCGATGATGAATGAGGTTCGTGGCGAGCGTATGACTGCTGCGGCTGCGGCGTCGGCTGATCGTACGTGGGCGTATGGCCATATTGTGGTGGATGAGGCTCAGGAGCTCTCGCCCATGCAGTGGCGTCTGCTGATGCGTCGTTGCCCGATGAAGTCGTTCACGATTGTGGGCGATATTGCTCAGGCTTCTTCTGCGGCGGCTACTTCTTCGTGGTCGCAGGCGTTGGAGCCGTTTGTGGGTGAGCGTTTCACCCTGGAGGAGCTGACGATTAATTACCGTACTCCGGCTCAGATTGCTGAGGCGGCGGTGTCGGTTGCTCAGGCTGCTGGCTATGAGGTGTCTGCGCCTCGCGCGGTGCGTGAGGGCCGTTGGGCTCCGCTGGTTCATGAGGTTGCTTCCGAGTCTGTCGTGGAGCAGACCGTGGCTGTGGTCAGTGAGGAGGTCGCTCATTCGGGTGGCGCTCTGATTGGTGTGGTGTGCCCGCCGAGCCTGTATGTTCAGACGGCTCAGGCTGTGGCTCGTGCTCATGCTGATCGTACGGGTACCGCGCAGACCGCGTTGGAGAATCAGGTGCTGGTTCTGACTCCGTGGGAGGCGAAGGGCCTGGAGTTTGATGTTGTGGTGATTGTTGAGCCGCAGCAGCTGATTGATGATGCTGATGGTGCTGTGGGTGACCTGTACGTGTCGATGACTCGTCCGACTCAGCGCCTGCACATGGTGGGTTCGCGGATGCCCGCGGGTCTGTAGCCTTGCAGCTCGTGTAGCCTCTATCTGTTATTTCTGTGAGCCGGTGCCGCACCGGTTTGGGCGCTCGCTTGGGTTTTTCTGAGCGTTTGGGCTGGTGCGGTGCTAGGCTTGTTACATATTTTGTTCGAGCGCCTTCGGGCGTTGTTACCTTGTGAATGGGAGAAGCATGTCTGCCGAGATCCTCAACGCGCAGCATAATGACGATACCTTCGAGAATATTTGGCAGGAGCTGAAGTGGCGCGGCCTGGTGCACGTGAGCACCGATGAGGCCGCCCTGGAGAAGGCGCTGAGCGAGGAGAGCCTGACTTTCTATACGGGTTATGATCCGACTGCGGCTTCTTTGCACCTGGGTCACCTGGTGCAGCTGCTGGTGATGCGTCGTCTGCAGCTGGCTGGTCACAAGCCGCTGGGTCTGGTGGGTGGTTTCACCGGTTTGATTGGTGATCCGCGTCAGACGTCTGAGCGTGTGCTGAACTCTCCTGAGGTTGTTGCTGAGTGGGTTAAGTCTCTGCGCGCTCAGATTGAGCGTTTTCTCTCTTTCGAGGGTGAGAACGCTGCTCGTATGGTCAATAACCTGGACTGGAGCGGTCAGATGTCTGCTCTGCAGCTGCTGCGTGATGTTGGTAAGCATTTCCGCGTGGGCACCATGGTGAAGAAGGAGATTGTTGCGAAGCGCCTGAACTCTGATGAGGGCATTTCGTACACCGAGTTCTCGTACCAGATTCTGCAGGGCCTGGACTTCTTGGAGCTGAACCGTCGTTTCGGTTGTACTCTGCAGACCGGTGGTTCTGATCAGTGGGGTAATCTGACGAGCGGTACTGAGCTGATTCGTAAGGTGGAGGGTAAGAGCGTTCACGCTATTGGTACTCCGCTGATTACTAACTCTGATGGCACTAAGTTCGGTAAGAGCGAGGGTAACGCTATTTGGCTGAACCCGCAGATGTGCTCGCCGTACGCTTTCTACCAGTTCTGGCTGAACACTGCGGATGCGGATGTTGTGGATCGTCTGAAGGTCTTCACTTTCTTGACTCGTGCTGAGATTACTGAGTTTGCGGAGAAGGTTGAGAAGGAGCCGTTTAAGCGTGAGGCTCAGAAGACTCTGGCATACCTGGTGACTTCGCTGGTGCACGGCACCGAGGCTACCGATCAGGCCGTGGCTGCTTCGGAGGCCCTGTTCGGCAAGGGCGATTTCGCTGCTCTGGACGAGGCTACCCTGGAGTCTGTGGTTGCGGAGCTTCCTTCTGCGAAGCTGACCGAGGATCGTCTGGACTTGATTTCTGTTCTGACCGAGCTGGGCTTTGCGAAGTCTAACTCTGAGGCTCGTCGCATTCTGAAGGAGGGCGGCGCTTCGGTGAACGGCGTGAAGGTTCAGGGTGAGGACGCCACGATCTCCAAGGACGACCTACTGCACGGTCGTCTTGCGATGGTTCGCCGTGGCAAGAAGAACCAGGGTGCTGTAGAGCTGATCTAATACAGAGCTGATCTAGTCTTCTTGAGACGTATAGAAGGGGAGGGGTTCTTCGCTGCTGAATGTTTGGTACTGGGTGTTTAGTACTGAGTGTTCGGTGGGGGAGTGCCCCTCCTCTTCTATTCCCTATATACGTTTCCTATACACACAGAGCCCCTCCGTTAGGAGGGGCTCTTCTTGTATCGATCTACTGCTGTATCGTTCTAGCGCCATCTGGTTCTGCGTCTGTCTTGGCTTGCGAGGGTTTTGGGTCCCTTTCGCCCCTGTTTTCGGGCTCCAGCGGCCTCCATGGAGGGGAATTCGCAGATTTTTGAGGTTTTTTGGAAGTTTTTTAAAGATTTTCTGCCACCCATAAAACGCTCTGACTAGGCTTTTTGGTGCCTGTGAGGGTGTTTGAGACCCTTTCAAGGCCTTATTTGTGGTCTACTTCACCCATTTTCGGGTTGCATGGGTGTTTAGGCGTCTGTATAGTTGTATGAGTCGCCGCGGCG
>CAUTHR010000012.1:0-74584 GCA_963538455.1 Rothia mucilaginosa | reverse complement strand
AACGCGCAGCCAACGCAGGATGACCCGGACGCACATCCACCGACTCAAACAGGTACGTCGCGCCTATATCGTTGAGTACCTTACGCACCAAATCAACACCCGAGGTACTCGACCCACCCGTGAACACCAGCACACGAGCAGTCGACGTGGACAAGAACGTGCGGAACTCAGACTCAACATCCGCCAGGCGAATCGAAGGGCGCGCCTCACAGCCAGCAGAAATAATGGCATGCTCCATAAAGCCGCCAAACGCATCACGCACCTGACCCGGCGCCGGCACACCAAACGTAATGACCTCATTACCCGTAAACGCGCAACGCACCGGAATCGGGGCATACACCGGCAACTCATCAAAACCATTCGTGCCCAAAAACGCCGCCATACGCGCAGAAATACGGTCACCGTGGCGCGCCAACAACTCGCCACGCTCCAGCTCAGCACCGGAATGGCGAATATCAGCACCCACGGCTGGAGGCTCAAAACCCTCCGCCATATCCAGGTAATGAATGCTCGACGCAGTCTCCAAATGAGCGGCTACACCAGGGCGAGAAGAAGCCTCCGCACCCTCATACAGGCGCGAATGCTCCTCACGCACAATCGCCTCAGTGCCCTCAGGAATCAACCCACCCGTCAGAATCGGGGTCGCCTCACCCGGAGCAATCGGAACCGTCAGACGGTGAATATTCGCGCGAGAATCCTCCGGATACGCGGGGGTCACCAGACGCCACGGAGGCGCACCCGCCACAGCGTAACCGTCCATCGCCGAAGAGCTGTAGTGGGGTACCGGCATGACCGAATGAATATCAGCCGCCAAGTAGTGGCCAATCGTCGCCAGCAACGGCAAAGACTCCGTCTTCACATGGTGAGCAATCTCCAGGCCCTGCTCATGCAGAACCTGGCGGGCCTGGTGCCACGAAACAGAAGGAATATGGTGAGACATCGTACCTCGTAAAAGTGTGTGCGGGACGCGCAACAGCGCGCGGGGCTCATAAAAACGCCACATGTACACGGCATCTAGAGCAAAGACTTATCACCTAGGGTACTCGTAGTCAGGCTCTAATATCACACCGCGGTAGCTCGGCTGCTAATAACTCGACCAGAGCGAAGTCGTATAGCCGAGCGCCTGCGCCTGCTCCCAGGTATCAACATCGGCGGTGTCAGCGGCAGACATCTGAACCGCTGCGGGGTTCAAACGACGCAAAAAAGAACGAACAGAAGCGTCGGTGGTACCGGTCGAAAAGACCGAACGAATCACCTCAAAACGGTAAATACCCACCAGCGGCTGATAGATGCCCTCAGCGACACCCCAAAAACCTGCAGACGATTCAGAACCCTCAGATGCTTCAAAACCGGCGGGCGCTTCAGAATCGGTGGGGGAGAAGTCCGCCGCACGCTCAGCACACGTCTGCTCAACGCCCCGCGCCGCAGCAATCAGCTGCTGAACCGCCGGAGCAATACGCGGAGTGTCCACACCCAAAATCAGGCACCAGTTAGGCACAGGAGTCTGCGAGCGCTCGCAAGCCGCCGCAATACACTCCAACCCGGCATGAATCGCCGCGGCAGGACCCGAAAACGGCGGATCCTCACGAGTACGCAACACCTCGGGCGGCAACGGCAAGCTCTCAGGACCCACCACCACACGCGGGGATGCGGCGGCCACCGCCTCCAGGGCGCAATCCAGCAGGGTATTCGTGCCATCAGACAGGGACGCCTTCGGTACGTGGTTCAGGCGGCGAGAAGCGCCTCCGGCAACAACGACCGCGGCGCACGAAAAATCGGCAGAGCCTTCCGCGGCAAGCTCAGAACCGGGCATCGTATCCGCCGGCATTATCCACCCGCAAAGGGAGGCAGAACGTCCACGCGATCGGTATCCTGCAGGGGAGCTTCCGCATCAGAACGGGCACCGTTGACTAGGAAGGAGCACTGCTCCATGACCTGCTCAAGAGTCAGACCCGACGGGGTCGTACCCTCCAGGCTCTGACCCAGATGCTCAATCAGCGCGCCAAGAGTCGCAGACGACAGCTGCGCCAGGGGCACCGACAGCTGCGCGGTACCCGCCGCAGAACGTGCGGCAGCGAAAAAATGAACCTGCATTATGCTCCTCAAGTCTTAATCAAACCCTGAGTGGGGTAGCCGAAAGCCAGAGACGCCAGTAAAAACCGTGCCCACGCATCTTCGGCTGAGAACAGTGGCTTCCTTAGCCACCAATAGCGCTCATCGAGCGGCTCGCCTTAGCGAACTCCTCAATATCGAAGTCAGCGTCTTCCTTGCCGTGGGCGCGCGGCTTGAACCACATGCCCTCACGCCAACGCAGAGCCAGCTGCTTATCGTCAGTGCCAGAACGCAGAAGCTGCATCAAATCAGTCTCGGTATCAGAGAACAGGCAGGAGCGGATCTTGCCGTCCGCGGTCAGACGGGTGCGGGTGCACGCACCACAGAACGACTCCGTCACCGACGCGATAATACCCACACGGCCCAGCGACTCGGTACCGTCAATCGGGAAGCCCGCCTCGTCCAGGGCAGTACCGAGCGGGTACACCTCCCACAGCTGAGCGGGGGAGTCGCCACGCGCCTCCGCCACCGAACCCAGAACATACTCAGCCGACAGTTTCTCGCGAATCTCAGCGGCAGTAATCGTGCCCTCGCGGGTCCAACAGTTATCGGCGTCCAGCGGCATCTGCTCAATGAAACGCAGCTGATAGCCGCCCGCCAACGCCCAGCGCAGAAGCTCCGGAGCCTGATCATCATTCAGACCCGGCATCAGCACAGCATTAATCTTGATGGGCCACAGGCCAGCCTCCGCAGCACCGTCAATACCCTTGAGCACGGCGTCGAGCTTGTCACGGCGGGTCAGTTCGGCGAAGGTTTCACGGCAAATCGTATCCAGAGAAACATTGATGCGGGTCAGGCCAGCCTCCGCCAGCGCGGCGGCACGCTTCTCCAAACCAATACCGTTTGTCGTAATAGCAAGCGGAACATCCGGATGCGCCTGGTGGATGCGGGAAATAATGTCCACTAGATCGGCGCGCACCAGCGGCTCACCACCGGTAAAGCGGATCTCCTCAACGCCCAGCTCAGTAATCGCAATGTCGGCAAGGCGCGCAATCTCCTCGGCGGAGAGCAGATTCTCCTTCGGGAGCCACTGCAAACCATCCGCCGGCATGCAATAAATGCAACGAAGATTACATTTATCGGTCAAAGAGATACGCAGGTCCGTTGCCACACGACCCCAACGGTCCAAGAGCGGACCGCTATTCGTAATATTCGGGAGTTTACGCTGGGCCTTTACGCCACTCTCAGATTTTTTGGGCGTCACAAAAGCAGCCCCGTTATCCTCCGCAGAAGATAAGGTGCTTAACATTGGGCCCGCAATGAGTTCAGAAGAGGCCGAATTCGCCGTGTACGCCATGTAAAACCTATGTGGAAAATTTGCATATTTCAGGTGACAATATGATTATTCCATGTTCCGGCGCCCTGTACATAGTGTGTGCAGGGTAAGTTACAACTGCGTCACCGCAGACCACAGTGACAAAGCAATATTGCGTGCACAAGCTAGGGATGTACACGAAACGTCATACAAAGCCAACGCATGGACACACCTCACCACCGCAAGAGTACGAAACCAACCAAGGAAATACCTCATGAAGACACCCCTCGCAGCCCTTAGCGCGCTCGCCGCAGCAACCCTCGCCCTCACCGGATGCGGCGCCACCCAGAGCTCCTCTTCTTCCACCGCCTCTGCAACGAGTAGCCAGGCTGCTTCCGGCAAGATCGAAGTCTTCGCCGCAGCCTCCCTGAACAATGCTGGCGCAGACCTCGAAAAGGCATACGAAGCCGCCAACCCCGGCGTGGACGTCACCTTCGTCTACGAAGGCTCCGCAAAGCTCGTCAACCAGATCGAGCAGGGCGCAACCCCCGACCTGCTCATCACCGCAGACACCAAGAACATGGACAAAGCAAAGAAGCTCGACCAGTTCTCCAACTCCGAAACCAACGTTCTGGTCACCAATAAGCTCGTGCTCGTCACCGCCGAAGGCAACCCCGGCAAAATCAACAGCCTCGACGACCTCAAGACCACCGACGGCGTCGTCGCAGTCTGCAAGGAAGACGTCCCCTGCGGCACCCTCGCCCACCAGGAACTGAAGAAGCACGACATCACCCTCAAGAACGCAACCACCGAAAGCAAGGTCACCGACGTAGCAACCAAGGTCACCACCGGTAACGCCGATGCGGGCTTCATCTACACCACCGACCTTGCCGCAGCCAAGAAGAAGGGCGCCAACCTCGGCTCCATCGAACTGACCGACGTGGAACGCAACGAATACCCCGCAGCGCTCAGCAAGACCGGCTCCTCCTCCGAGACCGCGAAGAAGTTCAACGAATGGCTGAAGAACTCCGACGAGGCGAAGAAGATTCTCACCGAGTACGGCTTCAGCACCGCACAGTAAATCAACACAGTAGGGAACAACCCGCGTCTCACCACCCATGACAGACACTACCGCTACCCGCCGCAACGCCGGAACCTCACGCACACCCGGAAGCAGTCTCTTTGCCTCCGTGCCCGTGCTCTTCTTGGTTCCGGCGTCGCTGGGTATTTTCCTCATTGCCGGGCCGCTCCTCGGGCTCTTCCTCAACATCCCCTGGAGCCAGCTCGGCAGCATCTTCACCCCGCAGGTGCTCGGAGCTGCGAACCTCTCCCTCAGCACCGCCGCCGCCTCCACCCTCATCTGTGGGCTTCTTGGTGCACCCCTGGCACTCGTGCTCTCCAAAGTGCTCAACCGCTCGCGGCTACATCGGTTCGGGTCGGTCCTCTACGCCATCATCTACACCCCGGTGATTCTCTCCCCGGTCGTCTCCGGCCTCGGGTTGCTCTTCTTCTGGGGACGCAAAGGCATGATTGGCACCTACCTCTACCAGGCAGGAATCTCCATCCCCTTTACTCCCAACGCGGTGATTATCGCCCAGGTATTCGTCGCGCTACCCTTCTTCGTTGCCACCGCTGTCACCACCCTGCAGGCTATTCCCCGCGAATACGAAGAAATCGCCCTCGTCGAAGGTGCTAAACCCGCAGAAATCACCTTCAAAGTGCTGCTACCCCTCGCCGCGCCCGGCCTTGCCACCGCCTTCCTGCTCTCCTTTGCCCGCGCTCTCGGCGAATACGGCGCAACCGTCACCTTCGCCGGTAACGTGCAAGGCAAAACCCAAACCATCCCTCTCGCCATCGACCTAGCCATCAACAGTAGCGACATCCCCAGCGCCCTCGGAAGCGCCCTGATTCTCATCAGCCTCTACCTAGGAATCTTCGGGGTCCTCGGCCTGATCCGCGCTCTGAAAAAACTACGCGAAAGCACCCGATAAGCCGCTCCGTCGCTTGCCCGGCACATCACCCGGCCCGCACCGGTCCTTAGGTAAAACTGCATTTACCAGCCCGCAAACACACACCTACACTAGTCATAACTGCCGTCGCACGATTGGAACCGCCATGATTTCCCCCGAATTCAATGGAACCCCCAGCACCGAGGAATACCGCGCCTACCTGGCGCTACTGTTGCGCGAAGTCTTCATTGGCACCGCAGAAACGGTTCCCCTCTACCACGCGGCAGGACGCATCCTCGCCCAAGACGTCACCGCACGCATGGACGTACCCAGCTTCGACAACTCCCAGATGGACGGCTACGCCCTCACCGCCGAAGCTGCAGAACGCGACGACCGCATCTTCACCGTCGGACGCGAAATCCCCGCCGGACGCCCCCTTCAGCGTTCCCGCTCCTCCAACGACCTGACCTACCCCATCATGACCGGTGCACCCATGCCCAAGGGCTACGACGCCGTCATCCCCGTCGAACAGTCCGAACGCATCGAATACCCCGACCTACCCGAATCCTTCGGCCGCCCCAGCGAAAAGGTCAAACTCGCCCCCGGCAAGCCCGGACAGTTCGTGCGCCGCCGCGGCGAAGACGTCGTCACCGGCCAGGTCCTCGCACGTGCCGGCGAACGCATCACCCCCGCCCTGCTGGGTGCGCTCGCATCCCAGGGCTATGCGCGCCTGACCGTTGCGGCTGGCCCCCGCGTGCTCGTGTGCACCGGCGGCGACGAGATCCTCTCCGGCGTTGAAGAAGATGGAAGCGCCACCACTCAGGAACTTGGTCAGGGCCAGATTTTTGACGCCAACGGCCCCATGCTCACCGCCATGCTCCGCGAAGACGGAGCGGAGGTGCGCCGCATCGCCATCGGCGACGACCCGATCGAGCTACTGCACCGCCTCGTAGCAGAGTACGAGAGCTTCAAACCGGACATCATCATCACCTCCGGCGGTATTAGCCACGGCAAATACGAGGTGGTCCGCAACGCCATCGCCAAGGCACACGAAGCCGATATTCTGGTGCCCATCTCCTGGTTTGGCCACGTCAGCCAGCAGCCCGGCGGTCCCCAGGGTGTGAACCTGCTCGACTTCAAGGGCCACCGCGTGCCCATGATTTCCTTCCCCGGAAACCCGGTGAGCACGCTCATCTCGTACGCACTGATTCTGCGCCCCTACCTGCGTGCCGGCGGTCCCTACGGCGTGCCCTACGCAATCGCCTCCGAACAAGCGACCTTGAATAACGCACCGCGAGGCGTGCTCGTCACCGAAACCCCGCTCACCGCACCGGCGACTAAACGCCAGTTCCTGCGCGGCACCCTCGCCATGGTCGAGGTGGAACCCGGAACCTACCGGGTGGAGCTCTACCCGGACGTGCTCTCCGGATCGCACCTGCTGCACCGCGCCGCCCAGGCGGATGTGCTCATTGAGCTGGCGCCCGGAACCACCTACACCGGGGGAGAGGCGGTACCCTACCACCGCATTCGTCTCACCGATAACTAAGCGAAAACCCCCCCATTGTTCCTTGCATCAACGACAAGGAATAATTGAGACTCACACTAGTAACGATTCGCGGCAGAAGAATACCGCGCAGAAGCCAGGAGAAACGATGACCTCTACCTCGCAACCCAACCAGGAACTGACTCACGTGCGCGCCGACGGTTCGGCGCACATGGTGGACGTTACGGAGAAGTCGGTCACCACCCGCACCGCCCTGGCTGAGGCGACCGTGCGCACCCGCGAAGATGTTATCGCCATGATTTTTGACGCTGACCTGCCCAAGGGGGATGCGCTTCCTGTCGCACGTGTTGCCGGCATCATGGGCGCTAAGCGCACCCCGGAAATCATTCCTCTCTGCCACCCGCTGCCGCTGGGCAAGATTACCGTGGACTTTGAGCGCGGCACCGACTTCGTGCGTATTGAGGCGTCCGTGAAAACCCGCGGCGTCACCGGCGTAGAGATGGAAGCGCT
The DNA here is from genome assembly GCA_963538455.1 of Rothia mucilaginosa. Lineage (GTDB taxonomy): Bacteria > Actinomycetota > Actinomycetes > Actinomycetales > Micrococcaceae > Rothia. Next base: position 67,254 of record CAUTHR010000012.1, on the reverse strand, counting down.
CACCGCTGTCTCCTCGGCGGCGCTGACTGTTTTCGACATGATTAAGGCAGTCGATAAGTACGCCGTCATCACCGATATCCGTGTTCTGGAGAAGAGCGGCGGCAAGTCCGGCGACTGGTCCGTCCGCGAGGATTCCTAAGCTACAGCAGTACACCCCCGTCACCTGATAGATACAGAAAAGGAAAGCCAATGAGTAGCGAAGACTACACCATGCCGGAGAACCTGACCGGCCTGGTCATTGTCGCCTCCACCCGCGCAGCCCGCGGCGTGTACGAGGATAAGTCCGGTCCCATCGCCGTGGAGTGGTTGCGTTCGCGCGGCTTCGACACCCCGGATGCCGTGGTCATTGAAGACCGCGATATTGTCGAGTACTTCAACACCCTGGTGGCCGAAGGCAAGAAGAACGGTAACTTGCCGACGTTCATTCTGACCAGCGGTGGTACCGGTCTGAACTCTGACGATCAGACCGTGGAGGCGGTTCGCCCGCACCTGGATAAGGAAGTTCCGGGTATTATGCATGCCTTCTGGATGAACGGTCTGAAGAGCGTTTCCTCGGCGGTGCTTTCACGCGGCGTGGCGGGTGTCATTGACCGTACCTTCGTGATGACCCTGCCCGGTTCGCGCGGTGGCGTGAAGGACGGCGTAGCAACCCTCGACCCGCTGGTTGAGCATATTTGCCGCCAGATGGAGGACTACCATGACCACTAAGCCGCAGAAGGAAGAATCCCTGGATCATTCGGGTGCGCACGGTGCTGAGCCGAGCGGCTCGACCGTGGTGTTCACCGATATTACGGAGGCTCCCCTGGAACCGCTGTACGCGGCGGCTAAGGCCGAGGTCATGACTGATGCCATGGGCGCCCTGGTTATTTTTGACGGTATTGTGCGCAACCATGATCACGGTAGTGCGGTGCGCGGGCTGTCCTATAGCGCGCATCCGCAGGCCCGTGAGTATATTGCGGAGGTTGCCGCTGAGGTTGCTGCCGAGCTGGACGGCGTGCGTCTGTGGGCTGTGCACCGTGTGGGTCCGATTGCTATTGGCGAGTCGGCTCTGACCGTGATGGCTGCTGCTGCTCATCGTGGCCGCGCCTTTGATGCCTGTGAGCTGGTGGCTGACCGGGTGAAGGCTCGTGTGCCGATTTGGAAGGAACAGGAACTGCTCGATGGAAGCATCGAGTGGGTTGGCGTGGATACTTCACCCTGCTAGCCTTCTGAATATTCTGATATCTCTATATAAGCCTGTCAGGGGGATTTCTCTCAGGCAGGCTTATTCTCCTTGAGGCGTGGCTTTCTAAAGTTCAAACCACCTCTACTACTTGACGCGAGGAACCCTTATGTCTTCTCATGCTTCTCGTAGCGCGAGCGAGCTCTCTGCCGCTGAGCGTGCGTTCTATTCTCGTCAGCTGATTCTGCCTGAAATGGGGTACGAGGCTCAGCTGGCGCTCAAGGGCGCACGCGTAGTGGTGTTGGGTGCCGGTGGTTTGGGTGCTCCCGCGCTGCTGTACTTGGCGGGTGCCGGTGTCGGTCGGATTGTGGTGGTTGATGATGACTTCGTGGATGCTTCGAATCTGCACCGCCAGGTAATCCATACGCACGCCAGGGTGGGTAATTCTAAGGCTGAGTCTGCCGCAGAGTCTTTGCGCTCGCTGAATCCTTTTATTGAGGTTGTGCCGGTGCGTGAGCGTCTGACGGAGGCGAATGTTGATGAGCTTTTGTCTGGTGCTGATGTGGTGCTGGATGGTAGCGATAATTTTGAGTCGCGTTATGTGGTGTCGGCGGCGGCGGCGCGTGCTGGGATTCCGCATGTGTGGGCTGCGATTCTTGGTTTTGACGCGCAGCTGAGCGTGTTTTGGGCGGGTCACGGTCCGGTGTATGAGGATTTGTACCCTCAGGCTCCTGCAGCTGGCAGCGTGCCGTCGTGTAGTACTGCCGGTGTGGTGGGTGCTATGGCTGGCGTGGTGGGTGCCGCGATGGCTATGGAAGCCGTTAAGCTGCTGACCGGGGTGGGGGAGCCGCTCATGGGTGAGGTTGGCCTATATTCGGCGTTAAGCGGGAGGTGGGAATATATACCTCTTGTAGCTAGCGTGCAAGCTACACCTAAGAAAAGTGCCGTTTTGCCCCAAGAAACGAGCTATAAGCCCAAAAATAATGTAATAATTCGTAATATTTCTTGGGATTTTGCGAACCCTTCTACCGATTCGAAGCCCCGCTCGATGAGTGCTCAGGACCTTAAAAAGGTGTCATTGGGTGAAAATATTGCCCTTTTGGATGTTCGTGAGCAGGTGGAATTCAATGCTTTTGCCATTGAGGGCGCTATTAATCTGCCCCTCACTGAACTGCTTGAGGCTGCTCGAAATGGTGAGTTAAAGGCCCTGATTGAGCGTAAAATCCCCGCAAATGCTCAGAAAATTGTTATTTACTGCACTGGATACACTCGAACGGTCGAGGCAGCTCGTGAAATAGCCCCCCTGGAAGAGCGTCCTGTGTACATGCTTGAGGGCGGAATTTCCGCCTGGCTTACGGTCTAAAATACCCTTATTTCGCATGAATTAAGCAAGGTTTTTATCTTGTATTTTCCATGCCAAATTTCAGATATATTTGGCAGTATGGAACAAGCATCACAGATTAAGGGCCCGGACGGCCCCCTTACCGATCAGCTGATCAAGTTCGGTAAGTTCTTCTCCCGCTGGGATGAGACTGAAGACGGCCGCGCCGTCTTCCGTGAAGGCGGCCGTGAAGGTGACGCCTTCTACCGCGACCGTTGGAGCCACGATAAGGAAGTTCGCTCTACCCACGGCGTGAACTGCACCGGCTCCTGCTCCTGGAAGGTGTACGTCAAGGACGGCATTATCACCTGGGAAGCACAGGAAACCGACTACCCCTCGGTTGGTCCCGACCGCCCCGAGTACGAGCCCCGTGGTTGCCCCCGCGGTGCAGCATTCTCGTGGTACACCTACTCTCCCACTCGCGTTAAGTACCCCTACGTTCGCGGTCTCCTGCTGGAGATGTACCGCGAAGCGAAGGCAATCCACAACGACCCCGTGGACGCCTTCCACTCCATCGTGTCCGACCCCGCTAAGCGTGCACGCTACGTGAACGCACGCGGTAAGGGTGGTCTGGTGCGCTCGACCTGGGCTGAGGCTCTCGAGCTGATGGCTGCTGCTCACGTGCACACCATCAAGTACTACGGTCCCGACCGTAACACCGGCTTCACCCCGATTCCGGCAATGTCTATGGTGTCCTTCAGCGCGGGTGTTCGCTACATCCAGCTGATGGGCGGCGTGATGACCAGCTTCTACGACTGGTACGCTGACCTCCCCGTGGCTTCCCCGCAGGTCTTCGGTGACCAGACCGACGTGCCCGAGTCTGGCGACTGGTGGGACGCTGCATACCTCATCATGTGGGGTGCAAACGTTCCGCTGACCCGTACCCCGGACGCTCACTGGGTCTCCGAGGTTCGCTACCGCGGTACCAAGGTTGTCACCGTGAGCCCGGACTACGCCGACAACACCAAGTTCGCTGACGAGTGGCTGCCCGCACAGGCAGGTACCGACGCGGCACTGGCTATGGCAATGGGTCACGTCATCCTCAAGGAGAACTATGTCGACCAGCGTGTCGAGTTCTTCGAGGACTTCTCCCTGACCTACACCGACCTTCCCTTCCTGGTCACCCTGGAAACCCGTGAAGACGGTGTGAAGGTCCCCTCCAAGTTCCTGACCGCAGCTAAGCTCGCTGGTGAGGCTGAGCAGGCTAACGCTGATTTCAAGCCCGTTCTGATGGACCGCGAGACCGGTGAGGTCTTCGTGCCCAACGGCACCATGGGCCACCGTTACGCTCAGGAAGACCAGGGCAAGTGGAACCTGGACCTGCAGGGTCGTAAGCCGATTCTGTCGATCCGCGACCTGCCCCAGGGCCAGTCTGCAGCTGTTGAGATTAAGATGCCGACCTTCGATAACCCGAAGGGTCACGGCGACGTCATTACCCGCGGTGTGCCCGTAGCCTACGTTGAAGGCCACGAGGTCACCACTGTCTTCGACATCATGCTGGCACAGTACGGTGTGGGCCGTGAGGGTCTGCCCGGCACCTGGGCTAAGGACTACGAGGACTGGAACGTTCAGAACACCCCGGCATGGCAGGAACAGATTACTTCTGTCCCCGCTGAGGCTGTTATCCGCGTTGCCCGCGAGTTCGCTAAGAGCGCTCTGGATTCCGGCGGCCGCTCTATGGTTATCTTCGGTGCAGGTATCTGCCAGTGGTACCACGCTGACACCACCTACCGCGCTATTCTTGCCCTGCTGAACCTGACCGGTTGCCAGGGTCGTAACGGTGGCGGTTGGGCTCACTACGTGGGCCAGGAGAAGGCACGTCCGCTGACCGGTCTGACCAACATCGCGAATGCTCTGGACTGGAGCCGTCCGCCGCGTCACATGATCGGTACCGGCTTCTGGTACATGCACACTGACCAGTTCCGTCAGGATGCATACTCCACCGACTACCTGCAGTCCCCGCTGGCTAAGGGCGAGCTGCGCGACGTTCACACTGCTGACGTTGTGGCACGTTCTACCCGTATGGGCTGGATGCCGTTCTACCCGCAGTTCCCCGAGAACTCGCTGGACTTGGCCGATAAGGCAGAGCAGGCAGTGGCACGCGGCGAGGCTTCCTCGAACGCGGACTACATTGCACAGCGCCTGAACTCCGGTGACCTGGAGTTCTCCGTTGAGGACGTTGACAACCCCATCAACTGGCCTCGTACCCTGACCCTGTGGCGTTCGAACCTGTTCGGTTCCTCCGCTAAGGGCGAGAGCTACTTCCTGAAGCACCTGGTCGGTAGCATGGACAACGTCCAGGGCTCCGATTCGGAGAAGCTGCCGAACGAAGTGAAGTGGGTCGACGAAGCACCTCAGGGCAAGCTGGATTTGCTGGTCACCTCGGACTTCCGTATGACCTCCACGACCCTGCTGTCTGACATCGTTCTGCCGACTGCTACCTGGTACGAGAAGCACGATATCTCCTCGACCGATATGCACCCGTTCCTGCACGCGTTCTCCCCGGCAATTGACCCGCCGTGGGAGGCAAAGACCGACCACGAGACCTTCAAGGCACTGGCGTACGAGTTCACTCGCCTGGCTAAGAAGCACCTCGGCGTCCGTAAGGACATCGTTTCGGTCCCGCTGCTGCACGACACCCCCGGCCAGATTGCTCAGCCCGGCGGTCACGCACCGGACTGGAAGAACACCCCCGGTATGGTGGGTGTGCCCGGCAAGAACATGCCGAACTTCGTCACTGTCGAGCGTGACTACGGTGCACTGTACGACATGTACACCACCGTTGGCCCGCTGTTCGATAAGCTCGGCGCTACCACCAAGTTCATCACTTACGATCTGAAGCATGAAGTCGCGAAGATGGCTAAGGAATTCGGTGTGATGGACTCCGGTAAGGGCGCAGGTCGTCCGGCACTGGACACCGATGTGAAGATCGCCGAATCCATCATGATGATTTCGGGTACCTCTAACGGTGAGGTTGCTATCAAGGGCTTCAAGGAGCTCGAGAAGCAGACCGGTCTGCACCTGATGGACCTGGCAGAAGGTAACGAGGAACGTCGTATCACCTTCCCCATGACCCAGGCCGCACCGCAGCCCGTGATGACCTCCCCCGAGTGGTCCGGTTCGGAGACCGGCGGTCGCCGTTACGCTCCGTTCACCGTCAACATCGAGAAGAAGAAGCCGTTCCACACCCTGACCGGCCGTATGCACTTCTTCCTCGACCACGACTGGATGCACGAAATGGGCGAGGCTCTGCCGATTTACCGTCCGCCGCTGGACATGACCGGCCTGTACAACGAGCCCGAGCTCGGTACTACCGATGGTGTTTCGGTTGCTGTTCGCTACCTGACCCCGCACAACAAGTGGGCAATTCACTCGCAGTACTTCGACAACCACTACATGCTCAGCATGTTCCGTGGCGGTCCGACTGCGTGGATGAGCCCGCAGGACGCTGAGAAGATCGGCGTCAAGGATGGCGAGTGGATTGAGTGTGTGAACACCAACGGTGTCTTCGTGGGTCGTGCGGTTGTTTCGCACCGTATGCCCGAGGGCGTCTGCTTCGTTTACCACGCTCAGGAGCGTATGGTTAGCCCGAAGTCTGAAGTCACCGGTAAGCGCGGTGGTATTCACAACTCGGTGACCCGTATTCTTCTGAAGCCCACCCACATGATTGGTGGCTACGCTCACCAGGCGTTCGCCTTCAACTATCTCGGACCGACCGGTAACCAGCGAGACATCGTCTCGTACATCCGTCGCCGTAAGTCCCAGGAGGTAACTTTCTAATGCGCGTTATGGCACAAGTTGCTATGGTGATGGCGCTCGATAAGTGCATCGGCTGCCACACCTGCTCCGTGACCTGTAAGCAGGCATGGACGAACCGAGCCGGTACCGAGTACGTCTGGTTCAACAACGTTGAGACTCGTCCCGGTCAGGGTTACCCCCGCCGTTACGAGGATCAGGAGAAGTGGAAGGGCGGCTGGGTGCTGAACAAGCGCGGTCGTCTGGAGCTCAAGAGCGGTAACCGCTTCCAGAAGCTCTTCACGATTTTCGCTTCCCCGATTCAGCCCGAGCTGAACGACTACTACGAGCCCTGGACCTACGATTACCAGAACCTGACCAGCGCTCCTCTGGGTGATGACTTCCCGGCTGCTAAGCCGGTCTCCCTCATCACCGGTGAGGACACCAAAGTCGAGTGGGGTATGAACTGGGACGACAACCTGGCTGGTGCGACCGAGTACGGTCACCTGGACCCGCTGGTTGAGAAGGTTCGCAAGAAGGCTGAGGACAAGATTAAGTTCGAGTTCGAGCAGACCTTCATGTTCTACCTGCCTCGTATTTGTGAGCACTGCCTGAACCCCTCCTGCATGGCTTCTTGCCCCTCCGGCGCTATCTACAAGCGTGCTGAGGACGGCATCGTTCTGGTTGACCAGGACCGTTGCCGCGGTTGGCGTCAGTGCATCACCGGCTGCCCCTACAAGAAGGTGTACTTCAACCACAAGACGGGTAAGGCTGAGAAGTGTACCTTCTGCTACCCCCGTATTGAGGCTGGTATCCCGACTGTGTGTGCTGAGACCTGTGTTGGTCGTATGCGCTACATCGGTATCTTCCTCTACGATGCAGACCGCGTGACTGAGGCTGCTTCGGTTGAGGATGAGAAGGACCTTTACGAGGCTCAGCTGTCGCTGATGCTTGATCCTTCGGATCCGGCTGTGATTGAGCAGGCTCGTAAGAACGATATCCCCGATGCGTGGATTACTGCAGCTCAGAAGTCGCCCGTGTACAAGCTGGCGAAGGAGTGGAAGGTGGCTCTGCCCCTGCACCCCGAGTACCGCACCATGCCGATGGTTTGGTACGTGCCGCCGCTGTCTCCGATTGTTGACCTGCTCAAGGAGCAGGGCCACGATGCAGAGAACAGCAACAACCTGTTCGGCGCTATTGAGTCTCTCCGTATTCCGGTTGAGTACCTGGCTGAGCTGTTCACCGCTGGTGACACTGAGGTTGTTACTAACGTTCTGCGCCGCCTGGCTGCGATGCGTTCGTACATGCGTGACATCAACCTCGGTGGCGAAGGCAACGAGGAGATTGCACAGGCTGTCGGCATGACCGGTCAGCAGGTGTACGAGATGTACCGCCTGATGGCTATCGCTAAGTACAACGAGCGTTACGTCATTCCTAAGGCTCACATGGAAGACGCCCACAACCTTGAGGAAATGGGTTGCTCCCTGAGCGTGGATGGCGGACCCGGCATGTACGGCGATGCGTTCAACGACATGGAGGGTCGCCCGACCCCCGTGTCCACCGGTGTCTACGAGGCTAACAACAAGGTCAGCTTGTTCAGCTGGGACGGTTCTTCCCGCCCCGATGGCCTCTTCCCGAATACCACCGGAAAGAAGTAATAAGTGGCTGGATTTTTTTCCAAGCTCATGGGCAAGGCCGGTTCCGAGGCTGCGGTCTCGGAGCCGGCTCAGCCGGAGAACCCGTTCGATATTGATTACGGTCCCGGCGAGGATAAGGACTCGGTGATTTACCAGGTGAGCGGTATGCTCCTGGGCTACCCTGACGAGGAAACTCTGAAGGTTCTGCCCGAACTGGTGGAGATTACCGCTTCCACCCAGGATGAGGCTTTCATTGCTGCCGTTGATGCGGTTCAGCAGTGGTTGACTTCTAAGGACCTGGAGGATGTGCAGTCTGAGTACGTGCAGGAATACGACCTTTCGCGCCGTCATTCTCTGCATCTGTCCTACTGGACCGATGGCGATACCCGCCGCCGTGGTGAGACTCTTCTGCGTTTTAAGCAGATGTACCGCGACTCCGGTATGTTGACCGTTTTGAATGGTGAGCTTCCGGATTACCTGCCGCTGGTGCTGGAGTTCTGTGCGCTGGTGGATCGCCGTAAGGGCCGTTCTGCTTTGCAGGCGTACCGTCCGTCCCTTGAGCTTCTTCGTCTGTCCATGAAGGACGGAAATCTGCCCCACTACGGGTTGTTGCAGAGCATCTGCGATACCCTTCCTGGCGTCTCTCCGCAGACTCAGGAGGAGGTTCAGAAGATGGCTGGCTACGGCCCTCCCGTCGAGACTGTTGGCCTGAATGGTTACGCTGATCATCAGTTGCTCCAGCAGGCTTCGGCTCGTTCTAACTAGTTTTATCCCTTGTGAGGAGACAACACGTGTACGTACTTGCTTCTGAGAACGCAGGACATGCTGCACAGGCTGTAGCCGATCCGGGTATTGTTGACATCCTGCTGTGGGGCGTTCTGCCCTATGTTGCACTGGTCGTTCTGATTGGTGGCACCATTTGGCGTTACCGTACTGACCAGTTCGGATGGACTACCCGCTCGTCCCAGGTCTATGAGTCGAAGCTGCTGCGCATCGCTTCGCCCCTGTTCCACTACGGTCTTGCGGCCGTTTTCCTTGGGCACGTTGGTGGCCTGGTGGTTCCTAAGTTCCTGACTGATTACGTCTTGTCGGAAGATGCTTACCACATGATGGCGCTGGTTGTTGGTTCTGCCGCAGCGATTGCGACCATTGTTGGTATGTTCATTCTGATTGGTCGCCGTGTTTCGAACTCTCGTGTGCGTTCGGCTACCACTCGTAATGACGTTTTCATGTATGTCGTTTTGGTTCTGGTGATTCTCGCTGGTACTGCGGCTACTCTGATTTCGGCAGTGAACCCCTCGGGCGGTTTGCCTCCGGTGAATGGTCACGAGGTTCACTTCAACTACCGTGAGACCATTTCTGTGTGGTTCCGTTCGCTGTTCTACTTCCACCCTGAGGTGGCTCTGATGGTGAATATTCCTGTGGCTTTCAAGATTCACATCGTGGTGGCTATGGTCCTGTTCATCATTTGGCCCTTTACCCGCCTGGTGCACGCACTGACTGTGCCCCTGCACTACCTCTTCCGCCCCTACACGGTGTACCGCTCTCGTGGCGGCCAGCGTGTTGGTGCACGTCGAGGTTGGGATCCGGTAGGCACTCTCCCGCGTGAGCGCGCCGACCGCTAATACACACATCCATATTGCAAAAGAGGAAATATGAGCACCCCTGCTGCACCGAGCTACGACCTAAAGAAGGGTCAGCTCTTTAACGTTCTGCTGGCAACCTTCGCCTCGACCATTGGTTTCTGGGCATGGACCATCGTCGGCCCGCTTGCAAAAATGTATGCCAAGCAGATGCACCTGGACGCTGGTATGACCAGTGTTCTGGTCGCTATGCCGATTTTTATCGGCGCTATCGGCCGTATTCCTATCGGCGGTCTGACTGACCGTTACGGTGGTCGTATTATGTTCACCGTTGTTCTGGCTATCAGTGCACCGCTGGTTCTGCTGGTGGGCGTGGCTGGTCAGATGAACTCGTTGCCCATGCTGCTGATTGTCTCCTTCTGCCTGGGTATTGCTGGTACCGTGTTCGCTGTGGGTATTCCCTTCAGCTCGGCATGGTATGACGTATCGAAGAAGGGCTTCGCAACCGGCGTGTTCGGTGCGGGCATGGTGGGTACTGCGGTTTCCGCATTCGCTACCCCCCGCCTGGTGCAGAGTATCGGTTACTTCCCGACTCACATCCTGGTCGCTGTGATTTGTGCAGTGACCGCTGTGATTTCTTTCGTGTTCCTGAAGGACTCCCCGGCAACCATCGGCCGTGAGGTCACTCCGCTGATGCCGAAGATTGTTCAGGCATTCAAGGTGAAGACCACTTGGCAGCTGTGCTTCCTCTACGCTGTTGTGTTCGGTGCGTTCGTGGCATTCTCGAACTACCTGCCTACTTACCTGAGCAACATCTACAGCTTCAACGCTAACGATGCTGGTATGCGTGCGGCTGGCTTTGCGGCTGCTGCTGTGATCGCTCGTCCCTTCGGTGGTGTTCTGGCTGATAAGTTCGGTCCGAAGGTTATCTCCCTCATCTCCCTGGGCGGTGTGGTGATCTTGGCAGTTATTACCGCGTTCCAGCCTAATGCTGAGCACGTGTATGGTGCTGTCTTCATTCTGATGGCTGCTCTGCTGGGTCTGGGCCACGGCTCGGTCTTCGGCTGGGTGGGTCGTGCAGCTGACCCGAAGAACGTTGGCGCGGTGTCCGGTGTGATTGCTGCTGCTGGTGCTCTGGGTGGCTTCTTCCCGCCGCTGGTGATGGGTGCAACCTACAACCAGGAGCACAACAACTACTTCATCGGTCTGATGCTGCTGGCTGTGACTGCGGCTCTGGCTTTCCTGTCGGCGTTCCTGGTGCCGCACGGTGGCAAGCCCAACCACGCTAAGTAGGGTCTTCTAATACATCCTTCTGCGGGATGTATGTGAAGTTTGTTTTGACTGAGTCCGGCTCGTTTTCTCTTCGGAGGGAACGAGCCGGACTTTGTGTGTTTCTGCTGTTTTTCGTCTGACGGGGAGGGGGTTTAGTGGGGCAGAAGAGTTTGATGTTTAGGCATGTCAAATGTTGGTAAAGCTGGCAAAACTTTGTGGAGATGTGGGACACTTAAGATGTTCGACTCGTCGCAATAGCGCGACGTGCCCCCTCTACGGTTTGCGCCGACCAATAGGAGAACCCTATGTCCTTTATTGAACGTCATCTCGGCCCCCGTTCCGCAGACGCAGAGCAGATGCTCGAAACCCTGGGATATTCTTCCCTGGATGCGCTGATGGACGCTGTTGTCCCTTCTCAGATTCGCCTTGACGGCGATCTGCAGCTGTCTGCTCCGCTGTCGGAGCATGAGGCTCAGGCAAAGATTGCCGGCTATGCAGCGAAGAATAAGGTTCTCGCCCAGATGATTGGTGCCGGATACTACGATGCTGTAACTCCCGCGGTTCTGCGCCGTAACATTCTGGAGAACCCCGGTTTCTATACTTCTTACACCCCGTACCAGGCTGAGATTTCTCAGGGTCGTCTGGAGGCTCTGCTGAACTTCCAGAACACCGTGATGGAGCTGACCGGCCTGGAGATTGCTAACTCTTCCCTGCTGGATGAGGCTTCTGCGGTGGCTGAAGCTGCTGTCATGATGCACCGTGCAAACCGCAAGGTGAAGAACGGTTTCTTCGCTATTGACTCCCGTTGCCTGCCTCAGGTTATTTCGGTGACTCGTGGTCGTGCAGAGATGCTCGGCATTCCTTTCGTGATTACTGATTTCTCTGAGGGCCTGCCCGAGGGCGACCTGTACGGTGTCGTTCTGGCGTACCCCGGTAATGAAGGCGAGATTCGCGATATTGAGCCGCTGATTAAGGCCGCTAAGGAGCGTAATGCTCTGGTCACCGTTGTTGCTGACCTGCTGGCTCTGACCCTGCTGAAGTCCCCGGGTGAGCTGGGTGCTGATATTGCTGTGGGTAACACTCAGCGTTTCGGTCTGCCCTTCTTCTTCGGTGGCCCGCACGCAGCGTACATGGCTGTTCATAAGGGTATGGAACGTACTATGCCCGGTCGTCTGGTGGGTGTTTCTAAGGACTCTGCCGGTAAGCCTGCGTACCGTCTGGCTCTGCAGACTCGTGAGCAGCACATCCGCCGTGAGAAGGCTACTTCCAATATTTGTACTGCTCAGGCTCTGCTGGCGATTGTTGCTGGCGCTTACGCGATGTACCACGGTCCTGAGGGTCTGCGCGCTATCGCGAACCGTCTGCACACCAACGCCGCTCGTGTTGCTACTGCGCTGAAGGCTGCGGGCTACGGCATTGCTCACGACACTTTCTTCGACACTGTTGTGGTGGAGGCTCCTGGCCGCGCTGACGAGCTGGTTGCGAAGGCTCTGGAAGCTGGCGTGAACATCCGCCGCTTCGACGAGAACCGTGTTGGTATTTCCGTGGGTGAGTCTCACGGTGAGGAACTGCTCAAGAGCCTGGTTGAGGCTCTGGGCGGCACCCTGGGTGAGGCAGATGCACAGTACGATCTGCCCGCTGAGCTGCTGCGTACCGATGATTACATGCAGCACCCGATTTTCCACAAGTACCGCTCCGAGACCGAGATGATGCGCTACCTGCGTCACCTCGCCGATAAGGACCTGGCGCTTGACCGCACCATGATTCCGCTGGGTTCGTGCACCATGAAGCTGAATGCGGCTGCTGAGATGGAGCCCATCTCTTGGCCCGAGTTCGCGAATATTCACCCGCTGGTCCCGGAGGATCAGGCTGAGGGCTGGCACGAGCTGATTAAGGACCTGAGCGAGTGGCTGGTTGCTATTACCGGTTACGATGCTATCTCCCTGCAGCCGAACTCGGGTGCGACCGGTGAGTACGCTGGTCTGCGCGCTATCCGTTCCTTCCACGAGGCTAATGGTGACCACGAGCGCGACACCGTCCTGATTCCGCTGTCTGCTCACGGTACTAACGCGGCATCTGCTGCTCTGGCTGGTCTGAAGGTTGCCGGTGTGGCAACTGCGGCTGACGGTTCGATTGATGTTGACGACCTGAAGGCAAAGATCGAGAAGTACGGTCCCAAGGTTGCCGGCATCATGATTACCTACCCCTCCACTCACGGTGTGTTTGAGGAGCAGGTTGCTGAGGTTTGCCAGCTGGTTCACGAGGCTGGCGGCCAGGTGTACCTGGATGGCGCGAACCTGAACGCTCAGATGGGCTTCGCTCAGCCCGGTAAGTTCGGCGGCGATGTTTCGCACCTGAACCTGCACAAGACCTTCTCCATTCCTCACGGTGGTGGCGGCCCCGGTGTTGGCCCGCTGGCTGTTCGTGAGCACCTGGCGAAGTTCCTGCCCGGTGACGCATACCGCGCTGATGCTGAGGGTAAGCTCCCCAACGATGCTGCACTGCCGATTTCGCAGGCGTTCTTCGGCTCTGCCGGCGTTCTGCCGATTAGCTGGATGTACATTGCGATGACTGGCGCTCAGGGTCTGAAGGACTCTTCGCAGTACGCGGTTCTGAACGCTAACTACATTGCGAAGAAGCTCAACGACAAGTACCCGGTGCTGTACACCGGCCCCGGCGGTCTGGTCGCTCACGAGTGCATCCTGGACCTGCGTCAGCTGACCGATCAGTCTCACGTGACTGCTGAGGATGTCTGCAAGCGTCTGATGGACTTCGGCTTCCACGCTCCGACCCTGGCGTTCCCGGTTCCGGGCACCCTGATGGTTGAGCCGACTGAGTCTGAGTCGAAGGAAGAGCTGGACCGCTTCATTGAGGCAATGGAGACCATCTACGACGAGATTATCGAGGTGGCTGAGGGCAAGGTCGCTGTGGAAGATTCGGTTCTGCGCAACGCACCGCACACTGTTGATGTGGTGAGCTCTGATGAGTGGGATCGCCCCTACAGCCGTACCCAGGCAGCTTTCCCGGTTCCGAGCCTGCGCGCTAACAAGTACTTCACTTCGGTGGGTCGTATTGACGGTGCTGGCGGTGACCGTAACTTCGTGTGCGAATGCCCCCCGATGGAGGCTTTCGACCTGGAAGCATAAGGAGCCTATAACGCTCCTGGGTAGGCTGTAGCGGCCTACCTGCCTCACCCGTCCTCAGGTTTCTGGGGGCGGGTGGGGATTGCCTCCGCAGCGTATCTTGTGTCTGTGGGGGTGAATTAAATCTACGACGATTGAACGATAACAGCACAAGGCTGTGCGTGAGGAGAATCTAATGTCCCCCAAGAAGACCTCTCTGTACTCTGTCCACGAGAAGCTTGGCGCTTCTTTCACCGACTTCGGCGGCTGGGATATGCCCCTGAAGTACGCTAATGACGTTGCTGAGCACGAGGCTGTCCGTACCCGTGCCGGTATTTTCGACCTGTCCCACATGGGTGAGTTCCGTGTGACCGGTCCGGATGCGGGTGCGTTCCTGGATTACGCTCTGGTGTCGAACATGTCCATCCTGAAGGTCGGTAAGGCGAAGTACTCGATCCTGGTTAACGACAAGGGCGGCGTGATTGACGACCTGATTACTTACCGTCTGGGTGATGAGGAGTTCATGGTCGTTCCGAACGCTTCGAACATTGACACTGATTTTGCTGCGATGAGCGAGCGCCTGGGTGATTTCAATGTTGAGTTTGTGAATGAGTCGGATCAGACCTCTCTGATTGCTGTTCAGGGTCCTCGTGCTGAGGAGATTCTGCTGGCTGCTGGCGTCTCTGATGAGGAGGCTGTCCGCGAGCTGAAGTACTACGCTTCGGTGCCGCTGACTGTTGCTGGCGTTGATGTTCTGCTGGCTCGTACCGGTTACACCGGTGAGGACGGCTTTGAGCTGTTCGTTCCGAATGAGAAGGCTGTTGAGCTGTGGGATAAGCTGGCTGCTGCCGGTGAGCCTTTCGGTATGATTCCTGCCGGTCTGGCTTCTCGTGACTCCCTGCGTCTTGAGGCTGGTATGCCGCTGTACGGTCACGAGCTGGGTCTTGAGATTACTCCGTTTGAGTCTGGTCTGGGCCGCCTGGTTGAGATTGCTCTGGAGAAGAAGGCTGCTGACTTTGTAGGTCGTGAGGCTCTGGCTGAGCTGGCTAAGAGCGACTCGAAGCGTATCCTGGTTGGTTTGAAGGCTCAGGCGAAGCGTCCTGCTCGTGCCGGTTCTAAGCTGGTGGATGCTGAGGGCAATGAGATTGGTGAGGTTACCTCCGGTATTCCTTCCCCGACTCTGGGCTTCCCGATTGCTATGGCGCTGGTGAACCGTGAGTTCTCTGAGGTTGGTTCTACTGTGGATGTTGATATCCGCGGTAAGCGTGCTCCGTTTGATGTTGTGGCTCTGCCGTTCTACAAGCGTGAGAAGTAAGAGTTTTTCTGCAGGTAATCTGTAGGGGAGAGGCGCCGTGTCCTTGTGGGCACGGCGCCTTTTCTGCGCTGTAACGTGGGGTTGAGGGGTGGGGGAGGGTGCGAAGTGTTCCGAGCCTTAGTTTGTGATGGTTCTGAAGTGCGTTAGGATTAGAGCGGCCAGTCAAGGGTGATTGTCCGCATGCATAGACCGCAGATTGATGCGTGGTTCCTCCGTTGAGGGGTGCGTATTTTTTGGTGCGGTGCACAGACATTTTTATTTGAAGGACAGAACGTGGCTATTAACCAGAGCGCACCCAGTAGCGCCCAGAAGAAGGCAGAGGCTCTGCCGTATGACATCAGCGTTTTTGAGATGTTCAGCATTGGTGTGGGTCCTTCGAGCTCGCATACGGTGGGGCCGATGCGCGCTTCGAACCGTTTTGTGGCGGAGCTGATTGATGAGGGCCTGCTGGAGCGTGTGACGGGTGTGCACGTTGATCTGTATGGTTCGTTGGCGGCTACGGGTGCTGGTCACGGCACGATGAGTGCTGCGTTGAAGGGCCTGTGCGGTTTTGTTCCGGAGACGATCAATATCGCTGATTCTGAGGCGATGATTGAGCGTAATAGTGTGGACGGTACGCTGCCTCTGGCGGGTTACCCGTCTTCTGCTTACGGTGTGACTGCGCCCGGTGGTGAGGAGCAGAAGGTGTACGGCCCGGTGGTGAAGTACCGTGAGCTGGATATGACTCTGCGCCCTCTGACGGTTCTTCCGCGCCATACGAATGGTATGAAGATCGCGGCGTTTGCGGGTGAGCAGCTGCTGTTGGAGCGCACCTACTACTCGATTGGTGGCGGTTTCATTGTTGAGGGTGATGAGGAGGCGACCGGTGGTGCGTCGCTGATGAACCCTCCGTATCCGTTTGGTTCGGCTGCTGAGCTGCTGGAGATGGCGAATGAGTCTGGTCTGTCGATTGCACAGTTGAAGATGGCGAATGAGTGTTCGCTGCGTTCTGAGCAGGAGGTCCGTGACGGCATCTTGCATATCTACCGCGTGATGAAGGAGTGCATTGGCTCTTCTCTGGCACGTGTGGGTTATTTGCCGGGCCCGCTGAAGGTGCGTTGCCGTGCGGGTGCGTGGCATCGCGATTTGATGGTGGAGGATCCTTCGAAGTCTCCTGAGTTCGCTATTGACTGGGTGAACTTGATTGCTTTGGCGGTCAATGAGGAGAACGCTTTTGGCGGTCGCGTGGTGACTGCTCCGACGAATGGTGCTGCGGGTATTATTCCGGCGGTGTTGCATTACGCGATGAACTACACGCAGGGTATTCGCCATTGCGGTCAGGCTGCTCGTGATCAGGCGGTTGTTGATTTCTTCTTGGCGTCTTCTGCTGTGGGTGTGCTGTATAAGAAGCGCGCGTCGATTTCTGGTGCTGAGGTTGGCTGCCAGGGTGAGGTGGGTAGCGCCTCCTCGATGGCTGCTGCCGGTTTGGCGCAGGTGATGGGCGGTACTCCTGAGCAGGTTGAGAATGCTGCTGAGATTGCGATGGAACACAACTTGGGTCTGACGTGTGACCCGGTGGGCGGTTTGGTGCAGATTCCGTGTATTGAGCGTAATGCGATGGCTGCGTCGAATGCTGTGACGGCGGCTCGTATGGCGTTGCGTGGCGATGGTACGCACCGTGTGTCGTTGGATCAGGTGATTGAGACGATGCGTCAGACCGGTTTGGATATGTCTCACCGTTATAAGGAGACGTCCATGGGTGGTTTGGCTGTGAATGTGGTGGAATGCTAGGTGCACGCTGTGGCAGGTTTGCACTCCTGATGAGGGTGTGGTAGACAGAAGGGATTTCTTCCTGTATCGTTAGTATTTACGCTTTCCCTAACCTTTGTGCCTTCATATAGCGGTGGGCACGGGCTGAAGGTGACGTTTTTCCGTCCGACTCTATAGCTTCGAGCACCGTTCTATTCGGGGGCTGAGGTTGTCGTGTCGCCGGTAATGTCGCCGGGAGGCTGATTGCTAACAGACATGTCTGTGGAAGGATCCCCATTTTGGTCGCTTCGAGCACCTCTAACCATGACGCCGCTAACGGCGCAGAGAACGTCTCGCGCCGAATTTCATTCGCGAAGATTAACGAACCGCTGAAGGTTCCCAACCTGCTTGCTATCCAGACCGATAGCTTCGACCGCCTCGTGGGTAACGAGCGCTGGTTGGAGCGTCTGGAAAAGGCGCAGGCTGCTGGTGACACTTCTGTCCCCGCTCAGTCCGGTCTGGCTGAGATTTTTGAAGAAATCTCCCCGATTCGTGACTTCCAGGAGACTATGCAGCTCTCCTTCTCTGAGCCTGAGTTTGCTGACCCCAAGTACTCTGTTGAGGAGTGCAAGGACCGTGACGCAACCTACTCGGCTCCGCTGTACATTAAGGCTGAATTCATGAACCTCGCTACTGGCGAGGTCAAGCAGCAGACTCTGTTTATGGGTGACTTCCCCCTGATGACCGAGGCCGGTACCTTCGTTATTAACGGTACTGAGCGTGTGGTCGTTTCTCAGCTGGTGCGTTCCCCCGGTGCTTACTTCGAGAAGGCTCCGGACCGTACCTCCGATAAGGACATTTACTCTGCCCGCGTGATTCCTTCCCGCGGTGCATGGTTCGAGCTTGAGATTGATAAGCGCGACCAGGTTGGTGTGCGTCTGGACCGTAAGCGTAAGCAGTCCGTGACTGTTCTGCTGAAGGCTCTGGGCTGGACCGAGTCCAAGATTCTGGCTGAGTTCGGTCAGTACGACTCGATCCGCGCAACCCTGGAGAAGGACTCCGTCAAGGACCGCGACGAGGCTCTGCTGGATATCTACCGCAAGCTGCGTCCGGGCGAACCCCCGACGGTTGAAGCTGCCCAGGCTCTGCTGGACAACATGTACTTCACCCCGCGCCGCTACGACCTGGCGAAGGTTGGCCGTTACAAGCTGAACCGTAAGCTCGGTGTGGACGTTCCCATGGATTCCCCCGAGGCTTCCGTTCTGAGCCAGGACGACATCGCTCAGATGATTCGTTACCTCTGCGCTCTGCACGCAGGCGAGACCAGCATCCCCGGTGTCCGCGACGGCGAGGAGATCTCCCTCAAGATCGATATCGACGACATCGATCACTTCGGTAACCGTCGTATCCGCACCGTGGGCGAGCTCATTGAGAACCAGATCCGTACCGGTCTGTCCCGTATGGAGCGCGTGGTTCGCGAGCGCATGACCACCCAGGACGTGGACGCTATCACCCCGCAGTCCCTGGTGAACATTCGCCCCGTCGTGGCAGCTATCAAGGAGTTCTTCGGTACTTCTCAGCTGTCGCAGTTCATGGACCAGAACAACCCGCTGGCAGGTCTGACCCACAAGCGTCGTCTGTCCGCGCTGGGCCCGGGCGGTCTGTCCCGTGACCGTGCAGGCATGGAAGTTCGAGACGTCCACCCCTCGCACTACGGTCGTATGTGCCCCATTGAAACCCCTGAAGGCCCGAACATTGGTCTGATTGGTTCGCTGGCAACCTACGGTCGCATCAACTCCTTCGGTTTCATTGAGACCCCCTACCGTGTGGTGACTGACGGCCGCGTGACCGATGAGGTCCGCTACCTGACCGCTGACGATGAGAAGTCTGTCGTTATCGCACAGGCAAACGCACCGCTGAACGCGGACCGCACCTTCGCTGAGAACGAGGTTCTCTGCCGTGCGGGTGACGGTTCTGGTGAAGCTGTTCTGGTTGCTCCCGGTGCCGTTCAGTACATGGACGTTTCCCCGCGCCAGATGGTGTCTGTGGCTACCGCCCTGATTCCTTACCTGGAGCACGACGACGCTAACCGAGCACTGATGGGTGCTAACATGCAGCGTCAGGCTGTGCCCCTGCTGGAGTCTGAGGCTCCCGTGGTTGGTACCGGTATGGAGAAGTACGCAGCACTGGACTCCGGTGACTCCGTGCTCGCGAAGAAGCCCGGTGTGGTTTCCTCCGTGGACGCTAAGACCGTTATCGTCCGTAATGACGACGGCTCTGTCTCCACCTACCCGATCATGAAGTTCTCCCGCTCGAACCCGGGTAACTGCTACAACCAGCGTGTTGTGGTGAAGGAAGGCCAGCGCGTCGAATACCGCGACGTTATTGCTGACGGTCCCTCCACCGACGGCGGCGAGCTGGCACTGGGTAAGAACCTGCTCGTGGCATACATGCCGTGGGAAGGCCTGAACTACGAGGATGCGATCATCCTCTCCCAGCGCATGGTTTCTGAGGACGTGCTGACCTCGATTCACATTGAGGAGCACGAGATTGACGCCCGCGACACCAAGCTGGGCCCCGAGGAGATTACCCGCGATATCCCGAACGTGTCCGAGGATGTTCTCTCGGCTCTGGACGAGCGCGGCATCATCCACATCGGTGCTGAGGTTGAGGCTGGCGACATCCTGGTCGGTAAGGTTACCCCCAAGGGTGAGACCGAGCTGACCCCCGAGGAGCGCCTGCTGCGCGCAATCTTCGGTGAGAAGTCTCGCGAGGTTCGTGACACCTCCCTGAAGGTTCCTCACGGTGAGTCCGGTACCGTCATTGGTATCCGCATCTTCGACCGCGAGAGCAACGATGAGGACGATCTGCCCCCGGGCGTGAACCAGCTGGTTCGCGTGTACGTGGCTCAGAAGCGTAAGATTACCGACGGCGACAAGCTTGCAGGCCGCCACGGTAACAAGGGTGTTATTTCCAAGATCCTGCCGATCGAGGATATGCCCTTCCTGGAAGACGGTACCCCCGTGGACGTTATCCTGAACCCGCTGGGCGTGCCCGGTCGTATGAACATTGGTCAGGTTCTGGAAGTCCACACCGGTTGGCTGGCTAAGCAGGGTTGGAAGATTGAGGGCGAGCCCGAGTGGCTCAAGCGCATGCCGAACTTCCCGAAGGAATCCGGCCCGACCCGCCTGGCAACCCCGGTGTTCGACGGTGCCCACGAGGACGAACTGTTCGACCTCATGGACCACTCGAACCCGAACCGCGATGGTGACCGTCTGATCAACCGTTCCGGTAAGGCACGTCTGATTGACGGCCGTTCCGGTGAGCCGTTCCCGGACCCGATTTCGGTTGGTTACCAGTACATCCTGAAGCTGCACCACCTGGTGGATGACAAGATTCACGCTCGTTCCACCGGTCCGTACTCGATGATTACCCAGCAGCCCCTGGGTGGTAAGGCTCAGTTCGGTGGCCAGCGCTTCGGTGAGATGGAAGTGTGGGCGCTGGAAGCATACGGCGCCGCATACACCCTGCAGGAAATCCTGACCGTCAAGTCCGATGACGTGGCGGGCCGTGTGAAGGTTTACGAGGCTATCGTGAAGGGCGAGAACATCCCTGAGCCGGGTATCCCCGAATCCTTCAAGGTTCTTATCAAGGAAATGCAGTCTCTGTGCCTGAACGTTGAGGTGCTCTCCACCGACGGCAAGATTATTGAGATGAGCGACTCGGAGGAAGAAGGCTTCCGGGCAGCAGAAGATATGGGCGTGAGCCTGACCCACGACGAGCCTAGCTCCGTCGACGAGGTATAAGCACCGCCTCCTTCTAGGGTGGGGAACCCCGCATGCGCTCGCGTGCGTTGTGGGGTTCCCGCCCGCTAACCCAAGTCTTCAGAAACTTACAGAAAGAGATTAGGACCGATATGTCCAACGAATCTTCGCTTGGTTTGATGCGAATTGGCCTCGCCACCGCCGACGACATCCGTCGTTGGTCCTTTGGTGAGGTTAAGAAGCCCGAGACCATCAACTACCGTACCCTGAAGCCCGAGAAGGACGGTCTCTTCGACGAGCGTATCTTCGGCCCCACCAAGGACTGGGAGTGCTACTGCGGTAAGTACAAGCGCGTGCGCTTCAAGGGCATTGTGTGTGAGCGCTGTGGTGTTGAGGTGACTCGCTCTAAGGTACGTCGTGAGCGTATGGGCCACATTGAGCTGGCTGCTCCTGTTACCCACATTTGGTACTTCAAGGGTGTTCCTTCCCGCCTGGGTTACCTGCTGGATCTGGCTCCGAAGGACCTGGAGAAGGTCATTTACTTCGCTGCGTACATGATCACTAAGGTTGACGAGGAGGCTCGTCACGAGGATCTGCCGATGCTGCAGGCTGCTCACGACCGTGAGAAGCAGGAGCTTGAGGCTGCTCTGAACGCTGATGTGAACGCTATCAGCCGTGAGGTTGAGGTTGAGCTGGCTCGTATTGAGGCAGAGGGCGGCAAGGCTGCTGAGAAGCGCAAGCTGCGCGATAACGCTGAGCGTCAGCTCGCGTCGGTGCGTAAGCGCTACGAGCGTGAGGCTGAGCACCTGGACCGCGTGTGGGATCGCTTCAAGAACCTGAAGGTCGCTGACCTTGAGGGTGACGAGGCGCTGTACCGTTCCATGATTGATAAGTACGGCCTGTACTTTGAGGGCGCGATGGGCGCAGAGGCTATTAAGAAGCGTCTGGAGTCCTTCGACCTGGAGGCTGAGGCTGAGGCTCTCAAGGAGATTATTCAGACCGGTAAGGGTCAGAAGAAGACCCGCGCTCTGAAGCGTCTGAAGGTTGTTAACGCCTTCCTGACCACTAACAACTCCCCGCTGGGTATGGTCCTGGATGTTGTTCCGGTTATTCCGCCGGAACTGCGCCCGATGGTTCAGCTGGACGGTGGCCGTTTTGCGACCTCCGACCTGAACGACCTGTACCGTCGTGTGATTAACCGTAACAACCGTTTGAAGCGTCTGCTGGAGCTGGGTGCTCCCGAGATTATCGTGAACAACGAGAAGCGTATGCTGCAGGAAGCTGTGGACTCGCTGTTCGATAACGGTCGTCGCGGTCGCCCGGTGACCGGCCCCGGTAACCGTCCCCTGAAGTCTCTGTCTGACATGCTGAAGGGTAAGCAGGGTCGTTTCCGTCAGAACCTGCTCGGTAAGCGTGTTGACTACTCGGGTCGTTCCGTGATTGTGGTTGGTCCTCAGCTGCAGATGCACCAGTGTGGTCTGCCCAAGCAGATGGCGCTGGAGCTGTTCAAGCCCTTCGTTATGAAGCGTCTGGTGGAGCTGAGCCACGCTCAGAACATTAAGAGCGCTAAGCGTATGGTTGAGCGTTTCCGCCCGCAGGTTTGGGACGTTCTGGAAGAGGTTATTGCTGAGCACCCGGTTCTGCTGAACCGTGCACCTACCCTGCACCGCCTCGGTATTCAGGCGTTTGAGCCGAAGCTGGTTGAGGGTAAGGCTATTCAGCTGCACCCGCTGGTTTGCTCCGCGTTCAACGCTGACTTCGATGGTGACCAGATGGCAGTTCACCTGCCGCTGTCTCCTGAGGCTCAGGCTGAGGCTCGTATTCTCATGCTGTCCTCGAACAACATCCTGAAGCCTTCGGATGGCCGCCCTGTGGCTGTTCCTTCGCAGGATATGATCATTGGTCTGTACCACCTGACTACTCCTCGTGATGGTCAGAAGAACGAGGGTCACGCATTCTCCTCGGTGTCTGAGGCTCTGATGGCGATGGATCGTCACGAGATTGAGCTGTACACCAAGGTGAAGATTCGCCTTGATGGTGACCAGTTTGTTGCTCCTGAAGGCTGGGAAGCTCCCGAGGGTTACAAGCCTGGCGACCCCGTTCTGCTGGACTGCACCGTTGGTCAGGTTCTGTTCAACCAGGCTCTGCCGAAGGATTACCCCTGGTTCTCTGGCGTGGCAGATAAGAAGGGCCTGGGTAGCCTGATTAATGATTTGGCTGAGCGTTACCCGATGGATGTTGTGGCTCGTGCTCTGGACAACCTGAAGAACTCCGGTTTCTACTGGGCTTCTCGTTCGGGCGTGACCGTGGCTGTTTCTGATATTGCTACTCCCGCTGAGAAGCCGGCAATTATGGAGCGCTACGAGAAGCAGGCTGCTGCAATTCAGGACGATTTCGAGATCGGTACCATCGATGACGAAGAGCGTCGTCAGGAGCTGATTAAGGTTTGGACCGAGGCTACCGACGTGGTTGCAGAGGCTATGCGTGAGAACTTGAGCTCTCACGGTGGTCTGAACACCATTTACCGTATGGTGACCTCCGGTGCACGTGGTAACTGGATGCAGGTCCGTCAGATTGCGGGTATCCGTGGTCTGGTGTCGAACCCGAAGGGTGAGATTATGCCTCGCCCGATTAAGTCCTCGTACCGTGAGGGCCTGTCGGTTCTGGAGTACTTCATCGCGACCCACGGTGCACGTAAGGGTCTGGCTGATACCGCGCTGCGTACCGCTAACTCGGGTTACCTGACCCGTCGTCTGGTGGACGTTTCGCAGGATGTTATCGTTCGTGAGCACGACTGTGGTACTCGCCGCGGTCTGGTTCTGCCTCTGGTTGGTGAGGACGGCGGTTTGCACCAGGATGTCGAGACTTCGATTCACGGTCGTACCCTTGCGGTTGACGTGAAGGACGAGGCTGGCAACGTTCTGGCTGCTGCTGGCTCGGATGTCTCTGATGAGCTCATTGAGAAGCTCTTCAAGGCAGGCGTGAAGGAAGTTCGCGTCCGTTCGGTTCTGACCTGTGAGTCCGCTATTGGTGTGTGTGCACTGTGCTACGGTCGTTCGATGGCTTCGAACGTTCTGGTGGACATTGGTGAGGCCGTTGGTATTATTGCGGCTCAGTCGATTGGTGAGCCCGGTACCCAGCTGACCATGCGTACCTTCCACACCGGTGGTGTGGCTTCGGCTGACGATATTACTCAGGGTCTGCCCCGTATTCAGGAGCTGTTCGAGGCTCGTACCCCCAAGGGCGTCGCCCCGATTTCTGAGGTGTCCGGTCGCGTGACCATTGAGGATACCGAGAAGTCCTACAAGATTGTGGTGACCCCGGACGATGGTTCTGAGCCCCAGTCCTACACTGTTCTGCGTCGTGCAGCTTCTAAGCTGCAGAACGGCGATCACGTTCAGGTTGGCGATCAGCTGGCTACCGGTTCTGTTGATCCGAAGGAGGTTCTGCGTATTCGTGGTCCTCGTGAGGCTCAGAAGCACCTGGTGAGCGAGGTTCAGGGCGTGTACAAGTCGCAGGGTGTGGAAATCCACGACAAGCACGTTGAGGTTATTGTTCGCCAGATGCTGCGTCGCGTGACCGTGATTGAGTCCGGTGATACCGATCTGCTGCCCGGTGAGCTGGTTGATAACATTGCTTTCCAGACTGCTAACCGTAAGGCACTGGTTGAGGGTAAGAAGCCCGCAGCTGGCCGTCCGGAAATGATGGGTATTACCAAGGCTTCGCTGGCTACCGAGTCCTGGCTGTCGGCGGCCTCCTTCCAGGAGACCACCCGCGTCCTGACTCAGGCAGCTATGGAGGCGAAGACTGACCCGCTGCTCGGCCTGAAGGAGAACGTGATCATCGGTAAGCTGGTTCCCGCTGGTACCGGTCTGGCACGTTACAACGATATTGAGGTTGAGCCTAGCGCCCAGGCTACTGCTGAGCGTATGCAAGCTCTGGATACTTTCGGTGGTTACCCGAGCGCATTCCAGATGGATAACGAGGTGTACACTTACGGCAATGGCGGCTTTATGGCTGTTTCGCTGGATGAGTACGGTCGTGGTCTGGACTAAGGCTTCTGCCGTGAGGGTTAGGTTGGGAGTTTAGACCCCCGACCTGGTCCTTGATAAAGAACGCGGATACTCGAGTTGTCTCGGGTATCCGCGTTCTTTGTTTATCGAATAGGTGAGGGAGGGGAGAGTCTTTCTTTTAGGCAGTGCTTTAGTATTCTTTATCCTTCAGGTGAAGGTTGTATATTTTTTGCCTAGTGGGCGAATTTATTTATAAAAAAATCATCGGAGTGCATTATTTTCAAATTGGGAAAATTTCTTGACTGGGTAAGAAATTAGATGGCGGTCAAATCTGACGAAACTCCCCGCAATCCGCCCCAATGCTGGCATAAATAGAATATTTGCTCGTTTTTCTTTGAGGTATAAAAAGAATGAATATTCTCCATTTGAACAGTGCTAATCCAACTGGAAAGCCTTTTGACTAGGTTCTATTCTTGAAGGCATGCATATCACTCCATTCTCTTCCGGACGGGTGACTACTGGCGGCACCCGACTGTCTTCCGGAGCGTCACAGCCTCACGAATCTGAACAGAATTCCTCCTTGTCTGCAGGGGAGCAAAAGCGCTCTTCTGCTTTTTCGCGTTTTAAGGCGCCCGTGCATTCTCTCGCTCGTATTGGCGCGGCATGCCTTATTGCAGCTTCTGCAATTCTTCCCGCAGGTCAGGTTGCAACCGCGGCCCCTGCTTCTCAGAGCTCTAGTGCTACCCCCTACCTGGTTGGTGCGGGTGCGGCGGATATTACCGGTGAGCCCGGTGAGGTTGGCTTCATGGGCTATGGTGAGAGCTCCCAGAAGGGTAGTGGCGTGCATACTCGTCAGTATGCGCGTGCTTTCATCGCTGTGGATCGCGCTTCGGGCAAGCGCAACCTCATTGTTGTGCTCGATACGCTGACCAGCTGGCAGTCGCTGCGCGATGAACTGGTTAAGCGTATCCGCGCTGAGTTTGGCCCCGCGTACGATGAGTCGAACATTATGATTACCGCGACCCACACCCACGCAACTCCGGGTGGCATTACGCACCAGAGCCTGTACAACATTACGACTCTGGGCTTCCATCAGGACACCTTCAATGCCCAGGTGGACGGTTCGCTGAAGGCAATTCGCCAGGCAACCAAGGATCTGGCTCCGGGTAACCTGACGATTTCTTCTTCGAAGCTGACCGGCGTGGGTGTTAATCGCTCCCGCAAGGCATTTAATCTGGACTCTCCTGAGCTTCGTTCTAAGCTTCCCGGCGGCACTGACCCGACCAATATGACTCTGCGCCTGGAGCGTAATGGTAAGACCCGTGCGGTTCTGAATTGGTTTGCGATTCACCCGACGTCTTTGACCTCGAAGAATACTCTGATTTCGAGCGATAACAAGGGTTATGCGGAGTATCTGCTGGAGACTGAAGATCACGGCGTTGACCGCAATGTTCCCGGTAGCGGCGATGGCTTCGTGGCGGCGTTTGCGAATGCTAATGCTGGCGATGTTTCCCCGAATACTTGGTTGAAGCCTGGTCAGGGGCCCACTAATGACCAGTTCAAGAATGTGAAGATTCAGGGTGAGAAGCAGGCTAATGCAGTGCGTTCTCAGCTCAAGAGCGCGGGTACTCCGGTGGGTAAGGGCCTGGATTCGCGTATCTCGTACTTCAACTTCTCGGGTATGAACGTGGATGCCAAGTACACCGGTAGTGGGCATAATGAGCGTACCTGTCAGGGTTTCCTGGGTACTCCGTTTGGCGCGGGTTCTACTGAGGATGGCGGCGGTGGTTGGGCTGTCTATAAGGAAGGTTCGGGTCGCCCTTCTATTCTGGGTACTTTGGTGTTCACTCCGAGTGCGGCGCAGACGCGTTGCCAGCAGCCGAAGGGTATTCTCTTCTCCGCAAAAAATGGAACGATCATTCAGGAAAAGTATCCGGTGCAGATTATGCGTTTCGGTGACTACTACCTGCTGGGTATGCCCGGTGAGTTCACCGGTGCGGTGGGTGTGCAGTACCGCCAGGATGCCGCCAAGCTCTTCGGCGTTCCTGAATCGCACATTATTCTGCAGGGCTACACCAATGCCTACGATCACTACGTGACGACCCCTGAGGAGTATGACTCTCAGCAGTACGAAGGCGGTGCGACCCTCTTCGGCCGTTACACCTCCAGTGCGTTCCGCCAGACCATTAGCATTGTCGGAACTTCACTGAAGAATGGCACTCCGTTGGGCATTGGCGATCGCCCGAATGATCGCCGCCCGGTTGCCAGCCTGCAGGGTAAGGTCGTCTACGATACCCCCATGTTTGGTATGCGTTACGGCCAGGTCACTCAGCAGCCCCAGGATGCTATTGCCGGCCGCGAAGAGGTGACGGCTCGTTTTGCTGGTGCTCACCCGAATAACAACATGCATCACGACGGTAGCTACTTCGTGATTGAGCGTCGCGTGGGTAATACCTGGAAGTACTACACCGCGGATAACAATCCGGATACCTTCTTTGAGTGGAAGCGCATTGGCGTTTCGGCTTCTCAGGTGACGGTTCGCTGGAAGGTGCCGGCTAATACTCCTAAGGGGCAGTACCGCATCCGCTACTACGGCAATGCCAAGAAGAACTCGAAGACTATTACCCCGTTTGAGGGCCAGACTCGAGTCTTCCAGGTGGTGTAGCCCAGTAGCCGCTGTGGTGAACCTATAACTGAATACTCTCTTGCGGGAGGCGGGTGCGGCTACGCGCTCGCCTCCCGTATCTGTTGATGCCGCCCAGAGCCATCGAGAGGGTTCTTGGCGGTCTTCTGGTTTAAATTGCGTCAAGGCGGCAAACGAAGCAGAAGAGGAAAGGGGAGGCAAAGGAAGTGATGGGGGAGTATTGAATCCCAAAGATGTAATTTAAGTGAGGTAAATCATTAGCTTTATTCCTTGGATGGGGGCTTAAAAGCAAAGATTCCCAGCTCTGGCGCTAGATTAAGCGGGATTTAACCTGTATAGTCTTATCCGAAGTACTTGAGCTCGGTGCACAAGGATCCACCCCCGGTGGGTTTACGCGGGATATTTCCCGAGGGCACGGGCATGATGAATCAATGGCAGTATGGATACCGTCCTTTGGCGTTGCTTTTTGCTGACGCCTAAATGCCATTTTTAAGCGTGCCCAAAAACTTTTTCACCTCTGACGGTGGGGAATTTTAGCCCTGAGAACTCGCCGAGATGTCGAGGAACCTATAGAAACCAACCGGATATGCATCCGAGCGTTTCTGATAACCGAGAGCACCCATCCAGCGTGATGGGGGCCAGTAAGTTTACACGGGATTTTCTAACGAAGAACCCGATCAAGCAACGGAGAAAACGTGCCTACTATTCAGCAGCTGGTCCGTAAGGGCCGGACTCCCAAGGTCGTTAAGACCAAGGCGCCCGCACTGAAGGGCAACCCCATGAAGCGTGGCGTGTGCACCCGTGTGTACACCACCACCCCGAAGAAGCCGAACTCGGCACTGCGTAAGGTCGCTCGTGTCAAGCTCAACGGCGGCGTCGAGGTTACCGCATACATTCCCGGTGAGGGTCACAACCTGCAGGAGCACTCGATCGTGCTCGTTCGCGGTGGTCGTGTGAAGGACCTCCCCGGTGTTCGCTACAAGATCGTTCGTGGCGCTCTGGATACCCAGGGTGTTAAGGGTCGCGGCCAGGCTCGCTCCCGCTACGGCGCTAAGAAGGAGAAGAAGTAATGCCTCGTAAGGGTCCCGCTCCCAAGCGTCCCCTCGTAAACGATCCTGTTTACGGTTCTGCACTGGTCACCCAGCTGATCAACAAGGTTCTGCTGGACGGCAAGAAGTCCGTCGCAGAGCGCATCGTCTACGGTGCCCTCGAGGGCGTCGAGAAGAAGACCGGTTCTGACCCGGTCGCAACCCTGAAGAAGGCTATGGACAACATCAAGCCTTCTCTCGAGGTTCGCTCCCGCCGCGTTGGCGGTGCAACCTACCAGGTTCCGGTTGAGGTTCGCCCCGGCCGTTCCACCGCTCTGGCTCTCCGCTGGCTCGTTGGCTTCTCCAAGCAGCGCCGCGAGAAGACCATGACTGAGCGTCTGATGAACGAGATCCTGGATGCATCCAATGGTCTCGGTGCCGCTGTGAAGCGTCGCGAGGACACTCACAAGATGGCCGAGTCCAACAAGGCCTTCGCACACTACCGCTGGTAATTCTCCGTTTAGAGCCTGCCGAGTCGATTCGAGTCGGCAGGCTTTCGGAGTATCTCATTTAGGGAGAATAACGTGGCACTTGACGTGTTCACCGACCTTAACAAGGTCCGCAACATCGGTATTATGGCGCACATCGACGCCGGTAAGACCACCACCACTGAGCGCATTCTGTTCTACACCGGTATTAACCACAAGATCGGTGAGACCCACGACGGCGCTTCCACCATGGACTGGATGGCTCAGGAGCAGGAGCGAGGTATTACCATTACCTCCGCAGCAACCACCTGCTTCTGGAAGGACAACCAGATCAACATTATCGACACCCCCGGTCACGTCGACTTCACCGTTGAGGTTGAGCGCTCCCTGCGCGTCCTCGACGGCGCAGTTGCTGTGTTCGACGGCAAGGAAGGTGTTGAGCCCCAGTCTGAGACCGTTTGGCGCCAGGCTGACAAGTACGATGTCCCCCGTATCTGCTTCGTCAACAAGATGGACAAGATGGGTGCTGACTTCTACTTCACCGTTCAGACCATCATCGACCGCCTGGGCGCACGCCCGCTGGTTGTTCAGCTCCCCATCGGCGCTGAGAGCGACTTCCTCGGTGTTGTCGACCTGCTCGAAATGAAGGCATACGTCTGGCCCGGCGACGCCAAGGGTGACGTGACCATGGGCTCCTCTTACGAGGTTCAGGAGATTCCTGCTGACCTGGTTGAGAAGGCTGAGCAGTACCGCGCTGAGCTGGTTGAGGCTGTTGCTGAGGCTAGCGAAGAGCTCATGGAGAAGTACCTCGAAGAGGGCGAGCTGACCATCCCCGAGATTAAGGCTGGTATCCGTCAGCTGGTTATCGCCGGTGAGGCATTCCCCGTTCTCTGTGGTTCTGCATTCAAGAACCGCGGTGTTCAGCCCATGCTGGACGCTGTGATCGAGTACCTGCCCTCCCCGCTGGACGTTCCGGACGTTGTCGGCTCCAACCCCTCCAACGAGGAAGAGAAGCTGACCCGTAAGGCATCCGCAGACGAGCCCTTCGCAGCACTGGCGTTCAAGGTTGCAGCTCACCCGTTCTACGGTCAGCTGACCTACACCCGTGTGTACTCCGGTACCGCAGCTCAGGGCCAGCAGGTTCTGAACTCCACCAAGGGTAAGAAGGAGCGCATCGGTAAGCTCTTCCAGATGCACTCCAACAAGGAGAACCCGGTTGAGGAGATCACCGCAGGTCACATTTACGCTGCGATTGGTCTGAAGGACACCACCACTGGTGACACCCTGTGCGACCCTGCACACCCGATCGTCCTCGAGTCGATGACCTTCCCCGATCCCGTGATCTTTGTGGCTATTGAGCCCAAGACCAAGGGTGACCAGGAGAAGATGTCCACCGCTATCCAGAAGCTTTCCGCTGAGGACCCCACCTTCACCGTTTCGCTGAACGAAGAAACCGGTCAGACCGAAATCGGTGGTATGGGTGAGCTGCACTTGGACATCATCGTTGACCGTATGAAGCGTGAGTTCAAGGTTGAGGCTAACGTTGGTAAGCCTCAGGTTGCTTACCGCGAGACCATCAAGAAGGCAGTCGAGAAGGTCGACTACACCCACAAGAAGCAGACCGGTGGTTCCGGTCAGTTCGCAAAGGTGCAGGTCTCCTTCGAGCCCCTGCCCCTGGATGGCGAAGAGCTGTACCTGTTCGAGGACAAGGTCACCGGTGGCCGCGTTCCTCGCGAGTACATCCCCTCGGTCGACGCTGGTATCCAGGACGCTATGAAGTTCGGTGTCCTCGCTGGCTACCCGATGGTGGGCGTGAAGGCAACCCTGATCGACGGTGCTTACCACGACGTCGACTCCTCCGAAATGGCGTTCAAGATCGCTGGTTCGATGGTCTTCAAGGAAGGCGCTAAGCGCGCTAACCCGGTCCTGCTCGAGCCGCTGATGGACGTTGAGGTTCGTACCCCCGAGGAGTACATGGGCGACGTTATCGGCGACCTGAACTCCCGCCGTGGCCAGGTTCGTTCCATGGAGGACGCATCCGGCGTTAAGATCATCAAGGCTATCGTGCCCCTGACCGAAATGTTCGGTTACATTGGCGACCTGCGTGGTAAGACCCAGGGTCGTGCAGTGTTCTCGATGGCATTCGACAGCTACGGCGAGGTTCCCAAGAACGTCGCTGACGAGATCATCCAGAAGAGCCGCGGCGAGTAATTTCCGCGTCTCACCCGTGGGCCACGGGTCAAAAACCTGTGGCCCACGCTAAAATTTTCAATTAAATCCATTATTGAGAGCATGAACAGTTTCATCTCTGCGGCGTAATCCGCTATTGTAGACGCTAGACCGTTTTATAACGGGATGCGCCGGAGCGAAGATCCGCGTGCATGTTTTCAATCGTTCTAGGAGGAACACTCTTGGCTAAGGCTAAGTTCGAGCGCTCCAAGCCTCACGTTAACGTCGGTACCATTGGTCACGTTGACCACGGTAAGACCACCCTGACCGCAGCAATCTCCAAGGTTCTGGCTGACAAGTACCCGGACCTGAACGAGAAGCGCGACTTCGGTATGATCGACTCCGCTCCCGAGGAGCGCCAGCGCGGTATTACCATTAACATTGCTCACATCGAGTACCAGACCGAGAAGCGCCACTACGCACACGTTGACGCTCCCGGCCACGCTGACTACGTCAAGAACATGATTACCGGTGCGGCTCAGATGGACGGCGCAATCCTCGTGGTTGCTGCTACCGACGGCCCCATGGCACAGACCCGCGAGCACGTTCTGCTCGCTCGCCAGGTTGGCGTCCCCACCCTGCTGGTTGCACTGAACAAGGCAGACATGGTTGACGACGAAGAGCTCCTCGACCTCGTCGAGATGGAGGTCCGTGACCTCCTCTCCTCGCAGGAGTTCGACGGCGACAACGCTCCCGTTGTTCGCGTTTCCGCACTGAAGGCTCTCGAAGGCGATCCCGAGTGGGTTGCTAAGGTCGAGGAGCTCATGGACGCAGTCGACACCTACATTCCGGACCCCGTGCGTGAGAAGGACAAGCCCTTCCTCATGCCCATCGAGGACGTCTTCACCATCACCGGTCGTGGCACCGTTGTTACCGGTCGTGCAGAGCGCGGTACCCTGAAGATCAACTCCGAGGTCGAGATCGTCGGTATCCGCCCGATCCAGAAGACCACCGTTACCGGTATCGAGATGTTCCACAAGCAGCTCGACGAAGCATGGGCAGGCGAGAACTGTGGTCTGCTGCTGCGTGGTCTGAAGCGTGACGATGTTGAGCGTGGTCAGGTTGTCGTGGAGCCGGGCTCCATCACCCCCCACACCGAGTTCGAGGCAAACGTCTACATCCTCTCCAAGGATGAGGGCGGCCGTCACAACCCGTTCTACTCCAACTACCGTCCTCAGTTCTACTTCCGTACCACTGACGTGACCGGCGTTATCACCCTCCCCGAGGGCACCGAGATGGTTATGCCCGGTGACAACACCGAGATGACCGTTACCCTGATCCAGGAAATCGCAATGGAAGAGGGCCTCGGCTTCGCTATCCGTGAGGGTGGCCGCACCGTTGGTTCGGGTCGTGTTACCAAGATCATCAAGTAATTGCCGTAAATTTACGACAATTCGCTAAAGATCTGCCGGAGGGAAAACCCTCCACCAGGTAGCGATACTCAAGGACCCCCGCATCTGCGGGGGTCCTTTTGTTATGCCCTTTTGCGGGTTGTTGAGGGCCCCAAAGGGGCAGGTGCCTATCTTCCCACCAGATACCTCGTAAAACACGTTCTGAGCGCTATAGATGCCCTCTGGCGGGCTCGTGGGCTTCTGCATGGCAGAAGCCCACGCTAAAAGATAGTGGAATACAGGATCCTCATCGGCGAGGGCTCTTATCGCGGCGGCAGTATTACACGCCTGTACCCCATGCCTGTCGCAGAGCATAGGGGAACAGATACTCTGCCAGAGCTTACCGTTCTTGGCTGTCCGTACATTTTCAAGGTGCTGGCAAAAGGAAGCGAAAAGAGGCAGCGGGTACGGATAAGACTTGCGGACAAAGAAAAACGGTTCCCAGCCCGAAGGCTGGGAACCGCAATTCGAATGACTGCCCCTCGGAAGGGACATAGGTAATCCTACTACAGAATGCCGCAGAAGTAGAACCTATGTGTGCTTATGCCTAGATGTTTTCCTCGTGGCGAGGCTGATAGCCGTGCTGAGGAGCCGGGGGCTGCTGTATCTGGACATTGCCCTGCGGGTACGTACCCGGCTGATTCTGATACTGAGGGAAATCCTCAAGCTGCTCAGAATCCTGGTGCGGAGCTACTGCATCCTGCTTGTTCTGTCGTACCAGCAGACGCCAGATAACGCCGGCAATGAGCAGAATAGAGATAATCAGCAGGGTCAGCGGGTTCAGACCGTTGAGCAAAATTGCCAGGTCGAGGGTGACTAGCGCAGTTGCAATATAGGTCCAAACTCGGTCAAGCAGCAGAGCGCTCAGAAGAGTCAGAGCGATGCCGAGGACCAGCACCACGATATCCGGACCGTCAGCGGGAACTGCCCACGTTACCAGGGTGAGGAATACCTGCAGACCCAATGCCCAGTACAGAGGAGAATCCGATACCTGCTCATCTACAGGCCTCTTCGCGATGAAGTTCTTGAGAACCTTGGCGGCTACAACCGCAAGCAGGATCAGGAGAGCAACCTCAAGAATGACGCTCAAGGGGTTGGACTTCGAATAATCAATGACCAGACGGGCGATGAAGAGGCTGAACGCCGTGGTACAAACGGTCGGCAGGTTCTTCGCCTTGGTGACAGACACGAAGGACAGAGCACCTAGACCCCAGAGAAGCGCATTGAGTTCTACCTGCTTAGGTTCAAAAACAAACCCAACGAAAGTGTAGAATCCCAGCACCGCCAGAGCGGGAATCATCAGCAGCGTATTGACCGGAGCGTAGATAGCTTGGGTCAGGGGACGGCGAGACATGAAACGCGCGTAGGGGGCGCCCAACGGGCCGTGCATCGGCAGTTCAACCATCGTATTACCGACCGGGACAGCAAGGCGCGGACGAACATTTGCGTTCACGCCGAAGATCTCAACCGGGAGCGTAACCTTCAGAACGAACAGGATGATAACTGCGAGCAGGGCATAATAGCCCAGCAGAGTCATCTCAATCGTGCTTTCCCTCGTGTTGAAGAGATTCCATAGAGAACCAATGCAGAAAGTCGTGATGCTAATGGAGGCACCAATCTGCATGCGGGGAATCCTGAAGATGAGGGCAAGCACCCATACTGCGATAAAGATTATCGGAGCTGCTACTGCGAACAGAAGATTATCAAAGTCGCCAATGAAACGGCCTGCGCTCAGGATAGATCCAAGAGTGAAGAAAATCGCCGCTGCATATGCCTCGTAGCTTCGCTTGGAGTACGCGTAGAGTAGAACGCTGCACAGCGCCTGAACCGCCAGCAGAGCAAGGACGAGGAAGTCTACGAGCGATTCCTTCATGTTGCCGCTGATAGCGAGCAGAATGACAGACCAGCAGATGGGGAAACGCGCAACGGTGAGTAGCTCCGAACGAATCGAAGAGCCAGCCGGCATGAAGAAACCAAGCGCACCGTATACGACGGTCAGGAGCGCCGGCAGTGCTACAGCAATGTACTCCTTCTGCAAGTCGTACAGCAGGTAGTGTCGCGAGCCAATCGTAGCGATGACCAAGGTCATGTAGAACGCGATACGGATGAAAGAGACAAGCGTGGAGCGGAAGGACCCAACATCCGAAAGCCTCAGCGCGCGAGCCAGAATAAGAGTGCTCAGGATGCTCAAGAAGAGGACGCCACCCGAGAAGAGAGAGAAACCGACCCAGAACCGGCCATGTGCTCCGCCATCAACATGGTTAGACACGTACCCAACGAAGAGCGCAAAAACGCCCAAGAAGAGGTAGACCGACATTTCTACAAGACGGTAGCTGGGGTCCTGAGCCGCAACGCCCTGGGAGAGGACAAAAGTCAGCAGTGCAATAGCGGCGCAGACCAAGGCAAACATCAAAAGCGACTCAGAAGTCTGCATCTCGGGAATGAGAGCAAGGAAAAGCTGAATCATACCAATGGCATAACCGATGTTGCTCAGTACTGCTCCAGCGGTACGTGCCTCGGGGGCCTTAGCACTGACCAGATAGATGACTACTGCCGCGGCAAAGAACAGATAGAACGTGCCCTGATTATTGGGGGAGGCGTACATACCGATGATTGGGACGAGCGCTACAAAACTCATGAGCAGCAGCGGCAGAATCGCCTTACGGTAGATCAAGAAGCTCACAATGCAGAGGACGCCAATAACCCAGGGGGCGGGGAAGATGCCTTGATTACCTTCTGCATAGGGAAGGAAAGTGCTCCAGCGCGTTGCATATGCAGGGCTATCGGCAACATGAGCAGTGAAGAAAGCATCAATGAGAGCAAAGAAGGAGAAGGCCACGCCGACGCATGCGTCAATGGCAGGCAGCCACTCCATCTTGCGAACGGGATGCTGAGGAGCTTCCTTTGCCCAGGGGATAGCCGGTGAGCTCTGCACCTGCTCGTGCTGTTCATTGGAAGCAGGAGCAGAACCAGTAATGGTCTTCTGCAGACGAGGAATAAATACGTACGCAGAAATCAGGTTTACAACCAGAACAGAGATGAAGAAAATACTGGGGAACCACAGGCCGTGATCCGAGTCCAAGATGAAGGAGAGAATAGACGCGATCGGGTAGATTCGTGCCTGGGCATAGTAATCCGCCGTGCCGTTCAGCCAGGTGAACAGAATGGCGTGCACGGACATCACTGCAAAAGCAATACCCGCGTCCGTGTAGCTCAGATCGTTGGTGAAGAAGAAAATAGCGATGGCAGTGGCCGGCACAAAAATACGGGAAGAATCAACAAGACCTTCGCGGATACCCCTCGGGGCAGCGTTCGGGGCAAAATGCAGAATCAAACCCAGAACAGTGGCAACTGCAGTCAGCGAGACGAAATACCAAACGAAAGGTAGAGCCGCGACCTTCGTCGCTGCCAACGAGTCTGAAACGATAAACGAAATCAGCAGATACGCCATCACACGGTTACGCATGAGGGCGCAGGCTCCAACAATGGCGGCAGTGCCAATCAGAGAAGTGAGGAGCCAGATGTAGCGTCCTTCAGTCCAAATCTTGAGGACATAGATAGCAACACCGGTTAGCGGAATAAAAGCAAGACCGGTTGCTGCAAAAGAGTAAGAAGCAATCCGCAGGCGCTCCACGAAACGGTAGGTGAGCAGACCAGCTCCGTAGAAGATAACTGCTCCAAGCGCCATTGCAAGGACGCGGAAGATAGCCGTTTCATCCTGAGAAGAAGTCACCGAGGTGACAAAAAGACCCGCGGCACCGATAAGCAGGAGCGAGCCAATGTACAGAACAATATTGAGGAAGATATCCTCATTGACTCGGCGTCGCGGTGCAGGAGGCTGAGTATGCGCACCCGCTAGGGACGGGGGAACATACGCTAGAGACGGGGGAACATACACACCCAGACCCTGCTGCGGTTGCTGAACATACTGGGGATTTTGAGATGAAGAGTGAGAGCTAGAGGATGCCTGATGAGGTTGTGTCGGCTGAGACATGGTTTCTCCTTAGGCTGTAGTGATACTTCTACGATACGAGAGTCTTTAGGCCTAAAAGCTTTATTAAGAGCAATAAAGCGCATGGAACTTACTGAAAGTAGATTGAAAGCTCCCTGAGAGTTGCATCGCGGGAGTACCCTCAGGTTGACAGAGATAGTTAAGTGTTCTTAAGCACTTAACTTGTGTTCGTATTGCATAAGGGCTCTATCTCTGAGAGAATTGACGACGTTGTCAAAGCGTCTACCTGCACTAAAGGTAGGCCCACGTATGACCCGGTCCGAAGGATGACGGGACGAGTTTGTCTAGAAAATAGGCGACACGCCCGAGTTCGGGGGTCGGTACTCAGACGGGGTGAGGAACCCGGCAAAGCCGGATTCAGTCCGTTCTGAGTGGCGCACGTGATGAATATATCGCGTTCCTTAAGCGCTATAACAAAGGGGCAAAAGCTCCGATACAGGGAATACATCAAGAAAGAGAGTCCGACAGATGGCGGGACAGAAAATCCGCATCCGTCTGAAGTCCTATGACCACGAGGTCATCGATTCTTCGGCACGGAAAATCGTCGAAACGGTAAAGGGCGCAGGCGCAACTGTAGTTGGCCCCGTGCCGCTGCCGACCGAGAAGAACGTTTACTGTGTTATCCGTTCTCCCCACAAGTACAAGGACAGCCGCGAGCACTTCGAGATGCGTACGCACAAGCGTCTGATCGACGTTGTTGATCCGACCCCCAAGGCTGTTGATGCCCTCATGCGTCTCGACCTGCCGGCAGACGTAAACATCGAGATCAAGCTGTAGAGGATCGCATCTAATGACTAACAAATTCGAGCGCCAGGTGAAGGGCCTGCTGGGCACCAAGCTCGGCATGACCCAGGTCTGGGACGAGGACGGCAAGTTCGTGCCCGTCACCGTCGTCAAGGCTGATTCTAACGTTGTTACCCAGATCCGTAACCAGGAAACTGACGGCTACGAAGCTGTTCAGATTGGTTTCGGTGCAATCGACTCTCGCAAGGTTACCAAGCCCCTGGCTGGTCACTTCGAGAAGGCCGGTGTTACCCCCCGTCGCCACATCGTCGAGCTGCGTACCGCAGATGCTTCTGAGTATTCCCTCGGTCAGGAACTGACCGTTGAGCTCTTCGAAGCAGGCCAGAAGGTCGACGTCGTTGGTAAGACCAAGGGTAAGGGCTTCGCAGGTGTTATGAAGCGTCACGGCTTCAAGGGTGTTGGCGCGTCTCACGGTCAGCACAAGAACCACCGTAAGCCCGGTTCCATCGGTGGCGCATCCTACCCCGCACGCGTGTTCAAGGGTATGCGCATGGCTGGCCGTATGGGCGCAGCACGTCACACTACCTTGAACCTGACTATCCAGGGTGTGGACGCAGAGAACAATGTCCTGCTGATCAAGGGCGCAATCCCCGGTCCCAAGGGCGGCGTTGTTCTGGTTCGTACCGCTGTGAAGGGAGCCTAATACATCATGGCTGTTAAGACCCTTAAGGTAGACCTGCCCGCAGAGATTTTCGACGCGCAGGCATCCGTGCCCCTGCTGCACCAGGTTGTCGTTGCACAGCTCGCTGCTGCACGCCAGGGCACCCACAAGACCAAGAACCGCGGCGAGGTTTCCGGTGCAGGCCGTAAGCCCTTCAAGCAGAAGGGTACCGGTAACGCACGTCAGGGCTCCATCCGTGCACCGCACATGACCGGCGGTGGCGTTGTTCACGGTCCGACCCCGCGTAACTACGCACAGCGCACCCCCAAGAAGATGATCGCCGCTGCACTGCGCGGTGCTCTCTCCGATCGCGCTCGTCACGACCGCGTCCACGTTGTCGAGAACTTCATCTCCGGTGAAACCCCCTCGACCAAGGCTGCAAAGGCTGCATTCGCAGCTATCACCGAGCGCAAGAACATCCTTCTTGTGATTGCTCGTGCAGAGGACGGTGTGGCTCTGTCCGCACGTAACCTGGAGAACGTCCACGTTCTGTACGCAGATCAGCTCAACACCTACGATGTGCTGGTTTCTGACGACGTGGTCTTCACCAAGGCAGCATTCGACGCATTCGTTGCTGCAGCTCAGAAGAAGGAGGGCGCTAAGTAATGAGCGTTTCCACCAAGTCTGTATACGACGTGATCATCGCTCCCGTCGTTTCCGAGAAGAGCTACGGTCAGCTCGACGAAGGTAAGTACACCTTCGAGGTCGCAACCGATTCCAACAAGCTGGAAATCAAGCAGGCCATCGAGAAGATCTTTGACGTCAAGGTTGCTTCCGTCAACACCATCAACCGTCAGGGCAAGCGCAAGCGCACCCGTTTCGGTTGGGGCGCTCGCAAGAACACCAAGCGTGCGATTGTGACCCTCAAGGAAGGCACCATCGACATCTTCGGCGGTCCGCAGGCATAAGCCCCGCGGAGACCACTTTAACGAAGGAAGAAATATCTAAATGGGTATTCGTAAGTACAAGCCGACGACCCCGGGTCGCCGCGGTTCGAGCGTTGCTGATTTCTCCGAGATCACCCGCTCCACCCCGGAAAAGTCCCTGCTTCGTCCGCTTCACAAGACCGGCGGCCGTAACAACACCGGCCGCATCACCACCCGTCACAAGGGTGGCGGCCACAAGCGCCAGTACCGTCTGATCGACTTCCGTCGTCACGACAAGGACGGCGTTAACGCACGCGTTGCACACATCGAGTACGATCCCAACCGTACCGCTCGCATCGCGCTGCT
Source organism: Rothia mucilaginosa (assembly GCA_963538455.1). Taxonomy (GTDB): domain Bacteria; phylum Actinomycetota; class Actinomycetes; order Actinomycetales; family Micrococcaceae; genus Rothia. The sequence goes on along the minus strand of CAUTHR010000012.1, from coordinate 28,053 downwards.
GCACTACTTCGATGGTTCCAAGCGCTACATCATCGCTCCGAACAAGCTCGCTCAGGGCGACATCGTCGAGTCCGGCCCCGCAGCTGACATCAAGCCCGGTAACAACCTGCCCCTGCGCAACATCCCCGTTGGTACCGTGATTCACTGTGTCGAGCTCCGCCCCGGTGGCGGCGCAAAGCTGGCTCGTTCCGCAGGTGCTTCTGTACAGCTGGTTGCTAAGGAAGGCAAGTACGGTCAGCTCCGTCTGCCCTCCGGCGAAATCCGCAACGTGGATGTCCGCTGCCGCGCAACCGTTGGTGAAGTTGGCAACGCTGAGCAGTCCAACATCAACTGGGGTAAGGCAGGCCGTAACCGCTGGAAGGGCATCCGCCCGACCGTCCGTGGTGTGGTCATGAACCCGGTTGACCACCCGCACGGTGGTGGTGAAGGTAAGACCTCCGGTGGTCGTCACCCGGTTAACCCCAACGGTAAGCCCGAGGGTCGTACCCGCCGTCCCAACAAGGAAAGCGACAAGCTCATCGTTCGTCGCCGTCGTACTGGCAAGAAGCGCTAAGGAGCCTGAAACATGCCTCGTAGTTTGAAGAAGGGCCCTTTCGTTGATCAGCACCTCTACCTGAAGGTTGCAGCTCAGAACGAGAAGGGCACCAAGAACGTAATCAAGACTTGGTCGCGTCGCTCGATGATTATCCCCGACATGCTCGGTCACACCATCGCAGTGTACGACGGTCGCAAGCACGTGCCGGTGTTCATCACCGAGTCGATGGTTGGTCACAAGCTCGGTGAGTTTGCTCCGACCCGCACTTTCCGCAGCCACGTGAAGGACGACCGTAAGGGCAAGCGTCGCTAATCGGTTCACACCGATAAGCTAACGTTTCCCTTTCGGCAATAGACGAAAGAGAGATAGGCAATGGAAGCCAAGGCATCAGCGCGTTTCGTTCGCGTTACGCCTATGAAGGCCCGCCGTGTCGTCAACCTGATCCGTGGTAAGCAGGCGGAAGAGGCTCTGGCGATTCTGAAGTTCGCCCCCCAGGCAGCTTCGGAACCGGTATACAAGATCGTTGCTTCGGCAGTAGCTAACGCTCGTCAGAAGGCAACCCAGCAGGGTCTGCCCTTCCGCGAGGAAGAGCTGTTCATCAGCGAAGCATTCGTGAACGAGGGCCCGACCATGAAGCGCATTCAGCCCCGCGCTCAGGGTCGCGCATACCGAATCAACAAGCGCACCAGCCACATCACCGTGGTAGTTGCTACCCCGGAGAAGGAGGAGGACCGCTAAATGGGTCAGAAAATTCACCCGAACGGTTTCCGACTGGGCATCACCACTGACCACGTCTCCAAGTGGTTCGCTGATTCCAACAAGCCCGGCGAGCGTTACGCTGACTTCGTCCGCGAGGACGTAAAGATCCGCGAGCTGCTGGCAAAGAACCTGGATCGCGCAGGCGTTGCAAAGGTCGAGATCGAGCGTACCCGTGACCGCGTGCGTGTGGACATCCACACCGCTCGTCCCGGTATCGTGATTGGCCGCCGTGGCGCAGAAGCAGACCGCATCCGCGGCGAGCTCGAGAAGCTCACCAACAAGCAGATTCAGCTGAACATCCTCGAGGTTGCTAACCCCGACCTCTCCGCTCAGCTGGTTGCACAGAGCATCGCAGAGCAGCTCGCATCGCGTGTTGCATTCCGCCGTGCAATGAAGAAGGCAATCCAGTCCGCACAGCGTGCAGGCGCAAAGGGTATCCGTATCCAGTGCTCCGGCCGTCTGGGTGGCGCTGAAATGTCCCGTTCCGAGTTCTACCGCGAAGGTCGTGTGCCCCTGCACACCCTGCGTGCGAACATCGACTACGGCTTCTTCGAGGCTAAGACCACCTTCGGTCGCATCGGCGTGAAGGTCTGGATCTACAAGGGCGACCTGACCGACAAGGAGCTGGCAGCTCAGCAGGCAGCAAACAACCGCCGTGGCAACCGCCGCGATGGTGACCGCCGCCGCCAGGGCAACCGTGGTCCTCGTCGCGAGCGCCGCAACGAGAACGCTTCGGCAAAGGTCGAGGCCAAGACTGCAGAGAACGGTGAGGCATAAATGCTTATTCCCCGTCGAGTAAAGTACCGCAAGCAGCACCACCCCAAGCGTAGTGGTCTCGCAAAGGGCGGCACCGAGGTTAGCTTCGGTGAGTGGGGCATTCAGGCCCTGTCGCCCGCATACGTGACCAACCGCCAGATTGAGGCTGCACGTATCGCAATGACCCGTCACATCAAGCGTGGCGGTAAGGTCTGGATCAACATTTATCCCGACCGTCCGCTGACCAAGAAGCCCGCTGAAACCCGTATGGGTTCCGGTAAGGGTTCGCCCGAGTGGTGGGTCGCAAATGTCAAGCCGGGTCGAGTCATGTTTGAACTCTCCGGTGTGTCCGAAGAAGTGGCTCGCGAGGCAATGCGCCTGGCAATCCACAAGCTCCCGATGAAGGCACGTGTTGTGCGTCGCCGCGAAGGTGGTGAATAAGCGAGATGGCAGTAGGATCCAAGGACCTGAGCATCGATAAGCTCGCAGAGCTCTCCAACGAAGAGCTGGCTGCAAAGCTGAGCGAAGCGAAGAAGGAACTCTTCAACATCCGCTTCCAGGAAGTCACCGGTCAGGCTAACGCAGGTCGTCGCCGCACTATCAAGCGCGACATCGCACGTATCTACACCGTGCTGCGTGAGCGCGAGCTCGGTATTCGTCCCGCAACTGAAGGTGAGTCCAAGTGAGTGAAGTAAAGAACGAAGAGCGCGGCTACCGCAAGACCCGCCGCGGCTACGTTGTCTCCGACAAGATGGACAAGACCGTTGTCGTCGAGGTCGAGGACCGCGTGAAGCACGCACTGTACGGCAAGGTCGTTCGCCGTAGCTCCAAGATCAAGGCACACGACGAGCAGAACGCTGCTGGCATCGGTGACCTCGTTCTGATTGCAGAGACCCGTCCGCTGTCCGCTTCCAAGCGCTGGCGTATCGTGGAGATCATCGAGAAGGCTAAGTAAGCCCTTTTCATGACTCTCTGCTAGAGCAGTAAAAGAGCCCCTCTCCTACTTCGGTAGGAGAGGGGCTCTTTGCGTTTAACCTCCGTCAGAACCCGGGCGGGTGCCCTAGGATATGGGGTCATAACAGGCGCTATGACAACATCTGTCATAAATGTCTTGATATGTCATACGGGAAAGCAATATTTTTTCTCTCGATTCGCTGGCATAGCCCATGAGCAGATACTGCTAGGGAAGAAAGCGCATGTGGAGACGGAATTCTAGCGAAAAAATAAAAACTAATACGTGAGTAAAGTGCCTAGAAACTATGACTTTCGATGAACAGCACTTGAAAATAACCTGATAAGGTACTTATTATCAACTTTATAGTTGCTTAGCATAACCTTTCCTAATAATTAGTCGGGTGGCTTTGCACCTTCCGGAGGTTGCACGACCTTTGGAGAAGTACCACTACACATCATCGAGGATCATCATGACTTCTTCGCCCAAGCCCTCACGTAAGCTGCTCGCCATTGCTGGCGCACTTTCCGTTGTTGCAGGCTCTTTCGCTGCCGTTCCTGCTACCTTTGCGGCAAACGTCTCCGCATCCGTTCCCGGCGGGAACTCCCAGAACTCCACTGAGGAATGCCGCCACATTGCAGTGAGCGCTACCCAGTACCAGGGCCTGCCCGGCCAGTACCAGCTGGCATACTCGGCAGCAACCTCCTCCCTCTACACTTCCTTCTCCTCCGGACGCCCGCCGATTCTGACCGGTGGCGTCGGCACCTGGAACGTTGCATCCACCCCGAGCCTTGCTACTGTCTACCAGTTCCCGACCACGGACTTTATTGCACGTGGAGCTACCGCACCGACCGGTAAGCAGATTGAATCTCCCTACGGTATTGCCTACGACGAAGCAACCGGATACGTATGGGTGACCCAGACCCGCGTCAACAAGGTATCTGTCTTCGATCCTGCGACCAACAAGATTATCTGGAGTAGTGCAGAAGGCGACGTCAACCACCCTCGTGAGGTACGCATCGACCCCTCCAGCGGCAAGGTCTTTGTATCTGGCTCCGGCGGCATTAGCGTCTTCGACACCACCCTGCATGCCCTGGTCAAGAAGATTGAATTCACCGACGCCAAGGGCGAATCTGACATCGCAATGAACATGCACGTGGACTCCGCTGATGGCAAGCTCTACGTACCCTCCTTGAGCGCCGGCACCGTGAAGGTAATCGACACCAAGAGCTACGAGGTTGAGAAGACCATTCAGCTGCACAAGGAAAATGCTGAAGCCGCTCTGAACCCCTCGGACGTCACTATCGACAAGTCCCTGAAGGAAATCTACGTCAGCGCCCAGGGTGACCGTAAGGGCAGTAACTCCGGTATCACTGTCTACGACCTGGAAACTGGTGCCTACAAGAAGACCATTCCTTTCGGTAGCCAGGCCCTCGCCCTTGCCTCCGACGAAGCCCGTGACCTGCTGTACGTGACCGATTACGGCACCGGCAACGTCGGTGTTGTTGATGCACGAACCGGCACCGTTGTTTCTCAGGTATCTACCGGCGCAACCAGCGGCGCAAATGATGTTCTGGTCGCTGCAGATGGCAGCGTATACGCTGTAGCACGCAGCATCGAAGGCGCTTCCGCTATCGAAACCGACTACACCATCGATAAGACCACCGGCGAATACCGCACCTCTAGCACCGAGCCCAAGGGTAAGGACAACGCAGACTCCCCGATTACTCCCGGCGTTATGGTGAAGATCAACACCACCGTTGAAACCACCGCGAAGCCTGCTGCACAGACTTCTTCTGAAGAACTGGTGAAGACCTACGCCGACGGCGCTAAGCTCTACGCAGTGAAAGACTGGACCACCGGTGAAACCCTGAAGCTGCGTGGCGAAGGTTTCAAGACTCAGGACGGTTCAAAGGGCTCCGTACTCGCAGTCAAGCTGAACAAGGGCCGCATCTCCGCGAAGGAAGAGCCGAAGCTCAACGGTGCTGAGGGCAACAGCGCCGGCGTCTGGGCGTACATCCAGGCAGATGAGAATGGTAACTTCACTGCTGAGCTGCCGTACCCGACCACTGAAAACTCCAACCTGAAGGAAAACCTGAAGAGCGGCGATAAGGTATCGGTCTTCCTGCTCTCCGGCTCCATGGTTGAAGGCGATACCGCACGTGGCGGTGAAGCACTCTCCGCAACTGTTGCAGAGAAGAAGGCAGAGACCGCTGAGACCTGCGCACCGGCAGAAACTACCCAGGTTGCTGCTACTCCTTCTGGCGTGACTACCACTTACCCCGCCGGTACTAAGCTGAGCCTGCCTGATAGCAACGAGCCCACCCCGGCTCCGAGTGAGTCTGCTAAGCCTGAGCCGACTACTCCGGCACCGAGTGAGTCTGCTAAGCCCGAGCCGACTACTCCGGCTCCGAGTGAGTCTGCTAAGCCCGAGCCGACTACTCCGGCTCCGAGCGAGTCTGCTAAGCCCGAGCCGACTACTCCGGCTCCGAGCGAGTCCGCTAAGCCCGAACCCAGCACCCCTGCACCCTCCGAAAGTGCAGAGTCCAATGAAGTTGTACACGAGTACAAGGACGGCGCTAAGGTTTACTTCCCCAAGACCTGGGACGGCCAGAAGCTGACCTTCCGTGGTGAAGGCTTCAAGACTCGGGATGGCAAGGGCTCCATCATCGCCGTCAAGCTGAACAAGGGCGCTATTTCTGCGAAGGAAGAGCCTAAGCTCGAAGGCGTTGAAGGCAATAGTGCAGGCGTCTGGGCTTACATCAAGGCGGACGAAAACGGTAACTTCACCGCAACTATCGACCGCCCCACCGTGGCAAACTCTAACCTGACTGAAGAACTGAAGACCGGCGATAGCATTGCTATCTACCTGCTCTCCGGCTCTCTGGCAGAGAACGATAATGCACGTGGTGGCGTGGCTGCAGAGTACACCTTCAGTATCGAGAACCAGGCACCTGCGCCGAAGGCCTCTGAACCGAAGGCATCCGAGTCGGCTAACGCACCTGTAGCTAACCCCTCTACTGCTCCGTCTGCACCTGCAGATGCCAAGGAACAGGCAAAGGATCAGCTTGCTAAGGATCAGTCCAAGGCTCCCGCTGATTCTCTGAACTCCGAGACCCAGAAGAAGGACAGCACCGCCCCGAAGACCTCCGGCTCTTCGTCGCAGAATGTCACCTCTTCCAGCAACGGCTCCACCTCTTCGAACTCCTCGAAGTCTTCGCTGGCTAACACCGGTGCTTCGGGCGTCGTCGTTGCAGCCGGAATTGGTGTTCTTGCCCTGGTCGTTGGCGCAACTGTGCTGGTAGCACGTCGCCGCAAGGCATAGTCCGTACCCCACGGCAGCCTACATTACTACTGCTCGGTAGTAGCGAAAGAGGTTGAGCGGGATCTGCTAGATCATCAAGAACCCGATTGACTCTCTGAAACTGCCGATACACGCTGAAAGGGGCGGTACTCATCAAAGCGATGGGTGCCGCCCCTTTCAGCTTGTCCATACGCCTGTTATTTAGGCGGAACCTAGACTAGGGTCAGAGGTAGTAGGGGGGAAGGGAGAAAAGGAGAGAGACGCTTCCTCTGTACTCGCCCGCCCATATTTGACGAGTTAACAGCCCCCAAAGAATGAAATGTAGGGTTCTAGAGCCTCAGATACAAAGAAAACCCGCACCGAAGTGCGGGTTTAACGGTCAAAGCGAGGTTCGGTCCCTAGACAAACGGATTAGCGAGGAAAAAGGGACCCAAGAAATCTGTCCGATAGGGACCGAACCTCTTATTTGACGCATGCGTCTCTTCTATTATGGTACATCTCGCTGATTTTCGCACCTTGAAGCGCGTTTTTTACTAAAAAACTTGATTTTTGAAAAAGCGACCCTTAGTTTCTAAATTTTTAAGCAGATTTTTTCAGAATACTGCTTTGATAGGGGGTCAGAGGTGACGAAATATTACGGAATTCATGGCTCTAGACACCTCAGGGTAAGCTTATAAATTCTCTAAGCTGTCAATATCTCTAGTTTGATGTCTATTGTGGTTATTATATGTAGAATGCAAAGCCTTCCTTGAGTAAATCCACCCTGCTCAGAGCCTGGGGGAGAGCAATATGTACTGCTGATAGAGGGTGTCTTAATCATGAGCCATGTAGTGCGTGGCCTGCGCTAGAAAAGCCTCAAAATGGAGGGTAAAGCGTAAAATATACAGCAGAAAGCTCCGGAGGCTAAGCTCGCAAAATATGAGACGAGCTAGCCTCCAAACTACATAACTCTGGAGATACCTATGCTTCCCTTGGCTGCTGGAGAAGAACAGAAGAATACGCTGGATACCAAGCGTTTTTCCGTAGATCGTTCTGCGGGACTCGCCGGTCAATATCAGGTGGCATACAACCCTGAAGAGAACGTTCTTTTTGTGAGCGGAAGCTTCAACCATACAAAGACCCACGGCACTCTCTGCGCCACAATTGCTCGTATCAACGCAGATACCCTGCAAATTGAGAAGACGGCTGTTCTGCCTGCTATCCCGGAAAATAAACCCGAGCTAGAAAACCTCTTCCAGATTCAAGCTGCCTATGGTCTAGCTGTAGACAATCAGCGAGGGCTTCTTTGGACCGGAGGAACCCGTACAAACTCGGTAACTGCATACTCCCAAAAAGACCTATCGCTCGTATGGGATTCTCTCACTCTAGGGGTGGAGATGCTGACGCCGCGCGAGCTATACGTTGCACCCAACGGTGCCGTACTCGTTACCGGAATGGGGGGTTACCAGGTAATCTCTGCATCCACCGCGGAGGGGGAACGCACGGTTAGTCCCCTTCAAGGGGAAGGCCCCGCCATGCTGCTAGGACCCGTAGCGGATGAAGCTCGTAGCCGTCTGTACATCCCGAATATTTTGCGAGATGAAATCTGGGTTGTGGATATGAATACCTGGGGTCTCGTGCACAGACTGCCCGTAACTGGTGGGGAAGACGCCAATACTCCAGTTGGCGTTCACGGCGTAGAGATTGATTCGACCCGTGGTGAACTTTATGTCTCTGCACAAGGGCGCGAGGGTAAAAATGGTGGTCTATACGTTCTGAGTTTTGAGGGCGAGCACCTCGCTTATCTTCCCTTCGGTAAAATGCCCACCGATATCTTGCTCGATGCAGAACGTCATCTGCTGTACGTCGCTGATTTTGGAGGTAAGGGAGAGTCTGCAGTTGCCGGTGGTGGAACCATTACCGTCATTGACACGCTCAATCGAACCATCATCGAGACCTTGCAGGTAGCCCCGACCCGTATTAATCACCAGGTCCTGCTGGGAGACGGGAGCGTCATTGCTATCGACAAGGCGGGTGACTACCCCGCAGTTGAGGTTCCCTACGTGCTGGATGCGCGCTCTGGCGAATACTACGAGGCAGCGGAAGAAAATCGGCCGGGAGAAGCCCCTCGTCCTATTGTTCGTGACGGTATCGCGAAAGTATATGTGTCCTAGCTGCTGAGTGAAGAGCAGCTGATATATCAACGTAGCGCGTGCTGTGCTTTTGTGCTGTGTGTACGCTCTCGGGGTGGGGAGTAGGGGCGGGGTGGTCTCTTGCTCATCCCGCGGCAAGTCTGTCGTAGAGGGACATTAAAGCGTAGTAAAATATAAATATCTATCATCCTTGTTTGACACATTGTTTGATAGATTTCTCGAGGCCCCTTCAGTTTCTTATGCGTCAGGAACTACACGAAGGGGCCTCCTGCTTTAAGCGTCAAATAAGGGACCTTCTCAATCGATGGTGATGTGGGATATGAGGTTTTTACTCTATAAACCCGACTATCTCCAGAGGTAGGGTAGGGGAGACTGAAATCATAGTCGGCAAACTCTTGCGCTACATACCTGCTTCCTGTACAGTGTTAAGACTGTGTGGCTGTATCCAAATAGCCGCACAACCACGGGCTTCTCGTGCCAGTGCATAATGCCGCTACTTACGGGTGGGATACGCCCGCTTCACGCGGGTCCAAATGCTTCTGGCATGGGTTTGCCCCAGGCGTTCCGCTAACCCCTTCCGCAGAGATGGGGCCCGGGGCGTCAACCAATCCCGTAAAAATGTTCCGCAAGGCTGGCTCGCGCCTAAAGCGAGTCGGAACCGGCGAGACGACAGGAGAAATATGATTCAGCAGGAGTCGCGACTGAAGGTCGCCGACAACACTGGTGCGAAGGAAATCCTGACCATCCGTGTTCTCGGTGGTTCCTCGCGTCGCTACGCAGGCATTGGCGACATCATTGTCGCAACCGTCAAGGATGCAATCCCCGGCGGTACCGTAAAGAAGGGTGACGTTGTCAAGGCAGTCGTCGTCCGCACCAAGAAGGAAACCCGTCGTCCCGACGGCTCCTACATCAAGTTCGACGAGAACTCCGCAGTGATCCTGAAGAACACTGATGGTGATCCCCGTGGTACCCGTATCTTCGGCCCCGTGGGTCGTGAGCTTCGCGACAAGAAGTTCATGAAGATCGTTTCGCTGGCTCCGGAGGTGCTCTAACTCATGGCTAAGATCAAGTCCGGCGACCTGGTTCAGGTTATTTCCGGTGCAGATAAGGGCAAGCAGGGCAAGGTTCTGAAGGTTCTCCCCAAGGAAAACCGCGTGATTGTTGAGGGCGTCAAGGTCGTCACCAAGCACACCAAGGCTAACCCCCTGACCGGCGCAGCAGGCGGCATTCAGAAGGTTGAGGCACCGATCCACGTTTCTAACGTTGCGATTGTTGACCCCGAGACCAAGAAGCCGACCCGTGTTGGTTTCCGCCTCGAGACTGTAGAGCGTGACGGCAAGGAGCGCACCGTTCGCGTGCGCGTTGCTAAGCGTTCGGGTAAGGACATCTAATGACCGAAACCAAGATCACCCCCCGCTTCAAGACCAAGTACGCTGAGGTCGTCGTTCCCGCTCTGCAGGAAGAGTTCAAGTACGAGAACGTCATGCAGACCCCGAAGATCGTTAAGGTCGTCGTAAACATGGGTGTTGGCGAGGCAGCTCGCGACGCAAAGCTCATGGACGGCGCAATCCGCGATCTCACCGCAATCACCGGTCAGAAGCCGATTGTTACCCGCGCTAAGAAGTCCATCGCACAGTTCAAGCTGCGCGAAGGTATGCCCATCGGTGCACACGTCACCCTGCGTGGCGACCGCATGTGGGAATTCCTGGACCGCCTCGTCACCCTGGCACTGCCCCGAATCCGCGACTTCCGCGGCCTCTCGGACCGCCAGTTCGACGGTAACGGTAACTACACCTTCGGTCTGACCGAGCAGTCCATGTTCCACGAAATCGATCAGGACTCGATCGACCGCGTGCGTGGTATGGACATCACCGTGGTGACCTCCGCGAAGACCGACGAAGAAGGCCGTGCAATCCTGAAGGCACTGGGCTTCCCGTTCAAGACCAACTAACGACTACGTTGTAGGTCCAGACCCCGTTACCGCGGGGTAGGGAAACCACAACGAGGAAGGGCTAAAGCCCACAATGACTATGACTGATCCGGTCGCAGATATGCTGACCCGTTTGCGTAACGCAAACTCCGCATACCACGACACCGTATCCATGCCCTACTCCAAGCTGAAGTCTCGCATTGCAGAGATCCTGAAGGCTGAGGGCTACATCGCCGACGTGAAGGTTGAGGATGCAAAGGTCGGCAAGACCCTGACCCTCGTCCTCAAGTACGGTCCGTCCCGCGAGCGTTCCATCGCTGGCGTGCGTCGTATTTCCAAGCCGGGCCTGCGTACCTACGCAAAGTCCACCAACCTGCCCCAGGTTCTGGGTGGCCTCGGCATCGCAATCCTGTCCACCTCTTCGGGTCTGCTCACTGACAAGCAGGCTGCGAAGAAGGGCGTGGGCGGCGAAGTCATCGCTTACATCTGGTAGTCGGTTAGAAGAGAAAGGAAGAGAATAATGTCACGTATTGGACGTCTCCCCATCTCGGTTCCCGCCGGCGTTGAGGTTAAGGTCGATGGCAACCTGGTCACCGTTAAGGGCCCGAAGGGCGAGCTCTCCCACAAGGTAGCTTCCCCCATCACCGTGGCTCTGAACGAAAACGAGATCGTTGTATCTCGTCCGAACGACGAGCGCCTGTCTCGCTCGCTGCACGGTCTGACTCGTACCCTGATTCAGAACCTGATTATCGGCGTTACCTCCGGCTACGAGAAGAAGCTGGAAATCGTTGGTACCGGTTACCGTGTGACCCCGAAGGGTAACGACCTGGAGTTCGCTCTGGGCTACTCCCACCCGATCAACATCACCGCTCCCGAGGGTATTACCTTCGCAGTGGAGGGTGCTAACAAGCTGACCGTGTCGGGTATCGACAAGCAGCTCGTTGGTCAGGTTGCAGCAAACATTCGTGGTCTGCGTAAGCCCGATCCCTACAAGGGTAAGGGTGTTCGCTACGCAGGTGAGCACATCCGCCGCAAGGTCGGAAAGGCTGGTAAGTAAACATGGCTATCAAGTCGAAGGCAGCGCAGCGTGCACGTCGTCACGCTCGCATCCGCAAGTACGTTTCGGGTACCGCTGCGCGTCCGCGCCTGTGCGTCACCCGTTCGACCCGTCACATGTTCGTTCAGGTTATCGACGATGTCAAGGGCGTAACCCTGGCATCCGCTTCCACCATGGAAGCAGAGCTGCGTGCAGCTGACCTGGACAAGACCGCTAAGGCAAAGCGCGTTGGTGAGCTCGTTGCAGAGCGCGCCAAGGCAGCTGGTGTTGAGGCAGTCGTGTTCGACCGCGGTGGTAACAAGTACCACGGCCGTGTTGCAGCCGTTGCTGACGGTGCACGCGAGGGAGGTCTTGCACTCTAATGAGCGAGCAGAACGTAAAGGAAACTCAGGTGAGCGAAGCAGTAGTAGCTGAAACCGCTGAGACCTCCAACCAGCGCGAGGAGCGCCGCAACAACCGCGGCGAGCGTCGTGGCCGTGGTGAGCGCCGTAACAACCGCGCTCGCGAGGAGGAGAAGGACAAGTACATCGAGCGCGTTGTGACCATCAACCGCGTTTCCAAGGTCGTCAAGGGTGGTCGTCGCTTCAGCTTCACCGCACTGGTCGTCGTTGGTGACGGTAACGGCCTGGTCGGCGTTGGCTACGGTAAGGCTAAGGAAGTTCCCGCAGCAATCTCCAAGGGTGTCGAGGAAGCAAAGAAGAACTTCTTCCGCGTTCCCCGCATCGAAGGCCGCACCATCCCGCACCGTGTGCAGGGTGAAGCAGCTGCAGGCGTTGTGATGCTCCGTCCGGCAACCGCTGGTACCGGTGTTATCGCAGGTGGCCCCGTGCGTGCAGTACTCGAGTGCGCAGGCATTCACGATGTGCTGTCCAAGTCGCTCGGTTCCTCGAACCAGATCAACATCGTTCACGCAACTGTTGCAGCACTCAAGGAGCTTGAGGAGCCCCTGGCAGTGGCAGCCCGCCGTGGCCTGCCCACCGATGAGGTTATCCCCAGCTACCTGCGCAACACCAAGTCTGAAAAGGCAGGTGCGTAGTAATGGCCAAGCGTATTCAGCCCAGCGACGCAAAGCTGGAAATCACCCAGGTCAAGTCCTATGTTGGTCAGAAGCAGAACATGCGCGACACCCTGCGTTCCCTGGGCCTCAAGCGCCCCGGCAACAAGGTAGTCCGCACTGCTGACCCCGTCACCGTTGGCATGGTTAACACCGTTGCTCACCTGGTGAAGGTTGAGGAGGTCAAGTAAAGATGGCAGAAGCTATCAAGATTCACGATCTGCGCCCGGCACCGGGTGCCCACAAGGCAAAGACCCGCGTTGGCCGCGGTGAAGGCTCCAAGGGTAAGACCGCAGGTCGCGGTACCAAGGGTACCAAGGCACGTTACCAGGTTCGTGCAGGCTTCGAAGGCGGCCAGCTGCCGCTGCACATGCGCCTGCCGAAGCTGCGCGGCTTCAAGAACCCCTTCCGCACCGAGTACCAGGTTGTTAACCTGGACCGCATCCAGGAACTGTTCCCCAACGGTGGCGACGTCACCGTTGAGGCACTGGTTGCTAAGGGCGCCGTTCGCAAGAACGAGCTCGTGAAGGTTCTGGGCAACGGCGAAATCTCCGTCAAGGTGAACGTTGTTGTCGACAAGGCATCGGCTTCCGCTATCGAGAAGATCGAGGCCGCTGGCGGTTCTGTAACCGTTAAGTAGTCTTCAAGACGAGAAAGCCCCCGTCCGTACACTGTACGGCGGGGGCTTTTTGCTGCTCGAAAAGACTCACAACAGGGGAATATTCCTGTATTCGCATATTTGAACGCTTGGTGTGCGCCACATTTAGCGTCCAAAAATCACGCTAAGAGAATATAAAAGCTACATAATCTGCTAGGGAGTTATCGTTACCCGCTCTAAACACGATAGACTGGAAGATGTGTTTACTGCGCCCTAAAACTCTTTGAGAGGGATGGGCGCCCCATAGACTTACAGGAGGACATGTGCTGAGCGCATTCGGGCGAGTCTTTAAGACCGCCGATTTGCGGCGTAAGCTGCTGTTTACCCTGGCAATGATTGTGCTGTACCGCGTGGGCACTTTCATCCCCGCGCCAGGCGTTTCCTACGGAAATGTACAGCAGTGTCTGAACGCCAATGTTACGAGCGGTGGCGTCTACGATATCGTCAACCTCTTCAGCGGTGGCGCACTGCTGCAGCTTTCGATCTTTGCCCTCGGCGTGATGCCGTACATTACCGCGTCCATTATCATCCAGCTGCTACGCGTGGTCATCCCGCGATTCCAGGAGCTACACGATGAAGGCGCGCAGGGTCAGGCGAAGCTTACCCAGTACACCCGTTACCTGACCATCGCTCTTGCCCTGCTGAATGCAACCACCATCGTCTCGATGGCGCGCTCCGGTGTTCTGCTGGGTAACTGCCCCGGCATCATCCCTCAGGATGATGTACTGCACATCCTGCTGATTATCGTCACCCTGTGTGCAGGTACCACCGTCATCATGTGGATGGGTGAGCAGATTACCGAGCGTGGCGTCGGCAACGGCATGTCCCTGCTGATCTTCACCTCCATTGCTTCCTCCTTCCCGAGCGCTCTGGGCTCCATCCAGCGCACCCACGGTTGGGGTATCTTCGCAGCTGTCTGCGGCATCGGTCTGCTGGTCATGCTCGCTGTAGTCTACGTGGAGCAGTCCGTTCGCCGTATCCCCGTGCAGTACGCAAAGCGCATGATTGGTCGACGCACCATTGGCGGCACCAGCACCTACATTCCGCTCAAGGTCAACATGGCCGGCGTGATCCCGCTGATCTTCGCCTCCTCCCTGCTGACCCTGCCCGGTCTGATTGCCCAGTTCAACACCCCCACCAACGGCTCCACCCCGCCGGACTGGGTTAACTGGATCAACGCATACCTGGTGCGCGGCGACCACCCGCTGTACATCATTCTCTACTTCTTCATGATTATTGGCTTCGCGTACTTCTACGTGGCGGTCACCTTCGACCCGGTAGAAGTAGCGGACAATATGAAGAAGTACGGTGGCTTCATTCCCGGTATTCGTGCCGGTAAGCCCACCGAGCGTTACCTCAGCTACGTACTCAACCGAATTACGTTGCCTGGCGCACTTTACTTGGGTGTAATTTCCATGATTCCCCTGGTAGCGCTTATCCTATTCAACGCAAACCAGAATTTCCCGTTCGGCGGCGCCTCGCTGCTGATCGTGGTGGGTGTTGGTCTTGATACTCTCAAGCAGATCAACGCTCAGCTCCAACAACGAAACTACGAAGGACTGCTCCGATGAACCGTCTGCTCATCGTCGGCCCTCCCGGTGCAGGTAAGGGCACCCAGGCCGTCAAGATTGCTGAAGCGCTGAAGATTCCCGCGATTTCCACCGGTGATATCTTCCGCAAGAACATCAAGGAAGAGACCGAGCTGGGCAAGGAAGCGAAGTCGTACATCGACTCCGGCAACCTGGTTCCCGACTCCGTCACCAACAACATGGTGCGCGCACGCCTGGCGGAAAGCGACGTCGTTAACGGCTTCCTGCTCGATGGCTACCCCCGCAACACCTCCCAGGTGCACGAACTGGACTCCATCCTCGAAGCCAAGGGCGAGAAGATTGACCGCGTTCTCCTGCTGGTTGCAGACAACGACGAACTCGTCGAGCGTCTGCTCAACCGCGCAGCAGAGCAGGGTCGCACCGATGACAACGAAGAGGTCATCCGTCACCGCCTGAAGGTCTACGAAGAAGAGACCGCACCGCTGATCGCAATCTACCGCGAACGCGGCATCGTCAAGGAAGTTAACGGCCTCGGCGAGATTGCTGAAGTCACCGAGCGCATCCTCGACGCTCTGAAGTAATCTTCTGCTGTACCCCCGCAATTTGAGGTGCATGATGCATCACAAAGACTTGCGGGGGTACAGTGCTGTCTGTAGAGTTCTAAGCTTGGGCGTACCGCCCCACATACCTAAGGAGCCAGAATGGCACGAGTCGAAATTAAAACCAACGCACAGCTTCAGCAGATGGCTCGTGCAGGCGTCATTACCAGCCGTGCACTTGATGCGGCGGTGGCGGCAGCGCGCCCCGGCGTAACCACCGCAGAGGTGAACGCCGCCTTTGAACGCACCATGCTGGAACTGGGTGGCACCTCCAACTTCTACGGCTACTACGACTACCCGGCGACCGTATGCACCTCCGTCAACCACGAGGTTGTTCACGGTATCCCCGGCGACTACGTGCTCAAGGACGGCGACATTCTCTCCATCGACGGTGGTGCGTACGTTATTGATCCCGCAACCAACCGCCAGTGGCACGGCGATTCGGCGCGCACCGTACTGGTTGGCAACGTGAGCGAAGCACGCGCCGAGCTCTCCGCCGTCACCCGCGAGGCAATGTGGCACGGTATTGCAGCTCTCGCAACCGCAAAGAAGGTCGGCGAAGTCGGCCTTGCCATCGAAGCGTACGTGACCGAAGAATACGGCGATAAGTACGGCATCATTGAAGACTACGTGGGTCATGGTATCGGTTCGCAGATGCACATGGCACCGGACGTGCTGAACTACGCTGTGCGTGACATGGGTCCGAAGATCAAGCCCGGCATGGCTTTCGCTATCGAACCGATGCTCGTCACCGGCTCCATCGAGACCAAGGTGCTCTCCGACGACTGGACTGTTGTGACCGTTGATGGCTCCGATGCATGCCAGTGGGAGCACTCCGTTGCTGTGCACAGCGAAGGTATCTGGGTCCTGACCGCAGAAGATGGTGGCGCAAGCGAACTTGCTCGCTTCGGCGTAATCCCGGTTCCGATTCCCGCCTAAGTCCCACCACCAGGGGAGGGGCCCCACCTTTAGCTACCCCACCCTCACCTGAAGAAACCGGCGAATCCGGTCCGGTGCGTGATAGCGCATCCGAAAGCATCCACATCACAAGGAAGAAGCTCCATGAGCGAAACTCTCAACAGCGGCGAGGCAACCGCACCCGCTATGACCAAGGTGCCGGTTGAAATCTCGAACGTTCGCCCTGCACCCGGCCAGATTGCCCTGAAAGCACCGCGCCGTGCGAAGCCGCCCAAGCATATCGCTGACTTCGACATGGCTGGTCGCCGCGAATTTCTGAAGGAACTGGGCTACCAGTCGTTCCGTGCATCCCAGCTGTCCAAGCACTATTTTGAGCGTCTGGTCACTGACCCCGCTGAGATGACTGACCTGCCAGCTAAGGACCGCGAGCAGATGGTTGCACAGGCGATGCCCCAGCTTCTGACCCCGGTCCGTACCCTCGAGGCTGACGGTGGCGACACCCTGAAGGTTGTGCACCGCCTCTTTGACGGTGCGCTCATTGAGTCCGTCATCATGCGCTATGACAACCGCGTGACCATGTGCATCTCTTCGCAGGCTGGCTGCGGCATGAACTGCCCCTTCTGCGCGACCGGTCAGCAGGGTCTGACCCGTAACCTGTCCACCGCAGAAATTGTGGAGCAGGTCGTTGCCGGTGCCCGCTACCTGAAGCAGATGAAGGGCCTGGAAGAAGCAGAAGGCGGTTCTGAGGATACCCGTCCGTTGCGTGTTTCCAATATTGTCTTCATGGGTATGGGTGAGGCGCTCGCTAACTACAAGGCAACCATGGGTGCTGTGCACCGCCTGATTGACCCTTCGCCCGAGGGCCTCGGTATTTCTGCTCGCGGTCTGACCATGTCGACCGTGGGCCTGGTGCCGGGTATTCGTAAGTTCGAGATGGAGAAGCTACCCATTACTTTGGCGCTGTCTCTGCACGCTCCGGATGATGAGCTGCGTGATGAGCTGATCCCGATTAACCAGCGTTGGAAGGTTGATGAGACTCTGGACGCTGCGTACGACTACTACCGTACAACCGGCCGCCGCGTCTCCATTGAGTACGCGCTGATTCGCGATATTAACGATCAGGGCTGGCGCGCGGATCTGCTCGGTAAGAAGCTGGCTCAGCGCGGCCGTGGCTGGGTGCACGTGAACCCGATTCCGCTGAACCCGACCCCGGGCTCGAAGTGGACGGCATCCCGTAAGGGCGTTGAGCAGAACTTTGTGGAGCGTCTGCGTGCCCACGGTATTCCGACGACTATTCGTGATACTCGCGGTTCCGACATTGATGGCGCATGCGGTCAGCTTGCCGCTAAGGAAGACTAAGTAACCGAGCTTTGACCGATAAACGGTGCCCCTTTCCCGCGGAAGGAAGTCCTTATGACTTTCCGGAACGTGGGGGAGGGGCTTCGTCCTTTCAAACCTTAAGTGCCTGATGTCATAAAAATCACGGTTGTTTTTCCCTGGCCTTTGCCGTAGAGTTAACAGTTGGTTGTTTGTGCCAGTGTTAAGTGCGCCTTAAAACGCCCTAGCACCTCACCGCGGTGAGCTCACAGACAGAAGATACATTTGCCCGCCGCACCTGCGACGGGCACCGACGTTAGCGGAGGATATGGCTAAGAAAGACGGCGTCATCGAGATTGAAGGCTCTGTGGTTGAAGCTCTGCCCAACGCGATGTTCCGTGTTGAGCTGGATAACGGCCACAAGGTTCTCGCACACATCTCGGGCAAGATGCGTCAGCACTACATTCGCATCCTGCCTGAGGACCGAGTAGTAGTGGAACTGAGCCCCTACGACCTTTCCCGAGGTCGTATCGTCTACCGTTACAAGTAAACCCGAGATAAACGTCGCCCCTGGCGGCGTTTAAATCGTGTTCAAAGGGATAACGCAGTTCCCCAACGTAAGTGAGGGAACCTCTTATCTCGCCAGTAATCAAGTTGCAATCAAAAGGAATGCGATGAAGGTCAAGCCGAGCGTTAAGCCGATCTGCGATAAGTGCAAGGTGATCCGCCGTCACGGTGTGGTCATGGTGATCTGCGAAAACCCGCGCCACAAGCAGCGCCAGGGCTAATCCCTAGCAGCTGACTTCATAACCGCCCCACAAAGGGTGGAATTGTCATAGGCACCGCTCCGAAGCAACGCCCACGAGGCGCCTTCGGATACCTCCGGACTCAGAGGCCGGGGACCGGGCAAGAATAACCCGGGCAGTGATGCTATAGACCTCTGGAAAACAACAAGGAGAAGCCAGTATGGCACGTCTCGCTGGAGTTGATATTCCCCGCGAAAAGCGCGTGGAAGTTGCTCTCACTTACATCTACGGCGTGGGCAAGACCCGTGCACACGAAACCCTCGCTGCTACCGGCGTCAACCCTGACACCCGCGTCAAGGACCTGACCGACCAGGAGCTCGTGGCACTTCGTGACTTCATCGAAGGCAACTACAAGGTTGAAGGTGATCTTCGCCGCGAGGTTGCAGCTGACATCCGCCGTAAGGTTGAAATCGGTTCCTACCAGGGCCTGCGCCACCGCCGCGGCCTGCCGGTTCACGGTCAGCGCACCAAGACTAACGCACGTACCCGCAAGGGCCCGAAGCGTACCGTCGCAGGTAAGAAGAAGTAAGCAACGTTGCTCTGTTGGATATCCCTATCCGACCAACGTATTAGAAAACCTTTGTAGGAGAATCAAAAATGCCTCCCAAGACTCGCGCTGCGGCAGCTCGTAAGACCAACCGCCGCAAGGTTAGCAAGAACATCGTTGCTGGTCAGGCTCACATCAAGTCGACCTTCAACAACACCATCGTCTCCATCACCGATCCCACCGGTGCAGTGATTTCCTGGTCCTCCGCTGGCGACATGGGCTTCAAGGGCTCCCGTAAGTCCACCCCCTACGCCGCACAGCTGGCTGCTGAGGCTGCTGCAAACCGCGCCAAGGAGCACGGCGTCCGCAAGGTTGACGTGTTCGTCAAGGGCCCCGGTTCCGGTCGCGAAACCGCAATCCGCTCCCTGCAGGCTGCAGGCCTCGAGGTCGGTTCGATCCAGGACGTTACCCCCGTTGCACACAACGGTTGCCGTCCCCCGAAGCGCCGCCGCGTCTAATTAGGTCTCGACCTAATCCCTCGACGGGTACACTCCACGGAGCTGTACCCGGAGAGTACAGACACCCGTCTGCTTCCTAAGATATGTTTTCCCCAACCTGTGGGCTCATATAGCGGAGCTCACCGAAAGGAAACAAAGTGCTTATTGCACAGCGCCCCACTCTGACTGAAGAGGTCGTAGCGCCCAACCGCTCGCGCTTCACCATCGAGCCTCTGGAGCCCGGTTTCGGCTACACCATGGGTAACTCCCTCCGCCGTACTCTGCTGTCCTCCATCCCCGGCGCCGCTGTTACCAGCGTCCGCATTGATGGCGTACTGCACGAGTTCAGCACCGTTCCCGGCGTGACCGAGGACGTCACTGAGATCATCTTGAACATCAAGAAGCTCTCCATCTCTTCTGAGAACGACGAGCCCGTCGTGGCCTACCTGCGTAAGCAGGGCGAAGGTGAACTGACCGCAGGCGACATCGAGGTTCCCGCTGGCGTGGAGATTCACAACCCGGAACTTCACCTGGCAACCCTGAACGCCTCGGCAAACTTCAACGCTGAGCTGGTTATCGAGCGCGGTCGCGGCTACGTGACTGCAGCTCAGAACAAGGTCGGCGATGGCGAGATTGGCCGTATTCCGGTTGACTCCATCTACTCCCCGGTTCTGAAGGTTACCTTCAGCGTGAACGCGACCCGTGTTGAGCAGCGCACCGACTTCGACAGCCTGACCCTGGACGTCGAAACCAAGGAAGCCATCGCACCGCGTGACGCCGTTGCTTCTGCAGGCAGCACCCTGGTCGAGCTCTTCGGCCTGGCACGTGAGCTGAACATTGCAGCTGAGGGTATCGAAGTTGGCCCGTCGCCCGCCGACGAGTCCATGGCCGCTGATCTGGCACTGCCGATCGAGGACCTGAACATGTCCGTCCGCTCCTACAACTGCCTCAAGCGCGAGGGCATCCACACCGTGGGTGAGCTCGTGACCCGCAGTGAAGCAGACCTGATGGATATCCGTAACTTCGGTGCTAAGTCCATTGACGAGGTCAAGGCAAAGCTCATCGAGCTCGGCCTGTCCCTGAAGGACTCCCCTCCCGGTTTCGAGCCTGCTGCACGCCCGCTTGATGACGAAGACGGTTCCGGCGAATAATTTCGACCGAATAGTTCACCCGGTTCCACCGGGATCAGTCAAACTTGATTCCCTAAGAGGCTCCGCTGCTGGGGCGTTAGGGAACGCAACTATGGAGATTTAACTATGCCTACTCCCACTAAGGGTCCCCGCCTCGGCGGTTCCCCGACCCACGAGCGCCACATGCTCAACAACCTGTCGGCGCAGCTGTTCCAGCACAAGCGCATCACCACCACCCTGACCAAGGCAAAGCGCCTGCGTCCGGTGGCAGAGCGCTTCATCACCTTCGGTAAGAAGGGCGACCTGGCTGCTCGCCGTCGCGTGCTGCGTTCCATCACCGACAAGTCCGTTGTGCACGAGCTCTTCACCGTTATTGCTCCGGCAATGGCAGAGCGCCCCGGTGGTTACACCCGCATCATCAAGATCGGTAACCGCAAGGGTGACAACGCTCCCATGGCAGTCATCGAGCTCGTCATGGAGCCCGTTGCAACCAAGGGTGCAGTTGCTGAGGCAACCAAGGTTGCTGAGAAGGCAGCTGAGGCTCCCAAGGCTGAAGCAGCTGAGGGCCTGCCCGCAGGTTCCCACGCACCCCTGGAGTCCGGCGAGGCTCCCGAGGGCTTCGAGGTTAAGGGTAACGCCGATTCCATGAAGTACCACGTGCCCGGTTCCCGCTGGTACTCCAGCACCAAGGCTGAAATCTGGTTCGACTCCGCTGAGTCGGCAGAGGCTGCAGGTTACGCCCCCGCAGGTGGCGCAGCAGCACAGAAGGTTTCCGAGTAATACGGATCCCAGCTGATTTAGGCTAAGCCTAAAATATGCCAATCCGCCGTCCACTATTGTGGGCGGCGGATTGGCGTATCTGCATACTTTAAGATGAAGCTGTTCCTGAGGTCCCCTCAATCTTCAAGAACCTTGCTAATGTTTTCGTACACTATCACCGCTGAAAGGCACACCAATGCAGAATGCTACTGCTGTAGAGAATCACGAAGAGCAGCTCTTCATTGCTACGCACCGCGTGCGAATTGATTGCGCCTACGACGGTTCCCTTTTCAGCGGATGGGCTGCCCAACCGAACCTTGTCACGGTGCAGGGAGTCATTGAGAGCGCCCTTGAACTGATTTTGCGTGCACCTCACCGCGTGGTGGTCGCGGG
This sequence comes from Rothia mucilaginosa, assembly GCA_963538455.1. GTDB lineage: Bacteria > Actinomycetota > Actinomycetes > Actinomycetales > Micrococcaceae > Rothia. The sequence continues at coordinate 6,460 of CAUTHR010000012.1, read as the reverse complement.
CCGAACCGATGCCGGTGTGCATGCGGAATCCCAGACCCTGCATTGCGATTTGAGTGATGAGGATTGGGCGCGCCTGCAAGGTCGAACGGGGGAGGATGACCCGACGGCGGCCCTGGGTCGCCGCCTCACCGGTGCGCTGCAACGCTGCCTCTACGATACGGAAGAGCAGTTGAACTTGCCGAAGAATGTCCGCGGTATTTTGCAGGGTGCTATTCAGATTCACCGGGTTACTGAGGTTCCCTTTGATTTTGATGCGCGCTTCTCCGCTACCGGTCGCCGCTACGTTTATCGCATTGCAGATGGTGCGGCGGACGGTCTTAACCCGCTGCACCGCACCTACACCTGGGCAGTACCTGAGCACCTGGATTGCGCTGATCTTAATCAGTCGGCACAGCAGCTGCTCGGTCTGCGCGATTTCCTCTCCTTCTGCAAACCGCGTGAAGGCGCGACCACGATTCGTGAACTGCGAGAGCTTAGCTTCGCTCGTACAGAGAGCGGTCTTATTGAGGTGCGCGTGGTGGCTGATGCATTCTGCCATCACATGGTGCGTTCGCTGGTGGGCGCGCTGGTGCTCTACGGCACGGGTAAACGTGACGCCGCCTGGTTGCGTGAGCGGATTGAGAGCCCGGGACGCGAGGCGTCGCTGACTCTGGCGCCTCCGCATGCGCTTGCTCTGGCTGAGATTTACTACCCTGCACCGGAGTTGTATGCAGAGCAAGCTGAGCGCGCTCGAGCAAAGCGTGAAGACCACGAGGCGCAGAGCGCTTAACGCCCGGTGCATATTGAGCTGTGTATATTGAGCCCAGTCACATGCTGAAAGCGGTGAGGATCTCAACGGGGGAGTGCAACCGTCGAGGGCGAATTACACGGATGGAATTTAAAATGTGTTTAAGACAAAAAAGCCCTATTTTTAAGGCTTTGGCGGTGGATTAAGCACTCGACGTCCTGTATAGTCTTGATATGTTGTGCGTGTTCTACCCGGGCGCGCTCTAAATCGCTGTCTAGTTGCAGGACGTTAAGGCGGTATAGAGTACGGGCAGAACGGGCGGCAGCTCGGTCCTCACCCGGGTGTTCGTCATGCACGTAAGTAAAAGGCGCGATACCCAACTAAGCGCCGTATGTACATTTCGAGACAAAGGCCAATATTTTGCGCACTTATACTCCCAAGCCCGGCGAAGTCGAGCGCCAGTGGCACGTCATTGACGCCACCGACGTTGTTCTCGGCCGCCTCGCAAGCCAGACCGCTATCCTGCTGCGCGGTAAGCACAAGCCGACTTTTGCTCCCCACGTTGACACCGGTGACTTCGTTATCATCGTGAACGCTGAGAAGGTCGCCCTGACCGGTGCAAAGCTCGAGCAGAAGCGTGCATACCGCCACTCGGGTTACCCCGGCGGTCTGAAGTCCGTGAACTACGCAGAGCTGCTTGAGACCAACCCCGTTCGCGCGGTTGAGAAGGCTGTTAAGGGCATGCTGCCCAAGAACAAGCTTGCTGCACAGCAGCTCAAGAAGCTGAAGGTCTACGCTGGCCCCGAGCACCCGCACGCGGCACAGCAGCCCAAGACCTACGAATTCAACCAGGTCGCCCAGTAATTCGGGCCTACGAAGAAACAATAGGAGAAATCGTGGCTCAGAACGAAGAGCAGATCGTAGTCGAGGAAGAGCTGACCAGCTACACCTCGGAGTCCGCTGCCCCCGCAGCGGCTAAGGCAGCACGTCCGGCACTGACCGTTGCAGGCGCAGCGGTTGGTCGCCGCAAGGAAGCAGTGGCACGCGTTCGCGTTGTGCCCGGTTCCGGCAACTGGACCATCAACGGTCGTAGCCTGGAAGACTACTTCCCCAACAAGCTGCACCAGCAGGACGTCAACCAGCCCTTCAAGCTCCTGGAGCTCGAGGGTGCATACGACGTCATCGCACGCATCAATGGTGGTGGCCCCTCCGGTCAGGCAGGTGCTCTGCGCCTGGGTATCGCTCGTGCACTGAACGAGATTGACCGCGAGAACAACCGCCCCGCACTGAAGAAGGCTGGCTACCTGACCCGTGACGCACGCGTCATCGAGCGTAAGAAGGCTGGTCTTAAGAAGGCACGCAAGGCTTCGCAGTTCTCCAAGCGTTAATCGCTGGTTTTCACGAAGCGTTACGCCCCGCTTCTCCCATTGGGAGGGACGGGGCGTTTTGCGTATCTACCGGTCTCAAACGTTAAGGGTGCTTGTAACTGTTACGTTTGTTCATCGAAGAGCACACCGGTAGAGTTAAAGAGTCAAAGCAGACAGGAAGAAAAGAGTACTCATGGCAGAGCAGAATCCCTCCACCAAGCCCGAAGAAAAGGCAGTGGAGGCTCCTCAGACTGAAGCCCACCATCACACCGCTGAGGGCGCACACGCACACACCGGTTCTGAGAAGAAACAGGCCATCAAGGAAGCCCTGAAGCCTCAAGCACGCCGCACCTCCGTCGTTGAAGACTACTCGGCAGAACTGGACGAAATGGCTTCCCTCACCCGCGCCCTCGGCAAGGACAAGAAGGACGACGAAACTTCTCAGGCATGGAAGAAGGGTTACCCCTACGACACCAAGCTCAGCCGTAAGGCATACGAGAAGGAAAAGCGTGCCCTGCAGATTGAGCTGCTGAAGCTGCAGCTCTGGGCTAAGTCCACCGGTCAGAAGATCCTCATCATCTTCGAAGGCCGTGACGCAGCGGGTAAGGGTGGCTCCATTAAGCGCTTCACCGAGCACCTGAACCCCCGTGGCGCTCGTGTTGTCGCATTGGAGAAGCCGACCGATATCGAGCAGACCCAGTGGTACTTCCAGCGTTACATCAAGCACCTGCCTTCCGGCGGCGAAATCGTTCTGATGGACCGCTCCTGGTACAACCGTGCCGGTGTTGAGCGCGTTATGGGATACTGCACCCAGGCACAGTACTTCGAGTTCATGCGTGAAGTTCCTGACCTGGAGCGCATGCTGGTGAACTCCGGTATCCACATCATCAAGTTCTGGTTCTCCGTCACCCGCGAAGAGCAGCTCGCACGCTTCACCTCCCGCCGTACCGATCCGGTTCGTCAGTGGAAGCTTTCCCCCACCGACCTGGCCTCCCTGGATAAGTGGGACGACTACACCGCGGCGAAGGAAGCAATGTTCTTCTACACCCACACCGGTGACGCTCCCTGGACCGTTATCAAGTCCAACGACAAGAAGCGCGCACGCCTGGAAGCAATGCGTTACGTGCTCACCCAGTTCGACTACCCCTCCAAGGATGAGGCAGTCGTGGGCGAGCTCGATTCGCTGATCGTCCGCTCCGCATCCGACGTTTTTGAGGATGAGTCCGGTGACTCTCCCGACGGCTTCCCGGTCGTCAAGTAAGCGTCGATAGATAGGGGAGAGTAAAAACTCAACCCTGCGGCGATATAACCGCAAACAGCTTGCACTATGAAGGTGCCTGTCTCTCTTTTTCCCAAACGCGGGAACGGAGAGCAGGCACCTTCGCGCATTTACACGAACCTTAGTTATGAAGCAGATGTGTAGCCGCTGAAAATCACTTTCTGATTCTGAAGAATTTACGGTGTATACGCCTAAGCAGAGTTACTCACAACGTAAAATAAAAGGGTGACTGAACGACTTTTTGGAACCGACGGCGTACGCGGTCTGGCAAACGATGTAATTACTCCCGCCCTGGCTATGGAGCTCGCTCAGGCGGCTTCTATTGTTCTGGGCTTTGACACGGTAGAAGAGGGTGTACGCCCCCGTGCCGTGATCGCAAATGACTCCCGATCCTCTGCAGACTTTATTGTCTCTGCGATGAAGGCTGGCTTCGCTAGCGCAGGTGTTGACGTGCTGGACGCTGGCATTGTCCCCACCCCCGCAGCAGCTTACCTGGTGGCACACACCGGTGCTGACTTCGGCGTGATGATTTCTGCATCGCACAACCCCGCAGCGGACAACGGTATTAAGTTCCTGGCTCGCGGCGGCCAGAAGCTGGAAGACTCCGTTGAGGACGCTATTGAGCGCGTCTACCGCGAGAAGTCCTTCCGCTACCCGACCGGTGGTGCTGTGGGTACCGTCAAGCCCCTGGAAGACGGTACCGAGGCTTACGTGAAGCACCTGGTCTCCACCCTTCCCGAAGGCAAGCCCCTTGCCGGCATGAAGATTGTTCTGGACTGCGCAAACGGTGCAGCCTACGCGGCATCCCCGGCAACCTTCGAGGCGCTGGGTGCAGAGGTCATCGCACTGGCTGTAGAGCCCAACGGCACCAACATCAACGACGGTGTGGGCTCCACCCACCCGGAGAAGCTGCAGGCAGCTGTGGTTGAGCACGGCGCGGACCTTGGTATCGCCCACGACGGCGACTCTGACCGCTGCCAGGCAGTTGACGAAAAGGGCAACCTGGTAGACGGCGACCAGATCATGGCTATCCTGGCTGTTGCGGCTAAGCGCGAAGGTAAGCTCGCAAAGGATACTCTCGTCGCGACCGTGATGAGTAGCCTGGGCCTGGAGCTGTACCTGCGCGAGCACGGCATCACCCTCGGCCGCACCGCTGTGGGCGACCGCTACGTCCTCGAGTCCATGCGCGAGCACGGCTACAACCTCGGCGGCGAGCAGTCCGGCCACGTCATCATGAGCGACTACGCAACCACCGGTGACGGCGTGCTGACCGGCATCCAGCTGGCTGCAGAGGTGGCTCGTAGCGGTCAGACCCTCTCCGAGCTGGCATCGCGCATGCAGCCCACCCCGCAGCGTCTGATCAACGTCAAGGGCGTTGACCGTGCCGCTGTGAAGACCAACGAGGCGCTCGCTACTGCTGTCAGCGAGGCTGAAGGCGTACTGGGTGAAAGCGGCCGCGTGCTGCTGCGTGCATCCGGCACTGAGCCTCTGGTGCGCGTGATGGTTGAAGCTGCAACCCAGGAACAGGCTGACGAGGTTGCTCAGCAGCTGGCTGACGTTGTGGCTAAGGAACTGGCACTCTAAACGTATTCTTCCCTAGCGGAGGAACGATAAAGGGCTGGGAAGGTGTAGAGACACCTTCCCAGCCCTTCTACGTTATCTGGAACGGGTGCAGGGGAAGTGGATGCGGAAAACCCCCGCATCCACAGGGGATGCGGGGGTCTGAAAGTTAGTGTTAGAGAGCAGAGAAATTACTTCTTTGCCAGAGCGTCGCGGATCTCCTTGAGGAGTGCGATCTCGGTCTCTTCCTCTTCTTCCTCTTCCTCAGCCTTGTTCTTTGCAGCCAGCTCGGTCAGCTTCTGAACGGGCACAACAACTGCGAAGTACACAGCAGCTGCAATCAGGATGAAGTTGACAACAGCGGTCAGGAACACGCCAACCTTGATCTGGTCGAAGACCAGGAATTCATCGAAGTTGGGGGACTTAACCAGCATCGAGATAGCCGGCATCAGGACGGACTGGACAAGTGCGTTCACCACAGCGGTGAAGGCGGTACCCATGATCAGACCAACTGCGAGGTCGATGACGTTACCGCGGATCAGAAAATCTTTAAAACCCTTAAGCATGAGATATAGAATAGCGCCTTTTAGGTGTTCAAAAAGCAGTATCTTGAGAAAATTTTCGTTGTAAAGCATGTGTTTTTCTTCACAGCGATTCTATGATGCTCAATACTTAAGGTCTAGGTCACATAAAGCATGAGTAAAAATCTCTGAAACCTGCAAAAAATCGCGGATTTACGGGACCTGTCCGCGAAAAAATATGCATCTACTGTGCCTATTTATTTCCGACGCGGAATCTAGAAATACGACACACATCACCGCTCGGCGCACCCGGCAAAGCCGAAAGCTTAGCTCAGAGCCTAGCTCGCACTTGCATAATCGGGCGCCGCCCCCGTACCAATGAACTCCTCAAAAGTCTTCGCGCCCGAGGCCACATACTCCTGAGCAATCTGCACACCCACATAGCGGTAATGCCACGGCTCAAAACGATAACCGGTCACCGACTGACGGCCATCAGGGAAACGTAGAATATATCCGTAACGCGGAGCATTCTTCGCCAACCACTGACCAGCCAGCGTATCGCGGTAACACTCCTCCAACCGGCAACCCTCAGGAGAGGCAAAATCGATCGCCAAACCCGTCTGATGCTCCGAATAACCGGGACGCGCAGACAACTGGTCTGCCACCTTCTGGCCGTTCACCGAAACCCAATACTGATAGGTCTGCTGCTGCACCGCATACGAACGATACGCGCTAGACACAAGCAGAGTCACGCCATCAGTAGCGGCCGCATCAATCATCGTATCCGCTGCCTTCGCCGCCTCAGCGCGTAATTGATGACCGTAGAACTCCACCAGGTCGCTCGGCTCCCAATCCTGCTGTGCAAAGGGACGCATCTTATTCACCAGGCAACGCAACGAGTCCGGCTGCGACTCAATACTGGGCTGAGCAAGAGCCAACGGGGAAGAAGACGCGCTCGCAGAAGCCGAAGCACTTGCAGAGGCGCTGGTAGCAGAAGCAACAGGGG
>CAUTHR010000011.1:0-80705 GCA_963538455.1 Rothia mucilaginosa | reverse complement strand
GGGTCAGGCACCGAACGGCTTCCAGCCGAACCAGGCTGATGGTTTCCAGGGCCAGAACTTCCAGGGTGGCCAGAACGTCCAGGGAGGTCAGTACCAGAACAACCCCTACCAGGGTCAGCCGTACAACGCTCAGCAGCCCTACGCGGGTCAGGTGTCCGATCAGGACCAGGCAACCGTGGCGCTGAGCAACCCCTACGTCACCGAGCCCGCAGATCAGGGCGAGGACAACTCCGAGAAGAAGGGCCTGTTCTCCGGCACCAAGATTTGGGGTGTTATCGGTGGTGCGCTGGCTCTGCTGATTGTTCTCATCCTGGCGATTGTCATGCTGATTCCGCGTGGCGGCTCGACCCCCACCTCCGGTTCTTCCGAGTCTGCGAGCGCGGCGGCTACTTCCGCTGAGGCGTCCTCCGCGGCGGCGGCATCCTCTGAGGCTTCTTCCGCAGCACCCGCATCTGAGAGCGCGGCAGCGGCTTCGGCTTCTTCGGCTGCACCGGTTGCTGCTGCTGAAGCGAAGATGCCCGAGGGTGAGTTCAAGGAGTACAAGAAGACCGTCACCGACAACAAGGACACCATCGAGATTGAGAAGATCAAGGGCGATGTGTCCGCAGGCCTGCTCTACTACGAGTTCAAGCCCGCAGACGGTGTGGTTAACGCCTTCATCTCCAGCCGTGATGAGAAGGGCAACAGCAGCGCAGGTGTGAGCGTTATCGACTCGACCCGCGACGGCAAGGAGCTCAAGGGCACCGCATGGATCGACGCGAGCGGCCACTCCACCCCCACCCGCAAGCTGGACTTGACCGGTAAGGGCGAATGGACCATCCGCGTCTACGATGCAGACTCCGCACCCAACTACAAGAAGGGTGAGAAGTTCCAGAGCACCATGAACCACTACGCTTTCACCTACGAAGGCACCGAGGCGACCATGGAGTTCCAGACCAGCGGCCCGACCACCCGCGGCTTCAGCGTTCTGAACGCAACTAAGAACGACCCGTTCTTCTCCTCGACCCTGTCGCCGGTGAAGAGCAGCATTCAGTGGGTTCAGAGCAACAAGAGCTACCTGCAGGTTCGTACCGACTCCAACGTTACTTGGAGCATCGGCACTAACTAGCGGCTTGGCTGACTAGGTCAGCAGGCCGAGTAGGTCAGCAGGCCGAGTAGGTCAGCAGGCTGAGCATAGAAGTATCCCCCGCATCCGAATAGATGCGGGGGATACTTTTATGCCAGGTTACTTTTATGCCCGGAGGCTACGCTTCTGGGGTTCTGCCCGGCGGGCTGACGCCCCTGTTGGATGCGCCCGCCGCCATGAAGGAGCAACCACCGTGAGCGGGGGCTTCCTTAGCGGGAGTACTTCGCCTCCGCTAGTTCGGCGCCTGCGGCACGTGCCGCACGCCCCACCACCTGACGATTCGCCAGGTACACGAAGAACGTCACCAGAATAAACAGGTACATCAACTGGTACGGCATGGTGCCCGCCATCAGGCCCAGGGAGCCTTCGGGCACCATCAGAATCTGATCCGAGTTGAAGTGCGGGGCGAACGCCAGCACAATCCAGAACGGCGAAATGTACATGCCCATCAGCGCCGCAGTCGCCAAAATAACAGCGAGCGTGAAGACGAAGGAGCTGACCCGCCGGTACATGAGCGGGAAGATTTCCATGACCACGGCGGCGAGCATCAGCGGGTACCAGGTGTTGTGGTGCGACCAGCTAATCGGCGAAATCTGCAGCATCATGAACGCGGTCAGCGCCAGCTGCGCCATGAGCGCGCGGGCACGAATCAGCGGAACCAGCAGAACCGCGGTGACCAGCACAATCAGCAGGGTCAACGCCACCTGCACCACGGACAGGGCGGTCGCCGTCAGGTGATGCTGCAGGCCCGCGTGGGTCAGCGAACCCATAATCGACACGTTATCGAAGTAGCTGAACCAGCCCACACGCGAAGTGTCATGCACCGCATGGAACCAGAACGTCAGCGACTCCTCACGAATCACCAGGAAGCCGATACCCACGGTCGCGGCGAAGCTCGCACCCAGGGTCGCAATACCCTTCCAGTCCTTACGCATGAGCAGCAGCAGACCGAATGCGAGCGGGGTCAGCTTAATACCCGCCGCAATACCCAGCAGCACACCGCGCGGAACGCGGGTCGCCGGGCGCATAAAATCGGCAAGAATCAGCGCCAAAATGATGGCGTTAATCTGCCCAAAATGCGTGGTCAAACGCCACGGACCGCACATCCAAATCAGCGCCGCAATCAGCGACACCATACCCCAATGACCCAGGTGCTTCTGCAACGGCAAACGCCACGAACGGCTCCGCGCGTAGGAGTACAGCAGGTACGCGCACCAGTAGCTGAGCGCGCAAATAATGGCGGTAATCAGCAGCATGCTCTGCGGTTCGGTGAGGAACGCGAGCGGGTAGAAGAGCAGCGCCGCAAACGGCGGGTACGTGAACGGCAGGCCGCGCGTGCGGAAGGTGTACAGCTGGTAGCCGTCCGGGCCATCCGCGAGGGAGACAGCACCCAGGCGGTACACGTAAATATCGTCAGCCGCCGCGTACGTCACGTAGTCAAAGGCGTAGAGGGCAACCAGGATGAACAGCAGGTGCGCCCAGAGAGCGCCGCTACGCATGCCGGGGATACGGTCAAAAAAGCCGCGACGCGCAGGTTGTGTGGGCTCTGCGGCAGTTTCCTCGGCGGTTTCCTCGGTGGGTTCAACAGTTTCCGCCGCGGGTTCAGAAGCGGGCTCAGCGGCAGGCTCCGCGCTTTCTGTAGCGCTTTCTACAGCCGGTTCCGCAACTGCGGTAGAAGCCCAGGGAATCCTCGGCGCAGCCGCCGCAGTATTCTCCGCGGTCTTCACCGCGTTCGTAGCGGAGTTCTTGTCAGTATTCTTCACGGGGGTCTTTTCTAGCTCCTTTTCGCGGCTCACGCAGTTGCCTCACGAGAAGCAGCGGCACGCACAGACTCGGCGCTCTCGGTCACCAGGGCGCGAGCGCCCCACCAGCCCAGGGGCGCATCGCTACGCACGGAACCGTAGTGCACGGGCTCAACCTTCGCGCCACGCACCGGCGCGCTCAGTGCGGCAACAGACCAGAGCGTCATCGTCACCCACAGGCAGAACGCCGGAACCGCCGAGACCGCCAACGCGCCCGGAGCCAAATGCTCCAAACCTTCAGCGCTACCGTGGAACCACGACGCAATCCTAATCGGCGAAATGTACAGGCCCAGCACCGCAACCACCGCGAACACGGTCGCCGTCACCCGCAACCACGCAGGCTGAACCGCAAAATAGGTGGGGAACGCATCCAGAATCAAAATGAACGCCAGCAGAGGCAGCAGCACGTTGTGGTGCGACCAGCTAATCGGCGATAGCGCCACCATCAGGGAGGCGGTCACCGCCACCTGCGCCAGTGCGGCACCGCGGCGTTCCAGCTGGTACAGCAGCGCGGCAGTCAGCACAATCGTGACCAGCGCCAGGGCGTAGTAGACGGGCTTCACGGCGCTCTCAGACAGACCGAAGTGCAGCAGCCAGCCCTGAATCGAGACGTTATCCACAAAGTTCAGGCCCCCCACACGCGAAGGGTTCGTCAGCGCGGAGAACCAGAACTCCGGCGCCTCCTTAGGCATCAGAATGAAACCCAACGCAATGGTGCCGAAGAACGTCGCACCCAGGGTCGCAACGCCCTTCCAGTCGCGGCGGACCAGCAGAATCAGGCCAAACACGAGCGGGGTCAGTTTCACGCCGCCCGCAATACCAATCAGCACGCCGCGCGGCACGCGGGTTGCCGGGCGCACAAAATCGGCAAGAATCAGCGCCGTAATGAACGGGTTAATCTGAATCAAATCCAGGGTGCGCTGCCACGGGCCAGCCGCCACCACCAGAATGGTCAGCGCTGCAATCGTGCCGGCACGACCAAAGTACTGTTGCAGGGGCAGCTCTCGGCCGCGCGCATTCACGTAGTTGTAAATAATCGTGGAAATCCACCACGCCACCACAGCCGAACCGACAACCATAATGACCATGCCGACTTCCAGAGGCATGAACGCGAAGGGCAAGAACAGCATCGCCGCGAACGGCGGGTACGTGAACGGCGGCTTGTTCACGCCGTGATCGTTCAGGGTCGGGGAGTACAGGTCCTGGGTGAAACCCTCGTTATCGAAAATGGTCATCGCGCCCAGACGGTAGATGGAGAAGTCCATACCGGCGAAGGGGTTGGTGAGCAGTTTGACGACGTATCCACCGCCAACAATGAGGATGAGTGCCACAATGGCGATTTTTCCCCAGATGGGGGTGGTGGAGTCAGTCCTTGTCACGAGGTGCTTGTCCTTACCTTGGTGCCGGCGGATGCGCGCGTAGGGTGGGCGGGCATCTGATTTTGGAATCCTAATAGTTTATCGCGCGCACCTGTGAAGGGCGCATCGGGGAGAAGATTCACAGGGGCAGAATCGCAGGGGAAGATTAGCTCGAGTGCGCAAGCGCAACCATCACGGTACGAGCCGCCTTCATATGCACGTAATGTCTTCAAAATTGGTACTAACCGGGCAATATAATGGGCTTATTGGCATCCGCCCGCCCCAACGCAGGGCCCACCCCAACGCAGGGGCAAGCGATGCCACCCCGCACACCGACGTCCACGAACAACCAGCAGTGAAAGCAGTGATTACGTGAGTGAACATCTCGGCGCCCCACCCGAAGGCGAGAACACGAACGGCAAGCCCGCAAGCCTCTCCGGAGGCGGCTCCTCCGGCCTGAGCATTGGCGCGCGTCCGGCTGATGCGCCCGGCGCGAACCTCACCCCCGAAGAGGTTGCACGCCGCGCATCCGGTCGCGGTACGTGGCATCGTCGCGCCTCCAAGCCTGTCTCGCACTGGATGTTTGTGCTTATCGGCGTGCTTCTGCTGCATAAGCTTATCCCGAATAGCGGCTGGCTAATGGTGCACATTGTCACCCTCGGCCTGATTACAAACTCGATTCTGATCTGGTCGCAGCACTTCACCGAAGCGCTCATGAAGATCAAGATTCCTGACGAACACCGCGGAACTCAGGTGCGCCGCATCTTCATCCTGAACGCCGGTATTCTCGTGCTCATGATCGGCATGATCGGTCAGCTGAGCGTGCCCGGCCTCTACGCCGCCACGGTGGTTGGTGCGCTCATTGTGGGCACCATGGTCGCCTGGCATGCCCTGTACCTGCTCAAGCAGGTGCGTCAGGCTCTGCCCTCACGGTTCGGTGTGACGATTCGCTTCTACATTGCGGCGGCGCTCATGCTGCCCCTCGGAGCAAGTTTTGGTGCGATGATTGCCTACCCGAACCTGAAGGGCACCCTGCATTCGCAGTTCTTGCTCGCGCACGAGGTCGTGAACGTACTCGGCTTCGTCGGTATTACCGTGGTGGGTACGCTGGTGACCTTCTGGCCGACCATGCTGCGCACGAAGATGATTGATAAGGCGCTCACTCACAGCCTGCGCGCCCTGTACCTGATGTGTGGCGGCTTGGTGTTGACCCTTGCCGGCGCAATATTCGGGATGCGTCCGCTCGCTGCCGCGGGCCTGGTCGTCTACCTGCTCGGCCTGCTCATTGTCGCCTGGGTGATGGTGCGTACCCTACGCACCAAGCGCCCCACCGAGTACCCGCCGATGAGCGTCGGTATGGGCTTCCTCTGGCTGGTTGTTGGCGTGGCGACCACCGCCTACATGGTGGCAACCACCCCGTTCGCACAGCTGGACGTACGCGCTGTCACCCCCATCTTCGTGGTGGGCTTCCTGCTGCAGGTGCTGCTGGGTGCGATGAGCTACCTGCTCCCCCAGCGCATGGGCGGCGGCCCGGCGGTAGTTCGCGCCTCCAATAAGGAGTTCAGCCGTTTTGCTGCCGGTCGCGTGACCGCTGTGAACCTGGCGCTCATTATTTTCATGCTGCCCAGCTCCATGGTGGGTCAGTCCATTAAGATGGCGGTCGCTATTGTGGGCGCGCTGGCGTTGGCGGCGTTCATTCCGCTGATGGTGCGCGGCGTGAAGGTTTCGGTGAGCACCCGCAAGGCAATCTTCGAGGCGCGCGCCCGCGGTGAGAAGCCCGCCTTCGACCAGGAGGCGCTGACCCCCGCACCCATCCCGCACGCCAAGCAGAGCTTCCAGGCGGCACTCGCGGTTGCTATGGCGTTCCTGCTGGGCTTCGCCGTGAACCCGTCCGCGTTGAACCTGCCGTCGGTTTCTTCATCGGGTTCCGTGGCTGCGACCGGTCAGACCACCACCGTGCAGGTGAAGGCGACCAGCAACTACCGTTTCACCCCCGCCGAGGTGGAGGTGCCCGCCGGTAACCGCCTGGTCGTTGAAGTTACCAACGACGATGAGGGCATGACCCACGACCTGACCTTCGACAACGGCGCGACCACCGGCGTTATCAACCCCGGCGAAACGAAAACCGTTGATGCCGGCGTCATTACCGCCGACCAGGAGGGTTACTGCTCCGTGGCGGGTCACCGCTCCCTGGGCATGGTGTTCAAGGTGAAGGCGACCGGCGCCTCCGCAAACCAGGTGGCGCAGGGTGGCCACAACCACGGTTCTGCGGGCGGCCACAACCATGCTGCATCGGGTAGTACCCCGACCCTCATGACCGTTGCGAACAGCAGGATTGACATGTCCGCAGCGCCCGGTAGCGGCTACAAGTACCGCGACCCGAACATCCCGGCGCCGAACACCGCCGAGCAGATGAACGGCAAGACCGTCCGCAAGGTCACCCTGGAAGTTGAGGAAGTCGACCGCGAGGTAGCCCCCGGCGTGACCGTTCACATGTGGACGTTCAACGGGCAGAACATGGCACCGATTCTTCGCGGCAAGGTCGGCGATATTTTTGAAATTACACTCGTCAATAACGGCACGATGGGCCACTCGCTGGACTTCCATGCGGGCATGGTTTCCCCCGATAACACGATGAAGACCATCGCCCCCGGTGAGCGTCTCGTCTACCGTTTTGAGGCGAAGGCCGCCGGCATCTGGCTGTACCACTGCGGCACCGCCCCGCTGAGCCTGCACATGACCCAGGGCATGTACGGCGCGGTCATCATTGACCCTGCCGACCTTGACCCGGTTGATCACGAGTACGTGATGGTTCAGGGCGAGGCGTACCTGCACGACACCGGAAAGACCGCCTCCGACGGCAACAAGCTGGCGGAGAACTCGCCGGAGCTAATTGCGGCGGGCACCCCCACGCTGACCATGTTCAACGGCCACGCAACCCAGTACAAGGCGAAGCCGCTGCAGGTGAAGAAGGGTGAGCGTATTCGTGTTTGGGTGATGGCTGCGGGCCCGAACCACGGCACGAGCTTCCACGTGGTCGGTTCGCAATTCGACACGGTCTACAAGGAGGGTGGCTATCTGATGCGCCGCGGTGTGGATGCGTTCGGTAGCCGTGACGGCCACAGCCAGGCGCTGGATTTGGCGCCCGCTCAGGGTGGCTTCGTGGAGATGCAGTTCCTGGAGTCTGGCACCTACGTGTTCGTGAACCACTCCTTCTCGGAGATGGAACGCGGTGCCGCCGGCAAGATTGTGGTGACTGATCGCTAGTAGTGGCTGCCCGCTAAACACTCACGCTAGGTGCTTCTAGCGCCCCGTGAGAGAATAACCCCGCCCGGTGCGTCCTGTGAATGGATGCGCCGGGCGGGGTCTTTCTGCGCAGTCTTTCTACACGGTCTTTCTGCGCCCGCACATGCCCCCCTACCGAGTCGATACAGCGCCTTTCCTGGAGCCCCCGCACAAGCCCCCTACAGAGCCCCGCAGGAGCCTACCCCGCATCGGCGAACTATGCTTATAGCCTCATGGGCGAACTTTTCTTAGCCAGGAGCGGGCATGGTGCGCTAGTCTATAGGAATGGCAGATAGCACTTCGAGCGCCTCTTCCGAGCGCAGCGCTACGGGCGCCACCAACCACACCTCCGCTTCGGCGGACGAACAGACTTCTCCTCGGCAGCGTAAAGCTTTCCCGCTTCGCTTTCTCGCCGGGGTTCTTGCGCATTGGCAGATTATTGCCTCTGCGGTCCTTCTGGGTGGCGGTGTTGCCGGCTTGGCAGCCACCTACGACGATTACTGCGGCATGACGGAGCTTTCGTATGCTCCGGCGGCTCTCCGATCCGATTTTGAGGAGGGCTCTAAGGTGTCTGGTTTCCGTCCCGGCGTGCTGGCGGCGCAGATTGAGACCGAGAGCCACTGGCGTGTGGGCGTTGAGTCTCACCAGGGCGCTAAGGGTATTGCACAGTTCACTGATGACGCGTGGAGCGGCGGCCACTACAGCTTCGGCAATGGCGGTAATGTTCTGAACCCGCACGATGCGATTGCGGCGCAGGCACGCTACTTGGCTGAGTTGCGTACTCGTTTGGCGAAGTACGCCTCCAATGAGGATGAGCTACAGGATGTGGTTCTCGCCGGTTATAACGCGGGCCCGGGTTCCGTGGAGAAGTACGGCGGTGTTCCCCCGTATGAGGAGACTCAGAATTATGTGAAGTCGATTCGCGAGCTGGCGAATTCGAAGTATAAGCTGACCTGCTCTCCCGAGTATCAGTTCAGGCAGGCGAAGTTGAGCTTCGTGAATGGTGTGACTCCGGCGATGGCTGGTGTTCATGCGGATGGTACGGCTCTGTCCCCGGAGGAGTCGGCATCAGCTGCGGCGGAGGCATCGGCTTCTGCTTCTGCGAGTGCTTCAGCTCGTACGTCTGCGAGCGGTTCTGCGGGTTCTTCGGTGAAGCCTTCGGCAACGAGTTCTGGCCGATAAATCCAGCTTTTTAGATAGTCCACTAGGCTATATAGCCGTCAGGGAATATTCCGTTTTATCTATAGTGCGCGGCTGATACCGGCCGCCACTACCCTACTATTCACTCTTATATTTACTCTTAACAGCGCGAGGCGCCGACCCCCATTCTCAGGGGTTCGGCGCCTCGCCCTTTTAGAGCTGGGGCGTGCCTAGTTAAAGATGGCGCGCACGACCGAGTAGCCGGAGACCGGGTACACGGCGTTCACGGTTGCGGGATTCTCGCTCTCGTCCGCGATCTCAATGGACTCGGTGCCGCGCAGCAGCTCCTCGAGCAGGATGCGCAGTTCCAGGCGTGCCAGGGGCGCGCCGGGGCACACGTGGATGCCGTCGCCGTACACGAGGTTGCGGGACTGGTCGCGGTGCGGGTTGTAGGTGAGGGCGTCTTCGAAGGCGTCCTCGTCGCGGTTGGCGCTTGCCCAGTTGATGGTCACGCGGGAGCCGGCGGGCAGGGTGCGGCCGCCGAGTTCGGTGTCCCGAGTGGTGATGCGGCGGTTGGTGACGAGGGTGTCTTCGAGTCGCATGATTTCTTCGACGGCGAGGGCGATTTCACTGCGGTCGTCGAGTGCGTTGCCGTCGGCGAGGGATGCACGCAGGCGGTCCTGCTCGGCGCGGTTGCGTGCCAGGAAGTTGACGAATACGCCTACGGTTGCGGAGACGGTGGACAGCTCGCCCACGGTCCAGTTGCGGATGAGGCTGACGATTTCTTCGTCGGTCATGGTGCGGGGTTCTTCGCCGGGCAGCTGCACGGTGTCGGTGAGCAATTCGGCGGTGAGGTCCTTGGGGTTGCCGGCTGCGGCGTCCTCGCGGCGTTCGTCGAGCAGCTGGCGGATGTAGCCGTCGAATTCGAGGGCAACCTTCGCGATTTCTTCACGGTCGCGGCGCAGGGTGGCGACGCGGTTCTTCTCGATCCACTCGGTGAGGGGCTGTTCGAGGCATGCGGGCCAGCCCATGAAGGCGTTCTGCACGCGCATTGCGTATGCCTGACCGAAGCCCTGCATGACGTCTACTTCTTCGCCGCGGGGCAGTTCTGCGATGAGGCTCTTCACAGCGTCGCGGATGACGGGTGCGAACTTTTCGAGGCGTTCGGGAGTGAAGTACTTGTCGTTGACCGCGCGGAAGGTGGTGTGTTCGGGTGCGTCCATGCCGTTGGGGACGGCGATGTGGCGGGTGGAGACGACGTTGGAGTAGATTTCGGGGTGGTCGAGTACGTGCTGTACGTCGGCGTTTTTGAAGACGGAGTAGCCCATGAATTCGTCGTGGGCGACGGGGCAACGGCGGCGCATTGCGTCGTAGGCAGCTACCTGGTCCTTCTGGACCTCTTCGCTTCGGAGGTCCCAGTCGTTGTGTACGTTCTCAGTCATTGTTCACCCGTGTTCGTTATAGAGTTGTGGCGTGCTGGATGCGGGCGTCCGGGCGATGCGTGTGGGGCAGGGTCGGGCGTGCATTTCAGCACGTGAATCCATTACTTGTTCTTTGACCGTATCACTTATGGATTGGTGGCGCAGGGTAGGGGTTCCTTGCTTCTCATTCAACGAACAGTGCGGTGGGGCGAGGGGCGGCGGGTCACGAGACGCACGAGGCGGGCAGCACCTCCACAGGGAGGGGCCGCCCGCCTCACTCTATGCAGTATTTCAGCGCGAGGGGTTAGTTTTTAAGGAATTTCTCTTCGTTTGTAATAACGAAGTATGAGGGGTATTCGCGCCCGTTCAGAAGAGCGTTGTAGTGCGGTATTTTCTGGGTTTTGATGAGTTCACCGGACTCAACGGAATAGGCTTGAATATAGGTTTCTCCCTGCAGCTCATACATGGCGTAGAGGTTTTTCTCGGTCCAGTAGTATGTGGAGACTTCCTTTACTCCTTCTGGGATTTTGAGGCTGAATCGTACAGTGTTGTGGGCGGTATCAATATTGGTTGAGATGATTCGCCCGTCGTGATGGACCCACCAGATGTCGTCCCCGTATGCGTGTATTGCATACGGTGCACCTGAAGGAACATTTTTTCCATGTACACGTTTGCTCGCTTCACCGGTAATTTGGCGTTCTGTATGCTCGCCTGTTTGCACATTAATTACTTCGAGCATGGATCCGTCAATATATTTTAAATCTGCATATTGGTAGTCGGTAATGCTTTGCGGGTAAGTATCATGGATTTTCACAATTCTATTTCCTGCACACACAATGTAGGAACCTTCCATTGTGTTACTTTCGAGACTCTTCGAGAACATTTTTTCATTTGAAGGGTTCGGGTACACACGGGTAAGGTATGTGGGGTTCCTTGGGTGTAGGTATTGGTTATCTGTTCCTTCGTAATTGCTGATTTTATCGTAGCCCCATATGCTGCCGTCGGCGCACTGAGCTGTGAAGAGTAAATTATTTTTAATTCTCTCTTCCCTCACCTCACCATCTTTTACAATTGTCACAAGGAATAGGTAATCACCATTTCCATCCCCTCCGTAATTATCTATAGCTACAATAGTGCTATCGTCTGCAACGTACACATCTTCACTGTAATCATTTTTTGTTTTCTTTGGGTATGTGTGTAGTGTATCGGAGAGGGTGAATAGCGAATTTGTATCTGTGAAATACAGGTTTTTATCTTTATGTTTAATTGGCGAGTTTCGAACCCCAACATTTTTGATTCTTGACCATTTTTGGGTTTCTGAGTTGTAGAATGCTACGCCTCCTCCAGCATTCGGCAGGTATCTTGAGTCGCCTGCAATGGATATGGCGACGCTGCTTTCGTCAAGGGCTTTGCGAGGGTCGTTTGTCACTGGGATGGTTGCGCTACAGCCTGACAGGAGGAGGGCGCCGATAAGTCCCAGACGCAGACTTCCTGAAAGACGGGATGTGGTCATTGCTACCACCTCGTTTCGTAGTGATGTACCCAGTGTGATTTCTTGATGTCTGTCGGGTATACGCCGGGGCCACCGTCAGAGTCGAGGTCCACGTTAGGGTCCGTGCTCTTATAGGCAGCCCAAACTAGCTGCGAGCAGTTATAGGAATTGGTATGCAGGGCGTTCACGACACCCTCCTTTCAGCGGGTCACCTTTTGGCATCCCACGGTCGGTCTTATGCCTTCATCGATACATAACACCGGAAACTGTCTAACTCAGCAGGTCATGCCTTAGATATTATTTCTGACCAGGCGAGTTTTTAGTGTTCCGTACCTCATTCTATCGTTAAGGGAATTATCAATGCAGGAAAAATGCATCGTTATCAATGGTGTACAGAATGCGGTAATTCCCTACTCGTGCCCTGATACCCTTCTTCGCCCTGCGGCCCCTTGAATAGAACCTGCACAAGAACTATCCTCGGAGCTAACGGACAAACCCCAGAAAGGAACCAGTCATGACTGTCACCACTCACCGGACTCGTTCCAATGTCACGACTCTTAAAGAACTCCGCGACAACCTCGGAACCAAAGTCAACGAAGCCGTGTTCTCCGGCGAACGTCCCCTCATCAGCCGCAATGGTAAGACTGTTGCCGCGCTCATCTCCTACGAAGATTTGAAGCTGCTGGAAGAGTACGAAGAGCTCCTCGACATTGAGGCTCTTCGCAAGGCACGCGCCGAAGATGACGGCTACCGCATCGGCCTCGACGAGTTCCTCGTAGAGAACCCTACAGATTAGTCTTTCAACGCATATTGCGAGGCGGGCGGCGCCTCCACCGGGGAGGGGCCGCCCGCCTCATTCATGCCCAAAAACCCGCCGGGGTTTAGCGACCGCGTGCGGAGGGGTAGATGCTACCGTCCATCACGCCGCGCTCCACCTGCTCCAGGCTCACGCCGCGAGTCTCCGGCAGGTTGCGGAACATCAGCAGCGCAATGACCACGTTCACCACGGCAAAGCCGATGAAGGAGCCGGTCAGACCGACCGCGCCCAGAATCACGGGGAACGCCAGCGACAGCGCACCGTTCATCATCCAGCCGCTAAACGCCGAAATGCCCATACCCGCCGCACGTACACGCAACGGGAACAGCTCACTCATAATCACCCATGTGGACACGTTCAGGCAGGTCTGCATCGCGCCCACAAAACAGACGATAAGCACCAGCAGAATCCAGGGGCGCGCCGCGTTATCGGCGGGCAGCAGCATGGATGCGCCCGCAATCAGCACGTGGAAAAACGCGGTCGAACTATAGCCGGTAATGACCATGACTCGGCGCGGCACACGCTCCATCAGACGCAGCGACAGGATGGAGCCGAGCACCGCGATCGTACCCGGCGCAATGTTCGCAATGAGCGCCGCGGACTCGCTGAAACCGGCCTCCTTGAGCACCTTAATGCCGTAGTACATGATCGAGTTGATGCCGGTCAGCTGCTGGCCCGCGCCGACCAGAATACCGACGAGCAGGATGCGCACGAACCAGCCGCGCACGCCCACACTTTCCTGACCTGCCGCATCGTTCTGGGAGGTTGCCGCCTCCGCTTGCAGGGTGCGCTCAATGTCGGCAATCTCAGCCTCGGCACGCTCGGTGGAGCGGATGCGCTTCATAACCTCCAGCGCCTGCTCACGCTTGCCGACGCGCAGCAGCCAGCGCGGCGACTCGGGCACACGCAGCATGCCGACGAACAGGCCGATGGCGGGCAGGGTGCAGATGGCGAACATCCAGCGCCACACGCCGTCGTGTTCGCCCCACAGGTTGCCGATGAGGGCGTTCACGATGAACGCGGCAAGCTGACCGCCCACGACCATGAGTTCGTTGCGGCCGGAGAGGGAGCCGCGAATTTCGTAGGGTGCGAGCTCTGCGAGGAATACGGGCACCACGGCGGAGGCGCCACCGACCGCCAGGCCGAGCAGGGTTCGTCCGGTGATGAGCACGGCGACGTTGGGTGCGAAGACGCACGCCAGGGCACCAATGAAGAAGATGGTGGACAGTCCAATGATGGTGGTTCGGCGGCCGTACCGGTCGGAGATACGACCGCATGTGAGCGCGCCAATAGCCGCCGCGAAGGCGAGCGACCCGGTGACCCAGCCTTGGGCGGTGGAGTCCATGCCGAGTTCGCGGCTCATGGGTTCGAGCGCGCCGTTAATCACTCCGGTGTCGTAGCCGAAGAGCAGACCGCCGAAGGTGGCGATGAGTGCAATGATGCCGAGGTATTGGCTGTGCTTCCCGGTGCCCAGCGGGGGCAGGGTGGAGGCGGTGCTCTGTGCGCTCATGGTGTCCTTTGATGCCGAGGGGGTAGGTGAGATTACACCGACATTGGTGGTTTTTCAGCCCTGTCAGTGGGCTAGGTGAGGTGCGTCAGGTTAGACGCACCTCACCTAATCCTAGCGAAAACGTTCGGCGGGTGATATTTATTTCTCACTGCGGACATTTTTCAGCATATTTTACGGCCGCCTGGTGCGACCGTCTGAGCGCCCCTTTGAGAGGGAGCCCGCGTTTAGACGTTTAGAACAGCGCGATCTTCTCGGGTGCCGGGAAGATGGCGTCCAGGGCGGCGAGGTCCTCAGCGTCGAAGCGCAGGCAGGCGGCCTGTGCGTTGGCGCGTACCTGTTCGGCGCTGGTCGCACCGGCAATGACGGAGGTGACCGGCGACTGCTGCGCGAGCCAGGAGAACGCCGCCTGCACCTCGGTGATGCCGCGCTCGGTGCAGAAGCTGTGGAAGGCTTCGAGCTGGTCCCAGTTGGCGGCGTCGAGCACGTTCTTCTTGGAGTGGGACAGGCGCGAACCGGCGGGAATGTTATCGCGGCGATACTTGCCGGTCAGCAGGCCATTAGCGAGCGGGAAGTACGGCAGCACACCCATGCCGAAGTGTCGTGCGGCGGGCAGGATTTCGAGTTCTGCGCGGCGGTCAAGCAGGTTGTAGTGATTTTCTGCGGCGATGAACCGTTCGGTGCCGAGTTCGCGGGCGCAGTGTTCGGCGTGGGCGAGCTGCCAGCCGGAGAAGTTCGAGTGGCCCAGGTAGCGGACCTTGCCGTCGCGTACGAGCTGGTCGAGGGCGCTGAGGGTCTCTTCGATGGGGGTGTTCGGGTCGGGGCTGTGGTAGAAGTACAGGTCGATGTAGTCGGTGCCGAGGCGGCGGAGGGACCCTTCGACGGCGCGCATGATGTAGCGGCGGGATCCGCGGGCGTTGCGGTCGTTGCCGTTGAGGTCACCGACGGGCAGACCGAATTTGGTGACGATGGTCAGTTCGTCGCGGTCGAGGCCGAGCTGGGTAAGGGCAGTGCCGAACATGGTTTCGGAGAGGCCGGGTTCGGCGCCGTAGAGGTCGGCAATGTCGAAGAAGCTGATGCCGGCGTCAACTGCGGCGGCGATGACTTCGTTGGTGCCTTCTTGGGTGCGGGTGGGGGTGCCGGGGCGGCCGAGGTTGTTGCAGCCGATGCCGACGCTGGGTACGACGAGGCCGGAGTTGCCGAGCCTGCGGTAGACGGGAGATTCAATACGTTCCATGCTTTTAACTCTACGTTGTGCGGGTATGTTGCGAGGTTATTTCCCTTCCAGTTGGGAGGCGAAGAGCTTCCTGAAACGTGATGTAGGGTCGGTCGTTAGGTCTTGGTAGGTTCCTTGCTCCACCACACACCCACCATCCAACACCACCACAGAATCAACACCACGCAACGTCCACGCACGATGAGACACCAACACCACCAAACGCCCAACAGCAGCCACCTTCAACCGAGCAAAAATCTCCTCCTCAGTCTCAGCATCCACAGCACTGGTCGGCTCATCCAACACCCACACCGGCGCATCCCGAAGAACCACACGCGCCAACGCCAAACGCTGCCACTGACCACCCGAAAGACCAACACCACCAAACGACTCACCCAACTGAGCATCCAAACCACCCTCAAGACCACGCACAAAATCATCAGCACAAGCCACCGACAAAGCCGACCACAAATCAGCATCACCAAGACGCTCAACCGCCTCCTGCGACAAACCCAGAAGAAGATTTTCACGCACAGTCAGTTCATAGCGGCCGTAGTCTTGACTCACCACACCCACATTCGCCAGCAAATCATCAGGTGATATGTCCTGTACCGACTTACCTCCAATGAGAATGTCTCCACTGGAGGGCTTAAGCATACCCATGAGTGCATTTACTAGGGTTGTCTTTCCCGATCCGCTGGGCCCGACAATACCAATCATCTGCCCGGGACCAAAAGTGAGATTGATGTTTTTAAGAGCTAAAGAATCAGCTTTTGGATACTGGATAGCAAGATTCCTAATGGAAACGCTGGAGATTTCAGGGTAGGTATCGGCAATCGGATTTTTCTGCCCGGGTTGTGCGCTAGAAATAAACTTTCGATATATATCAATTGCGTTTGACCCCGCTGCCATCGAGCTAAGGTCGCTTCCCATCGAGCCAAGCGAGACTATAGCCGAGGTAATACCTATAACAGCTCCAGCAAGAACACCGGGAGGCGGCGACGAGGTGGCTAGAAGAATAAGGGCTAAAGCTAGCAATGCAGCGCTTATAAAACCAACAATTGTATGTATTCTGAGGATGTAACGAGCTAGGCCAATTTCCTCCTCACCAGATTTTTTCCGTTCTTGATTAGCGCGATGCGCAAAGAATGAACGAGCGTTAAGAATTGCAAGCTCACGAGCAGTAGTTATTTGTGCAATCTGGTTAGTGCTATGCCATGCGTTGTAGCTATATGAATATATTTTTTCCATTGCCTCAGCATTTTTACTCGAATAGAGATGTGACATCAAGGCAACAGGAATCATGCCTGCAAGCATGCAGAGTGAAGCATATACATTGATCTTTCCTACGGAATAACTAAGGGCTCCCGTCGAAAAAATGATGAATATCAGAGCACCCATAGTAGAAACTTGAGACCCTAGGCTCCCCCCTGTCACAGCATCATGAGCTGCCCTTGATGAGCGAGCATAATCACCACTCGCGATTTCCTGAGAAGAACAAGTCGCCAAACGAGAAGATACATTCTGAATACCTGTACTTGACATTCGAGAATTTAGAATCATACGCAGAGAATCTGATGCTTGCCCCAGGGCAATGTATCCTGCCAGCACAAAACTAACCCCCAGGGCTAGTGGGAGCACCTCATCCCGGCTCTGACCCAAATGCTCAACAAGCCTAGTGACAGCCTCCATCTGCAAAGCGGGGAATAGCGATAGGCACACAACAGACGCTAGATAGGAGACGGTCCATACGGGGTGATTTCTGAAAGCATAAACCACGGACCAAACAGTATTAGCCATAATCTTACGCATCTTTATAGCCCCTTTCAGTAGAAGTTTTGCGCCCTGCAGAATCTTCAGAGATCTGATTTTTGAAAATTTCCATAAACTTTCCCTCTGCCTTCAGTAGCTCCCGGTAGGTTCCTTGCTCCACCACACACCCACCATCCAACACCACCACAGAATCAACACCACGCAACGTCCACGCACGATGAGACACCAACACCACCAAACGCCCAACAGCAGCCACCTTCAACCGAGCAAAAATCTCCTCCTCAGTCTCAGCATCCACAGCACTGGTCGGCTCATCCAACACCCACACCGGCGCATCCCGAAGAACCACACGCGCCAACGCCAAACGCTGCCACTGACCACCCGAAAGACCAACACCACCAAACGACTCACCCAACTGAGCATCCAAACCACCCTCAAGACCACGCACAAAATCATCAGCACAAGCCACCGACAAAGCCGACCACAAATCAGCATCACCAAGACGCTCAACCGCCTCCTGCGACAAACCCAGAAGAAGATTTTCACGCACAGTCAGTTCATAGCGGCCGTAGTCTTGACTCACCAAACCAACATTTGCCAACATGTTGTATTTACTCTCAGAAGAAGCACCCTTATACGTTATGCTCCCCTGGGCAATTGGTGTAATTCCAAGAATTGCATTTATTAGCGTTGTTTTTCCCGCGCCCGAGGCACCAACTACTGCAATCATTTGATTATTCATCAGCTCAAGATTAATATCTTTAAGCGCAAAAGATGACGCGCCCTCATACTGAACGGATACATCTTTGCATATAATTTTTGAAATATTTTCATGGTTAGGGTTAGAAGTTTTCATCTCAGAAGCATGGTCGTAAGTATCAGAGTCGCACACCCTTCGGAATTGCTGAACAGATAATGCTCCATTAATAATCTGACCAAATGAATATCCCACCTCTTGGGTCGCGGCAACACAGGCAATGATTCCAATCAGCGATCCGGCCACATACGATATATCGGCTCCTGAATCCACAAGGAAGTACAGGGACGCAAAAAGTAAGACAGAGCAGAGTAGCCCTGCAACTATGGAGATGATTCCTCTAACACTTTCAAGGCTCAATTCCCTACCGGCTGCCCGGCGTCGCCAGGACGCTACGCGTTGCGAGAAAAATCGGGAGGCTCTCATGAGGTGAAGTTCTTGGGCGCGACTTTGAGCCATCAGATTGTCTAGATAGTAGTTCTCTACCCGATAGTCCTCGTACATTAGGGTGTATATAGCGTAATCACGTTTAGCGAGGATTACCATTGCAATAGATAGAGGTAGTGAACACAGTGCCGCAAAAATTGCTGCCACAATGCTGACGTTCGCAATATTAAAACAGAGGAGGAAAACCATCGCAAAGGAATTCACCAGTGTCATAACTGACATGGTGTGAACCTGCAATTCCTGTTTCGATATTGCCTCTCTAGCAGCACGTATATCTTCCTGCGATTTTGTGCTACCTATATCAGACAACGAAAATGTAGATAACCTGGTATTTAACATGCAGTGAACCCGATAGTTCATCTTTGATTTGAGGATAAGCATGTTACTTCTTACCCAGCGTTGAGCAATGATATTAATTCCGACAACAAGGGCAAGAGCAATAATATAAATCCATGCTGCGCCACCATTTGAACCGCTCAAGGCTGATACTGTATTACCGATCAGCAGGGACTGGCTCAAGGGAATGCAGGCGATGATGGCTAGCGATAGGGCAGTGCTCACCAGGGTCGCGGGACAGGTTTTCCAGGCTAGGCGGAAGGACCAGAGTATAGAGGAAAATAGATTTTTCATTCTCACCACGCTCACAAAGTCGTATTGAACTCATCTTTGAGCCCTGAAACTCCTCGATGAGCGGACATCGAAACACTACCGGTGCCTCATTAGTTATTAGTTACCCTACCTCTCACTGAAAGATAAAACACACATATTCGCGCGTGTCCAAGAATATTAAGCAGACATATCTGTGATAGTGCCGGACACCCAAGAGTCAATCGACACCTCTACCGGCAACACTCCCCAGCCCCCTTCGTCACAGTCGGTCATATTAAGTTCATATTTCGCCCCAATGTCATGTCCAGAAATATTAGGACATCAACCGCCGCACACCTTGCACACCCTCGGATGCGGTGGGTAGAGTGAAGGCGTTATCTATCAAGAGCGACCGAGAGATCTGGCTCGTCGACGTCGCAGCAACCTCGCCAGTATCCCCACCGTCACGGTGCAGGGTACGGACAAGGTGCTCCCGCCAGGACCGATAGAGAAGAATACCCTTCGGCACCCCACGATGAGCCGTACCAGCAAACCGGTACAGCACATCCCGCAGAAGAATTCACGCACCCCGCCGGTGCGTATCTATCGGGTGAACACGAAGGATGGTTATGACGACAGTTCACCCGGCTCTTTCTTTTGAGCTGTTCCCTCCGCGCTCACACGCGAGCTGCGAGTCGCTCATGCACACGATTGCGGAGCTTGAGGGCACCAACCCCGACTACGTGTCGGTCACCTACTCCGGTGACGCGAAGCGCCGCCAGAAGACCCTGGCGCTGCTCGACCACCTGGTACACGAAACCTCCCTCACC
Source organism: Rothia mucilaginosa (assembly GCA_963538455.1). Classification (GTDB taxonomy): domain Bacteria; phylum Actinomycetota; class Actinomycetes; order Actinomycetales; family Micrococcaceae; genus Rothia. Next base: position 61,146 of record CAUTHR010000011.1, on the reverse strand, counting down.
CCGCTGGCTCACCTGATTTGTGCAGGCCATTCGGTGCACGAGCTGGAGCGTGCAGTCCGCCTGATTCTGGGCCTGGGCGTGCGCGGCTTCCTGGCTCTTCGCGGTGACATTCAGGAGGGTCAGGTTTCTGAACTTCCTTTCGCCCGCTACCTGGTGGAACTCATTCGCCGCGTTGAGCGTGAAGATTTCGCCCACCTGGCAGCTGGCAAGGTGTCTATTGGTGTGGCGGCATACCCGCAGAAGCACCCCGAGTCCGCATCCCTGCTGCAGGACATTGAGATTCTGCTGTCCAAGCAACGTGCCGGCGCGGACTTCGCGATCACTCAGGTGTTCTTTGAGGATGAACGCTACAGCGCCCTGGTCGATTCGGCACGCCTGGCAGGTGTGGACATCCCGATTATTCCGGGCATCATGCCGGTGACCTCACTGAAGCGCCTGCGGAACCTCTGCCAGATGGCGGGCATGGCGGTCCCGACGGACCTCGCGTACGCCCTGGAGACAGCAACCAGCAGCGCTGAGTTGCACCGCATCGGTGTTGAGTATGCGTTGAACCAGTGCCGCACCGTGATGGATGCGGGCGCACCAGGTCTACACTTCTTCACCTTCAACGAGCATGCGGCGGTGCTGGACGTTCTGGATCAGCTGGATTTGCCGCGGTACAGCAACCGTTTCTCTCAGCCGCTGAGCGAACTGGAATACGCCTAACCCCCATAACGCTCCTTGTCGGATGCGTTTCCACTTTTCTCCCCCACAAATATTCCGGGAGTTACGACCTCCGTTTCACCGCCCACCGCTGGGTGGTGAAACACCGGAACTGACTCCCACATCTATCCCCAGTAAAGGAAAAATTACTATGTCGAACACCGCATTCCCCGTCGCAACCATTGTTGGTTACCCCCGCGTGGGCCGCTTCCGCGAACTGAAGAAGGCTCAGGAGGCTTTCTGGAAGGGCAAGGCAACCCTGCAGGAGCTGCAGGACACCGCCGCTGACGTGCAGCGCACCTACTTCGAGCGCGTGACCGCTGCGGGCCTGAAGGCTGATAACTACTCGATTCCGGCAACCTTCTCCTACTACGACCAGGTGCTCGATGTGGTTCGCCTGTTCACCCTGGTTCCCGAGCGTCTGGCTGAGGCTAAGGACGGCCGCGGCCTGCTGGATCTGCCCGGCTACTTCGCCCTGGCTCGCGGTACCGAGACCCTGCCTCCGCTGGAGATGACTAAGTGGTTCGACACCAACTACCACTACCTGGTGCCCGAGATTGGTGCCGGCACCGAGATTAAGCTGAACCTTGAGGCTATTGACGAGCAGCTCGAGGTCGCAAAGCAGGCTGGCGTGAAGGTCCGCCCGCAGATTGTTGGCCCGCTGACCCTGCTGCTGGGCGCTAAGGCTGAGCAGGGTTCCGCTGAGGACTTCTCCCCCGTCGACCGTCTGGATGAGTTCGTTGCCGCATACGCTCAGGTGCTGGAGCAGCTGGCTGAGCGCGGTGTTGAGTGGGTTCAGCTGGACGAGCCGGGCCTGGCCGTGGACCGTGCCGACAACGCGAAGGTGGCTGAACTTGCTGAGCGCACCTACCGTGCCCTGGCTGCTGGCGAGAAGCGCCCGCAGATTCTGGTGACCAGCCCCTACGGTTCCCTGCGTGAGAACCTGCCGGCGCTGCTGGGTACCGGTGTTGAGGCTCTGCACCTTGACCTGGTGCACGGCGTGTACTCGAAGGCTGAGCTGGAGTCCGTTTCTGCCGCTGGCGTGCACCTGGTTGCCGGTGTTGTGAACGGCCGTAACGTGTGGCGTGCCGATGTTCGTGCGGCTCTGAAGACTCTGGAGGCTCTGCCCGGCGCATCCGAGGGTGCCGTGTCGGTTTCCTCCTCGACCTCCCTGCAGCACGTGCCGCACGACCTGGCTCTGGAAGACCCCGCCGAGGTTCCCGTGGACGGCCTGGCATTCGCTGACCAGAAGGTCGCCGAGATTGCTCTGCTGGCTCGCGGCCTGGCTGAGGGTGAGGCCGCTATTGAGCCCGAGCTGAAGGCTGCTGATGAGGCGCTGGCTCGCTTCGCCGCTGACCCGCGTAAGCACAACGAGGAGATTCGTGCCCGCGCCGCAGCTGTGACCCCCGAGGACTTCGACCGCCCGACCATTGATGTTCGCCGTGCGGCTCAGGCTGACCTGAACCTGCCGAAGCTGCCGACCACCACCATTGGTTCCTTCCCGCAGACCGCTGAGATTCGCCGCCACCGTGCGGAGGCTCGTGCGGGCAAGATTTCCGCTGAGGAGCTGAACGGCTTCCTGCGTGACGAGATTGCTTCGGTCATCGCACTGCAGGAGGATCTGGGCCTGGACGTGCTGGTTCACGGTGAGGCTGAGCGTAACGACATGGTTCAGTACTTCGCCGAGAACTTCGACGGCTTCGCAACCACCCGCCACGGCTGGGTTCAGTCCTACGGTTCGCGTTGCACCCGCCCCTCGATCCTGTTCGGTGACGTGAAGCGTCACGGTGAGGGCCTGCGCGGTGAGGCGTTCACCGTTCCGTGGAGCTCCCACGCACAGTCGCTGAGCGACAAGCCGGTCAAGGGCATGCTCACCGGCCCCGTGACGATTCTGGCATGGTCCTTCGTGCGTGACGACCAGCCCCGCCGCGAGACCGCTAACCAGGTGGCTCTGGCACTGGCCGACGAGATTGCCGACCTGGAAGAGGCAGGCATCCGCATCATTCAGGTGGACGAGCCGGCTCTGCGTGAGCTGCTGCCCCTGCGCCGCGATGAGCAGCCGCAGTACCTGGATTGGTCGGTGAACTCCTTCCGCCTGGCAACCAGCGGCGTGAAGGACTCCACCCAGATTCACACCCACCTGTGCTACTCGGAGTTCAACGAGATTATCGACTCGATTAACGCTCTGAACGCCGACGTAACCAGCATCGAGGCGGCTCGTTCGCACATGGAGCTGCTGGCTGACATTCCGGAGAGCTTCGTTTCCGGTCTGGGCCCGGGCGTGTGGGACATCCACTCCCCGCGTGTTCCTTCTCAGGAGGAGATTGAGTCCCTGCTGAAGGCTGCGATTGGTTACGGCACCATTGCTGACCTGTGGGTGAACCCGGACTGTGGTCTGAAGACTCGTGATTACGAGGAGACCAAGCAGTCTCTGCGTCACCTGGTGGATGCCACCAAGGCGATCCGCGCGTCCCTCTAGGAGGCGCCTATTGGTTCCGCTGCCTGCTGCGGGTTGACCGGATGATGGTTTGCTCGCGGTAACCTGCGGCAGGTGGCGGCTGTTCGGCTTCGTGCCGGTATGCGTACCGACTGTATGCCGAGCTTTTGGGGATAGATAACGGGCCCGCCCGCACGGATTCTTCTGCACCGTGCGGGCGGGTTTTTCTGTGCAGTTTTTGGGTTGAGCGGGTGGGTGCCTGCGGGGTGTTTGTGGAGTCCTGATTTAGTGGTGTTTAAGTGGTTTTCTTTTTGAACTTAGGGTATAAATTACTCTAAATTTAGTTGTGGTCTGACCAAAACATGCATTTGCTCAACAAAGAAAGTATTTATATTCGTTACGCTATGCACGGCAATGTTGCCCAGTAGACAGATGTGCATCACATGGATTTCATACTTCCCTGCAATTCCGGGGTAAAACAAGTATTTATAGAATAATCACTCTGAATATTCGTTCACTACACTGAACAATTTAGTGAAAACATGCCCAGTAGATTAGCATTTTTATAAGGCCCCACTTATAGAATGCCAAATATGACTACTACCACTTCATCAAAGAAGAAGAAGGGTTCTGTACCCCGCTGGCTCGCCATTCCGGCACCCAAGCCTCAGCTCAGCGAAGCAGAAGTTAATGCGAAGTACCCGCGCATGCGCCTACAGGTCTTCATGGGTATTTTCATCGGTTACGCAACCTTCTACCTGATTCGTAACAACGTCCCGCTGGTCACCCCGATTCTGACCAAGGAACTGGGCTTCAGCAACGCGGCGATTGGTGCGCTGTCCACGGCACTGCTGCTGGCTTACGGCTTCAGCAAGTTCTTCACCGCAATGATTTCTGACCGCTCCAACGCGCGTCTCTTCTTACCAATTGGTCTGGTGCTCTCGGGTGTTGCAAACATCCTGCTGGCAATGACCGGTTACATGGGTGAAGGCGCGGGTGCGACGGGCTACGCTGCCGCTATCGCCTCCATCATGGCGACCATTATGGTCTTCAACGGCATCTTCCAGGGCATGGGTTGGCCGCCCTCCGGCCGTGTGCTCGTGAACTGGTTCTCCACCAGTGAGCGCGGCACGAAGGTTTCCTGGTGGAACACCGCCCACAACGTTGGTGGTGCGCTGTCCGGTCTGCTGGTTGCGTGGGGCTTCTCCATGTTCGGCAAGACCTGGGAAGTTGCTTTCTGGTTCCCCGCTGTTATCAGCTTCGTGCTCGCATTTGTGGCGTGGCTGCTGATTCGCGATAACCCCGAGGCGGAGGGCCTGCCCACCGTTGACGTGTACCGCAACGACCCGCACAAGGTTGAATCCACCGCTGAGGATCGTGCAGAGTCCACGTGGACTACCATCCGTAAGCACGTGCTGACCAACTCGACCATGGTGTACCTGGCTCTGGCGAACGTGTTCGTGTACACCCTGCGTTACGGCGTGCTGGTGTGGGCACCGAAGTACCTGCACGATGTGCGTCACGCTTCCCTTGAGGGCGGCATTGCGGGCTTCTCGATTCTGGAACTTGCCGGTATTGGCGGTACCGTCCTGTGCGGTTACGTTTCTGACCGCATGTTCAAGGGTCGCCGCTCCCCCGCGGGTATCCTGTTCCTGGTTGCGACCGTCGGCGCAATTCTGCTGTACTGGCTGCCTTCTTCGGATGCGCCGCTGTGGATTGCGTACGTTGCGTTGGCTCTGATTGGTGGCCTGATTTACGGCCCGGTCATGCTGATTGGTCTGCAGGCTATTGACCTGTCGCCTTCGCATGTTGCGGGTACCGCGGCGGGCTTCACCGGTCTGTTCGGTTACGCGCTGGGTGCAACTCTGGCTTCTGCCGGTATCGGCATTATTGTTGACCACTGGGGCTGGAGCACCGCGTTTGTCTTCATGATTGTGTGCTCGGGTCTGGCGGTTCTGTTCCTGTGGCTGGTCAACGGTGCTGAGAAGCGTCTGATGGCTGAGCGTGCAGAGAAGCTGGCGGCTCAGGCATAATTGCCCGGTCTTTCGTGTAAGGAAGCCACACGTTTGCTGGTGAGTCACCATATGGTGGCTTGTCGGTAATCGTGTGGCTTCTTACGTTAAGAACCTAGAATGGAACCATGACTACTAACTCTGGAATCACTAAAGAATGGGTGGATGAAACCGTCAAGCCGGGCGATGATTTCTTCCGCCACGTCAACGGTAAGTGGCTTGTTACCCACGAAATCCCGGCGGATCGCCCCAAGGACGGCGGCCTGTACACCCTCCGCGATAACGCAGAGAAGCACGTGCGTGAGCTGGTGGAGAAGATTGCGAAGGAGCAGCCGGAGTCCCGTATTGGCGCGCTGTACAACTCCTTCATGGATGTTGAGAAGATTGAGGCGGACGGCCTGGAGCCGCTGCTGAAGGAAATCGCCCCGATTCTGAACTCGGCAACCCCCTCCCACCTGGCTGTGACCCTGGCGCTGCTGTCTCGTGCGGGTCTGCCACAGCTGTTCGCCTGGTACACCAGCAATGACCCGAAGGACCCGAAGAATTACACGTTCTTCCTGTACCAGTCGGGTCTGGGTCTGCCGGATGAGTCGTACTACCGTGAAGAGAAGCACGAGCAGGCGTGCGCGGCGTATGTTGAGCATATTGCCCGCATGTTTGAGCTGACCGGTCTGGCTGAGGGCTTTGGCCTGACCCCGGAGCAGGCGGCTCAGCTGGTGTTCACTCACGAGTCTGAGCTGGCTCGTCTGCACTGGAACGTCGTGGAGAACCGCGACGCTGAAGCAACCTACAACCCGTACCAGGCGACCGAGCTGGACGAGAAGTTCCCCGGCTTCCCGTTCTCCCAGTGGCTGCTGGCTCTCGGCGCTGACCCGGAGACCCTGGGCCAGGTTATTGTGGCTCAGCCGTCCTTCTTTGAGGGTGCGGCTAAGCTGTTCACCTCCATCCCGCTGATGAGCTGGAAGCTGTGGGCTGTATGGACTGTTCTGCGTTCGCGCGCGCCGTTCATGTATGATGCGCTGGTTCAGGAGAGCTTCAACTTCTACGGCAAGACCCTCTCCGGTACTCAGCAGATTCGTGAGCGTTGGAAGCGCGGCGTGGGCGCTGTTGAGAAGGCTCTGGGTGAGGAGATTGGCCAGGAGTACGTGGCCGTGCACTTCCCACCCGCACACAAGGAGAAGATGCTGGTTCTGGTCGGCAACCTCCTGGAGGCGTACCGCGAGTCCATCGAGTCGCTGGACTGGATGACTGAGGCAACCCGCGAGAAGGCGCTGGAGAAGCTGTCGAAGTTCGTCACCAAGATTGGTTACCCCGATAAGTGGCGTGACTTCTCCGCACTGGAGCTGGTGCCCGGTGACCTGTTCGAGAACCTGCGCCGCACCGGCGCATTTGATGCTGACTGGCTGATTGCCCGTAAGGGTCAGCCGGTGGATAAGTCGGAGTGGCTGATGACTCCGCAGACCGTGAACGCGTACTACATGCCCCCAGCAAACGAGATTGTGTTCCCGGCGGCTATTCTGCAGCCCCCGTACTTCAACCCGGATGCTGACGATGCGGCGAACTACGGCAATATCGGCATGATTATTGGCCACGAGATTGGCCACGGTTTTGACGATCAGGGTTCCCGCTACGACGGTGACGGCAAGCTGGAGAGCTGGTGGACTGAGGAGGATTACGCGAAGTTCAAGGAGCGTACCGCAGCGCTGGTGGAGCAGTACAACGCGTACGTTCCGGTGGGTCTGGACCCGAAGTTCCACGTGAATGGTGAGCTGACTCTGGGTGAGAACATTGGTGATTTGTCCGGCATGTCGATTGCATTGAAGGCGTACCGCCTGGCTTTGAAGAAGCAGGGCATTGAGTCGCTGGCTGACGCACCGGTGATTGACGGCATGACCGGTATTCAGCGTTTCTTCTTCTCGAATGCTCGCGGCTGGTGCACGAAGTCCCGCCCGCAGCATGCTGAGGTGATGATTTCGGTGGATCCACATTCGCCGGATGAGTTCCGTGTGAACGGTGTGGTGCGCAATATTGATGAGTTCTATGAGGCGTTTGATGTCTCTGCGGGCGATGCACTGTACTTGGCTCCGGAGGAGCGCGTGCGCATCTGGTAGCACCCCGATAAGGGTATATGCTTTATTGCGTATATAAGAAAGGCGCCCGCCTCGTGGTTTCTAGCCACGGAGCGGGCGCCTTTGAGGTGTAGAAGCTATACGCTTCTAGGCTGAAGCTTTTAGGAAGCAGAAGCCGATGCTGAAGCTACTGCAGAAGCCGAGGACGAAGAGGAAGAAGCACGCATACCCGTCAGCTTCCACGCGCCGTTCTCATACACGCCGTGCAGGGTGCGCTCCACCTCGTCCTTACGATCCGATTCAGAGGGAGCTTCCTGCACACGGTCCTTGCTTGCAATGAACTCGCCGGGATCCATAGTCAGGCGGATATTCCAGTTGTAGGTGTCACCCTCACGTTCGGGCTGCGCGGAAAGCATGGTGATGGTGACGGACGCGTCGTGCATCCAGGCTTCACCCTTGACCAGTTTCTCGCCAAGGGTGCCACTTGCCGGCTCAATCATGCTCTTCAGCTCGGACTTGTCGAGCGCGCATTCACGCAGCGGTTCGGTCTTACCGGTGCGCATGTAGTATTCCATGGCTGCGCCGAAGAACGCGATGGACTGGTACAGTCCCTCCACGCTGTTCTCGTTAGCGACAGCGGGCTTGACCGGCACGGGGGCGTTCTTGGACGGCTCGGTACGGGTTGCGGGCTGGTAGTTAGCAGGCTTGGAGGTGTAACCATCCAGGACTGCAACACCGGAGTAGTCGCTACGAACACTCTTAGATGCCGCCGCGGAAGCAGAGGCGCTACCGGATGCAGATGCAGAGCCGCTGGCTACCTGGGGCTGTGCACCGCATGCTGCCAGGAGGGTCGCACCACCGGTTGCTGCGAGCAGGCCGAGGGCGGATCGGCGGGTTACGTTCTTCATGGGTTCTCTCTATCTGTGGTGTATTTTCCGCACCGCGGTGCGGGTGATGCCTGGGGCATCTAACGGGAAGACGGCACTACACGAGTGTAGCGCCGTCTTCCAGTATATGTTTTTTGGTTTGGGATTCTTTAGCCGCCGTAATAGTAGTAGTGGCTGTAGGAGCTGCCGTAGTAGTCGCTGATGACGACGCGGCCGCGGCGGCCGTAACGGTTGGAGTAGTAGCCGTTGTAGGGGGTGCGGCGCACGGTCGGGCGGTAGGTGGTTGCCTGCGCGGGGGTGAGCAGTGCGCCGAGGGCGGTTGCTGCGCCTGCGCCTGCGGCGGCGAGTGCTGCGCGGCGGGTGAGGCGTGCGGGCTTCTTGGTGGCCATGATGTGCCTTTCGGGGTCGGTGTTTCTGTGAAGTGACATGGTGCGTGCACGGTGTGCGGCTGTGCATTGACCATTTCTTATTGTAAGCCTCAACGTTAATGTTTTTACGTGCAGAGTACACCTTCTAGTTGAGGCTTAAACAATGCGGGCTAGACCACGTTTTTCCGGCAGAAAAATTGCGGAAATATTGGTTGAGAAACACACCGTGCACGCACTCAATACGGGCTGAATCGCGGGCTACATGTCCACTTCGGCGAGACCGGTGATTTCCTTGTCCTTGATGTGCGGGATGGTGGAGCTCCAGTTCATCCATGCCTTAACCTGGGCGGCTTCTTCGGGGTTGTTCATGTCTGGCCAGCGGTCGTTTTCGATCCTGAATCGGGTCATTGCGAGGAGGTAGTAACCGTCATCGCCGGGGCTGAAATTCGTAATTGTCTTGCCTGATTTTGTTTTAAAAGTAACGCTGTCTGACTCGTCGCTATCAGAGGCCTGGCTGTATGAGACTGCGTCGATTGCGTTGAGCGGGTAGAAGACCGTGTCTAGAAATGATTCGCCCCTTTCGATTCCTTCCGGCGAGATTTCGGTGTAATCCTCAACAGGTCCGTAGAAGAAGCAGATAGCCATGCACATGGCGCAGAACGCTGCGATGTCGTAGAAAAGGTGGAATCCCATGTCGCCGAGTAGGTGCGTTAGGAACATTGCGATAGGAAATATGAGAGCTACAAAGCTGGCCAGAATGATGATGCGAAGCTTGCCTCGGATGATGTATATGTTTTCGGCGCGTAGCTTCTTGTCGTGGTGGCGGCTCATTTCATGGGCGATAGCGGAGCGGCAGATTTTGTACATCAGCCCAAGGCATAGTACGCCCCATACGGCAGTCATGGTGTAGGTAATTATCATGGCCGTTCACTAACCTTTCTGTTTATCGGTGACCCGCAGCCTTCCGGCAACGGTGCGGAGGGTGCGGGTTCGTTCTCAGAGTAGCCGAGGAAATCGGGTGGTTAGGCACGGATTCGGGCTATCTGCGAAGTGGTTGCCGAGTCTTCACCCGAGCATTGCGTCGAGTTAACCTCCCGTCCAGATAGGGTGCGATAGGCTAAGAACGTGCCCGCCACCACCGGGGCGGGAACGATTCACCAACCACCACACAAGGACGTACACACCATGGGCACAACCGAAGTAAGCCGCAAAGCACACAAGGCAACGAAAGCCTAGAAACCTAGCACGGAATAACAGCCCGCAGCTCAGAAAGAAGGTGAAGAACAATGAAGAAGAACTCCCCGAGGAAAAAGAACGCTTCAAAGAAAAGGAACATCTCAAAGAAAAAGAGTTACCCAGAGGCAAATTACATTGCCGAAACTGGGGCTACGAAGAAGACCAACAAAAAGAGATACGTCAAGAAAAAGAAGAATAAAGTCGATTTCAAAGAGTATCTTCGCAAAATAGCAAAAGATACATGGGGCGCACGCGACGTCATCATAATCATGGCAGTCATGCTAGGGTTCCTTGCGTCCTTACATTTCATGACCAACTACAACCCGGGCAATGAATCCGCTATCTGCACTGTCACCTCCGTCGAAATCATTGAGCATGAGGACCCCTACTCAATCTCCGGCGAATTCGAAACGGAAGAGTGCGGAATCATCACATCGAGCAAATCCCCTGATGGTATACCCATCCGCAAATACCTCCAGAACTTTGAGACGGGCAAGAAATACAGGGCATACAAGTCCTTCTATTCCCGAAACGATGAATTCGACTTCAGCGTCCTCCGCTTTGAAGAGATCAAAGAGTAACCCCACCTCCGCAGAAAGGAATCCACCATGGACATTATCGGTGACTTTATCATCGGCTTTTTTGGAGAGGCCCTCGCGTCCTCACCGACCCTGCAGCGAATATTCCTGTGGATTCTTTTCTCTATATCCATTCTTCTCATGCTCGTCCCCGTCGTGACGGGTGAATACGCGTGGAGCATCCTATCCATCTCGATAATGCTGTTTTCGGTCGTGACGATTGACGGCACTCATGAGCACTGCGTGAAAAACACCAAGAACGGCGGCGCGTACCATTACTTTCTGCTGACAGTGGGCACGCTCTGCGTTGCCGCGATTGTTCTGCTCGCTGCTCTCTCCCTGGCGGGTGTCCCGCCGGTTGCTTTCACCCCGCAGGTGGACGGCATCAATTTTGTGCCCTGGTATGTGGCGGCGTCCGCGCTGATTCTGCTGCTGTTCTTCTACAATGCCGCGCAGCCGAGCGATGAGATCCCCAACCTGCGCCGTATGGAGCGCATCAACCGGTATGTGCGCGCGGTGGTGCTGGGTGTGAGCGCCCTGATGGTGCTCTTCTGCCTGCTGATTCCGGTGGTTTCGTTCGCTACTGCCGGTTATGAGCCTGTGGGTGTTTCGGTGGTGCTGTGCCTGGTGCCGGTTTTCCTAATTTTTGTGCGCCGCACCCTATTCAAGCTGTGGGCGTCGACCTTTGAGGAGGGCACTGCCGGGTATGGCGTGTTGCGCGGCTTCTGCGTAGCCCTAGTGGGTTTGGGTGGATGTTTGGCGGCGGCCCGTCTTGCCGCTGATGTTGTGCAGTCCGGTAGTGGATTGTCGCTGGTGTACGTGGTGCCGGTTATCGCCTCGTACTTGCTGGCGAAGAGGTACGTGACCGTGGGTGTTGCTATCCCCGAGAAGGAAGATGAGGAGGAGCCGGAGGCTGAACCTGCGGCCAGCTAAACCGTGGAACCCCGCGGGCTGAGAGATGACCTCAGCCGCGGGGTTTTCTATGTCGAATAGAGTTCGGTAAGTGCACTAGACTGAAACGAAATGAAAAATACCTTTAACTATCACCTCAAGGTTGAATTGAATATCCTGATGAGGCACCGACTAGGAGGAAAAAATATCAACCTTCCCATATTGGACTGATAAAGTGGTACGGGGCTTTTTCTCTTTCCGGCTTTGCCCCTGACCCTTTCCACTCAGGTGGGCACTATCAGTGGCGTTTCAAACTTTCCACTGTTATGTGTCTGCACGGTATGTAACTCAACGAAAAGATCATCATGACCAACCACACCACAGCGCGTCAGCGTCTACTCCGCTTCCCTTTGATTTTGGGTGTCACGACGGCACTCATTTTCTCGTCATGCTCCACGGGCACGAACAATAACAGCACCCCTTCCGATAAGGGCACTGTTACTTCTCAGAGCCCCCGCCAGGTGGAGAACGCTACTAATGTTCTGCAGAACGTGAATGTTCAGATGGGCCGTGACGGCGAGGTTTCGTCGATTGAGTCGACCAACATTTACGTTAATGACAAGGATCGTACGAGCTCCTCGAGCAATGTGCAGTTCAAGCCGAAGGATGTCGTCAATGACCTTCCTGTGCGTGTGAGCCTGCAGTATTCTACTGAGCGCGGTAGCGGCACTAACCTGAATGATTTGAACGGTTACAGTGGCGAAATCACGATTAAGGTTACGGTTGAGAACCTGACGGTGAAGACTGAGGACGTCACCTATGATGCATCCGGTACTAGCCGTACTAGCCCTGCACCGGTTGGTACTCCGTTCTCTATTGCTGCTTCTACTGTTCTTTCTGGTTCTCCTACTCAGGTTATTACGACCCCCGATGCGGCTGATTCGTCGACGAATGGTGTGGTGAGCACCAATGATGAAGGTAAGGCTGTTGTTCAGTGGGGTGCTATTTCGGCGCCTCCGGTGACTGGTAGTTCCTCTTCTTTTGTGTTGAAGGTCAAGGCGAAGGATTTTAGTGCGCCTACCTTCAACATTTCGGTGCAGCCTGGTTTTGCTTCTGATTTGTCTGGTGCGGGAATCATTACTAACGGTTTCACCTCTCAGGATGCGTCTCAGGTGGCGCTCCTGCAGCGCACTATTGATACGGTCAACGAGGTTAATACGACGTTGACTAGCGCTAGTTCGCAGGTTGCTCAGGTACGTCAGAGCCTGGATGATACGTCCGCGACTTTGGGTAAGGACACTGCCGAGCATCTGAAGACTCAGAATGAATCGTTGACGAAGACCATGCAGGGTCTGCAGGCGAATATTGAGAGCCTGCAGAAGGATCTTTCTGAGGCTTCGCGTACTAACAATTCTCAGCTGATTTCTCAGTTGGAGCGTACTGTTGCTACTCTTCACTCGATGTTGGGTGATACGACGGCGCGCCCCAATGTGTCTGTTTCGCATAGCGGCGGTCGTTGTGTTGTGCATCGTGAGGAGAGTGCGAATAGCCGCAGTGTGTACGGTAATTTGGTTCAGCTGTCTGCTGTTCTGAATGCATATGCGGAGGCAAGCTCGGATTGTCAGCAGGATCTTACAGCTTCGATTCGTGAGATTGTTGGCCCGGAGCACCCGACCGCTGAGACTTGCTCTTCTAACGGTTCGGTGACCTGTGCCCTGTTTGGTGCGTCGGTGACCGTGCAGAGTTCTTTGATTGCACTGGTTGCTACCGGTGAGAAGATTGTGGATCACCTGCAGCCGGAATATTTGAAGGGTGCAAACAACAACTATTCGGCGTTGAAGCGTCAGATGGATGAGCTTGTTGAACAGGTGGAGAAGGACCCGTCTTCTCTTGATGGTGATGCTGTGCGTTCTTTGAGTGAGAAGGTTAGTGCAGCTCGTCAGAGTGTGAATCAGATGAAGGAAACGTCGAGTCGTCTAATTGAGAGCATCAAGAACGTTCATTCTCGTGCGGCTTCTGCTCGTGCGGAGCTGGTGGACGGTTCTGGTTCTATGAGCGCTCAGAATAAGGAACTGGCGGAGCAGCTTTGTGCTCTGTCTACTGAGCGTGGCGGTTCTCTGTCTGCTGAGCAGGTTGAGCATCTGCGTGGATACTTGACGGCTTCTTCTTGTGGTGCCGCGGCTTCGCCGTCTGCTGCCCCGTCTTCTGAGGCGCCGTCTGAGGCTCCTAGCCCTGCGCCGTCTGAGGCTCCTAGCCCTGCGCCGTCTGAGTCTGCTTCTGTGGCTCCTTCTGAGGAGCCGTCGAAGAAGGTTGAGGCGCCTTCCGCCGCTCCCTCTTCTGAGGCGCCTTCCGCCGAGCCTACTGCTACGGAAGGTAATACTCGCGTCATTACGGTGGAGAACGCGAACGAGCGTACCTACACGTCGAACACTCCTGCCGCACGTACTCCGATGGAGCAGCGTATTGCTGCCGCGGTAGCTGCGTGGGATGAGGTTCTTGCCGCTACTTCGATGGATGACCCCAAGGAGGGTCTGGCTCGCGACGCTAAGGACCTTAACGATGCTGTGAACGCGGTAGATGGTGCCCTGGGCGAGGTTGAAAAGACCCTGAATGATGCCGCAAACGCGCAGAACCAGGATGCGGAGAAGAGGGAAGAACCTACTGATCAGGCTAAGGTTTCTCTGCGCGATCGTATCCATTCGGCTTCGGATGCCGTCAATGCTTTGGGTAAGAACCTTGAGGATATGACGAACATGCAGTCTGACCTCTCCACCGCTATTAAGGAAGCGTTCAAGGAGTCTGCCGATGAGACTCGTGAGAGCCTGACGAGCATGATTAGCGAGGAGATTCGTAAGGTTTCGAGCGATGGTTCTTCTAGCGCTTCGGCTGCTAAGGCGGCGTTCTCTGCTTCGATTGCTGGCATTACTGATACCGCGAATACTGTGGTTCAGGTGGCTGGTGAATCCATCGAGGTTCAGCACAAGGATATGAATGATCGTATTGAGGGTCTGCGCCAGTCTCTGGATTCGGTGACTGAGCGTTCTCTGGTTGCTCTGAGCACCCGCGCTGAGAACGCTACCCGAGATTTGGCTGGTGCGTCCGTTCAGCTGAATAACGACCTGTCGAAGCTCATGCTTGATTTGGGCGATAGCAACGCTGAGGGTGCTGGCCTCTTGGGCGCACTCAAGAGCAATAGCGCAAAGGCTGGTGCGGCTGATTACCAGCTTGCTTTGGCGATGCAGAATGCTCAGGGTTACACGAACCTCCGTTCTGAGGATATTGCTGCTCTGCAGAAGCGTCAGGCGCAGTTCAAGGCGTCGCTGCAGCGTCTGCGTTCGTTGCCGACCTTCCATCTGTCGAATGCTGGCAGTGCAGAGGTGAAGACGGTGTACACCTTCCAGATTGGTGATTAGCCGTGGGGTTTTCCCCTCATTTGGGTTCTGATTCAGGTCCTCACCGCCGCGAGGGCAGGCGGCTCACTCAGCGCACCGTGGTGTGGTGTGTCAGTCTGTGTGTGCTGTTTAGTCTTGCGGTGGTGGGGATCTGGTATGGCGTGCGCGCTGTGACTCCTCAGCCTTTGCCGCTTGGTACGGGTACGAACCCTGCGTCTGCGGTGACGGTTCAGCAGGCTATTTCTCTTCCTGCGTCTGGTCGTGAGCCTGTTATTGGTGTTGTCGCTACTTTTGGTGATGATGCTGAGGGGTCTGCGTGGCGTCTGAATGCTCAGGGTGCTCGTGTTGCCCAGTACCGTCTGGCTCTGGGTAATTCTTCTGTGAAGGTTCTTTATGCGAACGATAAGGGAACGGAGCAGGGTGCCCGTGAGGCGGTAGAGAAGCTCTCGTCTGAGGGCGCTTTGGGTATTGTGCTTGCCTCTCGGGGTGAGCATCTTCGGGGTGCTACGGCTGCTGCTAAGGAACGCAATGTTGCGGTGATTGAGGCGTATGACCGGGTAGATGCTGGCGATGGGGTGTGGAGTTTTGCCCTGGACCCTGAGCAGGAGAAGCAGGCCTATACGGCTGCTATTCGTTCGCTTGCCGGTGTGTCTAGCGCGGGTTCTTCGCAGCAGCTTGATGGTGTGCGCACCATCCTGTTGGATGCGGGCGAGGGCTCTGCGCCGGACCTTCCCTATACGAATCGGGTTCAGGTTTCTGCTGATGAAGACAGCATGAAGGACACTCTCAAGGAGCTGACGCGCCTTCTGGGTGATAAGTCTTCGGGCTCTTCTCCTGTTCTGGTTTTGACGGGTTCGGCGTCGACACAGGCGAAGGTGCTTCGTTCTCTTCAGAGGGCGGGTATTACTTCTCCGGTGATTGCGGGTGAGGAAGCTTTGACGGAGCCTTTTATTCGTCTTCTTCTGGAGAACGGTGGTTCCCTGACTGACAATATTCGCGTTGTGGGGCGTGTGCAGGCACGCGCTGCGGCGTTGAATGCTGATGATGCCGGTCGTGCTTCTTCGGCGTTTGTGTCAACGGTTGAGCGTATGAAGAATGATTCTTCGCTTAAGGATTTGTCCGGCGAACAGGCGTTCTCGAAATCGGCAGCGTGGGCGGACGCGCCCTCCCATAACGCGCTCTTGGCTTTTGCGTATGCCACAAGCCAAGTTCGTGAATACACTCCTGAGGCAGTTCGACGGGTGCTAGGAACTCTCCGGTTGGACTCTAAAGATTCTACGGTCGCGTATCCGTTGGATTTTTCGTCTTCTTACGCCGCTGGCGGGCAGGTGGGTCTTCTTTACCCGACCGCAGAAGCTTCGATGATTCAGGGTGGGTCTTCTTCAACGGATGCGGTGAATCCGCCGGTGTGGATGCTTCGCACGTTCACCTCAGAATCTCGCGACTAGCTTTTCTGAGTAAAGCCTCATCCGTACAGAACCAGCCCATCACACCCCGGTTTTCGGGGTTTCCCTCCTAGTCCGTTCACCAGCAGGGCTCACGATTTATCTATTTTGGAGAACACCTTATGCGCTTTTTCCTTGATCTTGAAGAGCATAACGGGAGCTATGAACTAGACTCCTGGCAGCCTGAGACGACCATCGCTGATCTCATCCAGGCGACCGGTGGCCCCTCCCTGCCCGCAGACGAGCCGCTGTATTGCGATAACCGCCCGGTGACGGCATCCTCCACCCTGGCGGAGGTCAAGCCGATGGAAGGTATGCGCATCTCTAGGGCACCGCTCTCCTACCCTTCCCTGGTGCAGGGCTGGAGCGTCTGTTTGAGCGGCGGTTCGACGGTTACCCTGCCGCACCCTATCCCTTCTTCACGTCCTCTGGTGGCGGGTCGTTCCCCGTACGCCGACATTGTGCTGCCCACGGCGAGCGCGTCGTGGGAGCATCTGCACCTGCAGGTGGTTCATGATGAGTCAACGAATACTCAGAAGGTGCGTATCACTGATCCGGGTTCTACGAACGGTAGTTTTGTGGACGGTCAGAAAATCCCTGAGGAGGGTCTGACTGTTTCTGAGAGCACCACTATCCATGTTGGTGATTGTGTGCTGACTCTGCAGCCTGCGCCTCAGGAGAAGGCTGCGCCGCGCCCCGGTAGCGCCCCGAACGTGAGTGCGTCGGGTACCGCACCGTTTAACCGTCCGCCGCGTCAGGGTGCGTTGAGCGCCCCGGATAAGGTGGAGGCGCCTACCCGCAAGAATGTTTCTGATCCGCCTAAGTTCAATCTTGCGATGGCGGTGGGTCCGATTATTATGGCGGCGGCGATGGTCGCGATTATGCAGGAGATTCGTTACGCCCTTTTCGCGATGCTCAGCCCCATTCTGAGTATTGGCATGTGGGTGGAGCAGAAACGTCGTCATGCTAAGGATAAGGTGAAGGAGCGTGTGCGTTTTGAGCAGGAAATGGAGAAGTTTAAGGAACGTATCGCTCTGAGTAACCGTGAGGAAATTGAGCGTCTTCACGACCTTGCCCCGGCACCGGATGCCGTTCAGCTGCGGGCGCTTCTTCCTGCAATGACGCTGTGGCGTCGCCGGAGCACCAGCCCTGACCTGTTGACTTTCCATGTGGGTACTGGGCATATTCATTGGGCTCCTGAACTGACGAAGCCGAGCAATCCTGAGCCTGAGGTTCAGCATATTCTTGAGCACAATACCCTGTGGGATGCCCCGCTGGTTGCTGACCTGCGTGAGGGCGGCGCTATCGGTATTGTGGGTCCGCGTGAGCAGTCTCTTGCCTTGGCGCGTAGCCTGGTGCTGCAGGCGGCGACCCACACGGGTCCTGCTGATATGACGATTGCGGTCTGTGCTGATTCGGCGCGCTCGCAGGACTGGGTGTGGACGTCGTGGCTTCCGCACATGCATATGGCGCAGAACCAGCAGATGCGTTGGTTTGCTTCTGGTAAGGAGCAGTCGGATCAGATGCTGCGCTCTCTATACAACGACATTGAGTCTCTTCCGACCCGCGGCCTGTGCGTGGTCGTTGATTCGGATACCCTCACTGAGGGCCGTGAGTCGCCGGCACGCGACCTTTTGGCGTATGGCGATGAAGTGCGTCTGATGGCGAATAAGACTGCCGCTGCGGGTGCTCGCCGTGTTGCCGGTATTGTGCTGGCTTCTTCTGTTGACCGTCTTCCTGCGTCGTGTACTTCGGTCGTGGAGATTGGTGAGGAGGCTTCCATCACCTATTCGGAGCCTCGCCGCCGTTACACGGTCACTGACGGTGTGCTCGCCGGTGTGAGCGCTGAGGATGCTCTTCATGTGGCGCGTACTTTGGCGCATCATGAGGACCCTGAGCGTCTGCTGTTGGGTGGCGGTTTGCCGCAGCTGGTGAAGCTACCTGAGCTGGTTGGTTTGCCGACCCCTCCGGGCGCTGAGGATATTGAGGCGTTTTGGTCGCAGGCTAATGGTTTCAGCACAGAGATTGGTGTGGGCGACTCTGGCGCGTTCGCCCTGGACTTGGTGAAGGACGGCCCTCACGGTCTGGTGGGTGGTACCACTGGTTCGGGTAAGAGTGAGTTTTTGCGTTCGTTGGTGGCGGGTTTGGCTGCGCACCATGATCCGAGCCGTTTGAACTTTATTCTGGTTGACTTTAAGGGTGGTGCGGCGTTTAAGACGTGTGAGCGTCTGCCGCATACGATTGGTACTTTGAGCAACTTGGATGCTCAGTTGGCTCACCGCGCTATTGAGTCGTTGGAGGCGGAGATGGACCGTCGTCAGCGCCTGTTCGCGGCTGCTGGCGAGGGCGTGGACAACATTAAGGATTATTTGGCGACGAACCCGCCGGAGCCGATGCCTCGCTTACTGCTGGTGATTGACGAGTTTGCGATGCTGGCGAAGGACTTCCCTGATGTCCTGTCGTCGCTGGTGAGCATTGGTGCGGTGGGTCGTACCCTGGGTGTGCACATGATTTTGGCGACTCAGCGTCCTGCCGGCGTGGTGAATGATGACATTCTGGCGAATACGAACTTGCGTGTGGCGTTGCGTGTGCAGAGCCGTGAGGATTCTTCGAACGTGATTGGTGTTCCGGATGCTTCGGAGATTTCGCGTTCGCAGATGGGTCGCGCCTATGTGAAGCTGGGCCAGAATGATATTTCGCCGGTGCAGACTGCCCTGGTGACGGGTCAGAGTGGCACTGAGGTGGTGACTTCTCTGGAGGTTCGTGCGACCGATAGTATCGGTATTCCTCGTTCGGAGCGTGCGCGCCCGAAGGTGTCGTCGAGCGATGCGAATGACCTGGATCTGCTGATTGATGCTGTTGTGGCGGCTCATGCGGCTCGTGGTGCGGTTGCTCCTCGTAAGGTGTGGCCTAAGCCGTTGGGTTCGTATGTTGATTTGGCTGATTTTGGTGTTCGTGGCTTCCCGGACCCGGATCTTCCCACTGTGGGGGGCGTCCAGGACGGTGTTCTGATGTGCACTCTGGGTGATGAGCCTGAGCTGCAGCGTCAGGTGCCTATGGGCTGGAATATTGAGATGAGCAACCTGCTGTTGGTGGGTGTTGCCGGTAGTGGTACCACCACGACGATTCAGTCTGTGGTGCTGGGTTTGGCTCAGCATTATTCGCCGGAGGACATCGATATTGTTCTGGTGGATATGGGCGCTGATGGCTTGTTGCCGTTGGGCTCTTTGCCGCATGTTGTTTCTGCTGTGGGTACCGGTCAGGGCGCTAGGGAACGTCAGGCTCGCTTCTTGCGTTTTGTGAAGTCGGAGCTTGATGCTCGCCGTGCTGACGCGTCACGCCGTAAGCCTCTTTTCATTGTTTTGGATGGTTTTGCGACGCTGCGTGATGAGTTCTCTGACGCTGTGAGCATGGATTTGTTGGCGAATTTCTACCGCGTGTATGCGGATGGTCCTGCTGTTGGTATTCACTGCGTGGTGTCGACGAGTCGCGCGAAGAATATTCCCTCGCAGATTCTTGATGCTTCGTTGCAGACGTGGTTCTTCCAGCTGAGCGATATCCACGATTATTCCTCGCACGGTATTCGCGGTACAAATGTTCCGGCTGCGGTTCCTGGGCGTTGTGTTGATCCGAAGCGTCTGCGTCAGATGCAGGTGGCTACTCCCGCTGTTGGCGTGGAGGAGGCGGTCTCTATGATTCGTGAGCGATTCCCGCAGGCTCCTGCTAAGCGTGATGTGATTGGTCAGCTGCCGACGTGGGTTTCGTGGGAGAGCATGCCTGCTGCTGAGTTTTCTCCGAGCCTGTGGCGTATCCCTGTGGGTATTGCGGAGGCTACGTTGGAGGCTTGTGCTTTCGAACTGTATGAGGGTGAGCACGCCATGGTTGCGGGTAATCCGCGTTCGGGTAAGTCTTCTCTGCTGGTTGCGTTTGCTCGTCTGGTTTCTCGGGCAAGGGCTGCGGCGGAGCAAGCGGTGTCTGCCGCGTTGGCGTCTGGTGATGCCACCGCGGCAGAGAACGCACGCATGGATGCCGCGGAGGTTCCGGAGGTTTGGGCTGTCTTCGATCAGCGTTCCGGTCTGGTGAATGCGCCGGAGGGCGTTTTTGACCGGGTGTTTGAGAGCAAGAATGCTTCTGCTCAGGTGCAGGCGGCTTTGCAGGATGCCGCGGGCCCGGTGCTGTTGCTGATTGATGATGGTGACCGTGTGGATGACCCGATGAACGTTTTTGATGCCATTGTGAAGGGTGACTTCCCGGACGTTCACATTATTGCTACGGGTAAGCCGACTGATTTGCGTCCTTTGTATAGCCATTGGACGAAGGCTATTCGTAAGTTCCGTACTGGTGCTGTGGTTCAGCCGAATGTTGATACGGATATGGACATGTTCGGTTCTATTCCGAGGCGCGCCCCGGTTCAGCTGAGTGTTGGTCGTGGTTATGCGTTCCTTGCCGGGTCGCCGGTTCTGGTGCAGCTGATGAGCCCTGAGGATTCTCAGCACCGTGGCGGGCTGTAGGGCTTGTCTGGCGTGTGGTGAGGTATCGTGTAACTTTACCGGCTATTTTGCTGTGGGGGTCGCCCCGTCTGGGGAGTCGCCCTGCTTGTTGTGAAGTTGATGTTAAGGAGTTAGCCCGTGACTGTACCTGCTGGTTCGCCGCAGTACTCCGGCTCGGAGCGTCGTGATGCTCATCCTGCCCCGCAGGCCGCTGGTCAGTCTGTGGGGGGCTTGGCTGCAGGCGCTCCCCTTGGCTCTTCGTATCGTTTGGTGCGCCGGGTGGGTTCTGGTGCGGTCGGTGAGGTGTGGGCTGCTACGATGAGCGGCTCGTGGGCTCTGTATGCGGCGAAGGTTTTGCGTCCGGAGCTTGCGGAGAACCCTGTGGTTCTTGAGTCTTTTGTGCGTGAGCGTTCGGTGTTGTTGGCGCTGTCGCATCCTCATATTGTGCCGTTGACGGACATGGTGGTTGAGGGTGGCGTGCTGGCTCTGGTGACGGAGTTTCAGCATGGCGGTTCGTTGCGTCAGAAGCTGGATTCTGAGGGTCCGCTGCCGGTTCGTTTGGCGTTGAGTCTGATGGTTCAGGTTCTGAATGCGGTGGAGTTTGCTCACCGTCAGGGCGTGATGCATCTGGATATTAAGCCGGAGAATGTTCTTCTGAGCGGTGTTTTGGGGGAGTCTCTGGATCAGCAGGTTCGTGTTGCTGATTTCGGTATTGCTTCTTTTACTGGCTCTGCGGGTTCGGGTTCTTCTCGTTCGTTTTCTGGTACTCCGGGGTATATGGCTCCGGAGCGTTCTGCGCATGGTGTGGCTACTCCGGCGGTGGATGTTTATGCGTGCGCGGTGACTCTTCATGAGTTGTTGGTGGCGGCGCGTCCTCTTCCGGCTCGCGGTGGTGCGGTGCAGGTGTCGCCGCAGATTCCGGCTGAGGTGGCTGAGGTTCTTCACGGGATGTTGGCGGAGAACCCGGTTCAGCGTCCTGGTGCGGCTGAGGCTGCCGCTAAGTTGCGTCTTTTAGCTGAGGGTTTCACGGCTGATACGGTGCTTCCTCGCTGGGTTGAGGTGTCTTCGGGTGCTGTGGGGTACACGCCTACGGTGGTTCATGGTGCTGAGCCTGCGGTTTCTTCGGTGCCTGGGCAGAATGTTACGGAGCTGTATGGTGCGGGCATGCCGTCGCTGGGTCAGGCGCAGAATGAGACGGTTATCCGCGCTCCTTTTGTGGTGGAGCAGCCGGTATATGTGCCTGACGAGGTTGTTGAGGAAGAGGAGCCTGCCCGTTCGCCGTTGCGCCGCCCGCTGGTGTGGGGCGCTATTCTGGGTTCTTTGATTCTTGTGGGTGTGCTCGCTTTTGTGGGTTTGAGCGGCGGTAAGGGTTCGTCTAAGACGGCTGAGTCGTGGTCTGCGTCGAGCCGTAGTTCGGCGTCTTTGCCGAGTGGTTTGGGTACCCGTATTGAGGGTACGTATAACCCGAGGGATAAGAGTGCCCGCCTAACTTTTGAGTTTTCCTCGCAGAAGTCGGCTCTTCGGGGTGATATTTTGCAGGTGCTTCCCGGTGTTGAGGGTGGTTCGTGTGCTTCGGTGACGTGGGATGCCGGTCAGGCGTCTTCTGGTGTGTCGAAGAATCAGTCGAGTGTGACTGCGGTGGATGTTCCGTGTTCGTGGAATCTGTCTGGGGTGAGTATCCCGGCTAATGGTGTGGTGCAGGTCCGGGCGAATGTGTCTGCTGAGTTTAAGGATTCGCGTGCTTTTGAGGAGTGGGTGAACCGTATTGATTCTGAGACGTCGAAGGCTATTTCTGACCGGGAGGTTCGTTCGACGGCGTACCCGATTCAGCGCTTGCGGTCGATTGAGTTGCGGGTTCCTTCTCGTGTGGTGAATCAGAGTGTTTTGCCTGTGACGGTGGTTCCGGTGTGGCCCAGTGGTGCGGATGAGTTAAATCCGTTGATGGTTTTGCCGCGTACGGGTGAGTTTTCGACGCTGGTTCAGGCGATTTCTCCGGATGCGCAGTTGATTAGTTTTTCGGATGGTTGTTCGGGGCATGTGTTGGTGTCTGAGGATCAGCGGGTGGTGACGGCGCTGTCGGTGACGTCTAAGTGCCGCCTGAACGCGCAGATTGGTAATTTCACGAACCTGTCCAGCAGCGACTTCGCGATTATCACCCGCTAACGGTGGCACTCTAGGCTAGCTGCCACCGGCATGCAGAAAGCCCCTGGGCTGAGAGGCAATCTCTCAGCCCAAGGGCTTTCTCTATATTCGAAACTAACGCCGTGCAGTGCTACATGTAGACGTCGGCAAGACCAGTAACCTTCCCCAAATTCTCAAAGTAACGCATCGTCTTCCCAGCACAATCCAAACGGTCCACCTGAGCCATATCATCAGGATTATCCATATCAGGCCAACGCTCGTTCTCAATCCTGAACCGCACAATCGCCAAAAGCCGGTAATTTTTATGAGGCAACGGGCTAAACAGCG
Source organism: Rothia mucilaginosa (assembly GCA_963538455.1). Lineage (GTDB taxonomy): Bacteria > Actinomycetota > Actinomycetes > Actinomycetales > Micrococcaceae > Rothia. The sequence goes on along the minus strand of CAUTHR010000011.1, from coordinate 38,170 downwards.
CAATCTGAGTACCTGACTTAGCGTAGAATCCCACCGTATCTTCGTCTTCATATTTTGCTGCTTTGTAGAACACGACGCGGTTAATCGCGGTGAAAGGGTAACGGGTCGGGTTGGAGAACCAGATGCGCTGCTCAATGCCGTCGGCGGAGGTTTTCACGTAGGCCACATGCACATACCGTAAGTATGCAGTACCTAGTAGTGGTAGCAATAAAGCCAGTATCTCAAACACCACATCATCTATACCAGGTTCGTATATATGGTATATAACCATAAGAGCTGGAAAAATGGGCAATATTATTATTACTAAAGCTTCGAGCTGAGTAACCCGTCGGATATAAATACCCTCACGTAGCCGTTGCTTATCTTTCCAACGCTGCACCTCATAATTGATGAGGACATAAAACATCGCAACTGTTGTAAGTAAAGTAACAGTGCTCCAGAAAATCAGGGGGAGACTAAGCATGGTAGGTTCTCGTTTCGTGTGGTTGGTGAATATCCGGAAGCGCACCACCGGCAGGTGACGTACCTTCCCCAAGGATACTCTATGTGCTTGAAAGCTCTGATAAGTGGAAATACAGAGCAATATGATGCTCTATGGGCTAATCGACCAGAAGGATAACTAGGCGCAAGGCTCGGGTAAAGACTGGGCGGCCATTCACCAGCGGGTGGCACTCAGGTGAGCAGCCGCTGGTACACAGAAAACCCCTGGGCTGAGAGATCATCTCTCAGCCCAGGGGCTCTCTCTATACGGTGCTACATATCCACGTCAGCAAGACCAGTAACCTTCTCCAGATCCCTGAAATAAGAAATTGTCATACCCCTCTTATCAAACGCGTCCACCTGCACCACATCATCCGGATTATCCATATCAGGCCAACGCTCGTTCTCAATCCTGAACCGCACAATCGCCAGAATCCGGTAATTGTTATGAGTCATCGGACCAAAAGCAGCAATCTGCTTACCCGACTTAGTATAAAAACCCACCATATCCTGATCTTCAACATCCACGGTCTTGTAGTAGGTAACGCTATCAATCGCACCTATCGGGTAGACCGTTGGGTTAGCTGACCAGACACGCTGCTCGATACCTTCAGGAGAAAGCTTCACATAAGCGACATGCACATAACGCAAAAAGGCAATGAACATAGCCGATAGCAAAAAGACCAATATTTCAGTCCCTGTATTTATTGAATCAGGGCTGTATATATGGGCTACAAACGAAAGACAGGGGAAGGCGGGGGTAAATATCATAATGAGAGCTTCAGCCTGATTAACTCGTCGAATATAAATACCCTCACGTAGCCGTTGCTTATCTTTCCAACGCTGCACCTCGTAATTGATGAGGACATAAAATGTCGCAACTGTTGTGAACGCAGCGAAGATACCCCAGAAGATAATCAAGAAATTGCGCATGACGGGTTCTCATTTCGTATGGTTGGTGAATATCCGGAAGGGCACCACCTGCAGGTGGCGTACTCTTCCCAAGGATACTCTATGTACTTGAAAGCTTTGATAAGCGGAAATATAGATCAATATGATGCTCTATGGGCTAATCGACCAGAAGGTTAACTCGGTGCAAGGCTCGGGTGAAGACTGGGCGACCATTCACCAGCGGGTGGGCTTGGGCCCGTATCCACCCAAGTTTCTCGGCTGACCCTAGGTATACAGAAAGCCCCTGGGCTGAGAGGTAATCTCTCAACCCAGAGGCTTTCTCTATACGGTGCTACATATCAACGTCGGCAAGGCCAGTAACCTTCTCACGGCCCCTGAAATAAAGAATAGTCATACCCCTATCGTCCAACTCATTCACCCTCGCCACATCATCCGAATTATTCATATCAGGCCAACGCTCATTCTCAATCCTGAACCGCACAATCGCCAAGATTCGATAGTTATTGTGGGTAGTCGGACCGAAGGCAGCAATCTGCTTGCCAGAGCGGGTATAGAAGCCCACCATATCCTGGTCTTCAACATTCAGCGTTTCGTAATACACGATGCTGTCTATCGCGTTAATAGGGTAGCGGGTCGGGTTGGCTGACCAGACGCGCTGCTCAATACCTTCAGGGGAGAGCTTCACATAAGCGGTGAGAACGTAGCGGGAATAAAGATAGCTGAAAAACACAATAACAATATTAAATAGATTCAGCCAAATGCCCGTATTTCCAGTCTGACTATTAGCCATATAACCCAAAAAAGGAAACATCGGATTAAATATACAAGCCCATACCTCAAAGCGATTTACTCGCCTAATGTAAATTCCCTGTTCTTCTTTTTTCTTATCTTGGCGTCGATTAATCTCATACCTAATAATAATGTAGGGAACAGAGATGATGGACAGTACTAAGATAATTCCCCAGAAAACACTATAAAATATATCCGATATCATTTAAATACACTACTCCTCATGGGTATCAGTGCTAGTCACAGAATTCGCACCCATCTTAGCCTGATCCTTCGCATCATCCCAGCCGCCTTTAAGCCCACTGGCCGCAGACTTGAAATTACTCTTCGAATTACCCATAACAGCGTCTTGGAAGTCCTTTACCAACAAGCGCTCAGCTTGACGCTCAGAGACAGGCTTCGGATTCCGGGCAGAGTCATTCAACAACCGGCGCTGAAACCCCTTATCTATCCAATCAAAGGAAACATTTGCTGCACGCGATGCCATATCATTAGCAACAGTCCGCTTCGCAAAATTATACACTGAAGTCTTTTTAGTATCCTTCGCCGAGTACTTAGCCTTCACAGGAACTGTTATAAGACTCTTATGGAACCCAGTCACTGTACCAGACAGAAAACTTGCTGCAGCATCCTCAGCCTTAAAATTCTCGGCCTTCTTCGTGTAATCCATTACGGATCCCACACCAGCAGACAATGACTCACCCGCAATCTCCGGAGCATACTTACCAGCTATATTCTGCATCCTCACCCAAGGCACAGGGTCCTTAGTCTTCCAACTAACCTTACTCACGGAATCTCTACGGGCGCTAATAAATGAAGCAGCCTTCTGAGCAGGCTTCTGAATGATTGAAGGCACGAACCTACTAGAACCAGCCTTAGAAGCAATCCACTCCGTCGCACCATTTACCGGCACCTTAGCGAAAACTTGAGCATGAGTAAATACCTTCGCAACGCCACCAGTTATAGCACCCTTTGCCGCGCCATACCCTCCTTCCAGGAGCACCTGATTCCAATCAATCTGGCCGTTCTTAGTCTTTTCCAGACCAGTTGCCATACCTTCCAACCCACCAGCAAAAGCACCCCAAGCAATAGCCGCAATAAGAGGACCACCCAAAAATACAGACGCAACCACTACCGCAACAGCAGCCACCTGCAACCAACGAGCCGCCATAATCGCACCCTTACTCTTGATGCGATCCTGACGATACTGCTCATACTCCTCAAACGAAATCGGCGACAAACCCCACGGATCCACCAAAGAAACCGGATTACCACCCACCAGCGAGAACGGATCAGCACCCCAACCAGCACCCACAGGAGCCGCCAAAGGATCAGGCGCAGTAAAGCGAGCCACACGCGAATCCACCACACGGGCACCCAACACCTCAAAACCAGAAGAACCCAGCACCACACCCGAAGCCGCAGAAACACCAACCAGCAAATCCGGCAACACAGGCGCAACACCAGCCCCCTGAGCAGACGGCACAGCAGGCGCAGCAACACCCAAAGAAGCCCAACCATACGGATCCAACAGACCGGCACCAGAACCAGCACCAGGAACCAACGAACCCACAGAAGGCAACGACGAGCCGCCCACACCCAGCACACGCGGAACAAAAGAATTCTCATCCCACACCAGCGGGTGCATCACCGAAGCATCAAAACCAGCCACAGAACCCGCACCGGCGTGAGCACCGGTTGAGGGTACGCCAAACTCGGGCACACCAGCAGGCACACCACCGGCAGCAAGCACACCACCGGCAGCAAGCACACGACCATCAGTAGAAGCACACAGCAGCGAGAAGGACACAGCCGAATCCTCAGCAGAACCCCACGACGCCACCGAATTCACAAACCCAGCCGCACCATAGTTCAGCGACGAGCCAGAACCATCCGAAGAAACCTGCAGAAGACGCGAATCATTACCGTCATACGAGAACACGCTCGTCGAAACCGGCACCAGGGTAACGCCCTCAAGTTCCACAGACTCCGGGCACTGCGGAAGCCACGCCTGAGCATCCTCAACAGCAGGAGCAAACTCAGCCGACTGGGAGTCGGTCTTCGCCTCATCCTGCACGCCGTAGAGGCATACTGCGCGAACGCGGGCACCCTCATCAGTGACCAGCACCTTCACCCAAGCATTCTCAGGCTGGGCGCTATCAAAGTACTCAACACGCACCAGCGCGCCAGCAGCATCATAGGTCCAACGCAGAGTCTCGGTACCGCGAACGGCAGAAGAGAGCATCTGGGCATCAGTGTAGGTGTACATGACCAGACCAGCGGGCGAATCCACACCGCTAATACGGCCCAAATCATCACGAATAATCTCAGTGTGCAGAGCCTCAGAAGAGTCTGCCACAGCCGAGTCTGCCTCAACAGGGCCCTCAGTCACAGAGGTCATGTGTGCGCCACGGTAACCAAACTCACGAACCCAAGTACCCGCCAGATCAGACACCTGCGCACGCACCAGCGCATCTACCGCGTTGTACTCGAAGGAAGACTCCACACGAGACTCAGAGGTAACGGCGGTTCCATCCAGACGGTACGCGGTAATATCAGTCTGCTTGACCATACGGCCAGCAGCATCATACGCATAAGCGCTCGAACCCAGAGGGTGCACAAACTCAGTGCGCAGACCATCAGCATCGTATGCGTAGGAGAGCTCATAGCCGCCGGTCTCGTCCATGTACGCGGTGCGGAAAGACTCCGGAATCTGTGCACCGAATTCACGGCGCTGACGAACCAGACGACCCAAACGGTCATACGACTCGACGGTCACTACGGGAGCACCAAACGCATCAACGCCCGCATGGTCATAGGTCGTCATCGTACGGCGCGCAGAATCACGCTCCATACGGTATAACAAAGAGCCGTTCACCGAATGGGAGCAGGGAACACCGTCACGGTCATAGCCGAAGGAATGTACAGCACCATTACCGTCAGTGCTGGTCAGCAGACGACCGGCAGCATCATAGGTAGAGGTAGTGCGCGCACCCAGCGGATTGGTGACCGCCAGAACATTGCCCATCAGGTCATACTCGTAGCTGGTAATGCGACCGGCAGGGTCCATCACGGAGGTAACGTTACCCGCCTCGTCATAACGGTAATGGGTCACGCCACCGGCGCCATTAGTCACCGCAACCACCTGAGAAGCGGCATCATAGGTGAACGAACGGGTACCCCACTTGTTATCGCGGATGCTCTTCACACGGCCACAAGAATCCCAGGTATAGAACACCGGAGAAGCCACACCGGAACCGGTAATGGACAGCACACGACCGCACGCATCATAGCGAACGCGTGCCTCAGAACCATCACCATACACCTGGCGAATCAGACGGGAATCAGCGTCGTACTCGTAACGAGTCACAGACTGCTCAGCAGTACCGGCAGCCTCATAGGTTGCAGCCAGTCGACCGCACGCATCGTAGCTGTACTCGGTCACACGACCCGCAGGGGAAATCATGCGCACCATCTGGTTCGAACCGTTGTACTCGTAGCGGCTCAGACCGCCCTCAGCGTCCAGAACCTGCACGGGGTTACCCGCGCCGTCATAAACCATCGTGGAGACAGTCGGGTCGTCAGCATCTGCACTAACCTGCGGACCAGAATCCTCGGGGAGAACCTCGGTACGCACCGGGCGGCCCAGGTGGTCGCACGAGATACGCACGCGGTCAACACCATCGTTAGTGGTGAAGGTCTTGCGCGAGGAATCAACAGAAGTACGTACACTTACACCGGTCGGGTCGATCAACGCGGTCAGGGTGCTTGCGGCATCATACTCGCGAGTCCACACGCCACCGGCAGGGTCAATGGTGCGGACCAGGCGCATCAAGCCATCGTAGGCGTAGCTGAACTGCGCACCACCAGGCAGGGTAATGCGATCAATATTGCCGTTTGTATCAAAGGAACGCTCCATGCGGCGACCCAGCGGGTCAACCATTGCCACAATGTCACCGCTCGGACCGTACTCGTACTCGGTGCGAGCACCAGCAGGGTCCACCGATGCCACCAGGCGACCGCCAGCAGCGTACTCAAAACGCCAGCGGGAACCATCCGGGTCCTGACAGCACACCATGTGACCGGCAGAATCATAGGTGAACTCAGTCTCCAGCCCAAGAGCAGAAACAATCTTCACCAGGTGACCCGCAGCAGAGTACTCACAACGGGTCAGCTGCTGCTCAGCATTACGAATACCGGTCAGCAGGCCAAAATCGTCATACTCCAGGGAGACGGTAACACCTTCAGGGCTCACCACACGCTGCAGCAGGCCGTCAGCCCACTCAAAACGGGTCACATGACCGTTACCATCGGTCATAGAAGAGGGGTTACGCTCAAAATCATTCGCGTACTCGTAAGTCACCGTAGTCATCGGGCTTACGGCAGGGCTCTGGGCAGACTCCTGCCCCAAAGTAGCCTCATCGAGGGTGCAACCCTGAGCCTCAGCCTCCAGGCGAGCACGGCGAGCCAGACGGGCGGCACGGCGAGCGCGCGGATCCGTCTCAATAGCACTCACCGTCATAGAAACTACGCGGTCCTGCTCGTCATACGCGAAGAGGGTTTCAGCGCCCTCATCAGTGACCTCACGAATAATACGGCCGCGCTCATCGCTATAGCGAGTGATGCGGGAACCATCGCGGTCCACCACACTCACACGGTTACCAAAGTCATCGTAGGCATAGCTAGCACGCCCACCTTCCGCGTCAACAATGGCGGTCAGGCGTGCGTACTGGTCGCTAACCCACAGGTTCGTATAGGAGGCGTCTTCGTTCGAAACGTCAGTAATGCCGTTCGGCAGGTAGCGGTAACGAACACGACGACCGTATTCGGTGTCCTGCTCGGTAATGCGACCGGCAGGGTCGTAGTAGTTCGTCACCTCAACGGTGCCGGTACTAGCCACCACGCGGTAAATCAGACCGGCAGCGTCATGTTCATAACGGCGGGTACCGGCGTCACCGTGCACAGCGCACAGGTGAGTACGACCGTCAAGGGTGACGTACTCGTAACGCACAGACTGACCGCGTGAAGAGTGAATAGCACCGACAAGGCCGCCTTCGGTGTACTCCACGTTGATACGTGCACCGCGCTGATGCACGATAGCACCAACGCGGCCCTCTTCATCGCGCAGGTACGCGACAGCAGTACCTGCTCCAGCGCTCATGCCCAGGTAAACACCGGTGAGGCTAAAAATGTGCTGGGTTCCAGCGTTGTCGGAGATACGCAGCAGGGACGAGGCATCGTAGCCCGTCGCCTGCAAAATATAACGCAGAGAGGGGTCAGCAATAGAACCCTCTTCACCCATCAGCTGGGTAAGGGGCAGTTCTTCAAGCCACCACGCTTCACGCGGGGCACGCGCATAGCCGTGGGTACCATCCTCACGAATCATTCGGTCGAAGGTGACCTCACGACCGTCAGCCATCGTCCAGACAGCATTCTCAACGTTCAGCTGCACACGGCTCTCAATATTCGAAGACCAGCCGGCACCGAACACACCGGATACAGCGTGCTGACCAAAGACAGCCACACTGTTGTACATGCGAGTTACAGAGCAAGCAGAAACCACACCAGCAAACGCCATATCGGTTTCTTCTTCAATGAAGTTACCGGTCGCAACGTTCACGGGGTCGTTCACGTAACCGCTGGTCGTAGACTTACCCACAATAGCCGGAGTCGGAACTTCCAAATCGTGACGCTCGGTGCTAACTCCAGCTGCACTAATGGCGCCATCCAGAACAGAATCAGCAACGGCAACAATCTGGCCTGAGCTACCGTACTTTTCAAAAGTAGCGGCTACAACGCCCAGCCAAGTCTTATCATTAGCGTTCGACTTATTCCACGCTTCAAACGTGCTGATGAGATTTTCAGCATCAATGGTTCCCCACTGGCACTTAGCTGCAAATTCAGAAGCAAGGCTACGGAGCTTACCGGGCTCAGCGTCAAAGCTAGTACCAAGGTTCGCCAAAGTACCAGAAAGAGCACGCACGGTTGAAGGGCGCGCTGAAGAAACAGGCATACCCGATGAACGAGTCTCAGTGCTCTCACGATGACCTAACGACGCAGTATCAATATTGGTGTCAGGTACGTAATGCTCAGCCTTCGGAGGATCACCTCCGAACGTTTCATTCCACCATTTACGGAAACCGCCCAAGTCAGTCTCATAGTGGTACATACGGTCGCGGTTCTCATTTTCCTTATGAGCAGCTTCCTTGAGGCGGTCCACCACCGTTGCCAGCTGGCGCAGAATATTCGCAATATCACGACCATCACTGACTGCAGTGTCAATATTGGCTGCCGTAATCTCTGCGTAGTGACCTTCAAAATCCTCAAGAGCCTTCGTCAAAGAGGACTTGAGGCCGGGAAGAGCATTATCAATGTTCTGCGCTACGCCACGGCAGGCATTCGCAAAAGCATCAGATGTTGCATCATCAAACTTAACTCTTTCAGTGCTCACATTAGTTGAATCGGGCGCATCCATGCTCTGCCGCCTTTCGGGTGTGATTGGTTCGGAAGTGTGGTGATTAAACAGATGTAGACAGACATGTACACCATGCCTGGAAAACAACGTGGGTATAACCGAATAACAGAAAACGCCGCCTACCGCTCACCGCCCCGTAGCCGGGGAGCGGGGCGGTAAACGGCGTTTACCAGGGAAGGCTTAGGAGCCGCCACCTGCCTGGAAGATATCGGTAGAAATCTGGTTGAGCTGCTCGCGCAGGTCAGTCAGTTCCTGAGTCAGGTTACGCAGGGTGTTTTCTACACCGGGCCAGGTGTCATTGCGGAAACGCTCAGCCAGGGGGCCGTCCCAGTTGTTGGGGTCCTTCAGCTGGTTACCCTGCTGGTTGAGGTTGTTAATTTCGTTCTGCAGACCGCCATTGATGATGTTCTGGAGAGCAGTAATGGCATCCTTGGCTGCCTGCGATGAGAGTACGCGATCGGACACGATGTTCCTCTTTCGTCGTTGAGTTGCCGGAAGATGTGCATTAGATACGCGAATATCAAATACGCACCGTTAGTGCTTTGCACCACTTCGAACATTACACTATTTCGCGGCAAAGCGCACCCTCTGCGCCCTGTTGTGAGAAAAATTTCTCATAGTAGACATTGCACAACAGTGCGTGCATATACATTTATCTACTCTCATCAAGGGATTTCTCTCGCTACGGTATCCTTAGGAAATGCCAGCCCACTCGGGGTGGCACCCCATCAATAGAATCACCAACCACACACGAAAAGAGGACTTTCATGTCTGACAACACCCTGCAGCCGGCTGCACCGCAGCAGCCGCAGTTCACCCAGCAAGCACCCGCCGCACAGCCCGCACACGGCGCACCCGTCGAAGCACCGAAAAAGAAGAAGTGGGCGGCAGTAACCGCACTAGTCCTGGGCATTATCTCCGCCCTGACCGGCATCATTATCCTGGGCGCATTCACCGCAATCCCGACCGTTATTTTCGCGATTATTGCCCTAGTCATGGTCAAGCGCGGCACCGGCAAGGGCAAGGTCATGGCCATCATTTCGCTCGTACTGGTCGCGGTTGCGATGGCCACCTTCGTTCTGGGTAACAATGTGCGCGCTCAGAAGCGTGCGGAGCGTGAGCAGATGGCTCGCGAAGCAATCCAGAAGTGTGAGAGCAAGGAATTCGTGGGCGCCTACTACACCGAGAAGGACGGTAAGCGTTACTGCGCATACGGCGGCTGGCTCTACCCTGTAGACAACGACAAGTAGACCAACCGTCTGGTTTATCGACCGATGATGTGATGGGTGGGGGCGTTCGTTCACGCGGCAGTCGCCGCACCTGCGGGCGCCCCTCAACCATATCTTCTGGAGGCGCCGCCTCCACCCTGCGCGATGGCTGCGCAGCCTCTATTCACCAACCACGCTAGGACAGCGAATGTTCAGAAAATTCCTTGCCGAAACCGTCACCAACGGCTCCATCGGCCTCAATCGCCCCAAAGGCTACATTCCCCTAGGGCAGCGGCAGAAAAAGCCGCTGCTGGCTGTACTAGCTGCAGATTCCTTTGTATTGATAGTGTGCTTCTTGCTGCCATTAGAAATCTCACGTGATACGGAAGAACTGATTTCTATGTTTGTATTTTCAAATATTGTCGGTTTGTTCTTTTGGTTCTTAGCTATTCACACCAATTCCTTCTACGTCCAGCAGAATGAGACCTCCGTGAGATGGCGGAACTGGCGGTTTAAAACCCGCGAGTTCGACTACAGCAGCATCACCAAAATACACATGCAAGCTAATGGTAAAGGCGGCTACCTCGTAATTAGTAGTAGCCAGATGGGTAAGCGCCGCCTGGCGTTTAGTCCGGTCTTCTTTGACGCCACCTACATCTACCACATGATCCTATTCCGTGAGCGCTACGGCGTTTGGCCGCCCAAGTACATCCCCGAGCTCTTCGTAGAGTTCGGCGATTACGAGGACATGGACGCCCTGATCAAAGTCATCTGCTACGCCCGCAAGTACGAAATTGGCTCCCCCGAGGCTGGGGAGTACCGACAGATCCCGGAACATCTACAGCGCATCCTCGACCGTGCTGCGGCAGAGTCCAAATAGTTGAAAGGGAAATAGCATGAACGCTATCTCTGAAACCTTCAGAATCTTATGGCTAATCTTCCTATGGTTCTGCTTTAGCTTCATGATTCTTGTGTCGTTGTTATCGTGCATTTTTGGGGGCTGGCCGTGGGGCGCAATGTTCTTCGTTGCAGGTCCTATAGGCCTCTCAGCCATAGATACAGTACTCAAGGGAGGTATTGGCTATGAATCAAATGGCGGTCTCTTCCACCACTTCTTTATCTTCGTTCACTCCATCAGCGCGGTAGGCTTGATTATCTTGACGGCTCTGACCGCTTTTGGGGTACTACGCACTGCGGATGCAGTGCTGTGGACCCCTGAGACGAACTTCGCCTCCTGGTACATGGCTGGCGGAATATTCATTACCTACTTCCTCATTCAGCCGACCGAACCTAACGACGATATTCCCGACCTGCAGCGCATGGAGCAGATGGACAGGCGCTCAACCCGCGTGGGCGTTATATCAGCGGCTATTTTCACGGTTCTGTGCCTCGTGGTTCCTCTGACCAGTTTCATAACTGCAGGCTATGATCCGGCGGCTCTGGCGGTTGCACTTTTCCTGGCCCCGGGGTTCCTGCGTGTTGTGCGTGAGGGCCTCTTCTACCTGCAGGGCACCCGCTTTGAGGAGGGGTCTGAGGGGTACCGCACCTTGCGTGCCGTGTGTATTGGCGTGGCTGGCCTGGCGGGGTGTATCGCGCTCGGGTACCTGGGCTATTCGCTGGTTCGCCTGGAGTGGTTGCCTGCGCTGTTCTTTGCTACCTCGGTGGCGATGAATGGGTGGTCGGTGAAAAAGTACGTCACCGTGGGTATTTCTATTCCCGAGGAGGAAGAAGTGGATTCCTCTTCTCATGCTAGCGTTCAGGAGGCTGAGTAAAGCATGCTAGATATTATCTTTAGTATCTTCTGGGGAATTATCTTAGTGCTGTCCATTCTCTCTATCCCCTACATCATTATTAGGTATGAGATTAATCGGCACCAAGATAAGAAAAAAGAAGCAGAAGGAATTTACATTAGGCGAGTAAATCGCTTTGAGGTATGGATTTGTATATTTAATCCATTACTCCCTTTTAGTGCTTATATGGCCAATAGTCATAGTGGAAATATGGGCATCTGGTATAACTTGCTATGTGTTGGCCTTGTATTATTTTTCTTCCTTTGTAGTCGCTATACTCTTGTTGCATATGTGAAGCTCTCCCCCGAGGGTATTGAGCAGCGCGTCTGGTCAGCCAACCCAACCCGCTACCCTATTAACGCGATAGACAGCATCGTGTATTACGAAACGCTGAATGTTGAAGACCAGGATATGGTGGGCTTCTATACCCGCTCTGGCAAGCAGATTGCTGCCTTCGGTCCGACTACCCACAATAACTATCGAATCTTGGCGATTGTGCGGTTCAGGATTGAGAATGAGCGTTGGCCTGATATGAATAATTCGGATGATGTGGCGAGGGTGAATGAGTTGGACGATAGGGGTATGACCATTCTTTATTTCAGGGGCCGTGAGAAGGTAACTAGCCTCGCCGACGTCGACATGTAGCCCGCTCGATAAGCGCCGACTACCCCCTACATCCAAAGAGCCACGACCGGCACGAACACCACCAACACCGCGAAAGAGGAGCACGCATCATGCACACCTTTTTCCTTCTACTCTGGGGCACCTGCACCCTCGCATCAATCATCGGCGCCATCATTGTCGTTATCCTGCATGATAGGCACCTGCGCCAGGACATGGAGCTCCGCGACGAAGGCATCTACATTACGCGCGTGCCCCGCCGTGAAGCACTCATAAGCCTCCTCACGCCCACACTCCCGGCAGGTTTCTTCGCGTTCTACCTCTACACGCAGGCAGAGCTCGGTATCCTCTTCAACCTGCTGATGTTCATCCTGCTGCTGGTCTTCCTCTACCACCTTCTGCACGTTCACCTGGTGTACACGAAAATCACGCCAGACACTGTGGAACAGAAACTCTCACCGTTCGCTACCGTGACCCCCTACCCGATTAGGGCTATCGACCAGGTTTTCTACTTCCAAGGTACGGCGGAGGCGGAAGATTGGGATGGGGAAGCGACCGACAGCGCCACCTTCTACACCAAGAAAGGCAAGCAAATCGCCAAGCTAGACCCCGTTGGAAGGAACCACCGACTGCTGGCAATCGTACGGTTCCGGCTCGAGTTTGAGCGCTGGCCTGACCTGCGGGACTCGCAGGATCTGGCGTATGTTGATACGTGGGATAGCCTCGAGTGGACCCGACCCCTGTTCAGGAAGCTGTACAGACGACGCAACAAAATCACCGGCCTAGCGGATATCAAGATGTAGCGCCGCACGGCAGCCGATACGATAGACCCAAACACCGAACCCCATTCACCAACCACACGAAACGAGAACCCACCATGCGTATTTTCCTGATTATTTTCTCCGGAATTATTTTCGTGCTGTCCTTTATCTCTGCTGTCTACATCATTATTAGGTATGAGATTAATCGACGCCAAGATAAGAAAAAAGAAGCACAGGGAATTTATATTAAGCGAGTAACTCGCGCCGAGACACTACTCTGTATATTTATTCCAATACTGCCATTTATAGCTTATCTAGCAAATATTCAAAGTGAAAATGTGAATATCTGGTTGAATTTAGCAAATATTATTTTTGTATTTTTCTGCTATCTTTATGCCCGTTATGTTTTTGTCGCTTACGTGAAGCTCTCCCCTGAAGGTATTGAGCAGCGCGTCTGGTCAGCTAATCCGACCCGCTACCCTATTAACGCGATAGACAGTATCGTGTATTACGAAACGCTGAATGTTGAAGACCAGGATACGGTGGGGTTTTACACCCGATCAGGTGAGCTGATTGCTGCTTTTGGTCCCATGACTCACAAGAGTTACCGGCTTTTGGCAATTGTGCGGTTCAGGATTGAGCAAGAACGTTGGCCTGACATGAATAATCCCGCTGATGTAGCTCAGGTAGATAAGCTGGACAATGGCTATATGACCATTCCTTATTTCAGGAGTCGTGAGAAGGTCACTGGCCTTGCCGACGTCGACATGTAAATCGATCAAGAAATGAGGGAATCAATGGAAGTTAATTATAAATTGCGGGAAAGAATTCTAGTAATTGCTTTAACTCTGCTGAGCGCATATATACTTTTTGTCATTCCTCAAAATGCACGCGATGACAGCGACGGTATCACTGCCACCTGCACCGTAACGAAGGCATATGCGCAAGAGCGTCGCGGCACGGATGTTAGTGGAATGACTGACACCGGGTTAAAAGGCGTCTTCGAGACGGAGGAATGCGGCACTCTCACGATGTACGCAGCTCCCGAGGGCTGGAAGATTTCCGAATATGTTAAAACCGCACAGCCTGGAAAAAAGTACCTATTCCACGTATTAAACTTATCCACTAAAAAAGATCGGGATTTTGATACGACCCGCTTTGAAGAAATCAAAGAATAACAACCTCATAAATTAAAAATAAAGCCCCCGCAGCCGAGAGTCATCCTCTCAGCCGCGGGGGCTTTATCGTATCAGCGTGTCCTCACGCAGCGAGCGCTACGAAGCGCGGCGGCGGGAACGCAGCACCATCACGGTGCCCGCACCAAGCACCAGTGCGCCACCCACAGCCACAGACACCGCACCGAAACCAGTGCGGGCAAGGCCGCCCTGCTGGGCACTAGCGCCACCCGACGCAGCAGACACACCAGACTGACCCAGGGAGCCGCCACCAGCACCGCCACCGGAGATACCACCCGGGTACACACCGCCAGCAGAACCATCAGCCGAACCCTGAGCGTTCACGTCACCGGCAGCACCGGAAGCACCAACCTGACCGGAGCCAGCCTGCGCAGCACCAGACTGTGCGGAACCGGGCTGGTTAGCGCCAGCGGTACCGCCCGGAGTTGCCGAATCCACACGGCGCACACCACTAAAATCGTCCGCGGCAGCGTTCGGGTCCTTCGGCACGGCAGTCTCAAACGAGCACGCATCCGACGCCTTCTTACCCACAGCAACCGCAAGCTGCTGCACCGGGCTGTTCACCTCAGTACCATCAGCCAGGGTCGCGGAATAGTGCACGTCAAACATGTACTGGCCGGGCTCAGAGAACACCCAGTTCGCGTGCGCGTGCGTTGCGTAATCAATGTCGATCGTGGTCTTGCCGGTCGTCGAATCCAGCAGCACATCCGCACCGTTCAGCGACTCGGTAAACATGCCGAAGCGTGCACCCTCAGGCATGACCTTCGGAACCACGTGCAAGCGCACCGGGCCACGCAGCTGCGAGTAGTCAATGTCCTGCGTGTTGTAGCCGGGCCAAGGCAGGCCGCTCTGCTGGGTCTGCGGCAGGCCGTAGAAGGCGGTGCCGACCGGGCCCATGAAGTTCAGCTTCTCGTCAGCCATACGTTCGGTGCGTACACGGCGGGCGTTCTCGCTGACGGTCCACACGACCGAATCGAGCGGGCGCACGGTCGAATCAGCGTCAATGATGCCGCTGTCGTCACGCAGACCCACGGACAGCTGGCGGTCCTTCAAGGTCGCCTGGATGTCCAGGTGGCCGTGCGAGATCTTAGTGCGGCCGTCAATCTTGCCGGGCACGCACTGGTGACCCGGAGTTCCGGGGGTGGACGGCTGCGCAGACGGCGCCGGGCTAGTCGGAGCAGGAGCGCTCGGGGTCGGGTTCGCGGGCGCGGGGCTAGACGGTGCCGGAGTAGAAGGCGCCGGGGCAGGTGCACTCGGCTCTGCGGAGGCGGTAGGCACCGCAGGCACGGTCGGAACCTCGCTGGGGGATACCGACGGAGCGTTGCTGGGCTCAGCGGTCGGAGCCTCGGAGGGAGCATCGCTCGGCTCAGCGGAAGGAGCTTCAGTCGGCGCGACGGTGGGCTCAGCGGAAGGTGCCGGGTCCACCGGGGCAGGCTTGGGCGCATCGCCAATGGGTGCGCTATCCGGTGCCAGCGCGCCGTGCGCGGTGTACTTGGTGCCCGGCTCGTACTTCGCCGCAACCTCAGTGGTGGAGGCGGAAGCATTCATGTCCGGGTGGGTCAGCATCTTCACGCGCAGAGCGGTGCCCTTGTAGAAGGACTCGTCACGGAAGGTAAAGCGCGCCACACCATCCTCGATGGAGCCTTCCAAATCGAGGTAGGGGTATACCGGGTCATCCTGGGCGTAGAAGCCGCCGCGCAGGAAGCCGCGCACCTTCGGGTCCTTGAAGCGGACTTCAACGGTGCTGAAGCCGTTGCCGTTCGGGGTGACGGTCACGTCGTAGTCCATGCTGGTCGGCGTGTACTGCTCGGTGCTGAGCACGGTGTTCGCCTGATCCGGGATTTCTTCGGGCCAGGAGCCGTTACCGTCGTCGCTGTAGACGCTCTCGGCACGGCCGGGCTCGTAGGTGAGCTTGTGCGAGATCCAGCGGGACGCCTCGGCGCTATTCGCGTCGGAGGTGTCGGGGGTGAAGACCGCCTGCAGCTGCGAGCCTTCGCTACCGAGCATTTCAGACCAGGTGGCGGTACCGTTCACGACCGGCAGGTCAGTGAGGAAGTAGCCGTTGTTGTACAGGGTCAGGGTGCCCTTGAGGTTCTTGTTCGCGGCGGTGAAGGTGATGTCGCTGAGCTTGTCGTCAGCGTCCTTGTTCTTTGCCGGGTCGGCATCCAGGCGGTGCGGTGCCACGGAGAGTGCATACTTCGCAGTGTCCAGGTCACCGACGGGTGCCGCATTGTAGCGGTCAACGGTGGGCACGGCGGTGGGGGTGCCGTCACCGAGCACGGGCTGCATGCCGCCAACCTGCCAGACCAGCTTCGACGGCTTGGAGCTGATGATGCGGCCGTCGGTGGAGCGCGCCACGGTACGGTAGGTGACCACGTAGCGGCCGGGGCGGGTGAAGGTCGTGGTGTTGTGGGTGTGGCTACCCTTGTCGAGCAGCCAGGAATGCCAGCCGGTGGAGCTGCTGGAAAGCATGCGGTACACGTCGGCGGGCGCGTCATCCGGGTTGTAGCGGAAGAGTTCCATGCGGCCGGGACCCTCAACGGAGAGGATGTCGGTAGCGAACACGCCGTCACGGAAACGCTCGGTGGGTACCTTCGTGGATGCGCCCAGACCCGCCCAGATGGGGTCCTGGTTGCCGTAGGTCAGGTGCGGTGCCATGTAGAGGGTCTGGCCGGGTTCGCCGAGGAACGCCAGGGAGGGCGATTCGCCCAGGGTCATGGTGTACTGCGACTTACCGTCCCGGGTGCTGTAGCCCTTGCCGACCCAGTTGACGGTCTTATCCAGTTCGTAGGTGTCTGCGCCGGTCTTGTAGGGGTTCGCCTCGTTCATGAGGACGAAGGTGCCGTTCTGCTCGTCCCAGTATGCCTTGGGGGCGTCAACGTGACCCTTGGTGGTGACGATTTTGCCGTCGTCGGGGCCTGCGGCTGCGGGCAGGGAGGGGGCTGCGCCTGCGAGCGCGAGCAGTGCTGCGGCGGAGAGGAATGCGGCGGCGCGGCGGAGGGCGGGCTTGCCGCCGGGGATGAAGAGCGTGGGGGTGTGTGTGGTGACCCGACGCTGGGTCTGCTTCTGAGAGCTCATGACAACCTTTCTCATTTTTCTATCCTCTAGGGTAGCTCTTTTGCAAATAATTGTCATTTTGAACCTAAGTGAGTATAGTGATTCTCAGAAATACGTGTGCGCAGAGGCGCGCCCAAAAACGCACACCACGCACATCCACAAAGAGAAAAACACGGCAGAGCACACCCCGGACGCAAGGGAGAAACCGGCAACAGGTCGCCGGATCTAACACCGGACCCAGTACTGGGCCCCGCACCGGGCAAACCCCGAAAGCATCGGGCAGTGTGCCTGCCAACGAGCAGTCATCCAAGGAGCCACCATGCAAGGACGCACCAAACCCCTGAGCCTACTCAGCGCAACCACCCTCGGATGCACCCTCGCACTCGGGGCGCCCCTCGCCCTCCCCCAGGTCGGCACCTTCACCGCCGCACAGGCGCAGGAAAACCAGACCGGCACCCAGGCAGGCACCGAGTCGCGCGCCTACGTCAACTACGAAGGTGACTACGTCATCGCGGGCGTACACACCGAAATGCTCAACGCCTTCCTCGACGGCAACCAATTCACCCTCGGCACCCTCGCAGACACCGCCCCCGGCCAGCAGGGACGATTCAACCCCGCCCGCACCGTCTTCCACCTGCCCGACGTCGAGGATGCACACACCAAAGTCGTAGCAGGCTACGACTACATTGCCCCCGAAGGCACCGACATCTTCTACATTCCCTCCACCCGCACCCGCGGTCTGCTCTACCCCGGCCTCGGTGCGGAAGGAATCCGCCCCGGCGCACTCAAGGACAACACCATCAAACTTGAACTCGTGCGCAGCAGCGTACCCGAAGGCGGCCGCGCCGAAGTCTTCACCGAATCCGGTCGCGACAACCCGCGTGTCTTCAGCACCAACGACCAGCTCGCACCGCACACCATCACCTCTGGCGGCCACGAGCACCTCAGCTGGGCATTCACCCGCGCAGGCATCTACCAGCTGACGTTCCGCGCCACCGCAACCCTTGCCGACGGCACCCCGGTCAGCTCCGAGGCGACCTACACCATCGCCGTGGGCACTAACGCTGAGGACGGCTTCAAGCTCCTGAACGCGCAGAACGCCGCGAAGGAGAGCGCAAGCGAGGCGACGAGCGAGGCAACCACTACCCCCGAGGCGAGCGCCACCGCAACCGAGAGTGCCACCGGCACCCCCAGCGCATCTGCTTCCGCTTCTGCCTCCGCAAGTGCTGAGGCGAGTGCATCTGCGGAGGCGAGCGCATCCACCGGCATTCGCCGCGTGGATGGATCCGTGAACGGCCAGAACGCCGCGCAGGTGACCGACCCGAACGGCGCGAAGGCAGCGGCGAATGGTGAGCAGGCGTCCCAGGGCGGATCCGGTGTTACCGCTATCAGCGGCACCGACAACACCAATAACGGCTCCGACAAGGGCGAAAGCAAGGACGGTAACTCCCGCAGCAGCGTGAAGGGCTCCAACGCCCAGAACGTCAGCGCACCCAGCAACGGCGGCGGCATTACCGGTAGCGGTGTGCTGTCTTCCGGTCTGCCCGGTAGCCTGAACCAGCAGTGCATCGCCACCGAGGTCCCCGCCGAAGACGCCAAGAACTCCAAGGATTCCAAGGACGCTCAGAAGGACAACAAGCAGAGCAACCAGGCAGCCCAGGCACCGACCAGCATCCCCACCCTCGCCGTGGTCAACACCGCCGAGCACAGCGGCCGTGAAGAAGTCACCCACGGCCACTTTGACGTGGGCCCGATCCTCAACGGCGGCACCCTCACCAGTAGCGTGAAGGACGACCGCACCAGCCCCGCCCGCCACGTCTCCCCCGGCGCCCTCGAGTTCGTGCTCAATGACGCCGCGAAGCTCAACCTGCCCGCAGGCATGGAGAATATCGCCCCGGCGGGCACCCCCGTGCACATGATTGGTGCAACCCAGCAGCAGGGCGTGCCCTGGCTCGGCTGGAGCACCCAGGATCCCGAACTGCTCAAGCAGCTCGACGGCCCCGTCACCATGAGCCTCAACGGTTTTGAGGGTCCCGGCACCATGTCCACCTTCCTCTCCGGTAACTTCGGTTCCGCCGGTCAGAAGGTCTTCGATTCGCGTAGCGGCGGCTCCTTCCAGGTGCCCGCGAACACCCACCAGCACAGCAACTGGGTGTTCACCGCCGAGGGTCGCTACACCGTGACTATCGGCTGGACGGCACGCCTGAAGAACGGCCAGCAGGTCAGCAGCGAATCGGTTCTGCACTTCACCGTCGGCAACCCCGATAACGCCCCGGCAAGCAACAACGCGCAGGGCGCGGCGGGCACCAAGCAGGACGGCGGCAACAACGCTAACGGCGCTAACGGCACCACCGGCGGCGAGAAGAGCACCGCAAAGAACCCCGTCAACGGCACCGTAGACGAAGCCACCGGCATCGTCACCAAGCCCGACGGATCCAAGGTGCGCATCGTCGGCAAGACCGCCTCCGGTGAGGATTGCGCCCTGACCAGCCAGGAACTCGCCAACGCCCAGAAGGCAGCCGCGGCAGGTAAGCTGCCGAACACCGGTGTGGTCATCGACCCGTTTATGGTCAGCACCTCCATTCTGGCGCTGGCTCTCGGTGCCATGATTCTGCGTTCGGCACGCCGAAAGGTCCGCAGCGGTGACACCGCATAGCGGGCATACCGGCAACCGCGCGCAAGCATATAGTCGGCGTACCGCCCTCACCCTCGCCTCCCGTATCGCGGTGGGTGCGGGGGTGGGGGCTGGTGCCTTCGCACTGAGCGGATGCGCCAGCACCGTGAACGCTTCCTCCGACCGGATGCGTGTGGTCGCCACGACCCCGATTCTGGCGGATTTGGCGCAGCAGATTGCCGGGGAGCGCGCCAGCGTGCACTCTCTGGTGCCTGCCGGTGCTGACCCGCACTCGTATGAGCCGAGCCTGCGCGATATCCGCGATGTCGCCTACGCTCGCTGCGCCCTGACGAACGGTCTGCTGCTGGAGCAGCGTAAGCTCAGCAAAATGGTTGAGGCGAACCTACCCGCCGGGGTTGTGTCCGTGGCGGTTGCGGAGAAGATTGAGCAGTACGGCGGCAAGCTGGAAGCCATTGTTGAGGATGCCTCCCTGGACTCCATCTGGCTGGGTTTGCGTGTTGAAGAGGGCGGGCAGAACGAGTCTGCCCCCACCGACTCTTCGGATGCAGGCATGCGCTTTGAGGTGCAGAGCGTGCGGGCGCGCACCTCTACGGATTCGTCAAATGCGCAGCTGGCGGCATTCATTACGCAGACCTTCGGCGCGGTCGAGATGCTGTGCGATTCGCATGCGCGCGGCGTGAACCTCACCCGTGAGGGGGACACCGCGATCCGTACCGGCGATATGGGTTCGCTGGAGCTTCCGTTGCAGGCGCATACGCACCTGTCATGGGCGTTTAGTGATGCCGGCGAGTACGCGATTGAGCTGAGCGCCACCGCGGTCAATGCGCCGGAGTCGGTGCGTTCTTCGCGCGGTACCCTGTACTGCGCGGTCGGTCGTGACCCGCAGGAGCTGGTGGACCGCCTGGCGAAGGAACAGAACGTTTCCGCCTCGGACATCAAGGTTCTTTCCGCAGGTCACGCCGATATTACGGCACGCACCGGCGACGGCAGGCTCGTACTTCGCGCGGATTCCTCCCAGGGCGCCGTCGAGTACGAACTGAACCGCACCGTGGTCGCGGTCCCCTCCCGCACCCTGCAGGAGGTGCCCGCTGGCGGCAGCTACCGTTTCCTGCGGTCGGGTGCTTCGGAGCATCGCGGCCAGGTGTACCTGCTAGCGCAGGCCGTTCTGGGCAAGCACGTGCACGGCGAAATCGACCCGCACATTTGGCATTCGGTGCCGAACGCGAAGGCGAGCGTGCAGGTCATTCGCGACGCGCTCACCTCCGCTGATCCGACGGGTGCGAGCGAGTACGCGACCCGCACCGAGCAGGTGATGAAGGAGCTTGATGCCCTGGATACTCAGCTGCGTCAGGTGTACGGAGCCCTGCCGGAGTCGGCACGCAACCTGGTCACCACGCACGACGGCTACCGCTACCTGGCGAGCACCTACGGGCTGCATATTGCCGGTTTTGTGAGTGCCAGCGCCAGCGGCGAGCCGAGTATTCAGCAGCGTCAGCGTTTGCGTCGAACGGTCGAGGATTTGAAGGTTCCAGCGATTTATCTGGATAAGTCCACGGCGATGCGTTCACCGGTTCTCACGGAGCTGGCTCGGGAGGCGCGGGTGCGTACCGGGGTGCTCTATTCGGATACTCTGGATGCGCAGGCCCCCCACTACGCGCAGATGATGCTGGCGAATGCTCACACGATTGCGCTGTGCTCGGGGAACAGTTCCGGCGGCGATTCTTCGGGCGCTAGCTGCTCGGAGGCAAGTACCTCGTAACCCGGCTTTTAAGCTCCCCACAAGCTCATATAGCCATATCAGCATATAGACAATCTTTCACACACCGTTTCGGTCATGATCCAAGGAAGTCCTCATGATGAACTCAACCACCCCCTCCCGCCCCTCGCGTAGCCGCGCCCTGCCCGCCCTGGCTCTGGGCGCCAGCCTGATGCTCGCACCCCTGGGCGTGGCACACGCGGAGACCACCCCGGCAACCGCAGAGAGCGCCTCCGCACAGCCGGGCGACAGCAACCTCAGCCGCGGCGAGCGCGCCCTCACCCAGACCCTGTCGGCGGAGCAGCCGGTCGCATCCGGCCGCACCGAAATTTCCGCCGGCCACGTGGATATGGGTCCTCGTTTCAACAACGGCAAGTTCGAGCTCATGCTCCACGATGACCACGGTGAAACCCCCGTCTGGCGCAGCCTGGACGAGGTCATCTACCGCGGTAGCGATAAGGCGATCCTTGAGGTGCCGAACGACCCGCGCTACTCCTTCGTGGGTGCGCCCGCCGGCTCGAAGGTGTACGTGATTCCGCAGACCGAAACCAAGGGTGTGATCTGGCCGGGCTGGAACACTCAGGATCCGCAGCTGGTATCCAAGCTGAACCGCGGCGTGAACCTGACCCTGGAGCAGGTGAGCGGCCCCGGCACGTTCAGCCTGTACCTGGAGAACGGTAACTTCTCGGCGCCGCAGGTGCTGTGGTCCTCGAC
This sequence comes from Rothia mucilaginosa, assembly GCA_963538455.1. GTDB lineage: Bacteria > Actinomycetota > Actinomycetes > Actinomycetales > Micrococcaceae > Rothia. The sequence goes on along the minus strand of CAUTHR010000011.1, from coordinate 15,776 downwards.
CAAGAGCGAGCCGCAGAAGCTGTGGGTGGAGAAGAACACTCACACCCACGCGAACTGGGTGTTCACCGCCCCCGGCGAGTACCTGCTGAAGGTCACCGCGAGCGCTGAGCTCTCTGATGGTTCGACCGTGTCTGATACCCGCTACCTGAAGTTTGCGGTGGGCGATTCTGCGAGCGCCGATGCCCTGTACGCGATGGAGGCGCAGGCTCGCGGTACGGCGTCCTCGGGTTCGGCTTCTTCCTCCGATGCTTCGTCTGGCTCTGCTTCTCAGGCCGCCGAAACTCAGGCATCCGGTTCTTCTTCTGCCGCCGCTGCGAGCGACAAGGGTGGTTTCCGTGCTGAGTTCACGATTTCGACTTCTATTGTTATCGGCGTTCTAGCTGTCATTGCGGTAGGCGCCTTCCTTTCGTTCCGCCGCCGCTCCTCCGCGCAGCGTGAGGCGCTGGATGAAGTGCGCGGTGACCGTTCGTGAGCGCGTCGGTAACAGCGGGTACCGAGCCCGTTCTTGAGATTTCAAACCTGTACGCCGGCTACGCGCGCCGTTCCATCCTCAAGGATCTGTCCCTGACCCTGGAGCGCGGCGAGTTTGCGGGTCTGATTGGTGCTAATGGTGCCGGTAAGACCACGCTGCTGCGCACTATTTTAGGTCTGATTCGCCCGGCGTCCGGTCAGGTTCGGGTGTTGGGTGAGTCGCCGCGTGTGGCACGTGCGCATATTGGTTATGTGCCGCAGAAGCACCAGTTCCAGTGGGATTTTCCGCTGACCGTCAAGGATACGGTGATGACCGGTCGCGTGCGTGAGATTGGGTTCTTCCGCCGCCCGGCGAAGAAGGATTGGGTGCAGGTGTTTTCGGCGATGGAACGCACCGATGTTCTGCACCTGCAGGACGCTTCCATTGCGGAGCTTTCCGGCGGTCAGCGTCAGAGGGTTCTTTTGGCACGCGCTTTGGCGGCGAACCCCTCCCTGCTGCTATTGGATGAGCCGTTTACGGGCGTGGATGCGCCGACTCAGACCACTCTGACTCGCCTGTACCGTGAGTTGGCGTCGGAGGGCATCACGATCCTGATGTCTACGCACGACATGCTGGCGGCGCGTGAGTCCTGCTCGCGTCTGTGCGGTGTGCGCGGCAATATTCACCTGGATGGTCCGGCGGACTCCTTTAGCTTGGAGCAGTTGCATACGTGGTTGCACGGTCACGATATTGAGGAGGCGCAGGGCCACGCCCGCACGGGCTTCACCTGTGCCGGTGGTGCGTTGGATGAGTACGGCCACGAGTTGACTGATTCCTGTGCTTCTGGCTCTTCCCTCTCCCCCGCTGATACTTCTACTTCTACCGGGGGTGCCCGTTGATTACTCCTATCGATTTTCTTGCCGACCTGTTCAACCCGTCTCTAGCGTTCCTTCCGCGCGCCCTGGCGGCTGTGCTGCTCGCGTCGGTGGTTACCGGTGTAGTGGGCTGCCACGTGCTGATGCGCGGCATGGTCTTCATTGGCGATGCGGTGGCGCACTCGGTGTTCCCGGGTCTTGCGGTGGCATTCGTGCTGGGCGGCAACCTGGTGATGGGCGGTCTGACCGCGGGCGTGGTGACGGCTATTCTGGTGGCTATTTTTAGCCAGAATCAGCGGCTACGCGAGGATTCCGTGATCGGTATTTTCTTCGCGGCATCCTTTGCGTTGGGTATTGTGATTATTTCATTGGCGCCGGGCTATTCGGGGTCGGTGCAGGATTTCTTGTTCGGCTCGATTGTGGGCGTTTCGAATGAGGACATTACCCAGGCCGCGATCATGGGTGCCGTTATTCTGCTGGTGTTGTGGCTGTTCCACCGCCAGATTGTGACGGTCAGCCTGGACCGTGAGAGTGCCCGCGCGATGGGTCTGCCGGTGCTTGCCCTGGATATTGTGCTGTACGTTCTGGTGACCATTTCTGTGGTTCTGGGTCTGCAGACACTCGGTAATGTACTGGTGTTGGCGCTTCTGGTGATTCCGGCGTCGGCTGCCCGGTTGGCGTGCCGCCGACTGGGGTCGATGATGGTGTTCTCGCCGGTGTTTGGCGGTATCTGTTCGATTGTTGGCCTGTACCTGTCGTGGGCGTTTAATCTGCCGACCGGTGGCACGATTGTGCTGTCGATGGTGGCGGCTTTTGTGCTGGTGTGGGCGGTGACGGCGGTTCGTTCGCGAGCGCGTGCCCAGCTGAAGAATTAAGCCCAGCTCAACCCAATTTTTCTCGGCTAAACGAACGAGTAAATACACAAGTAAACGCACGAGGCGCATCCCTGTTTTGGGGGTGCGCCTCGTGCGTTTTTTACAGGTCTTAAACACCCAAAATGAACCATGTTCATGTTTAAAGAACTAAAAGATACACTCCGCGTAATAAAAGCGCTTAATTCAACACGTCGGGTTTAATGAAAATACAACCTATCAAATATTTCTTATGGGTTGATACATGTAGTGATAAAGCAGTCACTGCACCCTCATCAGAGCTTCAATGAAGGAGTCACCATGAAGGCATATGTGTACCACGGTCCCGATCAGAAGGGCGCCTGGGAGGAAGTCCCGAACCCCACCATTCTTGAGCCCACGGACGTTATCGCCCGCGTCGACACCACCACCATTTGCGGTACTGACCTGCACATCCTGAAGGGCGACTGCCCCGAGGTGGACCACGGACGCATCCTCGGCCACGAGGCTGTCGGTACCATTACCGAGGTTGGCTCCGCGGTGACTGACCTGAAGGTCGGCGACCGCATTATCATCCCCGCCGTGACCAGCTGCGGTAAGTGCTCCTACTGTAAGGCGAACCAGCCTTCGCACTGCCAGACCGTTGGTGGTGTCGGCTGGATTTTCGGTTACATGATTGACGGCACCCAGGCGGAGTACGTGCGTGTTCCCTACGCAGAGACCTCGGTTCACCTGGTTCCGGAGGGCCTGACCGATGAGGACGTCCTCTTCCTCACCGACGCACTGCCCACCGGCTTCGAAATCGGTATTCTGAACGGCAACACTAAGCCCGGCGACACCGTCGCTGTCGTGGGTGCGGGCCCCGTGGGTCTGGGCGCGATTATGACCGCTAACCTCTGCGGTGCTGGCCGCGTCATCACCGTCGACTTCGACGAGAACCGCATGAACAAGGCACTGGAGCTGGGCGCAACCGACAAGGTCAACGCGGGCGATCCGGACTTCATCGAGAAGATTAAGGCTCTCTCCCCCGACGGCCTGGGCGTGGACGTGGCCATCGAGGCTGTGGGTGTTCCGCAGACCTTCGAGACCTGCACCAAGATTGTTCGCCCCTACGGCAACATCGCTAACGCTGGCGTGCACGGCAAGCCCGTTGAGCTGCCCCTGAACACCATGTGGATCTCTAACGTTCGCATCAACATGGGTCTGGTCAACTGCAACACCGTCGGTAACCTGCTGAACATGGTCCGCTCGGGTCGCCTGAACGCTAAGGCCATGGCAACCCACTACTTCACCTTCGACCAGTTCGAGGAAGCATACGACCTGTTCACCCACGCTGCGGAGCACAACGTGGTGAAGGTTGTTATCTCCCGTAACCCCGAGGTTGCGGCATAGACTGCGGTAGGCTCATATACCGCTCATACTGAAACCCCGAACGTTCGTTAGGGATTTCAGTGGGATGTATTCATGACACTGCGAACATCCCTAGGATTCGCCTCCGGGTGGGAGAGGGTAGGTCCCACCCGGAGCGCGAATCACCCCCTGTAAGGGGAACAGCTTCTAGGGCGTGATGCCTCCTCCGCCGGGCGCTCTGCCGACCCGCTCTTGCGGGTTCTTCTGCCAGGCAACCTCTACTGGTGGAGGGGCGCATCATTTGGCTCTTCTTGGTCGGGCGGTACCTCCGATTCTGCTCCTCCTTGAAGGGAAAGGAAAAGGGTCGCACGCTTACGATTCAATGGCGATTCGTAGGCTGCGACCCTTTTCTCATGCCCGGATTTTTGGCGCCCCGGGCGGGCTATTTAGTTTTTGGGTTTCTCGCCGGCGGCTTTATCATCGCCGCTCTTCTCATAACTAGCGGCATCATGGGGGATGGGGTTGAACACCTCCGTGGGGTCGTCCGCGCCGGATGCAGCAAATACACCAGATGCGAGGGAAGGTTCGGTAGCGCCTCCGGTGACGGGCTCGGTGGGTGCATCTGCTAGATCCCCGGCAAGTACATCAGTAAGCACGTCAGTAGGATGATCGGCAGGTGCTTCAACGGGCACCTCCGCAACGATGGGCTCCTCCGAAACAGGCCCCTCCGGAGCCTTCTGCACATCCTCCTGCTTATCCTGAGCTGGAGTCTCTACGGGCTGCCCGGTAGCTACCGGCTCACCGTGCGCGGAGTCCTTATGCTCATCCTTGTGCGCGTCCCTGTGCGCGTCCTTATGTTCGAGCGTGTAGATAATGCGCGGTTCCAGACGCTCAAAACCAATCTTGGAGCGCACCCAGTTCACCGCCCGGTCGATACGGTCCTCACCCTCGGTGGTTTCCACGACCCGGTAGTTACGCGGCAGCATCCCGGCGTCGCTGAGCACGCGCGGGTACTCGTCAATCTCCTGGATACCCGCCATGTACATATTTTCACGGAACTGGTGCGCGAACTCTTGCTGACCCAGGAACAGCTGGTCGGCGTAGGTTTTAGCCGCCAGGCGCTCGCTGTAGGCGTGCTTCGAATCGCGGGCACCCTTCTTGGAGCCGTAAATATCCCAGAAGTAGAAGTACACGTTGTTCGCGATAATCGCGGAGATAATGCGGTTCTGCAGGTACACGAGGGAACCCACCGCACCGGCGCCCACCAGCAGCAGAACCACCGCGATGGGCGGCAGGCTGTAGCTGCTCCAGTCCACCGGCTGGCCGGTGAAGATACGCACCAGGTAGGCGATGGTTGCTACGATAATCGGCACGCCAATAAACACCACGGCGAGAGGCGTCCAAATGTACAGCAGGCCGCGCAGAATCAGGCGGTAGTAGCGTACCGAGTCACCAATGGGGATGGGTGTGGGCTTCACGGAGGAGTGCGCACGCTTCATGAGCAGGCTGAACACGCGGTTGCTGTCGATACCGACTTTACGCAACTTCGATTCGAGGGAGGCACGTTTGAGGAAGACCCGGTAGTTCTCCAGGACGACGCGCTGGTCGGAGGTGAGGCTCTCCGGGTTGGGGAGCGCGCTGACGTCCATGCCGGCTTCGGTGAGGAGCTTGCTCCACAGCTCCAGGCGTGCCAGTTCGGAGGGTTTTGCCGCCGCCTGCGCCTGGTAGTTCTTGTAGGAGATGAAGATGGTGCTGGCACCGATGAGTAGCGTGATAAAGGGTGCTACCCAGTCTTTGAGTCCCATGGTGGCGTTCCTCCTTGAGTGCGTGGAGCCGCTGGTTTCTCGGTCTTTTTCGGGGTGTCTTTTTCGGGCGTGAGCCTACTGTTTTTACGGTACCACCGGCACCTGTGCTGAACCTTTAAACGCACAGGTGGGTGCGTAAGAGAATAAGCCCCGCCTCCCGATGCTACGGTAGCGTCAGGAGGCGGGGCTTACGTATTCCGAATTAGTGCACTGGGTTAATGCTCAGCGGGCTTCATTTCACGCGGTGCCTTGCGGATCATGAGGTAGCTGATAACAGCCATAACACCCATGAGCACGGCGCTGAACGCGGAGCTAACCACCACGCCGGAGTCGAAGGCGGCGAATGCGGAGGAGAGCAGCTGGTTTGCCTGCTCGCCACCCACATGGTGTGCGACCGTTACGGCACCGCCGAGGGTTTCGTGAGCGTGGTCGGCAAGGGTCTCATCCATGCCGGCAGGCATGACGACGTTTGCGCGGTAGATGGCGGTGAGCATACCGCCAATGATGACGGTGCCGAGCACCGCACCCGTCTCGTAGGAGGTCTCAGAAATCGCGGATGCCGCACCCGCCTTACGCGGCGGCACGCTGGAGAGCATCAGGTCGTTCGAAATGGTCTGCGCAATACCGATACCGGTACCGAGCACGATGAAGATCAGGATAATGACCACGTCACTGTGCGCACCCAGGATGGCGAGCACCGCGAACGCGGCAGCGTTAAGTGCCAGACCGAAGGACACCACCTGCGCCGGGTGGAAGTGCACCGCCACGCGCGCAATCACCAGACCGGCAATAATGGTCGCCAGGGTACCGGGAATCAGCAGCATACCGGCGTACATGGGCGGCAGGCCGGAGACCAGCTGCAGGTGCTGGGAGGCGAAGTAGATGAAGCCAACATCCACCATCATGGAGATGAGGTTTGCGGTAATCGCACCGGTGAACACGGTATTGCGGAAGAGGCGCACATCCAGCATGGGCTGAATATCATTCTTCTCGCGGTTGAGCTGACGCAGCACGAACAGGACGATGAAGCACAGGCCGGCAAGGATGGTGCTAATAGCCACCGCATCGAAACCGGTTTCGGAGGTGTGAGTCAGACCGAAGGTAATGCCGGTCATGCCGGTCATAATCAGCAGGATGCTCAGCGGATCCACCGGGCTGGGGTTCGGGTCCTTCGACTCGGGCACCATGATCGGGGCGAGAATCAGCAGAGGAATCAGAATCGGCACAGCGAGCAGGAACACCGAACCCCACTCGAAGTGCTCCAGCAGGAAACCACCCACAATCGGGCCCAGCGCCGCACCCGCCGAGAATCCCGAAGCCCACACAGCAATAGCGATGCGGCGCTCGGTCGCATCCACAAAGATATTGCGAATAATCGACAGGGTTGCCGGCATGAGCATGGCACCAAAAATACCGAGCAGGGCACGGGCAACCACGAGCATCAGCGCGGAGGGCGCGAATGCCGCGAGCGCAGAAATCGCCGCGAAGCCGGTCGAACCGATGAGCAGCAGCTTGCGGCGGCCGATACGGTCACCAATAGCGCCCATGGGCACGAGCAGGGCGGAGAGCACCAGCGGGTAGGAGTCAACAATCCACAGCTGCTCCGCGGAGGAGGGGCTCAGCGTCTTAGCGATTGCGGGCACCGCGAAGGCGAGCACCGTGTTGTCGATGGAGACCAGGAGCACCGGGAGCATGAGCACGCCGAGTGCCGCCCAGCGCTTGGTCTTCTGGTCGGGGGCGTGAATGGGCAGAGCCGTGGTGTGCGGATTGTGATTCGTCATGGGTTGTTTTCGTGCGTCTATGGGGTTTCGGCTGATACGGCGGATGTGGCGGCATCAGCTCGGCCTATCTTTTGGACTAGGGTTTTTAGTGTGGCTTCGGGGCTTGCCCGGAGGTTTTAGGGGGCCGGGCGGGTCCACAAACGAAGATTAACTATACCAACTGGACGGTATAGTTTCAAGCGGTTAGACTGGTAACCATGACCATCCCCAACCACCGAAAACAGCGCGCCAACAACTCCCGCGAACACATCCTCGACACCTACGTCGACCTGCTGATTCGCTCGGGAGAACGCGCCGCAACCCTCGACGCCGTCGCCACCGCCGCCAAGGTTTCCAAGGGCGGGCTACTCTACCATTTCTCCTCCAAGAAGGCACTGCTGGAGGCGCTCGCAGAACGCACCCTCGCCCTGGCAGAAGAGGACTTCGCGGCAATGAAGCAGGCACCCGAAGGTGCAAGCGCCTACTACATCAATTCCTCCACGCCCGATAATTCGCCGTTCGACCGCTCCCTGATTGCCCTGAGTCGCCTGGCGCAGAGCAATAACGAGCTTGCCCAGCAGACCATGGCGCGCGTACAGGACGGCTGGCATGCGCTCGTCCTCGCGGAGATTGGTGACGAGCAGATTGCCCGCGCCGTACTGCTTCTGGGTGACGGCATGTACTACAACGCGGCGTTCGGAGGCGACTCCGCCAACCCGCAGAGGGCAGCCGCCATCACGGCAGACCGTGCGGCGCTGGAACGCGCCCTGCAGGTGCTTAAGGCGGCGGCTCATTAAAACCACGAAAGCCACTCGACACGGCGGGTAAAGCCACAAGCTAAAACCGCCGCCTCACACCGCATTCTCCAGCGCCGGAAAGCGCCCAGGCCTTAAACTGGGAGGGTACATATCTACCCTTCCATCAAGGAGTTCCAATGATTTTCATTGCTGTAAAGTTCCCCGTCAAGCCCGAATACGCTGACCAGTGGATCGAGAAGACCCGTGCTTTCACCGAGGCAACCCGCGCCGAGGAAGGCAACAAGTTCTTCGAGTGGTCCCGCAGCGTTGAGGATCCGAACGAGTTCGTTCTGCTCGAGGCTTTCAACGATGACGCAGCTGGCCCGCACGTGAACTCTGACCACTTCCAGCAGGCTATGAAGGACATGCGTCCGCTGCTGACCGCAACCCCGAAGATTATTTCTCGCCTGATTGACGGCGATGACTGGGATGCTATGGGCGAGCTGCAGATCGACTAGTCTGCACCCCCGGCATGCACCCTAAAATTGCATAGTTAGACGTTGCATAGTTAGACGCTGGAGCGCCCCTCCCCTCTGCCTTTTGAGCAGTGCGGAGGGGTGCTTTGCGTGTCCGGTACCTGAACTTTTTCCCCTTGACACGACGCGGAGGGCACCGGTTTTCGGCTCGGCGGGTGCCTTGCGTGCATTTTTACCCTATTAACCCCTTAAAATGGGTAGGGTATGCACACCTATCGATACCCATTCGCACAGGAGGCCTGAATGAGCATCGCATCCCAGCCTCTTCCCGGCGCAGTTGCCGTTGAAGAGCACCACGACGTGGACCACACCTCTGTATCCCTCGCTGTATCGACCGTTATTCTGGCCCTGCGCCCCAAGGAAAACGAAACCCACCCGACCCTGTGGCTGCCGCTGGTTCGCCGCCTCCGCGAGCCCTATAAGGGCCAGTGGGCGCTGCCCGGCGGCCCGCTCAACCCGAATCTTTCCCTCGAAGAGGCTGCAGCTTCGACGCTGAAGCGCGCAACCAACCTGCAGCCCGGCTACCTGGAGCAGCTCTACGCATTCGGTGACGTTCTGCGCACCCCCGAGGCGCGTGCCGCCCGCGTTGTGGGCGAGCCCGACCCGGTACCCGGCGCTGATCACGAGCGCGTGGTTTCCGTGGTGTACTGGGCGTCGATTCCCGCCACCGAGGTTGCGAACACTCGCGTGCACGAGAACATCCGCTGGTTCCCGGTGGATGAGCTGCCCGAGCTCGCCTTCGACCACAACGAGATCATTGAGTACGCGCTTTACCGCCTGCAGAACAAGGTGGAGTACTCGCGTATTGCACACTCTTTCCTGGGTGAGGAGTTCACCCTGGCGCAGCTGCGTGAGGTGTACGAGGCGATTCTGGGTCGTACCCTGGATCCGGCGAACTTCCGCCGCCAGATTGCGGCATCGAAGTCGATTATTGACACCGGCCGCCGTGTGGAGGGCACCCGCCACCGCCCGCCGCGCCTGTACCGTTACAACGATGCCCAGGCGTACGCGGATGCGGGCCCGCTGGGCATGTACCGTGAGCGCCACGAGGCGTAATAGCTTTTATTTTCAGGCATGAGCCGCGTTTTTACGCGCGCAGATTTAATGCCTAAAGGAGGGGCGGCACCGAATGGTGTCGCCTCTCTTTTTGTGTTCTCTAGTGCCCTCTAGTGCTCTCTAGGGAGTATCAGTGCTTATTAGAAGGTTTTATAGGAGGGTACTTGACCCGCCGCTCACATAGTTCCTATGCTGGATTCATCAGCTCTCTATCCGTGTTGCCCCGCCGCGGGGGTAACCTACAGAGCTGATCGCATTGTTGAACCGAAGCCACCCAAGGCGCGACCGGGGTGCCCTTCGGAATCTAGGAGGCATCAAAGAAATGACCCACCGAGCATAAGCCCGGACCTCACAGAATTTTCGCGCGCCCACGCAACTATATGTGCAGGCATCTTGACCTGCGTATTTCCATCAGCGCGCACACCCGGGCATAGGTTTATCCACCGTTACGCTCGGGTTTTTTCATGCCTTCACGCCTCATGTGCACTGGTCAGAATCCGAGCACCTACTCGAAGGAACTCGGCCCATGTCACGCCACATTACACTCGACCATATTTCGTACGCACACCCGAGCCAGCCTCCGCTTTTTGAGGATCTTTCGGCGGTGTTTTCGGCGCCTCTGACCGGACTCATTGGCGACAATGGTTGCGGAAAAACAACCCTCTTCAGGCTTATTCTTGGCGAGATAAAGCCTAGTCAGGGCACAATCAGCACCCCGCCACGTATAGCGTATCTGCCGCAAGATTTAGGGTTGAGTGAACATCAGCATCTTGCCGATATTTTTGGAATTACAAAAATTCTGCGGGCGCTCGATGCGCTGGAATCAGGCAACTACTCCCCCGAACTCTACGAGATTATCGGGGACAACTGGGATGTTGAGGAACGCACCCTTGCGACCCTCGCTGAGTACGGTTTTGGCCCTGGGCTTGCCACGGATACCGCCATCCCGCATGCCATTCGTGAGCTTCTGATGCGCCCGCTCAGCACCTTCTCAGGCGGTCAGACGGTCACTGCCGCACTTGCCGCACTCATAACCTCCGAACCCGAATTCATCCTGCTAGATGAGCCGACCAACAACCTGGACTCCGTGGCGAAGGCTCAGCTCTTCACCGCGCTGGAGGCACTGCCCTGCCCGGCGCTGATTATTAGTCACGACCGCGACCTGCTGGAGCGTGTGAACGTGGTTGCGGAGCTTCACGCGGACCGTCAGGGACTGGCTCATCTGCGCCTCTTCGAGGGCAACTACAGCACATACCGGCAAGCATTGGAGACCGAACAGCAGGCCGCTCAGCGGCGCGTGACCGAGGCGAAGAATGAGGCGCGTAAGGCTGTTCGTGAGCGCGCCGAGAACCAGATTAAGCTCGATCGCAACGCCCGCCGAGGCCGCGAATTTGAACGGTCAAAGCGGAAACCTGGCATGGCTATGGGCCTGGATAAAAATAGTTCAGAGCGCTCTGCCGGGAAACTTCACACAGCCCACGAAAGCATGGTGGCGGATGCACGTGCAGCAGTTGGAGAAGCCCAAAAGAGCCTGCGCGTGCAGGAGAAAATCTATGCCGAGCTGAGCCAGCAGCCCCTACCCGCGGGACGTAAGGTGCTGGAGCTGAGCAGGGTTGATTCTGCCCAGGTTTCACGTGAAACATTTACTGTTCAGCAACCTGCCAAGGTTGATTCTCCACATTTGCCGCCCAATACTACGGGCGGTAAATCTCAGAGGGAAACCCCGACCGAGCACCCCGAACATCTGATTCTCAGCGGGCCCGAACACCTGCGCATCACCGGTGCAAACGGCAGCGGCAAAACCACCCTCCTTAAAGCCATTGCCCACTCCGGCGACCCGGGCTACCTCTCCCCCGTGCAGCCCGCCTACCGCGTCGACTATTGCATCGAGGGAGCGTACGTTCCTCAGCGCATTAGTCTCGACCCGCGACTAACCCTCCTGCAGTGCGTACAACAGGCAAACCCTGGGGTGAGCGAGCAACGCCTGCGCGATCAGCTGGCGCGGCTACTTTTCCGTCGCGAGAGCGTGCACCGCAAGACCGGCGACCTTTCCGGCGGTGAGCGTTTCCGTGCAGCGGTGGCGCAGGTGCTTCTGGCTGATCCGGTACCGCAGCTACTCATGCTGGATGAGCCGACGAACAACCTCGATATTTCTTCGGTGGATTGGCTAGTGCAGGCGCTCAATGCGTATACCGGCGCGCTCATCGTCGTGAGCCACGACGAGGATTTTTGCCGCCGCATCCGCATTGACCGCACACTCAACCTTTCAACAAAAACTCTCGGGAAGGAACCATTCTGGGAATCAGCACGCTGAATCTTCTCCTACATGGGAAGGTGTTTGACTCAGCGCCCAGTCAGTTCCTATGCTGGAGTCCTCAGCTCTCTTCCGACGCTGCCCCATCGTGGGGGTAGTTACGGAGCTGAACGTATCGTTTGACCGAAGCCACCCAAGGCGCGACCGGGGCGGTATTCGGAATCTAGGAGGCATCAAAGAAATGACCCACCGAGCATAAGCCCGGACCTCACAGAATTTTTTCGTGCGCTCACGCAGCAGCTTTATAGGCACAGCTCTATAGTCGCTTTATCCTGCCTATTTCTGTCAGCACGCACCCGGGCACAGGTACATCCACCGTTACGCTCGGGTTTCTTCATGCCTGCACACCTCATGTGCACTGGCCGGAATCCGAGCACCTACTCGAAGGAACTCGGCCCATGTCACGCCACATTACACTCGACCATATTTCGTACGCGCACCCGACCCAACCTCCGCTTTTTGCGGATCTTTCGGCGGTGTTTTCGGCACCTCTGACCGGACTCATTGGTGACAATGGTTGCGGAAAAACAACCCTCATGAGGTTGATTTTGGGTGATTTAACCCCGGATTCCGGTTCTTTGGCGGCACCGGAGCAGATGGCGTATCTACCTCAGGATTTGGGTCTGGATCGGGAACAGACCCTCGCCGAGCTCTGTGGAATCTCCGAGATTCTGTGGGCACTGCAGGCAGTGGAATCCGGCGAATACTCCCCCGAACTCTACGACACTATTGGCGATAACTGGGACGTTGAGGAGCGCACCCTCACCGCCCTGGCCACCTACGGGTTCACCCCGGGGACCCAGGTGGACCGCGATAACCCCGATACCGTTCGCGCACTCTTTGCCCGCCAGATGCACAGCTTCTCCGGTGGCGAGGCGGTTATTGCCGCACTTGCCTCACTGATGGTTTCTGACCCCGAGTTCATTCTGTTGGACGAGCCGACCAATAACCTAGACTCTGCGGCGAAGGCTCAGCTCTTCACGGCACTGGAAGCGCTGCCCTGCCCGGCGCTCATTATTAGCCACGACCGCGACCTATTGGAGCGCATGCACGTGATTGCGGAGCTTCACGCCGACCGGCAGGGGCTGGCTCATCTGCGCCTCTTCGAAGGCAACTACAGCACCTACCGCCAGGCGCTGGACACCGAACAGCAGGCAGCTCAGCGTCGCGTGAGCGAGGCGAAAAACCGGGTACGTTCTGCGCACCGTGAGTGGGTGCATGCGCAGGAGATTATTTCGAAGAACATGGCGCAGGTGTGGAAGGACGACCAGCCGGATACGATTCTTGCCCTCGCCAAGGATGCCTCACGGCAGGCGGCGGCGAAGCTTCGAGTTCTGCGCGTCGGCAAGCAGGAGCAGGCTCAGGAGGAATACCAAAACGCGCAGAATGAGGTCCGCGTGCAGGAGAAAATCTATGCCGAGCTGAGCCAACAACCCCTACCCGCGGGACGTAAGGTGCTGGAGCTGAGCAGGGTTGATTCTCGCTGTGTTGACTCTCGGGTTTCACGTGAAACATTTGCCATTCAGCAACCCACCAAGGTTGATTCTCTGCATATTTCACCCGCCGGGGCTGATAGCGAGAGCCAGCAGGGAACCCCGGCGGAGCGCCCCGAGCACCTGATTCTCAGCGGCCCCGAGCACCTGCGCATCACCGGCGCAAACGGCAGCGGCAAGACCACCCTCCTTGAGGCAATTGCCCACGCCGGCGACCCGGAGTACCGCTCCCCCGTGGAGCCCGCCTACCGCGTCGAGTACTGCATCGAGGGGGCGTACATTCCTCAGCGCATCACCCTCGACCCGGAGCTCACTCTTCTGCAGAGCGTGCAGCGGGCTAACCCTGGCGTGAGCGAACAGCATCTGCGTGACCAGCTGGCGCGGCTGCTTTTCCGTCGCGAAAGCGTGCACCATAAGACCAGTGAGCTCTCCGGTGGTGAGCGGTTCCGCGCCGCGGTGGCGCAGGTGCTTCTGGCTGACCCTGTGCCGCAGCTGCTCATGTTGGATGAGCCGACGAATAACCTCGATATTTCTTCGGTGGATTGGCTGGTGCAGGCGCTCGAAGCCTATACCGGCGCGCTCATTGTGGTGAGCCATGATGAGGATTTCTGCCGCCGCATCCGCATTGACCGCACGCTGGCGCTCTAGGGTTCCGCGCCCAACCCCGCGGGCAACTTCTGAATACAACAAACGGGTGCCCAGCACCTCCGAATGTGGAGGCGCCGGGCACTCACCATGGCAGCAGTCGGGACACATTCACCCAACTTCGCAGACCGCCTACTATTTATGTAACAAATCATCCTCGATAGTTACATATTTGTCACTAAAACCCATCTTATTTGTAATTAATGTCCCGCATGAGGCTCAAAATGTCACTCCAGGAATTACAATATGTACATGTATACGCCTGAAGAACTAACACAAACACTCAACGAGCTACGGCTTCTAGGCAGAGACAGCCTGACCGTAGAGGTTAAATCAGCCCACATGGGTTACCCCTCTTCCGTGGCGGAAACTATCTGTAGCTTTGCTAACCTTCCCGACGGAGGCACAATCATATGCGGTGTCGACGAATCTCAGGAGTTTGCACCTGTAGGTGTTTATGATGTTGAAGATTTGCGGGCAAAGATTATTGATGCTGCTCAAAATCTTAAGCCAAAAATCGTAGTAGAAACCGACGATATAACTTTGGATGGCCATCAGCTACTCATCGTAACCGTTCCGGGTCTGCCGGTGCAGGAACGTCCCTGCTTCAAAGGTAATATAGCCTACCAGCGACTCGGAGACGGCGACTACCCAATGGATGGCTACGCGCTCAGTCTAATGTACGCGCAGCGCCACAAACCACACAATGACCTACAATCAATTCCCAACACATCCAGTGAAGATTTGGACAAATCCTACACCGAGGATTTCCTACACCAGGTGCGTCTTTCCTCAGCGCGTCTACGTAATGACTCCGACGCGGAGATCCTGCGCAAACGCAACGTCATTGATGCCCATGACGAGTTGACCTTAGCCGGGCTATGCGCCCTGGGTGATTACCCGCAGCAATTCTATGCTGGGGCAAGCATTATCGGCATAGTTTCTGTAAGCGGCAACGCCCGCAATGATGACCGTTTTCGAAGTGAAGGCCCTATTCCCGCCATGCTTGAAGATACCCTTGCATGGCTTATGCGCAACATCAAGAACCGCACCGTCACAGCTCCCAATGGTGCGGGGCTCATCGATCAGCCAGAAATCCCCCTGGTAGCTCTCCGTGAGTTCGTGGCTAACGCACTCGTCCACCGGAGCTATGAACGGGATGCATCCGGAAAATTTATACAGATTTTTATCAAACGCGGCCGTATTGAAATCATCAGCCCTGGCGGTTTTTGGGGCATCCTGCCGAGTCAGGTAGGCCTCGTGCATCGCCCCGCGGCTGTAAACGAGGCGCTCTATGCTATCTGCCAGAATGTTCGTCTCAGTGACGGTCATCGACTTATCGAAGGCGAAGGCGGCGGTATCCTCGCTGCGCAACAGGCCCTGGTTGATGCTGGACTGCGTAAGGCACATATTATCGACGAGGGTATACAGGTGCGCGTCATCATCTACCGCTCTGCCGATGATACGCAACCTACTAACACAATGGGGGTATCCTCTACTCCTCAGTTTGCTGAGATACCGGAAAATCTATCCCCCACGGAATCCCAGGTATACGCTGCTTTGACCCGCGGACCAGCTACGGTCGCTGACATTGTGGAAAGCACCCAGTTGACTGCACGGCAGGTGCGGTACGCGTTGCCCAAGCTAATCCAACGAGGTTTAGTAGAGCAAAAAGCGCGTTCGGGACGCCGCGGCTCGGTATACCGTATGGTGGCAATCTAGAGTCTTACTCTCTCTGTCGCACCGCACAGTTCAGGGATAAACGAACGGGTGCCCGGCACCTCCGAATATGGAGGCGCCGGGCACCCGTTTTGGTTATCTCACCGCGGCCACTTCACCGCGCTGACAAAACCTTAGATTAGAGGACCAGGCCCTTGGTCTGGGACACTGCGCGCTCGAAGCG
>CAUTHR010000010.1:0-83001 GCA_963538455.1 Rothia mucilaginosa | reverse complement strand
ATCACACTCACTCACGAAAATAGGTGACCATGTTTTCCACGCAGCGTTCCTGCCGAGGCGCGGCACTAGTAGCGTCTGCCGCCCTCGGTTTGGGCGGCTCCGTCGCGCCTGCAACTCTGGCCCCCGCCATCTTCGCATCTGCCGCTCACGCGCAGACCCAGCAGTCTCCGAAGCCTGAACTTCCCATCGCCGTTGCCACCGATGTGGTCAGCCACGACATTACCCTGAACTTGATTGCTCAGAGCAATGACTACACCCTGCTGTCGTTGACCGGCGTAACCTCTTTGGAGAAGCTGAAGGTTCGCCTGGTCGCTATTTCCGTTGATGACGGTCCCGTGGCCGCGATGACTGTTCCCGCCTCCCAGATGACTGCCTCTCTGAACGATGAGGGCGCACTGGAGATTAGTATTCACCAGCGTCTGAACGTTGAGCAGCCGTACATGGTGGAAGTTGAGAATCTGAGCAACGGCGAGACTGTCTCCATTGAGTTTATGCCCGAACATGGTGCGTCCCTTGATGAGATCATGGCGAGCCGCCAGAACATTTTCTTCCCCGACACCCCCGGTGTTCCCCGCACTAACCGCGTGGAGGCGAACCCCGCCCCCGAGGTGTCCCTGAGCCCCAGCGCATCCCCGAGTGCCGCGAAGGATAGCCCGCGCCCGACGGTTGCCCCGGCACCTTCTGAGGCGCCGTCTGCTTCGCAGAGCGCTTCGGCACGTCCTTCCGCGAGTGCATCTGCTAGCGCCTCGGCGAAGGCGTCGGCGAGTGCTTCTGCCTCGGCGAGCTCTTCTGCTGATGATGCGGCGCCTGCTGAGGTGACCGAGGATCGTCTGCTGGTGCACTCCCGCTCTGATCGGGCTCCTGCGGAGACCCGCGAGGCGACCCTGGAAATTTCTACCGCAGAACTGCGCGGCTCGGATGAGCTGCAGCCGATTAGCGTGCGCGCCAGGAATGTGGCGGAGAGCGGCTTGGGCTATGACGTGATGGTCTTTGAAATGCCCGCCGATGGTGGTGCGGTGGGTTCGCCGCTGGCGACCACGCATGTGAGCCCTCAGCAGGTGACTGATGCTTCTTTCTCCGCTGATTTGAAGGTTCCCGGAACCTCTTTGAACGCAGGTAAGCGCTACCGCGTGGTTGTGGTGGGTGGTGACTCCACTGAAGAGCTGAAGCTCATGGCAACCAGTGCTTTTGGTGTGAGTGTGATTCAGCGTGCTGTTCCTGTTGACCCGGCTCCGAGGCCTACGAATACTGTTGTTCGCCCGCTGGCCCCGGTGATTTCTGAGGAGAATCAGCGTGTGAGCCCTTCGGCTCCTTCGGGGTATCTGAGCCCTGTGGACTCTGCAGATGCTCAGGGTTTGGCGACTGATTCTGTTGCTAAGATTCCGTCGGTGGATGGCGCTCTGGGCTACATTGTGCAGGCGCAGCAGTCTGCGCGCGCGATGACCGCGCAGGCTCGTAGTTCTGTGGCTGAGACTGCGGTGGTTCCTTCGACGATGGTGATGTCTGGTTATGCAGTGATGTTGCCCGGTCGTACCGTGGTGAACCTGTTGGGTTACCAGCCTCTTGAGGGGGAGACGGTGACTGTTGCTTCGCCGCAGGAGAATGCGGGTGCTGCGGGTTCGGGTAGCTTCTATACGCGTAGCTCGAAGTCGCGCGGTGATTCTTCCGGTTCGAAGCTGGAGGCGAGTGCCCAGGATAACGGCCCCCTGCCGGAGGGTACCTTGCCGCTGAGTATTGCTCTGCTGGGTTCGGTTGCCTTTGTGGGTACTGCTGTGGCGGTTAATGTGTATCGTCGTCGCCTTGAGGGCGCTGAGGGTGCTGAGTAGCTCTGCTTGAGTAGTTCCGGCTTCTGGATTTTTGCGTTGTGAGGCGTGTACGGCTCTCTGTAGGGGAGTCGTTGAGTGGGAGGCGCTCTGCCGGGTGCGTGCTGATGGGGTGCGTGTTCGGTGGGGCGCCTTTTGCATGCCTGGTTGCCTGCATGCCTGCATGCCTGATTGCCTGCATGCCTGGTTGTCTGTGTACCCGGATGTCGCCCCTGTTGTGTGGTGGCCTGTTGCGCTTTGTCTTGTTGCGCCTTGGGACGGTGTATTGGGGTGGTGCCTTGGGAGCGGTGTAAAAAATCTCTTTTTCGTGCACTTGTGGGAATATTTATGGCATTCGAATTTTGCGTTATTTATATCTCAGTAAAGTATTTAATTCCCTTTTATTCCGGCAATTGTTGCGGCATAAAGTTTTAGCACATGAATGCAATGCAACATTTAGTGCAATATCTATGTTAGGCTGGGATGTAACCGACGTACTGGTGCGCAAATACCTGGATAGAAACACCGGCTTGTGGTGAGCCTTCCCTAGTCCAGGCTTTGCGTCTACATCGATTGAAATGGCACACATGACTATCACTCGACTTCCGAAACGCATTCATGCTCTTTCGCTTGCTGCCGCTCTAGGCGCAAGCGCTTTTGTGCTTCCTGGCGCCTCCGCAGTAGAGGCTGAAGCAATTAATGTGAATGATTGTCTGGCGGCTCTGACTAATAGCGAATTTGATTCGAGTTGCCCTTATGAAGACCTCGAAATTGAGGTCGATACCATCGAGATTCGCGTGCAGTCCATTAAGGACGGCAAGGCGACCCTGAAGCTTGCACCCCTTTACGAGGGTGGCTACGTGGGCGACGCGTCCAAGGTCTACCTGGTGCTGCAGTACTACAGCACCACCGGCGCGCTGCTCGGATCTGACATCTACGAGCCGTCAGCCCTGCAGGTTGAGCGTGCTGATGACGGCTCGATGCTCGCCACCTTTGAGATGCCGCAGATGCCCCAGGAAGGCTACTACGCCATCAGCGCCATGGATCTGGTGACCTCCGATGCGGGTTACGGCGAATTCATGATTTCTGAGGGCTCCCTCGTGCCGCACACTATTCCGGTTGAGGATGACGAGGATGACTCTGACGAGGTTATGGTGGATAAGGTGGATAAGAAGGAGAGTGCCCACCATGTGCCGACCATTGATGAGCTGAAGGCGCTGGAGAAGCTCCGCGAAGAGGAGCAGAAGAACCAGCAGACCGCAGATCAGAAGGGTAGCAAGGATAGGGTCAAGGTAGAGATTCCCTCTGATTCTTCTGAATACCCGAACTCTTCTGAACACTCGAATTCTTCTGAACAGCCGGATCTTGAAACCCACACTCAGAAGCTGGAGCAGGTTCCCGGCGGATCGTCCGCTTCGCGTGATACTCAGACCCTGAACGCTTCGGTACTGAAGGTTGCGTATGCTGAGGTTCGCTCTGATAAAGAAATCAAGCCGGTGACTATCAGCGCAGAGCGTCTGCCCGCGAACGCGGCTGGCTACGACCTGATTGTGGTTGAAACCGATATGAGCGGCAACCACAAGGGTGATGCGCTGTCCATTACGCACATCAGCTCCGATCGCATCGTGAATGGCGCGTTCAAGGAAGAGATCGGCATGCCCGGTTCTCTACTGAAGACCGGCTCGGTGTACACCGCTTACCTGGTCCGTGCGGACGATACTGAGTACGCAGAGGAAGTTGTCTCGGTTCGATTCAAGGTCAGTGGTGAGGCGACCGGTAGCGCAACCTCCTCGACGAAGGACGAGATGTCCAACCAGGATGCAAGTGCATCGCATGCGCCCAGCACCAATGCGGCGGAGGCGACCGGCACCACTGCGGGTAGCTCCTCCGCTGCTAGTGCCGTCTCGACCCGCTCTGATGCCACCCAGTCCGGCTCGGGCCAGTCTGCCACGAGCGCGCCCCGCTCCACCCTGGATGCGGTGAACGCCATGTCTAAGGCGCAGGAAGCGAAGGCTGAGCGTCAGCGTCAGGCCCTGCAGGCTTTGGCTCAGGCGCGTACGATGAGCCCGCGTTCGGCTTTTGAACCGACCCGCACTAACCAGATTTCGGCGTACAGCTCGGGTTCTGACCCGGCGTCTATCGCTGTTGCCGCGAACTTGGATGCCCTGACGGATGAAGAAAAAGCAGCGTCGGCAGCTTCTGGCAATGGTTCTGGCAATGGCAATTCTGGTAGCGGCAACAAGAGTCTCACCCCCGTGGTTCACTCCGAGTCTAATACTCGTTCCGCTACGGCGAACTCGAATGCCACCCAGGTGCACTCCAACGCGAATGCTGATCGTCAGGACGGCGTGAAGGCTGTAGCTTCCGCGGCAGCTCCCGCTGGTGAAGAGGTTGCGCAGCACGGTGTAGCTTTCTGGGTTCTTGGAGGCGCCGGCTTGGCGCTGGTGGTTGGTGCCGCGTGGATGGCTCACCGCAGGGGAGTCCTCGGCGGCTAACGCGCCTAGTCCGTGCTTTTTAAAGGCGCTGTATATGATGTTCTTTGTTTGATGAGGAATATTCGCCCCCGCTCTCTGTAGGTGCAGATAGCGGGGGCGATTCACGTGTTGGGGGTGTTCAAAAAAACTTTACCCTCGCGTGAATAAACCTTAAGGTTCATGATAGGGTTGACATAACCGATAAATAGATGCGAGCTATTGTCAGGTCTTCACCACCTGAAATATGACGCGGAGCATGGTACGACGAATCCGGGCGTATGACGCACCCGAAAGGCTCCCCGCGGCACGTGAAGAACGAGCAGTAGCGCGCACAATTCCACCACGAAAAGACGCATTGCATGAGTATTTATTCAGCGAAGCACCGTATTGTCACCGCAACCATTTTGGTTGCGGGGCTTCAGTGCGGGCTTGTTGTACCCTCCATCGCAGCGGAAGCCCCCGTCACGACGCACTCTGCCATGCAGAAAACCGGCACCTTGAACGCGACTCCTGGCCAGGGTGAAGGTAACCAGGAGGTGCAGGGCGCAGCCTCCGCAATCACCATGAAGGCGCAGCTTAGGGACGGCGGCTACCTTCTACGGTGGACGGGCTTCCCCGAAGATTTGGAGGCCTCCAATGTTCTGGTGGACGTGAACTTCTACACCCCTTCCGGTGAGTATGGCGGCTCTGTGCTGGAAAGCCCGACCCTGACTGAGGGGACCAAGGAGGGGGAGTTTCGCCTCCTGATGAGCCCGGCAACGGACTCTAACGTCGTGTACGTCATCGTTCTGGAGGATACCGCGCACGGTGTCTCCTACGAATTTTTTGTGACCGAGCGGGACAACCGCCTGGTTGAGGCCGCTGACCCGCGCAACGGTAAGGCAAAGCCCACCGAACCGCCGGTCGACATTGAGCGTGAAGAAGCAGAAACTGCCGAGGCGACTGCTCAGCCGACCCCCGAAGCGGTAAACCTGCCTTCGCCCACCGCCACCTCCACCGATACGTCGCCCACCGATGCGTCATCCACCGATGCGGGCAGTGACACGGTTCGCCGTACCGTAGACAACCGGAAGAATAAAGATTCTGGTCGGTACGCTGTCTCCGAAGACAACAGCGTGTATGACCCGATGAACCAGCGCGATGGTAAGGCGCACCTGTCCATTCAGGACTCGCAGGGTGACTCCCAGGATGACACGAAGCCCGTCACGGTCCGTGCCACGAACTTCCCTCGGAACGACAAGGGTTACGACCTGATCGTCATGGAAATCGACTCTAACGGCAACACCGTGGGTGATGCGCTCGCCATTGTGCATGTTGGTCCGGAATCCATTTCTGCCGGTGCTTTCGAGGCGGTGATTGGCGTACCCGGTGCGTCCTTGCAGATCGGCAAGACGTATCTGGTGGCGGCTTTTGACGCTGGCGCTGATGGTAATCTTCAGCTGAATACGGTTCGTTTTACGGTGACTCAGGCTTCTATTGAGAATGGTGGCTCGTCGTCTGACTCTAAGAACGAGAGTGAATCGGCTGTGAAGCCTTCTGCGAATCCTACGATTGCCACTGATGCTGCGGGCGCATCCGGCGCGAATGCACCCGCCGCGGGTTCCAAGTCTAAGACCCGCGGTATTCAGGCTGATACCGCGATGGCTCCGGGCACTAAGGATGCCACGATTTCTGTTTCGCGCCCCTCGGGTGGTTCTGCTGCCGAGTCTTCCTCTGCTCTGGGGTACCGCACTGGGGAGGCGCAGCCTGTTCAGGTGGTGACCCCCGAGTCTAATCTGCCTTCGGGGACCGACTCTGCGGCGCAGTCTCGCCGTGCCGCGATTCTGAATGGTTCTTCCTCTCAGGTGCGTAATGAGCCCGGGGCGCCGAATGGTGTGAAGGCGACGGAGGCGCAGATTACCCGCAACACGGATAAGAGCTTGCCTCTTCTACCGATTCTGGTAATTTTGGGTGGCGGCCTGATTCTTGGTGCCCTGGGTGTGTCACGTGCGCACACCTCGAAGAAGGATTAGTTGCGTAGATTAGTTGCGTAGAGGCTGGGGGAGTGGCGACTCCCGGTGCTTGGGTGGCGTGCTTGCGTGGGTTAGTTGTATTTCTGTCAGTGTGCGGTGAGGTGTTTTGTCATAAAACGGTTCACTTGGTGTGTATCTTGAGAAATGTACACACTATCGATATAGTAAGCCTGTCCTAACAATGTCGATAGTATGGATGCACACCAATGAAGATTTTCACATCGGGCACCCGCCTCTCCAAGGGAGCCTGCGCCCTCGCCGTCGCTGGCGCTGTCGCCCTGCCCCTGGCACCCGTTCTCGCCGAGAACATTAATATTGCTGCCCAGAACGTTGCCGCACAGAACGTCTCAGCAGGCGACCAAGCAACCGCTGGCGCGTCCTTCGGTTGGGGCGTGCGCGCCTCCTTCCTGTCCTACAACGGTATGCCCCGCGAAATGACCGACGGCGCAGCCTGGGACGCAACCGCAAAGCAGTTCACCTTCACCCCGACCTCCACCACCGTCTCTGAAGACGGCAAGCAGGTCACCCTGCAGGCTGCCGGCCGCCTCTGGTTCACCGGCCACTGCGCAGAAGGTCAGGACCCCGAAACCGGCTGCGCCCTGAACCTCACCTTCTCCAACCCCCGCGTGGAACTGAACCTCGCTGACGGCACCGGCTCCCTCTACATGACCGTGCGCACCAAGAACTACGCCAGCGGCAAGTTCGAGGGCCCCATGGAAGTCAAGATGGCTACCCTGAGCACCGGCACCGCCAAGCAGAGCGAGAAGGACGGCGTGGTCAGCATCAGCGGCATCTCCGCGAACCTGACCGCCGACGGTAACCACGCCTTCTCCGACTTCTACAACGAAGGTGCCAGCCTCGACCCGCTGAGCATCTCCTACACCGGTAGCGCAGCCAACGCCCCCAAGAGCGCCTACAGCGCCGCCGAGTCCTACAACACCGGCGCGGGCGTGAACCAGCCCCAGAACACCGCACGTCTGGGCCAGAACCACATCGTGCACGTGGCACCCCCGAGCTTCAGCGGCGACACCACCTACACCGTGCTGAACAGCTCCAACCTGAAGATGACCGACACCGGCGTTCTGAAGGCAATCAAGGGCGTTTTCGCGGTGGACGCTGACGGCAACCGCATGCTCGTCATCGGCAGCGAGACCAACAAGCCCGAGCTGTACACCGTGACCGCTGAGGGTAAGCTCGTCTCCTCCGGTATCTACTCCGACGCAGAGCTCGGTGCCACCACCGTCAAGGCAATCGGCTACAACCCCGCTAACAACACCTGGGGCATCCTCAGCATTGACGGCCAGGGCGGCGGCAAGCTGACCATTATTGACGCATCCGGCAAGGCAACCTCGCAGGCTCTGCCGAAGCCCGACTCCATCGACCCGCAGGTTGTGAACGCCTACTCGCTCGACGAGTACTACGGCGACTCGTTCTCCAACAACACCGTGACCCTCGCGCCGCTGCCCGACGGCAGCTTCGTGTACGCACCGTCGACCTCCATCTACGATGCGTCTGGCGAAAAAGCGGTCCAGAAGGGCCACCTGCTGCACCTGAGCAGCAACGGCGTGTCCCTGGTGCCGAACTCCTCGCCCGAGGGCTACAGCACCACCCTGTCCTCGACCCTGGTCAGCCCCAAGGGCTACATTTACCGTTGGAACAACTGGTCCGGCGGTAAGGTCCAGGTTCTCAAGTACGAGAACGGCACTTTCAGTGTGGTCCGCGAGTCCTCAACCCTTGAGGGCTTCGAGAAGACCGAGGTTGCGACCATGTTCCTGACCCGCGCGGGTAACGTGGTCGTGGTGGACGCATCCGGCTCCCGCCTGGTGTTCATGGATGACACCCTGAACAAGGTGAACGAGGTGGTGCTCTCCTCGATGCGCAAGACCGACAAGAGCGGCGGCTACAACGCCCTCGAGCTGCCCAACGGCGATATTATCTACCCGACCAGCTTCGAGAACCCGAACACCTACGAGGATCAGCTGTGGCTGAACCGTCTGGCAGCGAACTCGGCACCGGCACCGGCTCCTGAGCCGACCAAGGCACCGGAACCGACTGTTGCTCCGACCGTGGCACCTACCGCTGAGCCAACTAAGTCTGCTGAGCCGACCGTTGCTCCCACCGCTGAGCCTACCGTGGCACCCTCTGCAACTGCAGAACCCACCATGATGCCTTCTGCAAGCGCTGAGCCGACCGCGGAGCCTTCCGCAACTGCAGAACCCTCTGCCACCGCTGAGCCCACTAAGTCTGCTGAGCCGACCGTTGCCCCGACCGAGGCACCCTCCGCAACTGCGGAACCCACCAAGACGGCAGAGCCTTCTGCAACCGCTGAGCCCAGCGTGACCACAGAACCCACCGCAGTGCCTTCGGAGGAGCCCACCACCTCGCCGTCTCTGCCGACCGCGTCCGTGGCGCCTTCTGTCGCCCCGAGCGCGTCTGCAACCCCGAGCGCATCGGTGAGCGCATCCCCGACCGCGGTTCCGAGCGTTCCCGCCGTGACCCCCTCGGCGAGCGCATCCGCATCGGCATCCGCTAGTGCGTCTGCTTCTTCGAGTGTTTCTGTGAGCGCGTCGAGCTCCGCAAGCAGCTCCAGCAGCGCATCGGTGACCCCCTCGGCGAGCGAGTCGGCATCTTCGAGTGCCTCTGCAAGCGAGTCTGCATCCGCGAGCGCTTCTGCTTCTGAGAGCAGCACCGCCGACCAGAACACTGCCGGCCACAAGGGCGGCTCCAACGGTGGTTCTGATGCTGGTTCCGGCACCTCCGACAACTTGGGTGTGAGCGGTTCCAACGGTGGTTCGTCTAACGGTGGTTCCTCCCTCGGTGGCGGTTCTTCTGCAGGTAGCTCCTCGACCTCCGGTAGCTCCTCCTCGAAGCTGGCTCAGACCGGCGCATCTGGCGCAATGTTCGCCGCAGCAGCTGGTGCCATCACCCTGGCTGCAGGTACCGCACTGGTTGTGGCACGCCGCCGCAAGAGCTAAGATTTAGCCTTCGCGCAACACCCCGCTTCGCCACTCGTGTTTATGAGTGGGGGAGCAGGGTGTTCCTTTCATACAATGGAAATATGACTATTCTGAACGTAATCGCAACCTCGCACGGCACCGACTCGGTTGCCGGTCGCGAGGCTATTACGCTGATTCGTGAGCAGATCAAGTTCCTGCTCGCTCAGCGTAATGACGGCGTGGAGTACCGTGTCCACGCCGCATATGTGGATGTGGAATCTCCCAGCGTTGATGATGCCGCAGCCTCTCTGCCCAATGATGAGCCCTGCGTGATTGTGCCGATCCTGCTGTCGACCGGCTTCCACACTCAGGTGGATTTGCGCCGAGCCGCACGCAATAGCGGCATTGAGCGTATTAGCATTGGTGAGTCTCTGGGTCCGGATGCGCGCCTTGCCGCGCTGACCCGCGCCCGTTTGGAGGAAGCTGGCTGGACTCCCGGTGACGGTCCCGTGGTTCAGGGTGCTGCCGGTTCTTCCCGCCCTGATGGTCGCGCGGATATGAGCCGTGCGGCTGAGCTGCTGGCTGAGGAATTGCACGTTCCGGTTCATCACGGCTTCATTGCCGCGATTGATCCGAAGTTCCACGAGGTCGTTGCTGAGCATCAGCCTAAGTTCGCTGCGACCTACCTGCTGGCGGAGGGTTTCTTCGCCGGTAAGATGCGCCGTGATGCTGAGTCGACCGGTGTGCCGGTGAAGGTTGCCGCGCCGCTGGTGAATGCGCAGGGTGGTGCTTCTGCTGCCGTGGTGGCGGAGTGCTTTATTGACCGCATGGATGCGGCTATCGCCCAGCTGGATGCCGCCTAGCGCGTCCGCAGTTTACCCCGCCTAGTTCGGCTCCTTCGGGACTTTTGAAAGAGCAACACAAAAACCTCGGGACGTCATGTTCCCGAGGTTTTTGTGTTGCTTCGTTTGTTAGCCGTAGGCGGCTGAGTGTTTAGGCGGTCTTGAGGTAGACGTCGCCGTCGCGGACCTCTACGGGGTAGACCTTGATGGAGTAGGAGGGGTCAGAGACGCACTCGCCGGTGGTCAGGTCGTAGACCTCCTTGTAGAGGGGGGAGGTGATGGTGGGGTTGCCGTTCTTCTCGCCGACGATGCCGCGTGCGAGGACCAGTGCCTGGCTGTGCGGGTCGAGGTGATCGCCGGCGAAGATGCCGTGCTTGGTCTTGTAGATGGCGTACTGGTAGCCGTCGACCAGGGCGACTTCACCCCAGTTTTCTTCGAGGTCAGATTCGGCGCAGATGCGTACCCAGTTCTCAGCCATGGGGGTTTCCTTTCGAAGTGGTGGTCTGCGCCGCTCGGGGTGCAGGACACAATAGCGGTTCGTGTGTTCTTTGTTTGGAGTTTACCTTATGAAACCCACATTTGGAAATGGGGCGCGCGGAGGGTGCTAAAGGTTATTTTTACCCTAAAAAGACACCCTCAAATTTCATAGATTAGCCTTACCTAAATTAAGTCTAGATAAGGTAAGAATACCCTATTCTAGCCCGATATTCCGCGGATTTTTTTGGAAAATTTTCCCAAAAAATGCGGATTTTCGATACCTCAACCCCGCGCTAGCATGTACGATAAAAGTCGTAGTTTAAAACGCCTTTTGACTGCCTGAAAAAACAACATAATCCCACACAAAAATGTTTCGTAATTTTCAGATGCATTCTAAAGAAGCGGGCGCTCCAACTACTCGGTACGCATCAGATACGAGCCCAACGGCACGGAAACTAGGAGTTCCAACGCCGGGCATAATTCGGTCGCACACTGAGGGTAGATAAGCGCCATGAACTACCTGCATTACAACTAGGAAGGAAAATCCATGTCGCACACCCCCCGCAACATTCTCGTTGTCGGCGCAGGCCCCGCAGCGTGGCGTTTTGTACGCGCGTACCACGAAGGTGCTGAAGCTGCCGGTCGCGCAGCGGACACCATCACCGTCCTCAACGACGAGCCCTACATCCCCTACGACCGCGTTGCTATTGAGCAGATTTTCAAGGACACCGAGAAGGACCTGACCCTCGGCGATCCCGAACTGTGGAATGCAGAGAACATCAACCTGGTCAACAACTGCCACGCAGACAAGCTTGACCGCACCCGCCGCGTCGTCACTGACACCGAAGGCAACGAGTACCCCTACGACGTGCTGGTTTTCGCAACCGGCTCCCGCGCGGTTCGCATCCCCATTCTTAACTCGGACGCCGCACACGTCTTCCGCACCATCGACGACGTGAAGAACATGGTCTCCGAGGTCAAGCGCCTGCAGGAAACCCTCGGCCGCGCGCCCCGCGGTATCGTCGTCGGTGGCGGTCTGCTCGGCCTCGAAGCAGCTGAGGGTCTGAAGGACCTGGGCGCAGAGCCCACCATCCTGGATGTGGCTCCCTGGCTGCTGTCCGTTGAGGTTGACCAGGGCGGCGGTTACGCCGTGAACGCCCAGATTAAGGCAACCGGCATTGAGATTGAGACCGGCGTGTACATCTCCGGCATCAACAAGGATGCTGACGGCAACGTCGTCTCCGTCTCCATCGCAGATTCTCCCTCTGAGGATGCAGAAATCCGCACCCTGCCCGCCGACATGGTGGTCTTCGGTGCCGGTATTCGCCCCAACGACGAACTGGCACGTGACGCTGACCTGGCACTGGGTGAACGCGGCGGTATTCTCGTCAACGACGCATGCCACTCCTCCGACGAGCACATTTGGGCTATCGGTGAGGTTGCCTGCGTACTGGGCCGTACCTGGGGTCTGGTCGCACCGGCTAACGCTATGGCTGACGCTGTGGCAGCTAACCTGCTCAACGACAATGAAGAAGCTCAGGTTGAAGAGTTCGACATCGCAACCAAGCTGAAGTTCTCCGGCGTTCAGGTTGCCGGCTTCGGTGACCGCCGCGGCACCACCGAGGGCTGCCTCGAGGTTCTGTTCGCAGATCCCGCACGCGGCATGTACCAGAAGATTGTGACCAGCGGCGACGCAAAGACCCTGCTGGGTGGCGTGTTCGTTGGTGACACCGCTCCCTTCGACTCTCTGAAGCCCCTGCTCGGTCGCGAACTGCCCGCTGAGCCGAACGTTTACCTGACCGCAGCTGGCGGCGGCGACGGCATCCCCGACACCGAACTGCCCGACGACGCAATCCTGTGTTCCTGCAACAACATCAGCTTCGGTGCTGTCCGCGAGGCTATCGTTGACGGCAACCACGATGTTGCATCCCTGAAGTCCTGCACCACCGCGGGTACCCAGTGTGGTTCCTGTGTTCCGATGCTGCAGAAGACTTTGGAACAGCAGATGAAGAAGATGGGTCTGACCGTCTCCAAGGCACTGTGTGAGCACTTCGACTTCTCCCGTGCTGAGCTGGCTGAGGCTGTACGCCTGACCAGCCTGGATGACTTCGACTCCGTGCTGGCACGCTTCGGCCGCGGTGGCGACGGCTGTGCTATCTGTAAGCCGACCGTTGCATCGATTCTCTCCTCCTTCCGCAACTCCTACGTCCTGGACGCAGGCCGCGGTGGTATTCAGGAGACCAACGACCGTGCGCTGGCAAACATGCAGAAGAACGGTACCTACTCCGTCGTTCCGCGTATTCCTGCAGGTGAGATTCCCGCTAAGAAGCTGGGCGTCATCGCAGAGGTCGCTGAAGAGTTCGGTCTGTACGTGAAGATCACCGGTGCACAGCGTATCGGTATGTTCGGTGCTCGCCTGGAGCAGCTGCCCTACATTTGGGAGCGTCTGGTGGATGCTGGCTTCGAGTCCGGTCAGGCATACGGTAAGTCCCTGCGTAACGTGAAGTCCTGCATGGGTTCGACCTGGTGCCGCTTCGGTGTTCAGGACTCTACCGGCATGGCAGTCCAGCTCGAGAACCGTTACCGCGGTCTGCGCTCCCCGCACAAGTTCAAGTTCGGTGTTTCCGGCTGTAACCGTGAATGTGCTGAGGCACAGGGCAAGGACGTTGGTCTGATTGCGACCACCAACGGCTGGAACCTGTACCTGGGCGGTAACGGTGGTGCGAACCCCGCTCACGGTCGCCTCTTCGTCAAGGATGCTTCCAGCGAGGACATCATCCGCTACATCGACCGCTACCTGATGTACTACATCCGTACCGCAGACAAGCTGCAGCGTACCGCTCGCTGGCTTGAGGATCTGGATGAGGAGCACGGTGACGGTCTGGCACACCTGCAGTCGGTCCTCATTGAGGACTCCCTGGGCGTGTGCGAGGACCTGGAGCGCGACATGCAGCGTCACGTTGACTCCTACGAGGACGAGTGGGCAGCAACCCTGCGCGACGAGCGCCGCCTGCGCCGCTTCCGTGCCTTCATCAACGAGCCCAACGGCAGCGACGAGGGTTCGCACCTGTACGTGCTGGAGCGCGAGCAGATTCGCCCCGCAACCCCCGAGGAAATTGCGGCGGCAGAAGCTGGCGAGTCCAACACCGTCCTGCTGACCGGTGCCAAGATTCCCGTGGGCAAGCCCAGTGACCTCAACCCGGTCCCGGCAGCGTAGTATGTGCCCGAAGATTCCTCCGTTCCCGCCCCGCGAGTTCGCCACTATTGACGAGGTGCTCGCGGGCGGGGCGCCCGGGCACACCCTGGACGATAGCGTGACGGAACGCGGCATTCTTCTGCCCGGCGAGCCCGCCGAGAACCCCGGCAAGGTCTACATTGTGGGTGGTGGCCCCGGTGCCGCCGACCTGCTGACCCTGCGTGCGGCGCGTGCCCTGAGTGAGGCGGATGTGGTCCTTCTGGATCATCTCGCCCCGCAGGAGTACGGCGAGTACGCACCGAACGCCCTCATCGTTGATGTGGGCAAGGTTCCCGGTAAGCACGCTGTGCCGCAGTCTCGCATTCAGCAGCTCATGATTGATTACGCGCTCTCGGGTAAGACCGTGGTGCGTTTGAAGGGCGGCGACCCGTACGTGTACGGTCGCGGCGCTGAAGAGCTGGATGCGTGCATCGCCGCCGGCCTGGAGGCTGAGGTTATCCCCGGCATTACCAGCGCTATTGCGGTTCCTGCGCGTGCGGCAATTCCGGTGACTCTGCGTAAGGTGTCCTCGATTTTCACCGTCATTTCTGGTCACTCCGGCCTGTCGGAGACCGAAGTGTCGGCTGTTGAAGCGACCCTGCGCGCCCAGGGCACCGTGGTGCTGCTGATGGGCGTTCGTACCCTGCCCGATACGGTGGCGTCTCTGCTCTCTCGTGGGATTGAGGCTGACACGCCGCTGGCAACCATCGAGAACGGTTTCTCTGAGAAGGAGCGTGTGACTGTCACGACCCTTGAGAACGCTCAGGTGGATTGCGCATCGGTCAAGGCGCCGGCTATTACCGTCATCGGTGAGGTTGTGCATTATGCTCGCGATAATCAGAACCGCTTTGTGAGCGAGGTTCACGAGCGTCTGCGTGAGCGTTCCACCTCCTAGAGGCGGTGCGCTAGATAGCACGGTGCGTTAGATAATATTGCGCAGCCCCGCATCCTTGGTTTTTCCTAGTTGCCGAGGAGCGGGGCTGTTGCTGTGCCGGCTGGTGCTGCTGTGCCGAGTTGTATTGTTGCACTGGGTCATATTGCTGCGCCGGGAACGCCGGGCAGCGCGGGGAAATGCTCTGGCGCAAAAACAGCGGCACAAAAACATACGAAAGCGGGGCGGGTATCGACTGATACCCGCCCCGCTTCGTCAGGGGTGTTGCTCTCAGATTCTAGAGCCCCAGAGCCTAGAGTCTCAGTGCCTAGATCTTGAAGTCGTTGCTACTACCGGAGCTAGAGCTACCGGAGCCGCTGGACTTGCTTGCCGAAGCCGATGAGGAGGGCCCCTCAAAGACCTTGCGGAATTGGTCGCTGTACTGCGACACGAAGTACTCGCGGCTGGTCACGCGCCACTTGCCCTCGGCGTACACCACGTAGATAACGACATCCAGGGTGCTTGCCTTCTGAGGCTCACCCGTGCCCTTCTGGTAGATGGTGTATTCCTTGACAACATCCCGGCAGGGGAACGCCACAACAGCCAAATCGGAAGAAGCGAGAGCCTTCCCGTCCTTGTCGTCACGGATGCTCAGCTTGCTCTCGTAGTCCTTAGTCCAACCGCCCGCGGCGTAGAGCTTAGCAATAGCCTTCAGGTTGTTGACCAGACCACTGTCAGCGCCGTGGACCAGACCCTTGAGGTACTGCAGGTCGCCGTTGTACATCGCGGCAATGTACGCGCTCTGGTAAGCAGCCAGGGTCTTGTAGGCGCCTTCGAGGGAGACGGTACGCTGAGCCACCGTATCAATGACCGGGATCGGAACATTCTTCGCGGGGGAGGTATCGGTCGGCTCAACGTAGTGCGCAATGGCGGGCTTGTACTCGTACTTGACGTCGCCAATATACTTCTTATAGTCCTTCATGAACTCGTCGGACGGAATAATCTTCGCGGTGGTACGGCTTGACGAGGACGAAGACGAAGCAGATGCCGAAGCCGAGGCAGACTCAGAAGGCGAAGCCGACGCAGACGCCGAGGGGGAGGTGGAGGCGCTCGGGGAGCCGGAGGAAGTATCGCCGGTACCGGTGGGGCGAATATCCTTGTTGAAAGCACATCCTGCTAGAGCCAAAGCACCGGCGGTCAGGCCGCCAAAAAGAATGGTGCGGCGGGTCAATCCGTTTCGGTCGTTAGCAGAGAGGCTGGCGTGTGCACTCGGCCGGAAGGACATGGTATCTCCTGAAAGTGGTTGATTGAGGTAGCTCGCTTCACAACGCTGTGATGCGTACGAAAGGATCCGCCTCATCGTTTCTGTATGGTGCGCGGTACAAAGGGGGTACCGGGATACGAGCGTGCCGGAGCGTGAACTGCGGCGCTATAAAGTATCCACTTCTTACTATAGAAGACCGGTTTTAAAACTTCGTCAAAAAACCCTGGACGTTGTCTTTAAGGCACAATAACCCAAAGTCGGTGAGGTGCAGGGGCAACTGTGCCTCAACGACTTTGGGCTAGTGCGTATGAAATTGATGAAACGGGGCTAGTTTAGACCTTGCCGGAACTAGACCTTAGTGGAGCCGCGACCCGAGGACGAAGAACCGCTAGAACCGGCAGAACTGGAACCTCCGGAGCCAGAAGAACCGGAAGAGCCCTTGCCGCCATTCAGACGCTCGTTTAGATAATCGTTGCCGATTCGCCACCACTTACCCTCGGTGTAGAGCATCACGTGCGGAATGGCTACCTGAGTAATCGCCGGTATCTTGCGCTCGGTGCCGTCCGGCTGATGGATGGCGGTGGCAGAATACTTGGCGTCCATCATGATTTCTACGTAGCCGTCACCGTTCTTCAGGGCGGTTCGAGGCTCAGTATTCCGCATGGAAATGCTGCACGTGAAGTCCATGTACCAGCCGTTCTGCTCATACAGTTCCTTGACCGCCTTGACCTCATCAATGGCGCTCTTGTCTGCCGGGTAGGTCAGCTCAATCGCCTGATCTGCATAGTGGCCATCCTTGAGTGCGGCGATCTGGGCGCTGTAGTAGGCACGCAACGTCTCGTAGGCACCCTGGAAGGTCGGCTCCTCACGGTGCGGAACGCTCTTGAGGGGCTTGGGTACGTTCTTCGCCGGGGAAGAAGCAGTTGCCGGCTGGTACTCGCCCATGTACTCGCCGGTCAGCTTCAGGGGTCCGGGGTACTTCTGCCAGCCCTCGACCAGCGCATCCTCGGAGACGGGTACGCGTGCCGCACTGGACGAGCTGCTTGTGGCATTTGCTGAAGCACTTGCTGAAGCGCTCGCGGAGGAAGTAGCGGTAGCGGATGCCGAACTAGATGCAGAAGGTGAAGCGCTCGCGGAAGGGGTGGGGGAGCCTATCTTAGCTTTTGCCTCTTCGCTCAGCGGGCGAATATCGGAGGCGCAACCCGCCATGAGGGAAACCGCGCCACCGAGCAGCAGGGCGCGGCGGCTTACAAGGCGGGACGTAGCGGAACGGGTGCTCGAAGAGCGGTCGGATGAGAGCATCGGTGAACTCCTTGATCTTTTCCGAGGCGGGCTCGGGGCACCCGGCGGCGGGCGCGTGGTTATATGGCGTGTTAGGTGAGGTCGTGAAAGGGGGTAAAACTTTAGGCAAATGCCGCGGTTTCAGACTCCGTTCCGGAAGTGACCTCGGGTGTACCTCACGCCGTGGGCGAGGGGTACTGGTGAACTCATCGTTGAGACAGCTGTTCTGAGACTGCTGCGTTTACACCCCGGTGAGAGGGTGGATGCTGTCGAATCATCATTGATGTGTTGCACGATTCATTTTAGACTATTTTGAGGTCAAAATGCACGAAAAAGCACCTTAGTAATCCCTGGGAGTCTATAGGGTGCTCAAGATATCAATCACTGTAAAGTATTGCGACCGCGCCCTGTTAATGGGGAGTTATTGGATGGAGCCAGGGGCCCGGTGAGGGGTGCATGCGTACGCCAAATTAAGTGATTTCAGTCATATTTATGACTTGAAAAATAAAAGAGCTGCTCCTCGGTGTTCTCAGAAGGTGGGGGAGGGGAAGGTGATTGATTCAGCCTTCTGCCCGCGAGGAAGCCTTCAATACTTCAGAAAAAATACCCGATTCCCAAGGGGAAACCGGCTCGACCATCCCCAAATATGCACTCTATTCACCCGCTATGCATTGGCGAATAATCCAGAAAAACCGGTTCCCACACGGGATGCTGCGGGGGTAAAAACTTGCAGGGGTGAATATCTAGTGGAATTACATCGGTGTTCACCCCATATCTTGTGGTTGCACTGGGGGCAATTCCATGGGCTCCCCTGAAAAAATCGAATCCCACTTAAAGCAACACTTGAAGAATGTAAAAACATACATCCTTAAACACGCCCGAGTGCGGGGTGAGGCAAGACCCCTTAAGCCCCCTACTCGCTCTAAATATCGCCGAACGAAGAACCATTCTGTTTTACGCCTCCAGCATTGGCGCATCATAAAAGTGCTGTTCAAACCCACACCTCGCGGGGTTGCATTCGGAACCAAAAGCCACATAAACTATTAGTGTTTGCAACGACCCGGCCATCACCGGCGAGCAATTCGGAAGAACGGACCGCACCTGCGGGCGCCCGTCAATCGCTGCGGCGAGGGCGTCTTAGCGGAAGAGATGTAGTCCCAGTAGAACCGGACGGTTAAGCCCGATATAGCTGTAATAAGCGACTGATACCCGCCCAACGCGCCGCTCTTCCGGTGGCTAGGCATCGCGGACACGCGACGCAGCCCCGGAAGGGTTCGGTGCGTTGAGCTGGTTAACTCAGTAAGCAAGGTGGTACCGCGCCGCATCCTAAGCCCCGGCACAGCCCGGCAGTCCAGCGATGCCCAGGCGTCCTTGCACCCGTCATGTCAACCCTCACCGGCTGAGAGGCGACGAGTGCACGCACCCGTTGCCTCAACGATGAGAACAACAAGATAAGGGCGCACCCAATGTCTAACGTATATCCCAAGGCGAGTGCCTTCGAAGCCGCAGGAAGCGGCGTCACCGCATCGCCCAAGTTCCCCGCACTCGAAGAAGCGGTCCTCGACTACTGGAAGAAGGACGGCACCTTCGCCGCATCCATCGCGAACCGCCCCGCCGGTAAAAACGGTGAGAACGAGTTCGTCTTCTACGATGGCCCTCCCTTCGCCAACGGCCTGCCCCACTACGGCCACCTGCTCACCGGCTACGCCAAGGACCTCGTTGCCCGCTACCAGACCCAGCGCGGCCACAAGGTGGAGCGCCGCTTCGGCTGGGACACCCATGGCCTGCCCGCAGAGCTCGAGGCGATGAAGCAGCTCGGCATGACCGACAAGCGCGAAATCCTCGAGATGGGCATCGACAACTTCAACGATGCCGCCCGCGCCTCCGTACTCAAGTACACCAACGAGTGGGAAAAGTACGTCACCCGCCAGGCACGCTGGGTCGACTTCGAAAACGACTACAAGACCCTGAACGTTGAGTACATGGAGTCCGTCATCTGGGCGTTCAAGCGCCTCTACGACAAGGGCCTGACCTACCAGGGCTTCCGCGTGCTGCCCTACTGCTGGAAGGACGAGACTCCTCTCTCCAACCACGAGCTACGCATGGATGACGACGTGTACAAGGACCGCCAGGACCAGACCGTCACCGTCGCATTCCGCATCACCGCAGACACCGCCCTCGGCGCCGACGAGAAGGTCGCCGCGGAACTCGACGGCGTTGAAGCACTCGCATGGACCACCACCCCCTGGACCCTGCCCACCAACCAGGCACTCGCCGTCGGACCCGAGATCGAATACTCCGTCGTACCCGGCGCAGGCAAGTTCGAGGGCCGCTCCTTCCTGATTGCCTCCGACCTGCTCGGCTCCTACGCCAAGGACCTCGGCTACGAAGGCGACCAGCCCGAAAAGGACGCAGACGCAGCCGTCACCGCACGCTACACCGGCTCCCAGCTCGAGCACGTGCGCTACACCCCGCTCTGGGACTACTTCGCAGACGCCGAAAAGTGGGGCACCGAAACCTCCTGGCAGATTCTCGTCGCCGACTACGTCACCACCAGTGACGGTACCGGCATCGTCCACCAGGCACCCGCCTACGGTGAAGACGACCAGAAGGTCTGTGAAGGCTACGGCATCCCCGTGATCCTCTCCCTCGACGAAGGCGCAAAGTTCCTGAACCTCTTCGCCGAGCCCACTGCCTCCGGCTCCACCGCCCTGGCAGAGATCGCAGGCGTGCAGGCATTCGACGCGAACCGCACCATTATCAACGCCCTCAAGGCAGACGATGTGCTGATCCGCGAGAAGTCCTACGTGCACTCCTACCCGCACTGCTGGCGCTGCCGCACCCCGCTCATCTACCGTGCAATCACCTCCTGGTACGTGAAGGTCACCGACTTCAAGGACCGCATGTACGAGCTGAATAAGCAGATCAACTGGATCCCGGAAAACGTGAAGTACGGCCAGTTCGGTAAGTGGGTTGAGAACGCACGCGACTGGTCCATCTCGCGTAACCGCTTCTGGGGCTCCCCGATTCCCGTGTGGGTTTCGGACGACCCGAACTACCCGCGCATCGACGTGTACGGCTCCCTCGAAGAGCTCAAGGCAGACTTCGGCCGCCTGCCCCTGAACAAGGACGGCGAGCCCGACCTGCACCGCCCGTACATCGACGAGCTGACCCGCCCGAACCCGGACGACCCGACCGGCAAGTCCACCATGCGCCGCGTGGAAGACGTGCTCGACGTCTGGTTCGACTCCGGATCCATGCCCTACGCACAGGTGCACTACCCCTTCGAGAACCAGGAATGGTTCGAGAACCACTACCCGGCAGACTTCATCGTCGAGTACATCGGCCAGACCCGCGGCTGGTTCTACGTGCTGCACGTGCTGGCCACCGCGCTCTTCGACCGCCCCGCGTTCAAGAACGTCATCAGCCACGGTATCGTGCTCGGCTCAGACGGCCAGAAGATGTCCAAGTCGCTGCGCAACTACCCGGACGTCTCCGAGGTCCTCGACCGCGACGGATCCGACGCGATGCGCTGGTTCCTGATGTCCTCTCCGATTCTGCGCGGCGGCAACCTGATCGTGACCGAGCAGGGCATCCGCGAGGGTGTTCGCCAGGTCATGCTGCCGCTGTGGAACGTCTACCACTTCTTTGCCCTGTACGCTAACGCCGCCAACAACGGTGAGGGCTACAGCGCCAAGCTCAAGTACGACTCGCAGCACGTGATGGACCGCTTCATCCTCGGCAAGACCCGCGAAATGATTGAGCAGGTCACCGCTGCGATGGACTCCTACGACATCTGGAACGCCTGCGAATCCCTGCGCCAGTACGCCGACGCGCTAACCAACTGGTACGTGCGTCGCTCCCGCGAGCGCTTCTTCAACGAGGACACCGACGCGTTCGACACCCTGTACACCGCGCTGGTGACTGTGTCGAAGATTGCCGCCTCCCTGCTGCCGCTCAGCAGCGAGGAAATCTACCGCGGCCTGACCGGTGAACGCTCCGTGCACCTGACCGACTGGCCCGAGGCATCCGCCTTCGCCGACGAGTCGGACCTGCTGGCCCTCATGCAGACCGTGCGTGAGGTCTGCTCTGCCGGTTCGGCACTGCGCAAGGAGAAGAAGATTCGTGTGCGCCAGCCGCTGCAGCAGCTGACCGTGGCAATCGCCCCCGAGCAGTTCGCAGCCCTGGGCACCGCCTTCGGCGAGAAGGGTGCGGAGTACTTCGCGACCATCGTCGAGGACGAGCTGAACCTGCGCCAGGTGGAGCTGGTCAGCGCCGACACCGTCGACCCGGCTGACTACGGCATCTCCCAGCAGCTGAAGGTAAACGCTCGCGCCGCTGGCCCGCGTCTGGGCAAGCAGGTGCAGGTGGCCATTAAGGCCTCCAAGTCCGGTGACTGGACCGTGACCGAGGACGGTACCGTCCTGGTCGGCGTGGCAGCACTGGACGGCGGCCTGGCTCTGGAAGAGGGCGAATACGAGCTGGCAACCGTGGTTGCCGCTGACGCTGAGGGTGCTGAGCACACTGCGGCTGCGGTTCTGCCCGGCGGCTTCCTGGTCCTCAACATTGAGCTGACCGACGAGCTGGTTGCCGAGGGTATCGCTCGCGACACCATCCGCGCTATTCAGCAGGCTCGTAAGGATGCCGACCTGAACGTTGCGGACCGCATCAACCTCTCCATCGAGGCACCCGAAGAGACCCTGGCGGCCCTGCGCGCCAACGAAGCACTGGTGACCGGCGAAACCCTCGCCGTGTCCCTGCAGCTGACCGAGGGCCCCGAGCTGTCCATCAGCGTGGCTAAGGCCTAATACGCCTGAACCGTACGGCCGTCCCGCCCCCTTAGTTGGGCGGGGCGGCCCGTCGTCTATCCCGCCGCACGGTTATCCCGCCGCACGGTGGGCCCCCTGCCGGCACTGGCCGGTTATCCCAGTCCGGCTATCCCAGTGAGGAGAACAATGAGCGAGAAGAATTACCCCGCAATTCCCGACCCCGAGGGCGTGGAGCGGGTCTACGGCGAGCTGCTGGCGCGCGCCCCCGAAAACAAGATGGCACCGCGCCTGGACGCGGTGGCGCGCGCCGTTGAAATCCTGGGTGACGTGCACCGCGCCGCCCCGGTGATTCACATTACCGGCACGAACGGCAAGACCAGCACCGCCCGCATGATTGAGGCGCTGCTACTCGGCCACGACCTGCGCGTGGGCCGCTTTACCAGCCCGCACCTCGAAAGCGTCACCGAGCGTATCTGCATCAACGGCGCGCCCGTACCGGACGCCACCTTCGTGCGCATTTGGGAGGAAATCGCCCCCTACCTGCAGATTGTGGATGCGGAGATGACCTCCCGCGGCGAGCCCGCCCTGACCTTCTTCGAGTCCGTGACCGTGCTTGCCTTCGCGATTTTTGCGGATGAGCCGGTGGATGTGGTGGTGCTCGAGGTTGGCATCGGCGGCACCTGGGACTCCACGAACGTTGCCGACGGCGTGGTTTCCGTGGTCACCCCGATCGGTCTGGACCACACCGATATGCTCGGTGATACCCTTGCCGAGATTGCGACCGAAAAGTCCGGCATTATCAAGCCCGGCGGCTTCCTGATTTCTGCCGTACAGGACCCGGAAGCGGCGGACGTGCTGCTCGCCTCCGCCCGCGAGAAGGAAGCATCCTTCGCCTTTGAGGGCGTGGAGTTCGGCGTGGTCTCCCGTGAGCTTGCGGTCGGCGGTCAGCTGCTGACCCTGCGCGGCCTGGCGGGCGAGTACCCGGATGTGCCGCTGTCCCTGCACGGTGCGCATCAGGCGCAGAACGCCGTGGTGGCTCTCGCCGCCGTGGAGGCGTTCTTCGGCGGTCAGCGTCAGCTGCCCGAGGACGTGGTGCGTACCGCGTTTGAGACGGTGCGCTCGCCGGGCCGTCTGGAGGTTGTGCGCACCGAGCCGCTGACCATCCTGGACGCCGGTCACAACCCGCACGGCGTGCGTGCGTCTGCGGCTGCGCTGACTGAGGCGTTCAAGCTGTCACACCTGCACGCTGTGGTTGGCATTTTGGGCGAGAAGGATGCCCTGGGCATGTTTGAGACCATGCGCGAAGAGTACGTGGACGCTTCGGACGGCACGTTCCGCCTGTACTTGGCGGCGTCGGATTCACCGCGTGCGATTGCGCCGGAACGCCTGCACGAGCTGGCGCTGGATGCTGGCATTGATGAGGACTCGATCGAGGTGTTTGAGCATCTGGACGAGGCGATTGCCACCGCCATGGAGAACGCCCTCTTCGAGCAGGAGTCGGCGGGTGTGCTGATTACCGGCTCGATTACGGTCATTGGTGAGGCGCGTACCCTGCTGGCGGCGCACGAGGAGGCGAAGACCCCCGGCGCTGAAGCTGAGGAGCTGCCGGATGAGCTGCCCGCCGAGGGTGCGTATGCGGGTTCTGCGGGTGCGGCGTCGGTTTCGACTTTGGCTGCCGCGGCGGCTGCGGCTGCCTCTGCTGAGCCGGACGAGCTGCTGGACGGCATCATGGCTGAGTTGGGTGGTGAGTCTGCGGCGGGTTCTTCGCTGGAGGATTCGCTGGGCCTGCCGCTGGGCGACTCGTATACCGATGATTTCTTCGGCGATGATGATTCCGAGGACGACGCGGATCACTAAGGCGACCTGTTGAGGTTGCAGATATAAGGCGGGGTGCCGCCCCCTAGTTGGTTTTGCCGGCTGGGGGAGTGGCGCCCCGCTTTTTTCGGCTCCGCCCTCACCCACCCAAAAAATCGAAAAGAACGAAAATTTGTGGGCACCGGGGCGCAAAACCGGGCACGCCTTGGCGTTACGGTGCTATATTCGCTGAGGCGCCGACCCCAACGCCTTGAGGCCGCACCAACACACCCGCACACATACGCATACCAGCGACGGTATGCCACATAGTGAAAGGCACCCATCATGCCCGCACCCTTCACCGATTTGATCGGCACCGATTCGTTCACCGAGTCCCTACGCCAGGAGAACATCGCCACCTGGCTTTCCGCCACGAATCACCGCTTTGTTGCTGAGCTTTTTGACGGCTCGATTGCCCCGCAGGTCATGGCGGGGTACCTGGTGCAGGACTACCGCTTCCTCGATACCTTCCTCGCCCTGATTGGTGGCGCTATCACTAACGCCGATACTCTCGCGGGTCGCCTGCGCCTCTCCAAGTTCGCGGGCGAAATCGCCGGTGACGAGAACACCTACTTCCTACGCAGCTTTGAGACTCTCGGCGTGACCGAGCATCAGCGTGAATCCATGCCCGATACGGAGGCGACCACCGGCTTCAAGCGCCTCTTCCTGGATGCGGCGGCAAGCGGCAGCTACGCGGCGATTCTGTCGGTGCTGGTGGTGTGCGAGGGTCTGTACCTGGATTGGGCGTCTAAGGCTCCCGCCAAGCGCCCGGATTCTTTTGTGCACCACGAATGGATTACCCTGCACGACTACCCGGAGTTCCGTGAGCTGGTTGATTTTCTGCGCTGTGAGCTGGACCGTGTGGGCCCTTCGGATGCGCAGCGCGCCCGCGAGTTCTTTAGCCGCGCGGTGGAGCTGGAGCAGCTGTTCTTTGACGAGTCGTACACCCACCCGCTGCCCTAAGTAGTGCCCTTGATGAAACCCTCGGAAGGTTCCGCCCGACGCTGAATTGCGGGCGCCTCCCGGGGGTTTTTGCATGCTCAGAGGCACCGAAAGCGCCCCGATAGCTCCCTGAAAGTGCCCTGAAAATGCCCCGAAAATGCGCTCATCTGCGTAAAATAGCACGTCATAAAACGGAACATATAGGCTGATGGCGTGCCATTTGGTGGTGTGAGAGGCTAGGATAAATGGGGTACCGCTTCCGGGGTGCTGGCTATGCCGCGCCGGTAAGTATCACCGTAAAACACTATCTGAAGGAGTCGTATGAGTACCGCCGCATCGAGTACTACCGAGCCCACCCACGCTGAACAAGAAGCACAGCACGGGCACGCGGGAACCCCGGGCAGCTACTCAGACCGACAGCTCGGATTCTGGCTAGTTAGCGCCGGCCTGATTGCACTCATCTCTGCCGCGATTCTGGTGTATGAGCGCCTGCAGATTTACATTGATGCCGGCCACTCCACGGTCTGCGATATTAACGCCCTGCTCAGCTGCGGTACGGTGATGCGCACCCCGCAGGCGGAGGCTTTCGGCTTCCCGAACCCGTTCATCGGCCTGGTGGGCTTCTCGATTGTGGTGACGATCGGCGCCGCGATGATGGCGGGTGCACAGTTCAAGAAGTGGTTCTGGGTGTGCATGAACATTGGTTTGGCGGCGGCGACCGCATTCATCATGTGGCTGTGGTACCAGACGACGTTCCAGATCAACGCCCTGTGCCTGTTCTGCATGATCGTGTGGATTATGACCATCACGCTTTTTGTGAAGACCACGGTCCGCAATATTTCGGCGGGTGTTATTCCGGCGTCGCAGTCGATGCGTGAGAGCGCTCGCGGCTGGTCCTGGTTTGCGATTAGCCTGTGGCTGATCCTGATTTTCGGCATTATTGTGATCCGCTTCTTTGAGGTCATTGTGAATATGATGCGATAAACGTTCATTTCTGAGCTTGGTTTGAGGGTTGATGCCCCGAACATGCAACGCCCCGGTACTTGTTGGTGCCGGGGCGTTGCTATGTCTGCGGGCGGGTGAGGCTGCCGGGTTGATTGCCCCGGGCTGATTGCAACGGGGAGCAGGGGAGGCGCCAGTGACCTTGCCTGCGGCGGTCAGCGGGGACGCGGCGCGGGTGCGTATAATGGTCAGGTATATTCTTGAGCGGCATCGGTCGGAGCTGTCCGCGGGTTTTACCTGCGGCGTCGGTTGCCTGCCGTTCTGATGGACACTAGATTCTTGATACCCCTTCGAGGAGAACCGTGAAGACTGCCGGAATTGCCGCAATGGGCGTTGCTGCCGTTATTTTTCTGACTGCCCTGCTGTTGCTGACCGCCGGTCACTTCTCGCTGCTGTGGGTGATTCTGCTGGTGGTTTCTCCGTTTGTTTTTATTCTGGGTGTTCCGTTTGCGACCGGTTCCGGTCCGGAGTACCTGCCGACCGACCCGAAGCTTGCTCAGCAGGCTCGTGAGGCGCGCGATGCGGAGCTGGGCCTGGACTAGCCCTTCTTCTAAAGGCTAGCCCCTCCTCTGAAAGTTTTGAAGCCGGGTGTGCGTAAGTGGCACGCCCGGCTTTGCTGTACCCGCTAGATGTCCGCCGTAATGTACCTGCCGCAATGCGCCCGCGCATCCTGCCGGGAATTGGAGCCCGGATAGGATGGGCGGGGTGGCTTAGAGGTACCCTCTACCGGGTATAATGGAACACGGTGTCTTGTGCGCCCCGCACGCGCATAAAGATCCCCACCAACGCATCGAGGGAGAGTACCCGAAGAGCGCCGGCTATAAGCCGCGGAGCATAACTGTCGCACCGCGCGTGCCGCCCGCCTCGGCGAAGAAACCCGAAGACCGGCAGGGCACCCAGGAAGGGTGTGAGCGTGCCGTGCTCGAGAGCGAGGTGGCTGTGACCGTCGCGGCGCGCTCTGCGTTCCGCCCGCTCGCCCCCTACGGCAGAAGCACTGAACGAGATAGTGCCCGGTAGCGCCGATGAATGCGCACCGTAGGGTGAGGCTTGAGCCGCGGTGGCAGCAACTAGGCTTTGCGCTGTATGCGCGCTGTTAAAATCCTTGCGGTGCGGAGCAGGGTGTAACGAAAGAAGATTAATGTCTGACGAGAAGAACGTCGAACTTGGGGTTTTTGAGGCGCTGAACGCCCTCGCGGAGGAGAAGAA
Organism: Rothia mucilaginosa; assembly: GCA_963538455.1. GTDB lineage: Bacteria > Actinomycetota > Actinomycetes > Actinomycetales > Micrococcaceae > Rothia. The sequence goes on along the minus strand of CAUTHR010000010.1, from coordinate 56,034 downwards.
CGCCTCTGCAGAGACCCGTGAAACTCTGCGTAAGAATGTTCGTGAGAGCTCTGACGCCCAGCAGGGTACTGAGCGTCGCCGTCCGGGTCGCCCGAAGAAGGAGAAGGCTCCTGAGGTTCCCCTGGATGAGGCGATTGCTGCTGGCCTGACCAGCCTGCGTAACGCTAAGGCTAAGCACGCTCCGGCACCGAAGGTTGCCGCTCCCGCTGCGTCTGAGACTGAGGTTGCTTCTACCTTGGATAGCCTGTTTGCGGCTGCTGAGAAGAAGGCGGCTGAGCCTGCTGTTGAGGAGAAGACCGCTAAGGTCGAGACCGTCGAGAAGACCGCAAAGGTTGAAGAGGTCGCCAAGGTTGAGAAGGTTGCTAAGACCGAGACCGTGGAGAAGGCCGCCAAGGTCGAAGAGATCGCCAAGGTCGAGAAGGTGACCAAGGCAGAAAAGACCGAAGAAGCCGCAGAAGAGACTGCCGAAGCTGAATTCGTTGAGGGCGAGGCCGCCGCAGAAGCCGAGGTTGCTGCCGAGGCTGAGGAGGCCGCCGAGAAGCAGGCTGAGAACGCTGAGGCTGACTCCGCAGACGCAGAGCCTGCAGCTGAGGAGCCTGAAGTAGCTCCCGAGCCGGTCAAGACCATTAGCGATCTGCAGCGCGAAAAGCTGCAGGAGTTGCGCTCGCGTACCCCCATGGGTGCGATGCCGCTGTTCATGGCTCCCGAGCCGGAGGAGCTGAGTGAGCTCGCTGTTGCCGCCAAGCTGGAGCGTGAGGCACGCCGCGCCGCTGCCGAGGAGCAGAAGCGTAAGGAGCGCATGGAGCGCCGCCGCGAGGAGGCCGCCGCCGAGGCTGAGGTGACGAGCCACCGTCGCCGTCGCCGTCGCCGCGGTACCGAAGATATTGAGATTGAGGGCGGCGTTGATGATGACGTTGAGACCGTCACCAAGGTGCGTGCGCCGCGCCTGGCGGATTCTCACGCGTCCAACACTGTGACCGGTGTGCGCGGTTCTACCCGCCTGGAGGCGAAGCGCGTGCGCCGCCGCGAGTCCCGCTCCCTGGGTCGCCGCCGCCACATCGTGACTGAGGCTGAGTTCTTGGCTCGCCGCGAGTCCGTGGACCGTCAGATGCTGGTTCGTCAGAAGGACGGCCGCATCCAGATTGGTGTGCTTGAGGACGGCGTGCTGGCTGAGCACTTCGTGTCCAAGACCCAGCAGGATTCCCTGATTGGCAACGTGTACCTGGGTAAGGTTCAGAATGTTCTGCCGTCCATGGAAGCTGCGTTCGTTGACATTGGTCGCGGCCGTAACGCTGTGCTGTACGCGGGCGAGGTCAACTGGGATGTGACCGGTCTGGACGGTGCGCCCCGCAAGATTGAGAACGCCCTGAAGCCCGGCGATTCGGTTCTGGTGCAGGTTACCAAGGACCCGATTGGTCACAAGGGTGCCCGCCTGACCAGCCAGGTTTCCCTGCCCGGTCGCTTCCTGGTGTACGTGCCGGGTGGTTCGATGACCGGTATTTCCCGCAAGCTGCCCGACACTGAGCGTGCTCGCCTGAAGAAGATTCTGAAGGACAAGCTGCCCGAGGGTGCTGGCGTGATTGTTCGTACCGCGGCGGAGGGTGCTTCTGAGGAGGAGCTGACCCACGACATTAACCGTCTGCGTGCGCAGTGGGAAGAGATTCAGGAGAAGGCTAACTCCCGCAAGGTGCTGGCTCCGGAGATGCTCTACCAGGAGCCCGACCTGATGATTAAGACCGTGCGTGACGTCTTCAACGAGGACTTCACCGCGATGATCGTTCAGGGCGAGAACGCGTGGGATTCCATTGAGGCGTACGTGACCTATGTGGCGCCGGATCTGGTTTCCCGCCTGCAGCAGTGGGACGGTGACGACGACCTCTTCGACCACTACCGCATTAACGAGCAGCTGGCGAAGGCACTGGACCGTAAGGTGTACCTGCCCTCGGGTGGTTCGCTGGTGATTGACCGCACCGAAGCCATGACCGTGGTGGACGTGAACACCGGTAAGTTCACCGGTAGCGGCGGCAACCTTGAAGAGACTGTCACCAAGAACAACCTGGAAGCTGCTGAGGAGATTGTCCGTCAGCTGCGTCTGCGCGATATTGGCGGCATTATCGTCATTGACTTCATTGACATGGTGCTTGAGTCGAACCGTGACCTGGTTCTGCGTCGCCTGATTGAGTGCCTAGGCCGTGACCGCACCAAGCACCAGGTGGCTGAGGTGACTTCGCTGGGTCTGGTTCAGATGACCCGTAAGCGCCTGGGCACCGGCCTGCTTGAGGTCTTCTCGGAGCCCTGTGAGCACTGCGCCGGTCGTGGCCTGGTGGTTCACGATCAGCCGCTGAGCGGTCGTAGCGGTGGCGCGTCGGATTACATCCACCGCCATGAGCGTAATGACCGTAAGCGTAGCCGTGCCGCTGCCCGCGAGGATTCTCGTGACCAGCAGAAGCAGGATGCTCTGGAGTCGAAGAAGGCTGAGCGCCGTAACGCTATGGCTGCGGTGGCTGCCGCATCCGCTCACAGTGAGGAAGCTTCGGAGGAGACCGCTTCGACCCGCAAGAAGCGTAAGCGCCGCAAGCGTTCGCGCCGCGCGGAGACCGCTGAGCTTTCGCTTGAGCAGGAGATTCAGGGTATTGCCGAGGCTGCCAGCGAGCAGGCTCACGCGGAGGTTGCTCAGCGTGAGGACAAGGTCGCTGAGGTCACCGAGGGCAACTGGATTGGTGAGCAGGGCGGTTTCTCCCTGGAGCAGCTGGCGAGCGCGTTTGACCGCGTGGAGGAGGAGTCCGCTGAGGATTCCTCAAAGGACTCTGCTGAGGGACGTTCGGATCAGGAGCGGGCGGAGGAGCGTCGTTCGTCTAAGCGTGGCGAGAAGAAGTCTTCTCGTAACCGCCAGCGCCGCGAGCTGACCGATGCGGATATTGCCGCTGTGGAGGGTTCCGGCGCGGGTTCGCTGGAGGACGAGCACCACGTTGACCCGGAGCTTGACCCGCGCTTTACCCGCTCTTCGGATCGTTTTGAGGCGATTCGTGCTGGTGAGGCGAAGGCTCGTGCTTCTCAGAAGGCTGGCCGTCTTGCCCGTGCTGAGGGTGAGTCGTTCCGTTCGGGCCGTGAGGATCGTTCGGAGGAGCGTCGTTCGTTCAAGCGCCAGAACCGCGAGCAGCAGAACGCTGAGGCAACCTCCGCTGAGGTAAACTCGGGTGTGCAGAAGGCTCAGGATTCCAAGCGTGTTGAGCGTGAGGACCTGCGCATTGAGGATGTTCGCGAGACTCCGCGTGCGTCCCGCCGCCGTGCTCGTCGCGCCGCTGATGAGAAGCGCGCTGAGAAGGCAGCTGAGCAGGCAGCCGCAAAGTCTGATAAGGTTGAGAAGTCTGAGCCTCGCACGGTTGTGACCGGCGTGATTGGTGCTCCGGCTGTGACCGGTGTGGTGGGCGCAGCTCCCGTAGCGGTTGAGGCTCCGGTTGAGGAGGCTCAGAAGCCTGCGGCTCAGGTGCCCGGTTCGACCCCGCGTAAGCGTCGCACTCGTCGTGCGGCTTCGAGTGCCGGTGCTCAGGTCGTGACCGTGGACGCTTCCGAGCGTGCTGAGGGTTCCGTGGTTGCTTCCGCTTCTGTTGCGGATGTGGCTCCGGTGTCTGATGACGCTTCGGCCCCTGTCTTGTTCGGCATTGGCGTTGCTGCTGCCGACATTAAGCGTGAAGGTAAGGACGATTAGTCTTTAGCTTCCGATCATCGGAATTCCGATGGTGTGTTGTATATGAGATAGCCTCGGTAGGGCGAGCCGGAACTTCCCTACCGAGGCTATTTTTTCTGTGCGTGTGCTGCGTCATTTTAAAGGCGCTATTAAGAGTGCGGTGCAGTATTAGAGGAGCATCACGTGCCGACTTCGAGCATTCCGCAAAAATATCTATTGCGCGGCGCGTAGATCATGCCGTATCCTTAAGGACTGGTGTTTATCTCAGTGAAGCCCTATCGACGCAGGGCCAGCGGGAGACACCGCTCCCACCCGCATCGTCTTCAGCGCGGTCGAGTGATCGGCTGAGTTTGGAACGTGCGGGAGAGAGACACCACCGGTGAGCCTCGCGTGTTGGCTTCGGCGGGCAATCCCGTCGGAACGCACGGGCCGTTCCTCCTTGTTCGCGGTTATTCGACTGGCGGGGGAGGGCGCACAGCAATGAAAGCGCAGGCTGCTCATTCGTGTGAGATTCAAGAAGCAAGTTGTCGAGAAAAGTGAGTCCCATAGTGGCATACGCGATTGTACGCGCTGGCGGCCGCCAGGAGAAGGTTTCCGTAGGCGACCTCGTTACCCTTGACCGTGTTGCAGGCGAGCCCGGCAGCACCATCGAGCTGCCCGTGCTGCTGCTCGTCGACGGTGACAAGGTCACCGCTGACGCAAAGTCCCTGGCTTCCGCCAAGGTTGTTGCTGAGAAGGTTGAGGACCTGCGCGGTCCGAAGATCGTTATTCAGAAGTACAAGAACAAGACCGGTTACAAGAAGCGTCAGGGCTTCCGCGCCGAGCTGACCACCGTCAAGATTACCGCTATCAACGCGTAATCGAAACGACCGGAATTCAACCCTAAGGTAGGAATACAGAATGGCACACAAGAAGGGCGCAAGCTCCACCCGTAACGGCCGTGACTCGAACCCCCAGTACCTCGGTGTTAAGCGCTACGGCGGCCAGTCCGTCAACGCAGGCGAGATTCTCGTTCGCCAGCGCGGCACCCACTTCCACCCCGGCCTGAACGTTGGCCGCGGTGGCGACGACACCCTGTTCGCTCTGGCAGCAGGCACCGTCGAATTCGGTACCCGCAAGGGCCGCAAGGTCGTTAACATCCTGGCAGCAGCTGAGTAATACTCACCGCTAGGGCAGAGGGGGTAGGCGTTAGTCTACCCCCTCTCGCTATGACCTCGAATGCCGTGGACGCCCGCCTGTGCTGGGCTCCACGATGAGGCGCACCCCAACCCGGTCGCGCCTGCCGCCGCATCCGCAGCATGATTGGTGTGTGCCGTGCGGTGGCGAAGTGAAGATTTTCCAAGATAAGGAGAACCCGTGGCAGAATTCGTGGACCGCGTGGTCTTGCATGTATCTGGCGGTCGCGGAGGTAACGGCTGCGTCTCCGTGCGACGTGAAAAGTTTAAGCCCCTGGGCGGCCCTAACGGCGGTAACGGTGGTAATGGTGGCGCGGTGATTCTGCGCGTGGATAACCAGACCACGACCCTGCTGGAGTACCACCACAGCCCGCACCAGCACGCCCCGAATGGCGATATTGGTCGTGGCGATATGCACCACGGCTTTAACGGTGAGGACCTGGTTCTGACCGTGCCGCAGGGTACTGTGGTGAAGGACCGCGAGGGTAATGTTTTGGCTGACCTGCTGCGTGTGGGCGACGAGTATGTTGCTGCCCGCGGCGGTATGGGCGGTCTGGGTAACGCTGCGTTGGCTTCGGCTAAGCGTAAGGCTCCCGGTTTTGCTCTGTTGGGCACTCCCGGTGAAGAGGCTGATATTGTTCTGGAGCTCAAGTCCATTGCGGATGTGGCTCTGGTGGGTTACCCCTCGGCGGGTAAGTCTTCGTTGATTGCTGCGATTTCTGCGGCGCGTCCGAAGATTGCCGACTACCCGTTCACCACCCTGATCCCGAACCTGGGTGTGGTGCAGGCGGGCGATGTTCGCTACACCGTGGCGGATGTTCCGGGTCTGATTGAGGGTGCTTCGGAGGGCCGCGGTCTGGGTCACCGCTTCCTGCGCCATGTGGAGCGTTCTTCGGCTCTGGTGCACGTGATTGACTGCGCTACTTTGGAGCCGGGCCGCGACCCGATCAGTGACTTTGAGGTGATTCGCGGTGAGCTGCAGAACTATGAGGTTGACCCGACTGCGGGTGTGACCGTGCCGCTGCATGAGCGTCCGCAGATTGTGGTGCTCAATAAGATTGACGTTCCTGAGGCTCGTGAGCTGGCTGAGTTTGTTCGCCCCGAGTTTGAGGAGATGGGCTTTAAGGTCTTCGAGATTTCGACTGCGTCCCATGAGGGTCTGAAGCCCCTCATCTTTGCGATGGCAAAGCTCGTGGAGGAGGACCGCGCCGCTCGTGCCGCTGCCGAGAAGGAAGCGGAGCGCGTGGTTGTTGAGGCTCCTGTGGTTCGCCCGAAGGGCTTCCGCGGTAAGAAGAAGCAGGAGTTTATTATTCGCCGCGAGGAGCGTAACCTTGAGCCGCTGTTCCGCGTGATTGGTGAGAAGCCTGAGCGTTGGATTCAGCAGACTGACTTCAATAATGATGAGGCTGTCGGCTACCTGGCGGACCGCCTGGCGCGCCTGGGTGTTGAGGATGAGCTGTTCAAGGCTGGTGCTCGTGCCGGTGACGCCGTGGTGATTGGCGAGAACGACAACTCGGTGATCTTCGATTGGGAGCCGACCATGGTCGGTGGCGCTGAGCTGCTGTCCTCCCCGCGCGGTACGGACGCTCGTCTGGAAGAGATTATTCGCCCGACTCGTGCGCAGAAGCGTGTGGAGTACAAGGAGCGTATGGACGCGAAGGCGGAGGCTCGTGCAGAGCTGGAGTCTGAGCGTGTTGCAGGCGTGTGGACCGAGTCGGTGGAGTACCGCAAGAAGTTGAAGGAAGGCAAGGTCGACGAGAATATCGACATGCCGAACATCGACGACTAGTAGTCAAGCGTTAGCTGTTGCCTAGACAGCTGTTTCTTAGACAGTGAATGGTGCCGCGCACAGGGGTTTGCTCCGGTGCGCGGCGCTTTCTTATGTACTCTGCGGGTGCCTCTCGCACCGGATGTGCGCGCCGGATGTGCGCGTCGGAATATGCGGGCGATTATTCGGGCGATTATGCGGGTGAGCCTGCGGTGAACTTGTGGTCGGGCGTGCTGGCTGGGTATTCCACTGGCGGCTTAGCTCACCCCCGTCATTTCGGTTTTTTTGACCGTAAGCAGGTAGCATAGAGGGGAATGTACGCGGGCCATTTTCGGTGTTGCGTACCTTCTGTGTACCTGCCCGCATCCGCACCTGTGGTGGCTCCTTAAGCTGCCGTGGTGCGGTCTCTGTCCCCAGCAAGGACGGCATTTGTGACTGACCAGCCTGTTCACCTTGATTTTGGTGCTCCGAGCACCGAGTCGATTCCCCCGCGCATTCCCGGTCGGGTGCGTCTGGGCGTGATGGGTGGAACCTTCGACCCGATTCACCACGGACACCTGGTGGCAGCTAGCGAAGTTGCCGCCGTGTTCGACCTGGACGAGGTTGTGTTCGTTCCGACCGGTCAGCCCTGGCAGAAGGTGGGGGAGCGGCACGTGAGTGACGCTGAGCATCGCTACCTGATGACGGTGATTGCGACCGCGTCGAACCCGCGTTTTACGGTGAGCCGTATTGATATTGACCGTGGCGGCGCCACCTACACCTTTGATACGCTTAACGAGCTGCGTGCCCTGCGCCCGGATGCTGACCTGTTCTTCATTACCGGTGCGGACGCGATTAGCCAGATTATGACCTGGCGCAATGCCCATAAGCTGTGGGACCTCGCGACGTTCGTGGGCGTGACCCGTCCCGATCACACGCTGGATCCTCCCCTTGCGGAGGGGCGTCATATTACGACGCTGAAGATCCCCGCGATGGCGATTTCTTCGACCGATATTCGTCGCCGCGCAGCTGAAGACGCCCCCATCTGGTACCTGGTGCCGGATGGTGTGGTGCAGTACATTGCTAAGTACGGCCTGTACAAGAAGGACGCCTTGACGGCGTACCGTGACGGCTTGCCCCGCGTGAAGGATGAGTCTGGGCAGGCACCCCAATCGACGAATAATGAGGGAACACATGAGTGAAGCTACGGGTTCGAAGCCCTATAGCGAGGACGAAGCGTACCTCTACGAGACGTACGTGACCGAGGACGGCATTGAGGTGCCGCCGCCTACCAAGGTGATGGGTCCGCGCCGTCTTGCCCGCTACCGTGAAGAAGTTGCCGAGTACCTGCGTGCGGCCCGCCGCGGTGAGCCCGCGAAGCCTGTTGCCAACATGGGCTCCGTGATTTATACGAACGCTATTGACCCGCAGGTTCTGGCTGTTCAGCGTCGTTTTGCGGCGCTGGCGGCTCAGGGCAAGATTGACACTGAGGCGAACGATGAGGAGAAGCTGCACGAGCCCGCTCCTCTGACCAGTAGCCTGCGTGTTCTGCGCCCCGAAGAGATCGCGCAGAACCGTGTGGATGCGACCAGCCCCTCCGCGGTGAATAACCCGATGACTTCTTCGATCCCGGTCATTGCCGTGGTCAAGGAGGAGAAGCCGGAACCCGAGCTGCACCAGTACCTGGTGCGCGATGAGCCGAAGGTTGAGGAGCTGGATAGCTCTGACGTTGAGGCTGAACAGACCGAGGTTGCTTCCGTTGAGGAAGATGCCGTTGAGGTTGCTGAGGTTGAAGAGCTGGCTGACGAGCTGCCCACCCGCGTGAGCGCGGTGAACGCGCAGGGTCTTGACCTGAGCGTACTGGATAGCGCCTCCGCAGGGGATACCGTGGATTCGGTGGACGGCGACCCGACTGTTGCTCTGAGCCCGGATGAGGTTGAGGAGCTGCTGCAGCGCATGGTGGATCGTCAGGATCCCGAAGAGGCACTGGTCGAGAAGACTGCCGAGGAGTCCGACAAGGATTCTGAGGATGAAGAGTCTAAGTCGGCTGAGTCGAAGTCCGCAGCGGTTGCTTCTGCTGAGGCTTCGAAGGACGCTGAATCGAAGGAAGCAGCGTCGAAGGAAGCTGGCGAAAAGTCTGCTTCTGCAAGCGCTGTTGAGAAGGCTGAAGAGGTTCTGCAGCCTGCGCAGAAGACCTCCCTGGCGTGGCTGTGGATTGTGCTGCTGCTCGCCCTGGTCGTTGTTGGTCTGATTATGGTTTTTGGCCCTAAGTAGGCCGTGAACAATGCACCCGTGTTGCGGGTGCTGCCGGCGGGTGTTCTGCCGGCAAGGAAGGAAAATATGACTGCTGCACAGTCCTCGGTTGAGGCTCTGCGCATTGCCGCCCGCGCTGCGGAGGAGAAGCAGGGAACGAACCTGTTCGCTGTGGATGCATCCGACGCGATGGGCCTGATTGATGGCTTCCTGGTGGTTTCTGCCCACAATGAGCGCCTCGTGAACGCTGTTGCGGATGAGGTTGAGGACGCTCTGCGTGAGCAGGCTGACCTGAAGCCGGTTCGCCGTGAGGGTCGCGCCTCGGGTCGTTGGATTCTGCTGGACTTCGGCGATATTGTCGTGCACGTTCAGCATGAGGAGGACCGCGAGTTCTACGCTCTGGATCGTCTGTGGGCTGAGGCTCCGCGTATTGAGCTGGGCGTTGAGAATGAGGCTCCCTTCGATATTGAGGGTGAGACTGAGGAAGATGCTGCACGCATCATTCCCGCTCAGGATGAGGCGTAGGCTTCCGCTTGATTTTTAGCTGATGAGGGGTGGGCCCTACTGGCGCTGTATGGTGCCGCGGGGTCCGCCCTTCTTGCTTACCCGCCGGGAACTTTTTTTGGGTTTTTGGGTGCGCGGGTTTGCATCGCTGTCCGTGGTGTGTGTAATATATTCATGTTGCCTTGTTGAGGTCACTAACAGAATATGGGGATATGGCGCAGCTGGTAGCGCACCTGCATGGCATGCAGGGGGTCAGGGGTTCGAGTCCCCTTATCTCCACGTTTTCCTCGGTTGAGGAGCTTTTCGCCCGGTTCATTTGAATCGGGCGTTTTTGCTATCTACCGGATATCCTGGGTAGTTGACAGCGTAGTTTATTAGTTGAGGAGCCACTCTTGGGCGCACACGACCACCACCATGGGCATCACCATGGGCACGACCATTCGCATGCCCCGAGCCCGGAGGACGCCGCCTCGATGCGTCCGCGCCTGCTGATTGCGTTCAGCTTGGCGGTTGTTATTGTGCTGGCGCAGGCGATCGGTTCGTTGGTCACGGGAAGTCTTGCGCTGCTGACCGATACGGCGCATGCCATTACGGACGCGTCCGGCCTGCTGGTGGCGCTCACTGCGGCTTCGCTGATGACGCGCCCGGCGACCTCCCGCCGCACGTGGGGTTTTCGCCGTATTGAGGTGCTTGCCGCCCTCGGGCAGTCGGTGCTGCTGCTGGCGGTGGGTATCTACACGGCGGTGGAGGGTGTGCATCGCCTGTTTGCCCCGCCGGAGGTGCCCGGCACCGAGCTGTTGATCTTTGGTGTGGTTGGTCTGGTGGCGAACGCTATTGGTATTGCGGTGCTGGCTACGGCGAGGAACGCGAACTTCAATATGCGTGCTGCGTTTCTGGAGGTGCTCAATGATGCCCTGGGGTCGCTGGGTGTGATTGTGGCGGCTATCGTGATTTGGCTGACCGGCTTCTACCAGGCGGACGCCCTGGCGGGTCTGCTCATTGCGGCGCTGATTGTGCCGCGTGCGGTGCGTCTGATGAAGCAGACCACGGCGGTGCTCATGGAGTTCACCCCGGACGGCCTGGACCTGGACGCGATGCGTGAGCACATGCTGCGCGTTGAGGGTGTGATGGAGGTGCACGACGTGCACGCTTCGATGGTGGCGACCGGTCTGCCGGTGGTGACCGCGCACGTGGTGGTTGCTGATTCGTGCTTCCATGACGGGTCTGCGGTGGCGATTCTGGACCGTATCCGCTCCTGCGTAGCGAGCCATTTTGAGGTGTCGGTGGAGCACTCGACCTTCCAGCTGGAGACCGCCGAGCTGGGCGGTCGTGAACCGGATTCGGTTCGCCACCCCTAAGCCACCTGAACCCCTAGGCAACCTGAACCCCTAGGTCACCTGAAAACCTTGCGTGTGTGATTTCTGCGTGCCGAAATAGCGGGGGGGGGGAGAGGCGACCGTGATATTTGGCGGCTTATATTTGGTGGCTTCAACACGCAAAAGATACACTCTTTAGGGAGCAAAAGGCGCTTGCCACCCACACACTTTGACAGACCTCGCAGCCTGCGAGGGACTGCCGCCCCAGCCGCGCTGAAACGGAACAGGTTGAAACGGAACGGGCTGGAACGAAACAGCGGGCGGGCGCATCCTGAAATTTTTGACGAGAACAACCACGATTAGCAGCAGATACGGAACACCATGCATTCACCTATTGCCACTTACCTGACCGAGACCCTCGAGTCGGTCGCTTCTGATACCTCCGGTGAGCTGGCAAACTACATTCCGGAACTTGCCGCCGTGGACCCGGACAAGCTTGCCGCGTCCATCGCCATGGTTGACGGTGAGCAGTACGCCGCCGGTGACTCCGATGTGGAGTTCACGATTCAGTCGATTTCTAAGCCGTTCGTGTACGCCCTGGCGCTCGCAGACCGCGGCTATGATGATGTGCTTGCGAAGGTGGGCGTGGAGCCTTCTGGTGAGCCGTTCAACGAGCTGTCCCTGGAGGACGGCTCCGGTAAGCCGCTGAACCCGATGATTAACGCCGGCGCGATTACCACCCATTCGTTGGTGGGCCCTCCCGGTGCGACTCAGGGCGAGCGCATGGAGCGCGTCATTTCTGGTCTGTCTGCGTTTGCGGGCCGTCGCCTGTCGGTGAACGAGCGCGTGTACGAGTCTGAGCTGGAGCACGCGCACCGCAACTACGCGATTGCGCACATGCTGCGCGGCCACGGCATCCTGACCGGTGACCCGACCGTGGCGGTGCAGGGTTACACCCGCCAGTGCTCGCTGATGGTGACGGTCAAGGATTTGGCGTTGATGGCGGCGACTCTGGCGAACTATGGTGTGCATCCGGTGACGGGTGAGCAGGTGGTTCCTAAGACGGTGGTGCGTCAGGTGCTGAGCGTCATGTTCACGTGCGGTATGTATAACGCGGCGGGTGACTGGGCGACCCAGGTGGGTGTCCCGGCGAAGAGCGGCGTGGGCGGCGGCATTATTGGTGCGGTGCCCGGTCAGCTGGGTGTGGCGACGTTCTCGCCGCGCCTGGACGGTCACGGTAACAGTGTGCGCGGCGTGGAGCTGTTCGAGCAGTTCTCTGATGACATGGGTATGCACGTGATGAACGTTCCGACGGTGGCTCGTTCGGCGTTGCGTGCGAACTACCAGATCGGTTCGGGGGATGAGTCGATGCGCCTGATTCAGCTGCAGGGCCGTATCCGTTTTGCGGGTGTGGAGCGCGTGATTCGTGAGATTGTGGAATCCCCGATGGAGGGTTCGAAGGTCGCCCTGGATGTGACGCGCGTGTACGCGGTGGATGAGGTCGCTCAGAGCATGCTCCTGGAGCTGATGCGTCGCCTGCGGAATGACGGGTACAAGGTGTACCTGATTGATAATGACGAGACGATTACGAACACGGATGCGCTGCGCAGTATGGGCGTGAAGGTTCTGACGAACCCGGCGGCGGTGACTTCTGCCGAGTCGGATGCTGAGCGTGTGGCTGAGGCGGACGCCGAAGAGGCTGCGGAGGCGGCGGCACTGGAAGCACTGAATGCGCTGGCGTCTGCTGAGGCGGCGCAGCCTGCTGAGGCAGAACAGTCCGCTGCGGTGGAGCATCCTGCTGAGGCGCAGCAGCCGGTGGCTTCGGATTCCGAGTAGGTTTCTCTTCGCGTACTTGGTCGTACCCGCGTACTTGGTTGTATCTGCGTACTTGGCTGTACGGTTGCGTGAACTTATATATTGAGGCCCCTTGCCCGGGCGCGTTGTGAACGCGTTCTGGGGGAGGGGCCTTGCTGTACTTAGACTTGCGCCTGTGTTGTAGTTGGAGCTGTAGCTGGATTACCTGGGTTACTTGGATTGCCTGGCGTGCGGGTAGCTTAGTGCGCTGAGCATGGTCTTCGGCGAGCTTCAGCGAGTGAGTGGAACGAATGCGTGTAAAGGTTCTTTTATTGCGGCGTTATTAATCATTACGTAATATTTTGAATTTTTCGATATCTAACGGTGGTCTCATCATACACTCATAATATGAACACTGTTCCACACTCAGAAACCCCTATTGCTCCTCGTCAATCCGCTATCGTCAACCCCGCTACTGACCAGACGGTATCGGGCGACTCTGCCCGCGCCTCCATGGGGCGACGGGAACTTTTGCGGCATGTTGGTACCTTTGGTCTGGGCGCGGTGGGCTTCGGCGTGCTGGGTCTTGGCATGACCGGTTGCACCCCGTCCGCGGCGGAAGGCACCCACGGAGCGTCGGCTGGCGGGTCTGCCTCGGGTAGTGCCTCCGGTAGCGCGTCGGGTAGTGCCTCGGCGACTGCTTCGGCAAGCTCGGCGGCTACCCCTTCCGCGTCTGCAACTGGCGCCGCAACGGGTACCGCATCCCCGACCGCCGCGGCGTCTAAGACCGCTTCTGCGACCTCGTCGAATCCGGTTCGCGCGGCGCATACCTGGACTGGCCCGCAGACCGGCCTGCCCGGTGAGGGCAAGTACATTGCGTGGACGGTTGATGACGGCGCCGACCCGGAGGTGGTGCGCGCCTACGCGGAGTTTGCTCACCGTACCGGCACGCGCCTCACTTTCTTTATTAATGGTCAGTACCCGGCGTTTAGGCAGCATCGTGACCTGTTGTTGCCGCTGGTGAAGAGTGGTCAGTTGCAGATTGCGAACCATACGTATAGTCATGCGGCGTTGACGGGCCTGACGGATGAGCAGATTGTGCGTGAGCTGACCCGTAATGATGAGGAGATTATGCGGCTTTTTGGGGTGTCTTCGAAGCCGTATTTCCGCCCGCCGTACGGGTATTATGATGAGCGCGTGTTGGCGGCTGCGGCGTCGTGTGGTTTTACGCGCCCGGTGCTGTGGTACGGGTCGTTGGCGGATTCGTCTAATATTTCTTCGGCTGAGGTGTATGCCTATGCGGAGAAGTACGCTTTGGCTCAGCATATTCTGATTGGGCATTTGAATTATCGGGGTGTGGTGTCTGAGCTGGACCGTATTCGGGGTTTGTTGGATCAGCGCGGGTTGACTACGGTGACGATTCGGGACTATTACGGGTGACCCCGGCGGGTTGGGGCTCATGCCGGTGGGTATACTGGGAGGCATGATGAAGCTTCCTCAGAACCCTATTCTTCGGCAGGTGCACCGTTTCCGTGAGGCGTTGCTGTTCCTGCTGTATTACACGGTCTCTTTTCAGGGGGTGCGCTTGATGCGTACGCGCCACCCGCGCTTGGCGACGGCCTGGTCGGTGACGTTGTGGCTGAAGATGGTGTTGCGCGGTATGGGCCAGCTGGTGCGTATGCTGGTGCCGGTTCTGCAGGATGCGGAGGCGCGCCGTGCTCGTGCTGAGCGTGCCCGCGCCTACCAGCCGCGCTAACCTTGCTGCCCGCATGTTCTTACCCCGCGCGGATTCTAGGCTGATATGACGAAGCCCCCTCGTACTAGAAATAGTACAAGGGGGCTTTCGCTATAAGAACGGGCAGAAGCCTAGTGCTTCTTCTTCGGCTCGCACGCCACGCCGTCACCGTCTCTATCTAGACCAGGGCGGTAACCCGGCTCACCACGGTGCAGAGGCGCCGCACCAGCCGCACGAGCATCAGCGCATGTTTCGTAATAAACACTCGACTGCGCCGGAGCCTGCTGAACAGGCTGTGCCGGTGCTTGTTGAGCAGGAGCCTCAGCCGCCGGAGCCTGCGCGGGCACCTGCTGGGCGGGTGCCTCCGTAGCTACCGGCACCTGCTGAACAGGCTCAGCCTGCTGCGCGGGAGCCTCAGAAACCGGAGCCGCCGGCGCCTGTGCGGAAGGTGCCTCAGCAGCGGGAGCCTGCGCGGGAGCCTCAGTCGTCGGAACCGGAGACGGGATTACCGTCGGAGAAGGAGACTCCGAAGGAGTCGCAGACGCACTCGGCGTCGGAGAAGAACTAGGGGTAGCCGAAACGGAAGGGGACGCAGAAGCAGACGTCGACGATGACGAAGCAGAGGGCGTGACCTTCGGAGCACGGACAGACGAAGAGCAGCCGGTCACCAGCAGAGCACCCGCAAGAACACCAACGGTCGCGGCGTGAATTTTCAACACAATATTCCTTTATGAAGTGAGTGGACAAGGGTGTTCACCGTAGAACACACACTCAAGTGTAAAGGAAAACTATCTCACCCGCAGACACTATTGAGCCTTTCAAACATTCTGACAAGGGAAGAAACACCAACCGGGCACAGCAAAGCCCCCTCGTACCGGTTCACACAAGAACCGACACAAGGGGGCTTCGCTATATATTCGCTATATCTGGGAGGGGGCACCAGCCGGAGGTGCTAGGGGAGTAGCGCCCCCACTGGGATAGCTCTAGCGGGTAGCACTAGCCAGAACCGCTGCCCAGAACCATTGCCCAGAGCCGCCGCTAGGAGCAGTTGCCGTTCATATCGCAGGACGCGCCAGCAGTAGCCGAGCCTGCCTCCGCGGTACCGTCACCCGCCGTGTTACTCGAGGCGCCCGCTAGGGGGTTCAACAACTCAACCTGATGGGTCTGCTCCCACACCTGACGCAGCGCCTGCACCAGCGCCTCCGCAGGCTGCGCACCATTCACCGCCCACTTCGACTCAATCAAGAAGAACGGCACACCGTTAATGCCCAGCTGGCGCGCCAACTGCTCATCAGCACGCACGTGCTCCGCGTAACGGTCGCTCTTCAACACCGCCTCAACCTCGGCAGTATCCAGGCCAATCTCAGAGGCAATATCCAGAATCGACTCGTGATCCTGCACCGACCGGCCCTGCGTAAAGTACGCCAGCTTAAACGCCTCCTGCGCCGCCGACGCCAAACCCTGCTCCGCCGCATACTGAATCACGCGGTGCGCATCAAACGTGTTACCGTAGCGTGCCTGCCGCCAATTGAAATCCAAACCGACCTCGCGGGCACGCTCCGCCAGCGACTCCTGGCTCGCAATCGCCTGCTCCAAGGGCATGGAGTACTTCTTAGCAATCAGCTCAGGCAGCGAACCTGCCGGATGCTCCGTAGCCGACGGGTCCAGCTCAAAGCTATGCCACACCACCTCAACCTCATCGCGGTGCTCAAAGTCAGCGAGCGCCTGCTCCAGGTTACGCTTGCCCACGTAGCAGAAGGGGCACACAATATCGGACCAAATATCAATACGCACGGTATCTATTTCTTTCACACTCGGATGCGGCAACCGCCGCTACTGTACGCTCACCCAACGCCCCGGCTAGCGTGTTTATTCCCCAGCGTTATTCCCCAGTGTTTATTCCTCAGTTTTTCTTCCAATCGGGTACGGCAAAGCCCCCTCGAACCGGTCCGTAAAGGAACCGGAGCCAAGGGGGCTTAGCACACGCAATATACGCGACCCTATCGGCGGGCAGTTGCCGAAGCGCTCGTCGTGCCTGCCGGTGCGGTCGTAGCCGCCGGAGCCGCCGTCGCACGAGCAGGCGGAGCAGTCGTTGCCGCCGGAGCCGTAGTAGCCTGCTGGCTAGCCGCTACCTCATCCTCATAGCGGGTCGGTGCCTGAGTCGGAGCCTCAGTAGTAGGCTCCGGGGTAGGGGCCTCGGTGGTCGCCTCAGGTGACGGGGTGTGCTCCTCCGGGGTAGGGGTCGGCGAAGGAGCCGCCGCCTTAATCTCTTCCTCGGATGCGTCACCGTAGTAGTCGCGAATCGTCACCGCAGTCAGGCCGCGGTCATCGAGCAGACCCTTCACCTTATCCAGGATCGGGATGATCGTCTCGTAGTTCAGGTGACCCAGCACAATCTGCTGCGGCAGCATGTAACGGATGCAACGCATGTAAATCACGCGGTCGCTCGTCTTCGCCTCATCGCCGGTAGTACCGTTCCACATGACCGGGCGGGTAAAACCAATCTCGCCAGCAGCCTTCAGCACCGCATCGTTATAGCGACCGTAAGGCGGGCGGAAGTACGGCTTCGACGAGACACCGAACATGCTCATAATCTCGTCTTCGTTACGCTGCAACTCTTCCTTCACACCCTCAGCATCCAAGGTGGTCAGGTCGGCGTGGTTGTACGTGTGGTTCGCAACCTGAATCTGGCCGCTCTGAACCAGCGGACGCAGCAGCGACACATGCTCCTTAAAACCGGTGTACGAAGCGTTAATGAAGAACGTCAGGCGAGTATTCGTGCGCTTCGAGAACTCAGCGTAGCCGCGAATCGCCTCCGGGCTCGCACCGTCATCAACAGTCCACGCAATATACTTACCCTCACCAACGAGAGAATTGCCGATGCCGGGCCATTCGCGCGGCTTATCAACCGGGTTGCCAGCAGCGGCAACCGTCGGCGAATTCGTGGGCGCGGGGCGAGTAGCAGCAGTAGTCTCGCCGCCAGCCTGATACGGAGTGAAATTACCGCTGGTGCCGTCGTAGTCATTCGACTTCTTCGAGCAGGCGGCAATCAGCGGAAGCATAGCAGTGCCGAGCACAAAAAGTCGGCGGTTAGGCTGTGAGTGGGTCATACTCTCCAGGATAACGCCCCCACCTGCAAGGAACGAATCTGAACGGCGAATACACCCTAAATAATGTGCACATCACACCGCACGCTCAGCACCACAGTATTAATAGGTATAAAAACTAGGTATAAGAACACAAAATCAAGAAGCCGCAAGTCGGTAACGCTCCGCTAAACTAGTGGGATGGAGAATCTGGGCACTCACGAACTGCGCAACCTTGTGAACGATGCTGCCGACGAGGCAGTCAACATCGGCTACCGTGTTGCAGACCGGCTGCACAGGTGGCGCGAAAAACGCGCCATCGCCGCCGGCCGCGAACCCATCCTCGTGCCCTCCGAAGGCTACGGCCGCGCCGCCTCCGACGGCAACCCCGGCTGGGTTCGCATCATCGCCCGCGCACTCTACAAGACGGTCACCCTCGAACGCCTCCTGCAGGTCGTAGAAGGCACCCAAGACACCGCCAACCCCATGCGCGGCTGGCGCTCCTTCACCGCAATCGCAATGTCCGATGCGCCCGTCACCATCGTTATCGACGGCACCAAGTACGAGGCGCACACCGACCGCGGCGGCGTGCTCGACGTCAAACTCTGCATCGACCTGGAACCCGGCATCCACGAAGTCATCATGTACGTGCCCGGTTCCCGCGCCGTAGCAACCAGCGTCTACATCGTTCCCGAAAGCCAGAAGCTCGGCGTCATCATGGACGTCGACGACACCGTCATGGTCACCATGCTGCCGCGCCCCCTGGTTGCCGCCTGGAACTCCTTCATCCTCGACGAGCACGCACGCATCCCCACCCCCGGCATGGCGGTCATGACCGACCGCATCCGCCGCAGCCACCCGGATGCGCCGTTCATGTACCTGTCCACCGGCGCCTGGAACATCACCCCGACCCTGCGCCGCTTCCTCAGCCGCAACGGCTACCCGCGCGGCACGTTCCTGCTGACCGACTGGGGCCCCACCCCCGACCGCTGGTTCCGCTCCGGCACCAACCACAAGGTTGAGTCCCTGCGCCGCCTCGCCGAGGAATTCCCGCAGATGAAGTGGATCCTCGTCGGTGACGATGGGCAGCGCGACCCGTACATCTACAACGGCTTCGCGGTACGCTACCCGGACAACGTGGCGGCAATCGTCATCCGCAACCTGACCGTGGGGGAGACCATGCTTGCCTCCGGCCGCGTGTGGAGCGACTACCGCGCCGAACAGATGATGCGCTCGCCGCTGTGGATTGAAGCCACCGACGGCGTAACACTGAGTAAGAAACTGCGTGAGCTGGGCCTGATCGATTTCTAGCCGGCTGTGTTTCTCCTGCGCCTCACCGGTTGCTAAAACCAGTGCCGATACCCAGTAAACCCACCGCAAATACCGCGAAATACCGGTATAGGCGGTGGGTTTTGCTGTTTCAGAGGAATTAACCAACTTAAACCCACGACACACCGACTCATCAAAAAGAGTTAAAAATCTTTTCTACAGCTTTAATCACACAGCTTAAACCCGTTCGAATGGGGTTAACCCTCGCCTTTAAGAAAGTCCGTTCTGCTTTAAAACCGCGCCGTTCCGCGCAAGAACGCGTGAGAGTTAAGATCTTTTTAAAATCAAGCCCGAATCTGCCGGGTTTTATGCCCCCGAAAGCATACATGAGGTTAAGTGAACCTCAACTTGGCAGGCGCGTGAAGCCTTAAAAAACCTGACCAACTTAAACCCCACCTGTGGATAACCCGGCGCACCCCGCGAAAATCCAACGAACTAGCCCCGCGGCAGGGTGTGGATAAGCTGTAGACACCCCATCTTAAGTGGGTTCAGCTGTGGGTTTATCGAACGAAACACGCCCCTCACACCACATCATCTTGTGGTGAAGAAATTTCTCGACACTAGATGTAGTATTAATACTCGGTTCCACCACTACGGCACTTTTGAGCGCCCTGCCCCAGCGCAGGAAACCGCCACACCCCACTAGGAGGGGTAGCGGACGGCACCGCGCTCACCGTCAACACCACGTGGTGAACCGCAGACGAAACACGCCAGATTCATTCACGAGATAACCCCGCCTGAGCGGGAGAAAGTAAGAGGCATTCCCATGGTAGTGACCGTGTACACCAAGCCGCAGTGCGTCCAGTGCAACATGACCTACCGCGCCCTCGACGCGAAGGGTATCAGCTACACCAAGGTTGATATCACCGAAGACGCTCAGGCCCTCGAAATGGTCAAGTCCCTCGGCTACATGCAGGCACCCGTCGTCATTGCAGGCGACGAGCACTGGTCCGGCTTCCAGCCCGACAAGATCAACGCTCTGGCAGCGTAACAACCCAGCCGAAACCCGCACAAACGGGAATCGGCACGGAACTCACACCGGCACACGAGAATAAGGAGTACACGTTGAGTACCGCCCTCACGCCCAACCCCGTCGACGAGCACGCAGAAATCCGCAAGATTCTTATGGATGCACGCAATGCCTCTGAGGGTCGAGCGACCGAGGCCGAACTGGACGATACAGCGCCGCTCATCGTGTACTTCTCCTCCATCTCCGGTAACACCCACAAGTTCGTGGAGAAGATCCGTGCCCGCCGCCTCCGCCTGCCGCTGCGCACCGGCGAAGACACCCTCATTCTTGATGAGCCGTTCGTGCTCGTCGTCCCCACCTACGGCAAGCCTGAAGGCGCCGGTAACGTTCCCCCGCAGGTGGTTAAATTCCTGAACGTGGAGCAGAATCGCAAGCACATGCTCGGTGTGATTGGCTCCGGCAACACCAACTTTGGTCCGCTCTTCGGTATCGCGGCAGACATTGTCGCCAAGAAGTGCGATGTGCCCGTGCTCTTCAAGTTTGAGCTCATGGGCACCGATTCAGATGTAGAAAAAGTCAACGAAGGATTGGAAGCATTTTGGACGCAAAACTGCCCTCAGCACTAGAAACTCTCGGTGCGAGCCACAGCGGCAAGAGCGTGCCCGAGAAGTTCAAGGGTATGAGCTACCACGAGCTGAACGCACTGCTGAACCTCTACGATGAGAACGGCCAGATTCAGTTCGATGCAGACCGTCAGGCTGCACGTCAGTACTTCCTGCAGCACGTCAACAACAACACCGTCTTCTTCCACGACCTGGAAGAGAAGATCGAGTACCTGATCGAGAACCAGTACTACGAGCCGGAACTCTTCGACAAGTACAACTTCCAGTTCATTAAGAACCTATTCAAGCGCGCCTACGCCGTGAAGTTCCGCTTCCCGACCTTCCTGGGTGCCTTCAAGTTCTACACCTCCTACGCGCTCAAGACCTTCGACGGTCAGCGCTACCTGGAGCGTTTTGAAGACCGCGTCTGCATGGTCGCACTGCTGCTGGCAGAAGGCAACGAGAAGCTCGCCGAAGACATCGTCGACGAGATCATCTCCGGCCGTTTCCAGCCGGCAACCCCGACCTTCCTCAACGCGGGTAAGAAGCAGCGCGGCGAGCTCGTCTCCTGCTTCCTGTTGCGCATGGAAGACAACATGGAGTCCATCGGCCGCTCCATCAACTCTGCACTGCAGCTCTCCAAGCGCGGCGGCGGCGTGGCATTCGCCCTGACCAACCTGCGCGAATCCGGTGCGCCCATTAAGAAGATTGAGAACCAGTCCTCGGGCGTTATCCCCGTCATGAAGCTGCTGGAAGACGCCTTCTCCTACGCAAACCAGCTCGGCGCACGTCAGGGTGCCGGTGCCGTGTACCTGCATGCACACCACCCCGACATCTACGCCTTCCTGGACACCAAGCGTGAGAACGCTGACGAGAAGATCCGCATCAAGACCCTCTCCCTGGGCGTTGTCATCCCCGACATCACCTTCGAGCTGGCGAAGAAGAACGAGGACATGTACCTCTTCTCCCCGTACGATGTGGAACGCATCTACGGCGTGCCCTTCTCCGACATCAACGTCTCCGAGAAGTACTACGAGATGGTCGACGATGCACGCATCACCAAGACCAAGATCAACGCGCGTGAGTTCTTCCAGACCATCGCAGAGATCCAGTTCGAGTCCGGCTACCCGTACGTGATGTTCGAAGACACCGTCAACCGTGCGAACCCCATCGCCGGTAAGGTCATCATGTCCAACCTGTGCTCCGAGATTCTGCAGGTTTCTGAGCCGTCCACCTACCACGCTGACCTCGGCTACGAGACCGTCGGTAAGGACATCTCCTGCAACCTCGGTTCGCTGAACATTGCACTGACCATGGACGGCGACGACTTCGGCAAGACCGTGGAAACCGCGATTCGTTCGCTGACCTCCGTCTCTGACCAGTCCGACATCCGCTCCGTACCCTCCATCGAGCGCGGCAACAACATGAGCCACGCCGTGGGTCTGGGCCAGATGAACCTGCACGGCTACCTGGCACGCGAGCACGTCTACTACGGTTCCGAAGAAGCGCTGGACTTCACCAACATGTACTTCTACACCGTCGCCTACCACGCAATCCGCGCCTCCATGCAGATTGCTAAGGAACGCGGCCAGCGTTTCGAGGGCTTCGAGAACTCGAAGTACGCAACCGGTGAGTTCTTCGCCAAGTACATTGAGAAGGAATGGGCACCGCAGACCGAGCGTACGCGCGAACTGTTCGCTAAGCACCACATTCCCACCCGTGAAGAGTGGATTCAGCTGGCTGCTGACGTGGCACAGTACGGCATGTACAACCAGAACTTGCAGGCTGTTCCGCCGACCGGCTCCATCTCCTACATCAACGGTTCGACCTCTTCGATTCACCCGATTGCTTCGAAGATTGAGATCCGTAAGGAAGGCAAGCTCGGCCGCGTCTACTACCCGGCGCCGTACATGACCAACGACAACCTGGAGTACTACCAGGACTCCTACGAAATTGGTTACGAGAAGATCATCGACACCTACGCTGTGGCAACCCAGCACGTGGACCAGGGCCTGTCGCTGACCCTCTTCTTCCGCGATACCGCAACCACCCGCGATATCAACCGCGCCCAGATTTACGCATGGCGTAAGGGCATCAAGACCATCTACTACATCCGTCTGCGTCAGATGGCTCTTGAGGGTACCGAGGTTGAAGGCTGCGTATCCTGCATGCTCTAGCCCGAATGCTGTGACGCATTCAGCCTGAGCTGGCACACTATAACTAAAGACTGGAAGGGGCGGTTACGGTGAACACGCAAACCGCCTGCGCGACCGGTTGGGCGCGCGTGGGACCGTAACCGCCCCTTAAGAATCGGAGAATTACTAATGAGCGAAAAGGTGAAGCTCGTCGACCACGTGGTCGAGGCTATCAACTGGAACCGTATTGAGGACGAGAAGGACCTTGAGGTTTGGGATCGTCTGACCGGTAACTTCTGGCTGCCGGAGAAGGTGCCGCTGAGCAACGACGTGCCCTCCTGGAAGACCCTGACCGAGGAAGAGAAGCAGCTGACCATGCGCGTCTTCACCGGTCTGACCCTGCTGGACACCATCCAGGGCACCGTCGGCGCCGTCTCCCTGCTGCCCGATGCCGTGACCGCACACGAGGAGGCCGTGTACACCAACATCGCGTTCATGGAATCCGTGCACGCGAAGTCGTACTCCTCGATCTTCTCGACCCTCGCCTCCACCAAGGAGATTGACGAGGCGTTCCGCTGGGCTTCTGAGAACGAGCACCTGCAGAAGAAGGCGAAGATCGTTCTGTCCTACTACACCGGTGACGACCCGCTGAAGAAGAAGGTTGCCTCCACTCTGCTGGAGTCCTTCCTGTTCTACTCGGGCTTCTACCTGCCCATGTACTGGTCTTCGCACGCGAAGCTGACCAACACCGCTGACCTGATTCGTCTGATTATTCGTGACGAGGCAGTGCACGGCTACTACATTGGCTACAAGTTCCAGCGCGGCCTGGCGAAGGAGTCCCCGGAGCGTCAGGCAGAGCTGAAGGAGTACACCTTCAACCTGCTGTACGAACTGTACGAGAACGAGGTGGCGTACACCCACTCCCTGTATGACGGTGTGGGTTGGAGTGAGGACGTGAAGAAGTTCCTGCACTACAACGCTAACAAGGCTCTGATGAACCTGGGCTACGAGCCGATGTTCCCGGCGACCGTGACTAACGTGTCCCCGGCGATCCTGTCGGCGCTGTCCCCGAACGCTGATGAGAACCACGACTTCTTCTCCGGTTCCGGCTCTTCCTACGTGATCGGTAAGGCTGTGAACACCGAGGACGAGGACTGGGACTTCTAAGCCCCACTCGCCCTGAGATATAAGGCTGAGATAAACCGTGCGGAACCCCCGCGTATCCACTGTGGATGCGCGGGGGTTCCGCCGTTTAACCGCCCAGATCAGTACTGAATAAAGGTCGGATACGATAATTAGCTAATCGGTAGCCGTTGCGGCATATCTTAGTCACCTGCATATTTTTTGCAGTAGTGAACTGGTCTGTATAAGGTGTAGAGCCCTGTCACTATCAGCAATGATAGTAACAGGGCTCATGCGCAGAGATTCTAGTTATCTATTGGATCTTGGCACCCATCGGAGACCCTCGGGGGAAAAGACAACGTCTATAATTTCCTGGGCCTTAACGCAAGCTTCAGCAGCATCTATAATAACTTCTCCAGGAGAAGAACCATATCTAGCATCGACTGAGGCGCGGTGTAACCGCTCATATGCGAATGCCTTTGACGGATATAGGGCTTGGATAACCTGATTCTGACCTATACCGCGACCGCTATCATCTCTCCCGCTATGGTGGGTAGCGTATCGTGAATCTTGATGGAGACCCTTTCTACCGACAAGACGCTTAATCTCCTCATCGCTCTTGTTGAAGACTGGATCAGTTAGAATAGCAAAGCGCATGGCGTGGTACGCGGCATAAAAAGCACAGATTTTGGCAACATCTGGGTCGCTAACTCTGTACTTTAAAGCTTTTCGCACGAAGCTATTTGCTTTTGCGCGATGCTCCTGCAAATTGGGCTGACTGTTCATATGTAAATATGCCCTAAGCCATTGCGTAGGTTTTGCTCTTGGAGCTGTGATTTTCGGTAGTAAATACAGGGGAATCAGTAGCAAAAAAACGCAAATCTAGCATGGTATCACTAGCGAAGAGAGGGACAATCTCGTCGATGTACTTGAGGAAAATCTTTTCCATAGTTTCATCGGTCTGTTCTCGCAGAGCAACATGGATGACAGTCTGCTGCAACGCAGGGGTGTATTCGACAAGGAGGTTTTGTAGATTCTCCTTACCGAAATAGAGAACACAGTACTCACCGATACTGGTAACGAGTGCTTGGGAATCCAAGGTTTCATCAGTCATCTTGCTGGTCTCCTTTCTTGGTATCTCAACGTCACTCCACACACTATGCTGTACTCTCCGAACTAACTTTCAGTGTTCGAGTTCCGTTGTCTCTTAGTAAGAGTAACCTACTGTAGGCCTACCTTGAGTCATCTCAGGTTACACCACCGAGACCCGATAATCCTCATTTTATTGCTGAGATTACTTTTACGTCCTACCCATGACAGGCAGACTTATAGCCTAACATGCACGATACGACTACCCTCTTCAAAACTACATAGAGCGGGGAATCTAGTCTGAAGTATGCTCAGCTTTAGCTCTGCTATGGTTGCTAAACGTTGAGACATCTTAACGTTGCGCCCCCGTGTTTTCCGGATGGATACCCATCTGGAAGGTGGGGGGGTCCGCTCTTTAACCGGGTGCTGAACCGGGTGCTGAACCGGGTGCTGAACCGGGGGCGGAAGCAGGGGAGAAGGGCCGGAGAAGACACGGAGAAGCAGGGGAACGGGAGCGGTTTTGCCGGTTCCGACGGTTCCAACTGCCGGAATTTTTGCCTTCACCCCGTAGCATAAAAAATTATTGATATATCGGGGTGCGGGGCGTACTGTTGGACTACTATCCCGCAATCCCGCAATCCCGAAAGGAACACCCATGCGTTCAGTCGTCATGGAAGCCCCCGGCAAGGTCGTCGTCAACGAAGTTGAGAAGCCGACCCTGCTCGAACCCACCGACGCCATCATCAAGCTCGCAGCATCCTGCATCTGCGGCTCCGACCTGTGGCCCTACCGCGGCGCACAGCCCGTCGACCACAGCGCAATGGGCCACGAATACATCGGCGAAGTCGTAGAAGTAGGCTCCGAGGTCACCACCGTAGCCCCCGGCGACTTCGTCGTAGGCTCCTTCTGCATCTCCTGCGGCGAGTGCGAAACCTGCACCGCAGGCTACCCCTCCCGCTGCCTCAAGGCAATCGCAGCAGGCGACGCCTTCATCGGCGCACGCTCCAACGGCACCCAGGCAGAGTACGCCCGCGTACCCTTCGCAGACGGCACCCTCGTCAAGACCCCCGCCGCACCCACCGAAGAGCAGATCCCGCACCTGATGGCGGCATCCGACGTGCTCGGCACCGGCTGGTACGCAGCAGACGCCGCCGGCGCAGCTCCCGGCAAGACCATCGTCGTTGTTGGCGACGGCGCAGTCGGCCTGAGCGCAGTCATCGGCGCTAAGCAGCTCGGCGCGGAGAAGATCATCATCATGTCCCGCAACCCCGAACGTCAGGCGCTCGCTAAGGCATTCGGCGCAACCCACATCGTGGAAGAGCGCGGCGAAGAGGGCATCGCCAAGGTCATGGAGCTCACCGACGGCGTGGGCGCACACGGCGTTGCGGAGGCTGTTGGCACCCAGCAGTCCTTCGACCAGGCGCTCGGCTGCGTACGCCACGGCGGCTACATCGGCTTCGTGGGTGTGCCGCACGACAGCTCCATCGGCACCGATAAGCTCTTCGGCAAGCAGGTTCACCTGGAGGGCGGCCCCGCCCCCGTGCGCAAGTACCTGCCGACCCTCATCGACCTGATTTACAAGGGCGAAATTGAGCCCGGTAAGGTATTCGACCTGGTTCTGCCCATCGACGAGGCAGCTAAGGGCTACGAGGCGATGGACCAGCGTACCGCCACCAAGGTTCTGCTGACCATGCCGTAATAGCCGCTTGTATCGCCGGTTCTTGTGCTGTTTCCTGCGCCGGTGCCTGTACCGGCAACCCGGCGTGTATGCGCTACCGATCCCCGCACCGACCCTGTTCGTTCCACGTGAGCGTAGGGTGCCGGTTGCGGGGATTAGTGCATTAAAAATTGGGTTTATTTGCCACCTTCCGGCGAGGTGAGGGACAAATGCGTGAGCTAAGGCATAGAATGAAAGAGCATGATTCGTACAACTCGAAGGATGATAATGACGAAGAAGCCTTTCCCTTCCGACCTCGAAATCGCACTTGCCGCCGATCTTTGGCCCATTAACAAGATCGCAGCGGACAACGGCATCAGCGAAGATCGCCTTGAACCCTACGGTAAGTACGTGGCTAAGGTCCTCCTCGACGAAACCACCAACGCAGAGACCGCCCGCAAGCGCGGCTCCAAGTACATTGTGGTTACCGCGGTTACCCCCACCCCGCTCGGTGAAGGTAAGACCGCAACCTCCGTATCGCTCGCACAGGGCTTCGCACAGACCGGCCGCAAGGCAGTCCTGGCTCTGCGTCAGCCCGCAATGGGCCCGACCTTCGGCATTAAGGGCGGCGCAGCAGGCGGCGGTTACTCCCAGATTGTTCCCATGGAGAAGCTGAACCTGCACCTGACCGGCGACTTCCACGCCGTCACCGCAGCGCACAACCTGCTTGCCGCCATGATCGACAACCACCTGCACCACGGCAACGAGCTGCGCATCGACCCGCGCGCTATCGAGTGGCGCCGCGTTATCGACATGAACGACCGCTCCCTGCGCAACATCGTCGTGGGCCTGGGCGAACGCATGGACGGCGTGGTCCGCGAGACCGGTTTCGACATCACCAGCGCCTCCGAAATCATGGTGATTCTCTCGCTGGCAACCTCCTTCAAGGACCTGCGCGAGCGCCTGGCAAAGATCGTGATTGGCCTGAACTACGACGGTGAGCCCGTCACCGCAGCCGACCTGAAGGCTGACGGCGCAATGTCCGTCATCCTGGCAGACGCAATCAACCCGAACCTGCTGCAGACCCTGGAGCACACCCCCGCACTGATTCACGCGGGCCCCTTCGGCAACATCGCAACCGGTAACTCCTCCGTGGTTGCCGACTACGTGGGCCTGGAGTACTCCGACTACGTGATTACCGAGGCTGGCTTCGGCGCCGACATGGGTGCCGAGCGTTTCTTCAACGTCAAGTGCCGCGTCTCCGGCCTGAAGCCCGACGCTGCAGTGCTCGTCGTCACCGTGCGCTCCTTGAAGTCCCACTCCGGCCTGTACAAGATCGTTCCGGGCAAGCCCCTGCCCGAAGGCATGCTGCAGGAAAGCCCCTCCGACGTGGAGAAGGGCGCAGAGAACCTGAAGAAGCACATCGAGATCGTGCGCAACTTCGGTGTTCAGCCGGTCGTGGCAATCAACGCGTTCCCGACCGACTTCGAGTCCGAGCACGAGACCATCCGCCGTATCGCTGAGGAAGCTGGCGCTCGCGTCGCTATCCACCGCGGTGTGGCTGAGGGCGGTAAGGGCACCACCGACCTGGCAGACGTGGTTGCTGAGGCATGTGACGACGTTTCGGATCTGAAGTACACCTACGACCTTGAGGACTCCATCGAGACCAAGATCGAGAAGGTCGCCACCAAGGTCTACGGCGCGGACGGCATCTCCATTGCTCCCGCTGCCGCTAAGCAGCTGAAGCGTTTCGCTGAGCTGGGCTACTCGCACCTGCCCGTGGTCATTGCGAAGACTCACCTGTCCATCTCTTCGGATGCAACTCTGAAGGGCGCACCGACCGGCTGGACCCTGCCCGTGCGCGAGGTTCGCCTGGCTGCAGGTGCCGGCTACGTCTACGCTATCTGCGGCACCATGCGCACCATGCCGGGCCTGAGCAAGAGCCCCGCAGCTGAGCGCATTGGCTTCGATGAGAACGGCGTGATGATTGGCCTGTCCTAAAGCGGCTCTGCCCTAAAGCGACTGGCCAGCTAATCTATAGCTGGTGGAGGCGGCGCTCTTTCCCCCGCAGCGGGGGAGGGGCGCCGCTTTGCTGTGCCCCAGTGGTGGCAGGTACCGGGCGGCAGATGGGGTGATTGCCAGTATGAATGCCAATGTGATTGTCGGTGTGATTGCCGGTGAAAGGTGGAGCGTATTGGTGTTTTGGGCGCTGAAGGGTACTGAATAGTGCTGAATGGCGGGGGCGTGAAGGATTCTGAAACCCCTAGTGGAGGGGAGTTTCAACCTTTCCTTGAAGGCTCCCGTGCGCCCCTCTGGAAGGTGGAATTGGTATGTGCTGGTTAATAATTGGGCTCTATTTATGGTTGAGGGTCAGGTTTTATTAAACAATCTGTAGAGGTTGATTTTTGAGTGATACTTTATTCTGCATTATGTGAAAATATGGGTTTGACTAGGTATTTCTCTGTTTTTAAGAGATTTCAATGAGTGCACTAAGTGAACCTGAAGGTAGGGTTGGCGTTATTGTTTTGTAATAAAACTCCTGCTTTAGGGGGTGCATAAGGGTGTCAAACAGACCAATTGATTTTGCCCTCGCGAGAATAATTGTGCAATTTTTGAACGGTGCGCGGTGCGTTTTTTCCATTCCATGAAGTTGCAAAGACTTGAAGATAGTTTGACCTTAACCCTCTACTTCCGCGGAATACCGGGCTAAAACCGGGTATTGAGCCTTCAGAATCGCTGAGTGTGAAGCTCAAGTTAAAGGTGCACTGAAGTGTCAAATGAGGGAAAATCTAAAATTATTTTGAGTGAAATAAATCACACTTAAAGTCGAAAAAAATGAAATTGGTACGTATGGATAGCCTAAAAAACAGCTGTTTTTATTACAGAATGATTACATTGAGGTACGGGTCACTAAAACCGGCTCTCCGTACCAAATTGAGCGGTAAAACAGCCCCCAAAAAGTTCGCTACTATTGAGTCATCAAGTAATCGTGAGATTTCCAAAGTCCTCGGGTTGCTTGTGTTTGAGTGAGTGATAGATACCCCTGGGTGTCATGAGAAGCGACTGTGTATCGATGCGCAGTCGCTTCTCTGTTTAAACTTTTGAATTTCGCTGGACCCTCAGTCGGGCGGGCCCCAATTGGAACCTAACCTGTACCGAGCGTGCTCCAGAACCTGTTCCATACGCATCCCGCACATTCACCGCCGAATGCGCTCGGAATGCGCTCATAGGGAAGTGCTCTATATAGGCGCCTGCCGCATCATGGGAGCCCCTACACTGGAACTATGACTACTTACCCCGAACCCACCCTCATCTTTGAGAACCCCGAACTGACCGTCCGCGCGTTCAGTGTCTCCGAGATGGACAACAGCGTCTACCTCATCACCATGCGCGCCACCGGCGAGCAGGTGCTTATCGATCCCGCAGATGATGCGGAAGAACTCTACGCCTTCACCCTCGACGCGCTCCTGAACGACTGCCCGCAGCTCGAGCTGGTAGACGGCGAAGAACGCCGCGTGCGCGTTATGGAGAGGGATGAGGATTTTAACTCCCTCAGGCCTCGCGCAATCGGTCTGACCGGCATCCTGGTCACCCACGGCCACTGGGACCACATTCGCGCTATTAAGGAGCTTGACCGCCTCACCGGTGCCGTCACCTCCGCGGGTGCGGCTGATGTGGCTGACATTAAGGAACAGGAAGACTACACCGTCGAAGAGGAGCTGACCGGCGGCGAAAGCTTCGATTTTTATCTCTCTGATACCGTCATTCGTGCCCTGCACGTGCCCGGCCACACCCCCGGATCCATCGTCTACACCCTCGAAACCACCTGGGAAGACGGCACCCCCGCAACCCTGCTGTTCACCGGCGATACCCTCTTCCCCGGCGGCGTGGGCAAGACTGACTCCCCGCAGCAGTTCGGTGAGCTCTTCTCCAACGTGCTCGAAAAGCTCTTCGGTGGCTTCGATGATGACGCAATCGTGCTGCCCGGCCACGGCCGCTCCACCACCCTCGGTGACGAGCGCCCCCACCTGGAAGAGTGGGGCACCCGCGGCTGGTAAACCGCGCCTGACAGCCCACCTCATATATCCGCCTCATATAAGTACTGCACCCTCATGCCTTCACCCGCCGCATAATCCCGCTGGTGAAAGGCGTGAGGGTGTAGAATTTAAATTCGAAGATAAGACGAAAGGATTTTCGATGACACCCCGTCCTGCACACGGAAGCACCGCGCTCAAAGTGAACGATCTGACCAGCATCCGGGTTCAGGGTGCCCGCGAAAACAACCTCAAGAACGTAGACCTCACCATTCCGCGTGATGCGATGGTCGTCTTCACCGGCCTCTCCGGATCCGGTAAGTCCTCCCTCGCCTTCGACACCATCTTCGCGGAAGGTCAGCGCCGCTACGTTGAGTCGCTGTCCTCCTACGCGCGTATGTTCCTCGGACAGGTCGATAAGCCCGACGTAGACTTCATCGAGGGCCTCTCCCCGGCGGTGTCTATCGACCAGAAGTCCACCTCCAAGAACCCCCGCTCGACCGTCGGCACCATCACCGAAATCTACGACTACATGCGTCTGCTCTGGGCGCGCATCGGCCACCCGCACTGCCCCGAATGTGGCGAAGAAATCACCCAGCAGACCCCGCAGCAGATCGTGGACATTCTGCAGGAATACCCCGAACGCACCCGTCTGCAGATTCTCGCGCCCGTCGTCAGCGCACGTAAGGGCGAGTTCGTTGACCTCTTCAAGGACCTGCTGACCCAGGGCTACTCGCGTGCCCGCGTGGACGGCGAAACCGTGCAGCTCTCCGACCCGCCCAAGCTCGCCAAGCAGTACAAGCACACCATTGAGGTGGTCGTCGACCGCATCGTCATTAAGGACGGTATTCACCAGCGCCTCACCGACTCCATCGAAACCGCACTCAAGCTCGCTGACGGCCGCGTGCTCATCGACTTCGTGGACCGCGAGCAGGACGACCCCGAACGCACCCGCTCCTTCAGCGAAAACCTCGCCTGCCCCAACAACCACCCGCTGCAGATCGACACCATCGAGCCGCGCGCCTTCTCCTTCAACTCGCCGTTCGGTGCATGTAGCGCCTGCGACGGCATCGGCTCGCGCCTGGAAGTAGACACCGAACTGCTCGTACCCAACCCCGACCTGACC
The DNA here is from genome assembly GCA_963538455.1 of Rothia mucilaginosa. Lineage (GTDB taxonomy): Bacteria > Actinomycetota > Actinomycetes > Actinomycetales > Micrococcaceae > Rothia. The sequence continues at coordinate 24,672 of CAUTHR010000010.1, read as the reverse complement.
CTCGGCGAAGGCGCTATCGCCCCCTGGTCGCAGGGCAAAGCAACCACCGAATACTGGCTGCGCCTGCTCGCAGGTCTGGGGGAGGAGCTCGGCTTCGACCTGAACACCCCCTTCAAGGACCTGCCCGCCAAGACCCGCGCCGCCATTCTGGACGGCAAGGACTACAAGGTTGAGGTGTCCTACCGCAACCGATTCGGCCGCGAACGCCGCTACACCTCCGGATTCGAGGGCGTGAAGGCGTACATCAAGCGCAAGCACGAAGAAACCGAATCGGACTTCGCTCGCGACCGCTACGAGCAGTACATGCGCCAGGTTGCCTGCCCCTCCTGCGGTGGCGCGCGCCTGAACCCGACCATCCTGGGCGTGAAGGTTGGCGGCAAGTCCATCGCAGACATTACCGACCTGTCCCTGGCCGACGCGCTCGCCTTCGTGCGCGGCCTGCAGCTCAGCGCCCGCGAAGCCAAGATTGGTGAGCAGGTCCTCAAGGAAATTGATGCCCGCCTGCAATTCCTGCTGGACGTGGGCCTGGACTACCTGACCCTCTCACGCTCCGCCGGCACGCTCTCCGGCGGTGAGGCGCAGCGCATCCGCCTCGCAACCCAGATCGGTTCGGGTCTGGTCGGCGTGCTCTACGTGCTCGACGAGCCCTCCATTGGCCTGCACCAGCGCGATAACCGCCGCCTCATCGAAACCCTGACCAAGCTGCGTGATATGGGCAACACGCTTATTGTGGTCGAGCACGATGAAGACACCATGCGCGAAGCCGACTGGATTGTGGATGTAGGACCCGGCGCCGGCGAGCACGGCGGCGAAATCGTGCACTCCGGCAGCTTTGAGGAGCTGCTGAAGAACACCAAGTCCATTACCGGCGACTACATGGCTGGTCGCCGCAGCATTGAGGTGCCCGCATCCCGCCGCCCCGTGGACAAGAAGCGTCAGCTGACCGTGCGCGGTGCCCGCGAAAACAACCTCAAGAACGTGACCGTGTCCTTCCCTCTGGGCGTATTCACCGCGGTGACCGGCGTGTCCGGCTCGGGTAAGTCCACCCTCGTCAACGACATTCTGTACACCTCCCTGGCGAACAAGCTCAACGGCGCCAAGCAGGTACCCGGCCGCCACAAGAGCATCGACGGCCTGGAACACCTGGACAAGGTCATTCACGTGGATCAGTCGCCCATTGGGCGTACCCCGCGCTCGAACCCCGCCACCTACACCGGCGTGTTCGACCACATCCGCAAGCTGTTCGCAGAGACCAGCGAAGCGAAAATGCGCGGCTACACCCCCGGCCGCTTCTCGTTCAACGTCAAGGGCGGCCGCTGCGAGGACTGCTCCGGCGACGGCACCCTGAAGATTGAAATGAACTTTCTGCCGGACGTGTACGTACCCTGCGAAACCTGCCACGGCAAGCGCTACAACCGCGAAACCCTCGAAGTGCACTACAAGGGCAAGACCATTGCCGATGTGCTCGAAATGCCCGTGGAAGAAGCCGCAGAGTTCTTTGCCGCATTCACCCCGATTGCGCGCCACCTGAACACCCTCGTGGATGTGGGCCTGGGCTACATCCGCCTGGGTCAGCCCGCAACCACCCTCTCCGGCGGTGAGGCGCAGCGCGTGAAGCTCGCAACCGAACTGCAGAAGCGCTCCAACGGCCGCTCCATCTACGTGCTGGACGAGCCGACCACCGGCCTGCACTTTGAGGACATTCGCAAGCTGCTCGCCGTGCTGCAATCGCTGGTTGACAAGGGCAATAGCGTCATCACCATCGAGCACAACCTGGATGTGGTCAAGTGCGCCGACTGGATTATTGACATGGGCCCCGAAGGCGGTAGCGGCGGCGGCACCGTCATTGCCGAGGGCACCCCGGAACAGGTGGCTAAGGTGAAGGGTTCGCACACCGGCGCGTTCCTTGCTGAGATCCTGAACTAGCCGAGATTCTGAACTAGTCGAGAACTTGAACTAAAGGAAACCTACGTGACTGATACTCAAGGAACCGCAACAGCCCGGGGAGCTGTGAACCGTGGCGCTGTGACCACCGTGGACCGTGCGCGGCACATCCTGCACACCCAGCTGGAGGCGGACTTCTGCCAGGCACCCGGCTCGATTAGCCGCGCCCTCGAAGAGCTACGCGACTACCCGGAAGCCGAGAGCCTGCCGCTGCTCGCCACCGTGCAGCCGCCCTCCGAGAAGATGGGCGCCGCACGCCGCCGCAACGACGACATCTGGGAGTTGCGCGTCGCCAACTACGCGAGCGTCGGCATTCTCTGCGCCAAGCATCCGCGCGTGCTGGAGAAGGCCATCGACTACATGCTCGGCGACCAGTCGAACTGGCTGGGCGACTACGCACAGCTGCGCCAGCTCAACGAACTGCTCACCCCCTACACCCAGCAGGTCAGCGGCACGAGCATCTACTACACGCCCGGCCGCGCCCTGCTGAACTCGGTCGTACCCGAGGGCGTGCAGGCGCAGGAAGTGAAATGCGCCGTGCCCGGTGTGGGCATGATGCGCCGCGTTGACCCCGCCGAGCTGAAGGCGGCGCTGCTTGCCGAAATCACCGGCGAGCGCACCATCTGCAGGGAGGCGAACGCCTCCGCGGGTGCGATTGAGGTTGACCCGGAAGACACGGAGGCGCGCGTAACCCGCCTGCGCGTGGAGCTGCTGGACGCTAAGCAGTTTGAGCGCTTCCGCGGGGATAAGCGTTACTCAAACGCCCTGGGCTTTAGCACGACCCGCCCGGACGTGCTGGTTCTGGCCGCCTACGCTGTAGACGGCGCCGGTGACACCGAAGGTGCCGGCATCCCCGCAAATGCCGACCCGGTAGCCATGGTGGGTATGAGCGACGATTCGCCGATTATGCGCCAGATTGGTATCGATGTGCTACCCGCCTGGCGCGGTGCCGGCATCGCCAGCGTGCTGGTGCGTGATGCGGCACGTCTGACCCTGGCGGAAGGGTACCTGCCGTTCTACGGTACGAGCCCCTCGCACATGCTGTCGCAGAGGGTTGCGATGAACGCCGGGTTGGTGCCGACCTGGTGGGAGTACGTCTCCACCAGTCTGAACGACCTACCCATGGACTAGGTGTTATATATGAAAAAGCCCCCGAGATTCGAAGTCTCGGGGGCTTCTATGTGCTCATTCCACGGGGTTTATTTCGCAGGGTTCATTTTGAGAGGTTCAGCGTCTAGAACCTTACCGTCTAGAGCTCCGCGCCGTTGCTGGCAATCACCTCGCGGTACCAGTGGAAGGACTTCTTGCGGTAGCGCGCCAGGGTGCCGGTGCCGTCGTCGTTGCGGTCCACGTAGATGAACCCGTAGCGCTTGGACATCTGCGCGGTGGAGGCGCTAATCATGTCGATGCAACCCCAGGTGGTGTAGCCGAGCACGTTCACGCCGTCCTCAATCGCCTCACGCACGGCGTGCAGGTGCTGGCGCAGGTAGTCGATGCGGTAGTCGTCTTCCACGGTGAGCTCGCCGTTCACCTCGACCAGTTCATCGCGGGCACCCAGACCGTTCTCCACGATGAACAGCGGCTTCTGCCAGCGGTCCCAATACTGGTTGAGGACCACGCGCAGACCGGTCGGGTCGATCTGCCAACCCCATTCGCTGGCGGGCAGGGTCGGGTTCGCCACGCCGCCGAGGATATTGCCTTCGCCGCGCTCGCCTCGTGCCGGGTCGCCGGTCGCGCAGGTGGACATGTAGTAGCTGAACGACACGAAATCCACGGTGTTCTTCAGGTCCTCGCGGTCCTGCTCGGTGATGTTCAGCTCCACGCCCTTCTCACGCAGGGCACGCAGGAAGTAGCCGGGGTATGCGCCGCGCACGTGCACGTCACCGAACGCGAAGTTCGCCTGCTCCGCCTGCATGGCGGCGAGTACATCGGCGGGGTCGGGGGTGAGCGGGTAGCTGGGCATGGCTAGAATCATGCAGCCGACCTGCGCGCCGGGTGCCAGTTCGCGTGCCGCGGCGGTGGCGCGTGCGGATGCGACCAGTTCGTGGTGCATCGCCTGGTACAGGTCGGCGTCGCTGAGCTGATCCGCCGGGGTGTTGATGCCGCCGGACATGAACGGCAGGTGCAGCATGGAGTTGATTTCGTTGAAGGTCAGCCAGTACTTCACACGCTTGCCGTAGCGGGCGAACACGGTGCGGGCGTAGCGTTCGTAGAAGCCGATGAGTTCGCGGCTGGTCCAGCCGTTGTACTGCTCGACCAGATGCAGCGGGGTTTCGTAGTGGCTGAGGGTGATGAGCGGTTCCATGCCGTGCTTTTCGAGCTCGTCGAGCACGCGGTCGTAGAAGGCGAGGCCTGCCTCGTTCGGGGTTTCTTCGTCGCCGCGGGGGAAGATACGCGACCAGGCGATGGAGAAGCGGAAGACCTTGAAGCCCATCTCTGCGAGCAGGGCGATGTCTTCGCGGTAGCGGTGGTAGAAGTCGATGCCTTCCAGCTTGAGGTTGTCCTCGGTGGGTTCGGCGGTGCGCGGGTACAGGCCGCCGGCGGGTAGCACATCCTGCAGGCTGGGGCCCTTGCCGTCTTCGTTCCAGGCGCCCTCGAACTGGTTGGCGGCGGTGGCGCCTCCGAAGAGGAAACCGTCGGGGAACGCGCCGAGCGGCTGCGGCTCGGTCAGCGCAGGGTTGGTGTTGGGCAGCGCGGTGGTTTGGGCGGTGATGTGCTGGTCCTGATGCACGGCATCCTCCAAGGTGTTTTGGGCTTTCTTCTACCCTAGCGGAGGGGGTGGGGGATTTACTAGGTTTTGCGCTGTTTTGTAGGCGTTCAACGGGCGCGTAAAAGCCCGGTGTTCTCACACGAAAATTCACGTGAGAATACCGGGCTTATCCGCTATTGCGGGGGTCGAGTCGCTAGTTGGCGAAGCCGAGCGCGAACAGCCACGCGGTACCGACCGCACCCCAGATGACGAGGTTCACGATAGCTGCCATGAAGCCGATCTTGAACCATTCGCCCACGCTGAAGTAGCCGGAACCGTAGTACACGCCCGCTGGGCCGGAGGCGTAGTGGGTGATGCCGCCAATCAGGTTGCCCATGAAGCCGAGGAACAGCGCCGCGAACATCGGCGGAACACCGGCAGCTACCGCCGCACCGAGGAACACGGCGTACAGCGCCACAACCTGCGCGGTGTTCGAAGCGAACATGTAGTGGATGAAGAAGTACGCCAGAATCAGAATCGCGAACGCCATGGGCCACGCCATGCCGCTGACGCTGTGCGCCGCCTGCTGACCGATCCAGTCGACGACCTTGAGCTTTTTCAGGTGGTCGGCCATGCCGACGAGCACGGCGAAGAAGATGAGGGTGGACCATGCGCTGGAGTTCTTCGCCATATCCTTCCAGGTCAGGACCTTGGTGACCAGCAGAATTGCGATGCCGAAGAATGCGGCGCTGGTCGCGTCAATACCCAGGGAGGTGCCGGTAATCCACAGGATCAGCAGCAGCGCGAAGGTGCCGAGCATGATCCATTCCTTGGAGCTCATGGGGCCCATTTCGTGCAGTTCCTGGCGGGCGTGCTCGGGTGCGTCCGGGGTCTTCTTGATGGTCGGCGGGTAGATCTTTGACATGATCCACGGCATCACGATCAGCGCGGTAAGACCGGGAACGATAGCGGCAAGCGCCCAGGTACCCCAGTCGATGTTGATGTCGCGGTCGTGCGCGAACTTCTGCGCCAGCGGGTTACCCGCCATTGCGGTCAGGAACATTGCGGAGGTGATGGTATTGACCTGCGCCTCAGTCATGAGCAGGTAGGAGCCGAGCTTACGGCGCGATTCGGGGGTCTCGTTGGTGGAGCCGTTGACCTCGGAGAGGGAACGGATAATCGGGTAAATCACACCACCGGCACGCGCCGTGTTGGAGGGGGTGGCGGGGGCGAGAACCAGGTCGGTGATTGCCATACCGTAGGACAGGCCGAGGGAGGACTTGCCGAGCACACGCACGAACAGCAGTGCGATGCGCTTGCCCAGGCCGGTGATGAGGAAGCCGTCGGCGATGAAGAACGCGGCAACAATAATCCAGATGGAGGAGTTGCCGAAGCCGGCCAGCGCCTCGTTCTTTGCCGCCATGGTGCCGGTAATCATTGCGGCGCCCAGGCCGACGAGCGCCACGGACGGGGTGGGCAGCGGCTGCAGGATTAGGCCGAGGATGGTGCCGACGAAGATGGCGAGCATGTGCATGCCGCGCGGGTCGACGCCTTCGGGGGCGGGAATGAACCAGATGGCGAGGGTCGCTACGAGGATGATGGCAACGTGCAGGATCAGCTTGTTTCGCTGTTTGCGGGCTGCGTTCACCTCCTGGTTGGGGGCGGCGGCGGCCGCTGTGTTGGTGGACTGTGTCATGTCCGTACTCCTTATGTGAAACGTACAGTGTGGTCCGTGGCGGGTGGGCTGTCACGGTGTGCGCGTTTCTTCTGCGTTGTCATGCTGTGTTGTGTACTTGTGGCAATGTGTGGGATGCCACGTAGTCTTTTAATCGTAGTGGTTTGGGTTCACCGAGTGAAGAAAATCGGCATAAAAAATGTGAATATGACCGGGCGTATTGGCAACTGGGCAGCTGCCCCTGCGCTGCCCTTGAGACGCCCGCCGCCCCCGCACCGTAAGTGACGGGCGTAACCGTAAAATAGGAACGTGCAGATTATTCGAGAGACCGGCCCCGAAGCCGGCGATATCCTCATTCACCACAATCAGACGGTGCAGATGCTTCGCGAAGTGGCAAGCGGGCAGCGTGAAGCCACCCTACGCATGTATCAGCCGAACCCGACGGTCGCGTTCGGCCGCCGTGACGAACTGAACCCCGGCTTCGCGGAGGCCTCCGCGGCGTGTGCCGAGCACGGTTTCGAGGTGCTGGTGCGCAAGGTCGGCGGGCACGCCGCCGCATACCATCAGGGGTGCCTGGTCGTGGACCATTTTCAGCCCGCCTCCGACGCGCGCAGCGGCAACACCCTACGCTACGAACTGTTCGGTTCCATGTACGCGCAGGCGCTACGCGAAGTCGGCGTGGACGCGCGCATGGGCGAAATCCCGGGGGAGTACTGCCCCGGCGAGTATTCGGTGCACGCGCAGCTTCCCGCCTCCGCGGGTGGTGGCCGCATTAAACTGGTCGGCACCGCCCAGCGTGTGGTGACCGGCGGCTGGTGGTTCAGTACCGGCATCGTGGTCTCCGACTCTGCGCCCCTGCGGGCGGTCACCGCGGATGTGTACCGTGCCCTCGGCATGGACCTGGACCCCGCCACGGTCGGCGCGGCGCAGGACGCGAACCCCAACCTACTCATGGAAGACCTGGAAGACGCGATCGTTGAGGTGTACGCCCAAAACGGCTTTCGCTGATGTGACTCACTGAGTGATTCACCGGGCTGATTTCGCTCATTTTATCCCTGACTTTTATCCGTAACTTATTCGATATACCCCCACCTGAAGCGAAGGAGCATCCATGCGTTGGGCACAGATTAAAGACTCGAAGGGTAGCCGCGCGGTCTGCTTCTTCGAAGAGACCGTGTATGAGCTTCCGGCGAAGCTCAGCCCGCTACTGAATTTCTACAGCCGGTTCCGCCTGAACTTTGGCGACCCGAAGAACGCCGTGGCGATCCTGAAGGAGAACGGCGCGACCGTCATGGGTCACGGCGAGGAACTGTGGAGCTCCCTGCCGTTCATTCGCCCGCTGGATAAGCCCGGCAAGATTGTGTGCGCGGGCCTGAACTACCGCGACCACGCCGCGGAAATGAACCTTGAGGTGCCCGAGCATCCGGCGCTGTTCGCGAAATTCCCGAACGCGCTGATTGGTCCCGGCGAGCAGATCCGCATGCCCGCCGATGACGGCACCGGCAGCACGAAAATCGACTGGGAGGTTGAGCTGTGCCTGGTCGTGGGCGCTCGCCTGCGTAACGCCACGGAGGAGCAGGCGCTCGAGGCGCTGATGGGGTACACGGTCATGAACGATGTGTCGGTGCGTGACTGGCAGGGCCGTTCCTCGGAGTGGTTCCAGGGCAAGAACTGGGATGCGATGACCCCGTTCGGTCCGGTGATTGTGAGCCCCGATGAGGTTGACCCTGTTGCCGGCCTGGAGCTGGTGTGCGAGGTGGACGGCGTGGTGCGTCAGCGCGGCACGACGGCGGATATGGTGTTCACCCCGGCGCAGCTGCTGTCCTATATTTCGCGGTTCATGACCCTGGAACCGGGCGACCTGGTGGCGACGGGTACCCCGGCGGGGGTTGGTCTGTCGCTACATCCGCGTCAGTGGCTGAAACCGGGCCAGACGGTGCGCACCCGCATTGAGGGTATTGGTGAGCTGGTGAATGTCTGCTCGGAAGCGGGCGCCCTGTAGCTATCTGGCGGCCCTGCGGGTGGTTCTGTAGGTGCTTATGTGAGCAACCGCGAATGAACCCACGCGAACCCACTGAAGCGTCTGCGGCACCTGCTATTGGGTGCACCGCAAGGCACCCATAAATGAATATTTATGCACCCCGCGTGTGTTTTTGAGGCATATGCGGGGTGTTTCTATGCCTTTTAAAGCTCCCGGTGGGTGGCTTGGAATTCTTGGAATGCACGGCGAGGAGAGTTCTGTGCGGGGGAGTGTGGCGCATGCATGGTTACGCACTGCCAAACACACAAAAACTTTGAAGTTTGACCTAAATCTTAGGGTTTTGGGTGGGTTTTGTGGGTCTATGGCAGTGAAACAAGGGGGTGCCCTGTGGGTGCGACCCATGCTTGAAAGCTGCTGATTTTGTGCAGGGGAGCCCCTGTTTCAGTGACTGAGACCATATCTACCCTCGGTGCAGAATCTCAAATTGTGGGCACGTGTGAGAAATTCAACAGAAGATTTTGGCGCGTCGTTCCGGGAAGTTTGTGGTTGAAGGTTTAGTTTTCCGTGCGCAAATTTCGTTTTTCTCAAGTTGCCCTCGCCTGACTAGGACTAAAGCTCAAACACTGCGGTGCAAATTCTGAGAGGCTGAACATCTGTTAGTGCACGTAGGTGTAAAGAAATATGAGTCTAAACCTGAACCTTTAGCAAAAAATCGGTGCCTCAAGTCACAAACTCGTTTTGCGTTCGCCCAAAAGACTATGTAGGGTATGGGGATTATCTGAGAGTTTCCTGAGAATTCCTGCCAGAAGATCAGGACCCACCCGGGCACACCCTCAGATGCATATTTCACTCACGTCCGTGTTTGTTCATACAAACGCACTCACTCAAACAAGCCGACACGAACGGAAGAAAAACATGACCACAACTGCATCCAAAAACCCGGCACAGCGCCCGACAAACCGCCGCCGTGCCACCATCGCTGCCTCCGCAGCACTAGCAACCGTCATCACCGGCGCGAACCTCCCCGCGACCTTCGGTGCCACCGCCTCCACCCGCAACGTATCCGGTACCACCTGCGTCGACGCAGGCTACCGCACCGTGCCGACCCTCGCGAACATTACCAACGTCGCGCCCGGTCCGACCTGCTACTGGAACCCCGACCAGCAGGCGAAGACCATCGACACTCTCGCACCCGTCAACTCCTCCCTCACCAAGGAGCAGCTGACCACCACCGAGAACACCTCGCCGCTGAGCGGCAAGCTCGCCAGCGACTCCTTCGCCGCCCAGAAGCTCACCGGCACCGAAGCCGTTGCGCCTAACAGCAGCGAAATTAGCCGCACCTTCCTCGAATACACCGCCGATGCGGGCAACCACCCCATCACCACCGCCATCAACGCGGGCACCGTGAAGAAGAACCGCGCCCAGACAGTCGGCGGCCACGAGAACATCCCGACCCTCGCCGTGAACTCCGCGAACCCGCACCAGGAGTACGTCGAGGTCGTCTCCCGCGACAACCGCATCAACGCTAACGCGGAGAACAAGCGCATCCTCACCGGCGGCGTCCCGATCCCCAAGTGGCTTGCCGAGGACCACGGCCTCTCCGGCGACCAGTCCGTCGCCCTGTACGACGAGGCGACCGGCATCTGGCGCTCCTACTTCAAGTTCGTCAAGGATGCAGACGCACAGACCTACACCAGCACCGCCCGCGTGCAGGTGGGCGGAGGCAACACATCCACCCCCAAGAGCGCCAAGATTCAGTACGATAACGTCGGCCGCGGCAACGCGGGCCAGACCGTCACCATCAAGGCGCCCGTGAGCATCGACGCGAAGTCCGGAAACGCCCGCACCTCCTACCCGATTGCTCGCGGCGCGAAGTTCCGCCTGGCAAAGAACGTGCCCGGCGCGTCCATCAACGAAACCACCGGCGAGATTACCTACAAGATTCCGGCAGGCACCCGCGGTACCGTGGACATCCCCGTTGCGGTTGACTACCCGGCGATCTACCACGTGTCCTCCGGCGGCTACATGCTCGCTAAGCCGAACTTCGGCGGCGTGGGCGAAGACAACTACTGGCTGAACCTCAAGAACGGCACCTCCTCCGTGGTGGGTATGGCAAACGAGCTCACCCAGATTGGTGTGGACGAGCTCAAGGCAGGCAAGATCAACCACATGGTGTCCATCACCGCGGCTGACTACGCGGCGATGACCGCCTCCTTCCCGGCGAAGGGCACCGACGGCAAGATTGACGCGAGCAAGTACCCGAACGCACCCCGCGCGGGTCAGCGCGGCTTCCTGCCCGCAAGCTTTGACGTGGAAGAGCACCTGGCAAACACCGGCCACGCCGACGACCAGCTCACCCGCATGATCCTGACCGCGATGAAGGAATACGGCTTCATCCTCACGGACCACAACCTCTTCACCAACGCGTTCAACCTGGAGGCGGCAAGCTCCTACGCGCCCTACGCCCGCCAGGGTAAGAACGTGTACAAGGAAGACCCGCAGCTGGCGGCAATGTTCGCGAGCTTCGTTCCCAGCGGTTTCACCGGCAACCAGTTCCCCTGGCAGCAGGTGCAGTGGATGCCCGTGAACTACACCGAGTCCGCTGAGAACACCGCACGCCGTGAGGGTACCCAGGTTCTGCCGCAGAGCAACAACCAGGCGACCGACTCGAACGCTGACGCACACAAGATTGCACGCCCCGTGACCGTGCGCCGTTCCGCCGTGCGCACCCCCAACGCTGACCGCATCAGCGACGCCGAGACTCAGAACGCGGCAGTGAACCAGTCTTCGGATGCCGTGAAGTTCAAGTACCCCTCGAACGCCTACGGCAAGACCGGTACCGGCTCCGGCGTGATTTATCAGCCCGCCGAGCACCACGCCACCGTCTACTCCGGCGAAACCGCAGTCGCACAGAGCGTGCACCAGTCGCACAAGACCTCCCCGAACTACCGGTACGCCCGCGACTACAACTTCCAGGAAATCGAGCAGACCCCGAACTTCCGCCCCAGCCGCTGGGTTAACAAGGAGAAGGTCAACACTGCTGGCGGCCAGTTCTCCAGCGCGGAGACCGGCATCCGTTTTGCCTCCAACGGCAAGACCGGCACCTACTCGATTGACCTGAACACCCACGACGTCACCGGCACCACTTGGGACCTGCGCCGCGATAAGGGTACGAGCATCACCGTGAACCGCACCGGCAAGGCACCGGCACGCATGTCCGATGTGAAGGCGAAGAAGGGCTCCGCCGCGCAGCTGTACTCGATCCCGCTGAAGGTGCACGTGGTCGACAAGAACAGCCCCATCGCACGTGAGGACTCCGTCTCCCTGTACTCGGGCACCACCCAGAACGTGGCAGTGCTGAACAATGACGAAGCATCCTTCGGCGCGTTCAGCCGCGGCGAGACCGTGAAGAAGCTGGAACTGCTCAACCAGCGCGGCCAGGTCGTCAGCGCATACAGCGACGAGTACGGCACCTACCGTGTGGTGACCCTGCCCGACGGCACCCAGGGCATCGCGGTATCCGCTAAGAATAAGCAGGGCTTCGCGCCGCTGGTCCGCTACCGCGCAGTGACCGACAAGGGCGTGAAGTCCGCTGAGGGTTACCTGCAGGTGGCAGTCGCCAACCGCTAAGGGCCCGCTAGGGCTGCATGCCCGCGAGCTGATGCGCAGTTAGGGGAGAGGGGCACGCTCAAGAAGGCACGCCGCGCAGGCGTCACTTTCTTGACGTGCCCCCTTCCTGTACCTAAGGTGAAAATACTATGACTCAGAGCCAGCACACAGACCACCACGAAAATTCCGCCGAAGCTAACACCCACCACGCAGACCACTCCGCACAGGCGCACGAGGCGCCCGCCTCCGCACCTCTTTTCGAGGGGAGCGGCCCCAAGGACTGGGAGGAGCAGTTCGGCCCGTCCGTGGCGATCTTCTCGGCGCTCGCGAACCCGCTGCGCCTGGCGCTTGCGCATCACCTGATGCACCGCCCGCACAGTGTGAGCGAACTGCACACCTGCCTGGGCATTTCACAGCCGCTCGCATCGCACCACCTGCGCATCCTGCGTGAGGCGCACGTCATTGACCGTGAGCAGCAGGGCCGCACCACCATTTACCGTCTGAAGGACGACCATATTAGCCACATTGTGGTTGACGTGTATGAGCATACGCGTGAGCATCATGCGGACTAGCCTGCCCTTAAGCTGAGCGTTGGCTGGGAGCCGTTGTAAGATGGTGTGTGTCCGTGCACCAGTACAGTGCGGAATAGTACGCGCACCCGCGGCGCCCCGAGTGGCACGCGTGCGCCTGAGTTAAGGAGACTTATGTCTGCCGCTGATTCTTCAGCAATTGTTATTAGCGTTTCTGGTGAGGAGCGCGAGGTCACCGCGAAGACTGCCGCTGAGCTGTTCGCTGACGACCCGAAGATCGTTGTGGCACGCGTGAACGGCGTGCTGGTTGATCTCTCCCACGAGCTGTCTGCTGGCGACTCTGTTGAGCCGGTTTTCATTCACGAACCGGACGGCCTGAACGTTCTGCGCCACTCCGCTGCGCACGTGATGGCGCAGGCGGTGCAGGAGTACCGTAAGGACGCCAAGCTGGGCATTGGCCCGTACATTACTGACGGCTTCTACTTTGACTTTGATGTGGCTGAGCCGTTCACCCCGGAAGATCTGAAGAAGATCGAGAAGTCGATGATTAAGATCATCAAGTCCGGTCAGCTGTTCCGCCGCCGCGTGGTCACCCACGACGAGGCTGTCGCTGAGATGGCGAACGAGCCGTACAAGCTGGAGCTGCTCTCCCTGACCCAGGGCCCCGGTTCTGGTGCGGATGCTGCCGAGGGCGCATCCGTGGAGGTCGGCGAGGGTGAAATCACCATTTACGACAACGTGAACCCGAAGACCGGCGAGACCGTCTGGAAGGACCTCTGCCGCGGCCCGCACCTGCCGAACACCAAGCTGATCGCTAACGGTTACGCCCTGATGCGTGCCGGTGGCGCGTACTGGCGTGGTTCTGAGAAGAACCCCATGCTGCAGCGTATTTACGGCACCGCATGGCCGACTAAGGACGAGCTGGTGGCGTACAAGGAGCGCATCGCTGAGGCGGAGCGCCGCGACCACCGCCGCCTGGGCCGTGAGCTGGACCTGTTCTCTTTCCCGAAGAACATTGGTCCCGGCCTGCCGGTGATTCACCCTAAGGGTGGCGTGATTAAGCGCGAGATGGAAGATTACGTGCGTACCCGCCACATTCAGGAGGGTTTCCAGTACGTCAGCACCCCGCACATTTCGAAGGAAGACCTGTTCTACACTTCCGGTCACCTTCCGTACTATGCGGATGGCATGTTCCCGGCTATGGAGCTGGATAACGGTCATTACCGTCTGAAGGCTATGAACTGCCCGATGCACAACGAGATTTACCGTTCTCGTGGCCGTTCGTACCGTGAGCTGCCGCTGCGTTTCTTCGAGTTCGGCACCGTGTACCGTGATGAGAAGTCCGGCGTGCTGCAGGGCCTGACCCGCGTGCGCATGATTACTCAGGACGACTCCCACTCGTACGTGACGAAGGAGCAGGCACCGGACGAGGTGCGTCACCTGCTGAAGTTCATGCTGAGCCTGCTTGAGGACTTCGGCATGACTGACTTCTACCTTGAGCTGTCCACCCGCGACACTGAGGGCGATAAGAAGGACAAGTTCATCGGTACCGATGAGCAGTGGGAGGAGGCTACCGCGGTTCTGGAGCAGGTTGCGAAGGAGACCGGCCTGGAGCTCGTTCCCGATCCGGGTGGTGCTGCGTTCTACGGCCCGAAGATTTCGGTTCAGGCGAAGGACGCGATTGGCCGTACCTGGCAGATGTCGACCGTTCAGTATGACTTCAACCAGCCGAGCCGTTTCGGTCTGGAGTACCAGGCTGCGGACGGCACCGTGCAGGAGCCGGTCATGATTCACTCGGCGAAGTTCGGCTCGATTGAGCGCTTCCTGGGTGTGCTGACTGAGCACTATGCGGGTGCGTTCCCGGCGTGGCTGGCACCTGTTCAGGTGATTGGTGTGCCGGTGGCTGAGGCGTTCAACGACTACATGACTGAGATCGCGGATAAGCTGCGTGCGCACGGTGTGCGTGTTGAGGTGGATTACGGTTCGGATCGCTTCACGAAGAAGATTCGTACTGCGTCTACTGAGAAGGTTCCGTTCATTCTGATTGCTGGCGGTGAGGATGCGGAGCACGGCGCTGTTTCGTTCCGCTTCCGCGGTAATAAGCAGGAGAATGGTGTGCCTGTGGATGAGGCTGTGGCACGTATTGTGGAGCATATCCGCAACCGCGTGAACGAAGACCCTAAGCCCAGCACTGAGGCTGCTGAGTAGTAGCGGTTTAGGATGGGGGTTCGCCGGCGATGCTGACTGCGGGTGACCGCGGTTAGCTGAGCCGGCGAACTTGCACCGAGCCTATATATAGAAACCACCCCCTTTGCGGCGGAAGCTGCGGAGGGGGTGGTTTCTTTGTGCGCTTTGAGGAGATGAGGGTGAGGGAGTGCGGTTGGGTGCAGAAAGCTGTATTGCCGGGGGAGTTTTTCCTAGTCCGGGTGAGTATCGTTATGCTAATGTAAGTGATGGCGCTAACGTTCGTTGCTGTTCGGAGGTGCCGGTAATTGTACGATATGTGACAGCATTGGTTAGCAAGAGGAGTTAGAGAGTTGTGTAAAAATATAATAGCAACTTGTAAATATATAAAAGTATTTTTTATTGTAAAAATAAATTCAAATAATCAATTATCAACATTATTTAGGACACTTCTGTTCGTTGCACCAGTGCTCATATTGCTCTTTGGTTTGAGTAGTTCACCTGAAGATCGACTTGCATGGTGGTGGTCAACCAGTATAGTCCTAACTATTTTTACTCTTTCGCTAAATGCGATAATTCAAAGAATTGAAACGCGGTATGATAATAAAGTTTCAGATAAATATAGTACGTTCATTACTGCTATTATAGAAGCTCATAATAATGGTGTTTTATCGGGGGGCGTAAATAGTTTGACTCAGAGCCTTGTCCATGAAACGTGGAAGACATTGTTTGATGAGGGATGTCGAATTTCGTATTACTCTGTCATATTTGAAGAAGTAAAAGATGATTCAAAACCCAAGAAGAAGATACTGAAATCTACTGGATTTAACAGGTATGGAAAGAGGGGGTATTTGGCATATAAAATTGAAGATGAGGATCGATTAAATTATCTTCTCGATAGTATAACGGACGGGGCTCATGTTATATATGAAGATATACGGCGAAAAAAATATGTTACTGAAATGTCGGCTATGGGTATAAATGTTGAAGACGCTGGCTATAAGTCTTTTGTAAGGATACCTGTTGGACGTAGTTTGAGTGGTGTTCCTTTTGGTGTATTGATTGCAGACTCGGATAGGTCCTGTTACTTCAAAGAAGATGGAGTGAATTATTTGCTTGCTAAGCGGTTAGCTGAAATGATACAATATACTCAATTTAATCGTGAGCAATCGGTGTTTGATTTAAGTGAATCGACTGGCAAGGAAGTTGCATCTACAATCGGATAGGAGTTTATTTATGTCTACTTCTTCAAATATTAAGTGTGGTTCAGTGGAAATCGAAGATACTGGACTCCATATTGAGGATATCGCTTTATATGTTTTGAAGCTCCTCTCCCCTAGCGAGGAGGAAGTTTCTTCCATGAAGTTGCAAAAGATTTGTTTCTATATTCAAGGATGGTTTATAGCAAAAAATAAGTGCGAATTGTTTGAAAATGATTTTCAGGCTTGGCGACTCGGACCAGTTTCTCCCCGCCTTTATGAAATGCATGCTGGTCGCGTGGTGATATCATTAGAGGATAATATTATTCGCGGAAATACGGAAAAATTATCCGATTCCAATAAGAGTTTTATAGAAAGTATAGTTGCGATATACGGTCGATATACCGGACTTCAATTGAGTGATTTGTCTCATAGTCAGGATCCTTGGATAAATGCAAGGAATGGAATTCCTGACGGTTTGCCCTCTAGGAACGAGATTACAACTGAATCAATGGAGAGGTATTTTTCAAAATTTTTGAAATAATTATGTTTAATGAGAGTATTGCATTTATTTGATGGTGTGCAGACAGTTGCACATAACCCACTAGGAACCCACCTGGTCACTGCCTAAAGAAGAACCTAGAAGAACCGGAACATATAGAACGGACCCGGCAGGCTGTCCATCAGATAGCCTGCCGGGTCCTCTTCATGAATTCATGATCCAAAGGTAGCTGCCGCTGTTTTCCACAGGTCGTCTTTTTCTTGCTTTCGAGGCTAGTTTTCTACAGATTGCCGCACCGGACGCCCACGCGTCTCGAAATCACAGTAGGGTTCATATACCCACGTGAAGGAATGACAACCATGGCGAAAAAAGAAACGCCTCACATCCGGCGAGAAATTAAACTCCCGGTATTACGTTGCGTTGAGATCTGGGCACATCCTCCCGTTACCTCATATGTTGACATTGCAAACCAATTTCTCAGTTTATGAGATATCCGCAACCGCGTGAACGAGGACCCCAAGCCCAGCACGGAGGCTGCTGAGTAGTACTAGGCTTTCTGGTCTAGCTCATATATAGAACCCACTCCCTTTGAGGCGACAAGCTACGGAGGGGGTGGTTTCTTTGTGCTTTGAGGAGGCGAGGGTGGGGGAGTGCGGTGGGGCGCAGAAAGCTGTGTCGTGGGCCAGTTTTTAGCTCCAGAGTGCTAGCGTGGTAGTAAGGCGAACGTCCGTAGTCATTCAGAAAATGGGTAGCTGGATGGTCCTGAAAATGATGTATCGCTGTTGACTATTGAGGGAGCACGAGCGTATGAAGTCGAATAAGTATGTTCCTGTTGGGATGCTGTTTTTGATCCTGGCAATTATCTTGAATGTAGTGTCAAATGTCAGCGACCTAGTGCTTGGAATTCTCTACGGCATCTCGATAGCAGTATTGATTATTGGACTATTTAATAGTCGAAAATAGGTGCCATAGCAGACAAAAACGGACCCGGCAGGCTATCCATCAGGTAGCCCGCCGGGTCTTTCGGGAAGCAAAGTTTTTTCACGAAGAATTAGCAGGCTTTGCTGTTGAAGCGCATTTGAAAGGGGTGAAGGTATGGCAAGCGTTGAGGTGATGAAGGAGCGGGCTCGTATTGCGGGTCGTTTCAATTTGTCTGTTCGCCGTAATCCAGAACATAGGGCGCTTGTTGCGCTCGTTGCACAGAAGGCGGGAGGGGAGTGTCAGGTGGTCCCTGTGGCTCCCGGTGAAGATGAGGCTGACGTACTCGACCGTGCACGCAAGGTCGCGGGCGGCAGTCCGGTCATTATCGTGACTGAGGCTGACGGGGAGCTTCGCGCCCGCCTCTTTGACAGCGAGAGCAATTAGGTATGTAATCCTAAAACAAGTAGAAGACCCGGCGGGTACTACAAGAAGTAGTATCCGCCGGGTCTTCACATACACAGCGAGTAGGGATTAGTTCTGAGAACCCTCAAGGTTCTCTAGGAAGACTCCCAACGAAATGCTAGGGTCTGATTCGAGTACCCAATCCTTTTTGCCATTTGAGGAATAGCCTAAGATAAAAGTAGATGCTGTAGAGGGGCTTGCGAACTTAATCGGACGTGTAATTTCTAATCCTTCGATATGGCCAGCTGAAATCTGTTCATCTCGAGCAAGCTTGAGAAGCTCCCGCTCCCTTAGATACCTGGGAGTGTATTGTCTCGGTTCCTTCAGTTCTAGAAGCTCTCCATCGAACACCTCAATCTCTACGCGAGTACCAGAAATACTCACAAGACGTGCACGAGCCGGATGTTTCAGATCTTGGTGTTGAATGCGGAATACCGCATGGGTGAAAGCATCGGGGATTTGAGCAGATTCTGCTTCGATAATATCTGGCGGGGTGACAACAGTTGAAGAACTCGTAGCCAATTTATCGGGTGAGATTAGCTCCGGATTAGGGCTCTTCGACTCGGTATTCTTTAATCCGATGGGGGAATCAAACATTCCGTGACCGCTTGCACGAAGCATTAGTATAATCTCAGTTGCGAGATGTTGAAGACTGATTTGCTTCTCTCTTGCAATTTTTCCGGAGGATGGAACGTTTCCGTTCTCCAATGTATAGCTGTTAGCTTTCAGCGCCAGTTGATAGAACGTATGTTCCAGATATTTTAATTCGGTTGCTTCCCACGAATCATCAGTAGGAGCAATCAGATATGCAGTGTCCCAAAAATCCTTGTTGCGGTTGTGCTCATAGATGCGGGTAAGTAGGCCACTCCCGGTCGTACGTTCTCCAGCCTGACCAATGTAAATATGTGGGTCATCAAATGAAGAGTTTGTCAGAAAATAGATACCTGCGAACTGAAGCTCTTCATGGTCTTTGTGCTCGCCTAGATTATCCAGTAGAGTGCGTGGGAACTTGGTAATTATGATATTCCGGGTATACATCCGGTAAGTGGTGTATCCATAGGTATTTCCTTCCCACAGGGTTGTAGTGAAGCTGATAGTACTAGATGCAAGCATGCTACTCCTTTGTCATTTCTACATGGTTTCAGCAAAACTATCTATCTAAAAATAGACCATTGTTAATGATACAGGCATAGCGGGTTCTACTATTCGTAACAAGTCACCAAAAGGACCCGGCAGCTATCACTCAGATAGCCCGCCGGGTCCCTTCTTTATACCGTTGTTATGCGCTCAACCTTTTAGCGGGTGGTGCGTTCCAGCAGCTGCAGCACGTTCTGGTAGGTGTGGCCGGTCGCCTCCGTCATACCCTGCTCACAGGTGCGGTTCGCCGAAATGTATGCGGCGAACTGCTTCTGCTCGCTCAGCTCCGCAGCCTCAGCCTCCGTAGCGCTCGCCGTCAGCTCGGGGTGCAGCATACCGCGGTCACCCGCATAACCACAGCAACCCCAGTGCTTCGGCACGTACACGTCGTCACTCATCGCGTTCGCAATCTTCTCAAACGCAGGCTGAGTACCCAGGTGAGTCATGGAGCAGGTCGGGTGCAGAGCAACCGACGGCAGGGGAGCGGACACAGTCAGCTTGTCCAGCATGTTATCGGCGGCGAACTGCACCGCGTCGTACATGCGCAGACGCGAGTAGTCCGGCTCGCCCGGCTTCAGGCCGTTCACGATCTTGTGCTCAAGCGCCTTAATAACCTTTTCGCGCATCACCTCAAGGCCCTCAGTACAGGACGAAGCGTCACACACGACCGGCAGGCGGCCACCGTCAGTAGCCTCCCACAGGGACTTCAGCACGCGGTCACTCATAATCGAGTAGCCGTCGGTGAAGCCCTTCGACTTCCACGGGGTGGAGCAGCACATCTCGCCAATATTGTCCGGGATGCGGTACTTCACGCCGGTACGCTCACACAGGCGGATGAACGCCTGGGTTGCGTTGACCGGGTCGTGCTTGCCGTCGCCGTCCACGCCGCCGAACATGGAGTTCACGCAGGCGGGGAAGAACACAATCTCAGCGGTTGCGTCCTTGTGCGGCTTACGTGCCGGGCCACCAACCGGCAGGTCCTTCTTGTAGGAAGGAACCATGTCGTCACCCATGACCTTGCGGGCAATGTTGGTGGTACCGTGCACCACGGGGAACGGCAGCTTCTTGGCTACGGTTAGCGACTTACCGGCAACCTTATCCATGATGCCCCACTGCTGTGCGGCGATCTTCCAGCCGGTAGCGGCCAGCTTGTCCTGGTTCTCGGAACGCAGGCGGCGAATCAGGTCACCGGTGTTGATGTTCACGGGGCAGCGGGTCTGGCACATGCCGTCCACTGCACAGGTCTCAATGCCGTAGTACTCGTACTCCTTACGCAGGCGCTCAGCGAGCTCGTGGTCGCCGTTCGCCTCAGCGGCGGCAATCTCACGGCGCAGCACAATACGCTTACGGGGGGTGAGGGTCAGGTTGCGGGAGGGGCAGACCGGCTCACAGTAGCCGCACTCCACACAGCGGTCGACTTCTTCCTCAACGGTCTCAGCGACCTTCAGATCGGTCACGTAGTCGGTGCCCGGCTCAACCAGCAGAACGCCGGGGTTCATGAAGCCCTTCGGGTCAATGAGGCGCTTGATCTGGCGCATCACGTCGAAGAGTTCCTCACCGAACTGGCGGCTCACAAACGGAGCCATGATACGGCCGGTACCGTGCTCAGCCTTCAGCGAGCCTTCGTTACCGAGAATCAGCTGAACCATTTCCTCGGTGAAGTCGCGGTAGCGGTCCAGCTGCTTCGGGTCGCGGAACTGCTCGTTCAGCATGAAGTGGATGTTACCGTCCTTCGCGTGGCCGAAGATCACGGAATCCTTGTAGCCGTGCGAATCGAACAGCTTGGTCAGGTCGCTACAGGTGTTACCCAGAACCTCGACGGGCACAACCACGTCTTCGAGCAGTGCGTTGGTGCCGGAGCGGCGGTTACCCGCAACGGTGGTGTACAGGCCACGGCGGGCAGCCCACAGTGCGTTACGTTCAGACAGCTTGCTGGTCATCGACACGGGCGACGCCACGGGCAGGCTCTTAAACATGGGCGCTGCGGCGGCAGCCAGGTCGTTCAGCTCCTGCTCGGAGTTGCCCTGGAACTCAACCAGCAGGGCGGCCTGCTCCTTCACGTCAATGGCGGCGAGCGCCTCCGCAGCCTGGCCGGTACGCTGAGCCACACGAATACTGGTGGCGTCCATGAGCTCGACGGTTGCCAGCTTGTTAGCGACCAGTTCGGGCACGGAGCGTGCCGCGTCAATGAGGTTGTCGAACACGAGCAGGCCGGTGGAAATGTTCTTCAGAATCGGGCGGGTGCGGTAGGTTGCCGAAGCAACGAAGCCGAGGGTACCCTCCGAACCAATCAGCAGGTGCTGCAGAATGTCGACGGGGGTCTCAAAGTCGACCAGGGAGTTCAGGCCGTAACCCATGGTGTTCTTCATGGAGTACTGCTGGCGAATCTTCGCCATGGACTCGGGGTTCTCAAGCACGCGCTTGCGCAGGCGCAGCAGGCCCTCGTGAAGCTCGGGTTCGAGGGCGCGCAGCTTCTGGTCGGCGTCCGGCTCGGCGGTGTCAATGATGGTGCCGCTGGGCAGCACGAACACCATGGAGTCGAGGGTGTTGTAGGTGTTGTACTTGGTGCCCGAAGACATGCCGGAGGAGTTGTTAGCGACCACGCCACCGATGGTGCAGGCGGACCAGGATGCCGGGTCGGGGCCGAGCTTGTAGCCGTAGGGTGCCAGGTAGTTGTTAACCATCATGATGGTCGCGCCGGGCTGCACGCGAACCTTCTTGCCGTCTTCAAGGACCTCGATCTTCTTGAAGTGGCGGCGGGTGTCGACCATGAGGCCGTCGCCGCTGGACTGGCCGGAGAGGGAGGTGCCGCCGGAGCGGAAGGTCAGCGGCAGGCCGAGGTCGCCGGCTGCACGGAAGATGTTGGCGACGTCTTCGGCGGAGTCGGGGCGGATCAGGCCGGCGGGTACGAGCAGGTAGTGGGATGCGTCGTGCGCGATAGCGAGGCGTTCGAGTTCGGAGACGCTGGATTCGACGGCTTCTGCGCGTGCGTCGGAGAGCAGGCGCTTGAGGGTGTCCTCGTAGGGGGAATTGAGGGCTTCAGATGTATTTGACACAACGGTCATAATCTTGAGCTTCCTTACAGATGAAGGGTGTGTAATGCTGTCTTTCTCAGTATCTTCTTTTGAACACCGTCTTTTCCGCTTAGCTATGGCTAAGCTTGGCGACTACTTGTCACTATAAGGGGAGTGGGTTATACGCCGGGCGGCGATGTGGTTTCCCTGTGTATTTATTGGTATCCCGTGGGGTTTTGTGCATGCGCCTGAAGGAGGCGGCTACCCCGCCCGCAGACCGATTTGGAATTTTTTAGGCTTACCCACTAACTGCTGTAACAATCCAGCAAACAACCCAAAAGAAAGCGTGGGGCAGAAAGCTCCATGCTTTCCACCCCACGCTTGTGTAATGTTTAGGCTTCGTCGAAGAAGTCCTCATCAAGCTTCATAATGGTGTACGTGCGTGCCACCTGCACACCAACACCGTACTTAACCATGAGGCGTGCTAGGCGCTCACCGTCAATCAGAACGAGGGAAACTCCGCCGCCAAGATCCTCCGCGTAGGCGCGTGCACCAGACGTAAAGGAGCTCGACGTAATGAACACGCCCTGCGTTGCCTTGCCGTGCAGCGCGCCCACAAAGTTCTGAAGGTCGGGGCGGCTCACCACATTATCCTTGGCGTACCGCTTAGCCTGGACATAAATCTTTGAAAGACCCAACGCATCCTGGTCAATGATTCCGTCCACGCCGCCGTCATTGGAAGCCGGAGTAACGGTGCCGCGTCCTGCCGGGCCACCGTAGCCCATCGCCAACAGAACATCCACCACCAGATGCTCAAATGCAATGGGAGACATTGCGCGGACGCGTTCCAAAATGTCGTGCGTCAGCGCGGACTCAATCTGAGTGATGCTTTCGTCAATGAGTTCCTGCGGGGTGCTATCAGACACCTCAGCGGGTGCAGTCGTGACGGCAACGGTCTTGGCAGCGGTCTTCGGGGTTTCCTGCGGGTCCTGCTCGGAACTATCAGACTCGGAACGCTCACGCGTGCGGGCGGAACGAACGATATGTGCAACGACATCATCGGGGATGCCCTCAGGGTGGGCTTCAATCAGCTTCAAGCCTTCGTCAGAAATAACCTGCTGACCGCGGCGAGGGGAATCAACCGCGCCGAACATCTTGAGATAGGTCAAACCCCAACTAATACGGTCCACATAAACGGGTCGCTTGCCGTTCGGCAGGTTGGGTCGCAGCTGGTCTTCAGAAAGCGGGTAGAGCTCCGCTACTGCACTATAAATCTCTTTATTGGTGCGGGGGGTGCGGTCAGACAGGTAAGTCAGAATGCAGGGAATGAATTCGTAGAACTTGGGCAGTTCAACCTCAGTGGTATCAGGCGACTGAGCGGTCATCGGTGTATCTCCATTGATTGATAACGATGGGTAGTCCGTTCCTAATATACCTCTAATACAAAAGATAATCGTTGCCAGAAGCGTCTGTTTTCCCTTGTACAGGCTTTATTGACACCTCGGCGGCTGTTAAGCGCGGCCGCCAAGCGCCGTAACATTCCAGCTAGCAGTACTATCAGAAGTCACCACACCACAAAACAGGGGAGAGCCCGCCGAAGCACGCACCCCCAAATCCTCCACAAACATGCGCCCACCCGCAGGCACACTACGCTCCTTACGATCCACACCCGCACAATACACCGTCATCTTCGCGCCCGAACGATTCTCCACCGCAACCGAGGCGCCACTCGACACCGTATCGTGCACAAAACCGCGGCTGCCCTGCATCTGAATCTCACCAACCTCCGCGCTCTGACTCGTCAACGGCACACCATCAGGCGCCTCAAACTCACCCGAAGAACCAACACCCGCCGCACGAACCGACACCATCCACTGAGCATCATCAGTCAGCTGCGACGTCGACGCCATCACACGCGCCGAACTATACGGCACACTCACCGCACCCGCAGCCTTGGCGGAACTAGAAGGAGCCGGCGCAGACGCGCTCGCCGTATTACGAACCCACACGCCCGCACCCTCACCCGAACCGCCAGCAACCACCTCAACCGTGGCACCCGAACCATCAGTGACCGAAACCTTCATCGTGCCCTCCGGCTCACCGCGACGCTCAAACTCCACATACGAATAGGAGGCGGGCGCCGCCGGGCCCTCAAAGACCGCCTCCTCAACAGCGCCGCGACCGGCAAACAGGCGGAAACCCTCAGAATCCTGAATCACCGGCGCCGTCGCGTGGCTCGCAGCAGTCGGCTCAGACGAAGCCTCCGCAGAAGCAGAAGGGGAGGAGTTCAGAGTTGCGCACCCGCCCAGGGCGGCGGCGAGCGCACCGGAGAGGCACAGGCTCGCGCCCAGCTGACGGAAGCTCGGCTGGCGGGAACCCGGCTGGCGGAAGAAGAAAGAGATGGCGCGTGAAGGCATAAGGCACTCCGATGTGCGGGTTGGCAACGCTACGGGGCAGTAACACTGCGGGATAGCGCAACCGAGGTGATAGGTACACCACATATTGTGTCAGGTTAAATGCTCACCGTGCAAAGACCACAGCGCAATGAAATAGAAACGCAAACGCAACGGCGCGGAGTATCATTCACACTATGGATAGGATGGCGCGCAATCAGGCAGAACACGAGAACAAGTTAGAAAAGAACCCTGCCGAAACTGACCCGGCAGGTGCATCTATGCACCCTAAAACTACCGCATCTGAAACTGCCCCCGCTGCAGCGAGTCCGGCAGAGTCTACCGCCCTGCCCGTAGACGCTGTGCAGATTGATAGTGCCCGCCTGGACAGCGCCCACTCCGTCTACTCCACCGACCTGGACCCCGACGACG
>CAUTHR010000009.1:0-88396 GCA_963538455.1 Rothia mucilaginosa | reverse complement strand
GAATCTGTTGCGGAGGAGGAATCTGTTGCGGAGGAGGAATCTGTTGCGGAGGAGGAATCTGAGGAATCTACTGTAGGCAGCATTAGTGAAAATAGCCATGAAGATTTTATGGCGGATGATATAAGTGATCAGGATGAGTGGGAGGACGCATGGGATAAGCTCTCTCCTGAGGAACAACAAAGGGTAAAAAATCAACTCGCTGAAATCTCAAAGATAGCGCAGCGGGTTGGCGAACAATTTAGTGGGCAAATTCTCAAGGGCTTTCAGATGCCTAGAATTGTGAATAACCCTCGAAAAGCTAGCGATAATATTAACACTTTTTCATCTGTTGTTTTTGGGGAAAATGCAATATCTGTTAAATATGTAGAGGGCGGATATGAAATTTTTAAGGAAAATGAGAAAGTTGCCCCGAGTAGCCTATCCACGGGAGAGCAGAATGTTTTGTCACTCTGTTATTTCTTTGCTCAAATGATGGATGGTGAAGAATATGGGAGTATTGAAAAATTTTTAACAGGAAACCGAATTATTATTCTTGATGACCCGCTCTCAAGTTTTGATTTTGATAATAAATATGGTGTCATTAGACTTTTGGATTATATAATAAATTTGATGTCAGAAAATGATTCTGAATCAAAGTTAATAATTATGACTCATGATCCTGAAACCGCTATTGAATTGTCAAAGATTGCAATAGGTAGATTGGGTGGCGAGAAGGTGAAATGCTGTGAAATCTCAAATAATGACGAGAATATACTCCTTAAAAGTGTAAAATTTGATGGCATTGATGAATATAAAAATATATTGGGCAAAATGTATGGGATTGCTGTCGGTAAAGAGGATGCTGAAATGCCTGCACCAAATGAAGTTCGCCGCGTGTGGGAAGCCTTCCTGCGCTTCGAGCTGGGGGTTAGCAGTGTTTCGGATAGGAAAGCTATTGAGAAAATTCGTGATTATTATGATGGGGAAAGTGCCGAGTATGAATTTTTAGATTCTTTTATGTCCTATGCTTTTATTCATCAAGATTCGCACTCTGCATCCCAGATGTTGTTCTTTAATTTCTCTCTTTTCCCTGTTCTGAGTGATGAAGATTTTAGGAAACACATTAGGCAGATTATCTGCTTCATTCATATTGTTTCCCCCCTCCATATCGCATCACGTTTGTCTAATGATGGAACAGAAGCTCAGAAATATAGAGAAGAGCTTGAAAATATGTATAAGCAAATAGTCCGGAAGGAGTCATAACTGGACTACATCATGCAGGACGGCGACGTAGTCGAGTTCCGCTTCAACGTCTAAGTGATAAAAACATAAAAGCGGAGCCCCGCACTGTACACACAGCGCGGGGCTCCGCCTCATTAACCCTCGCACGCCACAGAAAGCAGCCGCCGGGTGTAAGCCTTATCGACCGGGATTAGTGGTCAGCACCAACCATAACGTTGGAAGCCTTGATAACTGCGTAAGCGGTCTCGCCAACCTTCAGGCCCAGTTCCTTGATGGACTCGTTGGTGATCGACGCAGAGATAACAACCTCGGGAGCGATCTCAATCTTAACGATGCCGTTAGTTGCACCCTCGGTGATCTCAACAACCTTGCCAGCGAACTGGTTACGTGCGGAAAGCTTCATGAAGCCGTGCCTTTCACTCAAAAACGTACAAATACTTAAGCACTTTACACGCCGCAGCCACCCAGAATCATCTTCCACCCAAAATATTACGCACAAACCATGCAAATTTTATTTTCGGATTCAACCACGCCCCAAACCCACCCCAAAAGACCAGTAAAAACCAGCCCCGCACATGCGCTTCGCACCCACCAAATGGTATAGTCAGCACGAACGCGAGAATCCTCGCACCCTCCACCGCCGCACCCCCGCCCTGGCTGACGCGCGCCCACACGCCGCAGCCACACAGTAGGGGAGAAGCGGCGCATCCGCACAGATCGAAGAAGGAACCATGAGCGAAAACCTCAACGAAATCGAAGCACCCGCCTGCCCCGAATGCAACGAAAACTACACCTACGAAATGGGCGAACTCTGGGCATGCCCCATGTGCGGCCACGAATGGGAACGCACCGCAGCAGGCGAAACCGAAGAAGAAGCAGGCGCCAAGGTTCTGGACTCCGTCGGTAACGAGCTCGTCGACGGCGACTCCGTCACCATCGTCAAGGGCCTGAAGGTTAAGGGCGGCGCAGACATCAAGGCAGGCACCAAGGTGCGCGGCATCCGCCTGCTTGAATCCCCCGTCAACGGCCACGACATTGAGGCGAAGGTCCCCGGCGCAGGCCAGATGTACCTGAAGTCCTCCGTCGTTAAGAAGGCATAAGCCAAGAAGGCATAAAGCGCCTCGCATAAGACGCAGAAAAGGCGGCACCTCCCGCACTAGCTCACGCTAGGGGAGGTGCCGCCTTTATGTATGAGGGACTCAGCGAGCCCTCGTTAGGTTGAGTGAAGCTGTTACTTCCTACCGGTCATGCCCAGGTACAGGGAAATGGTCAGCATCGCTGCGAAGACCGACAGAATCCAGCGAATCCAGTCGATGCCAGCGGTTGCGGCAACGCCCAGCTGAACTGCCGCCCAGTTGCCGACAGCCGCACCGATAGCACCGCAGACAATGGTCCACAGAATCGAAATGTTCTGGCGGCCTCGCATGAAGAATCGTGCAATCGCGCCGATAATCGCGCCGGTAATAATGGTGCCAATGATAGTGCCCATTGTTATCTCCAAAGGTTGTACACCTGCCGCTGTGACAGGTGGTGTGTTAGTTCCAGTGTAGGCAATGCCGGTTACGGAAAGCTTAATAATGGGTATGTTAAGGTAAACGGCACCTCAATGTTTTACGTGTAAAACACTGAGGTGCCGTTCCCAACGAACGAAGCGACTACTTCGACTTACGCCAAATCTTCAGAGCGCTACAAATCATCGGCAGCTGCAGGGGCAGGCGACCGTACGCAATAGCCTTACGCTGAGTGGACTGGTTGCGCGCATCCAGCGCCATCTGAATGTTCGCGGGGAACACAGCCACAAACAGCAGAGCCGCAAGCAGACCACCGGCACGGCGGGTCTTATCATTAGCCAGCAGGGCAGCGGTGCCCAGCTCAGCCACACCCGAAGCGTGAGTGTACGCGTGCGCAGGACCCGGCAGGTACTTCGGCACAATCGAGTCAAAAGGATCCGGGATGATGAAGTGCAGCGCACCCATTACAGCGAGGGCGCGAGCCATGCGAGTAGCCGAGCGCTCAGCGCTGTACTCTTTCTTCTTAAAAATACTCATGCCCCCATTATGCGCCTGTCAGAGGCGTATTCCTTAGCTCAATGGCACGCTGAACCGCTGCGTGTTTGCGCGTGTTTGACTGTCTAGAATGCGGACTCAGCACGCCAAACGGAAAAACGTTGTTCAAAAGCAGGTAAGATAGGGGACAACGGCACCACGCGCGGATGACGCCCCGCCTGCCCCTCGCCTATAGGTGAGTCGTCGGATGGGGTAAAACACCGGGTGCCTATCGGAACAATCAAAGGAGTACACCATGAAGAAGATTCTGTTCATCGCTATCCTGGCAGGCGCCGCATACTTCGGTTACAAGAAGTTCGTTGCCTAAACAGCTAGCCCTCGGGCACCCTACATATCCTTAAGCAACGAAAACCCGCCGTCTCACATATGCACCATATGCGAGACGGCGGGTTTCTCGTACGCCCAACGTCTGGGCCTCAAACCCTCTGGCTCCAAACCCTCTGGCTTCAAACGCGTAGATTCGGGACCGCGAGCCTATGAGGTGAACCGGCTATTCGCTCGGCGGAACCTCACCGGTCATCACAACCTTGTTCTGCGAAGAGCTCCAGCTGAACTCAGCGGTCGTGCGGCCGCTCGCGCTGGCGGGGCTCTCATCGCCCTTCATGTAACGGTAGGTCACGCTAATCGAGCTGTCGGAGGTGCGGGTAATCACCGGAGAGAACGAGTACGGCTCATAGGTTGCGGTACCAATGAACTTGCCGCGGTGGAACAGCAGAATGTGGTGCGCCATCGAAGAGATGCAGCAATCAGACGGGGACGAACCCGGAATAGCGTCAATCCAGGACAGCTCAGCGCAGGGGTCGTAACCCTCGTAAGTGCGCGAAACGTTCGTCCACTGATCCCACCTGCTCTTATTCTTCAGCTCACGCAGAGCCTTAGACACCACGGTCGACGCCGAATCAGAAGCGCACGTAGAGTCCTTCTTCGACTCAGACTTGGAATCCGACTTCGACTCAGAGGTCTTCGACTCGGATGCGGTCGGCTCAGCATGAACCGTAATCGTCACCACCGACGGCACCGGAGCAGGCGACGAAGCGCTCGCGGATGCGCTCGGGCTCGCCGACGGGGTGGGGAATAGCTCCTGCGTAGACGTAGCGCTCGCGGAGGCAGACGCGCTGCCAGAAGAAGACACCACGGTGCCCGAAACAGCAGAATCAGTGCTTGCCGAGCAGGATGTAACGACAAGAGCTAGAGCGGCACCCAACGCGGGTAGAACCAAAGCGGTACGGCCGGTAAAGCGGCGGCGAGTAGAAGACATGAATACTCCTGAAGATGCGCGGCAACGCGCATCGGTGCTGGTCAAGAAGCGAATAGTGAACTCGTCCAGTATAGAGAAAAAGAAGCGGCTGCGCGGTGCGTGCGGTCAACGCCGCTCGTAACCGTGGCATGTCGTTACCGTGGCATGCGCGAGCAGCTGCCCGGCTGCATCTGCCCTGCAACAGAACCCTCGGCAACAAAACCCCGGCAACAAAACCCCGGCAACAAAACCCCGGCAACAAAAACCGGCTAGCAGACCTTATCGTCCGTCAGATAATGCACCAGCCAGGCGCGCCGCGCGGTCGCAATACGCGCCGTAATCCGCGGAAAAACCCACAGACTAATAGCGCCTTGAGCCCACAAAATCAGCGAAAACAGCAGCGGCCGGAACGCAACATCGCGCGGATCCACGCCGGGGCTGAGAAGGCGCGCGAGCGCATCCGACAGGAAAATCGATGGGAACGCCAGCGACATCAGCACCGTACCCAGCACCCAGCCCGGACCGAAACAGAGCAGAACCCAGCGGACGCTCATCCGCAGGTTCTTGCGGTGCGCCCAGCGGAACTGCCAGCCGCGCAGACGGTACGGATAAATCACGCCCAGAATTGAGCCCAGGGACACCACAATAGCCGGCACCACGAAGAACGACAGGGACATTACGAGCGTGGGGGTCAGGTGATTGTCGTGGCTGTGCAGAATCAGTGCCAGCAGGGTACCGGAAATACCCGTGATCAGACCGATTGCGATAGCCTTCGTGCGCACGAACAGGTGCAGGGCGTGCGGGTCGCTACTGCGCAACGCACGCAGGGCATGCTCCTCGTCGTGGCCCATCAGGTTCGTTGAGGTGACGTCCGCTACCATCCAGCCGACCATCACCAGCGCAAAACCAGCCGGGCCCTTAAACTCGCTAAACAGCCACGAACGCCAGGCTTCCGGGAGCAGATACCAGCAGATTGCCGCCAGCAGGGCATTACATATGAGCGTCTGCGTTTCCACGGGGAGGGGGCGCGTGAACATGCGGCGCAGCTCAGCGCGCACACTCGGCCGGTACGTATTGTGCGGATCAATGAGGGCACGACCCTTCACCCGTTGACGGCGCAGGTCCTGACGGAGTGCCCTGAAGTTCGTCACGGGATGCGCCAGCGGCGCAATGCGGGAAGATACGTGCCTCAAAATGCTCACCTGCTCATTGTAAAGGGGCGCTATGGGGTTACCGCTAGACGGCGGCTACAACAGAGCCCAGAAGAGGCGAAACGGCGTAGCCGGAAATCAGCTATGCGGAAACTCCACCCGCTAGTGCCTGTGTCCCCTTGCACACCCGCCCTATCCAGGGGACAATGAAGGCATGGCTGAAGTAACTCTACATAACGAACTCGTAATCCACACCAACGGCGACCTGCCCGCAGTCGGCGCAAAGCTGCCCGAATTCTCGGTTCTCGCGGCTGATCTCTCCGAGATCTCCTCCGCAGATTTCGCAGGTAAGAACCTGGTGCTGAACATCTTCCCCTCCATCGACACCGGTGTGTGCGCAACCAGCGTCCGCACCTTCAACAAGCAGGCTGCAGGCCTGGAGAACACCGTCGTGCTGTGCGTCTCCAACGACCTGCCCTTCGCAATCGGTCGCTTCTGCGCCGCCGAGGGCATTGAGAACGTCGTCACCTCCTCCGCTTTCCGCTCCTCCTTCGGTGAGGACTTCGGCGTAAAGCTCGTGGACGGCCCCCTGGCTGGTCTGCTGGCACGCTCCGTGGTCGTCGTGAACCCCGCCGGTAAGGTCGTCTACACCGAGCTGGTCCCCGAAACCACCAACGAGCCCAACTACGAAGCAGCCCTGGCGGCTATCAAGTAAGCCCTAATAGCTATCAACTAGTAGCTATCAAGTAAGCTTAGTACGGGAGCCGGACGTGACGCCGGCACCCGCATAGTACTTCCGTCAGGGACACCTGGCGGTACACAGCACAGCAGATACTGAACGTCTACAGCGCATGATCTAGGGTTCACCCACACATGCGGCTGGCGACAGCATAACGCCCCGCCCACCCGGTATTTCGGGTGGGCGGGGCGCTTTACTATATCCAGACTTAGTGCGCGATTCAGACTTAGTGTGCGGAGGTGCCGGGATGGCCGGGAGCGTCGGAGGTTTCGGCAGTTTCGGTGGGGTCCTCATCCGCGACCAGCATATGCTCCGGCAGGGTGCCTCGGCGCTTAGCCACCACAAAACGCGACACCAGCAGCAGAATGTACACCACCATCGAAATCAGCAGCATCGACTGCGGCGCCACCAGCAGACCAACCGCCGCAGACACACCCGCAATAGCGGCAGTCGTGCGGTCCTTAGAACTGCGATACGCATCGATAGCGAGCACCGCAAAGAGCGCCGTCATCACAAAATCCACGCCCTTGAGCTCGCTCAAGAAGCTTGCACCCAGCACATAACCGAGCGTAGCGCTCGCCAGAACGCTCAGGTGCAGGCCCGCGTGGATCCACAGGATGCGGGAGGCACGAAGCTTATGGCGGTCCGGTCCGGTGTTCAGCGCGTACGCCTCATCAATGAGGGTGTACACGGTGTAGAACTTCGCCAAACCACCCCGCACACGCTCAATCGGGTAGGACAGGCCGTACATGAGGTGGCGCGAATTAATGAGCAGAGTCATCACCGCGATAGAGAACAGCGAGGCATGATTCGACACCATATCAATCAGCACAAACTCCACCGAACCGGCAAAAACCAGGAGCGGTAGCAGGGGAGCCACCCAGAACGGCAGACCGTAACTGTGCACCAGCACGCCCAGACCAATGCCGACAAAGAACAGACCCAGCATAATCACGCCGGCAACGCGCATCGCCTCCGCGAAGCCGCTCTCGCGCGGCTGCTGAGGCTCCTGTGCATCGGGGGAGGCGGGCGCCTCCACCAC
This sequence comes from Rothia mucilaginosa, assembly GCA_963538455.1. Lineage (GTDB taxonomy): Bacteria > Actinomycetota > Actinomycetes > Actinomycetales > Micrococcaceae > Rothia. The sequence goes on along the minus strand of CAUTHR010000009.1, from coordinate 80,940 downwards.
GGGAATCATGCCGGTTAGCGGAAGGGCGGAGGCAATAACCTGCTCAACCTGCTGCTGGCTCGCCTGATGAAGCTCGGGCTGAGAAGAAACGGCGGGGGAAGAAACAGACTTCTTAGAGATGCTCATCGTGACCCCCTAGAAAACCCAGTTAGCCAACACAATGCAGGTGACGGTACCCGCCACCATGCTCAGCACCATATTCTTACGCCACAGGTGCGCACCCACGGTCACCACCAGACCCGCCAGGTACGGCGCCGCCGTTTCAACGGAAGAATAATCAATCTTTGCCACCGCATAGATGGCAAGCAGCGCGACCGCGCCGAGCGGAATCCAGTGGCTGAGCGCATCCAAAAGTTCGGAGCCAGCCAGAGCCTTCTTCAGACCGAAGGGAAGCAAACGAAGCAGGAACGTAATACCTGCAGCCACAAGAATTGCGGCAAGAATATAGCCGGTGGTCACTTCACTGTTCATGAAGATTTTCTCTTTCTGCACATACTCAGCGAAAGACCCCGAAAGAGGCGCGCGGGTGAAGCCGTGAAAGCATACGCGAAAAGGGTAGGGAGAGCCCAACCGAAGAAGAGGCTGGGGGCTAAGTAGTGCGGTAGGTACGTGAGTTGATGAAAGCCGCGAAACATGGAGGCGGAGGGTCGTTCCTCCTACACGAGTTTTCTGCGCGGGTAGTTGCGCGCGTCAGTAGTTCTCGTGCGTGACCTCGGGTGATGCCGCTCCCGGTGCGGTGTTACTCCGGGGCGGCACAGCGTTCTGCGTCGCTAGTTTCCTTAGCGGTGTCTTTCATCTGAGTCATGGTGTACCTTCACCTCTGGGAGCCTCCGTGCAGGTTCGCGCGGGAGACATCTTAGTAATCCTAGAAATAGAAAGAGGGGAGAGCGAAGCTCCACTCATCTATCCTAACCGGTTTCGACCACGTATGTAACGTTCTTACCGCTGTGTGGAAGCGGGAGCATCAGCGGTATCGGCGCTTTCAGCCTCAGCCGCTACCTCCTGCACAGCACGATGCGGCAGCGTACCGCGGCGCTTTGCCACCGGGAAACGCGCCAGCAGCAGCACCACATACGAACCCAGAGCCACCACCAAGAACGAGGACGGCGCAAAAATCAGCGCAACCGCCGCCGAAACCGCCACAAAGAGCGCCGTCACACGATCCTGGTTGGCGCGGTAGCCGTCCATCGCAAGAACAGTGAAGATAGCCACCATCACGAAGTCCACGCCCTTCAGACTGCTGAGGAAGCTCGCGCCCAGCACATACCCGAGGACTACGCTCAGCACCCACGACACGTAAATCAGCACGTTCACCCACAGAATGCGCACCCCCGAACGCTCATTACGATCGGGACCGGAGTTAAGTGCAAACGCCTCATCGCAAAGAGTGTGAATCGCCAGAGCCTTAGCCCAGAAACCCTTCACATTGTGCAACGGGTAGGAAAGACCGTACACCAGATGGCGCGCATTCACCAGGAACACCGTCAACGCAATCGACGCCAGAGGCGCGCCACCGCTGACCATGCCCACCATCAAAAACTCCACCGAACCGGCAAAAACTAGGGCAGATAGTAGCGGCGCAGACCAGATCGGCAGGCCGTGCGCGTTGAGGATAATACCCAGACCCAAACCCAGCACAGCAATACCGAGCATCACCACGGAAGAATCCGCAACAGCCAAGCGGAAATCACTCTGCGTGCTCGTACGCTCAGTGCCGGGACGCCTCGTACGTTCAGTGCCGGGATGCTCAGCGCCGGGGGTCTGTGCCATAAAAGAGTTCCTTGTGTATGTTGGCTCTTCAAAAAATCTACTGTGTGCGTGAGGGACTTCGAAGCTCCGCCGCGGTTTTCCAGTGTATAGGAGCGCCCAGTTGACCGACGAGAAAAAGAGCCCGGGAATAAAATAATGAGAAACACGCTTATAGTGAATGACGCTAAACAACGCGGCGCTGAATAACCTAGTGACCGTGCAGACAACCCGAAAGGAACCTCAATGGCTGAACAGAACAACGCTGAGCAGAACAACACCGTGCAGACTGCTGAAGAGCAGAAGAAGGTGTACTCGCGCCAGCAGGAACGCCGCGAACTCGACAACTACCGCCAGACCAAGATCGAGCGCATCGACCGCCTGCGCTACCGTGCCTACGGTGCCAACGGCGCAACCCTCGACTTCGGTGTGGGCGAGGGCCTGCTGACCCCCGTCGAGCTGCTGCTCGCCGCGATTGCCGGCTGCTCCTCCGTAGACGTGGACGCGGGCACCTCCCGCCGCTCCACCCCCGAGGTGTTCGAGGTGCTTGCCTCGGCGCTGAAGCAGACCGAAGATGGCGCGGTGCGCCTCGACGATGTTGAGGTGGACTTTGATGTGCGATTCCCCGAGGATGAGCAGGGCGCCAAGGCTCAGAAGATGGTGGACCGTCTGATTCAGCTCAGTGAGCAGAAGGACTGCACCGTTTCCCGTACCGTGGAGCACCCCACGAACGTTTCGTTCCACAACCTGGCTGACTAAAGCCGGGTGAGCTAAAAGCTTGGGCGAACTAGCCTGAGATGGGCCCCTCCTGTACCGCTTGTGATGAGACGGTACGGGAGGGTTTTTCTGTGTTTTTGTGGTTTTGGGTGGAAAAGAGTCTGAAAAGCGGGTAGGATTGACCCTCAGATTAGAAAAACTTACGGTACGTAAGAAATCCTTAAGATTGAAGAATTTCTTGACCGCAGGCCAAACCTTCGGCGGCACCATGCACAGCAAGACTAGACTGGACACCAGACTAGACCGCTAGCAAACGCACGAAGCAATAGCCTCAGAAAGAAGACCTGACATGGCACAGCCTACAGAGACTTCCGGCGCTGCATCGGAAGCCACCCCCGCAGAGGGTGAACTGAAGCGAGGCCTCTCCGCCCGCCACATGCAGATGATCGCAATCGGCGGCGCAATCGGCACCGGCCTCTTCGTCGCCTCCGGCAAGACCATCTCCACCGCAGGCCCCGGCGGCGCAATCCTCGCCTACGCCCTCATCGGCATCATGGTGCTCTTCCTCATGCAGTCCCTCGGTGAGATGGCCGCGCACCTGCCCGTCCCCGGTGCATTCCAGACCTACGCGGCACGCTACGTGTCCCCGTCCTTCGGCTTCGCCATGGGCTGGAACTACTGGTTCAACTGGGCGATTACCGTCGCCGCCGAGCTCGTCGCCGTCGGCGAGGTGATGAGGTACTGGTTCCCGGACATCCCATCCTGGGTGTGGGCGGCAGGATTCCTCGTGTTGCTGACCGGCATCAACGCCCTCTCGGCACGCTCCTACGGTGAAAGCGAATTCTGGCTCGCAACCATCAAGGTCGTTACCGTGGTCGTCTTCCTCATCGCGGGTATCGCCATGATTTTCGGCATCCTGGGCGGTAGCTCCCCGGGTGTCTCCAACTGGACCGTCGGTGAGGCACCCTTCGTTGGCGGCGCACCCGCCGTACTCGCCATCTTCATGGTGGCAGGCTTCTCCTTCCAGGGCACCGAAATGATCGGTGTGGCTGCCGGCGAATCCGAGAACCCCCGCCGCGACGTGCCCCGCGCACTGACCAGCGTGTTCTGGCGTATCATGCTCTTCTACATCGGCGCGATGGTCGTCATCGGCTTCCTGATTCCTTACTCCGACCCGAACCTGCTCACCGCAGCGGACGGCAACATCAACATCTCCCCGTTCACCCTCATCTTCGAGCGTGCGGGCATCGCCTTCGCGGCAGCCATTATGAACGCCGTGATCCTCTCCGCAGTGCTCTCGGCGGGTAACTCGGGCCTGTACGTTTCGGCTCGTATGCTCTTCGCGCTCGCCCAGGAGGGTAAGGCACCGAAGATGTTCACCCGTATCAACTCCGGCGGCGTGCCCATGAACGCACTGCTGGCAACCGCAGCGATCGGTGCAGTCGGCTTCATCGCCGCGCTGCTTTCGCCGGATGGCGCGTACCTGTGGCTGGTGAACGTGTCCGGTCTGGCTGGCTTCATCACCTGGGTGGGTATTGCCGTGGCTCACTACCGTTTCCGCCGCGCATACCTGAAGCAGGGCAACAGCCTGAAGGACCTGCCCTACGTGGCGCCGTTCTTCCCCGCGGGCCCGATTATCGCCTTCCTCATGTGCCTGGTCGTGATTGGTGGCCAGAACTACGAGGCGTTCCTGAGCGGCGACTGGGCTGGCGTGCTCAGCTCCTACATTGGTCTGCCCGTGATTATCGCGGTCTGGCTGGTGCACCGCGTGGTCACTCGTGACCGCATCATTCCGCTGGAGCAGATTGACGTGAGCGGCATTGAGGTTAAGGCTTCGAAGTAACGCGAACGCCAGCTGAAAACGCCTGCGACAGCTGATTGAATGAGCTGATACGTAAAGAGCCGCCGGTTCCCCCCTGCTGAGGGGAGCCGGCGGCTCTTTGCTATCCGCAGTTTATTCCGGACGGGTGAGCTAGGCTGTATGCTCTGCAGCTCTTAGGAGCTGCGGCGCGAGCGCAGAACGCTCAAACCCAGACCCGCACAGATCGCGGCAACACCAATGCCAACAATCACGCCAACACTGGATGCACCAGTGCTCGCCAGGGTAGCCTTCTTGGGGCTACTCTCCTGAGCCAGATGATCCTTAGCGGGGCTGTCCTTTGCCGGGCCGTCCTTTGCCAGGGTGTCCTTGGCCGAGTGGGCGGCGGTCACCGGAGCCTCCTGAGCGGGCTTACTCTGAGTGGGCTTGCTCTTGGGATGCGCTACGGTTGCGTCCTCCAGCTTGTCAGCGTTGGGGGTCTTATCGGCAACCGGCGCCGGAGTGACTGTTGCTTCCGGCAGCGCGGGAACCGTCGGCGCGTCAGTGGGGTTTACACCGATGGTTGCTTCCGGCAGAGCGGGAACGGTGGGCGCGTCAGTGGGGTTCACGCCCACGGTTGCTTCCGGCAGTGCGGGAACCGTCGGTGCGTCAGTGGGGTTCACACCCACGGTTGCTTCCGGCAGGGGCGCTACGGTGGGCGCGTCAGTGGGGTTCACGCCCACGGTTGCCTCGGGCAGGGGCGCTACGGTCGGTGCGTTAGTCGGGTTCACGCCAACGGTGGCTTCCGGCAGGGGCGCTACGGTCGGTGCGTCGGTCGGGTTTACACCAATGGTTGCCTCGGGCAGGGGAGCTACGGTGGGTGCATCGGTCGGGTTTACGCCAATGGTTGCTTCGGGCAGGGGTGCCACGGTGGGTGCATCGGTCGGGTTTACGCCAATGGTTGCTTCGGGCAGGGGTGCCACGGTGGGTGCATCGGTCGGGTTTACACCCACGGTTGCTTCCGGTAGGGGCGCCACCGTCGGCGCATCAGTCGGAACCGCAGACACCACGGGCTCCTGCGCGAAAAGCTCAAGAGGCTTCTGAGCATCAAACGAGCCGTACTCAGCACCCTGAACGCCAGCCGCCATGGTGCCCGCAATGTACTTGTGAGAGGTATTCAGCGTTGCCGCAACATCCGCCGGAACCTTCACCTCCGTCTCAAAAGCACCGTTGTGAATCTGCGAAGCAGGTACGGTCACCTCGGCCACGAAGCGCATACCCGTCTGAGGAAAACGACCGGGAACCCACACACTCGTATCAGACACCACCACGCGCACACCGTGCGGGGTCGCCTCACCGGTGTAGCCGGTACCGCGCACCTTCAACACAGTCTCACCCTTGGTGTTCAAGCGCGGCGAATCCACCTGAAGAACCGGTGCGGCGCTATCTTTCACAACGTCCATGCGCAGCACCTGGCCGCCCGAATAATGGCCATCAACGGCGATATTGGCGACGAAGCTGTAGTTCTTCGCCGGGTCAATCAATTCTCCAGGAACGTAGTGGGTCGCAGTAGCTGTACCATCCTTGAACGGGCCCGCAACGTGCACCGTCTGGATCGGGTTCAGGAACGGGAAACCCCTATGGTTTGCCTCATGCAAGGCCGGGGAAAAAGCAGTAGTTTTCGCGGGCAGCTTCGTCGCCTTGAGCGTAATCTTGTTCAGACGCAGGGCGGTCTTCAGCTCACGGGTATTGGTCTCAACCTTGTAGTTGTAGACCGTAATAACCGGCGGATTCACCGGATCCGGGGTATTAGCCGCTGCAACAGAAGGCAGAGCGCACAGGCTCAACGACGCGGCAAGAAGAACAGAAGCGCCAGCGCTACCGTAGCGGCGGGAACGAGAAGAGTTAGCCATCATGAAGTTCCTTCTACATGAGTGATTGAGTGATCCGCACTCTTCCTGTATCGCGCCAAGTTGAGTGCGTATACGGTACCGCGACATCGCGGTTAAATACACGGTAACACGCGCCTAAACGCATGAACCGGACATAAGATAACTCGCCGAAATATTACGTAAAACCAACGCCTACAGGGCACACAATTAGGGTGGATTAATAAGACAAATACGCACTGTGCCGGGTGGAGGATACGGAAATGCTAGGGTAGAAAGATGCCCACGCAGAAGAATCCGCAGAACCGAGTAGAAGCAGCCCAGCCCACCGAACATAGCGTTACTGAACACAGCGTTACTGAACACAGCGCCATCGACAGCACGCACCGCGTCGTGAACGTGTGTGCTGTAGCAATCCGCAACCGGGACGGGCACGTACTCACCGTGCGCAAGCAAGGCAGCAACGGGTTCATGATGCCCGGCGGCAAACCCGAACCGGGGGAAACCCCGCTACAGACCGCCTGCCGCGAAGTAAACGAAGAAATCGGGCTCACCCCCGACCCCGCCCGGATGCACCATCGTGGACTCCTGGAGGCGGCGGCACTGAACGAGGCGGGCTTTACGGTACGCGCCGAAACCTACGAATACGCACCCACCGACGAGCAGCACGAACAGCTGGCTACGCTGGTGCCGCAGGCAGAAATCGCTGAGCTACGCTGGGTCAACCCCGACATGAGCAGCCCCTCCGATTCTGTAGCGCAGGCACCGCTGAATACCGAGCAGATTTTCCCGCTGCTGGCGCGCACCCCGCTACCGTAACCACAGCGCCCAACACACGCCCTCAGTACACGACCCTGAACTGGCGGGCGGCACACATGAGGTACACAGGTGCATCCGGTACCCTCAACACAACAACATCTATCGCGGGTAGAACGCATAGAGGCGCTCCACCCCGAAACCCCATACACCCCAAGGAGAACCATGAAGAAGACCAACTACAACCTTGCCGTCTACTGCGGTGCACGCTCCGGCAACGACCCGCTCTTCACCACCCGCGCCCAGGAGCTCGGCACCCTCTGCGCCCAGAACAATATTGGCGTGGTGTACGGTGGCGGCCGCACCGGCCTCATGGGCACCGTCGCGGGCGCAACCCTGGACGCCGGCGGTGTGGTCTACGGCGTGGTCACCCACAAGCTGGTTGGACTGGAGGGCGTGTACCCCGGCCAGACCACCCTCGAAATTGTGGACACCATGCACCAGCGCAAAATCGCCATGATCGACAAGGCTGACGCGTTCGTCGCCATGCCCGGCGGCCCCGGAACCCTCGAAGAGTTCTTTGAAGTTTTCAGCTGGCAGTTCCTTGATATTCACTCCAAGCCGGTCGCCCTGCTGAACGTCAACGGCTACTGGGACAAGCTCATCGACGCCATGTACTACATGGCGTCCACCGGCCTGCTCAACGAACGCTACCTGGACGAGCTCATCATCGCCACCACCCCCGAAGAGCTGCTGGAGGCGCTCGCCAAGGACCTGGAACGCCGCGCCGCCGAAAAGAAGGCAACTGAATAAAACCACCGCAGAAAACGAGATTGACCATGGCAACCACCCCCAACCAGGCACGCACCCTGCTGCTGACCTTCTTCGGACCCTTCCCCGGCGTGCCTGTGAACCCCACCGTAGCGCTTGCCGAAGGTGCCCAGCGTCTGCTGGCTCAGATGCGCCCGGATTTGAACGTCATCACCCGCGAGCTGCCCGTCAGCTATGACGGTTCCAGCACCGCCCTGCGCACCGCACTGCAGGAGGTGCAGCCCGACGCACTCATCAGCCTGGGCGTGGCGGTTGGTCGCGACGTGGTCAGCCTCGAGCAGGTCGCTATCAACCTGGACTCCGCCGGTATTGAAGATAACGACGGCGACAAGCGCTGCGATGAGCCGATCGCCCCGGGCGGTCAGGAGGCGTACTTCTCCTCCCTGCCGGTGCGCGCCAGCTTTGAGCGCCTGCGTGCGGCGGGGGAGCCGGTCGAGATTTCGTACACCGCCGGAACCTATGTCTGCAACCACGTGTTCTACGAGGGCCAGCGCATCAGCCGTGAACTGGGGTTGAGCATCCCCGCCGGATTCGTACACGTGCCCGCAACTTGCGCCGACGGCGAAGAGACCACCGAAAGCACCGGCATGACCGCCCACCGTGACGCCGGTGGCGTAGTACGCGATGAACAGGGCATCCCGCAGCTGCCCGAATCCACCGTGGTGCGCATTATTGCCGAGGTCGCCTCCGACACCCTGCCCGCAGTGAACTAACAGCACGGCATTGAGCTACAACCCGTACAACAAAACCGCCGGATAGCCTCCCGACTGGGAGCCTATCCGGCGGTTTATATATTTATGCTGGGCCAGCACAGCCGGGCTAGAAAACCGGCACATGCAGGCTCACGCTACTACTTGGTGCGGTTCTTCAGGTAGTAGTCAATCAGCGAAGCAGTCGAAGAATCCTGACGAGCCAGAACCTCACGGTCACCCTCAATAGCGGGAACCAGGTCCAGCGCCAGCTTCTTACCGAGCTCAACACCCCACTGATCGAAGGAATCAATGCCCCAAACAACACCCTGAACGAAGGTGATGTGCTCGTACAGGGCAATCAGGGAGCCCAGAACGCGCGGGGTCAGGCGCGGCGCCATGATGGAGGTGGAGGGGCGGTTACCGCTGAAGATACGTGCGTTGACCACGTGCTCCGCGGTGCCCTCTGCGCGGACCTCTTCCTCGGTCTTGCCGAAGGCGAGAGCCTGAGACTGTGCGAAGAAGTTAGCCAGGAACAGTTCGTGAACGTCCTGCTCGCCGTCCTTGGTCGGGTGGACCGGGTTAGCGAAGGCAAGGAAGTCCGCGGGAATCAGGCGGGTACCCTGGTGGATCAGCTGGTAGAAAGCGTGCTGGCCGTTGGTGCCCGGCTCACCCCAGAAGACCTCACCGGTTGCGTAGTTGACGAAGGAGCCGTCCGCACGAACGGACTTGCCATTGGACTCCATGGTCAGCTGCTGCAGGTACGCGGGGAAGCGGTGCAGGTACTGGTCGTAGGGCAGAACCGCGTGGGTCTCTGCGCCGAGGAAGTTCACGTTCCAGATGTTCAGTAGACCCATCAGAACGGGCACGTTCTGAGCCAGGGGAGCGGTGCGGAAGTGCTCATCCATTGCGTGGAAGCCGGCGAGGAATTCAGCGAAAACCTTCGGGCCGAACACGATAGCCAGGGAAGTACCGATAGCGGAGTCTACAGAGTAACGGCCGCCAACCCAGTCCCAGAAGCCAAAAGCGTTCTCGGGGTCAATGCCGAATGCTGCAACCTTGTCCAGTGCGGTGGAGACAGCCACGAAGTGCTTAGCCACAGCCTCGGACGCTTCCTTACCTTCCAGGGCGCCAGCCTCAGCCAGTGCGGAAAGCAACCATTCGCGTGCCACGCGCGCGTTGGTCAGGGTTTCGAGGGTGCCGAAGGTCTTGGAAGCGACGATGAACAGGGTGGTTTCGGGGTCCAGGTCGGAGACCTTCTCAGCCACATCAGTCGGGTCAATGTTGGAAATGAAGCGTGCGGAGATACCTGCATCTGCGTAGGGCTTGAGAGCCTCGTACACCATGACCGGGCCCAGGTCGGAGCCACCAATACCGATGTTCACAACGGTCTCGATGCGCTTGCCGGTGATACCGGTCCACTCGCCGTTGCGCACGCGCTCAGCGAATGCGTAAATCTTCTTCAGCACGGCGTGAACGTCTGCGTCTACGTCCTGGCCATCAACGGTCAGCGCCGGGGTGTAACCCTCGGGGCGGCGCAGTGCGGTGTGCAGTACGGCGCGGTCCTCGGTGACGTTAATGTGCTCGCCGGAGAACATTGCCTCGCGGGCCTGCTCCAGCTTGACCTCTTCAGCGAGCTTGAGCAGCAGCTCGACGGTTTCGGAGGTAATCAGGTTCTTGGAAAGGTCGACGTGCAATTCGTCAGCGGTGAAGCTGAGCTTCTGCGCGCGTTCCGGGTCAGCGGCAAACCATTCACGCAGGTTCGGAGTGAGGGACTTGTGATGAGCGGACAGAGCAGACCACGCGGAGGTGGTCGTAGGGTCAATAGAAGTAGTCATAGTTCCATTCTCTTATTTTCGGGTGCCTCTGTCACCTCTTTCGAGGGTGATATGGGACGATACGGCGAAAAAATCGAAACCCGGCACGCTATTGTGGGCCTTGCAGTGGCAAGATGTAGAGTAAAATCCATGACTTCTTCACCTGAACACACACCCGCTGACACTCACGCACCGCGTTACCTGCTCGTTTCCCGCGAGGGGGAAACCCTCCTCAACGATGACGGAACCCTGCACTACCTGACCGGTCACGATGCTGCCGAGCCGCTGACCGAAGAGGCGATCCTTGCGCGCAGCGTCATCCGTCCCGCCGCCTACGACGCTGTTGCGGAGAAAGATACCGCGCAGAAGAATAGTGAGGCAGAGGTGCACGGGCTTTACTGCGAGGACGAAACCCTCGCGCAGTTTGCCGCAGAGCTGAGCATCCCCGGTGTACACGTTTCAGATAACGGCTTCCGCTACTACCCGGTCCACGACGACCCGCAAGGCCGCGCCCACTACGCCACCGCCCTGGCACGCCGCGACTACCTCATCGACATGCGCTACTCCGCCTACAGCGGCGAGGAGGCGCCCCTCGGCTCGAAGGGTATCCGCCGCACCGCCTCCGGCGAGATGGTGTTCCCCCGCATCGAACCCGCCGTCATGGCGCTGGTGACCAGCCGCGACGGCAAGCGCGTGCTGCTGGCGAATAACCGCCAGTGGCACCCCAACAGGTTCGCCCTCATTGCCGGATTTGTTGACCCCGGCGAAAACCTCGAAGAGGCAATTGCCCGCGAAGTCTACGAAGAAACCGGCCTGCACGCCCTCAGCACCGAGTACCGTATGAGCGATGTGTGGCCTTTCCCGCGTTCGCTCATGATTTGCTACCGGGTGCGCGTGGATGAGAACGAACCCATCATTCATCACGACGGTGAGATTCGTGCCGCACGCTGGTTCACCGCCGCTGAGCTGCGTGAAGCGATTGCTATTTCGGAGGAGCGCGGTAACAGCGACGAGGATGACCCCGCCAAGCTGGAGTTGCCCGGCACGAACGCCGTCGCCCGCCGCATGATTGATGAGTGGCTCGCAGAAAAGCCCTAGTGATACACTGGTAGCTAAGCCCAACGGAGGGGGGTCCGTTTTGGCGTGCCCGGAAACGCTCTCATCGCAGAGCGGGTTCACCGGCAAACACTCAAACCGGCAAACACCCCCAGATACCTATCTGAAGGTACTGCCCCGTGACCCCTGCGCCTTCTAGCGCGCACCCGTTGGCGAGACTATCCCCTAGATTTAAGCGAGAAACTTAACGCATGTCTGAAAACACCGCTTCGCGCCCCGACCTTCGCAATGTGGCCATCGTGGCACACGTTGACCACGGCAAGACCACCATCGTCGACGCGATGCTGCAGCAGACCAACGCCTTCTCTGCCCACGCAGATGTTGAAGACCGAGTCATGGACTCCGGTGACCTCGAAAAGGAAAAGGGCATCACCATTCTGGCGAAGAACACCACCGTGTTCTACAACGGCCCTTCCGCTAACGGTGAGACCATCACCATTAACGTTATTGACACCCCCGGCCACGCCGACTTCGGTGGCGAGGTGGAGCGCGGCCTGTCCATGGTTGACGGCGTTGTGCTGCTCGTGGACGCATCCGAAGGCCCGCTGCCCCAGACCCGCTTCGTGCTGCGTAAGGCACTGGCTGCTAAGCTGCCCGTGATCCTCGTGGTGAACAAGGTTGACCGCCCCGACTCCCGTATCGACGAGGTCGTTGGCGAGTCCATGGACCTGCTGCTCGGCCTGGCATCCGACCTGGCGGACGAGGTTCCCGACCTGGACCTGGACGCTGTGCTGAACGTTCCGGTGGTGTACGCATCCGGTAAGGCTGGCGCTGCATCCCTGAACCAGCCCGCAGACGGCCAGCTGCCCGACAACGACGACCTTGAGCCGCTGTTCAAGACCATCATCGAGCACGTGCCCGCACCCACCTATGATCCGAATGAGGTTCTGCAGGCACACGTGACCAACCTGGACTCCTCCCCGTTCCTGGGTCGTCTGGCACTGGTCCGTATCTTCAACGGCACCCTGAAGAAGGGTCAGACCGTTGCCTGGGCACGTCACGACGGTGAAATCAAGAACGTCCGTATCTCCGAGCTGCTGGCGACCAAGGCACTTGAGCGCGTTCCTGCAGAGTCCGCTGGCCCCGGCGAGATCGTCGCAGTGGCTGGTATTGAGGACATCACCATTGGTGAAACCCTGACCGACGCTGAGAACCCCAAGCCCCTGCCGCTGATTAAGGTGGACGATCCCGCGATCTCCATGACCATCGGTATTAACACCTCCCCGCTGGCTGGCCGCGTCAAGGGCGCAAAGGTCACCGCACGTCAGGTGAAGGACCGCCTGGACCGCGAGCTGATCGGTAACGTGTCCATCAAGGTTCTGCCCACCCAGCGTCCGGACGCGTGGGAAGTTCAGGGCCGTGGCGAGCTCGCCCTGGCTATCCTCGTGGAGCAGATGCGCCGCGAAGGCTTCGAGCTGACCGTGGGTAAGCCCCAGGTGGTCACCAAGACCATCGATGGCAAGGTCTACGAGCCCATGGAGCACATGATCATTGATGTGCCCGAGGAGTACCTGGGTGCTGTCACTCAGCTGATGGCTGCGCGTAAGGGTCGCATGGAGAACATGGCGAACCACGGTACCGGTTGGGTCCGTATGGAGTTCGCTGTTCCCGCACGTGGTCTGATTGGTTTCCGTACTCAGTTCCTGACTGAGACCCGCGGTGCCGGTATTTCTTCCTCCTACTCGATTGAGCACGAGCCCTGGGCTGGCGAGATTGAGTACCGCACCAATGGTTCGCTGATTGCTGACCGTGCCGGCGTGGTGACCCCCTACGCGATGATTAACCTGCAGGAGCGCGGCACCTTCTTCGTGGAGCCGACCTCCGAGGTGTACGAGGGCATGATCGTTGGTATGAACTCCCGTGCAGATGACATGGAAGTTAATATCACCAAGGAAAAGAAGCTGACCAACATGCGTTCTTCGACCGCGGACAACTTCGAAAACCTGACCCCGCCGAAGAAGCTGACCCTGGAAGAGTGCCTGGAATTCGCTCGCGAAGACGAGTGCGTTGAGGTGACCCCCGAGGCGATTCGTATCCGTAAGGTCATCCTGGATTCCAACGAGCGTGTCCGCGAGTTCCGCCGCCGCGCCCGTGCGAACGACTAATACAGCGCGACTATGAGCGTGTTAGTGACTAACCTGCTGTAGCGGGTGTCGTTGCCCAAGCGCTGTGGTTGCCCGCGCTGTCGTTGTCCCAGTGCCGCCGCCACCTTCTGAAAAGGAGGTGGCGGCGGTTCTGTTTAACCGCCCCGATCCGTTCGGGACATAACGGCGGGGCAACGGGGGAGGGGAACAGAGCGCTTTTGCTTTCTGCCGAAAACCGCCTCCAAAAACCGCCTCCAAAAACCGCCTCCGAGAAGCCCGAACACCCCGCGCTTCACATGCGAGTGTGTAAGATAAAATAATGCGCCTGCAAGGTGGCGGCACTTAGCCGCAGCCGCCTCATCCGGCGCGCTATTGACCGTCCAAGAAACCCAACCCTGCGTATGAGAGGGAAAGCCTGTGTCTGAAACCGAGAACACTCAGCCTGATTCTGCGACCCCCAGCTATCCCACGCAGGGTGAGCGCATTGCCCCCGGCTCGCGCCGTGACCTGCTGCCGAATAACTACGATGCGAAGAAGGCATGCATCCTGTTCGTGCATGCACATCCGGACGACGAAACCTCCTCGACCGGTGCGACCATGGCGTACTACGCGCAGAAGGGCGCGGAGGTGTACCTGCTGACGGCTACCCGCGGTGAGCTGGGTGAGGTCATCCCCGAGGAGCTACACCACCTGGAGGTCGGTAAGCCCGGTTGCCGTGATAACGGTGAGGCGCTGGGCGAGTACCGTACCGGTGAGCTTGCCAGCGCTATTGAAGCGCTGGGTGTGAAGAAGCAGTTCTTCCTGGGGCAGGAGCCCGCTGTCGCTGAGGGTGCGCTGCCGCTGTACCGTGACTCCGGCATGGCGTGGGGCCCGGAGGGTAAGCCCGTCGCCAACCCGGTGGCGGCGGGGGATTCGTTGACCGCGCAGCCGCTGGAACCGCAGGCTCAAGCACTGGTTGCCGCTATCCGCGCCCTCACCCCCGATGTTCTGGTCACCTACGATTCGGACGGCGGCTACGGCCACCCCGACCACGTGCGCGTGTACGAGATTGTGCGCCGTGCCCTGCAGATCCTTGAAGGTGACGAGGACCGCCCGATTCTCACCTGGGGTATTGAGGGCGAGTTCGACGCGGCTGATCAGCGCCTGCAGGCCGCCATTTACGGTGACGGCACCGCCAAGCGTAAGGCAATGGAAGCGCACCGCACCCAGATTACAGTCGTGGACGAGAAGACGTTTGAGTACTCGAATAAGGTGCCGCAGAAGATTTCTGCCGTGGAGACTTTCCGTGTGCTCGACGGTGACCCGACCGCGACCGTGCACCCGAAGCCGCAGGAGGCGGGCCTGGTGTCGAGCCTGCTGACCGGCTCGATTCTGGGTATTTTTGCCGGTATCGCCGGGTCGATTTACCACGCCTGGGTCGTGTACGCGGGGGATACCGCCCTGCCCCTCGGCTTGCTGGTCGCGTACCTGACGGTTTTCTTCACTGCCCTGTGGTGTGCCCTGTCGTTGCGTCGCGGCTACGCTGCGGCTGTCGTGGCTGTTGCGGTGTTCGTGACCGTGTACGTGCTCGGCTACGGTCGCCCCGATTCGCCGTTTGTTCTGGTGAATCCGGGCCATTCGGCGATTGGCCTGTACGGTGCCCTGTGGTGGTTTGGCGCCCCGGTCGCGGCGATGCTGGGCATGCTCGTGTACACGCGCGCTCGCGTGAAGGATGCGCAGTATTTCTCGCCGCGTGCGGCGCATCAGCGTGCTCGCACTAAGAAGTAGGCGCCAAGAAGTGGTCTGAAGCCTATCACTGCGTTATAACCTCAGGGAGGGGTGCTCCGGTTTGCCGGGGCGCCCCTCCTGCTGTTTTGGGAATGTTGTTGTGGGTGCTTGCGCCGCTACGGTCTTCTCAGCCCGCAGGATAGAGGGCAATAGGAAAGAAAAAGTATGCGTTATTCGGTAAATTGTGCGGGGTGGAAATAGCGGTGACTTCATCAAAAAATTCATGTGATGAAGATTTCATTTTTGGCTTAATCTATTTTTAAAAGCCCGCCGACTAGCAATAACGCAAAGAAATACCAGGTCAGCCTAGCCTAAAAAATGCCCCCACAAACCCATAAGCGTACTGTCTGATACACCACGAAAATACGGTTAAACAGCCGGTGCGCGATAGACTATACACAGACTTCCCCGCCGGGTACCACCTACTCGGCGGTTTACTCTGTAGATTCTGCCCTGCAGCAGACGACCCGCAGAACGGCGGGCACGGGGCGAACAGCTTGTAGAAAGGCACACCAATGACCTACGTAATCGCGCTTCCCTGCGTGGATGTCAAAGACCGCGCATGCGTTGAAGAATGCCCCGTCGACTGCATCTACGAAGGTGATCGTACCCTCTACATCCACCCGGATGAGTGCGTGGACTGCGGCGCCTGCGAGCCCGTCTGCCCCGTAGAAGCAATCTACTACGAAGACGACGTCCCCGAAGAGTGGACCGAATACGTCAGCGCTAACGCAGACTTCTTCGACGACCTGGGTTCCCCCGGTGGCGCAGCAAAGCTCGGCCCCACCGGCAAGGACGTGCCCTTCATTGCGGCACTGCCCCCTCGTGGTGAGTAGTAGCCTGCGGCGAGTAACCCAAAGCGGCGAATAGTAGCTACAACCGCATAGACTGATTGCACCCGCTCACGGGTGCCAAGAGCCTCCATCTAGCACCCGGTGCCCACGCACCGTCTAGGCGCTGGAATGGAGGCTCTTACTATAGGCACGCCAGCGCCCGGCCGCTAGACTAAAATGACGAAAACTATTCCCAAGCAACCAGGTGACACAATGACTTACGGCCTGAACCTGCCCGAATACCCCTGGGAGGCGCTCGCCCCCTACCGCGCAACCGCAGCCGCCCACCCGGACGGTCCGGTGGACCTGTCCATCGGCACCCCGATCGACCCTACCCCGCAGAACATTCGTGAGGCGCTGGCGGCTGCCTCCGACGCACCGGGCTACCCGACCACCCACGGCACCCCCGCCCTGCGTGAGGCTATTGCCGAGTGGTTTGCGCGCCGCCGCGGCGTGACCGGCCTGAACCCTGACGCGATCATGCCCACGGTCGGTTCGAAGGAGCTCGTGGCGTGGCTGCCGTTCCTGCTGGGCCTGGGCCCGGGCGATGTGGTCGTGTACCCGCGCGTTGCGTACCCCACCTACGATATGGGTGCCCGTTTTGCCCGCGCCGAGTCCGTGCCCGCCGACAGCCTCGACGAGCTGGATGCCGACACCCGCAGCCGTGTGAAGCTGATTTGGGTGAACTCCCCGGCGAACCCGAACGGCGTGGTGCGTACCGTGGAGCAGCTGCGTGAGATTGTGGCGCAGGCGCGTGAACTCGGTGCCGTGGTGGCGTCCGACGAGTGCTACGCGGAGCTCGGTTGGGGCGCCTGGGATGAGGCGCGCGGCGGTCAGCCGGTGCCGTCCATCCTGGATCCTCGCGTGTGCGATGGCGACTTCACCGGCCTGTTTGCCGTGTATTCGCTGTCGAAGCAGTCGAACCTCGCCGGTTACCGTGCCGCGTTCATTGCCGGTGCCCCCGAGCTGATGCCGAACCTGATTAATAGCCGCAAGCACGCCGGCATGATTGTGCCCGCCCCGGTGCAGGCTGCCATGATGGTGGCGCTGGCTGATGAGGCGCATGTGGCGGCGCAGAAGGACCTGTACCGTGCCCGCCGCGAGGTGCTGGAGGAGGCGATTATCGCCGCCGGTGGTCGCATCGAGAATTCTGAGGCTGGCCTGTACCTGTGGACCACTTTCGGCGAGTCTACCTGGGATTCGATTGGCCGCCTGGCTGAGCTGGGCATTATTGCTGGCCCCGGCGTGTTCTACGGCGAGGACGGCGAAGGCTACGTGCGTATTGCCCTGACCGCCTCCGATGAGGCGGTGGCGAAGGCTGCTGAGCGTCTGAAGGCATCTGCATCTAAGTAACTGTGTAGCTCCGCTAGCTAACCTGAGCGGCGGAAAGCCCCCGCGCCCTCCCACCAGGGAGGAAACGCGGGGGCTTCGCTGTATCCGCTGATCGCCGCCGGCTGGGAAGCCTGGACGATACGGGCTACTTGCGGCCGCCGGGCAGAACAAACATCTGAACGGTCGGCGGGTTCGGGTTGTCCAACTCGCCGGGGATCAGTTCGCGGGTCACCTTAGCGGAGGTACGCGAGGAGAGTCGATCCGTAATGCCGGTTGCCACAGCCGTCAGGATGAAGTTCACAATCACGAACAGTGCCGCTGCCAGAAGCAGGGTCTGCAGCACGTTACCGTCACCGGAACCGATGCGGCGCGCCGAGGCGAGCAGCTCGGGGTAGGAGATGATGTAACCGAGGGCGGTGTCCTTCAGAATCACCACGAACTGGCTGAGCATCGAGGGCATCATCGCGGTGAACGCCTGCGGAATCAGAATCTGAATCAGCGTCTGGCTGGGGGTCAGACCAATTGCCAGACCCGCCTCACCCTGACCACGGGGAAGCTGCTTCACGCCCGAACGCAGCAGCTCAGCAATCACCGAGCCGTTGTACAGGGTCAGACCAATGACCACGGCGATGAAAGGCAGCTGAGCCGGCGGAAGGCCGCTGTACTTGCCCAAAAACAGCCAGAAGAAGATCATCATGATCAGCACGGGCACGGCGCGGAAGAACTCCACGACTACGGTGCCAATCCAGCGGAACACACGGTACTGAGACAATCGCGCAATACCGAAGACCAGACCGAACGCGATGGAGGTGACCACCGAAATCGCTGCCGCCGACAGGGTCGAGGCAAGGCCCGGCAGGTAGTAGGAGGTCCAGGCACGGGCAGTGAACAGGTCAGTCCATTTTTCTGCCTCCAGCTGGCCCTTCTCACCCATCACGGTCAGCACGTACACCGCGAAGATCGCGAAGATGATGAGCGCCGCAATATTGAAGATGCGGGTGCGACGCTGAGCAATGGGGCCCGGCTCGTCGAAAAGCACCGAGGAAGCGGCGCGGGTTTCATTACTGATAAAGGGGTTTTTCATCGCTTCACCGCCAGCTTACGAGAGGACCAGGTGGTCAGGACACCAATGGGAACAACAATAATCACGAAGCCCATTGCGAAGATCATGAAGATGGCAAGCACCATGTTCGCGTCGAACTCAATCATGGACTTCATCATGCCGGAGGCTTCAGCCACCGATGCCACGGAAGCCACGGTCGTGTTCTTCGCCAGAGCAATCAGGGTGTTGCCGAGCGGGGTGATGGAACCGCGCAGAGCTTGCGGGAAAATCACCAGGCGAGCGGTGTCGAAGAAGCCCAGGCCGATAGCGCGGGCTGCTTCTGCCTGACCCTTCGGCACGGTGTTCACACCCGAACGAATCGCCTCGCAGATAAATGCCGCGTGATAAATCGACAGCACAATCACCGCGTACACGAAGAAGTTCGTGTCGAAATCGTGAGAGAAGGAAAGCTGGAACTGAGTCCACACACCCAGAATTGCCAGGGTCATCAGAATGGTCAGCGGGGTGTTACGTACCAGGTGCACGTAGGCGGTACCCGCCCATCGCAGAGACGGGACGGGGCTGATACGCATGAGCGCCAGCACGGTACCGATGACGAAGGAACCAATAGCCGCCCAGAAGGTCAGCTCAATATTGGTCATGAAGGCGCCGAGCACATCGTACTTTGCCAGGAGGGCGCCGAGTTGGTCAAAGAATGACATTCGTGAACCTCTCTAGAGACTAGGCGCAGGAAGCGCTCGGGGACGGCGGGTTGGTCTCGGCGTTGTAGTGGTAGCCGGTACCTTCGGTGTACTTGGTGACCAGCTTCTCCCAGGTGCCGTCGGCGACCATCTCGTTGATTGCCTTGTTTACGGCTTCGCACTTGTCGGTGCCCTTGGGCAGGCCCACGCCGTAGCGTTCGGTGGTGAACGGGGCGCCCACCACCTTCAGCTTGCCCTTGTTTGCCTTGGTGGCTGCCAGACCGGCGAGGATGATGTCGTCGGTGGTGACGGCGTCCACCACGCCGCCGTTGAGGGCGACCACGCAGTCGGAGTAGCTGTTCTGCTTGACCAGGTTCACGTTCTTGGCGAACTTGTCCTGCACCTTCTGGGCGCTGGTGGAGCCGGTCACGGAGCACAGGTTCTTGCCGTTGAGGTCGTCCGGGCCGTGAATATCGGTGTTATCGGCACGGACCAGCAGGTCCTGACCTGCGGTGTAGTAGGGGCCGGCGAAGTCCACGGTCTTCTTACGGCTATCGGAGATGGAGTAGGTCGCAAAGATCATGTCCACCTGGCCGTTGTTGAGCATGTTCTCACGGTTGGCGCTGGGGGATTCGACGAACTCGATTTGGTCTTCGGAGTAGCCGAGCTTGCCGGCGACGTAGCGTGCTACGTCCACGTCGAAGCCGGTGTAGGCGCTGCCATCCTGGTAGCCGAGGCCGGGCTGGTCAAACTTAATGCCGATGCGGATCTTGTGGTCGCTGTTTGCGCTGGAGCATCCGGCGAGAGTACCGGTGAGGGCGAGGGATGCTGCCGCGGCGAGTGCCGCCAGCTTGCGTGAATATTTTTTCATGACGATCCCTTGCTTAGTGGTCGATGATCTTGGACAGGAAGTCCTTGGCGCGTGCGCTCTTCGGGTTGGTGAAGAACTCGTCCGGGTGTGCCTCCTCGACGATTTCGCCGTCGGCAAGGAAGACGATGCGGTCTGCCGCCTTGCGTGCGAAGCCCATCTCGTGGGTCACCACAATCATGGTCATGCCTTCTTTCGCGAGGGAGACCATGGTGTCGAGCACTTCGTTGACCATTTCGGGGTCGAGTGCACTGGTGGGTTCGTCAAAGAGCATGACCTTGGGCTTCATAGCGAGGGCGCGGGCGATGGCGACGCGCTGCTGCTGACCGCCGGAAAGCTGGGCGGGCATCTTGTCAGCCTGGGAATCCACACCAACCTTTGCGAGCAGCTGCATAGCTTCTGCTTCTGCCTCTGACTTGGAGATTTTGTGGATTCGGCGGGGGCCGAGGGTCACGTTATCGAGAATGGTCTTGTGGGCAAAGAGGTTGTACGACTGGAAAACCATGCCGACCTCTGCGCGGAGCTTGGCGAGGGCACGGCCCTCCTTGGGCAGTTCTTGCCCGTCAATCTTGATGGAACCGCTGGAGATGGTTTCGAGGCGGTTAATGGTTCGGCAGAGGGTTGACTTGCCGGAACCGGAAGGGCCGAGAAGGATGATGACTTCGCCCTTGCCCACGGAAAGGTTGATGTTCTTCAGAACGTGATTAGTGCCGTAGTACTTGTTGACGTCGGTAATCTCTACGAGATTTTTCTGTGCTGCGGGAGCTGCCTGTGCGGACATCACTAACCTTTCGTGTGAGGTGTATCTATGATGCAGGTTGCATAAATGCTGAGGTTTTAGCTTACGCCCAGCATGTAACGCGTGTGTAAATTATTCGTTTCCCCGTGTAAACACTGTGAATTTTTAAGGACCAATGCATAGTTATAGTATTTTTGACGTGAAAATACGGGTCAAAAACACCCCATCTAGATAAAAGTCTCTGACTAGGAGAAATGCGGATTCCTGTTTGTGTACCTCCGAGGGTTGTCAACCGCCTCCGGCATGTATATCTCAAGCTGGTAAAAATTTCGAAAAAAGCGCACAAAAGTGCCCGATAGGTGAGATAACACCTATCGGGCACTCTTCAACACCCCTCACAAGGGGCTAAAACAGCTTAGGCTTCGTAACCGTTGGGGTTGTTCTTCTGCCAGTTCCAGTGGTCGCGAACCATGGTCTTAATGTCGCGGCTAGCGCTCCAACCCAGATCCGCCAGAGCAGAGGAAGGATCAGCGTAAGAGACCGCAACGTCACCGGGGCGACGATCCACAATCTTGTACGGCAGCTCCTTGCCGCACGCCTCCTCGAAGGCGTGCAGAACCTGCAGAACCGAGTAGCCGTTGCCGGTACCCAGGTTCCAGGTGTGCAGGCCGCCGTGCTGGGTGATGTAATCCAGCGCCTTCAGGTGGCCGTCGGCCAGGTCGACCACGTGGATATAGTCGCGCACGCCGGTACCGTCAACGGTCGGGTAGTCGTTACCGAAGACGTTCAGGTGGTCGCGGCGACCCACTGCAACCTGGGCGATGAAGGGCACCAGGTTGTTCGGGATACCCGCCGGGTCCTCGCCGATGCGGCCGGACTCGTGCGCACCAACGGGGTTGAAGTAACGCAGCAGAGCAATGTTCCACTTGGAGTCGGAAGCGGCCAGGTCGACCAGCATGTCCTCGATGTGCTCCTTGGTGCGGCCGTAGCAGGACTGCGCATCCATGTTCATCTTCTCGATGAGCGGCATGGACTCGGGCTCGCCGTACACGGTAGCGGAGGAAGAGAACACGATGGAGTGGCAGTCAGCCTCGTCCATTGCGTACAGCAGGTTCAGGGTGCCAGCCACGTTGGTCTGGTAGTACCACAGCGGCTTCTCAGCGGACTCACCCACAGCCTTCAGACCCGCAAAGTGAATCACAGCGTCGGGGCGAACCTGCTTGAAGAGAGCCTTCATGCCCTCGAGGTCGAGCAGGTCAACCTTGTGGAACTCGGGGGCGCGGCCAGCGAGTTCAGCAACGCGCTTGAGAGACTCCTCAGAAGAGTTTGCGAGGTTATCCATGACGACGACGTCGTGGCCTGCCTTGAGCAGTTCAAGTACAGTGTGGGAACCGATGTAGCCGGCACCGCCGGTAACGAGTACCTTCATGATGTCCTTTCGGGCTTTATATATCCGGAAAAAGTGCTCCGGATGGGGGACAAAAGCTGTTGAGCTGTATCTAATAGTACAGCCGTGTACGGGGTGTAAGTACTGCGGGACACTGTGCGCTTGTGCACTCTGGTGTGAGCACGTGGGAGGGGTTATTTAGGCGTGTCAATACTCGCCCCACCCGCAGCCTGAACCCGCCTCTCAGCTGATTTTTGAGCCGACCTCTAATCCCACCAGAAATACCACTGGCGGCTCTGGTGAATAAACTCCGTCAGCTGCTCAAAATCCTCAAACACCTGGAACGGAAGATCGGAACAGAACGCGAACTGCTCGACCGCCACCTTCTTCGTCTCCAACGGATCGGCCACGGGGTGTTCCACCAGAAATTCCAGGCAGTCGGCACCGTCAAGAGCCGCCGGAATTGCGCCGTACATTTCACGCCAATAGTGGGTGAACGCCAGCTGTGTTTCAGCGTCCGGGCAGTCATTCCAGCCGCCGAAGGGCAGGTACGCGGGAATATCGGCGGGGTCATCGGTCGGAATCTGCAGCAGGAGCATCTCGCCTTTCTCCTCTTCATCCAAAAGCTCGTAGCAGAGCAGGGCAGAAAGAGTCGGGGCGTCATCTTCGGGCTCCTCATCGGGCAGAAAATTGGAGCTCATAAACTCGTCAACAAGCTCATTGAGGTTGAACTCGTCAGGATCGACCTCGTTAGCATCTTCGCCGTCATCGGTAACCCTGTGCAGCTGCTGGGCAATGGCGGCGCTGCCGTACTCTTCAGCGGAGGCGGTACCCCGGGCGGTACGGTAACGCTGAAGGACAGCACGAGTGTAGGCACTCACCTGCTCGGGGGTCAGCGTCTCAACATCGTCAATGATGTCGTGTTCAAGGGACACCGCAATAACCATGCTTTCAAGCACCGTATCGTTCAGGTTCAGGAAGAAGGGGACGAACCCCTCCGCGCGTCCCAGCTTAGCCAGCTCATCGTAACGGGCCATGGCATCAGTAGCCGCAGTGCCCATCGGAATACGCTCGTGCGGGTAGGGGAAGAGGCGCGTAAAGTGCCGGTAGGTTTCGCTCATCGTCGACTCTGACTTAGTTGATTCAGGCATCTGAGTTCCTCTCTGAACTGTACAAATGGTCAGTCATGGCGGGTGCGCGGTACCCGATACTACCAGCCTAGCGAAAGCCCGAGCAGTTCGCCTTGAAAATGGTCATCGTAGCCGTCGCGGATTCGCGCCCAATCTATGAGAACGGCGAAAAGGGGAGCGTAGGGCACAGAAAAGGGGCCGGGATGCTTCACACATCCCGACCCTCAAAGTTCACGGGCCGACCCCTAAAATTCACAAGGGCAACCAGCACTAGTTCAGGTACAGACTAGTTCAGGTGCAGGGCCTCGTTCAGCTCCACGGTGTTCTTCGCACGCGGCAGAACCTCAATCGCGCCGCTGAGCGAATTGCGGCGGAACAGCAGGTTCGACACACCGGACAGCTCCGCAGCCTTCACCACGCGCGCCTCCTGACCGGGCAGCAGAACGCTCACGCGCGAACCAGCGGTCACGTACAGGCCAGCCTCAACCACGCAATCATCGCCCAGAGCAATACCGATACCGGACTCCGCACCCAGCAGGGAACGCTCACCAATGGACACGCGCTGAGTACCGCCACCGGAGAGAGTG
Source organism: Rothia mucilaginosa (assembly GCA_963538455.1). GTDB lineage: Bacteria > Actinomycetota > Actinomycetes > Actinomycetales > Micrococcaceae > Rothia. The sequence goes on along the minus strand of CAUTHR010000009.1, from coordinate 57,111 downwards.
CCCATCGTGGAGGCGCCGCCACCCACATCCGAGCCGTCGCCCACCACAACGCCCTGAGAAATACGGCCCTCAACCATGGAGGTGCCCAGGGTGCCGGCATTAAAGTTCACGAAGCCCTCGTGCATCACGGTCGTGCCGGACGCCAAGTGCGCACCCAGGCGCAGGCGGTCACCGTCACCAATACGCACGCCGGCGGGAACCACATAATCCACCAGGCGGGGGAACTTATCAATGTGGCTCACACTCAGGTGGCCCAGCTTGCGCAGACCAATCGCAAGCTTCTGGAACTCGGCGGCAAGCACCGGGCCGTGGTTAGTCCACGCAACATTCGCCAGGGTGCCGAACAGGCCGTCCAGGTTCAGCTCATTGGGGCGAACCAGGGTGTGCGAGAGCAGGTGCAGACGCAGGTACGCGTCCAGAGCGTCTTCGGGTGCCTCATCCAGGTTGATGGAGGCGGTACGCACCTCGGTGCGGGCATTGCGCGCCGGGTGCTCAGCGACCAGTTCCTCCAACTCGTCCGCGATGGACAGGTCGGGGGTCTGGGTGAGGGAGGGCGCGGGGAACCAGGCATCTAGGACGGTGCCGGCGTGCTCGCCAGAGACAACAACATTGACCAGTGCGACGCCGGAGGCGTAACGGGGAGTGTTTTCAGACATGCCTTCCATTATAGTTTTGGGGCTTGGTGCCCCTTCAAGACCGTCTCATATGCTCGATATGGGTGTTGTGGGCGCGGGTGTGTGCGCGGGGGAACCTGTAAGGTGGAAGGATGAGCCTTTCCCCGAATATTTCTGAGCGTCACCCGGTTCCGGCTCCGCCCCTGAACTTGGATGTGTCCATGCCCGAGCTGACCCGTGCCCTACTGGATTACGAGTCGGTTTCCGGTAACGAACGAACGATTGCTGACGCCGTGCACACGGCGCTGTCGTTCTGCCCGCACCTGCACCTGACCCGTGACGGGGACGCCATCATTGCCCGCACCGAATTCCCGCCGCTGCCCGGCGCTGAAGGGGAGGGGGCTGAGGGCGAGCGCACCCGCATTATCCTTGCCGGTCACCTGGACACCGTGCCCCTGCCCACCGTTGAGGGCTCCCTGGGTACCGTGCCGTCCACGGTGCGTGAAGAGGACGGTCACAGCGTGCTCTACGGCCGCGGCGCCACCGATATGAAGGGCGGCGTGGCGGTTCAGCTGAAGCTTGCCGCTGAGCTGACCGCGCAGGATACCGACTACAACCTGACCTACATCTTCTACGACAACGAAGAGGTTGCGAGCGAACTCTCCGGCCTGGCGCGTCTGATCCGCAACCACGGCGAACTCATCACCGACGCAGACTTCGGTGTGCTGCTCGAACCGACCAACGGCACCATTGAAGGCGGCTGCAACGGCACCATGCGTTTCTTCGTGCGCACCCGCGGCCTTGCCGCCCACTCGGGGCGTGCCTGGCGCGGCGAGAACGCGATTCACGCCCTGGCACCGGCGTTGGCGGCGCTCGCCTCCTACGAGCCGAAGACTATTGCTGTGGAGGGCCTGGATTATCGTGAGGGCCTGAATGCGGTGCAGATTTCTGGTGGCGTTGCCGGTAACGTGATTCCTGATGCGGCGGCAATGCACGTGAACTACCGGTTCGCGCCCGATAAGACCCTGGATGAGGCGGTCGCCCACGTGCGTGAGGTCTTCGCCGGTTACGAGCTGGATTTTGTGGATCTTTCCCCGGCGGCACGCCCCGGCCTGGACACCCCGCTGGCTGCTTCTCTCATTGAGGCGGTGGGCGAGGAACCTCAGCCGAAGTACGGCTGGACGGACGTGGCGCGCCTGAGCGAGATCGGTATTCCCGCCGTGAACTTCGGCCCCGGTGACGCACTGCTGGCACACACCGATAATGAGCACGTGAGCTTTAGCCAGCTGACCCGCTGCCACGCGGATTTGCGTGCCTGGCTGCTCAGCGACCGCGACGAGGACTAGGCACAGTGCTGATTCTGCCGGTGCTGGCGCTACTATTTGAATTTAGGTGACCGTCAGGGGTTGACGGTCTTGCATGATATGAGATTGACATGAACTTTCTTCTGATTCTGCTTGCCCTGCTGATTGTGGGCATCGCGGCGCTCTCCGTTGTGGCGCTCGGCGGTGAGCGTGCCGTGCCCGGTACCGCGTTCTTTAGCGGCGTGGGCCGTGACGGCCTGGGCACCTTCGACCGTGTGGAGGATTTGACGACTGCGGTTCGTTTCTTCGGCGCTTCCGAGGACGAGAAGGCACGTGAGAATGTGCACGGTGCGAAGGATTCTTCTGCCGCTTCGACCGCAGAATCTGCTGACGCTAATGTGATTGCCGCTGAGCCGGTGCGTCGCGTCGCGGTTCCGCTGGCTGATGATGCGGAGAGCACCTTGAGTGCGCATGACTTTGTGGAGAAGCGAAAGAACGCCACGGCGGTTTCCTCTGATCAGGATGCCGTTCCGGCTGAGGGGAGCTAGCGTCGGTGAGTGTTCCTTCTCAGCACACTAGTCCTGTTCCGCCCGCCCACGCTAACTCTGCCGCTGACCCCACCACTGGCTCTGCCGCTGGTACCCCCTCCGCGAATGAGCAGGGTGAGTCCTTTGATGAGCTGCTGACCTGGGCGTACACCGCAGCCGGTGAGCGCCTGCACCGGGTGGGGGCGCGTCTGCGTGCCCTACCCGCGTGGCTGTCGGTGCTGCTGATTTATGGTCTGTCCCGCGTGTGGGGCTTCATCGTTTTTGCCGTGGTCGGTCAGCAGCAGTTGCGCAGCCCGTGGGGTCAGCACCTGGATTATTTGTCGTTCATTAGCATCTGGGATGCCGGCTGGTACGAGCAGATTGCGGTACAGGGCTACCCGAGCCAGCTACCGGTGGATGCAACGGGTGCGGTTCAGCAGAATCAGTGGGCTTTTTACCCGATTTTTCCGCAGCTTTCCGGTGCTATTAGTCATGCGACGGGCATCGGGTACTACCCGGTGGCGGCGACGGTTGCTCTGCTTGCCGGTTTCGCGGCGGCGTGGGTGATTTACCTGCTGTTTGAGGCGTCGTTGAAGGCGACCGGTTTTACCAGTGAGGAATCGCCTTCTGCGCTGTCCATGTGGGCTGTGGCGTTGGTGTCGTTCTTGCCGGTGGCGCCGGTGCTTCAGGTGCCGTATGCGGAGTCGCTGAACCTGGTGTTCCTTGCCGGTGCCCTGCTGTGCCTGGTTCAGGGACGCTACGGTCTGCTGGTTCCTGTGGCGGCTTTGGCGTGCCTGTCCCGCCCGGTGGGTGTGCCCCTGGGTGCGGCTGCCGGTCTGTGGTGGTTTGCGTGCTGGGTTCGTTCGAGCCGCCAGTCGGGTATGGGTACGGCGTTTGTGCGTCATCTGGGGCAGCTGGTGAGCGCCCTGGTGGTGTGTGCGTGTGCGCTGGTGTGGCCTGCGATTGCGTGGTGGGCTACGGGCCGTGTGGATGCGTACACCGCCACGGAGACGGCGTGGCGCGGCACCCATTTGGCGCCGATTCAGCCGTGGCTTTCGCAGGGTTACCTGTACTTTGGGTATGCGGCTCCGGTGCTGCTGACCCTGCTGATTCTGGGCTTTATTGCTCTGTGTTTGAGCCCGTTGGCGCGTAGGGTTTTGGCGGCTCCGCTGAACCTGTGGTGCCTGAGCTATTTTGCGTATTTGATTCTGTTTTTGAATCCGCAGTCTTCGACGTTCCGCCTGTTGTTGCCGTTGTTCCCGCTGGTGATTGTGGTGGCGGTGGCGAGCCGTTCGCGGGCGTATCGTTGGGCGTTGCTGGTGGCGGGTGCATGCACGCAGTGGGGCTGGGTGGGCTGGCTGTGGCATTGGAAGCAGCTCCCCGGCGGTGGGGACTATCCGCCGTAAACCGCTGAATTTATCCAAGGGCTGTTTGAGACCGCCGGTGTGCTGCCGGCGGTCTTTTGCGCTCGGGAGGCGGGCGTGCCTGCGGTTGGAGCCGCAGCGTTTAACCCCGGCGGTGGAGACTATCCGCCGTAAACCGCTGATGTGGTGTTCTTAGCCGTGGGCGCAATACCCCTCCGCGGTGCTGTAGCGTACGCCTTCTGCTTGTCCAGAGCTTAAAGACACGTCCAGAAAGCGCCGCGGGTTCGGCGGCGCTGGCTCGGAACTGATAATCTATATTCTGTGTTTGGTATTAGTGGCACCGAGTTGATTATTTTGGCCATCATCACGTTCGTGGTGATTGGCCCCGAACGCATGCCCGAATACGCCCGACAGATCCGTGAATTCGTCAAGATGGTGCGCCGTATGGCGTTCGACGCAAAGGACGACTTCAAGGAAGCCCTGGGCGAGACGGGTCTGGAAGATATTAACTGGCGCCAATACGACCCCCGCCAGTACGATCCGCGCGTGATTGTGAAGCAGGCATTCGCTGAGGATGACGCCGAGCGTGAGCGTGAGGCCAGGGAACGTGAAGAGGCGCTGCTGAAGGAGAAGGAAAAGGCTGAGAGCCGTGCTCTTCCGCGAGGCGCATACGCCCCCTTCGACGTGGACGCAACCTAAGATTTTGAAGCGAAAGAAACCCCGCACCGTGATGGTGCGGGGTTCTTTCTTTTCTCAGCTGTTTGACCGTGCTTTAGCCGGCAGCTTCTAGACGATTGGTCCTAGATGATTGGTTCTAGACGGCCACCTCTTTAGACGGCTACATCTCTTAGACGAAGAGCGGCAGGCTCTGACCCGCCCTCGACTCGCCCGAGTGCAACAGCTGCGAGGCGATGGACTGAATCTCTTCGGCGGTGGGCGAATCCGGGTGGCTCCAGACCACCGGGGTGCCCTCGTCGCCGCCGGTACGCAGGTTCACATCCAGCGGGACAGAACCGAGCAGCGGTACCGGGTAGGAGAGCGCCTCCGAAAGACGCTCAGCGAGCACCTGACCGCCGCCAGAACCGAACATATCGAGCACGGTACCGTCCGGCAGGGTCATGGCAGCCATGTTCTCCACCACGCCCACGACCTTCTGACCGGTCTGCAGGCTCAGAGTGCCGGCACGCTCCGCCACATCCACAGCGGCGTGCTGCGGGGTGGAAATGAGCACCAGCTCCGCATTCGGCAGCAGCTGAGCCATGGAGATCGCAATATCGCCGGTACCGGGCGGCAAATCGAGCAGCAGCACATCCAGGGCACCGAAGTGCACGTCCATGATGAACTGCTCCAATGCGCGGTGCAGCATGGGGCCGCGCCACGCCACCGGCTCGTTACCCTTGAGGAACATGCCGATAGAAATCACGCGAATAAAACCGCCGCTGACCTTCTGCTCACCCCAACGCTGGGCGGGGGCGGGCACATCCACGGTCGGCGGAAGAATCAGGTCATCCAGGCGGGTCGGGGCGTCGGTAATACCCAGCAGACCCGGAATGGAGAAGCCGTGCACATCCGCGTCAATAATGCCCACCGCAAGCCCGCGCGAAGCGAACGCGGCGGCAAGATTCGCGGTCATGGAGGACTTACCCACGCCACCCTTACCGGACACCACGCCGAACACGCGGGTCAGCGAACCGGGGGCGGTGAACGGGTTGGAACGCTCCGGCTTGAGCATCGAACGCAGGGCAGAACGCTGCTGCGGGTTCATCGCACCCACCTGCAGCTGCACACGCTCAATGCCCTCAACGGTGGCGGCGGCGTCACGAACCTGCTGCTCGATGGTGTTCTTCAGTGGGCAACCCTCAATGGTGAGCAGAACCTTTACCTCTGCCCAGTGGCGACCGGGAATCGGCTCACCGCGCTCATCCAGTTCAGGATGCACGAGCGCAGTCTCAACCATGCCCAGCTCCGTAATGGGGCGGCGCAGTTCGGGGTCCTCGACGCGGGAAAGTGCCGCGTAGAGCGCATCTTGCAGGGGCGAATTAGCGGTCACGGGCGCCTCCCTCACGGGCGCGTTCTGCCTGCTGCTGTGCCTGCTGGGATTCGCGGCTCTGAGGCTGGCTCAAGTCACCTCGGTGGGGATCCTCACCGCGATGGGAATCCTGGGTGGAGTCCTTTGCGGAGCGTTCAGCCTTGTCAGGCACCTGCTCGGTACCGTTCTCAGTACCCTCAGAGCTCTGGTCCTCAGAGTTCTGGACATCAGAGCCCTGCTCCTCAGCGTCCTTCTCCTCACCCTCGGAGATATCGATATCGTCGATAGCCTCCTCCAGGTCCTCAATGTCCTCACTGATGTCCTGCAGCTGCTCGGCGTGACGCTCCTGCTCCTGCGCAATGTTCTGTAGCTCCTCAAGAATGTCACGCAGCTCGCTACGGACGAAGTCACGGGTCGCAACCTCACGCAGAGCAATACGCAGCGAAGCAATCTCGCGGGTCAGGTACTGGGTCTCCTCCAGGTTCTGCTGGTCGCGCTTACGGTCCTCAGAAGCCACCACGCGGTCACGGTCATCCTGACGGTTCTGCGCCAACAGCAGCAGGGGAGCAGCGTAAGAAGCCTGCAGGGACAGCATCAGGGTCAGCAGGGTGAAGTTCAGGCTACGCGGGTCGAACTGCATCTCCTCCGGCGCCAGGGAGTTCCAAGCAAGCCACACGCCACAGAAAATGGTCATCCACATCAGGAACTGCGGGGTACCCATGTAGCGTGCGAACGCCTCAGTCATGCGGCCGAAAGCGTCCGGGTTGGGGCTGGAAAACAGCCTCGGCTTACGGGTGCCGGGGGTGCTCAGTTGCGAGTCGCTACGCTGCGGGCGGGAGTCGCCGCGCTCGCGGTTGCGTTCAGCGTACTTCTTCTCCAGGCGGTCTTTGAGAATGCGCGCCTTATCGATGCGGGGGTTCTCTTCGGTACGGTTTGCGTCGCGGCGGTTCGAATCAGCCAAAGCGTCGTCCTACCTTTCGTACGGGAGTTCCATCATCGTAAGTTCGCCAGTCTTCGGGCAGGAGCGCATCGAGCACGTCGTCGATGGTCACTGCGCCTACCAGGCGGTGCGATTCGTTCACAATGGGAACGATGGTCAGGTCGTAGGTTGCCAGCACGCGTGCCAGCTCTTCCAAACTTGCCTGGTCAGAGACAGGCTCAGTGTCGGTATCGAGGATGTGACCAATTGGCTCGCTCGGCGGCACACGCAGCAGCTTCTGCATGTGCACCAGACCCAAGTACTTGCCGGTCGGGGTTTCCAGGGGCGGGCGGGTCACCATGACGGCAGCCGCCATCGCCGGAGGGATCTCCTCTGCGCGGATGTGCGCGAGCGCCTCCGCGACGGTCGCCTCGGGGGAGAGGATGATCGGCACCGGGTTCATGAGCGAACCGGCGGTACCTTCGTCATATTCGAGCAGTCGACGCACGTCGTCTGCTTCGTCGGGTTCCATGAGTTCGAGCAGCTTCTCACGCTGGGCGTCGTCCAGCTCGATGAGCAGGTCGGCGGCGTCATCCGGTTCCATCTCTTCGAGGACCTGCGCGGCACGCTCATCGTCCAGGTGCGAGAGAATCTGCACCTGGTCCTCGGCGGGTAGCTCCTGCAGAACGTCCGCGAGGCGCTCATCCTGCAGTTCGGCGGCGATTTCGACCATGCGCTTATCGCTCATCTCGTGGATAGCGTCCGCAAGGTCGGCGGGCTTGGAGTTCTCGTGGTTAGCGACGAACGCGGTTGCTGCCTGCGGTTCCACGTCGGTGGAGAGCACTGCTTCGTCCCAGTCGACAATGAGGGTCTCCTTGGAACGGCGGCGCCACGTGCTGGAGCCGGAGTTGACGCGGGAAACGAACAGCTCGGTCACGCCCCAGTCGCCGTTGCGGCGCTGCTCAATGGCGACGTCCTCAATGACGGCGTCGCCGCTGCCGTCGAGCAGGCGCACGCGGCGGTCAAAGAGCTCACCGACGATGAGAGTCTCAGAGTTGCGCTGTTCAAAGCGGCGTAGGTTCACCAGGCCGGTTGAAATAATCTGTGAGGCGTCGATACTTCGCACACGGGTCATGGGCATGAACACGCGTTTCTTGCCGAGCACCTCAACGATGATGCCGACAACAATGGGTTCGCTGCCCTTGGCGGGGCGGGCGCCCGCAATGGAGGCGCCTAGGCCGCGTTTGAGCACGACGACGTCTCGGAGACGGCCGAGGCGGTCACCGAAGGGGTCAAAAACGTCGAGGCCCAAAAGGCGGGCAATGTAAATCTTGCTGGGGGTGCTGAACTTCGAATTGCTCACCTCTCTAGGGTACGCTCCGCCGCGGGGATTCGCACTTTGAGAAGCCGAATTGAACGGGTGTTCGCTACGCCTGTAGAGGAGCTGACTGCCCACCGGGTCCAGGGGTGGGGTGGGCGGTAGAATAGGAGCCATGACTTCTAACCTGCCGAATATTCCCTCGACCCCGCCTTCTTCATATCTGGCGTCGCGCCTGGCGCAGGCACAGGGCAAGCCCCTGCCTGCCGGTGAGGCGATCGCCTCCTTCGTTCGTCACGATGATGCGCTCGCCGCTTTTGATGTGCTCAGCGAGCAGGATTATCCGGTTACGGCGCTGTACCTGGTCAATGACGGTATCCGTCAGGTGGAGTATCCGGTACAGCCCGGTTATGGTCGTGCTCTGATTTCTTCGGCGATTCAGGGTGCATCGATGGGCCTGGTGTTTTCGGTGCTGTTGACGCTGACCGGTGACTCTTTTACGTCGGTGGCGCTAAAGTACGTGCCGCTGTCGGTGGTGGTGTTTGTGCTGTGGCAGATGTTCATCCTGCGCCGTGGCAGGGGTGTTCGTTACCCGATGCGTACTGAGGCGATTCCCTCGCGTACCGTGATGTACGCTCTGTCGGAGTACGCTCAGGATGCGCGCCGTGTGCTGGGTGCGCATCCTCGCTTCTCGGCGGCGGTTGCGGCTGCGCGTGTGGCGGCTGCCCCGGAAGCTTCGCAGGCTCGTGCGGCTCAGAGCACCGTCTCGATGAATGGTGCACCGGTTCCGACTGGCGCGCCGAAGGCCCCCTCGTACCGTGCGCAGGCGGGTAGCCAGCCGGCGCCGAACCAGAACCTGCCCGAGCGTGATACTAGCGCGCAGAACGCGGTGGCTCAGAGCGCGGCGCAGAACATGCCGGCACCGGTTACTCCCGCACAGCCCACTCAACCCGCACAGTCTGCTCAGACCGCACAGTCCACTCAGCCTGCCGAACAGGCAAGTACCGGCCAGGCGACCACTCAGAAGTCAGATACGCAGAAGCGCCCGGCTCAGCGGTACGGTCTGCGCGTGGATGACCCGGAAGAATACGCGAAGCTGATTCAGCCCAAGCCGCAGCGTCCGACTCCGCGCCCGCAGGGCCTGCACGATAAGTCCTCGCACGATAATTCAGCGAAGGACTCCGAATAGCTGTAAGGCACAACGGCGGGGAACAGGCATAGGAGATACGCAGCGTAGAAGATACGCGAAAGCCCCTCACCGAACGAATCGGTGAGGGGCCTTCGCTATGCACATACAACCGGCACTAACCGGTGTTAGTGGCGTGAAGAGTCAGGCTTACTTCGCCAGCTTCGCCATCCACTCCTCGATGCCCTCAACGGTGCGCGGCAGCGCAGCGGAGAGGTTCACGTTGCCGTCCTCGGTGCAGAGCACGTCGTCCTCAAGGCGGATACCGATACCGCGGTACTCCTCGGGAATGGACATGTCCTCTTCCTTGAAGTACAGCGCCGGCTCAATGGTGAAGACCATGCCCGGCTCCAGCTCAGCCCACATGTACAGCTCAGCCTTTGCCTGCGCGCAGTCGTGCACGTCCAGGCCCAGGTGGTGGCTGGTGCCGTGCGGCATCCAGCGGCGGTGCTGACCGCCCTCAATGGTGAGGGAAACCTCGGCAGAAACCGGCAGCAGGCCCCACTCTTCCAGACGGTGAGCCAGAACCTCCATCGCGGCGTCGTGCAGTTCGTGGAACTTACGGCCCGGCTTAGCCACAGCGAATGCGGCATCAGCAGCCTCCAGCACAGCGTTGTAGACCTTCGCCTGAACCTCGGTGAACTTACCATTCACGGGGAAGGTGCGGGTCACATCTGCGGTGTACAGGGTGTCGTCCTCAACGCCTGCGTCCAGCAGCAGCAGCTTGCCGTCATCGACGGTGCCGTTGTTACGGATCCAGTGCAGGATGGTTGCGTTGTTACCGCACGCTGCGATGGTGTCGTAGCCCAGGTCGTTACCGTCGGTACGTGCCACGGAGAAGAACGCGGTCTCAACGACGCGCTCACCGCGGTGGTGCTCCTTAGCCTTCGGCAGGGAGCGAATGACCTCTTCGAAGCCCTTGACGGTCATGTCAACGGAACGCTGCAGGTTCTCAACCTCGATAGCGTCCTTAATCAGGCGAGCCTCGGAGAGAGCCACAGCCAGTTCGGAGTCCAGCTTGTCAGCCTGCTCCAGCTCCACGCCGGTGTTGTAGCGGGAGGTGTCAACCAGCGCGTCAACAGCCGGGTCAACGTTGCGGACCAGGCGGATGTTCACGCCACCCAGGCCCTGGTTGCCGGCGTTCTTGGTGATAGCAACCTCAAGCTCGGACAGGTCGCGGGTACGCAGACCGTAACGCTCGGAGAACTCCTTCAGGGTGGGGCGGGGGCCAACCCAGAACTCGCCGTAGCGTGCATCCGCGTAGAACTCTGCGGTGTCGCGGCCAGCCAGCGGACGGAAGTACAGGGTGACCTCGTGGTTGGAGCCGTTGTCGCCGGTACCCTCTTCAACGGGCTCGAAGATCAGCACGGCGTCAGGCTCGTGGTCGATGCCCAGACCGGTCTGGTGCGCAAACGCCGAGTGGGGGCGGAAGCGGTAGTCGCAGTCGTTGGAGCGGACCTTCAGCGGGCCTGCGGGCAGGACGAGGCGCTCGCCGGGGAATGCCTTGGAGATCTTGGCGCGGCGCTCAGCTGCGTAGTCTGCTACGGGCTCGCGGGTGTAGCCGTCATCTTCGGCAGGTGCCCAGTTTGCGGCAATGAATTCGGTGAACGCAGACGCCTTAGGGGTGCTGCGGTGGTCAGTCTTCTGAGCTTCGGTGCTCTTCTCGTTGTTCTCAGTCATGGGTTAATCATATCGCCTTCGCCACAGGTGGGCAGGTGTTTTAGCGCTTTTGACCATAAGAGGGGGCACGGTGGGGCAGAATATATCTTTGACTTGCGACCGGGTGCCTGATATTGCGCCGCCGATATTGGTAGGGTTGAATCAGAAGAGTAGATGACATGCCTTAAAACCCCGCTGAGATGGCGACGAACTAGCAGGGGCGGGGAAGGAGAGAATATGACGCAGACAGAACACCGAAATAGTGCACCTAATGCGAAGCAGGCACCGCAGCCCGCTGAATCGGGCGCGCCTGAAAACCTGAACCGTGCCGGGCGTTACGATCTGCATATTCACTCCGCTATTTCTGACGGCACGCAGAGCCTGACCGAGCTGGTGCCGCTGATTGCTCGTGCCGGGTTGGCGGGTTTCGCGCTGACTGATCACGATACGACGGCAGGGTGGGCGCAGGCGGCTCAGCTGGCGGGTGAGTACGGTCTGGATTTTCTGCCGGGTGCCGAGTTCTCTTGCCGCTACCGGTACACCGACGGTGAGGGCCGCGCACGCACGAAGACCATTCACCTGCTCGCTTATGGTTTTGACCCGGTGGATTCGGAGCTTGCGCGCCGTGTGGAGGCGATTCGTGCCAGCCGTGCGGGCCGTGCGCAGGCTATTGTGGACCGCCTTGCTGCCGACTACCCGCTGACCTGGGATGACGTGTTAGCGCAGGTGGGGGAAGGGAACACGGCAGTGGGCCGCCCCCATATTGCTGATGCGCTGGTTGCTGCTGGCGTGGTTGCTGATCGTTCTGAGGCTTTTGCGAAGCTGCTGTACACGGGTAGCCCCTACTATGTGCCGCAGCAGGCGCTGGACCCGTTGGAGGCGGTGCGTCTGGTGCGTGAGGCTGGGGGTGTGCCGGTGATTGCGCATCCGATGAGTACGATGCGTGGGCCCGCGTTGAGCCTGGAGTACCTGGGTTTGATGGTGGACGCTGGTCTGGCTGGTGTGGAGGTGTATCACCGTGAGAATTCGGTTCAGGACCGTGCGCGTCTGCTGGAGTTCATTGAGGGTCAGCGCGCGGCGGGCCGTGAGGTGCTGGTGACGGGTTCGAGCGATTATCACGGTGCGGGTAAGCCGAACCTGCTGGGTGAGAATACGACGGATGCGGCGACGGTGGCGCGTATCCGCGAGCAGCTGGCAACTCGGTAGTAAGACCAGGAGTAAGACAAAAGAGTGTGGGGCGGGACCCTTATCGGGAACCCGCCCCATTCTTTTGTTTTCACCCCACTGCATGTTCTCTAAATCTCTACCTGAAGGTTAGGATTTTTGATACGCTGAGAACGTTCTACTCATTGGGGTGCACAAAGATTGTGCCCCCTTATTTTGAAGGAGCTATGGTGCTTCGACAATTATTCACCCGCCCCACGAAGCGGGCTATCCAGACTGGCGGCGCTGTACTCTTGGCTGGCGCAATGGTGTGCGGCAGTGTACCGGCGTATGCCACCGGGCATTTGAAGCCTCACGAGGTGACCCCTATTGTGCAGCCCGATGAACCGCCAGTAACCTGTAACGACCGGGCAGATTTTGAGTACTATCAGGACAACGGCAGGTTGGGGCGCCGTACTGTTTTTAATTGGGCGCAGTGTGTTGGCCTGATTTCTGAGTATCAGAAGTACCAGATGGTCAAGAAAGATAGTGTTATTTCTCGTGGTCAGTTTGTGGAGTATTTGTATCGTCTGTCGGGTTCTCCCGAGGTGAAGAATCTTCCGGGGCAGTCTCCGTATGGTGATATTAAGACTGATGATCCGCGTTTTCCTGTGGTGATGTGGGCTCGTGAGCGGGGTATTACGTGGGGGTGGAGTGATGGGAATTTCCATTACGATACTCCTGCTAGTGAGTCTGCTACTGCTTTGATGGTGTATCGGCTGGCGGGTAGCCCAAAAGTAACGGTAAAAGTAGACAACCCTGAGGATTATTTCCCACGTAAGAATTGGAAAGAATTGTGGCCGAATATGCCTCATAATTCTGAGCTTCATAAGGCATACACCTGGTTGTATTATGGTCTTCAGGATCCAAATAATAAAGATTCTGTCAGGAACGTATTGTATCGAGAGTTTGGCATCGTAACATATAATGATGAATTTGAATGGTGGACTTACGCCACTTATGAGCAGGCCTTTGAAGTAATTCGTCTGGCAGATAAATCTTTTAATTTTAAATAGGATTTACCCCTCACCCGTCGACAGGTGAGGGGTATTCTTCAGCAATTTTTATTTCTTTAGTGGATAATCTTTTGGATTTAATTTCTTCTCTGCAGTGTCATTAGATGTATAGGCATACTGATTAATTTTAATCTTGCAGGCTTGCTTCAGGGGATTCTCAATAGAGAACTTCCATGCACTTTCACGGGAGTACGCTCTGATAATCCCTACGAAGATAGTGACAAGCCAGAGGATAAATTTCCGCTAGATAAGGCTCTCGCAGCACGATGGGGGTTCTATATTGAAGGAGGAGCCGGATGCCTTAACATCATCGGGGCAAATGCTTTCGACGCCTGTCATCAATCTAGTAAGCAACGTACTAGTGACCAGATAAAATTGCTGACAAATAACTGGGTCCTACGCGTTGATAAACCGCTATATAAGTATGCCAGAGTTGAAGTTAATCACTACTCATATAATCTTGGAATTAAAGAGGAAGAAACTCCTGATAAGAAGCTCTTCATAACCGTATAAGAGCGAAAAATAGCTGTGCCCCGCATTTATTATGCGGGGCACTATGATTACTTGTCGAATGCTCCCAGAGAGTCAGCGACTCGCAAAGCTGAAAAAGCTAAATCGTATTCCGCGAAGGTGAACCAGCTATTTTTCCCTGCTTGTGCAACAAAATGCATTCCGAATCGAACATTATAATATTCGTCAATGTATCCTTCTTTCTCTAAAGAAGTCTTTTGGGTAATCCACAAATAAGCCTTATGCAGCTCTGAACCGTAAGGCATATTGGGCCATTCTTTATCCCAGGGGTCGTTCCATGCTTCCCTGTGATATTCAGGGACATTCACGTCCGGCTTACCAGCCAAACGGTACAGCATGAGTGCAATCGTGGAATCGCTGGCGGGGGTATCGTAATGGAAATTCCCATCACTCCAACCCCACGTAATACCCCGCTCACGAGCCCACATCACCACAGGAAAACGCGGATCATCAGTCTTAATATCACCATACGGAGACTGCCCCGGAAGATTCTTCACCTCGGGAGAACCCGACAGACGATACAAATACTCCACAAACTGCCCGCGAGAGATAACTGGAGATTTAATAAATAGCTGGTGTTTTTGATATTCGGTAATTAGACCAGCACACTCAGCCCAGTCGAATACAAGTTCCTTTGCTAGAGCTGTATTTGCCATATAACGGAAAAGAGCCCTATCAGTGCAGGTTACTGCAGGTTCGTTTGGTTGTGCGATAGGTGTAGCCTGACGGGGCTTAACCGACCCAATGGCATACGCCGGCACGCTACCGCACACCATGGCGCCAGCCAAAAGGACAGCGCCGCCAGTCTGGACGACCCGCTTCGTGGGGTGCGCGAATAATTGTCGAAGCATCATAGCTCCTTCATGAACAGAGGGGCACAATCTTTGTGCACCCTCATGAGTAGAACGTTCTCAGCGTATCAAAAATCCTAACCTTCAGGTAGAGATTTAGAGAATATGCAATGGGGTGAAAACAAAAGAATGGGGCGGGTTCCCCATCAAGGAACCCGCCCCACACTTTTAACGCATGCTCTTACGAATACGCAGAAAAGACAGCCTAGACGCTCTCACGCGAGGCATGATGCTGCAACACCGCGCCCGCATCAACCGCATCCCGCTGAGCAGCCGCCCGCGCCGCACGAGCCTTAGCCCGCGCCTGATGCTGACGCTGACGACGCAACTCATCACGCCCATCAATACGCATCTTCTTATCCACCGCATCCATCGAACGGTGACGCACAAACCGGCACGACGCACCCTCAACCGGCTGCGTAGTCTCCGTGAGCGTATCCAACACAGCCTTCAGCGCATGACGGCTCGCCGCCGTCAACGCATCACGACTCGTACCGCCACGAACACCCACCGTACGCTTGGGCGTGAACAGCACACTCGCCCCACGCGGCACACCGCGATACTCAGCGAACGACACCGGGTCCACGCCCAGGCGCTTAGCCATCACCTCAATAGCCGGCGGATTCTGATCCACACACACGAACTTACGGCCCAGCTGAGCCGCCGCCGCACCCGTAGAACCAGAACCAGCGAAGAAATCCAACACCCAATCGCCCGGACGGGAACTCGCCGCAATCATACGACGCAACAGGCCCGTAGGCTTCTGCGTGGGATACCCCGTCTTCTCCTTACCCGTCGGCGACACAATCGTATGCCACCACACATCCGTAGGGAGCTTACCGCGAGAAGCCTTCTCCTCAGTCACCAAACCGGGAGCCATATACGGTTCACGATCAACCTCCGCAGTATTGAAGTAATAGCTGCGGTGATCCTTCGCGTACACCAAAATATTGTCGTGCTTCGTCGGCCAGCGGCGCGTAGACTTCGCACCGTAGTCATAAGCCCAAATCAGCTCATTAATGAAGTTCTCACGACCAAAAATCATGTCGCACATAATCTTCACATAATGAACCTCACGCCAATCCAGGTGCAGGTACAGGGTGCCGTCCTGCGCAAGCAGACGATGCGCCTGCTCAATACGCGGCGCTAGGAACGCCCAATAATCCTCGAACGAGTCGTTATAGCTCGCCAGAGTCTGCAGGGTGCTCGAATAGCTCTTGCCCTTAAAACCGGTGCGGTCACCCTTCTCAGAAGCCTCCGCGCTCAAAGTGCGGCGCGTCTGCTTCTTACCCGTATTGAATGGCGGGTCAATGTAAATCACGGTGAACGCACCATCGGGCAGCTCACGCAGATACTCCAGGTTATCTGCCTGCACCAGCAGTGACGGGCCCTGCGGGTCGAAAACCGTCGAATCCGCGGGGTGCGACTCAGCGGCAGGGGAGGGCGCGGCGGGCGCCGGGGATGCTGAAATACCCAACCCCGGCCCTAGCCTTCAGAACCAGCACGGTCAGCGCCACGGCCCTTACCGCGAGAACCCTCAGCACGCGAGCCCTCAGAGCGGCGGCGGGTGCGGCGGCGACCCTCACCCTCCACCGGCTGACCCTCAACACGGCGGGTACGGCGACGCTGACGAGGCGCACGCTCAGAAGAACGCTCAGTACGCTCGGATGCGCCCTGCTCGTTACGCTCTGCACGCTCGGAACGTTCAGTGCGCTTGCGGCCCTCGGAGCGGCTACGGCGCTCGCCGCGGCCCTCACCGGAACGACCGCCAGAACGATCACCGTCGCGGCCACCGTCACGGGAGCCGCGGGAACGGCGCGAACCCTTCTCACCGTCACGACCGCCAGAACGACCGCCGTCGCGGCCACCGCGAGAACGAGCCGGGCGGCCATCACGAGAATCACGGGCGCTCTCAAAGAACTCATCGCCCATGCCCTCAGCCACACGCTCCTCACGCGGCAGGCGGCCCTTAGTGCCAAGCGGAATGTTCAGGTCGTAAAACAGGTGCTCAGAGGAAGAGTAGGTCTCAACCGGCTCGGGAACACCCAGCTCCAGGGCGTCGTTAATGACCTTCCAGCGCGGCAGGTCATCCCAGTCAACCAGGGTCACAGCGGTACCCTCATTGCCCGCACGACCGGTACGGCCGGTACGGTGCAGGTAGGTCTTCTCATCCTCGGGCACGCGGTGGTTAATCACGTGGGTCACGTCTTCAACGTCAATACCGCGAGCCGCCACGTCGGTCGCGACCAGAATATCGACCTTGCCGGTGCGGAACGCCTTCAGCGCCTGCTCACGCGCAACCTGGTTCAGGTCACCGTGCAGGGGAGCGGCAGCGAAGCCACGGTTCACCAGCTCCTCCGCCACGCGGGCAGCGTCACGCTTGGTCTTGGTGAAGATGACGGTACGGCCGCGACCGGTAGCGCGCAGAATGCGGCCGATCATCTCGTCCTTGTCCAGGTGGTGTGCACGGTAGACGACCTGGCGGATCGACGCCTTAGTCTTCGAGGCGTCCTCGGGGTCAGCAGCGCTAATGCGCATGGGCTTGGTCATGTACTGGCGTGCCATCGCAATGACCGGGCCGGGCATGGTTGCGGAGAACAGCATGGTCTGGCGGTCCTCGGGCAGGTAGCTGAGGATCTTCTCAACCGACGGCTGGAAACCCAAATCCAGCATCTCGTCAGCCTCATCGAGGACCACGATCTTGACCTGCTTCAGGTTCAGGAAACCCTGCTGGTACAGGTCGATAATGCGGCCGGGGGTACCCACCGCAACCTCCAGGCCGCGGCGCAGCAGCTCAGCCTGAGGCTCAATCGGCACACCACCGTACAGAGTGGCGACGCGGGCGTTGCGCAGCTTCGCAGCAATCGCCAGGTCCTCACCCACCTGAATAGCAAGCTCACGGGTCGGAACCAGAATCAGCGCCTGAGGTGCGCCGGGGTACTCCAAATCAGCCCAACCCTCATCATCGCGGCCGACCACACGCTGAATGGTGGGCAGACCGAAGCCGAGGGTCTTACCGGTACCGGTCTTCGCCTGACCAATGATGTCCTGGCCAGACAGAGCCACGGGAAGAGTCAGCTCCTGGATGGGGAAGGGGGAGGTAATGCCAACCGCCGCGAGGGCGTCACTAATATCCTGGCGAACGCCGAAGTCGGCGAAGGACTTTGCAGTCTGAGTGGTTTCCTGCGTGTTCGTTTCAGTCACTGGACCGTATCTTTCTACCCCTGTTCGGGGTGTGTTTCTCCCCGGAACGGGGTGCACCAGCCAGCGCCCCAACGGTGGAGGCGGTGACGGGCGGGCGTCGAAAGCCGGCCGCGGGAAATTCTTACACGGGAAATTCTTACCGAGACGCCGCCTGCACGCATGCTTAATACTCATGGCTAGTGCTCATGGTTATTCATGATGAAAAGGCGGTGCAGCCTCGGGGTCTTGAAAGGGGTACGACCGGTCATTCACTTAACCCCTCAATATTAACCCGGATTTGCTTCCGGCGCACCCCCAACTGGTTGTGGTGTGAGCCCGTGATGGGCGATATACCGCCCCAAAACCGGGTGCCGCGAGGTTTTTGTGCGGGCGGTTTAAAACGCAAACCCCCGCATTCGGCACGGCGTAACCGTACGGCGCATACAGCGCACGCACACAGCGCATAAAGCGCGGTTACGCATCATGATGGATGCGGGGGAGAGCTAAAGCTTATAGGGGATTTAGTCGCCGAGGTAATTAGGCGCCGATACCGAAGCCCACGTGACGCTTCGCGTCGGAACCCAGCTCAACGTAGCCAATCTGAGCGCCAGAAATCAGGGTGGTGTTGCCCTTATCGTCCATAATCTGCAGCAGCGAGCCATCCTCAATAGCCTTCGAGACCTTCTCCATGAGGATTTCCTTAGCCTCACTGGTCTCAACAATAATTTCACGAGCAATGTGGCGAACGCCAATCTTGATTTCCATGAGTCTCCTCGCAGAATAGTCCGGCGCCGCTATGCGTGCGCACGGAAAGAAACTTACCTTACTTAGCTTCTACTCTAGCGCGCATGAACTAGCCGACGCCATGAACAGGCGGTACTTCGCCGGGGGCTAATAAAATACTCCACCGACGAACACCAACAGCAAACGCAAAACACAGAAAAACGTGGCGGGGAGGGCAGGCTCTTAAGAGTCCTCCACCTGAATACCGTAGAGAGTCTCCAGCGCCTGCACGTAATCCTCCGTGCGGCCCTCAGCCGCAAGCTTCTTGGCGCGCACCGTCGGGGTGTGCAGCAGAGACTTCACCATGCGGCGCATCGCCAGCTCAAACTGCTCCGTCGCCGCGCCGCAACCAAACTGGCTACGTACCTTCTCCAGCTCGGAATCCAGCACGTCCATGGTGTGCGAGCGCAGCGCAACAATCGCGGAGTCAATCGTGCGGGAACGCTGACGAGACAGGAATGCCACCAACTCAGACTCCACGATGCGCGTAGCCGTCGCCACGGACTCCTCGGTTTCCTCGGGGGCGGCAAGGCGCACCGATTCGAGGGTAATCAGCTCAACGTTCGGCAGGTCAGCGACCGAGGGGTCAAAGTCACGCGAAAGAGCCAGGTCAAGGATCGTGTGGTGACCGGCCGGAATCTGCTCGGGAAGCAGTGGATCGGAGCCGCCGGAGCAACCAATAATGACGTCGGCAGAAGCCATAGCCTGCTCCATGCCGTCCACCGGAACCGCAGAAACCTCGCGCTTTGCTGCGAACTCGGCGGCACGACCCGAACGGGAATTGACCCAAATGTCGGTGCAACCGCGCTCGCGTAGCGCCGCAATGGTCGCGCCCGCGTAAGCACCCGTACCAAAAATCAGGGCGCGGCGGGTCGACCAATCCTTCTCGGCAACCTCATCCGCAAGATCGAGGGCAACAGACACAATCGAGCGGCCCTGAGCGCCAAGCGCCGTATGCTGACCCACCTGGCGAGCCGTATGTGCCGCATGCTCAAATAGCTGAACCAGCTCACCGGGAAGAGGCACGCCATCCTCTTGTGCCTTCGCCTGCGCGGCGGCCAGGGCGCGGCGCACCTGACCGGCGATTTCACGCTCGCCGACCACGGCAGATTCCAGGCCGGAGGCGACCGTCAGCAGGTGGCGTGCGGCCTCGTCATCGGCGTACACGTCGAAGCTGGAATTGACCAGTTCTTTGTCCAGACCGGAGGCGCGCGCAATAGAGTCGACAATCAGCTCACGAACCATGGGCACATGGGCGGATACGTGTAGCTGAACATACATTTCAAGACGGTTACAGGTGGCAAGAACGACTGCACCCTTCACGCCCAGCTGACGCGCCATATCGCTCGCCAGAACATCGGGTACGCCGGAGGCACCGGCGCTCAACGCAGCGACGGTGGTCAAATCAACGGTGTGGTGCGATGCCACAAATGCATAAGTACTCATCTAGGGATTAATCATAACCACGCCGACTAAGCCCCTGTAAAGCTCACAGAACCTAAGTTCACGGCTCAACGTGGCTTAGTGGGTGCCACATAGTGGACAGGAGGCGGGGGTATCTGCCAGTGTATTCGCCGGGGTGCTGTCGGAGTGCTGGCGGCAATTCAAAAGCGCAGGTAGGGGAGAATGCACCGGAATGTGAAGGGGTGTATTCGGGGCTTTACCTGCGTATTCTCTACGCAAATCTCCGCGCAAACAGGCGCAAACAGGCGGCAGGCGGGGTTCTTATATTCGCGAACTAAGGTGTCCCTCACCACTAAGGAAGCCACCTTTAGGTAAAAGTCGCCATGACATAGTGTCGCAAAAACGCCCTCATAAACCTGTCACACTAGACACTATGAGCGAAAACCAGCACACCACCCTCGCATCGGATAAGGGCACCGCATCGGCTGCCGCACAGGCACCCGCCCTGCCCGCACACCCCACCGACGCCCAGCGACCCCTGCTCACCGACGAGCAGCTCGCACACCTACCCGCCAACCACCCCCTGCGCGCAGGCGCCACCGCCGACTCGCCCATGCTCCGCGCCCTCACCGGCCGCCCCTCCAGCCACCGACCCGTCTGGTTCATGCGCCAGGCAGGCCGCTCCCTGCCCGAATACCGCGAAGCACGCGAAGGCATTCCCATGCTGGACGCATGCCTCACCCCCGACCTCGCCGCAGAAATCACCGTGCAGCCCGTCCGCCGCCACAAGGTTGACGCCGGCATCTTCTTCTCCGACATCGTCATCCCCATGAAGCTCGCGGGCGTCAACGTCGACATCGTGCCCGGCAGGGGCCCCGTACTCGACCAGCCCGTACGCACCCTCGACGAGGTGCGCGCCTTGCCCGAACTCAAAGACAGCGACCTCGACCCCATCCGTGAAGCCGTCGCCGCCACCGTAGAAATGCTCGGCGACACCCCGCTCATCGGCTTCGCCGGAGCCCCCTTCACCGTCGCCGCCTACATGGTCGAAGGCGGCCCCTCCCGCGACCACCTGCGCCCGCGCACCATGATGCACGCCGACCCCGCCGCCTGGCACGAACTTGCCGCCTGGGCAGCTCGCACCGCAGGCCAGTTCCTGCGCGCACAGATTGAGGCGGGCGCCTCCGCAGTGCAGCTCTTCGACTCCTGGGCTGGCTCCCTCGGCGAAGGCGACTACCGCCGCTACGTGCAGGCACACTCCGCAACCGCCCTCGACATGGTGCGCGAATACGGTGTGCCGCGCATCCACTTCGGCACCGGCACCACCGCCCTGCTGCCCGCCATGCACGAAGCCGGCGCAGACGTCATCGGTGTGGACTACCGCCTGCCGCTGTCCGCAGCAAACACCCTGCTCAACGGCGCCGTACCCCTGCAGGGCAACATCGACCCGGCACTGCTCGCCGCAGGTAGCGAAAACCTCTACGCACACGTAGACGAAGTGCTCGCCGAAGGTAGTGCCGCCCCCTCGCACGTGGTCAACCTCGGCCACGGCGTACCCCCGACCACCGACCCGCAGGTGCTCACCGACCTCGTGGCGTACATTCACGAGAAAACGGCACGCTAAGGCAACGGACCCGCGGGGCTAACACGTATCAGCGCCGCGGGGCACCACCCCAAAAACCAATCACCGCGCCCGCTGATAAAGCCAACACCACAGGTAAAGCCAACACTGCAGGGCAGACCCGCTGACAGACCAAAGGAGAACCACCATGGGCCAGCACACCAACCAGGCACCGCACCGGACCGCACAGGCCAGCTCCTTCACCGCGCCCTCCTCCACCGCGACCCAGGCCGCACGAGCATTCACCCGCAAGGAAAAGGTGCCCACCGCCATCGTGATCGGTGGTGGCCCCTCCGGCCTCATCTCCGCACGCCGCCTAGCCGCAGCCGGCATGCGCGTCACCCTGCTCGAACAACGCCACCACCTCGGCGGTGCCGTCGGCGCCCACGAAGTTGGCGGCCTGCTCCTAGACTCCGGCGCCGAATCCTTCGCAACCCGCAGCCCCATCGTCAGCGACCTCGTCAAAGAACTCGGCCTGGGCGACCAGATCGTCACCCCCAACTCCTACGGCTCCTGGCTGTACCTGCCGCAAGGCGCCCGCCGCACCCCCAGCACCGGCATCATGGGCATCCCCGGCAACGTCAACGACAAGTCCCTCATTCCCGTCATCGGCAAGAACGGTCTGCGCCGCGCCCAGGTGGACAAATTCCTGCCCGTCTCCGCCAGCGAAAACGCAAAGACTCTCGGTGAGCTCGTGCGCATCCGCATGGGTCAGAAAGTGCTCGATAACCTCGTCGCCCCCGTCGTCTCCGGCGTGTACTCCACCCACCCCGACAAGCTCGACGTGGACGCCACCATCCCCGGCCTGCGCGCGGCACTGCGCAAGCACCGCTCCCTCTCCGCAGCAGCGGCCGCCTTCCGTTCGGCGGCCCCCGCCGGCTCGCAGGTTGCGGGCATCGTGGGCGGCATGAACCAGCTCTCCGAACGCCTCGTCGAGGAGCTCTACGCCGCCGGTGTTCGCATCGTCACCGGATTCGACGTCATCGCCGTAGACCGCGACGAATCCACCGGCCAGTGGTTCATCATCCAGCGCCACACCACCGACGGCGAAAACACCCCCCTCTACGCCGACTACCTGGTAGTCGCCACCGACGGCCCGACCGTAGCCCGACTCATTGGCCCGCACGTCTCCACCGCGCTACCGGCCCTGGAACCCGGCCCCGAAGTTGCTCTCGTCACCCTCGTCGTTGACGCCCCCGCCCTGGATAAGCACCCGCGCGGCACCGGCCTGCTCGTCTCCGAAGAAGCAACCGCCGTCCGCGCCAAGGCACTCACCCACGCCACCGCCAAATGGCAGTGGGTCGCCGACGCAGCAGGACCCGGCCGCCACGTCGTACGCCTCTCCTACGGCCGCGGCGGCGAAGACTCCCGCTTCTCCGAAGTCGCACTCGCCGACGAGCAGCTCATCACCCTCGCCCTGCGCGATGCCACCCGCATGATGGATGTTGCCCTCACCCACCGCAATCTCGTCGACGCGGACGTGGTGCGTTGGCGCGGCGTACTGCCCGCCTCCACCCCCGGCCACCGCAAGCGCGTGCAGGACTTCCGCGACCGCGCCAGCGAACTGGGCACCCTCAGCACCGTCGGCTCCTGGGCCGCCGGATCCGGCCTAGTCCTCACCGTCAAAGACACCTACGAGCAGATGGACCAGCTGATCTACCACGCCGCGCAGAACTGGGAAGGCGTCACCTCCCCGAAGAGCGCAACCGCAAAGTAACCAGACCAAAAAATTGAGAAAACGCGCAGCTACGGAAGCCGCGCCTCCAGCACAGCGAACCCTCGCTGAAGAAAGGAACACACAATGTCTCACGATCACGCAGCACACGGCCACGGCGGCGCACACGGTGCACAGGGTCAGGGCAGCTACACCCACCCCGGCCACGGCTACGGCGGCGCACCCAAGGGCTACGCAGTCCAGCACTCCGCAGCTGACGAAAACCGCCGCGGCCGCGAAGAAGGCGAAACCCTGCACTACGCCCTCTACACCGTCTTCGCACGCTCCGGCGCACGCCCCGCAGAAGCAAACACCGACGAAGCACGCGCAGAATTCGAGAAGGTCGCAGAGCAGCTCGCAGCCGACGGCGTGACCCTGCGCGGCATCTACGACGTCTCCGCAATGCGCGACAACGCAGACATCATGATCTGGACCCACGGCGAGAGCCCCGAAAAGCTGCAGGCAGCAGTCCGCAAGATCCGCCGCACCGCACTCTTCGCAGGCACCACCATCGTCTGGTCCACCATGGGCGTACACCGCGAAGCAGAATTCACCCGCAACCACGCACCCGCCTACGCACGCGGCAAGGCACCCGAAGCGTGGGTCTGCGTCTACCCCTTCGTACGCTCCTACGACTGGTACTACATGAACCCCGAACGCCGCGCAGAAATGCTCAAGAACCACGGCATGAAGGCAATCGACTTCCCGCAGATTCTGGCGAACACCGTCGCAACCTTCGGCATGAACGACTACGAGTGGGTCCTCGCCCTCGAAGCACCCCAGCTGGTTGACCTCGTCGACATGATGCGCCACTTCCGCAACACCGAAGCACGCCTGCACGTGCGCGAGGAAACCCCCTTCTACACCGGCCGCCGCATCGGCGCAGACGAAGTGGCAGAGGTTCTGGCGTGAGCCATCAGCCGAACGACGGCGTAACCCTCAACGGCACGCTCATGCCGGACGACGTGGTACCCAACCGCACCGACCCGGCAAACACCGCCTCCAACGGCCCCGCCGCGCTCAACGAGCAGACCCTCGGCGACTACCGAAGCGAACGCAGCATCACCCGTGAACGTGCCGAAGAGGCGCGCCCCTACGACCTGGTGATTCTCTCCTCCTTCGGTGGCCCCGAGGGGCAGGAGGACGTCATCCCGTTCCTGCGCAACGTAACCGCTGGCCGCGGCATCCCGGATGAGCGCCTCGAAGAGGTCGCCACCCACTACCGCGCCAACGGTGGCGTCTCGCCCATTAACGAGCAGAACCGTGCCCTGCTCGCCGCACTGCAGCAGGCGCTCGCCGAGCGCGGCCCGCACATCCCGATCACCTGGGCGAACCGCAACTGGAAGCCCTACGTGAAGGACGTGCTCGCCGAAGCCTACGAGAACGGCCACCGTAACGTGCTCGTGCTGGCGACCAGCGCCTACCCCGGCTACTCGAGCTGCCGCCAGTACCGTGAAGACTACGGTGTAGCGATTGAGCAGCTCGGCCTGGAAGGGCGCGTGCACGTGGGTAAGATCCGTCAGTTCTTTGACGTGCCTGGCTTCTCCCGCGCTTTTGCTGACGGGCTGAAGGACGGGCTCGTCACGGTGCGTGAGCAGCTTGCCGCACGCGATAGCGGCTCGCCGAACCCGCGCCTGCGCATCATGTTCTGCACCCACTCGGTGCCGACCTCTGCGGCGAACGAGGCAGGCCCGCGCGGCGTGAACTACGAGGGCGGCTCCGCCTACGTGGAGAAGCACCTGCAGATCGCCCGCGCCGTGCTTTCGCTGGTTCGAGATGAGGCCCCGCAGCTTCTGCAGAACGTCGAGTGGGAGCTGGTGTACCAGTCCCGTTCCGGCCCGCCGTCCATGCCGTGGCTCGAGCCGGACGTCAACGACGCCCTGGAGGCGCTGCCCACCCCCGCCAACCCGGCGGAGGACGGCGAAGCCCCCGTGGAAGGCGTCGTGCTGGTGCCCCTCGGATTCGTCTCCGACCACATGGAAGTCAAGTGGGACCTGGACACCGAGGCGCTGGACACCTGCGAGCGCCTGGGCGTAGTCGCAGTGCGCACCCCCACCCCCGGCACGCATCCGGCGTACGTGGAGTCGCTACGCCGCCTGATTGACGAGCGCGTGGAGAACGGCGTTTCAGCCGACCTGCGCCCCGAACGTGAGAGCGTCCTCGCCCCGAGCGCGAGCGGTCAGTACGGCTGGTTCGACGAGTGCGAACCCGACTGTTGCAAGCCCGGTCGCGGTGCGCCGAAGCCGGTGGTTGCAGAATATGCGCCTGCCGTTTCTGAGGACGCCACCTCAGCCGCAACCGCTGCTGAAACCTCTGCCCGCCGCTCCGGTGGATGCGGCTCCGGCGGATGTTGCTCCCACTAACATCACCCCTGTAGCTCCGGCTCGCCCCAACACCCCCTAACCGGGGTGTGCGGGCGGGTCGGAGCGCACGTGCCTACGGGCTATCACACACATCACCGACAAGGAGAGATATGAGCCATCACGAGTACATCTTGGGCACCCGCGGGTCTGCTCTCGCCCTGACGCAAAGCCGTATTGCTGCTGAAACCGTCACCTCCCTCTACACCGAACACCAGGCACACCACGGCGCCGCAGATGCCGAGGTCGTGGACTTCACCCTGCGCACCGTCAAAACCGAAGGTGACGTGCTCACCGGACCCCTGGCGACCCTCGGAGGCACCGGCGTATTCGCGGCGGCACTGCGCCAGCGTCTGCTCGACGGTGAGAACGCCTCCGACGAAAACCGCGTGGACATGGCAGTACACTCCCTCAAGGACCTGCCCTCCGCGCCCTGCCCCGGTCTGGTTATCGCCGCAACCCTCAAGCGTGAAGACCCCCGCGACGCCCTCGTAGCACGCGACGGCCTGACCCTCGACACCCTGCCCACCGGCTCCCGCGTGGGCACTGGCTCACCCCGCCGCGCCGCCCAGCTGCGCGCCCTGCGCCCCGACCTTGAAATCGTGGACATTCGCGGTAACGTGGGCACCCGCATCGGCCGTGTGAAGGGCCTCGAAGAGCACGCCGGCAAGCAGGTCGTGCTCCGCCAGAACACCGAAACTTCTGAACGAGCCGACCACGGTGTAGGCACCGAACGCAGCGGCGACTGCGACGCCGTGGTGCTCGCCGTTTCCGGTCTGAAGCGCCTGGGCAAGGAAGAACTCATTACCGAGTACATGGACCCCACCCGCATGCTGCCCGCCCCCGGCCAGGGTGCGCTTGCCCTGGAAGTGCGTGAAAGCGAGTTCGAAAACCCGGACCCCGCCGCGCTCACCGACCCCGAGGTGGCACGCCCGGTCCGTGCCCTGGGCCGTGCCCTGCTCGCCGCAAACCACTACGAAACCCGCCTCGCCGTCAGCGCCGAACGTGCCCTGCTACGCCGCCTCGAAGCCGGATGCGCCGCCCCCATCGGCGCGTACGCGCAGGTGGTTGAGGGCGACCTGGTGCTCAACGTTGTGGTGGCATCCCCGGACGGCACCGACATGCTACGCCACACCTCGGCAACCGCCGAACTGGATGTGCCCGGCGCCGAACGCCTGGGCGTGCGCGTGGCGGAAGACCTGCTGCAGATGGGCGCCGCCGCCCTGGCTGGATTGGATTTGAAGTAGGCATCATGTCTGCCTCGTGTTCTGAACCTCGGCTGGCTGATGCCCCGCAGGTTGATGCCCCGCCTTCTGAATCACCGCGCACGGTTCTGCTGACCCGCTCCGCCGCCCAGGGCGCCGCCTTTGCCCGCGCCCTCGCCGAGGAATGCGCACAGAACGGGTTGGGGGAGTGTCGGGTACTCTTCGCACCGCTGCAACAGGCACGCACCGTCGAGCCGGGTGAAGACCACGCCGCCGCGCTGGAGGCGCTCGCCTCCGGTCACTATGCGTGGGTGAGCTTTACAAGCGCCAACACGGTTCGCGCCTGTGCCGAGCTATGGGGTGAGCAGTTCGCCCGCTCCTGCGCGAGTGGGGGAGTGCGCATCGCCTGCGTGGGTGCGGCGACCGCCCGCGCCGTGCACACCCTGCTGGGGCTGGGCACGGATTTTCAGCCGCAGGTGCAGAGTGCCGCCGGTATGCTCGCGGAGTTCGAAAAGCCTGCAGCAGATGCTACCGCCGTGCTGGTTCTGGAAGGCTCCAACGCCCGCCCGACCCTGCGCGAAGGCCTCAAAAACCTGGGCTGGGAGAGCCGCCGCTGCGTGCTCTACGACATGGTGCCCGCCGAGCAGGTGGCACCCGGCGAGCTGAGCCTCAGCGCCGCCCGCGCGCTCGTGCAGGGGAACGCCGTAGATGCACCCGCGCCGGAAAGCCCCGCGCCGGATGTGCTGGTGGTGACCGCCCCCTCCCGCCTGCACGCTCTACTGGACGGCGCACCCGCGCTACCGTCTGAATCGGTGCCGCCTGAGTCCGTGCCGCCGGTGGTGGCGATTGGGGCGAGTACCGCCTCCGCATGCCGCGCCCTGAACCTGCGCCACGTGCAGGCCGATTCGCCGTCACCGCAGGATTTGGCGCGCGCCACCGCATCCCTGATTTAGGCGCATCCCTCATCTAGGCCTCATTAAGACGCCTCTAAGACCACATATTTTTATCGAGTTTTCAGGAGAGATCATGAACCTCACCCGCCGCCCGCGCCGCCTGCGCACCACCGCAGCCATGCGCTCCCTCGTCGCTGAAACCACCCTGCGTCCCGCGCAGCTGATTCAGGTGTTCTTTGTTCGCGACGGCATTGACGAGCCGCAGCCGATTCGTTCTATGCCCGGCCAGTATCAGCACACCCTGGAGAGCATCATCCCCGCCGTGCGCGAGGCCTACGAGGCGGGCATCCGCTGCATTGACCTGTTCGGCATTCCTCGCGATGAGGATAAGGACGAGGTCGGCTCGACCGCCTGGGACCCGCAGGGCATTCTGAACCGTGCGATTGCGGTGTGCCGTGAGGAGTTTGGCGATGACCTGGTGGTTATGGCTGATACGTGCCTGGATGAGTTCACGAGCCACGGCCACTGCGGCGTGCTGGTTGATAACGGATACGGAACTCTCGTGGTTGATAATGACGAGACTGTGGAGCTGTACTGCAAGATGGCGGTTTCGCAGGCGCGTGCGGGTGCGCACACGGTGTCCCCGTCGGGCATGATGGACGGCCAGATTGCGGCGATGCGCACCGCCCTGGACGAGGCCGGTTTTGAGGACGTGTCGATTCTGGCGTATTCGGCGAAGTACGCTTCGGCGTTCTTCGGCCCGTTCCGTGACGCGGTGGAGTCCAGCTTCACGGGTGACCGTAAGACCTATCAGCAGGATCCGGCGAACCGCCGCGAGTCGCTGCTGGAGGTGCGCGCTGACCTGGAGGAGGGCGCGGATATGGTGATGGTGAAGCCTGCCGGTAGCTACCTGGATATTGTGCGTGAGGTGGCGGAGTTTTCCCCGGTGCCGGTGGCGGCGTATCAGGTGTCGGGTGAGTACGCGATGATTGAGGCGGCCGCGGCGAACGGCTGGATTGACCGTAAGGCTGTGGTGTTGGAGTCGCTGCGTTCGATTCACCGCGCCGGTGCGGACGTCATCCTGACCTATTACGGTACGGAGGCGGCACGCTGGCTCCGCGAGCTGGACGCCTAACCCCTCCCTCTAGACGCTGAGAAGCCACATGTGTTTCGAAAAGCCACATCTTTGGTGGCTTCTCGAAACACATGTGGCTTTTCGCCGTTTATGCTTGTTCTTCGCTGACGGGCTTGTACCCGAGGGAGGTGCACACGATGTTGCCGTTGGTGAAGTATTCCGCGAGCTTCTCCCGGTCGGCGGGGGAGCGCAGGTCCGCCCAGCGTTCCTGCTCCAGGTAGAACGCAACCTGGGAGGTCAGGCAGACGACGCGCTCATCGTGCACCGCCACAATATGCCTGCGCAACCACGGTATGTGCTGAGCGAGGTTCGGCGGGATCCTGGACGGCACCTTGATTTCTATCTGCCATTGCGACGGCTCGTAGAAGGTCGACTTGATCTGTTTGGGGTTCTTCGGGAAGACGCAGAACTCCTCAATATCGGTGTAACTGTACTTCTTCGCCGGCAGGAAAAGCCGCCCGACGTAGAACGAATCGGGGTTGAACAGCAGGTATACCTTCAAATAATGCCAACGCAACGCTAACGCTGCTGAGGCGGTAACAGCCAGCATGATTGAGGCACCACCAATAGGCATTGGTGGGGTATACATAATCTCCACACCGACCAGCGAGTAGAGGAAGACGACGATTGCCAGCACCAGCGCCACCACCACGGTCACGCACAGCCCCAGGTAGAGTCTAGGAGTCCTACGTACCGGTTTGGCTTGGGGATGTGCGTCCTGTGGAGCAAAGAATGCGTCAATACGGTTCAGCATTTCGCCTAGGACTCGGGGCATACCCGCGGTGTGGTTGTCGAGGTTGAAGTAGCGGGAGCTACGCCAAGTGAAGCGGCTCCAGCACGCACCCAGATAGACCATGTAGAACGGCAATATCAGAGCCGGTAGCAGGAAGCCGTCACGGGCAATGTCCTTGTACAACAGAAAGATGGACCGTGCGATAACGCAAGCCCACACGTACATGACGGCGTGCATCCACGCCTCAAACTTGGATACGCCAGAAATGCTGTCGAGTTCTTTCCTCGCGCGGGTGAGGTTGGAACGCAGCTTATGTTTGGGGAGCGGGTCGCCGTCTAGGGAACGGCGTTCGGCGTACCTCATCGCTTTGTCTACGGGGGAGCCTTTGTAGAAAACGTGTAGCCTCCTCGCTTCTTCCTTGCTCAAGGTTGAGGAGTAGGCGATATCGACTGCTACGCACACCACCAGGTACAGCAAGAAGGCGATGAGCCATATGTAGCGTACCGGCTCTAGGGGTATCCCCAAAGCGCTTAGCTCCATGAGTTGTCCTCTCTACGGCGTCTCTCTACGGGATATCGGTGATGGTGTGTTTTTGATGCTGAGAAGCCACATGTGTTTCGAAAAGCCACATCTTTGGTGGCTTCTCGAAACACAAGTGGCTTTTCGCGGGTTATAAGGTTGCCAACTATTAGCCGCGCGGCTCAGCCGCTAATCCACTGCCCGGAAGGAGGCGATACGCGCCGCCTTCTTCGTCAGCTCATTCGCCGGCTTGTACCCCAGCGTGAGGCAAATAGCGCGCCCCTCCACAAAATACAGGGGCAGCTTCTCGCGGTCCGCCGGGGAATCCACATCTGCCCAGCGTTCCTGCTCCAGATTGAACGCAATATGCGCCACCAAACAATCGATGCGGTAATCCCCGAACCCAAAAGTCTGCTGGGAACCGTTAGAGAAAGTGACGGCAATACGCCAATCACTGGGCATCTGCTCATCAGGGTCTATATCCTCGGGATCGCCCGTGTACCAGGGGTAAACCTTGAACCGATCAATATCGGAATACTGGTAGACCCTGGGCGAACGGAAAATACGCCCGCGCTTCACCAAGGTCGGCGTGAACCGATAGTACGAACGCACCGTACACCACAGGTACGGAATGGCTAGCGCATAGACAATAAGAAACGCTATTGACGTCTTACCAATGTAGGTGGGCTCATAACCGAGCAGCTCAGTGTTCGCGAGCGAATGAAGGTAACAGAGCAAGAAGAAACCACCCACAGGAACCGCCACGAAAAGGAAGATTCCCTGCCCCTTCCAACCAACCTGAATGGGCTCACTACTGGGCATAGCGGTTGTGGTGCGGAACGGGGCACTGAGCCGACCCAGCGTCCTGGCGTAGATAGCGGGCATGCCCAGGTGACGTTCATTAGGGCTGAAACCGCGCGCGACGCGCCAACCTCGGCGACCCCAACGCGCCGCCCAATACACCATGAGGAACGGCAGAAGCAGCCCCGGAATCAGAATCCCGTCGTACGCCATATCCCAGTACAGAACGAACGTCGAATAGACAATCACACACGCCCAGCCGTACACGAGGATATGCCCGAAATCCATAATGACGTTCGAGCCCTTGATGCTTTCCAGCTGGGCTTCAGCCCTGCGGAATGCCGCTTCTTCCTGCTCGGAGGTGAGGTAAGTGCCAGCATCCGCGAGCTCTGTAATTGCCTCCTTCACATCCTCGACGGGCGAACCCATCACCGAGGTGTAGACCTCGCGCGCTCGCGAGGCGCCAATAAGCGTAGGGTAGGCGACCTCCACCAGCAGGCAGCATGCCAGGTAGATGAAGAACGCTACCAGCCACACGTTGCGCACCTGCTCCATGGGCAGGCCCAGGGCTGCAAGGTCCATGAGTTGTCCTCTCTACGGTGTCTCTCTACGGGGTATCGGTGATGGTGTGTCTATGATGCTCAGAAGCCACATGTGTTTCGAAAAGCCACGTCTTATGTGGCTTCTCGAAACACATGTGGCTTCTCGCGGTATAAGAGCGGGATAAAAGCCGCCTACTTGTACTGCGCCTTCTGGAAGGATGCGCGGCGTGCCGCCTCCTCCGCATGCTTACCGGCAGGCTTGTAACCCATGGTCGTGCAGATCACGCGGCCGTCCACGAAGTACTTCGCCAACATTTCACGGTCCGCCGGCGAATCCAGCTGCGCCCAGCGTTCCTGCTCAATCTTGAACGCAATCTGCGCCACCAAACAATCAATCTGGTGCTCATTGAGCTCATAGTCGTGCTTGCGGCCGCCAGGAAGCAAAATCTCCAGCGTCCACTGGCTCGCGTCCTTCGGGTTCAGCTTGATAGCGTCCGGGTTCTTCGGATACACACGGAACGCGCGAATATCCGAGTAAGGGCGGGACTTCGCCGGAAGGAACAGACGCCCAGCCTGGAACGAATCAGGGTTGTACAGCACATAATCGCGGTTGTACATCAGCAGCATGATAATCAGCGGAATATACGCCGCCGCCAAGAACCAGGACGCGTTACCAATATAAATCGCTTCCCAATCCTCACCGATGCTCCAGCCCGCAAGCGAGGTCAAGAAAACCAAAGCAAGCAGGAACGCAATACCGTTGAGCACCCAGTAGACGGTGCGGTCGTCACGAATCGGCTCCACACCCGGCACGGTGCCGCGCACACGGAACGGAGCGCTCAACTTACCCAGCGTCGCCGAGTAGATACGCGGCATACCCAGTGCACGGTCCTTCTCGCCGTAACCGCGTGCGACACGCCAATGGACGCGGCCAAGAAGCGCCCCCAGGTACACCATGAAGAACGGCAGAATCAGCGCTGGCAACAGGATACCGTCGTACACAATATCCCAGTACAGGGTGAAGATGGAGACCGCCACAATCCAGCCCCACAGGTACATGACCACGTGGAACCAGCCGCTTATCACACCGGCGCCCTCAATAGAATCCAGCTTCTTCTTCGCCTTCTTCGTGGCGCTACCCTTACGGGAAGAGCTCAGCGGCGCACCCATCGCGGTACGTTCCGCGGTGGCGCGGCGCGCCTCATCAACGGGCGAACCGGACACCTCAAGGTACAGGTCGGCCGCCTTCTCCTTCTTGATGGGCACCGGGTAGGCAATATCCACCAGCAGGCACAAGCCCAGGTACACCATGAAGGCGATCAGCCACACGTCGCGTAGCTGCTCCATGGGCAGGCCCAGAGCGCTCAGATCCATGAGCGGCTCACCTCCTTACGTCTCTCAAACCCTTACGCGGATGCGGCAGCAGCGGCGGCAGCCGGAAGAGCTGAGATGATACGGTCCATCGCCTCATCGTCGTGGGCGGCAGAAACGAACCATGCCTCGAATGCGCTCGGCGGCAGGTACACGCCGGATTCGAGCATGGAGTGGAAGAACGCGTTGTAGCGGCTGGTTGCCGATGCCTTGATGTCGGCGTAGTTGTGCACGCCCGCCTCGGAGGTACCAAACGCCACCGAGAAGAGGTTACCGGCGCTCTGGATGGAGTGGTCCACACCGGCGGCGTTGAACGCCTCGGTCAGGGCCTGCTGCAGCTGGGCGCTACGCGAATCCAGGTGCGCGTAGACGGCGGCGTCAGCCAGGGTCAGGGTCGTAATACCCGCCGCGACGGACAGCGGGTTACCGGAGAGGGTACCCGCCTGGTAGACGGGGCCGACCGGCGCCAGGTGCTCCATGACCTCACGCTTACCGGCCAGCGCCGCGATGGGCATACCGCCACCAATGACCTTGCCGAACGTGAAAATATCGGGAACCCAGCCGCCATCCTCGGGAGCCGCGTAACCCCAGTAACCAGCCGAAGATACACGGAAACCGGTCAGTACCTCATCAAAAATGACGAGCGCACCGTTCGCGTGAGCAATCTCGTGCAGGCCACGGTTGAAACCGGGCTCGGGGGTCACCACACCCATGTTGCAGGGCGCCGCCTCAGTAATAATTGCGGCAATCTGACCCTCATGGTTCGCGAATGCCTCACGTACAGCGTCCAGGTCGTTATAGGGCAGAACGATGGTCTCCGCGGCGGTTGCGGCAGTCACGCCAGCAGAACCCGGCAGCGCCAGGGTCGCCACACCCGAACCAGCCTCGGAAAGCAGCGCATCCACGTGGCCGTGGTAGCAGCCCGCGAACTTAATAATCTTGTCGCGACCGGTCACACCACGCGCCAGACGGATAGCAGTCATCGTCGCCTCAGTACCGGTGGACACCATACGCACCTGATCAATCGCACCGGGAATCGCCGCATTAATACGGTTGACCACCAGCTCAGCCAGCTCAGCCTCCGGCGCGCTCGCCGCACCAAACGACAGGCCGCGCTCAGCCGCCTGCTGAACAGCCTCAACCACCTGCGGATGCGCGTGACCCAGAATCGACGGGCCCCACGAGCAGACCAAGTCAACGTACTCGTTGCCGTCCGCATCGTACAGGTACGCGCCCTTAGCCTTCGCCGCAAACGCAGGAGTGCCGCCCACAGAATTGAAGGCGCGCACCGGGGAATTCACACCACCGGGAATCACCGCGCGAGAACGCTCAAAAAGCTTCTCACTGGTTTCATGATGCAGCGGGTGAGTAGAAGAGGAAGTCATCGTATCGGTGCCTTTCAAACGAGACGGCGAACTAAAGAATTACAAGGGACGACGTGCAACGGGCAACGGAGCCCGCACGCCACTAGCGTCCCGTACCTAACCATCATAGGCGCTACAGATGAACCGCAGGTGACAAGCACCTGAACGTACCGAAAGGTGACGATAAAACACAACAAACAAGTTAGGGAACAGAGAGGATGCGCAACGCGCTAACGCAGGTGCCGGTCAGTATCCAGACGGTTGAGCACCTGAGTGTCCTGATCGAACAGCCAGTTCTTATCAAAGAGCAGACGCACAAACGCCAGGCCCATACCCAACGCCATGAAAATCAGCAGGGACTGCACGAAACCGCTCGCCGCCGAGTACATGTCACCGCTAGCAAAATGCGACATCGAACGGTAGAACGGAACACCCGGAACCATCGTCACCACCGCCGGAACCGACAGGGAAATACGCGTGTACTTACGCTGATGCAGCGGCGCCACAATCTCAGCCAAAATACCCACACCAAACACGGCAATCGTCGCTGCCATATGCGCGGGCATGCCCGCCTCCACCATATGAATACGGACGGGGTTCGCCACCGCAGCAATCACGCCACCCCACACGCACGCCACCGGGGATGCGGCAAAAAGCATCGCGAAGCCAGCCGCCGCAACGCCCGAAGAAAGCACCTGCAGAAGCAAATACAGGGTCGGATCCAGGTTAAGAGGAGCAGGAGCCGCCAACGGCAGGTGGAAGAGCGAACCCAAAACCCACACCGCAAACGACGCACTCAGCAACAACAAACCCACATAGGTTAGACGCGAAATACCCGCCAAAAAGTCCATGCGGGAAATATCGAGCATGCCCGTCACCATGGGGAAACCGGGCACCAAGAACAGTACCGACGAAATGAAACCAATCATATGGTTCGGGCTAATCCAACCCGCCGCGACCAGCACATTAACAAGCGCAATGTACAGGCCCGCCGCCAGGAAACCGCACGCCATCCACGTTGCCAAATGGCTCACCCCGCGCTTGAGCAGGGTCGAACGCAAAAACTGGCCGGCACCCGCCGCGAAGAACACCACCGTGCACTCCACCAGACCGCCACGGTTCAAGAACGCGAACCCGGCACACGCCACCGCCGACGCCAGCGCCAACATCCAGCGGGTGTACAGAGGCTTCGCCGAATCGATACGGTCCAGCTCAGCATTCGCCTCCGCAGGGGTGATCTTTTCAGGAAGCTCAGAAATGAACTTACCCAACTGATCCAGCTTATGAGCGTTAATGCCCATCGTGCGCTGCTCAGCGACCTCGGTACGGAAATTACCCTCCGTGTACGAAGAAGTCGAAATTTCGGTGAAGGTCACCTGCGCGTGATGCTCCTTCAACCCCACAGCCTTCGCCAAACGCGCCATCGACGCCTTAATACGGTATGCGCTCGCACCCGACTTCATCAGGATGCGGCCCAGGCGGAGCACCACCTGCGACTGCGCCACCAGGTGCTCATGAGCCAGACGGGTAGACCCCAGATAAATACTGCGCGTATTAGTGTCAGGGTACGGCTCGGTAGTGCGGGGCTGATCATCCATGAGAGGCCTTCCGGGTCGTGCTATTCACGTGCTATTCGTGTAGGTATGGTTCCATATCTAGCATAGGGGAGAAGCCCAAACGGGGATAGTGTCAGCCCGTCAGTAAAGGAGAGGTGTTTGGGGATGCTGCCTAGGTTTTTAGCGGCGCAGTTTTATCGGCGCACAGGCCAGCGGCCGTCAATGACCTCAGAATCCTTACCCGGCTGCGTACGCAACCACGCCTGGAAGCTCGCCGCCTGCTCCGCCGCCCACTGAATCTGCTGCTCGTGCAGCTGGCGCGCATCCACGTTGAGAACTTGCGGGAACTGCTCGGTCAGCTTCACCAGCAGACGCTCCGCCGCCAGGGCATCATCAGCGGAGGTGTGCGCGTTCTCCAGGGAGACACCGTACTCGGCGGCAAGAACCTCAAGGGTGCGCTTGCCGCGCTTACGCGGAATCACGTGCTTATGCAGAACATACGGGTCGAGCACCACACCCGGCGGCAGCTCACCGTTGGCAATATTGTGGCGCAGCATCTCATGGTGTAGCACCGAAAAATCGTAGGCGGCATTGAAGGCAATAATCGGCACACCGTCAAGGTTCAGCGCACCAATCGCGCCGGCAAGCTCCCACACGACCTCGCGGGCGGGACGGCCGTGCTCACGCGCGTACTCTGTCGTAATACCGTGCACGGCGGCGGCACCGGCGGGGATCTCAACGCCGGGGTCAGCCAGCCACTCGCCACGGCGCACCACATTACCCTGAGGGTCCAGCAGGATCAGGGAAGCAGTCACGATGCGGGCGGTGGTGACGTCCACACCGGTGGTTTCAAGGTCAAAAGTGGCGCGCAGGCCGTTCATCCAGGTCATGCTATAAGACTAACCCAGCGGGGCAACGGGCGCGCGTCTGGTGGTCATGCTGCTGTGGATAAGTCCTTCGGCAGGGCATCATATTAAGCCCCGGGGGCTACATATTAAGTCGCCGGGGCGGCGCATAAGCCACCGACGAGCCCGAATGACCGCCGACAAGGTACAACCGCGCTACAGCCGATAGACTGAAACCATGACAACCCAACTTCTCACCGGCATCCCCGGAACCGGTAAAACCCACCACCTCACCGAACGCGCCCTACGCTACCTCGCCGACGGCAACGACCCCGCCCGCCTGCTCATCCTCGCACCCACCCGCACCGCCGCAACCCGCATGCGAGACACCATCGCCGCATCCAGCGACCGCAGCCTCTCCGTAGCACCCACCCGCGCCTGGGCCGCATACGCCTTCGACCTGCTCAAACGAGCCCAAACCCGCGGGCTACTCAGCGGCGTAGAAGGCAACCTCAAACTCCTCTCCGGCCCCGAACAAGACGTCATCATCGGCGAACTACTCGCCAACCACGCCGAAGGCATCGCACCCGGCCCCGCCTGGCCCGACGTACTCCGCGACGCCCTCGCAACCCGCGGATTCCGCCACGAAATCCGCGACTTCTTCGACCGCATGGCAGAATACGACCTCACCGCCGAAGACGTACACACCCTCGCCACCGAACACAACCAGCCCGCCTGGCACGCCCTCGCCCAACTGCACACCGAATACCGTGCCGTGCGAGCCCTCCGCGCCAAAAATGCCTACGACCCGGCAGTACTCATCAACGACGCCTGCCGGCTGCTGCTACGCGCCCCCGAATTCCTCGCCGAAGAACGCCGCCGCTACGACCTGATCCTCATCGACGACGTGCAGGAACTCAGCCCCTCCATCTACCGGCTACTGCGCCTCATCGCCGCCGAAGTCGCCCCCGCAGACGCCGCGCACCTGACCGAAACCCACCCCGACCTCTTCGCTGAAGGCCCCCAGGTTGTCATGACCTACAGCGACGAAGCCGTCGTCCAGGGCTTCCGCGGCGCCCGCCCGGACCTCGTCACCACCCTGCAGGCGAGCTTCCCGAGCATGCGCACCCGCACGCTCACCACCTCGTACCGTCTGCCCGCACTTATGATGCCGCTCGTGGCGGATATTCGCCGCCGCCTGCCGCGCTACACCCGGTTCGTGCCGCTCACCGCTGAGCAAGAAGAGGTGAAGAACGGTGCGCAGGAGGGGGTAAAGAACGGCGCGCCCGCAACCTTCGGACGTATCAACACCACCCCCGCCGACGAAGCCCTCACCTGGGGTGCCGCCGACGAACCGCTGCTGCACCTGGGCGCCGACGGCAAAATTCTCGACCCCGCACACTACCGCACCGCACCCGCCGGCGTGTATAAGTATGCACTCTCCAGCTCGCAGGACGAGGCGAACCTCATCGCCCAAATGCTGCTCGAAGAACGCATCTACGGCAACCACCCCTACCGCGAGTCCGCCATCATCGTGCGCAACAGCGCGGACGTGGCGCGCATCCGCCGCGTGCTCTCCTCGAACGGTATTCCCTCGCGTACCTCCGCGGCGCTCGTGCCGGTGCGCGACGAGCCCGCCGTACGCCCCTTCCTCGATGCGCTCAGCCTGCTCGTCTACGCCCGCAAGCGCGGCGAGAAGGCGCTCAACCCCGCCGTACACATGCCCGCCGCAGAAGGTGCGGAGGCGGGGGAACGCGGCGGCTACGAGGCCCTCAGCGCAACCGAAGCTGAAGAGCTCATGCGCCGAAGCCTCGACGACGTCATCGCCGAAGAAAGCCGCGCCAACCCCCTCGGCGGCGCGCAGAGCGCCATCACCCTGCTCACCTCTCGGCTCGGCGGCGCATCCAGCATGGACGTGCGACGACTCCGCCAGCAGCTACGATCCATCGAACTGCAAAGCGGCGGCCACCGACCCAGCGACGACCTGCTCCTCGGCGCCCTGCTGCACCCCGAAACCCTCCCCGAAGAAGGTGTAGGACGCGCCGTGCACCGCATCGCAGCCGTGCTCTCCGCCGGACGTAAAGCACTCGCGCGCCCCGAATCCACCAGCACCGAAGTGCTCTGGGCGCTCTGGGAAGCCAGCGGCCTCGAAAAGACCTGGGTCGCCCAGTCACGCGGCGCAGGCCCCGACGCCGATGCCGCCCACCGAAATCTCGACGCCATGATCGGTCTCTTCGAAGCCGCCGACCGCTTCGACGAGCAGATGCGCGGCGCCGGTGCCGAGCAGTTCCTCGACTTCATCGACGCGCAAGACCTGCCCATGGACACCCTCGCCGCCCGCGGCGTACGCCAAGACGCGGTCGAGATTCTCACCCCCGCACTCGCCGCAGGTCAGTCCTGGCGCACCGTATATGTATGCGGTCTGCAGGAAGGAACCTGGCCCAACACCACCGTGCGCGGCTCCCTACTGAGCACCGGCGACCTCGTTGATCTGTGCGATGCGCGCCTCCGCCAGCGCGCCCAGCAGGCAGAACAACAGCCAGGGGAGAGCGAGCAGCCGGTACCGCCCGCCCGCATCCGCAGCTACCCCGAACGCGTGCGCGACACCCGCCACGACGAGCTGCGCATGTTCGCCGTCGCCGCCACCCGAGCCAGCACCCGCCTCGTGCTCACCGCCGTACGCAACGACGATCAGGCACCCGGCGAGTTCTTCGACTTCGTGCTACCCACCGACGCGGTCGGCGACTCCACGGACGTGCCCATCACCCGCGTGCGCCGCCCCGCCACCCTGCGTTCCCTGGTGGCGGAGCTTCGCCGCACCCTCGTTGAGGAATCGCTGAACGCGATGCGTGCCGAAGATGCTCAGGACGGCGCGCCGATGCACAACGCACCGGAAGAAGAGGCGCTCAGCCCGGAGGCTTCCGCGTACCGACTCGATGCCGCCTCCCGCACTCTGGCGCGCCTGGCGAATGCGCAGGCACCCGGCGCCGCACCCGACGAGTGGTGGGGTCTTCTGCCGCTTTCTAGCACGGAGCTGCTCTTCGCGCACAGCCCGGCAGATCGCGCTGAACTGGACGAAAACCACGGTGAAGACGGCGAAAGCCACGCCGAAGAGCCTGCCGAAAATCATGGCCGCCGCACCATTGCGCTCTCGCCCTCACGCCTGGAAACCATTCATAGCTCCCCGCTGGACTGGCTGGTTTCCGCCGCCCGCGCGGAAGCCCAAACCGACCTGTCCCGCTCACTCGGCACGCTCGTTCACGCCATCGCCGAGGAGTACCCGACCGGTACCCTCGAAGAGCTCCAAACCGCCCTCGACGAGCGCATTAGCTCCCTCGGCGTGCCCGCCCGCAAGGAGGACGAAACCGACGAAGAGTATCGCGAGCGCGTGCCCTGGGAGTCCTACGCCCTCTACGAGCGTGCCAAGCGCATGATTCTGCGCCTGAGCTACTACTACCGTCAGCACATGGGTGACGCCGGCTGGCAGAACCTCGGTGTTGAAGGCTCCTTCGCGGTGCGTGTGCCCGTGCCCTTCGACCCCGCCGGTGAAGTCGGCGAGCTGGATGCGCTACTCACCGGCCGCGTGGACCGCCTCGAAGGTACCGCCCCGGCGGAGGACGGCACCCGCCGCTACGCCATTGTTGACCTGAAAACCGGCAAGTCTAAGCCGACCGGGTCGGAGATGGAGACGCATCCGCAGCTTGCCGCCTACCAGATTGCGGTGGAGGCTGGCGCGGGTGAGCAGCTGGAGGAACGCTACCGCGCCGAAGCCGCCGCCCTGGAGGCGGGCGAACCGCTCCCAGATGCCCGCCCCCAGGAGCTGGAGTACACCGGCTACACGGGTCATTCCGCAGGCGCGGCGCTCGTGCAGTTGGGCGCCTCGGGCGTGAATGACGAGAGCAAGACTCGTCTGCAGATTCAGCCGGCCCTGACGGAGCACGATTCGTGGGCGGCTGAGCTGGTGCAGCACGCCGCGGAGCTGATTGCTGGCTCACAGGTACAGGCTCGTCACCGTGAGGGCGGCTATGGGTGCCGCCTG
The DNA here is from genome assembly GCA_963538455.1 of Rothia mucilaginosa. Lineage (GTDB taxonomy): Bacteria > Actinomycetota > Actinomycetes > Actinomycetales > Micrococcaceae > Rothia. The sequence goes on along the minus strand of CAUTHR010000009.1, from coordinate 16,522 downwards.
CCGGAGATCTGCCCGATTTGTACGCGCGGCCGCCAGGTGACGCAGCCCTAGTAGCCGCGTACCCTACGTTTACTTTCGATATCACTCACCCCGAACCTCCCATGAGAATGATCCATGAGGAAGAGGAATCATGACTGACTCTGGCGCATACGGCGCTACTAACCCCGGTTCTGGCGCCGGCATGCTCACCCCCGCCCAGTGGTGCGAGCACAATAGCTGGCAGCTACCCAACGGCGTGCTCTTCTCCGCAGAGGCCGCCGCGAATGACCCCGCGCTGAAGCCTGCCGACTACCGCAGTGCCCTTGATATTGCCGAGATGCTCAACGGTGCTGACGGTAAGAAGCCGACCCCCGAGCAGGTCCGCATGATTGAGGCGGGCCCCGCCCCGACCCTCGTCATTGCCGGTGCGGGTTCGGGTAAGACCGCGACCATGGTTGACCGCGTGATTTGGCTGGTCGATAACGGTTTTGTGCGCCCCGAAGAGGTGCTGGGCGTGACCTTCACCCGCAAGGCGGCAACTGAGTTGCGTAGCCGTATGCGTGCGGGTCTGAACACTCTGCGCCGTAGCCGACGCGTCGCCCCGACCGATGAGGAGCTGCGCGAGGGCATCGCTGACCCGACCGTGCTCACCTACCACTCCTACGCGAATAACCTCGTCAAGGAGTACGGTCTGCGCCTGGGCGTGGAGCAGGACGCGCAGATGCTGGGCGATGCGCAGAAGTGGCAGCTTGCCGCGCAGATTGTGCAGTACTGGGAGGGGGAGCTTCCCCTCGATAAGGACGGCGTGCCGGTGTCTGCGGCGACCATGATTAACCAGATGCTGCAGCTTTCTGACGAGTGCGCGGAGCACCTGGTGGAGCCGCAACAGGTTATTGATTTCTGCACCGAGCAGTTGGCGGCGTATGCGGCGGTGCCCGAGCCTCGCCGTGAGACGAAGACTGAGAGGGACATTCAGAAGGTTCAGCGTCTGCTGCGTAACCGCCGAGTGTACGCGCGCATGGTGATGAGCTACGCCCGCGTGAAAGCGCGCATGCAGGTGCTGGATTTTGGTGACCTGATGCGTTTTGCCGCCCGCATTGCGGAGGCTGACCCGGCGATCCGTGAGGGTGAGCGTGCCCGCTTCAAGGTGGTTCTGCTGGACGAGTTCCAGGACACTTCGCACGCGCAGATGAGCTTGTTCTCCTCGATTTACGGTGCTGATGAGGCGGCGGGTATTCCGGCGCACCCGGTGATGGCTGTGGGTGACCCGAAGCAGTCGATTTACGGTTTCCGCGGCGCTTCGGACGGCCAGATGTTCAGCTTCTACCGTCATTTCCCGACCAAGCATGTGCGGCCGCTGTTCCTGTCCATTGCGTGGCGTAACGACATTTCGGTGCTGAATGCGGCGAACCACGTGGCGGAGAAGCTGAAGGAGGTTCCCGAGTGGGTGCGTGCCGCCGACGGCGATATTACCGCCGCTCAGGTTCCTGACCTGCGCCCGCGCTGCGCCCTGGTGGGGGAGCCTGGTTCACCCGCTTTTGAGCAGGCTGCCGCGGGCATGGTGGGGCGCGTTGATTTGACGTACCACGACTCTGACCGCGAGGAGGCTGTGGCTATTGCCGAACGTATTGCGGCGATGCGTGCGCAGGCGGTGCGCGAGTATGAGCGCGCCTACGCGGCGCATCGTTCCGGTGATGGTTCGGTGCGTCCGCGCCTGAAGATGCCCGAGATTGCGGTGTTGGCGCGTGTGCACGGTCAGCTGGACCCGATTCGTGTGGAGTGCGAGCGTCTGGGCATTCCGGTGCAGCAGGTGGGTTTGGGCGGTTTGCTCTCCCAGCCGGAGGTTGTGGATTTGGTGTCGGCGTTGCGTGTGCTGGCCGATCCGAACCGTTCAGATGCCCTGGCGCGCCTGCTGACGGGTGCGCGTTGGCGTTTGGGCGCGGCGGATATGTTGGCGCTGGGTGATTGGGCGCAGTCGCTGGTGCGTGAGCGTGAGCGTGCCCTGCGTGAGCAGATGGCGTTGCGTATGCTCGCGGAGGCTGAAGACGCCGACGACGCAGCGGCTATCACCCTGCAGGCAGAGCACCTGCGTGCCGCCCAGGAACGCCTGGACGAAACCCTCAAGGGTGCGGTGGAGGATTCCTCCGGCTACGCCTCCCTCATTGAGGCGGTGGAGAACCTGCCGCAGGACGGCGCGGACGGCGAACCCCTCTACGGTGAGCACTACCGCGGCCGCCGCTTCTCCCCGGCGGCGCTGGAGCGTCTGCGTGCTTTTGCTGAGCAGATGCGCGTGCTGCGTGCCGGTTTGAGCGAGGACTTGGGCACGCTGCTGTACGAGATTGAGCGGACCATGCTGCTCGATATTGAGCTGGCGGTCCGCCCGGGTACCGATCCGCTGGGTTCGCGCGCGAACCTGGACGCTTTCCACGAGGTTGCCGCCGCCTACGGCATGTCGGCGCCGCGTATTAACGCGATGATTTACGCCGGTTCTGACGGCGTGAGCGCGGAGGAGGGCGACCCGGGTGCGCGCCGCTTCCTGCTGTCGTCGGGCGGCGTGAGCTACGTGATGGGCTTCCTCGCCTGGCTTGAGCGTGCCGATGATGAGGAGAAGGGCCTGGCGCTGGGCACGGTGGAACCTGACCCGAACGCGGTGCAGCTGATGACCATGCACGCCGCGAAGGGTCTGGAGTGGGATCATGTGCTTCTGCCGGGTCTGTGCGGTAGCGCGACCGGCGGGCAGACCCCGAACCTGTGGCAGATGTCGGCTAATGCGGCTCTGCCCTGGCCGCTGCGTGGTGACCGCGAGTATCTCCCGTCGATCCTTGAGACTGCGGAGGAGATTACCGCCTTCGAGAAGGCGAAGGACCTGGAAGACTACCTGGCCGAGCATAAAGATGATGCCGCCGAGCACGCCGGCATGGAAGACCGCCGCCTCATGTACGTGGCGATGACCCGTGCCCGTAACCTGCTGGCGATGAGCGCCTACCGCTGGAAGAGTGCTTCTGTGGCGCCTCAGCCGGTGCAGCCCTTCTGGGAGGAGCTGATGGAGATGCTTTTCAAGTCCCTCTTCGGTATGGGCACGCCCACGGTAGATGCGCCCTCCGTGCGCTTCGAAGAGACGATGGATACCCCCTGGGCGGCACCGCAGCTGGTCGGCATGGGCCTGTCGTACACGATGCCGAACCCCGCCGATAAGCGCAAAAAGGTGCACCTGAACCATGTGCGCCGCTGGGTTGAGAAGCTGGCCGAGTCGAAGTACCGCCTGGTTGAGCCGGTGACCCTGGTGCACGGCACGGTCGTGGACCCCACGAACCTGCCGCCCACCCCCGATGAGGCGGCTCTACTGGAGGACCTCGAACTCTACGTAGATGCTGACGAGCTCACCCCCGAGCAGGCGGAGGCGCGCGCGAACGCCCGGGCAACCTACGCCGAGCAGGTGCAACGCTACGCCTGGGCGCTGGTTGAGGTCATGGCTCCCGCCCTCGCGCAGGATTGGCAGCTGGCGGCTCCTTCCGTACGAGCACGCACGGTGGCGGAGAACTGCACCCGCCTGAACCTGCCGGTGCCCGAATGGATCATCGAAGCCACCGAGCGGGAGAAATGGCGTGAGACGCAACCGCCTCAGCCCGGTTTCTCGCCCACGGTCGCGGCGGCGCTGCCGATTGAGGTGCGCGGCCAATTCGCTCAGAAGAACTACGAGGACAGGAACCCGAACCTGGGTGCGGTGCTGACCGCCATGTGGCCTTTTGATCCGCTGGAGCGCCCCGTAATTTGGCGTTGGGTGTCTGATGACGCTCTTACGCAGGGTACGAAGGAGATGCTTCGCCGCGGCCAGCATGAGCACCTCGAACGTGAGATTGCGATTAACTCCTCGAGCCGTCGCGAGGCGGTGGAGCGTGCCGCCCTGGCGGTGGAGCTCGCCGTCGGCGCGGGTGACGATGACCTGCACCAGAGCGGGGATGTAGCGGGGGAGAGCGCAAGCCACCCCGCACCTGCTGCAGCCGCAGCACAGGGTGAGTCCGCCATTCCCGAATCCCTGCGCCAGCAGGCGGTGGACTGGGAACGCGAAGCCGACCTGCTTCTGCTCATGATGGGCCAGACTGACCCGGTGCTGCGCGATCAGCTGCCGGGGCACCTGTCCGCATCCACGTTCATTCGCCTGAGCGAGGACCCGCAGGGCACAGTGCATCAGCTGATGCGCCCGGTGCCTCAGCGTCCCTCGCGTGCGGCAACGATTGGTACGGCGGTGCACACGCTAATTGAGGAGCACTTCGGGGTCGCGCCGAGCGCCGACCCGCTGGAGGCACCCGACGCGGAGGACACAGTGGGCGTTGACCTGCCTGGTTCCGCTACCGCCTCAGCCACCTCCACCGCGCCCGCAGACCCCTCTGATTCTGCAAGCCCGGCTGACCTGCAGGAACAGGACGAGTTCACCTTCGAGGACGACTTCGAGGAGTCCGAGAGCGAACTGGATGCCTCCGTTCAGCGCCTCTGGGAGCGCTTCGCCACCAGCGAGTGGGGCAGCGATGAGTGGAAGGAGCGCATCTGGGCGGTCGAATACCCGGTCGAAACCCACATCGAGGGCGTAAGCCTGCGCGGCCGTATCGACGCGGTGTTCCGCACCGAGGACGAGGACGGCGAACGCTGGGTCCTGGTGGATTGGAAGAGCGGTTCCCGCCCGAAGATGGCGACCATGCAGTCTCGACGCTTCCAGCTGGGCCTGTACCGCATCGCGTTCTCCCGCATTATGGGCGTGGACCCGGAGCGTATCAGCACCGTGTTCGTGTACTTGGGCGGCAAGGGCGTTGCGGAGGTGTGGGATCACCAGATCCGCGGCGGTCTGCCCACGGAGGCGCAGCTGGCGAAGGTGATCCGTGAGGCGCGCAAGGGCTAGGTAGCGGATTTCAACAGCGGATCTCCCAGCGTCGGGCAGGCGGCGCTCGCATACTAGCACTTGCTGTCACCGAATACAGAAAAGCAGCTCACGAGGCGTAACGCCTGGTGAGCTGCTTTCCTGCGTGGACTTTTCTGCGTGGACTTTTACGGTTAATGGCAGAGGACGCCTCTTCACCCCACTGCATTAGGGTGATGAGGCGTCCTCAGCCGCTGAAGAACTATAGAGGTACTTCGTGCCCTCGCACGCTCCGGGAAAGAATCGCGCCGAACGACTGCCGCTCTCGCGGCCTCACTCGCGCCGCCGGCGCCCCGTGGGGTTTGCGTGCGTCTTTACTCTCAAACACAACCTCGAAAGTAGCTCTATAGATTTCTGCCATCGGTGATTGGTTGCGCGGTGCATGAATCCGGCTCGGGCCTGACATGACCGGTCAGGGTCCCGTCCAATCTGTCTCCCCAATTTATCGCTGCCACGATATCAGCGCTGGTCAGTGCGCTATGGGGAGTGTGTCCGCTGGTTTTCTCGCGGCACAGCAAAAGTATTCCAGGAGTTTTTGAAAAAATCTACAGGGAAAGTTTTTACCCTAAAATGCACTATTTTGAGCATGGTTCAAGATGGAGTTGAGGCTCTGTGGACTCCCAAAACCAAAAGTTGGTTTTTGTGGGTTTGTGGTGTATTTGCATCCGGGAAATATTGTGAATGGCACTCTTGGCACACCTTCAAGTCTCAGCCTTAATCTGAGTCATTCATGCACAAAAATGCAAAACTGGTGCTCAAAAGGTGAGGGGAAACACTTAAATAAATTTTGATAAAAGGCCCACTAAGGCCCCTCCACTAGCCCTTATGGGCATAATTCTGTTGGTTTGACAGACACTCAGGGAACTGGTTTTACCGGGCACAGGCCAGCGGATATAAAACCCCGTAGATACAGTTCAGCCCCGCAGTGCAGTACTGCGGGGCTGAACTGAAAACCTAGCTGAACAGAAAACCTATGCGGTAGGTAGCAACCTAACAACTACCCGAGCCAATAGCTACTCTTCCGGGCCGACCAGCGGGCCGACCTCCTCCTGTCCGAGCAGTTCGCCGGAGGCGCGCAGGTCGTCCTGAATGTCCAGGAGCATGGACACGGCGTGGGTTGCGCCGTCGCGGTCGCCGACCTCCACGGTGTGGGTGAGCCACTGGGCGATCGCGAACTCCGCGTAGAAATTCGCGCGCTGCGCCAGGTAGGCGTCGGGCAGCTGAGGCATCTGTTGGCGGTACACCTCGATGGCCTCGTCGGTGAAGTCGATGTCCTGGCAGGAGTACAGCCAGGCGAAGTCCTGCGCGGGGTCGCCCACGTGCACATCGGACCAGCCGGTGACCTCCACGATGCGCGCCGTCGAGGGCGTTACGTGCAGTACGAGGTTCTCGGCACCCATGTCACCGTGAACCACGCGCGGGCGGAACTGCCACATGGGTCCGGGGGAGAGCACGGTACGCCAGTGCGCGAGCAGGTCGGCGGGCACCTTGCCGGTTGCGGCGGCACGCTCGAGCTCGGCGTTCTTGCGCAGGCGAATCTGCTCCGAAGAGTAGGAGGGCAGGTCGGCTTCGTAAATAATGTCTTCGGGCATCACGTGCAGGGTCGCGATGTCCTTGGCGATGATGGATGCCAGGGAGGGGCGGCCCGCCGCAACTTCGCGGCGGCTCAGTTCGGCGAGCTGGTCCACGTCGTAGATGGTGCCGGGGATGTGCGTGTACACGAAGACGTTGCCGCCCGCGTAGGGTACGGTGCCGGCGACGGTGGGTACGGCGAAGGGCAGTCGTGCGCGCAGGCCGGGGCTGAACGACTGCAGGATGAGGTGTTCAGCTTCAAGACGCATGCTGGCGTCGGGGCGGCGCGGGGCGCGCACTCGCCAGCGGCGACCGGTGGAGTCGGCGATGATTGCCGAGTCGAAGTCGTCGCTGTCTTCGCGGACCGGTTCGGCGCCGACGGGGTAAATCCCGGGCACTCCGGCGGAGACAATGGCTGCTAGCTGAAGGGGAGATAAAGTCACGGGTTAAGGTTACCAAACCTATGTGTGCCGTTTAGTAGTTTTTAGGATCTTTATGCCAAGTGGTGAAGATACTTGTGGACAAGGCTAAATGTGCTCGTCTGCGTATTTCTGCGCATTGCGTTGCGCTTCTCACCGTGCGCGTCCAAACAGGCGGGTTCCTCACGCCTTGAACCCTCAAGCGCTGAATCCTCATGCACTGAATCCTCACGCCCTGAATGAAAGCATCAGCTAAGAAACCGCGGCGGGTCTGGAGAAAACAATCTGGGAGAATACAATGGAAGACCGGCTATCAGCGCCTCGCGCACCCGTATGCCCGTATATCCGCATGCCCGCGCGAGCGCATGCCGCCTGCCCGTACCGACCGCCTTACTGATGGAGCATTATGACCGCCACACCTCAGCAGCCTCAGCATATGATCTCCGCAGACGATATTCTTGCCGGGCTTGACCCGGATCAGCGTGCGGTCGCCACCGAGCTGGACGGCCCCATGCGTGTGCTGGCGGGTGCCGGTACGGGTAAGACTCGCGCGATTACGCACCGCATCGCCTACGGTATTGCGATCGGTCGCTACCAGGGCCCGCGCGTGCTCGCCCTGACCTTCACCCTGCGCGCGGCGGAGGAGATGCGTACCCGCCTGCACCAGCTGGGTGCGCACGGCGTGCAGGCGCGTACTTTCCACTCGGCGGCGCTGCGTCAGCTGGTGTATTTCTGGCCGCAGGTGGTGGGCGGTACCTTCCCGTCCATCGTGCAGAACAAAGCATCGCTCATTACGGAGGCGGCGAACCGTCTGCGCATCAGCACGGACCGTTCCCTGCTGCGTGATTTGGCGTCGCTGATTGAGTGGGCGAAGGTTCAGCTGCTCACCCCGGACACCATCATGCAGCGTCTGAGCGAGAAGCAGCTGCCCTCGGCGATTACCCCGCAGAATATGCAGCGAATTTTCCAAGCGTACGAGGACTTGAAGGATGAGCGTAACCTCATCGACTTTGAGGACGTGCTGCTGCTGACCATCGCCATGCTGGAGGAGGACGAGAAGCTCGCCGCGACCGTTCGCAACCAGTACCGCCACTTTGTGGTGGACGAGTACCAGGACGTTTCCCCGCTGCAGCAGCGTCTGCTGGATGTGTGGCTGGGCGGCCGCGACGATATTTGCGTGGTGGGCGACGCCTCCCAGACGATTTACTCTTTCACCGGCGCGACGAGCCGTTACCTGCTGGATTTTGCGCGCCGGTACCGTGGCGCGCATACGGTGAAGTTGACCCGCGACTACCGTTCCCATTCGCAGGTGGTGGAGTTGGCGAACCGCCTGTTGGCGGCGCGTCGTCCGCATCCGGATTCGAGCCCGCATTCGTGGGCGCCGCCGCTGGAGCTGATGTCTCAGCTAGGCCCCGGCGTGGATGTGGAGTGGTTCGGCTACGCGGACGATGAGCAGGAGGCCGCCGGCATTGCCGAGGACATCCGCGACCTGATGGAGAAGGACGGCGTGCCGCCTTCGGAGATTGCGGTGCTGTTCCGCACGAACGCGCAGTCGGCGGCGATTGAGTCTGCGCTGGCTGCCGCCCATATTCCGTACCAGCTACGCGGCGCGGAGCGTTTCTTTGAGCGCCCCGAGGTCAAGCAGGCGATGCTTGCCCTGCGCGGTTCGGCGAAGTCCACGGACGGTACCGAGGACGTCACCCGCTACACCCGCGATGTGCTCGGTGGCCTGGGTTTTAAGGAGGAAGGCCCGCTCACTGGCGGTGCTGCCCGCCAGAAGTGGGAGTCCCTCGCCGCCCTGGTGCATATGGTGGACATGATGGCGCAGAACCGTGAAGAGCAGCTTCAGGAGCACCGCGCGAACCCGCGCCCGGGCGTGCCCGAGCCGCTACCGTTGACCATGCACGAGGTGGTGGCGACTCTGAACCACCGCAGCGAATTCAACGACGCACCGCAGGTCAATGGCGTAACCCTTGCCTCCCTGCACGCGGCTAAGGGTCTGGAGTGGGACGCCGTGTTCCTGTGCGGCCTGAACGAGGGCCTCATGCCGATTACTTTTGCGACCACCCCGGATGAGGTGGATGAGGAGCGCCGCCTGCTGTACGTGGGCATTACGCGCGCCCGCAAGTACCTGTGGCTGACCTGGACGATGACCCGCACCGTGGGCGGTCGCGGTCAGCGGAAGCGTTCGCGTTTCCTGGACGATATTGATCCGGCGAAGCGCCGCCGCAGGGCTGAGAGCGCCGGCTCGTCGTATAGCCAGCGCTCAGCACAGCCCCGCTCAGCACAGCCCCGCCGTTCGTCGAAGGGAAGAGGAGATTATGGCTCAGCGTTTTAAACGTGAAATTCTGCCCGCCACCAAGGACCGCCCGCAGATTGAGCTGGTCCGCTCGGCGCGCCGCACCCGCACCATCAGCATGCAACGCGACGGTGAGGACGAGCACGGCAACCCCGCCTACCGCCTGCTCATTCCCGCCGCGAGCACGAGCGAAGAGATTGACGAGCATATTGCCCGCCTGCTGCCGCGCATTCAGCGTCGCGCCGCGCGCCGCGAGCGTGCCACGCAGCTGACGGTCACGGACGAGTACCTGCGCTCCCGAGCCCTGCACCTGGCGCAGAAGCACCTGCCGGAGCTGGTCGCCTCGGGCAGGCTGGAGAAGCTGTCGATTCGCTGGGTGAGCAACCAGCGTCAGCGCTGGGGCTCGGCAACCTACGCGAACACGCAGATCCGCATCTCCTCGGAGCTGCAGGGCGTACCCGAGTATGTGCTGGATTCGGTGATTCACCACGAGCTCTGCCACCTCATCCAGCCGAATCATTCGGCGGCATTCCGTACCCTGGAGGCGCGCTACCCGCAGCTGCTGCGGGCACAGGCCTACCTGGAGGGGTACGCGCTGGGGCGCTCGCGGGCTGAGGGTGAGCGCGGCGAAAACAGCGCCGGCTAAAGCATCGCTGAAAACCTATCAACCAAAACACTTGAGCGGGGGTGGCTTGTACATTCACAAGCCACCCCCGCTCGAGGTGTCAGCTATTTACTGGTGCCAGCTATTTACTTTTCTTCGGGCGCGTCGCCGAAGCCGCCGTCCAGCAGCTTCTGCAGCTCCGAGTCGAAGTCCACGTCGTCCAGGCTGATTTCGTTCATGCGCGCATCGTATGCGGTGAAGTCTTCCAGCTCGGCGGGGGTGGGCAGGGTCTCCGGGGTGTCCCAGAGGCCGTCGCGTGCCTCAATGCCGTGGGCGTTTTCGTACCAGCGCCAGAACTGCTGTGCCTCACGCACCAGGCGCGGGCGCAGTTCCAGACCGACCAGGTTCTCGAAGACCTGCTCGCTGGGGCCGCCGTCGATGCGGCGGCGCGCCATAATTTCGGTCAGCTGCGGTGCCTTGGGTAGGTTGCGGGTCGCATCCTCGGTCACGACGGATACCCAACCCTCGATGAGGGCGAGCAGACCCTCCAGGCGCTGCACCGCCAGTTCCTGGTCTTCGGTGCGCTGGGGGCTGAACATGCCGCCTTCGAATGCTTCCTGTACGGCGTCGGGGTTGCTCATGTCCACCTGGGATGCGGCGTCCTGCATGCGGTTCATGTCCACGCGAATACCGCGGGCGTAGCGCGCCACGAGCTGAACCAGGTCTTCACGCAGCCAGGGGTTTGCCTTGTGCAGGCGGATTAGCGCGGATTCACGCACAGCAAGGTAGAGCAGAACCTCCTGCGGGGGCACCTCGATATTCTCGGCGAGCTGCTGGTAGCCGTTGGGTAGCAGCGCGGAGGAACCGGGTGCGAGGGGGAAGCCCACGTCGGTGGAGGAGTAGACCTCACCGGCGAGCTGCGCGAGCGCCTGCGCCATCTGCGCACCAAAAATCACGGAACCAATGTTGTTCAAGAAGCCGCTGTTGAGGATCTGAGAGATCTCTTCGGGTACGTCTTCGGGGGCGCCGGGCATGACCATGGACTGGGTGACTTCGGCTGCGACCGGCTCGACCATTTCGCGCCAGGAGTCGAAGGAATGCTCAACCCATTCCGCCTTGGACCATGCCTGCACCGGGTGGTTGTGGCGCTCAAGGGTGGTCACCGCGTCCAGCCAGAGGTCGGCGAGGTTCGCCGCGTCTTCTACGGCACGCTTGAGGTTTTCGGGTACGGAGGGGTCTTCACCCATGGAGGCGAGCATCTGGCGGGTCTGGTTCTTCACGTTATCCCAGTTCACGCCGCTGGGGCTGTCGGATGCGCCCGCGCCGGAGAACATCGCCTGCACCTGCGCGAACATGCTCTGCATCATGGCGGGGTCGAAGCTCATGCCCATGTTCTTCAGGTCTTCGGGGTCGATGCTGATGCCGAAGGGGTTCTGGCCGCCTTCGCCGAAGAGCGCGCCGAAGGGATTCTGTGCGTTGTTGGAGGTGCCCTTGCCGCCCTGGCCGGTTGCCCCTGCGGAGGGATCGAAGCCCTGTTCCTGCATCTTCTTAAGGAATTCTTCGAGGGGGTCGCGCTCGTTGGAGGCGCCGCCGGTGGGGTTCTCAGACATGTGAAGCCTTTCGTAATCCGGGGGTGGGCGCAACTGGCCCGCTCGCTGTCCAGCCTACCGATTTTTGCTGAGAATTTCCCGCGCTATTGCTGTGGAGGCGGGTTAATCAGCTGAGGGCACACAAGCTTGTCTTCGGGGTCGGGTTTTGGGAGCTTTTTCGTGCCGCCGTCACCACCAGGTGCTGACAATACGTGGCGCGGGTCAGGTACGGGTCAGGGCGTGAACGCCCCCTGGGTGCTCTATTTTCGGCGGGGTCACAGTGCCGGTCCGCATGTTGAAAAGCAGGTTTATCCGGTACTGTAGAAACCATGACTAAGTCCACCCCTGATGCTGAGCAGCAACCGAACGCCGCCTCCGCGAGCGTGAAGAGTAATGAGAAGGCGGCTAAGCGCCGTTCGCGTTTTGCGCCGCGCCGCGTGAACCTGCGTTCGGTCAGCGCTGTGGCGACGTGCGCCCTGCTGGCTGGTGCTTTTGTTCTGCCCAGCTCCTATGTGAAGGAGGGCCCCGGCCCGCTCTTTGACGTGCTCGGAACCTACCAGGATAAGGACGTCATTGAAATCTCTGGCGCGCCCAGCTATAAGACGTACGGCAAGATGAACATGACCACGGTGTCGGTTTCGGGTGGGCCGTACACGGAGCTGTCCGGCGCGGAGGCGTTCTACGGCTGGTTGGCGTTTGACGGTAACCGCAGCCTCGTGGTGCCGACCGATGCCCTGTACCCGCACGTGAGCCATGAGCAGGCGACGGCGGCGACCGGCGCGCAGATGGCTGATTCGCAGACTCAGGCGAAGGTCGCGGCGATGCGCCAGTTGAAGATGGCGGTGACCGAGAAGGTTCAGGTGCTTTCTACGGTGGAGGGTTCCCCGGCGGCGAGCGCTCTGAAGGCTGATGACCGCATTCTGAAGGTGGGGGATAAGCAGATTGAGACCCTCACCGATGTTCCGAAGGCGGTGAACGCCTCGAACGGCTCGCCGATTGACGTGACTGTGGAACGTGACGGCAAGCAGCAGACCTTTAAGCTGACCCCGGTTCGTTCGAGTGACGGTAGCCGCTGGATTCTGGGCGCGGGTTTGAAGCAGAGCTATGACCTGCCGGCGCACGTGCAGTACAACCTGGACGGCGTGGGCGGCCCGAGCGCGGGTCTGATGCTGGCGCTGGGCACGGTCGATAAGCTGAGCGAGGGTACCCTGCTCGCCGATGAGGATGCCGGAGGCGACCCGTACCGCAGCTACATTTCGGGTACCGGCACGATTGATGCTGACGGTAAGGTCGGCGCAATTGGCGGCATCAAGTACAAGATTTTGGCGACGGGCCGTTACGGCGCGCGTTATTTCTTGGCGCCGAAGGAGAACTGCGATTCGATTGTGAAGATGCAGGCGCAGGACCCCGACCTGTTCAACTACTATCACGCCGGTCAGGTGCGCGGCACGATGGTGGTTGTGCCGGTGTCGACTCTGGATGAGGCGGTGAAGACGGTGGAGGCGATTAAGTCCGGCACCCCGGATGATTCCCTGCCCCGCTGCGGTTCCTAACGTAACGTTTCTCGCCGCGAGGTTCTAAGCCGTAGAACGTAGAACTCAGCCCCGGTTCGCTAAGAGCCGGGGCTGTTCTGCGTTGAGAGTTCTGCCCTTCTGCTTGACCTCTGAGATACTTAAAGGCAGTTATTTTCTCTGAACGTATGATGAGCGAGGAATTGTGTCTGAGTCGACCAATAGCACTGCGCATCCCAAGCCGAAGAAGTCAACGCCTAAGCGTCGTGGCCCCTTGCGGGTGACGATTGCTGTGGTGGCGGTGCTCATTGCTGCTTTTGTGGGTGCGTCCCAGGTGTACACGGACTGGCTGTGGTTTGATCAGCTGGGTTATAGCTCCGTGTTCACTACCCAGATTTTGTTGAAGGCTGCCGTGTTTGTGGTGGCTGCCGTGGTGATTGCTGTGCCGCTGTGGGCTTCGATGTCGTACGCGGTCCGTCATGCTGATGTGGCGCCTGCATCCGAGAAGAAGCCGCAGGAGGCGCCGAACCCGAACCAGAGCGTGCCGACGAGCGGCACGGATGCTGCCGAGCAGATGTTGCGCGACGTGTTTGGTCAGCAGCGTGCTGAGGAGAGCATGCGCCGCTACCACGAGAGCGTGGATAAGGCGCGTAAGGTTCTGCTGGTTGCGGTTCCGCTGCTGTTGGGCCTGTTTATTGCTTCGGCGACGATGACTCAGTGGAGCACCGTCGCGCTGTTCTTCAACCAGCAGTCCTTCGGTAAGACTGACCCGGAGTTCGGTCTGGATTACGGGTTCTTCCTGTTTGCGTTGCCGTTCTTCCGCATGGTGGTGACTCTGCTGACCTCCGCTGTGGTGCTGTCGGCGCTCGCGGGCGTGTTCATGCACTACTTCTACGGCGGTATTAAGGTACAGCCGGGCGGTGTGAGCACTACCGTGGCGTTCCGTCGTCACGCTGCGATTGTGGTGGCTGTGTTTTTGCTGACTCGTGCGGTGAGCTTCTGGCTGGATCGTTATTCGTCGACTCAGCAGCAGGTGGGCCGTTGGGCTGGCGCGATGTACACGGATGTGAACTCGTCGATTCCGGTGAACGCTATTTTGGCGATTTCTGCTCTGTTGGTGGCTGTCATGTTTGTGATGGCGGCTTCGATGAATCGTTGGCGTCTGCCGCTGATTAGCACCGCGATGCTGGTGATTGTTGCTCTGGTTGCTGGTGGCCTGTACCCGTGGATTGTTCAGCGTTTCCAGGTGGTTCCGAATGAGCAGGGTGCTCAGTCGAAGTTTATTCAGCGCAATATTGATGCGACCCGTTACGCGTACGGTCTGGACAAGATTGAGACCACTCCGTATGACGCGACGATTGATACCCGTGCCGGTGCGTTGAGCTCTTCGAGCGCGACCATTGCGAATATCCGTCTGTTGGATCCGAATGTTGTGTCCTCGGCGTTTGCTCAGATGCAGCAGTTCCGTCCGTACTACCGTTTTGATTCGCAGCTGTCGGTGGACCGCTATTCGGTGGGTAACACCACGCAGGATACGGTGTTGGCGGCTCGTGAGCTCAACCCGGCGCAGACGAGCGGCGATTCTTGGTATAACCGCCACGTGGTGTACACCCACGGTTACGGCGTGATTGCCGCCTACGGTAATCAGGTGGATTCTGCGGGTAACCCGAAGTTCCTGCAGTCCGGCATTAAGGCGACCGGTACCCTGAGCGAGGATTATGAGCCGCGTATTTACTTTGGCATGAGCTCGCCGGAGTATTCGATTGTGGGCGGTAAGGGCGACACCCTGGAGTTGGACCGTCCGCTCTCTGCTGAGGAAACCAACACCTCCGATGCGAAGTACACTTTCGCCGGTTATGGTGGTCCTCGCGTTGATTCGCTGCTGGCTCGTCTGTCCTACGCGATTAAGTTCCAGTCCTCTGACATTCTGCTTTCGGACGCGGTGCGTGAGGGTTCGCAGATTCTGTATGAACGCAACCCGCTGGACCGTGTGCGTAAGGTGGCGCCGTACCTGAGCGTGGATTCTAAGCCGTACCCGGCGATTGTGAATAACCGCGTGCAGTGGATTGTGGATGCTTACACCACGAGTGACCAGTTCCCCTACGCGCAGGGTAGCTCCCAGGATGCGGCAACCGCTGCGGGTGCTCAGCGTTCTAACTCGGTGAACTACATCCGTAACTCGGTGAAGGCTACCGTGGACGCGTACGACGGTTCGGTGACCCTGTACGCGTGGGATGAGGAGGATCCGGTGCTAAAGGCGTGGCAGGGTGTTTTCCCCGGCACGGTGAAGAGCTACCGTGAGATGAACGCTTCGCTGATGAGCCACGTGCGTTACCCGACTGACATGTTCAATATTCAGCGCACCATGCTGAATAAGTACCACGTGACGAACGCGAATAGCTTCTACGCCGGTGACGATGTCTGGTCGATTCCGAACGACCCGACTAATGATCGTAACCAGCCGATTTCGCCCTACTACCTGTCCCTGCAGATGCCGGGGGATTCTCGTGCGCACTTCTCGTTGACGACCACGTTCATTCCTCAGCAGAGCGATTCGAACTCTCGTAACGTGATGTACGGCTTCCTGGCCGCTAACGGCGACGCCGGTACCGGTAAGGATGGCGAGCGTAGCGCCGACTACGGCAAGCTGCGTCTGCTGGAGTTGCCGCGTTCTTCGGTGGTTCCCGGCCCGGGCCAGGCTCAGAATATCTTCAACTCTGATGCCGAGGTCTCGAACCAGCTGAACCTGCTGCGCCGCGGTTCCTCCGAGGTTATTAACGGCAATATGCTGACCCTGCCGGTGGGCGGCGGCATGCTGTACGTTCAGCCGGTGTACGTGCAGTCCAGCGGTGACGCGAAGTACCCGCGTCTGCAGCGAGTGCTGGTGAGCTTCGGCGATAAGGTTGGCTTCGCCCCGACCCTGGAGGAGGCCCTGAACCAGGTGTTTGGTGGTTCCTCGGGCGCTAAGCTCGACGGTTCGGCGGCTAGCCCCTCGGCTTCTGCCTCTGGCTCCTCTGGTACTTCTGGTTCTTCGGGCGCTTCGACCGGCGGTTCGTCGGCTTCGCAGTCTTCGGAGCTGAAGCAGGCTCTGACGGATGCCTCGAAGGCGATGACCGATGCTGATGCGGCAATGAAGAAGGGCGACTGGGCTGCCTACGGTGAGGCTCAGAAGCGTCTGGAAGCAGCCGTGAAGAAGGCTCTGGAGGCTGAGGAGGCGCAGAGCGCGGCTTCCGCTAAGGCTTCGGCAGCGCCCAGTGCCTCTGCGGCTCCGAGCGCCTCTGCAGCTCCCAGTGCCGCGGCTTCTGCAAGCGCCCCCGCAAGCGCGAAGCCCAGCGCCAGCGCCTCGGCTTCTCGCTAAGACTAAGAGGCTAAGCCTAAGAGACAGCGGGGGAGTAGCCCATACCGGATGCTCACGGGTCTAGCGTCCTCGCTCTAGATCCGGGGCCTGCACTGGATACGGCTCCTACCGACTAGCTCTAGCGGTCTCTGCGGGAACATCTCTGCGGGAACGGGGTGGAAGTGATTCACTTCCACCCCGTTCCTGTATGTTCTACCCCTGGCACTGCCCCGTAGCCCCTATTCCTACCCAACTGCTTTCTACCCAACTGCTTTCTACCCAACAGCCCCTATTTTTGTG
>CAUTHR010000008.1:0-105944 GCA_963538455.1 Rothia mucilaginosa | reverse complement strand
CAGCGCGCACGAATTGAATACGAGAATGCCGCCGCACCCTCCCGAGTTTCGGGGGAGTGCGGCGGCATTTCTGTGTCTAGCGCCGTAATTTAGCGCCGCGCTGTATAGGCTACGCACGCTTTAGAGCCCGCGCACGACCTCCAGCAGTTTGAGTGCGGAGTCGCGCCAGGAATAGCGGCGCACATCCGACAAGCCGTCGATGATGACGCGCTCGCGAACGGCGGTGTCCTCCAGGGACCGGATTGCTTTCACCCAGTCGGCGGCGTGCGCCTCCGGGGCACCGTCAACCGGTGCGAACACGGCGTGCGGCGCAATCTCACGGAAAATCGGGATATCACTAATCACCGCGGGGCAACCTGCCGCCTGAGCCTCGACCACGGGCAGGCCGTAACCCTCCTCGCGGGAGGCAGTCACCAGGGCGTGCGCCTGGCGGAGCAGCTGCTGGTACTCCTCGTCGCTCACGCCGTTGTGCACCTCCACGTTCTCACCGATGAGGCGTTCGTCGGTGAGCTGCACCAGGCGCTGCGGCGGCATCTTCGACAGCAGGTGCAGTCGGTAATCCGGCAGGGAACGCATCGCCAGTAGCAGGGTTTCCACGTTCTTGTATGGCATGAACGAACCCATGTACACCAGGTGCTTGACGGGCTGCTCTTCACGGGTGGTGGCGCGTTCCAGCGCGGTCTGGCGCGAGACGACGCTGCCGGGCTGCGGGGCGTTGGGCACCACGAACAGCGGCTTGGTGGTCAGCTCGTGCTCACGAATTAGCGAGGCGGTCGACTCAGAAACCGTCACGACCGCGTCGCCGTGATTGAGCAGAAAACGCTGCGGAGTGTAGGTCTTGTGGAAGAGTCGCCAACCCACGCGCACCGGCGCGGGCAGGAACCCGGGCGGGGTCGGGTGCGAGTAGTAGATCAGGTCGTGCAGGGTGAGAATCAGCTTGAACTTGCGTCCGGTGGAGCCGATAGTCTGCATGGGGGAGAACACTACGTCCGGCGCATACTTATTCAGCTGCAGCGAGGCGGTCGGTTCGAGTGGGCCGGTGGGCGAGCAAATCTTCACGTGCGGCAAATCGGGAAGCATGTCCAGCTGACGCTCGTCGCTAATGATCATGGTCAGGTCGAGGTCGGCGGCGGCCTCGTCGCCGGTGTCGATGAGGGTTTTGAGCGCGTCCAGTAGGGAGGCGGTGTAGCGGCTGATGCCGTCGTGGAAGCCGATACGGGTGTATCGGGCGTCAACCATGAGTTTCATGTTGGTTCCTTACTTCTCGTTCCCTGAGTGGTCGGCGGCGAAATCGGCGATGAGTTCCGCGGCGCGGCGAGGGGTTTCGTAGTGGATGAGGTGCCCGACTTCCGGGATCATGTCCAGGCGCTCGCGGGCGCCGGTCGAAGAAGCGGGCAGGTCGCGGGAAGTCAGCGTCGCGTACATGGCGCGTGCCGTTTCGGGGGTGCCCAGGTCGTCGTCTTCGGCGACGAGCATCTGCACCGGCACCCGGATGGCGGCGGCGTATTCGGCGGCGGTGTGCGTAATGGACGCCTCGTAGGCGCTGAGCACTCCGCGGCGGGAGCCGAAGGAGCCGAAGTAGGCGGCGTGCTGGCCGTTGATGAAGCGGCGCATTGCCTTGTCTTTGGTGCGCATCATGACTTCGCTGGAGGCGCGGGTAATCAGCTGCGAGCGCAGTAGTGGGTAGCCGATTTTTTCGGGGAGTGCCGCGCCGGCGCGGTAGTAGAGGGAGGCGAGGCGGGAGGCGACGCGCTGGCTACCTTCGAGGGCGGGTTCGCTGATGGGGTTGATGAGCGAGAGGAGCGCGAGCGAGTTCGGGTGTGCGGCGGCGAAGGCGCTGGTGACGATGGAGCCGAAGGAGTGGCCGACTAGGTGTAGCGGCAGGGGCTGTGCATCCTCGCGGGTGGGGTTAGTGTGCTTCACAAAGTTGTTCAGCCACGCCACGTACGCGTTGATGTTGTCTTCGCCCTGAGCATTTTCATCCCGAGTGTTTTTGCCCTGAGTGCCTTCGGGCAGGTCTGCGGAGCGGCCAAAGCCGGGCAGGTCGGGGCTGATGATGCTGACGTTCGGGATGAGCTTCAGCAGGTAGTTCGCGATGATTTCCAGGCCGTGGTGGTCGCCGCGGAAACCGTGCACGAGCAGCACGGGGTAGGAGCCTTCGGGGAAGGTGCCGTCGTTCATGCCTTTGCCGTACTGCCAGTAGCGGGTCATGACCGCCTGCGCGCCGTCACCGATGAGGGTGTCGTGGCGGGTGCCGGGAATGAGCGGGCCGGGCACACCCTCAAGAACTGAGGTGTTGGGGGAGTCCGGGATAACGGTGGAGGTCATGGGTACCTTTCGCGGGTTGGGTACTGGGACGGCAAAGTCCCGTTCTTAATTCTAGGGGAGAAGCCTGAAAGGGCTCTGAAACCTGCCTGCCGCATCGGTGGTTGGGCGTGCGATTGCACAGGTGGTCGGGTGGGTGGTGCCGTCCATTTGGTAGTCGAGGCGGCCTCAACTCTGGCGCGGTGCGGGTTTCGCGTTACACTTGGAGGGTTAAGTTTTTATCAACCTGTCTTTATTTAAGGAATCGCTGTGTCTGCTCAGGTAGAGACCGAACGCAACGAAAATGCGTACGACTTCCGCGCTATGGAAGCCAAGTGGCGCCCCTACTGGGACGAAACGAAGGTTTTCCAGCCCACCGGTGACGCCCCCAAGGGCCGCAAGTATGTGCTGGATATGTTCCCGTACCCCTCCGGTGACCTTCACATGGGTCACGCGGAGGCATTCGCTATTGGTGACATGAACGCCCGCTACTTCAAGCAGTGCGGCTACGATGTTCTGCACCCGATTGGCTGGGACTCCTTCGGCTTGCCCGCTGAGAACGCAGCCATTAAGAACGACACTCACCCCAAGGAGTGGACGTACAAGAACATTGAGACTCAGGCTGAGTCCTTCAAGCGTTACGCTATTGCCGCTGACTGGAGCCGCCGCCTGCACACCTCGGACCCCGAGTACTACAAGTGGACTCAGTGGCTGTTCGAGCAGTTCTACAAGAAGGGCCTGGCGTACCGTAAGGACTCCATGGTCAACTGGTGCCCCAAGGACCAGACCGTGCTCGCGAACGAGCAGGTTGTCAACGGTGCGTGTGAGCGTTGCGGTACTACCGTGACTAAGAAGTCGCTGAACCAGTGGTACTTCAAGATCACTGATTACGCACAGCAGCTGCTGGACGACATGGAGCAGCTGGAGGGCAAGTGGCCCGACCGTGTTCTGCTCATGCAGCGCAACTGGATTGGCCGTTCTGAGGGCGCTGAGGTGCGCTTCGAGATTGAGGCGACCGAGGACCAGGCTGCTGAGTCCTTCACCGTGTTCACCACCCGCCCGGACACCCTGTACGGCGCAACCTTCATCGTGGTTGCTGCGGATGCGGCGTTCGCCGAGCAGATCGTGGCACCCGAGCACAAGGCTGCCCTAGAGCAGTACCGCGAAGACATTAAGGCACTGAGCGATATTGACCGCCAGTCCTCTGACCGCGAGAAGACCGGCGTGTTCACCGGCCGCTACGCGATTAACCCGCTGACCGGCGCGAAGCTGCCCGTCTGGGCTTCTGACTACGTGCTCGCCGACTACGGTACCGGCGCGATTATGGCTGTGCCCGCGCACGACCAGCGCGACCTCGAGTTCGCCCTGAAGTTCGACCTGCCCATCGTGAAGGTCCTGGACGTTGAGGGTGCTGAGGACCCGGCTACCAGCGGTGTTGCCGCAGCTGGTGACGGCGTGCTCATCAACTCCGGTGAGCTGACCGGCCTGCCGAAGGCTGAGGCGCTCGCTAAGGCTGTTGAACTGGTTGAGGCTGCCGGCACCGGTGAGGGTAAGGTCATTTACCGTCTGCGTGACTGGCTGCTGTCCCGCCAGCGTTTCTGGGGTACCCCCATCCCCGTGATTCACTGTGAGGATTGTGGCGAGGTTCTGGTTCCTGAGGATCAGCTGCCGGTGCTGCTGCCCGATAACCTGCGCGGTGAGCAGCTGGCTCCTAAGGGCCAGTCGCCTCTTGCTGCTGCCGATGACTGGGCGATTGTGCCTTGCCCCGAGTGCGGCAAGCAGGCTCGCCGTGACTCGGACACCATGGACACCTTCGTGGATTCCTCCTGGTACTTCCTGCGTTACGTTTCCCCGAACTACGACAAGGCTCCTTTCGACCCGCAGGCTATGAGCGAGTGGGGTGCCGTCGACATGTACGTGGGCGGTGTGGAGCACGCTATTCTGCACCTGCTGTACGCACGCTTCTTCACCAAGGTTGTTCGCGACCTGGGTCTGATCAAGCACGATGAGCCGTTCAAGGCGCTCATGAACCAGGGTCAGGTGCTCAACGGCGGCAAGGCGATGTCCAAGTCGCTGGGTAACGGCGTGAACCTGGGCGAGCAGCTCGACAAGTTCGGTGTGGACGCTATCCGCACCACCATGATTTTCGCGTCCCCGCCCGAGGATGACGTGGACTGGGCGGATGTTTCCCCGTCCGGTTCGCAGAAGTTCCTGGCTCGCGCATGGCGTGTGGCTCAGGACGTCACCAGCGAACCCGGCGTGGACGCAACCACCGGTGACCTGGAGCTGCAGAAGCTAATTGCTCGCACCGTGCACGAGGTTCAGGGCCTGCTGGATAACGGCAAGTTCAACGTGGTTGTTGCGAAGACTATGGAGCTTGTGAACGCTACCCGTAAGGCTATTGACTCCGGCGCTGGTGCGGCTGACCCGGCTGTCCGTAAGGCTGCTGAGACTATTGCGATTCTGCTGTCTCTGTACGCACCCTACACCGCTGAGGACATGTGGCACGCTCTCGGCTACGACACCCCGGTTCTGACCGCGGGCTTCCCCGAGGTTGACCCGGCTCTGCTGGTGGATGACACCGTCACCGCTATTGTTCAGATTAAGGGCAAGGTCAAGGCCCGCCTGGAGGTTGCGAAGGATATTTCCGAGCAGGAGCTTCAGGAGCTGGCTCTGGCGGATGCCGCTGTTCAGCGTTCGATTGGTGACGCCGAGATCCGCAAGGTGATTGTGCGTGCGCCTAAGCTCGTGAACATCGTGATCTAAGCTTCTTAGAGTCTAAGTTTCTTAGATAAAGTACAAGCCCCGCTGTGGCTTCGGTTCGTTCTGTGGAACGTACCGGAGGCGCGGCGGGGCTTTGCTGTACTGCACTAGTGATGAGTGCCATAATGTTCAGGGAATGCTAGGAGAGGGCTCGTCATCGAATCATGCATTGACGAACCGGAAGTGACGAACCGGAAGAAGGGTCGGAATATGGAGCGAGAAAACAACGCAGAGAACCGCATCGCCGTGGTGACCGATAGCGCCGCCGCCCTCGACCCGCAGCTGGTGCAACGCCTGAGCGCTCGCGGTAATTTTGTGCTGGTTCCGATGCCGGTGACTATTCGCACGCCCGGTGAGCCGGATCGTCAGCTACAGGATTTGACCGCCGCCGAGGTGGACGAGGCGATTATGCTCGCGCACGTAATGGGTCAGACGGTGAGCACTTCCGGGCCCGCGCCGGGCGTGTTTGCTGATGTGTATGACGATTTGGTGTCGCGGGGTTTTACGCATGTGGTGTCGGTGCATTTGTCCGGTGAGCTTTCGGGCACGGTGGAGGCGGCGCGCACCGGTGCCCGCCTGAGCCGTCTGGGTTCCGAGGGCGTGAGCGTGGTGGATAGCCGCACGGTCGCGGGCGCCTACGGTTATGCGGTGGTGCGTGCCTTGGAGGTGCTGAACGCTGCCTCCACCGGCTCGAGTGTTGAGTATCCGACTCCTGATTATCCGAGCCCCGCGCAGCTGGTGGACTACATTCAGTCCATCTGCGAGCAGTCCACGCTCTACTTCTATATCCCGACCCTGGATGCGTTGCGCCGCGGCGGTCGTGTTTCCCCGGCGTTGGCGATGGTGGGGCAGATGTTCCAGATTAAGCCGATTGGCACGATTACCGAGGGCAAGCTGGCGTATGTGGAGCGCCCCCGCACTGCGGCGCGCGCTCTGGAACGCCTGGTGGAGGTGACCGTGCAGACCTGCCGTGAGCATCAGCATGCGGCGGCGCTCACCTCGGCTTCAGCGGGCTCTACCGTCGCCGACCCCGCCAGTTCTTCGCTTGCCGCATCCCCGCGCGGTGAGGTGGTTGCGGTGCATCATGTGGGTAATGCGGCGCAGGCGGTGCAGCTGTATGAGCAAGTTCAGCAGATGCTGGGGGAGAGCTCCCTCGTTCATGATGCTGCCGCTTCTTCGGCGCCGGAGTTTTTGGTGAGTGCGCTACCGCCGGTGCTGTCGGCTCATTCGGGTTTGGGCGCTGTTGCGTTGGTGGTGTACTAGCCGCCCCTGTTGCGACACGAAAACTGTATGCCGGGCGTGTATTCAGCCCTTTTAGTACTGTGGTGTGTCTTACGTTGGGGTCATCTGTTTTCGGGTGAGAATTTGCACTGCGTGCGAGCGCAGGGGGCATCATTGAAACCCATTCGCAAGTGAAAGGGTATTTTTTACCCTCAGATTTTGCCTTGATATGGCGCGGTTTTTAGTAAATGTGTGTTTCATGTGTGTTTATGTTGCCACGACCGTATCGCAACATTTTCTAAGGGTGAACGCAACGTAAAACAACAGAAAACAACGGGTTTTTGCCGGTTTTTATGGCGCAACTCACAAAAATTTATCGATAGAACACACCAAAACACACACAAACTAGGGTAGGATTATTACCAACAACGGCGGAACACACCGGGCAACATAGAGCACGGACGAATCCGACTAAACCAGAGCCTGCAAGGCATCGGATTTGTACACCGCCACCAACGCACTGACAAGGAGATACTCCAGTGACTGTACGCGTAGCAATCAACGGCTTCGGCCGCATCGGCCGCACCTTCTTCCGCGCAGCTCAGACCGAGGGCGTCGGCTTCGAGATCGTCGCAATCAACGACCTCACCGATGTTGAGACCCTGGCACACCTGCTCAAGTACGACTCCATCATGGGTCGCTTCGGCGCAGAGGTCGAGGTCAAGGAAGGCGCACTGGTTGTTGACGGCAAGGAAATCAAGATCCTCGCTGAGCGCGACCCCCAGAACCTCCCCTGGAAGGACCTGGGCGTTGACGTAGTCCTCGAGTCCACCGGTTTCTTCACCGACGGTACCAAGGCAAAGGCACACATCGAGGCTGGCGCTAAGAAGGTTATCCTCTCCGCTCCCGGTAAGAACATCGACGGCACCTTCGTCATGGGCGTGAACGACGACCAGTACGATGCAGCTAACCACCACATCGTCTCCAACGCATCCTGCACCACCAACTGCCTCGCTCCGATGGCTAAGGTTCTGAACGATGCATTCGGCATCAAGCAGGGTCTGATGACCACCATCCACGCATACACCGCTGACCAGCGTCTGCAGGATGCTCCCCACCGCGACCTGCGCCGTGCACGCGCAGCAGCTGTGAACATGGTCCCCACCTCCACCGGTGCAGCAGCAGCTGTTGGCCTGGTTCTGCCCGAGCTGAAGGGTAAGCTGGACGGCTTCGCAGTCCGCGTTCCCACTATCACCGGCTCCATCACCGACCTGACCTTCACCGCTGAGCGCGAGGTCACCGTTGAGGAAGTCAACGCAGCAGTCAAGGCAGCAGCTGAGGGCCCCCTGAAGGGCATCATCAAGTACAACGAGGATCCCATCGTGTCCAAGGACATCGAGGGTGAGCCCATCTCCACCGTCTTCGACGCACCGCTGACCAAGGTCATCGGCGACCAGGTGAAGGTTATCGCTTGGTACGACAACGAGTACGGCTACGTTGCACGCCTCGTGAAGTTCACCAACAAGGTTGTGGCATCCCTCTAAGCCCCAATAGGCTTACGACGCTCACCGAGTGTAAGCGTCACCCCGCGTAACTAACGCATAGTGAACCCCGGCACCACCGCATTAAGCGGGGGAGTCGGGGTTTGCTGTACCAAGACCCATGTGTAAGGGCCTTGAATAAAACCCCTAAAAACGTATAAACATACTATTTTCCGTCGCCCTTTTTGGGTCAAAAATACCGTAAGAAAATAGCTGATAGAGAGTGCGAATATCCGCGATATTCTGCGGAAAAACACCATATAAAAGCTATTTTTTAGGCTGTCAAACACCCTAATGTTCGGTATGATGGAAACGGTATATAAACCCACCTATCCAGGAGGAATTCCTATGGCTAAGGCACTGTCCGAACTGCTCGAAGAAGGCGTCGCAGGCCGCCACGTTCTCGTCCGTTCCGACCTGAACGTACCCCTGAAGGACGGCGTTGTCACCGACGACGGCCGCGTCCGCGCATCCCTGCCCGTCATTGAGAAGCTTGCCAAGGCTGGCGCACGCGTTATCGTGACCGCACACCTGGGCCGCCCCAAGGGCAAGGTCGACCCCCAGTACTCCATCGCACCGGCAGCTGCACGCTTGGCTGAGCTGGCATCCGTGCCCGTGAAGGTTGCAACCGACCTGGTAGGCGAGGACGCAAAGGCTAAGGCAGCAGCCCTGGCTGACGGCGAAGTTCTGGTCGTTGAGAACGTCCGCTACGACGCACGCGAGACCTCCAAGGACGACGCAGAGCGCGGCGAATTCGCTGACGAGCTGGTCGCACTGACCGGCGAGAACGGCGCATACGTGAACGACGCATTCGGTGCAGTTCACCGCAAGCACGCTTCCGTCTACGACGTTGCTAAGCGTCTGCCCGCATACCTGGGCGACCTGGTGAAGAAGGAAGTTGACGTTCTGGCTAAGACCCTGAACGACCCCGAGCGTCCCTTCGTTGTGGTCATGGGTGGCGCTAAGGTTTCCGACAAGCTCGCCGTGATTGACAACCTGATCGGCAAGGCTGACACCATCCTCATTGGTGGCGGCATGGGCTACACCTTCGCATACGCACAGGGCTACGAGGTTGGCCAGTCGCTGCTGGAGAAGGACCAGGTCGACAACGTTCTGCGTTACCTGAAGGAAGCTCCCGAGAAGGGCACCGAGATCATCACCGCAGTGGACGTTGTCTGGGCTGACGCATTCTCCGCTGACGCTAACACCGAGATCCGCCCCATTGAGGACCTGACCGGCGGCAAGCTGGGCGCAGAGGCTGAGGGCCTGGACATCGGCCCCAAGACCCGCGAAATCTTCGCAGAGAAGATCAAGGGCGCAAAGACCATCTTCTGGAACGGCCCCGTTGGCGTGTTCGAGATTGCTCCCTTCGCTGAGGGTACCCGCGCGGTGGCACAGGCTATCGTCGACTCTGACGCATTCTCCATCATTGGTGGTGGCGACTCTGCTTCTGCAGTCCGTAACCTGGGCTTCAAGGATGAGCAGTTCGGCCACATCTCCACCGGTGGTGGCGCTTCCCTCGAATACATTGAGGGTAAGACTCTGCCCGGCCTGGAGGCACTGGGCGCCTAATCTGACTGTCTAACTTGACCGCAGATTTTTAGCGTAAGAACCCCTGTCGGGGCGGTATTTCGGTACCGTTCCGGCGGGGGTTTCTGCATGCCCGGTCATGCCCGGTCAGTTATCCTTGCGGGCGTTTACATACTGTTTCCTGGCTATATGCTGTGGGTTCCCTGGGTATGCCGCCTGTGACAGGGATGCCTAGAGATGGCTTTACTAGACTGGAAATGTAGAGGTTCCCGTCGCTTACAGGCATCGTCTGCTACACGTGGTACGGGGGCTGCAACTTCAGAAAATGCATCGCGGTATTTCACGAAAGCCGTGGAGGAACACTAATGACCACGAACAACGACGGCAATTCAGTCAGTCAGACTCCGGAGCAGAACCCTGCGCAAACCCCTGAACAAAACCCTGTGCAGAACCCGGAGCAGGAGAAGAAGCGTTTTTCCCGACGAACCCTGGGATATGCCGGCGTAGGTGTTCTGACGGCTGCGGTTGTTAGCCGGTGTACGGGCCTAATTAAGACTCCGGAGGAGCTTGAAGAGGAACGTAAAAAGAAGCAGGAAGCTGAGGAGAAAGAACGGCAGGCTCAAAAAGATCGGGCTTTGGCGGCTCTTGAACCGGATCAAGAATTCGTGGGGGTAATCGATAAGTCTTATCTGTATAAGGATGTTCCTCTTACGTATACCGCCTACGAAAGCCGCGGTGAGTTTGTGCCCGCGACTGAGGAACATCCCGCCCAGAATGTGCCGTATCCTGTACCACAACCGGAGATGCACGAATATAGTCTGCAGGGTTTTCTGACCTTCATGGGGTATTTTTGTGCCGCCCTCAACTACTTCTATTACACGGGAGATACCGAGCCGCTGTCGAAGGTTGTTGAGCCGGAGGCTGTCCTTCCTGAAACAATGCTTCGCCTTTACCGGGAGAAGCGCGGATGGGTTATATCGAAAGATGATGTATGCAAGGCGTGGATTTATTTCCCAACGAGTAGTTCGGATCGTCTATCAAGGTCGGAGCGGAATGGCCGACACATTCTAAGGTGCTTACTGGGGGTGGAGGAGAAAGAATCCTATATAGGTATTTCTATATTCCAAGTATTGGTGAAAAATTATCTCTTTACAAATATCGGAGTCCTCTCGGGCGGGAGCCACGGTCCGATAGCGGAGAGAATCTGGAAGCTGAGCATCTGAATGGCAGATGGACGTTGCTGAATAATGATGCAGCCAGGACACCGATGTACCCTGCAGATGTTCCTCATACCGGTGAATCCTAAGATCCGGTTCTAAACATCCAACGACGAGTGTAAGGAAGAAGACAATGATAGACAGCGAAAAATTGCCCAAATCATTTATCTACATGGACGATTTCTCTGGAGAGTATTCGTTAGCACCCACTTGTTTAACTGGCGAATATATTCCAGCTGACCAGAACCATCCAGCATATTGTGCGCCTCTCCCAGATTATGAATCAGCAAATAGTTTTGTGCGGGAGCTTTTCAATTATATCTATTATTATTCCTGTCAGAATTATGTGCTTTTAGCCTCTGACATACGGGGTTTAGAAGACCCATGGAATGAGAGCGAGATTTTTTTCCCAGCTATTCTAGATCTCTTCGAAGAGGGTAAAGGCTGGTAATTACACCTGATACTCGGATTCTTAGTATGCATGTTCTTGAAGCCCAGCCGCATATTACACGCTCGGAGCAAGAGGTGACCGAATGGAAAGTGCGATTTGATATTCATCCCGAGGCAAAAGTGTATCGAAAAGATACTGGAACATTACATCCAATTGCTGAATTTGATACACGAAACCTGATTCGTGATGGATCAATACACGGCACCATGAGAACTGTGAGTGTCAAAGGTAAAGAGACAACAATTAGCTTTATTCCAGAAGGTACTAACCATGCGGAGAAGGAGAATAAATCATGAGTATTAATAGTGGTCCTAACCCATATCCTACCCCGTATTCCGACCCATATTCCCGGTCCAATTATCAGCCTGAACCTCGGAAGAACCGTCCCGTTAGCCGCCGTGTCTTTATAGGCAGAGTGGGCGTAGGCGCTTTGGGTGTTGGGCTACTCGTTTCTGCGGGGTATCGTGCCGGTGTGCTGGGGTCGTACGATGAGCAGCTGGAAGCGCGTAGACGTTTGCGGCATCAGAGATATATAGACATGGAACCAAAAGAGCCGTACGACTATCAGAAGGATCTTGGAAAATCTAGTAGATGGCTCATTTACACTGCGTATGAGCGTAGTGGGCGGTATGTTCCTGCATCGGAAAAGCACGCAGCGCAGAATGTTCCCTACCCTGTGTTACACCCGGGTATGAATAAATACACCAGGTCCGGATTATATGTTTTTGTTGCTTACTATTATGCGTCTCTGAAATATTTTTACCTCACGGGAGATACTGAGCCTCTTTCTAAGATAGTGAAGCCGGAAGATGTTCTTGAGCCTGAAATCCTCCGGTTCTATCAAGAAAAGCGCGGATGGCTTATCTGTGATGATGAGATATTTAATGAGGTATCCATTAATTCTGCTGCCTTTTCCCCGGATAAGAGATTTGAGTATACTAAGCGGAATATTTTTGATTGTAGTGTAGAATCTTTTCTTCACCGGGTAGGGCATTTCTTTATTCCAGAGACGGGGGAAAAGATTCGCCTTGACCACTATGAGACGTTTAAAAGCAGTAGGTTTAGTTCATATGTAGAAAACTTGAAAGGGCGATGGGTTTTGATTAACAATCAAGACGATTTGACGCCTCTATATCCTCCCGGTTTTCATAAAATAAGATACTAAACCGATATGTGGAAGTTGCTGAATACTCCATTTAGAGAGCAGATCTAGCGTATGAACCTGGTGCAGAGGACCCCCGTCGGGGCGGTATTTCGGTACCGTTCCGGCGGGGTTTCTGCATGCCCGCGCATGCCCGGCTTACCCTTTGCGGGCGGGGTTTTGAGGCTGCTTCCTGGCTATATGCTGTGGATTCCGCAGCGTACAGCTTCTATCGGGGACACAGAGGAATAGCTCTAATAGACTGGAAATATAGAGGACCCCGGCCGCCAACCTCAAGATGGCCGCGGGGCAGTGAGGCAGGGAGTGCACGCACCTCTACAGGCAAGCAAATACAGACAAGCGAAGACAGACAGACATAGGCGGACGGGTGAAGGAGCCTAGCCGCCCGCAAGCAGCCCAGAACCACCTCGGTAGCTAGTGAACTCGATAGCTTGCGAACTCGGCAGCTTGCAAATATGGAATCCAGGGAGGGAAAGAATGACCGTAAACGCTCAAATGCTCTTTGATGAAAAAGACTACACCGGAACATACCCGTATGTTGCCGACCACGTGATCGGGCCCTACACGCCCGCAAACCGGGACCACCCCGCCTACTCGGCACCCGCACCGGGGGTGAGGTACACGTCGAGTGCTTACGAGGTGTCAAACCTGCGTCCCTACCTGGGCTACTACTACGCCTGCCAAAACTACATGATCCTCGCCTCGGAACCTGCAGTTCTGAGGATGGACAATATCAGCGAAGAAATGTTCTTCCCCGCCATTCAGGACCTCTACGAAGAGGGCAGGGGCTGGGTCATTACTCCTAATCCCAAGATTCTGACCATGAACCTGCTGGAGGGACAGCCGCGCCTCATTGACGAGACGCTAAAAATTGTGGAATGGAACGTGCGGTTCGATATTCTTCCCGAAGTTCAGGTGTACCGCAAAGACACAAACCAGGTGTACCCCATCACCGATTTCGATACGCGCGGCCTAATCCGTGACGGCGCAATACACGGGACTCTACGCACACAATTCACGAATGAGTGGAGGCCCGTCCAATTCATCCCAGAAAATAGCCTGAGCTAGGGGAGGGGAGAGCAACATGACGAATAACTTTGGTGGACCCGGATACGGCGGACCCGGATATAACGAGCAACGAGCGTACATGAGGCGTGTGATATCTCGCGCCAGGTTTATACGTGCTGGCGTGTTCGCTGGCGCCGCCCTCGTCGCGATAGCTTTTGGCTGGGGTACCAAACTGCTCAACGGGACGGGTTCGGAGTCCCAAACCGATAAGAAGCGTGACCAGGAGTTTGTGCGCCTGGAACCCACGGAGAAGTACGATGAGCTCCGTACCTTGGGCCCTTCCTCCGGGCCGCTCGTCTACACGGCGTTTGAGCGTAAGGGCCGCTTCATTCCTGCCACGGAGGCGCAGGCGGCTCAGAACGTACCGTACCCTATTCAGCAGCCCGGAATGGATAACTACGACCGCGCCGGCTTGTACGCGTTCGTGGCGTACTTCTTTGCGTCGATGAACTACTTCTACCACACGGGCGATACGGAGCCTCTTTCTAAGGTCACGGACCCGGAAAAGGTGCTACACCCCGAAATTCTTCGACTGTACAGGGAGAAGCGCGGGTGGATTATTTCGGCTGATAAGAATGTGCTGAGCGCCAATGTTGCTGATGATCTTGTTGCGGGTGAAAAGGCTAAAAATACGAGCCGAAATATCCTGGTGAGCACCCTGTACACGACTAAGGCTAAGGACCTTGCGTTTTATGTGACTGAGACGGGTGAGAAGCAGGATATCCGCAAATATTTGAAGTACCTGGGGCGTTTCTCGCTGGCTGTGGAGCATCTGCGTGGGCAGTGGGTGATTGTGGTTGACCGCGACGGCTACAGCAATCGTAACGACTACGAGCCGATTTATCCGCGAGGATTTGGGCAGCTGTAGCTTTCTCCGTGTGGCTTCTTTAGGAACCCCCGCTGGGCAGTACTTTTGGTACTGTGCTGGCGGGGGTTTCGTGCTGGCGGGGTTTCTTGCTGGACTTTCCGGGTGGGCTCTTCACGGTTGGCTCCTTGCGGTTGGCTGGGGGAGGCGGAAGCAACGGAGGGGCGGAATCCGTCCTGCTGGGTTCGTGCGTAGAGTGTGCGTGTGTTACCTTGAAGGGTGGGCGAGGAAGCTCGTTCACCGTCACATCAACTTCAACTTCCGGAAGCTAAATATATGGTTACTTTTCAGGCTTACGCCGTCCCTGTGCCTTTTCAAGGTGAGTGCGCTGAAGCTCTTACAACGCGGCTCTCACGATGCGGCTCAAGCGTCTAACGCCGACAAGTCAGATGTTGGCTCGCTAAAGGTATTTATTCGTTTGATGATCTCATTTGTTGTCTGAACAATGGATGTTCTTCGTAAGTTGATGCAGTAGATATTTCAACTCCAACAAATGTAGAAAATTTATGTAACCTCAAGGATTATTGCTGTGAGTATTATTTACCCTACTTCTCGTAGAGGGTTTATGAAGGGCGTGCTTGGCGTTGGTAGCGTCTTAGCTTTGAGCGCCTGCTCATCCACGCCAAAAACCAAAGAGAATAAATCAAAAGAAACCCCTTCGGCGACAGCGAGCGCTTCTCCGAAGCACAATGCCTACGCAAAACCATTCCATGACGATTATGATTACCGCGAGGCAATCAATGATCCGAAAAATGTATTTAATATCGGCATATATGAACCGGCAACGGAAGAACATCCCGCATACGCAGCGCCGCCGCCATACTACAACAGCACATACGAGCGTAATATGACGGCTTCTTCCATGAATATCGCGGTCACTTATTATGCAAATTATCAGAACTATATGCTTCTATCCGGAGACTCGCGACGACTTCATCTTGAAAATATGTTAGGCGGATTGTTCTTCCCCACCATTCAAGAACTCTACGACAACGCTAGTGGCTGGGTCATTACCCCGAACCAGCGAATTCTTGCTTTCACGATTCTTGAACCTCAGCCCCGTATTGTGGATGAAGCAAATCACGTATGCGAAATTAACGTTCGATACGACCTGAAACCAGAGGCGAAAATCTTTATCGTGGGGGAGAAAAAGCTCTACCCGATTACTGATTTTGACACTCGCAACATTGTTACAGGTGGGTCCATCTACGGAACTATGGTGTGTCGATTCCTGGACCCCAAGTGGGAAGTAAACTTTACCCCCACATATGGCCCAGTGCAGGGGAACTAAAGGAAAGGAAAACAGTGAAGGAAAACAATAACACCCCTGCTCTTCGGGAATCCTCAACCGGCAATAACCCATCAGAGCAGAAAAAGAACCCCAAAATCTCTCGTCGTGCCCTGTTACTGGGATCTGCTGTAGTAGGCACTGCCGCAGCATCGGGTCTGTATGTAGCTGGCTCAAACTGGAAAGCTTCGCTAAACGAGCGAATCGCGCAAGAAGATGCCTCATGGAAGCGAAACCAAGCACTAGCCGCCGCCGAGCCTGCAACAACAATTGCAGAGGAAAGCCTTAAGAATGCTACAGCGGGTCTATCTGGCCGGCTGGTGTACACCGCATATCGAAAAGATGGTGTCTACGTTCCCGCAACCCGTGAGAGCCCCGCGCAGAATGTACCCTATCCGGTTATCCGCGAGAAGATGAATAC
The DNA here is from genome assembly GCA_963538455.1 of Rothia mucilaginosa. Classification (GTDB taxonomy): domain Bacteria; phylum Actinomycetota; class Actinomycetes; order Actinomycetales; family Micrococcaceae; genus Rothia. The sequence goes on along the minus strand of CAUTHR010000008.1, from coordinate 90,113 downwards.
ATACGATATTTCAGGTATGTACTTGTTCTTCGCTTACTATAACGCCGCAAAGAACTACGGGTATTTGACTGGTGATCTTGAGCCCCTAGCAAAGATTGTTGACCCCGAAAAAGTTATCTTTTCTAATGTGTACGAATTTATCGTCAGTAACCAGGGGTGGATTGTTTCGGATCAAGAAATCGAATCGTATATGGTGGAAACTCCCGGATATAGCAAGCGAAATATTCAAGGACGTAAAGTCTATGAAATGCAGACGGAATTATCGATATATGGAGATGCCTATTTTGTGTATCGCGATACCGGCGAAGTGAAATATTTTCGAGATATGTTTCATACTGACCGACACCCAAGCATTTCTTTCTACGGTGAGTTTTTGGATGGACGTTGGGTAAGCGTTGATGAAAATCTGCAGGGTGATCTCTTATTGCCTAAGGGTGCTTCTGTTGCTGGATATACGAAATAGATTCATGAATTCAAATTAGCGTTAGGTAATGAGAGATGTATTTTAGGAAGGAGAGGAAATGACTGTCGACCCGGAGTGGACTAAAAAATTCTTCAACCAAGAGGACTATAGGGGAGCATACCATCTTGTCGATACTGACATGATTGGAATTTACACCCCCGCAGACCAGCAGCACCCTGCATATTCTGCGCCGCCGCCAGACTACAGCTATACGTTTACTAAATTTCTAACGTCCGCTGATTTGGAATTCTATAATATCTACTATTATCAATGCCAAAACTATATGCTTTTGGCATCCGATTCGCGTCGCCTCGAATATGCAATGACCGCCGAAGAACTATTCTTCCCCGCCATCCAAGATATCTTTGACGACGGAAAAGGGTGGGTCATCACCCCCAACCAACAAATCTTGACCATGCACATTCTCGAAGCACAACCGCGCATCCACAACGAAGAACAAAAAATCTTCGACTGGAACGTCAAATTCGACATCCTTCCCGAAGCAAAAGTCTTCCGGAAAGACACCGGGCAGCTACAGCCCATCACCGAATTCGACACGCGCGGACTCCTTCGCGACGGAGCAATCTACGGTACCCTGCGCTCGCGTTTCCTTGATCCCGGATGGGATATTCACTTCATCCCCGAAAAGGAGGTATAACCATGGGACCCCAACGTAAGGAACAGGAGACGAGCGCCCAGCAGAATTCCTCCCAGGAAGCTCATCCGGTATCTTCTGGTCAGCTACTTGCTCATCAGTCGGAGTCACGGAAGCCCCGTTTTTCTCGTCGTACCCTCGCTGTAGCAGGCGTGGGCACCCTCGGTGCCCTCTTCGTCGGTCGACAGGCCGGTATCCTCGCCACCAATGAGGAAAAGCAGAAAATGCGTCTTCTTAAATGGGATAGGGCACTAATCGCTCTAGAACCTGATGAGAAGTTTGATGCTGGTTACGTAGACCGTGGAAGCGCAGCGGGGTTTATGGTCTACACCGCCTACGAACGCAACGGCAGGTACGTACCCGCCACTGAAGAGCATGCAGCCCAGAATGTTCCGTACCCCGTTCTGCAACCGGGAATGAATGAGTATAACCGCGGTGGTTTCTATATTTTTCAGGCATACTTTTATGCAGCCCTGAACTATTTCTACTACACGGGAGATACCAAACCGCTCTCCGAAGTGATCAACCCCGAAGAGATCATTTCTCCTGAGCTTCTTCGGCTGTACCGGGAAAACCGCGGCTGGCTTATTGCTAATCAGGACGTGTACCGCCTGCAGGTTACCACCGCCGGTATTAATGACCGCAGTAAGAATGGTCGGCAGATATTGAGATACCAGGCAAGGCGACGTATTCGTGATGAGGCTGTCTTCTACGTGCCCCAAACGGGGGAGAAGCTACCCATCGATAAGTTCTTGAAGACCGGTGAGGAAGAGTACGCTTTCCTCTGTGCAGAGCACCTGCGCGGCCGCTGGGTGCTGGTGGAAGACGATAAGGACGCCACGCCGCTGTACCCTCCGGGATTCTCCCTCGAAGGGCTAGAGGTATAAGAACCCACCTTCCCGGTAGCCGCACGACATCACCGATAACCACACCACACCAACCACAGCTAGGAGACATATGGAACAGCAGCCCCAGAACCCCGGCGCACCCGCGCAGGGTAGCCACTTGCCGGAGAATACGGCGCAGAGCAACGCTGTACAGGAAAACACCGTGCAGAACAACGCAGCAGAAAGCACCACGGTAGAAGCCACAGCGGCACCTACCGCAACCGCCATCCAGAGCCCCGAACAAGACCCTGCTCTAGCAGACACCGCCTCCGTGGCTCCCGCCGAGGCGGTAGCCCCCGCCCCCGCAGAACCCAAGCGTATGGGTCTGTATGCACTCGTATGTATCCCGGCTGCGGTTCCGCTTGGGGTGTCTATCGGCGGGATACCTCTAATGTGGCTGTACCTGACGTATACAACAGGTCCTAACGCGCCCCGGCTGATTATCATGACCATCATTATCTGGGCGTGCATTGCGTTCGCATACTGTGCACTCGTCGCCTGGATCACCGAAGCAATCGCCACTCGCAAGCTACCCTGGGCACAGTCTCTCGGCAAATGTGCACGAGCGATGGCACTCGATACAATCATCATCACCATCATCATTTTCTGTCTGACTGCATCTGTCGTAGGAAGCCGCTATTAACACACCGCAGACAAACACCACCGGCAGAATACCGGCAGGGTAGAGCCCCCTAAGCTCAGCCCTGCCGGTACTTCGTATCCGGGGTTCCGCGCGACTAATGAACGCGGGGTGAGAATAGTCAACGTGGAGCATAAAACCGCGCCGAACCAGTGAAAATATGCCGCCAACCCTCTAAAATAGAAAAGGAAAATTCCGAATAACAACCCCGCACGGCATACCGCGCGGGAAAGCTAAGGAGCGAACTATGTCGCGTAAGCCCCTCATCGCAGGCAACTGGAAGATGAACCTCAACCACGCAGAGGCAGTCACCCTCGTCCAGAAGCTCGCATGGACCCTCGACGACGCAAACTTCAACTTCTCCGCAACCGAAGTAGCCGTCTTCCCGCCCTTCACCGACATCCGCTCCGTGCAGACCCTCGTCGAAGGCGACAAGCTGGACATCCTCTACGGCGGCCAGGACCTCTCCGTCCACGACTCCGGCGCATACACCGGCGAAATCTCCGGCGCATTCCTCTCTAAGCTCGGCGCAACCTTCGTGCTCGTCGGCCACTCCGAGCGCCGCACCTACCACCACGAAAGCGACGAGCTGTGCGCAGCAAAGGTCCAGGCAGCATACAAGCACGGCCTGACCCCCGTCCTCTGCGTCGGTGAGCCCCTCGAAATCCGCGAAGCAGGCACCCACGTCGAGTACACCCTCGAGCAGCTGCGCGGCTCCATCGCAGGCCTGACCGCAGAGCAGGCAGAAACCCTCGTCATCGCATACGAGCCCGTCTGGGCAATCGGCACCGGCAAGGTCGCAACCGCAGACGACGCACAGGAAATGTCCGCAGCAATCCGCGCAGAAATCGCTAAGCTCTACTCCGCAGACGTTGCAGATAAGGTCCGGGTTCTCTACGGCGGCTCCGTCAAGTCCTCCTCCGCACCCTCCATCATGGGCAAGGAAGACGTGGACGGCGTGCTCGTCGGCGGCGCATCCCTGCAGGCTGACGAGTTCGCAGCAATCGCACGCTTCGACGCATAAAACCCCGACGCACCATAGCGTCTCATAGCGTTACAGCGCCCGGCGGGTACCCACCCGACCGGGCGCTGAACCAATTAACCGCCACCGAGCAAGCGGCGAGGGGCAAGGGCCGGGCGTAGAGGCTGGTGTATGACTCAGGCGTAAGAGGCGGGCGCGTTCGCCCCTAACCGCAAAACCCGCCCAGAATACGCCCACCCGGCGGTCCGCCCCGTACACTTAACGGCATGTTCAGCTTTGGTTTTTCCCTGGTCATCGCAGCCCTCGTCGGCATGATCCTCTACAGCTACCTGCGCAACCGCAAAGTGAGTGCCCCGCGCCTACCCGGCAACGACGGCGGCAACATCGGCTACGCAGGCGGCGCAGAATACCAGGAACCCTCGCCCGAATACCAGTACTTCGAGAGCCGCCGAGAAGCATTCCTCGACCAGCTCTACAGCCGCACCTCCTCACCGGAAATCCCCGTGACCCTCACCCTGCGCGACTGGGTAGACCAGGGCTTCTACGCTGAAGGAGGCGCCTACTGGGCAGCCGCGCAGCAGTTCACCTACTACCTCATCGACGGCGGATACGTGCGCGCCTACGACACCGAAGGCGACGAACTCACCGCCCAGCGTGTGCTCACCGACCGCCCCGCAGCCCTGCAGCTGACCCCCAGCGAATACCAGCGCCGTAGCAACCGCGCCGCGTAAAAAGCCGCCTCAACGTGACCGAATGGCGGCGGTAGCGTATAGTTAAACCCGTCTGTCTGCACCCCGCAGCCCAGGCACCCCACCAGAAGACAACGAAGGAAGGTCCCCATGGACGTCATCATGAACGTACTCATGGTCATCATCGCCATCACCAGCGTGATCGCAGTGATGCTTGTGCTGCTCAACCGCGGTCAGGGCGGCGGCCTCTCCGACATGTTCGGCGGCGGTATGACCAACTCCCTGAACTCCTCCGGTATGGCGTCCAAGAACCTGATCCGCCTGACCGTCACCGTGATCGTCATCTGGGTTATCGCAGTGGTCCTGTACGGTCTGGCAATGCGCTTCAACGGCCAGATTGTCGTCTAGCCAGAGCCTCTCGTCAGAGCCCGCGCCCACCCCATCGAGGGTGAGCCAATAGAACTTCTCCCCGGCACTTCTCAACCGAGAATGCCGGGGATTTTTTATGCACCAAACGGCAATGACGAAAGCGGTAGCGGGGCGCGAATCTTTACGGCATGATAGGACATATACACCACATACGAAAGGCAAAGAAGCCATGAGCGCCTACACCTTCGACTACACGTACACCGCCCCGTCAGCCCTCATCGACGGCGCCGACTCCCGCGCGCTCAGCCTCGCCACCAGCGGCGGCAGCACCCCCGAAGGTGCCGCCTCCCACCCGTACTTCTTCTCCGGGTTCCTCGAACGAGCAGACGTCTACGCCACCGCACTACTGGTCGTCGCCAGGGTCGCCCGCACCCGCTTCTACGTGCCGCCCAGCTCCCTCGCCGGAGCCCTACGCGCCGCAGACCCCGTCGTCACCAGCACCGCCGAAGGCCTACGCTTCGAATCCTTCAGCGCCTGCTGCGGAGTGTACGCGCGCCTCGACGTTGACTCCAGCGCACTCGACGCCAGCCACAGCGCCGTAGGCGTCACCAACGTAGACGTCAACCCGCCCCTGCGTGCCGCGCTCGCCTCCCTCAGGGCAGGGGAGCCCATCCACCTGAACGTTGGCGACGACGGGCTGCTCACCACCACCCTTGATGGCTCCGTCATGGAAGAAAAAGTGCCGCTGCCCATCCGCTGGCTCAAGGGCTTTGCAGAAACGCAGATGCTCTCATCCCGCATGAGCCCCGTGCACAGCCTGGACGCTGCCGCCGCCCGAACCTTCATCCACTCCCTGCCGCGTAACTCCAGCACCAAGGCGGTGCTGTGGGCGACCCGCGCCGTGCGTTCCCTGCGCCTCGCCACCCGAGCCACCGCCGGATCCGTATGCGTGGCGGGCCCCGAGCGTCTGCGCGTGCTTGAGCCGCTCATCCGCCACATTCAGCGCCTGGACGCGTACAGTGAGCCCGTGACCGCCGGTAACGCGCCCGTGCCCAGCGTGTGGGTGGCGCACCTGCCCGGCGCACGCCTGAGTATTGGCCTGAGCCCCGAAAAGTCACGCGGATTCTCCGGTGAGGGATCCGTGCTGCAGGCGCTGTCTAACCCGAACACCGCCCAGAACGCCGACATGCTCAGCGTGCTACTCTCCTTCGAGCCGCGCATTGACGTGCCCGTCATGTCTGCCCGCGCAGGCCTGGATGAGGCGGCAACCCGCGACGCCCTCGCCCTGCTGGCTTCCTCCGGTCAGGTTGGTTTTGACGCGCATGCTGGCGAGTATTTCCACCGCCCGCTGCCCGTGCATCCGGAGGCGCTGACCGCCATGCACCCGCGCCTGGTTGGCGCGAAAAAGCTTGCCGACTCCGGCGCTATTGAGCGGGTCGGGGCGGGGGAGTACGGCACCGGCGAGTACAGTGTGCGCAGCGGTGAAAACACGTACACCGTGGTGCTGCCCGCCGACCCGTACGCTGTGGAGGGGTACCTCTGCTCCTGCCCCTGGTGGTTGAAGTACCGCGGTACGCGCGGCCCCTGCAAGCACGCGCTGGCGGTTAGCATTCTCTACCGAGAACACGCCGCAGGCTAGGGCAAACGCCCCGACATACCACCGAAAAACACGCATCGTACGGAACTCTTGCGGCGAAAATCTGAGCCGCACAATTTCTGCCGCGAGAGTTCCCCTCAGCTTCTTCACGAAAGACCACCATGAGCAAACGCCCCGAAACGCACACCTTCCCCGAAGGTGTCATCACCGAGCCGCTCCCCGGCGAAGTCATTTACCCGCTCACCAGGCAGCAGAAAACCTGGAGCGACATCATGCACTTCAACCGCAACCTCGCCAACATCCTGGCGGTCGGCGGTACCCTCGAACAGATTTACCGCCGCTGGCAGTACTTCGACATTGTCACCACCCCATACGGCTCCCAGCTCGGTAAAAACACGCCCGGAACCGTCACGCAGGACCGCGTGAAAGCCTACGCAGAGTTCGGCTGGTTCACCGGAGGCGTTGCGATGCGCCTAGCTGAGCTCTACGGCGGGGCGCGCCTCGAACACAACGAGGAATACTACACCGCCCTCATCAACTGTGACCGCGAGCTGATCCTCCCGCTGCTGCGTGAAGATAAGCAACTGCGTGAAGAGCTCATCTGGGGTATGCTCGCCGTCGAAGGTAACCGGGACGTATCCCTCACCCAGCGCGACTCCTACAAGCCCGCACAGAAGGTCAACAACCCCGGCTGGTCCTGCGCCCTCATCGAAGCCACCGAAACCGGGCTGATCAGTCGCGACCGCCTCATTGACGCGCTCTTAAGCTCCCTCATGAGCGACTTCCCGGCGTACCGGGTCGGCTGGTTCTCACGCCTGGTCACCGGGCTCAAACTCACCGCCGAAGAAATCGCGGCACGTCAGAGCGAATTTCTGACGCTTTTCTCCTCGCCCATCGGCCCGAGCGTAACCCTCGGTGTGCAGCATATTCACCGCCTCTGGAGCAAAGACCCGCAGGCGCTGGACGCCGCCGCTTTCGCCTACGCGGCACCCGCCGTATGCGCCGGAACCAAGGCAAACGCACTCAAAATCCTGACCATGCTCCAGGCGCTTTACTGGGCGGGCACCCTCGACGCTGCCGCCTGCGAAGACGCTGTGGTCATGGCGCTCAGCCACACCCACGCGCAGGTGCAGGCAACCGCCCTCAAACACCTCGAAGAATGGGTTCAGGCGGGCGCCGCAGACGATGCGAGCGCCGAGACTATCGCGTTCGCTGAGCGTGCCCGTGAACTCTACCGCGACTACCGAACCCAGCTGGATCCGCTTGTCGTGGCGCAGATTCAGGAAGACGGTTCGCCGCTGCTTGAAGAGACGCGCGACCCGGAGAATAGTCAGAGGAGCGGTGAGGAAAGCGCCCTCACCGAAGTGTCAGGTATTGATGCCGCCGCCGCGGAGGCGCTCGCCGCCTCCCGAGCCGTAATCCACCGGTACTGGGACACCCCCGTGCGCCCCGTGACCGCATCCGACGTGCAAGAACGCGCCCGCGCGCTCCTGCACCACCAGGTCGCGCCCAGCGCCACCCCCGACACTCTCAACGAATCAGACCAGCCCGAAACGCACGCCGGATGTGAGCTGGAGCTGGAACTGCTCACCGCCTACCTGCTCAGCGCCGACGGCACCGCGCAGAGCCCGAACCTGCTCGAACAGCTTGTTCCCCTCTGCCTGAAAAAGCTGAACCACTGGGGTCTGGATTGGTTCGACATGCGCGTGCATTTGACGGTTCTTGCCGCCGCCGGGAAGCTACGTGAGCGCGAGCAGGCGTCGGAGATGACCCAGAGGGAAGACCCCGGTACGGTGCCGAACCTGCACTACATGTACTCCCGTCACGCCGCGTTCTTCAGCACCGGCTTCAAGGACACCCTCGGCGCGCTGAAGAGCAGGCAGAGCTACACGCCGCTCGCCACCCCTGAACTGCTCGGCGGGTGGGTGCATCCGGATACCCTGGTGCGCCGGTACGCCAAGAACCTGGCTGATGGAGCCCCCATCCTGCGCCCGGATTTCACGGCGGCGCTGTTGCGTGTGCGTGTGCCGGAGGTGTTGCCTCCGTACGCTACCGATGAGCAGCGACAGGAAGCGCAGAGCCGCCGCGCTGAGGCGCTGACTCTGCTTGAAAGCCTCGAAGAGCAATACGTGAAGAACGCTCAGGAGGACGCTCCGCGTTCTGCCCCTACCCAGGTTCGCGTGCTCCGCTCCGCCCTTGACGGTACCCTCGCCACCGGGCGCGTGAACCCCTACCTGGAATCTATTACGGTATCCCAGAGGGAAAAGAGCTGGGGCCTTCAGCTAAACGGGGTGATGCACGGCGCTTCCACCCCGGAGCTGAACGCTTTCCGCGGCCTCGCCACCGCCCACCACGACGAAGAAGGACAGTGCGCCCTGCTATACCCGGCGCGGGCAGAACCGCTGGCTTTCTATTGCGCTAGTAGCAACTGGTACATCTTGGATCACAGCGCCTTCGACCGCGGGCTTTACCTGGCTTTGGCGGCGCATCCCGGCGTGTGGGGTCCCGCCTGCGCATTCGTGTTCGCCGCGGGTTTCTCGGAGCAGCGCGTCGAGATTCGTTCCCTCGCCGTGGAAATCATGCATCGCGTGCTGGGCGACCAGCTCAGCCTTGAGGACGCCACGGCAGGTTTCGTGAATTTTGTACCGTTGGCGATGCTGAACCGTTGGGCGCTCGCCTTGACCGACTTCGCCCAGCTGGATGCGCGGGCGGCGGTGCGTTTCTTCGCGCGCCTCATACCGCACCTGGATACCGGGGCGAACTCGCTCGGTAAGCTGCTGGGCGCCTTCAGCCAGGCGTTGGCGACTCTCGACTCTGCCACCCGTGCGCAGCTCGTGGAGGAGCCGCTGCGTGCCTGGTTGGGTACGCTGACCGGTTCTTCGCAGAAGGCGCGGTACGCCCGGAATATCCTCAGCCAGGTGCAGGGCTAACCGCCCCGCCCGCACCCGTTCAAACCCTCCGTTCAACGCCTCCGTTCAACGCTTCCGTTCAACGTCTCCGTTCAACTCTTCACTACCTTCACTAACCCCCGAAAGCAGGTACCAATGACTGATACCGCCCAGCCGCATAACCCTAGCGAGCACGGCGCCGGTGAGCACAATGCAGATGAGCGCACCCTCGAAGAGCGCCGCGCAGCCCTCAAAGCCCTCATGGCGGCAGAATCAACTGACGTGCAGGAATACCACGCCGTCATCAGCGGCGCCACCGAGGAGGAACGCGCCTCCCTCGCCCGAACCCTCACCCCCAGGAGCGTCATCGGTAGCGACCACATTAACCGCACCCCGCTCGCCGCATACGTTGCCGGGGCGCTCGTGCGCACCCCCGACGGCGACCCATGGGAATACCACCGTTCCGCCGGCCGCGCCATGCGCACCCTGCTCTGGGAAGGTAAACCCGATCAGCAGTTGATTGACGCGTTCCTGCTCGGCGCCACCGAACGCCCCGACGAGTGGATTCTGCGTTTTATTGAGGGCCTGCCGAACTCTTGGGCGCGCTCGAAGAAAATTTGGGAAACCTGCTACATGCTACTTCGCGCCCGAAACCTGAGTTGCGATGCCCCCGAATATCTGGTCCTTTTCCTGCATGAAGCCCTGCCCTGTGTGAAGAAGGGCAGCGCCAGCAACCACGCCCAGCTCAAAACCTTCTTCACCCGTGACATGACCCTGCTCGATCAGGAGTTCTGGGCGGTCTTCCGCACCGAGGGGGTGCTCTTCAAGGGCTACGGCAACTACATGGGCGAAAGCGCTGAACTGTGCCGCCTGATGGGCGAATACTTCGACATTCGCGACGAGATTCTGGACGCCCTGCTGCGTGGCCTGACCAGCGATTTTAGTGCCTTCAACTCGGCTGCGTTCCACTCCGTCTACACCGATCTGCAGGTTACCGATGAGGAGAACCGGGCACGCTTCGGGCAGCTTATGGCTGTCCTCACCGCTGAACCGAGCGCATCGGTTGGTTTCGCCCAGACCATGCTGCAGAACGTGCTCAAAGCCTGCGCACCCGCTGCCCTGCAGAAGAACGAAAACGCAGAGCTGGCACCGCTCGAACAGGTTGAGCTGGAACAGCTCATCGACGCACTCGGCGCGAACCTCTACCGCACCGAAAAGAAGATCCAGCGCGGTGCCCTGCGCCTGCTCAAGCTCATTACCACCCAGTACGCTGGTTTGAGCAAAGCCAAGCGCAAGAAGGCGCAAACCGCCGAGCAGCTGGCGCTCGCCAACTATGTTGCTGACCGTGTCCTCGAAGCCTACGAGGTGCTGCCCCTGGAGTTGCGCGGCGCTGCGGAAGCCTGCCTGCCCGAAGACCGCCTACCCCAGCCGGGAGAGGCGGAGGCGGCGGGCGCCTCCGTAGAGGTACCGCCGGTGCTCTTGCCCGGTACCCCGCGCCATGAGCCATTCACCCCCATTACGAATCTGGACGAGTTCTGCACTCTGCTGATCGAGGAATCGAACACCACCTCCGGCCGTGTGGCGGGGGAGAAGAGCCCCCGCGCTGCTGGCGAGAACCTGGTGCGTCTTTACCACTTTGCAGCAACTGGGCAGCTGGCACCGGCGGATCAGCAGCAGCTTCGTACCCTGCGCAAGATTGCCAGCGAATATTACTACAACAACGTCGCGTGTATGCCTGCGCTGTGCGCTGTGTTGGAAGCTAACGCCGAGGTTGCCGGGTACGAGTCCTGGGAAACCCCGGAACTGACCCCGATTCTGCAGCGTTTTGAGCGTACTGAACTGATACTACGTTCTGAGAAACAGAACACGTTTTTTTCTAAGGAGGAGAGCGTGCGTGTGGTTGTGCAGAGCAAGTACCACCTTTACCATCAACATTACGAGCCGTTGAAGGGTTACCGCGACCTCTACGAGATTTTCCGCGAGCAGATGCGTGCCGTTGCCGCCGGGGGAGAGTACCGCACGGACGGACGTACCGTGCGCCTGCTGAGCGCACCGCTACCCGCCCGTCAGCTTATCTATAGCGACTGGACTTATCGCACTGTTTCTGCCCTGGATATTCCTTGGTTCGGCTACCATTCCTACCTGAATGATGAAGTCGTTATGAAGTACCGGGAAGCCAGTAGGGCAGGCCGCCTCCGTGAGGAGGGTTTCGATCCGGATAGCTTCGATGCCACCGACTTTGTCCGTTATGAGCCCATGTGGCAGGTCAAGGGCGACATTGTGGATACCGTGGATGAGGCGCGCGAAGCGCTGGGCCGTGCAACCGCTGGTCTGAACCCTGAGGATGCCATCGCCTACGAAGCGCTGAACACCGCGTTTATTCCCTTCGCGTTCATGCCGAATACAGGTGAAGCGTACGGCTGGCAGGGCGACTTCCGGATGGCACTGGCCGAGTGGGCGTCCTGGTTGCTTCAGAACAACCCAGACCTGCTCTCCGCGAACTTCCTGTTCACCGCTTCACAGTGCATAAATGCCCCAGACATCGCCTATGTTCCTATCCTCATGCGCGCGTTGAGGGATTCCACCGTGCAGGTGGGCGCCCCGACCTGCACCCTGCTCGGCTATGTGGCGAGCGCGAAGAATCCTGAGTACCGTCTGGCGGCGGCAGAGGCCATTGCGGCGCTCTTTGAGGCGGGCCTGCTGGATGCGTCAACCTTCGCGGAGACCCTGAAATGGGCGCTGGAGGACAGGATGGTTCTTCCGAATCGCCTGGTGGCGACCCTGCGTGAGGTGTCGGCTATTAGTCCGCTGGCGGGTTGGCGTGTGCTGCAGGTTCTGCGCCTGCTGCTACCTATGGTTGATGGGCTGACGAAGGGCGGCGACTATGTGCGCCTGGCGGTGGAGCTTGCCGAACTATACGGTGTGGCTGTCGAAATCCCCGCCGAGCTGGAACCGAAGATGAAGGGCTCCACAGTCATGGCGAAGGCACTACGCGCCCTAGCCGCTGTGCCTGCCCGCGAGACCGAAGAGGCGCTTGCCGCCCGCGAAGCTGCGCTCGCCCTGCTGGGGGAGAGCGATGCCTAATACTGTGCCTAATGCTGTGCCTGAAGGTGTGCATCCCGCGGTGCCTGCGTGGAGTGCCGAATACCTGCAGAATTTCCTGTGGCGCCTAGTGCCGGGGCGTTCCATGCGCTCTATGGATGATGAGGCGATTGCCGATTTTTTCAGGGAACATCCGGAACACTGGGAAAAAGTCTGGGCGCTGTTTACCGTGGAGGGTGCCTTGCCCTCGAATGGTCTAGCGATCTGGTTTATTTATGATGCGCAGCTGACCATCTGCGGTCATGATTTCCTCGTGTATTTGGCGGAGCATTTTCCGCAGTATCGCGCCCGGATTGAGGAGGAGTGTCTTCAGACGCTGCTACGTGATTATGCGCCGCAGAACGCCCGCGTTTTCTCGCGTGCCTTTGAGGCTCTGATGGCGATTCCGAAGGGGCTGCGCGGTGCTGAACGTCAGCAGGCTTTGGCGGCTCAGGCGCAATCCTATGCTCGGCTCGGGGCGCTGATTCCGGCGTTGTTGGCTTCGCCGGTGGCGACCACGGCTGCTGTGGGTGCGCAGATGCTACAGAGTATTCTGCAGGTCTGCGCGCCCTCTGGCGGTTCTGCTCCTGCCGGTCAGGTGCCGCTGACTGCTGGTGAGCTTCAAACCCTGGTGGCGGATGCGCTGCCAGCCGCCGCGCAGTTGCTGTTCCGGCGCGAGAAGAAGCTGATGACCGCCGGTTTGAAGGTGCTTGAGTTGAGTGTTCGGGCGGTGCCGGAACGTGCCGTTGAGGTCTCTGGCTATGTGCAGGATGCTGTGGAGGTTCTTCCTCTGGAGCTCAAGGACCGCGCCCGGAAGCTGTGCCTCGGCACTGCGCCAGCACAGCCTAGTTCGACTCAGTCTGGCTCGACTCAGCCTGCCTCCACCCGGCTTGCCTCAGATCAGGCCGCATCAGATCAGCAGCCCCGTAGCGTGCAGATCCCGGATGCCCCTGCCCTTGGGCTCTCGGCTTCTGAGCTGAATGCCGCCCTCAACGCGGCGCCGCAGGCTGGGCGCGCATCCGAGGCTACCCGGGACGCTATTCGGGACGATCGGGACTGCGAAGAGCTGCTGTTCGCCCTCTACCACCTCACCGAGAGGGAGCAGTCTGTCCGCCGCATCCCGGCGCTGCTGAGCTACCTGCACCGGGCGCATCAGGAGGGGCGAATCATTGAATTCAGTCCCGCTTTTCAGAAGCATCTGCGTCGTTACCTGAGCCGCGCCTGGCATGACGGTCGCGACCAATTGCGGTATCTCGCCTACCGGCTGCTGGTCCAGCATGTGCACGCCGCAGACCCTGACCCGCAGGCGGCACTCGCCGAGCACACGGGCCGTTTTCAGGGTGCTGATTTTCACTTCAAGGGGTACCCGCGCAAGGGTAGCGAATATTGGGCGTACCGGTCGCCGACGGCACTATTCCACGAGCAGTTGCGTGTTGCGTTCGGGGATCAGCCCTATAGTAGCGAGGGCGCGTCTGGGCAGGGCTTTGCGCCTCTGCTGGCGGAGCCGTTACCTGCGGTAGAGCGTTCTTTCGAGCGCACGGTGATTCGTTTCAAGTCGTACCGTGAGGCGCTTCCGAAGGTTCTGCGTGGCGAGTATGAGGTGAACGATTCCACCTATGAGCTGTGGCAGGTGCCGGGGGAGGAACCTGCCACGGAGCGGAGCACGTTCACCGCGGCGGCATACACGGTGGCTGGTGCCCGTGCGGAGTATCCGGGACGTTCCCTGGAACATACCGAGGTACCGTCTGTTGCCCTGATATGTGGCTGGTACGCCTGGGCGATGCGCCACAACCCGGACCTCCTAGCGGCGCAGTATAAGCCGCTGCTGAGCGTGTATCAGTTCTCTCGTCTTCACGGTTTTGAGGAGGTTCTGCAGGCGCTCGGTGCGGCGGAGCGTGCTCTGGGTGTGCCGTCGTATAACTTCCTGGCGTGGGCTTCTGTAGTGTACGCCCCGGAGCGTCGCGCGTTGACGGCGGAGACTATTGCGTTCCTCATCGACCGCGGCAACTGGGATGCGCACCTTTTCGCCCGCGAGCTCGGGTACCTGCTGGAACATGGCTGGTTCGGGGCGAATCGTCTGGTGCAGACGCTGAACGATGCCGCTTCGTTGAGTCCCTTGGCGGGGTGGTCTGTCTTCCAGACGGTGCGCCAGATTCTTCCGTTGCTTCCGCAGATGAAGCAGGGTGCGCCCCTTGTGAAGCTTGCCGTTGAGCTTGCCGAACTGTACGGCACGCCTGTTGAGATTCCTGCGGAGCTGGAACCGAAAATGAAGGGCTCCACGGTCATGGCGAAAGCACTACGTGCCCTGGCTGCCGTGTCTGCCCGCGAGACGGAGGAGGCGCTTGCCGCCCGCGAAGCTGCGCTCGCCCTGCTGGGCGAATCCTAACCCGAGAGTCCTAGCCCGAAAAACCTACCTGCCGGTGAGGCTACTTGCCCCTTAGCTAGAGCCTCACCGGCGGTAGAAACCCCCTAGTAGAAACTCCCTAGTATGCTTCGGTCGAGCATGCTTCGGTGACGAAACGGCTTGACCCCCCTCGCGGGGCGGGAGTAATCTATAAGTAATGGCGGATCATGAAGAGTCCTACTTTCTGAAATATCTTTTTCTTATATTTGTCGGATTCTTCGCTTCCCGCCATTTTTCTTTTAACTTCCGTCCCGCATGGACCGGGTACCGCCCATGAACTGGGCACCACCGAAGAAGCCGAGAACCCGAGCTAAGTAGCTAAGCGCCCCGCAGGTCACCGATGACCAAACCCAGCGACAACCCGCGCCTACACCGCTACGATAAGAACATAGCCGCACACCACCGACGGTGACAGTCGGGTGAGACCAACGGAAAGGACGACCCGTGACCACTTCCTACGACGCATCCCCCTACCTGCAAGAATCACCCTACCTCAACGAATCCGCGTACCTTCACGGCGAAGCGCCCGAGGGCCTCAGCCCCCTCGTGCGTCTCATCCTGATGCGCCGCTACGGCGTGTACGTCTTCACCGACCTCTACGGCCCCTACTACCGCTCGGACTTCTCGCGCATTAACGATCTGCACCACTCCGGCGCATTCGACACCGACCTGGGGCGAGTGTCCTTCCTGAGCGATTGCGGTCTGACCCTCAGCGACGAGTCCCTCGCCCAGGCGTTACGTGCCAGCGCCAACGAATTTGCCCTGTTCGCGACCATCTGGTCCTACGAATACGGGTACCGCCCCGGTCGCGTGTTCCGCCGTGACTTTGATCTGCGCGCCCTGACGCTTACCGACGAGCAGCGCTACACCGAGCAGATCATGCACTACCTCTCCAACCCGTACTACAACCCGGACGGCACCGAGCGCGTCCTGGGTGGTCTGCCCGAGAACTATGTGCCCTACGAATGGCAGCAGCCGATGAGCCGCTCCAACTTCGCGGCCATGGAACGCAACCGCCGACCCCTGCAGATGGTCAGCGGCGTGCAGAACGCCCTGATTATGGCGGGCGCCCTCTACCAGCAGCTGCTCGGTCAGCAGCAGGCGTACAACCAGACCGACCAGCGCGACCTTGTGGCGTTGCGCCGTTTCCTCGCCCAGCATGACGCTCTGCCGGGTGCTCGCCCGGAGAACACCAGCCGCGAGAACCGCGTGTTCATCGCCGCCTGCCTGCACCCCGAAGACGCTGAGCGTCTGCGCACCATGAAGGAGGTGCTCGCCCTCGCCGCCGCCTACTCGCGTCTGCGTTTCAACGGCACGGTGGGGGACCTGAGCCTGAGCATCGCGCCGCGCCTGAAGCTGCGCCGTAGCGAACGCACCCGCATCGCGCACCTGCTCAACCGCATTATTGATGCCGACCCGGTCGGTGCCCGCTACGACAGCGCACCCAACGCTGAAATGTACAAGCGCCTCGTCAAGGCGGTTCATCCCGGCGACTACCCGTCGCTGACCGCGCTGAGCCGCTGGGCTGACGACCTGTACCGCGGTGAAGTGTACAGCTTCGAGTCGCTGGTGGACCGCGCCTACGCCACCCGGGATGCGCAGAACGTGGCGCGTCTGCTCTCCACCCGTCCTGGCGTGTTTGCACGCCAGCTGGTGCGCGCCCTGACTACTTTCGAGGCGCCGCGCTACGGCATCGACACCGCGCCGAGCCCCGGCCAGCAGGTCATCTTTGACGCGTTCGCCGCCGTGGCGCCGCGCGTTTCCGCGCCCATCCTGGTGCAGATCCGCAACCTGGTGACCCTGCAGCGTAACGCGCTCGCGAACCCGCCGAAGGAACGCCCCGCCAACCCGGTGGCGGTGCAGGAGGACCGGGAGCTCGCTGACTACGCGCGCCGTAACCCGGAGGGCGTCGCGAGGGTCCAGAACCTCATGCAGAATGCGGGTATCCCGAACCCGCTGGGCTCATTCTTCGGCGCGAATTCCGGCCCGGAGAACCCGCTGCCGTCCATTCCGGTCGGCTCCGAAGCTACCGCGCGCCAGCGCGCAGAGCGCCGCAAGGCTTCCGGCCAGAAAGCTCAGCCTGCCGCCCCGCAGCGCATGAACCTGTCCAAGACCGGTATCGCCACCATGATTCCGGCGCGCGAGTACAGCCCGGCGGTGCTGGACCAGCTGGAGCGCCTGGTCGAGATTGGCCTGTCCGGTCGTCTTGCCGAGACCAGCATCTACCTGCCTGACGAGGTGGGCGATATGGTCATGCCGCTGAACACCCGCAGTGCCCGCCCCTCCCTGGACGGCATGGGCCGTTACAACACCTCGACGGTGCACCTGTCGCCCACCGGTGTGATTCGCCTCTTCTGCTTCTGGGATGAGGGCGTGGACATTGACCTGTCGCTGATGATGTTCGACGCCGAAGGCAACTACATGGATAAGATCAGCTACTGGTCGCAGACCGTGAAGAACAGCCAGGGCGCCATTTACGCGCACCACTCCGGTGACATTACGGACGGTACCGGCGGCGCCTGGGAGTACATCGACATTGAGGCGCGCAAGGCTCTCAAGGCGGAGGTGTGCTACCTCGTGCCGGTGGTGCAGCTGTACTCCGGCTTCGGGGAGGCGCGTACCCTGGACGCGGTGAACGACCTGCAGGCGGGCTTCATGGTGGTACCCGCCGTGGGTGTGGGCGAGGTGCACGAGGTGAGCCAGGTGCACACCAAGTTCACCCTGCGCGCTGAGAGCCGCGGCGTGCTGCCGTTCATTGTGGACTTGCAGAACCGCGACCCGTACGACATCCCCGAGGAGACCGACGCCATCGTGAAGGTGACGGATATCGGTCTTGCCCGCGGCATTAACGTGCTGCAGTCCGGCGCGAACATTACCGCCGTGCGTGAGCACTTCGACTGGGCGCAGCCCATGACGGTGCGCGAGTACCTGCAGCTGACCGGCGCGAAGCTCGCCCCGAGCCCCGAGGAGGCGCAGGAGGTGCTGGAGGCGACGGTTCCGTCGCTGGCGGCACTGTACGTAGGCTTCGAGGACGACGCGGAGGAGCCCCAGGAACAGCAGTCGCAGAATCCTGCCGCTGCTGAAAAGTAGGCGGGCGGTAGGCGGGCGTAGCAAAGAGTGGAGCCCGGATAGGTGTCTATCCGGGGCTCCACTCTTTTGTTAGCTATAACATTTTGGAATCTTCGTTGGACTATGAAGATGTACTGGCGTACTTAGGCGACCGCTTCGAGCTGTTGGCTCACGTACTGGTTCAGGCTCTGGTGAGAAAGCGCTGCCTGCTGAACCAGACGACGATGCAATTGCGGTGAAACACGCAAGTTGAATCGTCCCGAGAAGGAACGCAGAGAGAACGGCTCGGGAGCCTCGCGGCCGTCTTCTTCAAGAATTTCGAGGGTGTCGGCGACGACTTCTCGGATACCTGCGAATGCTTCGGTCGAGGTCGGGGCCAGGTATGAGAGGCTGGGGAATTCGGCAACAGTTCCGACAAATTCCTGGTCGTCTTCAGACCACTCGACGCGGTAGGTGTAGAGCTCTTGGCGGGGGAGAGTGTTAGTCATCGTTATTCTCCAGTTTTCGAATGGCTGCTAGAACCTGCTTGACCTGGTATTTCTTTGCTTTACCGGAGTTTCCCTGTTGAATGTTGACGATAGGGTCACCATGCCAGGGAGTGCTGTAGTAGTGGTGAGATCCGCGGATACGCGGCGCTCCAAAGAAATGGGTGCATACCTTTTGAAGTTGAGTGAAAGTAACGTTTTGAGGGCTGGAGGCCATCTTCGCGACTAAATCTTCAATACTCGGCATACTTTATAGTACCACTT
The DNA here is from genome assembly GCA_963538455.1 of Rothia mucilaginosa. Taxonomy (GTDB): domain Bacteria; phylum Actinomycetota; class Actinomycetes; order Actinomycetales; family Micrococcaceae; genus Rothia. Next base: position 71,640 of record CAUTHR010000008.1, on the reverse strand, counting down.
CTGGTACCATTTCGGGCTGGTTTAAAACCGTAGAGAAAAGCCCCGAATAGTCGAAACTATCCGGGGCTCCACTCTTTATCTTGATGCAGTTCAGAACCGGAAGCTTACGGACGGTTCTCAGGAGCCAGCGACTCCTCGGTTGCAAAAATCAGGGTCTGCTTCTTACCGCGCGCACCCACCGCCGGGGTTTCCAGCAGCAGCTGAGCGTTCAGGTCCTCAGCGTCCAGCTTCGCGCCAGCCAGAAGGCGGCTGGTCGCATCCTGCTTATCCTCACCGGTGATGAGGAAGAACACGTGACGCGAATTATTGATAATCGGCAGGGTCACCGACACGCGCTCAGCCGGCGGCTTCGGCGAATCAGACACCATCACGGTCACAGCCTTACCGCCCTCAACCGGGTCCTCCGGCAGGCCGGTGCCCAGCAGAACCTGCTTACGGCCCGGGAACAGGGACGCAATGTGACCGTCCGGGCCCATGCCCAGCAGGGTGATGTCAAAGACCGGTGCGGGCCACTGGCCGCCACCGCCACCACCGCAGCCTCCGCCGCCGCATCCGCAACCGCCTGCGGGCTCAGCAGCCTCAGCATCGAAGTCTTCCAGAGTGGTCTCTTCGATGGACTGCTCGGGTGCGGAAGAACCGCAACCGCCGCCACCGCAACCACAGCCGCCGGAGCCGCCGTGCTCGTGACCTGCGCCGCCACCGTGACCGCCAGCCAGCGGCAGTTCGGTTGCGCCCTCGGGCATCTGCACGCTCACAGCCGGTGCGGAACCGGCGTAGTCGCGCATCTCGAAAGCGTAGTGCTCGGCAGCAGCCTCAAGACCGGTGAAAATATCGGACGGACCCATACGGTGCACATTACCCACGACCAGGCCGTGCGAAAGCAGGGGAGCGAGCAGCGCCTCAATAGCCTGACCGTCATTACGTTCGGGGCTACGTTCGGGCACGTAACGCTCATCGGAGAACCAGAAGTGCACGCGGGACCAGTCGATATCCTTCACACGCTCGTTCTCAGCCCACGCCTTCAAGGTGGCGATACCCATCGTGCCGCCGGTCAGCGAAATGTGGGCAATCGTGCGCTCAGAGAGCACGTGCTCAATGATGTCGAGGATGCGGGTCACCGCGTCCGCTGCGAGAGCGTCGCGGGTCGGGTGCGCCACCAGGGTGGGGGTGGATGCGCCCATGTTCTGAATCTTAGGCATCGAAAACCTCCGGGTATTCTTCGAGGTCCAGCATGTCTTCAGGCTGGCAGGTATCGTCCACGAGGGTTACGGTGCGCAGCGCCTGCTTCAGCACGTCACCGTAGGTGTCGTCCGGGTCGAGGCGGCGCAACTCCTCAGAAATGCACTCGGCGAGGGTACGCACCGGCAACGCAATCTGCTGATCGGGAGCGTACGGGGTGGAAATAGTCGCCACGGAAATGCCGGGGCGGAACATGGTCACGGAACCGTCTTCACGCTCAATGCTGACGCGGTACAGGCCGCGGTTTGCCGCACCGATGGTCGCCAGGTGCACGGGTGCGTTGAGCTTCCAGCCGAGCCAGGTACCGAGCAGTACCACGGACGGGGACTTGCTCGAACCCCACACAACCACGCGGCGTACGGGGGAGGGAGGCACCTGCTCCAGGAGCGCAGCCAGCTGGGTGCGCCACAGGGTGAGGCGGGTCCACGCCAGGTCGGTGTCGCCGGCGCGGTACACCTCGGCGAGGTGCTTGAGAGCTTCCTTCGGGTCTTCTGCGCGCGCAGAGTCGGTGATGCGACGCTGAGCGATACGACCGATGGACTGCTGTGCGGGGTTCTCCGGCACCGAGTGCGGCCACCAGACCACAATCGGGGAGTCCGGTAGCAGCAGACCGGAAATTAGCGCCTCAGTCGGGCGGGATGCGCTACCCCAACCGCGCAGAACAATCATCTCGGACGCGCCGGTGTCACCGCCGAGGTGGATTTCTGCATCCAGCTGGTCGGGGTCGAGCGGGTCGTGGGAGATGTGCACAATAATGCGGCTCGGGTGCTCGTGGGATGCACGAATTGCCGCGCGCATTGCTTCACGGGAGTGGCCCTTTTCAGCGAGGACCACGAGGGTGAGTACTCGTCCGCTGCTGAGGCTACCGTTGGCTGCCGCCAGGTGGCTCAGCTCCTTGTTGATGGCGGAAACGGTGGTGTTATGCAGGTGCGAGATCACGGGCGCCTCCAAGCGCGGTTGTCGCGTTCGAGCATCTCGTGTGCCGAACGCGGACCCCACGAACCGGACTCGTAGGGTTCAGGCTTAATGCGGTTTTCTTCCCAGTATTCTTCGAAGGGGTCGAGGATCTTCCAGGAGAGCTCAACTTCTTCGTGGCGGGGGAACAGCGGCGGCTCACCGAGCAGAACGTCCAGGATGAGGCGTTCGTACGCTTCGGGGGACTCTTCGGTGAAGGAGTGGCCGTAGCCGAAGTCCATGTTGACGTCGCGGATTTCCATCTGGGTGCCGGGCACCTTCGCGGAGAAGCGGATGGTCATGCCTTCGTCGGGCTGCACACGGATAACGATGGCGTTCTGGCCGACCTGCGGGTTTTCACGTTCGCCGAAGAGACGGTCGGAGGACTTCTTGAAGATGACGGCGATTTCGGTGACTCGGCGGCCCAGTCGCTTGCCGGCGCGCAGGTAGAAGGGGGTGCCTTCCCAGCGGCGGTTTGCGATGGAGACCTTCAGCGCGGCGAAGGTTTCGGTGCGGGAGTCTGCGGGGATGTCGTTTTCGTCGAAGAAGCCGTTGACGTGCTCGCCGCCCTGGTAGCCTGCGGCGTACTGGCCGAGCGCGAAGGAGTTCGGCAGGTCGTCAATGCGGACTGCTTCGAGGACCTTTGCCTTCTCGGCGCGCAGGTGCTTGGCGTCGAGGCTGAGGGGCTCTTCCATGGCGGTGAGGGCGAGCAGCTGTAGCAGGTGGTTCTGGATGACGTCGCGGGCTGCACCCACGCCGTCGTAGTAGCCTGCGCGGGAGCCGATGCCGATGTCTTCGGCCATGGTGATCTGGACGTGATCCACGTAGTGGGAGTTCCAGAGCGGCTCGAACATCTGGTTGGAGAAACGCATCGCAAGGATGTTCTGCACGGTTTCCTTGCCCAGGTAGTGGTCGATGCGGAACACAGCATCGGGCGGGAAGACCGCCTCCACGATGGAGTTCAGCTCGCGTGCGCTCTCAAGGTTGTGGCCGAAGGGCTTCTCGATGACCACGCGACGCCAACCGTCGACGGGGTTGACGGTATCCTCATCGCGCGATGCGAGGCCGTGCTCGGCGAGCTTGGTGAGAACCTGCTCGAATGCCTTCGGCGGGATGGACAGGTAGAAGGCGTGGTTGCCGTGGGCGCCACGCTCGTCGAGTTCGGTGAGGGTGCTCTTGAGCTTTTCGAAGGCTGCGTCGTCGTCAAAGGCACCTTCAACGAATCGCATGCCCTGCTGGAACTGGTTCCACACGTCCTCGCGGAAGGGGGTACGGGCGTTTGCCTCAACGGATTCACGCACGTAGGCGCGGAAGTCGTCATCGCTCCAGGGGCGGCGGCCGAAGCCGACGAGGCCGAAGCTCGGCGGGAGCAAACCGCGGTTCATGAGGTCATACACTGCCGGAAGCAGCTTCTTGCGGGCCAGGTCGCCGGTCACGCCAAAGAAGACGAGCGCGGACGGCCCCGCAATGCGGGTAATGCGGCGGTCGCGAGTATCCCTGAGGGGGTTCACTTCATGACCATTAGTCACAATATATTCCTTTGATTGCCTTGGTTGGTTCGTGCGGCGCGCGGTTCGTACCTTATTCGCGCGGAGGCGATGCCGCATTCTGGAAGGTGTGTACCCTGTATTGTACCGGTTTTTGACGGAATGATATGAGGGGCACCTAACCCGCCGGGATTCCCCGAGCAGTGAAGCTCTGGAGGGAACCCCTGCAGATTAGGTTGAGGTGCCGCGCTATATTTTCGGCGGCTACTGAGGTGTTGTGGGGCTACCGAGGTGCGGCTACTTAGCCTGCTCGAGTGCCTCACGGACGGTCTGCAGCAGTTCTTCCCAGGAGACGTCGAACTTGGACAGGCCCTCAACCTCAAGCTTCTCCACGACCTCCGGGTAGGAGACGTAAGCGGAGATAGCGTCCAGAACCTTGTTCGCTTCGGAGTAGTTCGGAACAATGGTGTTGCCGGTGATTTCGCCGTGGTCGGCAACAGCGTTCAGGGTTGCCTCGGGCATGGTGTTCACGGTGTTGGGTGCAACCAGGCCGGTGACGTATAGGGTGTCCGGCAGGGACGGGTCCTTCACACCGGTGGATGCCCACAGCGGGCGCTGTACGTTCGCGCCGTGTGCTTCCAGGCGTGCCCAACGCTGGGAGGAGAACATTTCCTCGAATACCTCGTAGGCGAGGCGTGCGTTCGCCAGGCCTGCCTTACCCTTGAGCTGCACAGCGTCGCCGCCTGCAGCTTCGAGGCGCGCATCGATTTCGGTGTCTACGCGGGAGACGAAGAAGGATGCGACCGAGTGGATGGTGGACAGGTCCTTACCGTTCTCCAGCGCCTGCTCCAGGCCGAGCATGTAGGCGTTGATGACCTCGCGGTAGCGGGTCAGGGAGAAGATCAGGGTCACGTTCACGCTGATACCAGCAGCCAGGGTCTCTGCGATGGGGCGCAGACCTTCCTGGGTTGCGGGGATCTTGATCATGACGTTTTCGCGGCCCACGCGCTCGTAGAGTTCACGCGCCATCTTGGCGGTACCCTCGGCGTCGCGTGCTAGGCGGGGGTCAACCTCGATGGAGACGCGGCCGTCAAAACCGTTGGATGCCTTGTAGACGGGTGCGAACACGTCGCAGGCGTTGCGTACGTCGTCGCAGGTTGCGGCGAAGACTGCCTCTTCAACGCTTGCGCCGGCGGCGGCAAGTTCACGCATCTGCTCGGCGTATGCGGCGCCCTTGGAGAGCGCACCAGCGAAAATGGTGGGGTTGGTGGTCACACCGACGACGTTGTGGGTCTTGATGAGTTCGGCGAGGTTGCCGCTGGTCAGACGCTCACGGGAGAGGTCGTCAAGCCAGATGGAGACACCGGCGTCGGAAAGCTTCTGAGTGGACTCAGACATGTGAAAACCTTCGATTCTTTGTCGAAATTGATCTTTGTCGAAATTGAAATTGGGATATCAGTGAAATCTACTGGGCGGCGGGAGGCTCCGGCTGAGTGGTCAGCCGGAGCCTCCCCGTTGCGCCTGCACTCCCACCCGTACAGCCCGTACAGGGGGAGCGCAGTGTACGCGATAGTTACCGCGGCGTTGTTATCGCTTACTTAGCGGCGTCGATGGATTCCTTAGCGGCAGCCACGACAGCCTCCGCGGTGATACCGAATTCGCGGTACAGGGTCTTCGCATCGGCGGATGCACCGAAGTGCTCGATGGACACGGCGCGGCCTGCGGTGCCGAGCAGGTCGTACCAGCTCATCGCCAGGCCAGCTTCGACGGAGACTCGGGCTACAACCGAGGAGGGCAGAACCGACTCGCGGTACTCTGCATCCTGCTCAGCGAACCACTCACGCGAAGGCATGGAAACCACGCGAGCGGCGATGCCCTGCTCTGCGAGGGTTGCGCGAGCCTGAATAGCGAGCTCGACCTCGGAACCGGTAGCGATCAGAATGACGTCCGGGGTGCCCTCGGTGTCAGCCATGATGTAGCCGCCGCGTGCGGTGCCCTCAGCGGAAGCGAACTTCTCACCCTCAGCGTCTGCGTGCACGTCTTCACGAGCCCAAACGGGCAGGTTCTGGCGGGAGAGCACGATACCTGCGGGGCGGTCGGACTTCTCCAGGATGGTGCGCCATGCGACGGCGGTTTCGTTAGCGTCCGCGGGGCGAACCACGTCGAAACCGGGGATAGCGCGCAGGGCGGAGAGGTGCTCAATCGGCTGGTGGGTGGGGCCGTCCTCGCCCACGCCGATGGAGTCGTGGGTCCATACGTACACTGCGGGAACGCCCATCAGTGCGGAGAGTCGAACAGCCGGGCGCTGGTAGTCGGAGAACACGAAGAAGGTGCCCGAGAACGCGCGGGTCGGGGAGGAGAGCACAATACCGTTGACGATTGCTGCGGCAGCATGCTCACGAATACCGAAGTGCAGCACGCGGCCGTAGGGGTTGCCGGTCCAGTCTTCGGTGGTGCGCGATGCCGGGTTGAAGGACTCTGCACCCTTGATGGTGGTCAGGTTCGAACCGGCGAGGTCAGCGGAGCCGCCCCACAGTTCGGGGAAGGTGTCAGCAATAGCGTTGATGACGGTGCCGGATGCCGCGCGGGTTGCCACGGAGGTGCCAGCCTCGAACACGGGGAAAGCAGCCTTGTAGTCGGCGGGTAGCTCGCCTGCAACGAGGCGCTTGTACAGTTCGGCGCGCTCGGGGTTTGCTTTAGCCCATGCCTCGAACTTCTCGTCCCATGCCTTGTGTGCCGCTGCGCCGCGCTCGACGAGCTGGCGGGTGTGTGCCAGGACGTTCTCCTCGATGAAGAAGCTCTTGGCGGGGTCGAAGCCGAGCAGTTCCTTGGTTGCTGCGACCTCTTCAGCGCCCAGCTTGGAGCCGTGTACTGCGCCGGTGTTCTGCTTGGTGGGGGCGGGGTAGCCGATAATGGTGCGCAGCTCAATGAAGGAGGGCTTGTCGGTGACAGCCTTCGCACGCTCGATAGCGGCGTACAGTTCTGCGACGTCCTCAACGTAGTCGCCGGTGCGGGTCCAGTCCACGCGCTGAACATCCCAACCGTAGGACTCGTAGCGCTTTGCTACGTCCTCGGTGAAGGCAACGTCGGTGTCTTCCTCAATGGAGATGTGGTTGCGGTCCCAGACGACAATCAGGTTGCCGAGCTCCTGGTGACCTGCGAGCGCGCACGCCTCGGCGGTGACGCCTTCCTGCACGTCACCCTCGGAGGCGATGACGTAGACGTGGTGGTCGAAGGGGGAGGTGCCCGGTGCTGCTTCGGGGTCGAACATGCCGCGCATACGGCGCTGTGCGTAGGCGAAGCCGACGGCGGATGCCAGGCCCTGGCCGAGCGGGCCGGTGGTGATTTCTACACCCTTGGTGTGCTTGTATTCGGGGTGGCCGGGGGTGAGGGCGCCCCAGGTGCGCAGGGCTTCCAGGTCCTTCATTTCGAGGCCGTAGCCGCCGAGGAACAGCTGAGTGTACAGGGTGAGGGAGGTGTGGCCGGGGGAGAGGATGAAGCGGTCGCGACCTTCCCAGCGGTCGTCGGAGGGATCCTGGTTCATGACCTTCTGGAAGAGCAGGTAGGCGACCGGCGCCAGGCTCATTGCGGTGCCGGGGTGACCGGATCCGACCTTTTCTACGGCGTCTGCGGCGAGGATACGTGCGGTATCTACGGCGCGCTGGTCGGTTTCAGTCCACTGGAAGTTCTCTGCCACGTGGGTGTCCTTTCACAACGTGAGTGGATGCGCCAGCAGGCTTGTGCTAGCGCGCTGTCCGTCGGGTGTAACGTGCCTTCGGGGTGCTTATTCCCGCGCCGATGGGTACCTGTGGGGGTACCTGCGTAGGTACTCGGGTAAGTGCCCTGGTAAGTACCCGGTAGATGCCCTGGTAAGTGCCCGGGTAGGTGCGGGGAGCCGGGAGGTTTGTTTCGACCCTTTCGTTTTAACAGGATAGTTCACTAAACGGCAGTATCCGGTGTGGGGCTGCAGACATTCACAGGGTGATACGCACAGGTGATACAGGCTGTTATGCCTCTGTTGACTGGTCTTTCCGGGTGTGGGGTGCGTACTTTTGGGTGGTATTGCTGAGCTCGTGGCTGAATATTGTTCAGTAATGTAACAATTTTTGTGTAAGTGGTGAAGCTCATGTTAAGGTTGAGCAGGAAGGTTGCAGACCGAAACAGTGGTTGGGTCGGTCTGCATCTCGGTGATTGAAGCCCCTCCTCCGCGCGGAAACTGATGACTATCTTGCTGTGGTGGCAAGATACAAGGTTCTGGAGGGGGTGCTATCTTTTAGTCTCAGACCGTACATTCTGTGTGTGTTTGAGGCTAAAGGTTTGTGTTATATGAATGGGCGCCGGATATGTCGGAACATATCCGGCGCCCGCCTTTTAACCTGCAACCTGCGGCTTAACCTGCGCCTTTTTGCCGGTGCCTTTTTTACCTGCGGCTGTGACCATCAGGGGCGACCAGGCCGCTTCTAGCTAGGTCGCTACTAGTCGGACCACTTGAACTTGCGCGAGGCAATAAACCCAATGACCACGGTCCATACGATCAATACCCAGTGCGGGTCGGCAAGCCATTGATGCTGAATGAAGTTGCCGCGCAGCGCATCGCCCAGAGCCGCCGAGGGCGACCACGCCACAACCGCGGCGTACCAGTCGGGGAAGGATTTCAGAGGGAACACGACGCCGCCGGCACCGGCAAGAATCACCCAGGCGATATTCACGATGGCGAGGGTCGCCTCCGCGCGCACCGTACCGGCAATGAGCAGACCCAGCGCCGTAAATGCGCCGGCACCCATAATCATCGTGATGATGGAGCGCGAGACGGCGATAGCGTCCGGGCGCCACCCCAGACCGTACCCGAGCACCGCCACCAGCGTGAACTGAATCGCCACGACCACCAGCACCGCAATGCACTTGCCCATGATCAGGCCGTTACGGCCCAGGGGAGTGGTCGCCAGGAACCGCAGCACGCCGTAGCGGCGATCAAAACCGGTGGCAATGCCCTGACCGGACAGCGCCGTAGAAATCACGCAGAGCGCCAGAACGCCGGGGACCGCCGCATCCATGCGAGAGACCCCCACCGAGTTGGCGTACTCATCAATCAGGCCGGTGAACCGCAGGGCAATAAGCGCCATGACGGGAAAAATAATGTTGAGCATCAGCTGCTCGCCGTTGCGTAGCATCGCCATGGTTTCGTAGCGGCCCTGCTCAATGACGCGCACGAGCGGGTAGTTCGCGCGCGGGGGAATGTACTCCTCGTCTTCGTCAATAGAAGAGACCTTGGGGCGGGTGTTCGCGGTGCGTTCTTCCATACGGTTCCCTTCCGCGCGGTTCTCTTCTGCTCGGTTCTCTTTTACAAGGTTTTCGGCAGTGTTTTCTGCGGCCCGGTTGTTGGTGCGTGCGGTGTTGCTCATCGGATATCACGTCCTGAAATGTCGAGGAAGACATCCTCAAGGGTCTTCGGTTCCATGGTCAGAGAAATCGGCATGAGGTAACGCTCAGCGAGTGCCGCGGTGAATGCCGCCAGGTGCTCGGGGCGTAGCGCGCCGACCAGCTCATACTCGCCGGGCACGGAGGGGGCACCGTCACACGCCGGGGTGTAGGGCACCTTCTCGATGAGCTCCACACCGGCACGCAGATGCGCGGGCAACAGCTGCTCACGGGTGGGGGTGGGTGCGTTCAGGCTGTACTGCAGGCGGTTCGTGCCGTCGCTGGCGATGAGCTCGGAAACGGTACCTTCCTGAACTGTGGTGCCGTTTTCAATGATGTACACGTAGTCGGCGAGCTTCTGCGCGTCGTCAATCAGGTGCGTGGTGAGCACAATGGCGGTGCCGAGTTCACGCTGTTCACGAATGATGTCGAAGACGACGTTGCGGGATTGCGGGTCTAGGCCCGCGGAGGGTTCGTCGAGGAAGAGCACGTCCGGGCGGCCGATGAGGGCGGCGGCAAGGGAGACGCGCTGCTTCTGACCACCCGAGAGGCGGCGAATCGTGGTGCCGTTGAAGGCATCAATGCCCAGGCGTTCTGCCAGCTCTTCGACCGGGTACGGATCGGTGTACATGGTCGAAATATGTTCCAGCAGCGGGATGGGGTGCATGGCGTTGGGCAGGCCGCCGTCCTGGAGCATAATGCCGACCTTGGCGCGCAACTCCGGGTCCGCCTGCAGCGGGTTTTCACCGAGAAGGCGCACGGTACCGCGGGTGGGTTTGAGCAGACCCTGCGCGCAGGCGAGGGTCGTGGTTTTGCCGGCACCGTTGGCTCCGAGGAGGACAACCACCTCACCGGGGAAGACGCGCAGGTTGACCTTGTTGACGGCGCGGTAGAGCCCGCTGGCGGTGAGCCGTTCGGGGTATTTGGTGCGGAAGGCGCGTGAGGGTTTGAACTCTTTGATGAGGTCTTTAATGCTGAGCGCCGGTTCTTCGGTGATGATGCGTCGTCGTGCGGTGGGGGAGGCGCTGGGCTCCGTGTGGCGCTCAGCGTGTGCCGTTGGCGTGGCGGATGCACGCCCGGGGTGGTTCTGCTGGCCCGCGGTGGTGGTCTCCATAGACAGTCACTTTCGATTTTTTCGATGAATGAGCGTGTGTGCCCCCTTCATCTTATGCCCTAACTCACGTTTAAGGCACGTCTGTTACGACTCAAAAGTTCACCTTAAGGTAGAAAAGTTATCAAGTAGGGGTACCTAACTAGCCAAAGAAAAGCTAATTAGGACATACTTTATTTGTGTATTCCGTGAATAAGACCCCTCAGCGCGCCTCAACGAACGAGGCGCAGACCCGAAACGGCACCCGAACCGCCGCCTCGGGCTCTACTGGTGCTTCCAGTACAAAGTCGTCCTCCGCGGCACGCACATCCAAGCGCAAAGCCGAGGCAGAAGAACGCACCAGGGACCGCGTCCTGCGCGAAGTCCTCAACAACGGCCCCGTATCCGCAGCAACCCTCGGTGAGCTCCTCAGCCTCACCCCCGCAGCGGTGCGTCGCCACCTCGACGCCCTCGAATCCAACAACATGATCGAGGTAGCGCCCATCAAAAAGCACGGCGCCGGAGCCGGACGACCCGCCCGCCGCTACGTGATCGCCCCCCAGGGCCACGAACGCCTCGGCAACGATTACCTCCTTATCGCCCGCGAAGCCCTGCAAATGCTCCGCGACACGGTTGGTCAGGAAGCCCTCGAAGCTTTCGCCTCCGCCCGCGCCGCAGAAATGGAAGCCCGCTACCGACCCGTCGTAGAAGCCGCCGGTGACGACGTGGCAGCCAGAGCGCAGGCGCTCGCAGAGGCAATGAGCAAGGACGGTTTCGTGGCGACCGCTCAGGTCACCGCGCCTCCTGCAGGACGAACTGTTCCCGAGCATTTCCTGGCGAGTATTCAGCTCTGTCAGGGTCACTGCCCGGTACGTGACCTCGCTGGAGACTTCCAAGTGTTCTGTGAGCAGGAAACCGGGATTATTTCTGACCTGCTCGGCGTTGATGTCCGTAGGCTTTCAACCATGGCTTCGGGTGCTCACGTGTGTACCACGCACGTGCCCCTGAACCGCGTCACCGCCGAGGGTGAGAAGAACGCTGAAGAATCCTAGAGAAACCTATTCCTAGAGAAACCTTCCGCGTAACGCTTACCGCAGCAGTACCCAGCGGCGCACCCCGATGAACCCCTCAAAGGGTGCGACCCGCACGCTGGAACCCGCCCGCCCCACGCTGCGTTAAACGCCGTGGTCGAGCGCGGCATCAGCCCCTAAAACTACCGCGCCTGCAACCGGCAGGTGGCGGCGAGAAATGTAATAACCATCGAAGAAAGGCCGTAATGACTGAGAAAGTTGGGCAGAACGCCAACGACACCGTCATTTCAGAGATCCTGGAGATGAACCCCGAACTCGAGGGCATTGGCAACTACGAGTACGGTTGGGCAGACTCCGACGAAGCAGGCCAGGTAGCAAAGCGCGGCCTGGACGAGAACGTCGTGCGCGACATCTCTGCGAAGAAGAACGAACCCCAGTGGATGCTGGATATGCGTCTGAAGGCGCTGAAGTTCTTCGAGCGTAAGCCTATGCCCACTTGGGGTGCGGATCTTTCCGAAATCGACTTCGACAACATCAAGTACTTCGTGCGCTCGACCGAGGGCCAGGCGGCTTCTTGGGAGGAACTGCCCGAGGACATCCGCACCACCTACGAGCGTCTGGGCATTCCCGAGGCGGAGCGTAACTCGCTGGTCGCGGGTGTGGCTGCACAGTACGAGTCTGAGGTCGTGTACCACCAGATCCGTGAGGACCTGGAGAAGCAGGGCGTGATTTTCGTCGACACCGACACCGGTCTGCGCGAATACCCCGAACTGTTCAAGGAATACTTCGGCTCCATCATCCCGATTGGTGACAACAAGTTCTCCGCACTGAACACCGCCGTATGGTCCGGTGGCTCCTTCGTGTACGTTCCCCCGGGAGTTCACGTGGAGATCCCGCTGCAGGCGTACTTCCGCATTAACACCGAGAACATGGGCCAGTTCGAACGCACCCTGATCATTGCGGACGAAGGCTCCTACGTTCACTACATTGAGGGCTGCACCGCCCCCATCTACAAGTCCGACTCCCTGCACTCCGCAGTGGTTGAGATTGTGCTGAAGAAGAACGCACGCGTTCGCTACACCACCATCCAGAACTGGTCGAACAACGTCTACAACCTGGTGACCAAGCGCGCGGTTGCGCACGAGGGCGCCACCATGGAATGGGTGGACGGCAACATCGGTTCGAAGGTCACCCAGAAGTACCCGGCTGTTTACATGGTCGGTGAGCACGCTAAGGGTGAGACCCTGTCCATCGCATTCGCGGGTGAGGGTCAGCACCAGGACACCGGTTCGAAGATGGTTCACATTGCACCGAACACCTCCTCGACCATTGTGTCCAAGTCCGTGGCACGTAACGGTGGCCGCAGCGCATACCGTGGCCTGGTTCAGGTTCGTGAGGGCGCTAAGCACTCCAAGTCCTCCGTGGTCTGTGACGCACTGCTGGTGGACACCATCTCCCGCTCCGACACCTACCCCTACGTGGATGTCCGCGAGGACGATGTGACCATGGGTCACGAGGCGACCGTTTCCCGCGTCTCCGAGGACCAGCTGTTCTACCTGATGCAGCGCGGCCTGAGCGAAGAGGAAGCAATGGCGATGATCGTCCGCGGCTTCGTTGAGCCTATCGCCCGCGAGCTGCCGATGGAGTACGCACTCGAACTGAACCGCCTGATCGAACTTCAGATGGAAGGATCTGTGGGCTAATGCCGACCAACGAAGAAACCCTGGGTTACCACTCCCCGATCATCCCCGGCATGGACCAGGAGGGCGAGAAGCTCGCCACCGAGTTCGCCCACGATGACACCCTGATGCGCGCCACCGAGGCACACCACCAGGGCTCCAACCCGAACAACATCCAGAAGGTACTCGAAGCATCCCGTGCAGAGCGTAAGACCTCCTACAACGTGGAGGACTTCGCACCCCTGACCGGTCGTGAAGAGGACTGGCGCTTCACCCCGCTGAAGCGTCTGGGCGGCCTGCACCTGGAGAAGCTGACCGGCACCGCACCGGCACCGAAGATCACTGCACCCGAGCAGGTTCAGGTTGAGACTGTCTCTCGCGAGGATGCACGCATCGGCTCCGCAGGTATCCCCGAGGACCGTGTAGCAGCGAACGCGTGGTCCAGCTTCACCGAAGCAACCGTGGTGACCATCCCCGCCGAAGCTGAACTGGCTGAGCACGTGGAAATCGACATCACCGGCACCGGCAACGAGGCTGCCGCGCAGCACATCGTGATTGAGGCTAAGCCCTTCTCGAAGGCTGTCGTGGTTCTGCGCCACACCGGCTCCACCGTCCTGGCACAGAATGTTGAGTTCGTGGTGAACGACGAGGCTGAGCTGAACGTTGTTTCCGTGCAGCAGTGGGCTGACGACGCAATCCACACCTCCGCACACTACGCTAAGCTGGGCCGCAACGCACGCTTCAAGCACGTTGTGGTGTCCCTCGGCGGCGACCTGGTGCGCGTGACCCCCTCCACCAAGTTCACCGCTCCCGGCGCTGAGACTGAAATGTACGGACTGTACTTCGTAGACGCAGGTCAGCACATTGAGTCCCGCCTGTTCGTGGACCACTCCGTACCCAACTGCAAGTCCCGCGTGACCTACAAGGGCGCGCTGCAGGGTAAGGGTGCGCACTCCGTATGGGTTGGTGACGTTCTGATTGGTAAGGATGCAGAAGGCACCGACACCTACGAGCTGAACCGTAACCTGCTGCTGGAAGTTGGCCCCCGCGCCGACTCCGTGCCGAACCTGGAGATTGAGACCGGCCTGATTGAGGGCGCCGGCCACGCATCCACCACCGGCCAGCTCGATGAGCAGCACCTGTGGTACCTGCAGGCTCGCGGTATTCCGGAGGCTGAGGCACGCCGTCTGGTCGTGCGCGGCTTCCTGAACGAGATCATTCAGCAGATTCGTGTTCCCGAACTTGAAGAGCAGCTCACCGAGGCCCTTGAGGCAGAGCTCGCCCTCAGCAACAACTAAGCTTTACCAGGAGAAATCAATGTCTACTCTTGAAATCAAGGACCTTCACGTCTCGGTTATCCTCGACGACGAAACCACCAAGCCCATCCTGAAGGGCGTTAACCTGACCATCAACTCGGGCGAGATTCACGCAATCATGGGCCCGAACGGTTCCGGTAAGTCCACTCTGGCTTCCACCATTGCTGGCCACCCCAAGTACCAGGTTGATTCCGGCCAGATCCTGCTCGACGGTGAGGACATCACCGAGATGAGCGTGGACGAGCGTGCACGCGCAGGCCTGTTCCTGGCTATGCAGTACCCGGTTGAGATTCCCGGCGTGACCATGTCCAACTTCCTGCGTTCCGCTAAGACCGCTGTGGACGGCAAGGCTCCCTCCCTGCGTACCTGGACCAAGGACGTTAAGGAAGCCATGAAGAACCTGGAGATTGACCCCGCGTTCATCGCACGTAACGTGAACGAGGGCTTCTCCGGTGGTGAGAAGAAGCGCCACGAGATCCTTCAGCTGGAGCTACTCAAGCCCAAGTTCGGCATCCTGGACGAGACCGACTCCGGTCTGGACGTTGACGCGCTGAAGATCGTGTCTGAGGGCGTGAACCGTGCGCACGACGAGAACGACATGGGCGTTATGCTGATTACCCACTACACCCGCATCCTGCGCTACATCAAGCCGCAGTTCGTGCACGTGTTCGTGGACGGCAAGATGGTTGATCAGGGCGGCCCCGAGTTGGCTGACCGCCTGGAAGAAGAGGGCTACGTAGCTTACGTAGGTAAGAAGTAAGCTTCTTCCCTGACCGGATTCTGACAGAAAGATAGGACTATGACTGAGACTGTGCAGGGTCGTGTTCCTCAGGAAGAGATTGAGGAAGCCCTCAAGGAGGTCATTGACCCGGAGCTCGGCGTCAATATTGTTGACCTCGGTCTGCTCTACGGTCTGCGCTGGGATGAGGATGGAACCCTCATTCTGGACCTGACTCTGACCACCGCGGCGTGCCCGCTGCAGGAGGTTATTGAGGAGCAGGTTCAGGCTAACCTGGATAACCTGGTTGATTCTTGGCGTGTGAACTGGGTTTGGATGCCGCCGTGGGGCCCGGAGCGTATTACTGAGGACGGCCGCGATATGATGCGCGCGCTGGGCTTCAACATCTAAGCTCCTGACTCGCAGATAAGGTACCCGCCCGGTGCGGAAGGTGTATGCCTTCGGCACCGGGCGGGTATTTTTATGCGATATCAGATATGTGAGCAGTGGATGCTTGTTCTGAGCAACGCCAATTTTTGCCACTTTGACAATGGGGGGGTCAAGTATATTTCCTTGTGAATTATCCACTCACTTCATATTGGTTTTCTTCATGCAACGGTTGCTTGAGGAACGCCGAAAGGAAATCATGGCACAAAAGATTATTGCCGCTGACGGTTCTGTCTACGTTAAGAAGAAGCCTTTCTACCTCCGTTGGTGGTTTATCACTCTCGTTATTCTTGTTCTTCTTGGCGGTTGCGCTTCGATGATGGGCGGCGGCTCCAGCAAGTCTACGAGTGCGAGCGCTTCTTCATCTTCGGCAGCTGCTGATTCTTCTGCTGTTGCTGAAGCTTCTCAGGAATCTAACGGTGATTCTTCCTCTGCGGCTACGAGCGAGTCCAACTCAAAGCAGAACGATAACAGCATTCCCAGCGAATATAAGTCCGCTTTGAAGAAGGCAGAGTCTTATTCTCGCACCATGCACATGTCCAAGCAGGGTATCTACAACCAGCTCACCAGTGAATTTGAAAAATTCACTCCTGAAGCAGCTCAGTACGCTGTAGACAACATGAAGGCTGACTGGAACGCGAATGCCTTGGAGAAGGCAAAGAGCTACCAGAAGACGATGAACATGTCTCCTGAAGCAATCCGTTCTCAGCTGACTTCTTCTTTTGAAGGTTTTACTGAGGAAGAGGCTGACTACGCAGTCTCTCACCTGAGCTAATTCAATAGATGATTCATAGAAGCCGCCCGGTATGGAACACATTCCATACCGGGCGGATTCTATTTTCGGTTAGCGCTGAACCTAATCGTTCAGGTGCAGCAGCTTCAGCGAGTGCTCATACTTGATCATAAGGCAGGTACGAGTCGGTTCCTCCAGAAGCGCCAAACGCTGCGGGTCAGTATTATCCGCAATATCGGCAAGCTTCACCAGACGAGCCAAATCATTCACACGCACCCGGCTCAGATACGACTCACGCGACTCACCCGGACGGCGGGTCAAGGCATCAATCGCATCCACAATACGCGCCGAGAAGTGACGCGCCAAGAAAGCGAGAGAAACGCCGGTATCCTCCACCGTGTCATGCAGCAACGCCACGATCTGCGCTTCAGCCTTCAGCTCCTCCAAAGAAATATCAGGGTGAGTCGCGGCAGCCAACTCACACGCAAGCTTACGTACCCCAAGAGCCACACGGCGAGGGTGGGAGATATAGGGCCAGCCGTTACGGTCAGTCTGCCCCTCATGCGCCTTATCAGCGATGCTGTCTGCCAGGCGAACCATCTCTTTGTAGTAGTTATTCGACATGAGAACCTCCATTGGTTAAAACTCTTGCGAGTTCACGGCACCCGCCACCGCGCCGGTACGTTGCGCTAAGCCGATACGGAACGGTAGCTGGTACCAACACTTTACTCCAGCAGCTACGCGGCGGCGGCGGAACTCGCCCGAAACACCCCTAATACGTCAAATATGACGCGCAGAAGAAGAAAATAGGGTGTTTTTCCTTCTGAACTTGTGGGTTTGGTGCCCTTTCTGCCGCGTATCTGCAGTTGGTAACAGGCATTCAGAAGGCGCCCCGCACCTCCGCGAAAGTGTCCGCCGCACCCTTTGGCGCCGCCCAGCGTAACCCGCCCAAAATCTCATATGGTGGCAAAAAATTTCTGTCTTTTTCTGGCGAAAACAGGTTCACAAACCGCCCAACACTAAGGCAGTTTAAGCGTGTTTAGCACACACCGATACACACTCATCAAACGAAAAAATTACACGCCCTCCGTGCCCTGCTAAAACCTTCAAAAACCCGTATTTTTCCGCGAAAATACGCGATAAACTGGGGGCAACCAAACATCGGAGAACACCATGGCAGAGCTCTACGAGCGCTTCGTCGCTTTGTATCCCTACCCACACGAGCGAATCCGCCACGGCGCCCCACGAGCCGAACTTAACCGGCGATACCTCGAACACCTCTACGAGGGCAAGAATCGGGGAACAACCCCCATCGTGGTTGCCCTCGACCCGACCCTGCTCGGGACCATTGAGAATAACGTCTCCCTGCGCACCTCAACGCCTGTGCAGAACATCACCGCCGACACCGTTGAGCGGTACGCACATGAGCTCATCACCGACCATAACCACTACCTGGACCAGGTCGGTGTAGAAGTCGCCGCGCACGAGGCCTTCCGGCACCTGAACGAGAGCACCTACCTGCAGACCTACCGCCTCCTCATGGAAAACGGCGAACTCGGTGAAGACGATATCGCTATGCCGCTGAAAGCGGAGTACCCCTTTGAACTGACCGCAGGCATCATCAATGAGAAGGTCAAAGCCACCGACATTGACAGCGCCGCAGAACTGCTGATTATGGACCTGCCGCTGTGGGATGCTTCCGGGGTGTTCGCCTACCTGCCTTTCGGCGGGTGGGACTCCAGCCCCAGCCCCGAGGCGATGCTGTCCATTGCCCGCTACTGGTTTGAACGTGATGACGCCTACCCAGCTGTTATCGCCTCGGACTTTATCGAGTTCTACACGCCTGTACCGGTCACGACCCGCCGCGACGCAGAGATCCTGGCGGTTGAGCATACGATGGTTTCCTCGGCGATGCCGGTGCGTGTCTACCGCGGCTTTGACAAGCTCGTGGAGGCGCTCTACGGCCAGCACGACTGGTACCTGTGGTGGGAGCAGCTACCGGCGGCGCTCCTCATTGAAACGCCCTAAACCACCCGCCTAAGCTAGGCGAGGCACAGCGAAGGGGCGGGGTGAACTTTACGGTTCACCCCGCCCCTCTCGCGTATCTGCGCTATTTCAGCTCGTCCACGTGCCGCGCCCGCAATGCCTTCGCGGTCGCCGTCGCGTAATCAACCGCCTGCACCACCCACGGAATCAGCAGCCGCCAATACATGCGCTTGGGCAGATTACGCGCCACCGCCGCCTTGCGCAACGCACCCCAACGGTCCATGAGCGCCGGAATCGACCGAATCATCAGCGCGATCAGCAGACCCAGACGCTCGGGAGAAAGACCCACGAAACGCAGCGGCGAACAGAGCCTCACAAAGCCGTCAATCAGAACCGGCAGGGGAGTGCTCACCAGCAGGGCACGGGAAGCATAGAAAGCCGTCAGCATGGTCGCGATAGCATCCGCGCCGGAGGCGTACTGCCCCGTAAACACGTAATAGGCGACCATGATCAGTAGCAACAGGGACAGCGTGCGAACCACCAGCCACAGTTGGGAGGCAGGCACACCAGCCCATAGAGCGCACAGCGTGGACGCAACCAGCGCAACCAGCGCCACCTGCCAGCCGGTTACCGCCAACAGCAGGAACAGCCCAAAGAAGAGCGTGCCCTTGAGCCACAGCGGCGCCCGATGCACCGGCGTGTTCAACGGCTGGTAGAAACCCACCAGCAGGGTACTGGGGTTGAAATCCGAGCCCTGGGAGGCGGGGCGAGGATTCACGCGCGGCGTGTTAGCGCCCATGCGCGCCTCCTGACGAGTCCAGACCGTCGGTAGCACCCTCGTTGGGGAACCCCTCGGCACACCAGTGGCGGTACTGCTGAACCAGCTGCGCCGCATCCCCCTGAGCAAGCAAACGGCCGTCATGAATAATCACGGCTTCATCGCAGGATGCCGCCAAATCCAGGTCGTGCGTGCTGAGCACCAGCATCTGATCCAGCGACTCCAAATGCTTCAGCAACCGCGCGCGATTACGCAAATCCAGCAGGGTGGTCGGCTCATCCAGCAGAAGAATCTGCGGGCGCGCCGCCAGCACACTGGTGAGAGCGACCAGCTGCTTTTCGCCTCCCGAGAGGGTGAAAACGCTCTGGTCCTCCAGACGTTCGAGGCCGCGCTCACGGAGCAGTTCACGAATCCGTTCGCGGCGCTGCTCACCGCTGAGGGCACTACCTTCAACGGCTGCGGCACGGCGCAGGCTCAGGTCAATATCTTCGGCAACGGTGGGCATAATCAGCTGCGCCTCCGGCTGGGCGAAGAGCATGCCCACACCCTCAAAAGCGCCCTGCGAATTACCGCGGGCACCCGCACCCTTTGAGCCGCGGCTCGGCGCCTCCAGGGTGTCGACGCCGTTCACGCGCACAATACCTTCATCCGGGTGGGTGAGCCCGTTGAAAAGCCCCAGTAGGGTGGACTTGCCGCTACCGTTCAGACCGAGCACCGCGGTGCGCTTCGCCGTGAACCGCAGGCTCACATCCTTGAGGATACGGCGATGCCCGCCTTCGGGTAGCTCGGTGAAAACACTCACCGATTCAAGCTCAAGGGCGGGCATGCTGGTAGAGGCGCTCACCGCCTGTTCGCCCTGTACCTGCTGTGGTGCAGGCTGGCGCGTGGAGCGGCGAAAAAACATAGCTATCCTCTCGTATGGCACTGAATATGCCGTTAACGCTGGGTAGGAGCCAGCGACGGGAAGGCGCGGCGTACCGACAAACCAACCAGAACCGCGATCGTGGACTTCACCAGATCCCAGGGAACGAACACCATTGCCGCGCTGAATGCAGCGTTGAAGCTCATGTGTGCGTTCACCATCATACCGGCGATACCGCAGGCGGTCAGAACCACAAAACCGCAGAAGTTCGCAAGCAGAGCCATGAGGAAGGTCGCACCCACCGAACGGGTGTTGCGGGTGAACAGGTAGGTGAGGGTACCGGCAATAGCGGCGAAGGGCAGGAATCCGAGCAGGTAGCCGGCACTCGGGGAGGCGAGCGTACCCAAACCGGCGCCGCCCTTAGCGAAGATGGGCAGGCCCGCGAAACCAACCAGCAGGTACAGCGCCACGGAGGCGGTGGCGCGCTTGCCGCCGAGCACCTGAGCGGTGATGTAAATGCCGAGGGTCTGGAAGGTGAAGGGAACCGCAACGCCACCCAAGCTAACGGCGGGCATGATGGCGAGCGCGGCGATGAAGCCCGCGAACACTGCGATGAGGGAGAGGTCAGTGGCGAGCGAGGTCTTTGCCGCTACGTTACGGCGCGGTGCCTGGGATGCTTGGGATGATTCGCGCACGGAATCGGTCATTGGGGTGGTGCTCCTTTGGTACGTATTTCTCCGCAGATTTTTCTGCGGAGTTGAGGGTAGCGGTGGTTGACTTGCTTGTCACAACCCAATATTTGAACAATGTTCTATAAATAGTGTCCGGTATGTATCGTACACCTCACGCCACAAAAACAAAAGGTGCCCCACATGCGCACTCGGCACACCTGCACTAAAATTGATGAGGTGCTCCGCGCGCTCGCCGCTTCTAGCCCGGCGAGTCCCGCCTACCGAGCACTATCAACCCACACACCAGACGCCATCCGGAAAGGCACCCATGATTGCTGTACAGAACCTCGAATTGCGTGCAGGCGCGCGCCTGCTCATGGAAGAGGTCACCTTCCGCATCGATAAGGGCGACAAGATCGGTCTGGTGGGCCGCAACGGTGCCGGTAAGACCACTATGACTAAGGTGCTTGCCGGTCTGACCCTGCCCGCTGATGGTACGGTGACCCGCAGCGGCACTATCGGCTACCTTCCGCAGGACCCGAAGGTGGACGACATGAGCCAGCTGGCTCGTGACCGCATCCTCTCGGCGCGTGGCCTGGATGGTGTGGCGCGCAAGATGCGTCAGGCGCAGGAGGATATGGCGAGTGATGACCCGGCGGTGCGCGCTAAGGGTATGCGCCGCTACGACCGCCTGGAGGCTGAGTTCATCGCCGGTGGTGGCTATGCGGCGGAGTCGGAGGCGGCGGTCATCACCTCCAACCTGGATTTGCCGGAGCGTGTGCTCGCCCAGCCGCTGTCTACTCTGTCGGGTGGTCAGCGTCGCCGTGTGGAGCTGGCGCGTATTCTCTTCTCCAATGCGGACACCATGCTGCTGGATGAGCCGACCAACCACCTGGATGCCGACTCGATTCTGTGGCTGCGCGATTTCTTGAAGAACTTCTCGGGCGGCCTGATGGTCATTAGTCACGATGTTGAGCTGATGGAACTGGTCGTCAACCGCGTCTTCTACCTGGACGCGAACCGCTGCGTGATTGACCAGTACAACATGGGCTGGAAGAACTACTTGCTTCAGCGTGAGCAGGATGAGCACCGCCGCAAGCGTGAGCGTGCGAATGCGCAGAAGAAGGCGAATGCTCTGATGGAGCAGGCGAATAAGATGCGTGCGAAGGCGACGAAGGCCGTTGCTGCTCAGCAGATGATTAAGCGTGCTGAGAAGCTTCTGCGCGGCCTGGAGGAGGAGCGCCAGAGCGATAAGGTTGCGGCGATTCGCTTCCCGGATCCGGCGCCGTGCGGTAAGACTCCGCTCTCTGCGCAGGGTCTGTCGAAGTCCTATGGCTCTCTGGAGATTTTCACGGACGTTGATTTGGCAATTGACCGCGGTTCGCGCGTGGTGGTGCTGGGCCTGAACGGTGCCGGTAAGACCACTCTGCTGCGCATGCTGGCTGGTGCCACCGAGCCTGATACGGGCGAGGTCGTGTACGGTCACGGCGCGAAGCTGGGCTATTTTGCGCAGGAACACGAAATTCTTGATGGTGACCGCACTGTCTTTGAGAACATGAAGTCCGCCGCGCCGGATCTGGACGATACCCGCGTGCGTACGATTCTGGGTTCGTTCCTGTTCTCCGGTGATGACGTAGATAAGCCCGCCGGTGTGCTTTCCGGTGGTGAGAAGACCCGTCTGTCCCTGGCGACCCTGGTGG
This sequence comes from Rothia mucilaginosa, assembly GCA_963538455.1. Lineage (GTDB taxonomy): Bacteria > Actinomycetota > Actinomycetes > Actinomycetales > Micrococcaceae > Rothia. Next base: position 49,531 of record CAUTHR010000008.1, on the reverse strand, counting down.
CGTCGAGCGCGAACGTGCTGCTGCTCGATGAGCCGACCAACAACCTGGACCCCGCCTCGCGTGAGGAGATTCTGAACGCGTTGAAGGCGTACCAGGGTGCCATTGTGATGGTTTCTCACGATGAGGGTGCCGTGGAGGCGCTGGATCCTGAGCGCGTGCTGCTTCTGCCGGATGCGGTGGAGGACCTGTGGTCGAAGGATTACCAGGATCTGATTTCGCTGGCGTAAAGGCTGGCATAAAGCAATATTCACAGACATAAAAGCATGGGGGAGGCTCCGGTGCCGTGTGGCGCCGGGGCCTCTTTGTGTGTCTTGTGTGCGTATTGCGCGTTGTTTTATTGTGCGCGTTGTTCTATTGTCCGGGGCGTATTGTTTGTGGCGTATTTCTGTGTTCTGAAGATGCGTTGCGGAAGATGTTGTCGGTATTTTTCGCGTGAATAGTGCCGAAAAATGTGACCTGACCCGTGGGGTTGTATTGTTTTCTGATCATATGTGGTGTTATTGCGTTCCCATGCATGAGGACTGTGGGTTCTGACACACGAAACTCGTGGCGTATTTGACGGGAAATAATGTTGCCTTGTGGGTTTCTTCGTGGGAAAGAAAAGCTCTCATGCGATATTTCAGGGGGTCTGTGTGGGCTTTTTGAATTTTTCGTGTGTCTCTACATACATTGTGGGAAAAATGGTAGAAACCCAACATGCATGGGGCGTAGACTTATAACTGTTCCCGCCAATGCGAGGACGCAAAAGCGAAACATTAGGGCTCACTACAGATGGTGAGCTAACGCGGGGGAGAAGAGATTCCCGCCCGCTCACAAAGGAGAACTACCAATGCACAACACTGAGTTCGAGAAGTACCCCACCTCCGGTGAAGAGAACGTTGAGGTTGACGTCTTCTGGCCCATCCAGGACGCTTAATCTCTCACCCCGATAGGTCGGGATAAGGATTAGAAAAGCGCCCCGCCGCTTCCGTAGGGAAGTGACGGGGCGCTTTGCTGTCCTCGTTGAGGATTTATTGAACGTTATGCGGCGTGAATACCCATCCCGAACATTTGCAGGGGGTATTCGGTAAGGCCCATCATGGCTGCCGCGTACCAGGCGACGTACCCGGTCAGTGCTAGAACGAGCGCCTTCTCGCGTACGCTGCCCGCATCACCCAGGATTGGGAGCGCCATGTAGCCGCTCTTTTTCCATAGGGGGGATGCCACCAGGGGCTTGATGACAATGGGGTAGAGGGGTAGCAGTCCGCGGGTTGTCAGCAGGTCGCCGATCAGGTGAATGGTGGCGCCGACTGAAATAGCCCAGGGGAGTAGTGCCAGCGAATCGGTTGTGTAGGCGGCGTACCCGAGGGCGACGGCGCCAATCCATCCACCCGGTGCGCCGAGCACACGCAAGGCTAGACCGCCCGAGAATGCGGCAAGAAGTAGTGAAGCCCAGGGGATTCCGTTGTAGCTCAGATTGGCACTGAAATAGGCAATCGCCCAGAAGGCTACCAGTCCCAAAATGGAGTGCGTTCCCTTGCGGTGTCCGCCGCTGATTGCCCCGACGATGCGTGCTACCCAGCGTGAAATGGGTGGAATAGAGTTGGCGATGCTGCCGTTGTGGTGGTCAATATCCGGTAACATGCCAGCACCGGCGCACGCCAGGGTGGTCACGATGAGGGTGGGGGTATCGGGAACCTGCACCACTCCCGTCTCGACGAGCACTAGCCAGCCAGCTGCGGCGCTGACAGTGTGCGAATAGCCCATCATGGGGAGGTGCCTCCTTGCTGTGATAGCTCAGCGAGTGTAATTGCCTAATGAGCGTGATTGCCCAGCGTGCCGGGATATTCACCCGAACTCATTAGAACAAATATAGCATATATCGAAACTACTTTCGATAGGTGGAGTTATTCCTCAAACGGAGCTACCTCTCGCGGCACTGCCCTTCAAATGGAAGAGTCTGCTTCCAGAACTCACGCTCGCGTAGGTAATTCTCGAGCCAGCCCACGTGTTCGGAGCATGCCAACCAGATTTTGCGGCGCTCGGGGGTGTGCACCTTCGGGTTGTTCCAGAGCAGCTGAAATTCTGCCGCCTGCTGGCAGCCCTTGCGGGAGCACTTGGCGTACTCTGGCTGTGCATCCTGAGAGAGTGAACCGAGCAGATCCATGTTTTCTTATCCTTACTATTGCGCCTCTACGTGCGGTGTTATCCCGTGCCCGCGCGAGCCCGCAGAAAGGGGGCGCGGGCTGTTCCGCTTCAGCTAGTGTACGCGCCTGATGAGGTATGCAAAAGAAGGGGAGTAGGTGTTCAGTGTTCAAGAGTGGAGTGTAGCCTGCGGCACCATCGCCCTAAAACGCGGTAAAATAAGGTTCGACTGTCCATCCGTCCACACCCCAACCGTGGAGCCGCTGCATCGGCTCTAATCGCGAGGGGTCGACTCATCAAGGAAGCTCATGAGCGAGAACACTCCCAAGACCGTGCTGGTCACCGGCGGCAACCGAGGTATCGGCTACGAAATTGCCAAGGAATTCCAGGCAGCAGGACACAACGTCTGCATCACCTACCGTAGCGGTGAGGCCCCCGAAGAATTTTTCGCCGTCAAGGCAGATGTACGCGATGCCGACAGCATTAACGAAGCATTCAAGGAAATTGAGGCAGAATTCGGCCCTGTGGAGGTGCTGGTCGCCAACGCAGGTATCACCCGCGACATGCTGCTGATGCGTATGAAGGAATCCGACTTCACCGACGTCATTGACACCAACCTCACCGGTTCTTTCCGCGTGGTTCAGCGTGCCATCAAGGGCATGCTGAAGCTCAAGCGCGGCCGCATCATCCTGGTTTCCTCCGTGGTGGGTCTGTACGGTTCCCCCGGCCAGGTCAACTACTCCGCATCTAAGGCGGCACTGGTCGGTATGGCACGCTCCATTACCCGCGAGCTGGGTGGCCGTAACATCACCGCTAACGTGGTGGCGCCGGGCTTCATTAACACCGCTATGACCGAGGTTCTGCCCGAAGAGACCAAGAAGAACTACCTGGCGTCCATCCCGGCTGGTCGCTTCGCTGAGGCTGAAGAGGTCGCTCGCGTGATTCGCTGGCTCGCATCCGATGAGGCTAGCTACATTTCTGGCGCTGTCATCCCCGTTGATGGCGGCCTGGGCATGGGTCACTAACCCCCACCCGTACGGACTGCATGAAGCGCCCGAGCGTGGGCGTACCCTTTCTAGACTTAAGGACATAAAACTATGGCACAGCTGACCGGCAAGACCATCATCATTACCGGCTCCTCCCGCGGCGTTGGCGCAGACACCGCGCAGATTCTCGCGGCTGAGGGCGCGAACATCGTGGTGAACTACCGCTCTAAGGCACCGCGCGCGAACAAAATCGTCAAGGCTATTGAAGAGGCTGGCGGCAAGGCAATCGCAGTGCAGGCTGACGTGACTAACAGCGAGGACCTGCAGAACCTCGTCAACACCGCCGTGGAGACCTTCGGCTCTCTGGACTACCTGATCCTGAACGCTTCGGGCGGCATGGAAACCGGCATGGGCGAAGACTACGCAATGCGCCTGAACCGTGACGCACAGCTGAACCTGGCACGCCTGGCTGCGGAGAAGATGCCCGAAGGCGCACGCATCGTGTTCGTGACCAGCCACCAGGCGCACTTCATCCGCGAGGTTGAGACCATGGACGAGTACAAGCCCGTCGCAGAGTCCAAGCGCGCAGGCGAAGACGCACTGATCGCCGAGATTCCCGCACTCTCCGAGAAGGGTATCTCCCTGGTCGTCGTGTCCGCTGACATGATTGAAGGCACCGTCACCGCAACCCTGCTGAACCGCCTGCACCCCGGCGCTATTGAGCAGCGCCGCGAGACCGCCGGCAAGCTCTACACCGTCAACGAGTTCGCGCAGGAAATCGCGAAGATGGTCACCGCAGACGTTGAGACCGGCCACGTTGAGCTGGTCGGCGGCGCACGCGGCTTCATCGACTAATAACCCTGTAGCTATAGGTGCCGTTGCGGATGCGCACGCCCCTTCAGACAAGGTACATCTGACAAGGTACATTTGATGAGGCACGCCACCCCTGACGCGGCGGCACCTATAGCCCCTGAGCCCCCTATAGCCCCTAAGATTTTGCGCGAGGAACCCAATGTGGGGTGCCCGCGCACTATGTGCGCCAACCGCTCCGATAACCCGGCACGGGTTGCGGGGTGAGGGGCGCATCCCATCCATCTAACTCACTGGAAGAAGAACCATGAGCACCGTACTCAACCTTCAGAATGTCTCCGTGATTCGCGGCGGCCGCCCCATCCTTAACAACGTTTCGTGGACTGTGAACGAAGGTGAACGCTGGGTCGTTCTGGGCCCCAACGGCGCCGGTAAGTCCACTCTGCTTTCGATTGCGGCAGCCCGCCTGCACCCGACCAGCGGCGAGGTTGAAATCCTTGACGAGACCCTCGGCGCTGTTGACGTGTTCGACCTGCGCCCGCGCATTGGCCTGTCCTCCGGTGCTTCGGCTACCCAGATTCCCGCCAGCGAGAAGGTTTCCGACGTTGTTGTGACCGCAGCGTACGCCGTGTCCGGCCGTTGGAAGGAAGAATACGACGTCATGGACGACGAGCGTGCCACCGAGCTGCTGGCTGACTGGGGTGTCGATACCCTCGCTGACCGCACCTTCGGTTCCCTCTCTGACGGCGAGCGCAAGCGTGCACTGATTGCCCGCGCCCTCATGACCGACCCCGAGCTGCTGCTGCTGGACGAGCCCGGCGCAGGTATGGACATCTCCGGCCGTGAGGACCTGGTCGAGCGTCTGACCGCACTCGCCGCTGACCCCTACGCACCGGCTACCGTACTCATCACCCACCACCTCGAGGAAATCCCGGCGGGCTTCACCCACGCCCTGCTGATCCGTGACGGCGGCGTGGTCGCAGCCGGCCCGATTCTGTCCACCATTACCGAGGCGAACCTCGCAGCAACCTACGACATGGACCTGGCTCTGACCGTCACCTCCGCGGGTCGTTACTCCGCGTTCAAGCGCGCATGAGCCGTGCCCCGAAGCAGCTGAGCGCCGAACAGATCGCTGAGCGTGCCGAGCGTGTCTACGCCATCGAGTCGGTCACGGCCCTGGCGCAGGCACCCGAGCAGGATTTGCGCTACTACACGCAGCTGACTGACGTGAAGCTCCGTAGCGCCATGGAACCGCAGTGGGGTATTTACATTGCGGAGTCCTCGAAGGTGATTCGTCGTGCGCTCGCTGCCGGTCATCAGCCCGTTTCTTTCCTGATGAGTGAGAAGTGGGCTGATGATTTGGCGGATGTTCTGCGCGCCCATCCTGACACTCCCGCGTATGTGGGTAGTGAGGAGCAGCTGGAGCAGGTGACCGGTTTTCATCTGCATCGTGGCGCGTTGGCGGCGATGGCTCGTCCGGCGCCGCAACCTCTGGAACAGTTGCTACAGGGTGCTTCTCGCGTGGCGATTTTGGAAGATATTGTGGACCACACGAATGTGGGTGCTATTTTCCGTTCGGCTGCCGCGCTGAACGTGGATGCCGTGCTGGTGACTCCGCGGTGCGCTGATCCGCTGTATCGCCGCTCGATTCGCGTGTCGATGGGTACTGTTTTTCAGGTGCCGTGGGCTCGCCTGGAGTCGTGGCCTGCTGATCTGCAGACCCTGCACGAGCTGGGCTTTAAGAGCGCCGCGCTCGCGCTGGAAGAGGACTCGCTGACCCTGGAGGAGCTGTCTGCTCGCCGGGACGAGAAGCTGGCGCTGATTCTGGGCACGGAGGGGCACGGACTGTCGCCCCGCACCCTGGCTGCGTGTGACGATACGGTGATGATTCCGATGTCGCACGGCGTGGATTCTTTGAATGTTGCGGCGGCGAGCGCCGTGGCGTTCTGGGAGACCCGCCCGCGTTCATAACCTGAGTTCTCACCTGATTCTTAACCCGCGTGAGTGCCTTCTTCGGGCGCCCTCGCGGTATGTAGGTTGGTGCCTGTGAGGGAACGTACTGGGATTTAATCCGTGAAGGTGGTACCCTTAATGGGTTGTGCACGCCCTATGCGGGCACAATGGTGATGCGCTCTGAGATTTTCTCGATAGCTGCACATCGAAAAACCTACTCCATCTATATAAGGGCTACTGGCAAAATCCAGTAGCAGAAGAAGGTAATCAATGAAGGCAGAAATCCACCCGGACTACAACCTGGTTCTGTTCCGCGACCTCGCATCCGGCAAGGTCTTCCTGACCCGTTCCACCATGACCTCGGACAAGACCGAGAAGTGGGAAGACGGCAACGAGTACCCGATCGTCGAGGTTGAAATCTCGTCCGAGTCGCACCCGTTCTACACCGGTAAGCAGCGCATCATGGACTCCGCAGGTCGCGTCGAGCGCTTCAACGCACGCTTCGGCAACTTCGGTAAGAAGTAAATCTTCTTTCCAGGTTTTGCTTTTTAGCGAAATCAATGCCCCGTTCTCCTTGGTTTTCAGGGAGGCGGGGCATTGTGCGTTCTGCAAATCATCGCAGAATAGCTCGCGCGAACGTGAGGAAAGTTGTAATGTAAAACCTTTCGTTCACTGGTGCGTAGACTCGCTGACGGCGTTACAATGGGAAAGTATTTTGCGAGCTGTGCATTTTCTGTGCCCTCCAGCACCGCCCTATATCGGCGGGTTGTTTTCCGGCTCTCTGCACTCTAGAGACTTCGCTGGATGCGCCGCGCACCTCGCGTATCACCACCTCAAACAAAGGACAACTTAATGGGCGACGCTCACTCTGAACCGTCGCAGAAGAAGAAATGGGTCAAGCGTATTCTGCTGATTCTGCTGATTCTTCTGCTGGTTATTACCCTCGGTATTGGTTTCTTCATCTGGCGTGCTGGCCACACCTGGGATAGCAAGACCGAGAAGTTCGACTCCATCACTAAGGTGGATGAAGACCTCAGTAAAATTAAGGAGCAGCTTGGCGAGGCTAAGAAGCTCAATGTGACGGAGCTGAAGGCTCCGACCGTGACTAACTCGGATACTGGCAAGAACGGCACTAACGCTAACGGCTCCGATGCTGCCGCGGCTCTTGCAGCGAACGCCAGCGAGCACGATAAGGACGGCGACGGTATCCTGGATAACGGCTATAATTACGGCGTTATCAAGGGCCCCGGCAAGAATATCCTGCTGCTCGGTAGCGATACTCGTACCGGCGCTGATGCAGCTCTGGTGAGCGGTTCCCGTGCAGACACCATTATGCTCATGCACATCCCGGCTGACGGCAAGGGCGTGTACATCATCTCGATTATGCGAGATACCTGGGTTGATATTCCCGGATATGGTACGGCTAAGGTGAACGCAGCACTGAACTATGGCGGTGTTTCCCTGCAGGTTGCTACCATCGAGAACTTGGTGGGCGTCAAGATCGACCACGTGGCTGAGATTGAGTTTGAAGGCTTCAAGTCTCTCGTGAACGCTATTGGCGGCGTGGACGTTCAGGTTCCCTTCGCATTCACCAGTAATGTCTGGACTTTTACTCCGGGTCTGATGCACCTCAACGGTAGTGGCGCTCTGAGCTTTGTTCGTGAACGTTACTCTTTCGCTGATGGCGACTACCAGCGTGTCCGTAACCAGCGTGCGTTCCTGCGCGGTCTGTACAACACGATGAAGGCGAAGGGCGCGTTGAGCAACGTGGCATCTTTCCAGTCTTCTATCGAGTCTCTGACTGACTATATGCGCGTGGACCAGGGTCTAAACGCAGCGCAGATTGCTCAGATTGCGGCTCCGGTGCTGACTAGTGGTGACACCACGATGCGTATGACCACCCTGCCGAACGCGGGTCCGGGCTGGTCTTACGATGGTCAGTCAATCATTTTTGTAGACCAGGCTGCAAATGCGCAGCTGGCACATGCTCTGCAGAATGACACGATGGATCAGTTCATGGCGACTTACGGTCAGGACTAAGGTCTGACTCCTTGCGGGGGGTGAAAGCTGATGAGGCTTTTACCCCCGCTGGTTTTTAACCGATTCCGGAAAGTCCTGGAACGCGGGCACCCGCAGGGGCTTTCGTTAGCGTGTAGAGAAACGTTCATGAGAGCTGCTGGGCGCACGAAAGGGGCGGCTACCTCACCGTGATGGTGGGGTAGTCGCCCCTTTCGTATTTTTACGTCCTGTTGGGAAGGAGTTTATGCCTTCGAGTCTGCTTCTTCAGCCTCGTCAGTCTCTTCGTATTCTTCCTCGTACTCGTCGTATTCCTCGTAGTCGTCGTAGTGGGGCTGGCGACCAAAGTAGAACGCTACAGCCGCGACAGCGCCACCCAGAATCGCGATGAGCATGCCGAGCATCGGGGTCCACAGCATCGAAATCAGGCCGGCGACCAGAACTGCGAGGCCTGCACCCTTAACCAGATTCAGAAGACGCTCACGTTCGGAGGGCTCGTAGTATTCCTCTTCCTCAATGCTGTACTCGATAACCGGCTTCTCTGCGGCGGGTTCGTTGCGGGTCGGCTCGGGGGTGGAGGAACCACCGGTCAGGGAGCTCATGAAACCGCGACGCTTCTTCGGCGCCTGCTGTGCGGAAGACTCCAGGTAGTGGCGTTCACCTTCGGTGGGCACGAATGCCGGGGGCACATCGTAGTCTTCACCAACGGGCAGTAGAGCCGGAACGTTGTTGGGTAGGGTCTCATACCATTCCTGCGGAATATCTGCGGGGCGTGCAGCCTGAACGGTCAGCGACAGCTCGAGGGTGTTACCGCGAATAGTGCCCCATGCGCTGGTGAGGCGGTCGTTCTCAAACGCGTAACGAATCACGGGCGCGAGCTGCTCAGACATCTGGGTGCTCAGACGACCGACGAGCTTGCGGTCGTGGCGCACCTCCACGCTGTCAACCACGCGGCCGTCGGAGGTCTTCAGCTGGTTAGCTTCCAGGGTCAGAATGACGCGGCCTTCACCGCTGGGCGGCAGGATGCTGTGCAAGTATTCGGAGTGTTCCTTCTCGTCGAGCACCTTCATGGACGGGCCCTGGGGCAGCAGGGTCGCGCGGGTCGGTGCGTCGTTGAGGGGGAAGAGCGAGCTGGGTGCGGACAGGGAGAGCACGCCGGTGCTCTTCACGTGCATGCCGCCGCCTTCAGCGCGTACGGCAACAGCGGAGAGCTGCAGGTGCGCGATGGGTTCGTAGCCGGAGGCGACCACGCGGGTAATGGAATCCCAGTACGCGGCGGAGTCTGCCGCGCTCATGCGGCCTACCTTGAATTCGTCAATGTAGACGGCAATGCTATTGGGCTCGTAGGGGTTATCCGGTTCGGGAACGAGGCGCGCTTCACCGTACCAGATACGTTCACGGTCGATGTGCAGTTCCTCAAAGATTTGGAGGGTTTCTGCTTCGTAGTAATCATCGGTGACGATGTTAACGCTACCGCGGTCACCGAGTGCGTAATCGACCACTGAAAACTCCTTCTGATATGTCTAAGCGAGCGGATACCTAGTCTATTCTCTCATGCTTTCAGTGTGGACAGCTCACAAAAACGGGTGACATTTATCTGTCTTTTAGCACCGGGTGCATATAGTTTTGTGCCCTGGTGAAACTGCCCCGGTAATAAGTGCCCTTGTCAGTATGTGAACCACTGTATGAGGGAAATATTTGGACGGCATACCGCCGCTATGAATTCTATAGATGAGCCAGAAAAAGACCACCGCCCGGCACGTCCCGGTACGTTACCGGGAGCGTGCCGAACGGCAGTCTCTCAAAGAGGCTAGAGAACCTAGCGGGGGAGAGCGGAACCTAGCCTAGATACCGGCTCACACCCCGCCACAAGCCCTCAAACCATGCAGCTTAGTCCTGCAGGGAGGCGTTGAACTTCTGCGCCACAATCGAACGGTGGCCGTGATCCTGAGCCTCCAGAACCAGACGACGCAGAGCCGAAGGAGCCTCGGGGTTCGCCTCCAGCCAACGCTGAGCCAGCGCAACGGAGGGGTTACCCTCAACGCCCAGACCCTCGGTGGAGCCGGTGTTGTACGGAGCCTTCGGGTACAGGCCACGCACAATGCGGGTCGCCATACCAATCGAACGAGACGCCCAAAGGGGCAGCAGAGCCTCGAAGTAGGAGTCGTAGTAGGACTCACGCAGCTCAACCGGGCCACGAGCAAAACCGTTAATGGTCGAGGCCAGAGCGTCGTTCGACAGCGACTCGTCTTCCATGATGGTCTTGTACGCCGCAGCCTTACGCTCAGCAGAGGGCAGAGCAGCAATCGCGTACGCGTAACCGTTCGAAGAAATCGAGGAGGGGCTGTATTTAGCCGCACGGTCCAGGTCCTCAACGGTCACCAGGTTGCGGCTTGCGAGCGCACCCAGTGCACTCCAACCCAGGTTCTGGTCGTAGGGAATACCGGTTGCGTCAGCAATATCGCCGGTGGTGTCTTCGAAAGCACCGCGGGCAATATCGCGGCAGAGCTCTTCACCCTTGGTCGCGTTGGTGGAGACCGAAATCAGGCCGCGCAGCAGAATCAGCTGCTCGTCGGAGCCGGGCTTAGCCTGTGCCAGTGCGGCTGCGAATGCGTCGTAGAGAGCGTCGTAGAGGCGCTCGCGGCCGGTGGGTGCGGAGAAGGTTGCGATAGCGACCTGTGCGTTGTTGACCATGGTGCCCAGCAGGGATGCGCTCGGTTCCTTGGAGACGTTGCGTACGACTGCGTCGACGTAGGTGGTGACGGGCAGGCGTGCATCGCGCACGTTCTCCCAGAGGGAGCCCCAGATGAGGCCGCGGGAGAGTGCGGATTCGAGGGTGGAGACACCTTCGATAGCTGCCTGCAGGCCGTCTTCGTCGGTCAGAGCAACCTTGGCGTAGGTGTGGTCTTCTGCGTTGAGCATGAGCAGGTCAGCTTCGCCAACGAGCTTCTTCTGCTCCTCGGTGAGCTCCACGCGGTGCTCGGAGACGGGCTCTGCCGGGTACTCGAGGGAGAGCAGGCCGGTGGAGACGAGCTTGCCGTCGGTCAGTGCAAAGGTTTCCAGCTTTGCCACGTGGGGGCGGCCCAGACCTGCGGGCTGCTGTGCGGGCAGTTCCTGGGTGAGGATCAGGTCGGTGAGCTGGCCGTCTTCACCGTAGACACGCTTGGTGCCCAGTGCGGACACGCCGGAGGTCTGCAGCCATGCGTTAGCCCATGCCTGCATGTCACGGCCGGACACCTCGTTGAGTACCTGCAGGAAGTCGTTCAGGGAGGTGTTGCCCCACTCGAAGCGCTTGAAGTACACGCGTGCTGCCTCGATGAAGGTGTCGAAGCCGACGTAGGCGACCAGCTGCTTGAGCACGGATGCGCCCTTTGCGTAGGTGATGCCGTCGAAGTTCTGCGATGCTGCTTCCAGGTGGGGGATGTCAGCGACGATGGGGTGGGTGGTGGGCAGCTGGTCCTGCATGTATGCCCATGCCTTGCGGTTGTTCGCGAAGGTGACCCATGCGTCGTTGAAGTTGTTGGCTTCCTTAGCGCCGAGGGTGCCCATGAAGTCTGCGAAGGATTCCTTGAGCCACAGGTCGTCCCACCACTTCATGGTGACGAGGTCGCCGAACCACATGTGTGCCATTTCGTGGCAGATAGTGTTGGTGCGGCCTTCGAGGTCGTCCTCGGTTGCGCCGGAGACGAAGATGTAGTCTTCGGTGAAGGTGACCAGGCCGGGGTTCTCCATTGCGCCGATGTTGTATTCGGGTACGAATGCCTGCTCGTACTTGGGGTACGGGTAGGGGTAATCGAAGAGGTCCTGGAAGAAGTCCAGGCCGTTTTCGGTGACCTTGAAGATGTGGTCGTAGTCGAAGTGCGGCTTGAGGGACTGGCGGCAGTAGACGACCAGGGGAATGTCACCGCTGTTGACCTTGCTCTTGGGCTTGTAGGTGGTGGTTGCGGTGAAGTATTCGCCGGCAACGATTGCGGTGATGTAGGTGGAGATCTTTGCGGTGGGGGAGAAGACTCGCTTGGTGATGGAGTCGTCGGTGGGGTCTACGACCTGGGATTCGAGTACGCCGTTGGAGCTGACGACCCAGTCCTTGGGTGCGGTGATGCGGAAGTTGAAGACTGCCTTCAGATCGGGCTGCTCGAAGTTCGGGAAGACTCGGCGGCAGTCGGAGGGCTCGTACTGGGTGTACAGGTAGACGCGACCGTCGGAGGGGTCGAAGTAGCGGTGCATACCTTCGCCGGAGCGGGAGTAGTAGGAGCGACCGTGGATGGTGAGCACGTTTTCTGCCTGCAGGTTGGGCAGGGTGATGCGTGCGCCGTTGACGACATCTGCCAGGTTCAGCTCGGTGCCGTTGAGCTTAACGGAGTCGACGCTGTGGTGGATGTAGTCGATGAAGGTTTCTGCACCGGGGGTGTTGCAGGAGAATCGGACGGTGGTGACGGTGGGGTAGGACTCGAATTCGGGGTCCTTGGCGTTGGTCAGGTCGACATGCACGTCGTAGGTGTCGACACTGATGAGAGCCGAACGTTCTGCGGCTTCTTCGCGGGAGAGGTTCTCATTATTCATGCTCTTTATTCTAGTCGGTATGACCGGAAATATGGCAGTTGAACGGGCGTGCTCGTCATATTAGTTGAGAAGTGAGGGGTAACGGCATGGTTTGGGATAAACGATACTCAATATGTGACACAGAACATACTCTTTCGATTTGCGGAGTGTCCAGAAAGCCCGTATAGTATTACGTGTTGCTTCGAACGGCGCCGAAAGGAAAACGTTCGAAAGTCACCTGCGCGGGTGGCGGAATAGGCAGACGCGCTAGCTTGAGGTGCTAGTCCTCGTATTAGAGGGTGGGGGTTCAAGTCCCCCCTCGCGCACAGATAATCCCCGGTTCTTCGGAACCGGGGATTTTTGTATGCCCGGTTTTGTATGCCCAGTAAACAGCACACAAAAAAGTAGTGGGGTGAGGCTCCTTGAAAGGAACCTCACCCCACACTAGCTACGCTAAGGAAGCTAGAAGAGCAGCTGCATCAGCTGAAACTGATTGGCTCAGTATTACTCAGCCAGACGCTCCGGGTCGGTGGTGACCAGAATCTTCACAGCGGTCTCGTTGTGGTTGATCAGGGTGTCGAAGCCCTTGTCAATCAGGTCTTCCACAGCAATCTTGCCGGTGATGAAGGGCTTGAGGTCAATCTTGCCGGACTCAACGAGCTTGATGGTCTCCGGGTGGGAGTTCACGTATGCGATGGTGCCGCGGATATCGAGCTCCTTGAGCACAACCTTCTGAACATCCAGGGAAGCGGGCTTGCCCCAAATGGAGACGATGACGACCTTACCGGTGGGCTTGAGGGCATCCAGGATCAGGTCCAGTGCGGGCTGAACGGAGGTGCACTCGAACGCGATGTCAGCGCCACGGCCGTCGGTCAGCTTGTGAATCTCAGCCAGAACGTCAACCTCAGCGGGGGAGAAAGCGTAGTCAGCAACGCCGGAGTCCAGAGCCTTCTGGCGGCGCAGCGGGGACAGCTCGGAGATGATGACCTTAGCGCCCTTAGCCTTCAGAACAGCGGAGGTCAGCAGACCGATGGGGCCAGCACCGGTAACCAGTGCGAATGCGCCCTCTTCGAACTCGCCTGCACGCTCAACAGCGTGGTAGCCAACGCTCAGGGGCTCAATCAGTGCAGCCTCGTCCAGGGGAATGTTGTTGGGGATCTTGTGAACCCAGCGACGCTTGACGGCAACCTTCTCGGACAGACCGCCACCGCGACCTGCCAGGCCGATGAAGTTCATGTCCTTGGACAGGTGGTAGTCCTTGGAGTCGGGGCCGGTGTAGACGTCATCACGAATGATGTAGGGCTCAACAACAACGTGGTCGCCAACCTGCAGGTCGTCTACGCCTTCGCCCAGTGCCTCAACAACACCGGAGAATTCGTGACCGAGGGTGACGGGGGAGTCCTCACCAGAAATGGGGTGGGGGTGACCGTGCTGGGGGCAGAAGATGGGGCCGTCCAGGTATTCGTGCAGGTCGGTACCGCAAATACCGCACCAGGCGACCTTGACCAGAACCTCGCCCGCAGCGGCTTCGGGTGCGGGGATGTCTTCAATGCGGATGTCGTTACGGTCGTAGAAGCGTGCTGCCTTCATGGGATGGAGCTCCTTAGCGTGGTTGTGGCGCTCACAGCGGTGTGTGCTTGCCGGTACGGTTCGCATCCATGGGTCTGTCACGGTATTGACAGAGGCCCAAACGGTATTGTCTGGACCGGTTGTGAACTGTCCTGCCGGCATTCGCATCGCTAGCGCCGGATGGTGATGGGTGCGGCTGGATTGTCGCTCCCATGTGCTTAACGCTACTCCTATGAATCAAAGATTCCTAGGATATATACAAATTTTCTTTTATGTGACACAAATTTCTTTTTGGGTGTTTTCGACTCCATCACGCCCGAGCATCTAGCGCCCGGCGAGCGCAGACGGTAGCGTAGAAGTATGACTGACGCGAACGCACAGGGCACCGCCGCCCACACCCAGCCCACTTCTGACAGCTCCGGTCGAACGGCACCGAACCGACCCGCCGCAATAACCCGCCACTATGACGCGCCCGACGCTGATTGCGTGCGCGGTAGCGAGTACTCCGAGATTCTTGCCCTCGAAACCGAGCGGCGTAAGCGTGCCGCTGAGCACCGCCGCAAGCGCGGGCACGCGCATCCCGAGCAGGAACATGCTGACCACGGTCAGCCCGAGCAGGAACGTAGCCACGGCAACCGCCACGGTCATGGAAAGGGTCACCCCCTCGATGAAGACAGCGGGCTGGCGCATATTCGACGCGACCTCGCCGAATCCGTAGCCACTCGCGCGGACTCCCTGACCGCAATTCTCAAGGCGATTCACGCGCATCCTGAGACCGCCTACGAGGAGTATTTCGCCTCCCGCACGCTCGTTGATGCGGTCCGCGAAGCCCACCCGAACCTCAGTATTGAGTACCCCGCCTTCGGTCTGGATACCGCGTTCAAGGTGGAGCTCACCAGCGCCGACTACGACCCCGCCAAGCACCGCACCATCGCGATTCTCTCCGAATACGACGCGCTGCCGGGCATCGGTCACGGCTGCGGCCACAACGTCATTGCGGTATCCGGGCTGGGTGCTTTCCTTGCCCTGGCGGATGCGCTCGCCACCGGCCCCGGGGCGTTCAGCGGTAGGGTCCTCTACTACGGCACGCCCGCCGAAGAGTCTGAAGCCGGCAAGGAGCTGATGGCGCGCGCCGGCGCGTTCGAGCAGGTGGATGCCGCGATTATGGTGCACCCCTACTTTATGGATGTGGCTGATCAGGCGTGGCTGGGCCGCCGCGAATGCCGCGTGACCTATAGGGGCGTGAGCGCGCACGCGTCCTCGCACCCGTTTATGGGTCGTAACGCCCTGGATGCGGCGAATCTGGCGTATCAGGGTTTGGGTTTGTTGCGTCAGCAGATTCCCGGCTCCGACCGTATTCACGCGATTATTGACCACGGCGGGGACGCCCCGAACCTGATTCCTGCCACGGCGAGCCTGCACATTAATATCCGTTCTAAGCACGCGCCGACTCTGCGTGCGCTGTCGCGACGGGTTGAGGAGGTGTTGCGCGGTGCGGCGCTCATGGCTGGCGTGAGTGCGGAGGTGACGTGGGATTCTTCGCCGATGACCATGCCGGTGCGTACGAATCGTCCGCTGTTGAAGCGTTGGGTTTCGGCTCAGCGTTCGGTGGGGCGCCACCCGTACCCGCCCGGCACGGTCAGCGACACCCTGGCGGCTTCTACCGATTTCGGTAATGTGAGCCTGCGCGTGCCCGGCATTCACCCGCTAATTCAGATTGCGCCCGAGGGTACCGGTATGCACACGGTGGAGTTCGCGCACTGTGCGGACACTCCGGCGGCGGTGGATGCTGCTCTGGATGCGGCGTTCGGTTTGGCTTCTGTGGCTTTGGATTTTCTGGTTGACGATGAGTTGGCGCAGGCGGTTCGTGCCGATTTCGAGGCTTCCGGCGGTGCCGTGGATGTTGAGGGCTACTTTAGCGACATGTGAGAGCGACATGTGAGCTTGCTCAAAAGGTCAGAACGTCATTATTTGGTTTTATGAGTGAAAAACACCCCTCATAGCCCATAAAGTCACCAGCACCCATCGAAAAAAGCAAAATAATCCAACACAAAACGCAAAATCTGCGGCATAATAGAAAGTAACGGAGCGAGCCCACCGGGAAGAACGCCCACCTCAGGAAATTCACCCCCGAGGCACACACCCGCTTCCACATAAACCCCGCGAGAATCCTCTCGCACCACACGGATAACTCTCACGAAAGAGGGCATACAGCAATGAACGGTGTCAACAACCCCACCAAGCTCGGCGTCATCGGTGCAGGCGGCGTCGGTAGCGCAACCGCATATGCAGCTATGGTCCGCGGCTCCGCAGACGAAATCGTCCTGTACGACATCGACGGCAAGCGCGCACACGCTGAAGCACTGGACATCGCACACGGCGCAATGTTCGCACACGAAGCAACCGTAACCGGTGGCGACGACATCGAGCTGTTGCGCGACTGCGACATGGTCATCATCACCGCTGGTGCTCGCCAGAAGCCCGGCCAGCCCCGCCTCGAACTGGCAGGCGCAAACGTCGCAATTCTCGAGAAGCTGCTGCCGAACATCCTGTCCGTAGCACCCAACGCAATCATCATGCTCGTCACCAACCCCTGTGACGTTCTCACCATCGTTGCCCAGAAGATTACCGGCCTGCCCGCAAACCGCGTGCTGTCCTCCGGTACCGTTCTGGACTCCTCCCGCCTGCGTTGGCTGATCGCTAACAAGGCTGGCGTCTCCATCAAGAGCGTTCACGCAAACGTTGTTGGCGAGCACGGCGACTCCGAGTTCCCCGTCTGGTCCGCAGCAAACATCGGCATGGTTCCCCTGACCGAGTGGGAGCAGGACGGCAAGCCCCTCTTCACCGAAGAGGTTCGTGCAGAACTGGCGACCGAAGCTATGCGCGCAGCATACAAGGTCATCGAGGGCAAGGGTTCCACCAACTACGCAATCGGTATCTCCGGTGCACGTATCGCTGAGGCATTCCTCGGCGGCCAGAACGCAGTGCTGCCCGTCTCCACCACCATTGCAGGCGAGCTGTACGGCTTCAAGGACGTTGCACTGTCCCTGCCCACCATCGTGAACCGTGAGGGCATCCAGCGCGTGCTCGAGGTCCCCATGAACGAGGCTGAGCTGGCACAGCTGAAGGCATCCGCTGAGGCAATCCGCGCAGCCGCAGCTTCCCTCGGTTTCTAATTCTCTCGGGTTCATGACCCGTCAGAAGCAAACATTCAGTAGGCGCAGCGTCAAGCTGAGCTAACCGACAGAAGAACCCGCCGCACCCGGCACCTGCTCCCTTGAGGAGTGGGGGATTCGGGGACGGCGGGTTCGCTGTGTTCGTGAAGTGTTTTTGCGGTGCTTGATGAGCCGCGCCCGTTCATAGTTCCGCATTTCAACCGCAGTATGACCGCCCGGCGCACACCATAGGCGCGTAGGTAGTAGAATAATGGCATGAGCATTGATCCTCGCACCGAACTCACCCGCCTCCTTGACGCGCTGGAGGCGCACCTGACCGCCGTCGTAAACCGAACCGGCGAGCATGACCCCGCCGTCGATGAGGCGTACGTAGAAATCGCCAACGCCTTCGAAGCCTACGAAGATTCCCTCTTCGAAGCCTACAACGAGGTCACCCCCTTGAGTGTCTACGGTGACGAAGACGAGGATGACCTGGAAGAAATCCTCGACGATGAAGACGACATCGACGACGATATCGAGTACGAGGACTAAATAGCGCCTCGCCCATACGTTACGAACCGACCCCTGACCGGTACCCCCTACGCGGGGTAACGAGGCAGGGGTCGAACCGTACCCGCAACACCCACGCATCCACAGAGCATGCACCGAGAACGGAGACACCCGTGAGCGAACCCCGCACCTGGCGCGACGCCGCCCTCATCCTCCGCACCCAAAAACTCGGCGAAACCGACCGCATCATCATCATGCTCACCCGCGACGGCGGAATCACCCACGCCGTCGCCAAAGCCGTACGCAAACCCACCTCCAAATTCGGTGGGCGACTCGAACCGTTCATGCACACCGACCTGTCCTTCAGCCGCGGTCGCACCAACCTGCACACCATCACCCAGGCGGTGACCCTGCACGCCTACACCGCACCGATTATGGCGAACTACGATGCGTACACGTGCGCCTCCACCATCGCCGAACTGGCGGAAGCACTCACCAAAGACACCGACAGTACCTCCGATATTTACACTCTGACTCACGGGGCGCTTGCTGCGCTCGCGCACGGGCAGCATGTGCCGCAGAGGATTCTGACCCGCTACCTGGCGCGCAGTATGAACGCCGCCGGCTGGGCGCTCATCGGTGAGAACTGCACCCGATGCGGCAACCCGCTCGTGAACGCAGAACATCGGGGTGATAACGGAGCAGACAGCAACACCCCCGGCGCTACAGGCGGAAACGGCAGGTACATTGCCTTCCACACCGCCCACACCTACGGAAATTACACCGTCCTCTGCCCCCAATGCGCACCCGCCACCGACACGCCCCTGACCGGTCTGCGCGCCGAAGAGCTTGGCTATGCGCTCGCCACCGTATCGGCGGATTCGCGCGCCTGGGCGACTATTGACGCGGCGTCCGTGCCGGTTGCCTCCAAAATTCTGGGACTCTACCTGAAAACCACCCAAAACCTGCTCGAACACCCCCTCAAAACGGCGAGCGCCCTCGAAGCCGAGATTCCTGCACCGTAAAACCGGTGCTGTAAAGAACCGTCCGCATAGTTTAGATGCGCGCCGGTGCGTCAAACATGCGTTAACCAGGACGCAAAATAACCTCCGAAGCACCCGCCCATGCGCGCTGTGTCACGGTAAAATAGCTACAGCACGCCAGGTTTATTTCTGGCGCATATCTAGGCAAACGACCCCGGGGGAGAACCCGCCAGGGAAGAAAGGCACACATGGCACGCACCCAGCCCGTACCCCCGCCCGCACACCCCACCGGGGCAACCCCGCCGCCGATTCCGAAGAAGTTCATTCCGCAGCATGTCGCCGTCGTCATGGACGGTAACGGACGCTGGGCGAACGAACGCGGCCTGCCCCGCACCGAGGGCCACCGCGCTGGCGAGGCGGCACTGCTGGATGTTGTTGCGGGCGCTATCGAGATGGGCATCCCGTACGTGACCGCCTACGCGTTCTCCACCGAAAACTGGAAGCGCTCACCCAGCGAAGTGGCGTTCATTATGCGTTTCTCGACCGAGGTGCTGCAGCGTCAGCTGGAAACCCTCAAGACCTGGGGTGTGCGCATCCGCTGGGCTGGCCGCCGACCCAAGCTGTGGAAGAACGTCATCGAAGAGCTGGAACACTGCGAGCGCGAAACCATCGACAACACTGTCTGCACCCTCACCATGTGCGTGAACTACGGCGGTCGCGCAGAAATCGCTGACGCGGCGGCAGCTATCGCAGCGGACGCTGTGGCGGGCAAGCTCAAGCCCGGCAACATTACCGAAAAGACCATCCAGAAGTACCTGGACGAGCCCGACCTGCCCGACGTTGACCTGTTCCTGCGTTCCTCCGGTGAGCAGCGCATCTCGAACTTTTTGCTCTGGCAGAGCGCCTACGCCGAGATGATTTTCATGAACGTGCTCTGGCCCGACGTTGACCGCCGCACCCTCTGGGAAGCTGTCGAAGAGTATGCGCGCCGCGACCGTCGCTACGGTGGCGCTGTCGACGCCGTCACCAACGACAAGTAGCCCCTGGCATACAGACCAGGCATACAGACCCGGCACGCCCGGATCGTAGCCCCATAAACCACCCACACCCTCCAACACTAGGGAGAACAAATGCGCATCTACCCGACCTTCTTCAACATCTTCTTCAAGGGCATGGACCCCGAGAAGGCACACCATGTCGGCTTCTGGGGCGTTCAGACCCTGCGCAACGTCGGCATCACCCGCGCGCTGCGCAAGTACTTCCAGCCCGCACCGGAACTGGCAACCACCGTCATGGGCATTACTTTCCCCTCGCCGTTCGGCCTGGCTGCAGGCTTCGACAAGGGCGGTAAGGGCATTGCCGCGCTGGCCGGTATCGGCTTCGGCCACGTCGAGATCGGTACCATCACCGGTCAGGCGCAGCCCGGCAACCCGCAGCCGCGCCTCTTCCGCCTCGTGGAAGATAAGGCAGTCATCAACCGCATGGGCTTCAACAATGATGGTGCCGCAGCGGCAGGCCCGCGCGTTGCCGCCGCCCGCGCAGACCTCGAAACCGAATACCGCGGCGCCGTACGCCCCGTCATCGGCGTGAACATCGGTAAGACCAAGGTTGTTGAGCTTGAGAACGCTATCGAGGATTACCTGATCTCTACCCGCACCCTGGCACCGCAGGCAGACTACCTGGTCGTCAACGTCTCCTCCCCGAACACTCCGGGTCTGCGCACCCTGCAGGCTATCGAGTCGCTGCGCCCGCTGCTTGCCGCTGTGCGTGAAGAGGCAGACCGCGTATGCCCCAACCGCCACGTACCGCTGACCGTGAAGATCGCGCCGGACCTGGTCGATGAGGACGTTATCGAGGTGGCAGCCCTTGCGAAGGAACTGAAGCTGGACGGCATCATCGCCACCAACACCACCATCGCCCGCGACGGCCTGGGCCTGACCAGCGACATGACCAAGGTCAAGGAAATCGGTGCCGGTGGCCTCTCCGGTGCGCCGCTGAAGCCCCGCTCCCTGGAGGTGTTGCGCCTGCTCAAGCGCGAAATCGGCGACGACCTCGCCATCATCTCCGTTGGCGGCGTGACCACCGCCGAGGATGTGCAGGAGCGCCTGGACGCTGGCGCTGACCTGGTGCAGGGCTACACTGCGTTCCTGTATGAGGGTCCGCTCTGGGCGGCGCACATTAACCGTGGCCTGGTGAAGCTGCGCCGCGCTCGCCGCTAAAAGGTGTGCAGGCAGGGGGCTTTATGCTCTCCGGTGTGTTGACTCTGTGTGCTGACTTGGCGTGCTGAAAGGGGGCACCGTTCTCTACCCGTTGGGGTGGAGGCGGTGCCCCCCTTTTGTGTGCCCTCTATTCCTCTATTCTGCCGACCTACTAATCCGCCGAAAAGCCACATGTGTTTCGAGAAGCCACCAAAGAAGTAGCTTCTCGAAACACATGTGGCTTCTGAGCACGCATAGTTATTTGACGTATAAAGCATTGAATTGTTCAAATGGTGGCGATTTGTTGCTATTACACTCGTTGCAAAGCAAACGACTGTAAATATGCGGTAGGGTTTTATGTGTAGCGTCCCGTGGTGCATTGTTGCACCTGCTGGGTACGCTACGCGGCTGGGTTCTTCCGGTGGTCAAGTAACGACCATTTTTACCAGCCTGACAAGTGCATACACACCATCACCGACGATAGGAGCGCGCCCTTATGGAGCCTCGTACCTTCCTTTACCGCACCCAAATTCATCGCCGCACCCTGCTGGGTAGCGGCGCGCTTGCGGGCATTGGCGCCCTGCTTGCTGCCTGCGGCGCGCAGGCAAATAACGAGGCGAGCGCCTCTTCGACCACAGCCGATGCAGCATCCGCGGCGCCGAGTGAAACGGCTGCGGCATCTGAATCTCCCTCTGCGAGTGCTACCCCGTCTACTGTTCGCGGCTATTCGGGCGGTTCGAAGGCGCCTGACGGTGAATACCGCCCTGCGGATGGCAAGGGTCCTGCTCAGAATGTTCCTAAGCCTAACGCCCCTGAAGAGGGCTACCGTGAGAAGTCTATTGAAGGTATCCGTAAGACGATGGATGCATTGATTAAATGGGGTAATTATGGTGTGCAGACCGGTGACTATTCAATGGCTCGTCAATTTATATCACCGACTTTTGAACGTGAACTAAAAGAATACGATCATATTGAAGAACTTTATCGACGTGGAGGTTGGGTAATTGATGGAATAGAAAACATGGTTGCTAATGAACCGCCATGGTCAGAAGATGGAGAGACATATTTCTGGAAGGTATATCGAGAATGGAATCGCGAGATATATGTTGAATATGATGGTAGCTGGCGTGGATGGAATAATGATGATAAAAGCGATGATACGTTTAAATATGAATTTAAACATAATGGAACAAAGTGGGAAATTGTGGGCTACGAAGGTGTGGATGATTAATCATGGAGAAATTTTTGAAGGATTCTGTTGTGTTGAATTGCTGCGCATTTCGAAGCAACTACCAAAGTGAAGCCCTCGTAATCTTTCCGCAAGATAGACCGCCACACGTCCAGAGGGCAGGATCAATGACAGGCTCCCAGAGCGCGCTCGCGCATAATAAAGATAAGCGGGAGACCACGCGCTACAACGATGCGCACTACAACGATGTGGAGAACCAACCATGAACCCCAACATACTGAACCGCCGCTCAATGCTGGCCGGAGGCGCCCTCATCAGCCTCAGCACCCTACTTGCCGCCTGCGTGCCGCACGACATCACAACTGCAGGAGACGGCTCCACAGCCTCCAGCACGCCTGCCGCCAACAGTAGCAGCTCAAGCAGTAGCGCCGGCAACAACGCAAGTAACGGAGAATACCGCAAAGCAGACGCCAACGGCCCCGCCCAAAACGTCCCCAAACCCAACGCCCCCGAAAACGGCTACCGCGACAAGACCCCCGAGGGCATCCTCAAAACCATGGACGCCTGGAACCAGTGGGTCAACTACGGCGTGCAAACCGGCGACTACAGCAAAGCACGCGAATTCCTCTCCACCTCAAACGACGGAGAACTCAAAATCTACCGCGAAATAGAATCGCTCTACCAGCGCGGCGGATGGGTCATCGACGGCATCGAACACTTCAAACCCGAAGGCATACCCTGGAGTGACGACCGCCAAACCTACTACCTGAAAACCAGCCACGAATGGGACAAACACACCGAAGTGGAACCCGACGGCCGCCAAGAAACCTGGAGCAGCGACAAGGAAGAAGAAATCTACATCTTCGCCCTCGAACACCGCGACGGTAGGTGGCAGATCCTCTACTCCCAAATCGACGCCTAACTGTGCAGGTGCCTGTACTACCGGCGTCTAGCCGCAATACATATATCCAAAAGCCACATGTGCTTCGAAAAGCCACCAAAGAAGTAGCTTCTCGAAACACATGTGGCTTCTCGCGTAAGAACATAAAAATAGGGGAGAGGCCTGAACCTTCAGGACCTCTCCCCAAGCACCTATAAGGCACTAACGACTTAGTGCGGGTACTCGCCGTACTTCACCATCGGAACCGGGCGGCGCATACGACGAATCATCATCATACGGTTAAACGCATACATGCCAGAACCGCGCTGAACCTCACCGAACTTAGCAATCAGCTTCTTCTTCAGGCTGCGCCACAAAATGAAGTAGTCAACAACCCACAGAATCATCAGCGCATACATTGCGTAGACGGAACCGTAATAAATCGGCGCCGCCGCAGAAGATGTACCAGACACACCCTGAGCAATCCAGCCACCAATAAGCAGAACCAGCAGCACAGCCAGCATGAAATCGCCAAGGTTACGGCGCGCATCAATGTAGTCACGGATATAACGACGCTGCGTACCACGGTCCACGGCGGGCAGGTAACGCTGATCGCCACCCATCAACGCATCATTCTGACGTTCACGAGCCTTCGCCATCGCCTCACGTTCACGAGCCTTCGCCTCCTTACGGTCATTAACAACCAGAGGCTGACGACGAGCCGCCTGCTGCTCCTTACGCGAAGGAGTAGGACGGCCCTTCTTCGGGGTGAACTTCGGATTAACCGGAGCCTGAGGCTCCTCTACAACCTGCGGCTGAACAGCTTCCGCTTCAGCCTTCTCTTTCTTACGACCAAACACCCTCCCATCATACCCGAACGGCACACACCAAACCCGCCCCCACAAGCCCACACCAGCAACTGAAACAACCCCAACCACCCGGCGGCTGCGGTAAAAGTGGGGGTAAGGTAGAAACATGACTACTGAATTCACCCATCACAGCGCCCTCAGCGACGCCGTCACCAAAAACTTCGAAGCAACCCTGCAGACCCTCACCGAGCTCGTCGCCATTCCCTCCATCGCCTGGGAATCGCACGACCTCACCCAGGTAGACCGCAGCGCCGAGGCAGTCGCCGCGCTCGCAACCAAGGCAGGCTTCGATAACGTACGCATCGAACGCGCCACCTACACCACCGCAGACGGCACCGAAAAGCAGGGCATGCCCGCCGTCATCGCCTCCCGCCCCGCCGCAGAAGGCTACCCGACCATCCTGCTCTACGCCCACCACGACGTGCAGCCCGCCAGCAACCTCGACCTGTGGGACACCGACCCCTTCGTCGCAACCCGCAAGGGCGACCGCCTCTACGGACGCGGCGCAGCAGACGACAAGGCAGGCATCCTCGTGCACCTCGCCGCGCTCGCAGCCCTCAACGAAACTCTCGGCGAAGACTTCAAACTTGGCGTGAAGCTCTTCATTGAGGGTGAAGAAGAGGCAGGCTCGCCCTCCTTCGTCTCCTTCCTCAACACCTACCGTGAGGAACTGTCTGCCGACTACATTGTCGTCGCAGACTCCGCCAACTGGCGCGCCGGCGTACCCGCGCTGACCACCAGCCTGCGCGGCGTCGCATCCGGCGACATCGAAGTACGCGTCGGCAGCCACGCCATCCACTCCGGCATGTTCGGCGGCCCCATGCTCGACGCCCACACCCTCATGGCGCAGCTCCTCGCCACCCTGCACGACGCCACCGGCGCCGTAGCCGTCGAAGGCCTGCACCGCGCACCCGAACCCGAACTCGAATACGCGGAAGCAGACTTCCGCAGCGACTCCGGCATCCTCGACTCCGTACCCCTGGCAGGCACCGGTAGTGTTGCCTCCCGCCTGTGGACCCAGCCGGCCATCTCCGTCATCGGCATGGACATCCCCTCCATCGCAACCTCCTCCAACACCCTCGCCGTCGTATCCCGCGCACGCATCAGCACCCGCCTCGCACCCGGCGACAACCCCGAAAACGCACACCGCGCACTCGCCGAACACATCAAGGCACACGCACCCCACGGCGCACAGGCAAGCTACACCGCCGTCGACTCCGGCATGCCCTTCGCCACCGAAGTCGACGCAGACGGCGCACAGACCGCCCTCGACGCAATGCGCGCCGCCTGGGACGTTGAACCCGTACAGACCGGCATGGGCGGCTCCATCCCGTTCATCTCCGACCTGAAGGACCTCTTCCCGCAGGCACAAATCCTCGTCACCGGCGTAGAAGACCCCGACACCCGCGCACACAGCGCCAACGAGTCCCTCTACATCCCGGACTTCAAGAACGCAATCCTCGCGGAGGCGCTGCTTCTGAGCGCACTCGGCGCCCGCTAGGAACATCCACAAAAAGTGGGGGAGAAGGGTCACAAACCCCAACCCCCACTTTTTCGGTATCCTAGAAGCAGAATTACATGTCAAGCCTCCACACCAAAACTCACGCCCCCGGCGAACTATGCACACCCTAGGTTGTACATCAAACACCCGGGCGCGTATCGTGAAGGCTAAAACGCCCACACGCGGCGCACACGGGCAACCAACCAAACAAAAGGACAACACCAATGAGTGAAACCACCACCGAACTGCCGACCCACGGCGTCAACCTCACCGAAGTAGCACAGACCAAGGTCCGCACCCTCCTCGAACAGGAAGGCCGCACCGACCTGCGCCTGCGCATCGCCGTCCAGCCCGGCGGCTGCTCCGGCCTCATCTACCAGCTCTACTTCGACGAGCGCGTCCTCGACGGCGACGCAGTCCGCAACTTCGACGGCGTAGAAGTCATCGTCGACAAGATGAGCGCACCCTACCTCGAAGGCTCCACCATCGACTTCGAAGACACCATCGAAAAGCAGGGCTTCTCCATCGACAACCCCAACGCAGCAGGCTCCTGCGCATGCGGTGACTCCTTCCACTAAACCGAAGGCACCCACCACGCGCCACTAAAGCGCAACACACCTAACAAACCCCCGTCTCGCATACTGCACCCAACCATGCAGATACGCGGCGGGGGTTTTACACTTAACACATGACTACGCACGAAATCACCTGGAAATACATCCTCAACCAGCTCGTCAAACACCAAAACCTCACCGACACCGAAGTCGCCTGGGCAATGGACCACATTATGACCGGCCAAACCGAACAGCCGATCCTCGCGTCCTTCCTCACCGCCCTCCACTCCAAAGGCGAAACCCCCGAAGAACTCGGCGCACTCGCAGCCGGCATGGTCGCCAAAGCCGAAACCGTCGACATCGACCCCCACGCTGTAGACATCGTCGGCACCGGCGGCGACCAGCAAAACACCGTCAACATCTCCACCATGGCAGCCCTCGTCATCGCAGGCACCGGCGCCACCGTCGTCAAGCACGGCAACCGCGCATCCACCTCCAAATCCGGCTCCGCAGACGTCCTCGAAGCCCTCGGAATCCGCCTCGACATGCCCATTCCCGCAGTCGCCGAATGCGCTCGCGAGACCGGCATCACGTTCCTGTTTGCGATGACTTTCCACCCGGCAATGCGCCACGTGGGCCCGACCCGCCGCCTGCTGGGCATTCCGACCGCGTTCAACTACCTGGGCCCCATGACGAACCCGGCTCGCGTGAAGTCCTCGGCTATCGGCGTTGCGAACCCGGTCATGGCTGAGAAAATGGCTCACGTCTTCGCGGAGCGCGGCGATCACGCCCTGATTTTCCGTGGCGATGACGGCCTGGATGAGCTGACCATCGCCACCACGAGCCGCCTGTGGGAGGCTGTAGACGGCGAGCTGACCGAGTACCGTTTTGACCCGACCGAGTACGGTCTGCAGAACGCACCGCTCGAGCAGCTACGTGGCGGCGACGCCGAGTACAACGCGGGCGTTTTCCGTGCAATTTTGGCGGGGGAGGGCGACTCCCCGAAGAGCCCGCTGCGCGCCATTCACGACGCTGTGGTGATGAACGCTGCGGCTGGCCTGGTGGCGTACCGCCCGACCAACGGCGAGAGCTTTGAGACCCGCTTCACTCAGGCTTTGGCTGATGCACGCGAATCTATTGCATCCGGCGCAGCAGAGCGTGTGCTCAACGCCTGGGTAGAATTCAGCTCCAAGCACGCAGAGTAAAGAAGCCCAGAATAAAGAAGCTCAGTAGCTGATGATAGGCACCCGAGATGGCCGCACCGAAAGGTGTGGAGTCTCGGGTGTTTGTCGTTTAACGGGAGGCGCTGAGGGGCCGGAAGGTTCGGGGTATGTGAGCGCGTGACTGAGCGCAGAGAAAGGTGCGGGGCGCACAGGTTTGACCCGTACCAGCTAGAGCGTAGAAAGCGTCGGTGAGCAGTCGGTGGGGTAGTGAAAAATAGGTCTACTTTACATAATGTATATTATCGGCTTTTTAGGGAGGTCTAGAATGAACCCAAGATTCCCCACATCTAAATAAAGTCTTAACAGTTCATGTATTAACCTCACTCGGTCACCAGAACTGTCGCCAGTACTCAATCCACCTGAAATAATGGATATACCCCGCATCACGAAGGTGTCGTCGCCTCGTGTGCAGATCCAACGTCAACCACGCCGGTTGATGTACATCAAAGGAGAAAACTCGTGGATTGGCTCTTTGAGACACCCTGGACGCTCTGGGTTGCACTCGCTCTCGTTTTCGCCGTCATAGAAATGCTCAGCCTCGACCTGTTCTTTCTCATGCTGGCGATCAGCGCAGGCGTCACCGCAGCAATATCGCCCTTCGTGGATAACATGCTGATTCGAACCGTTATTTTCGTGGTAATCTGCGTGATTCTGGTTCTTGGTCTGCGCCCGCCACTGCTGAAGAAACTCAATAAATCAGCCACCGGAGCTATCACTAATGCTGAAGCACTCATTGGTGCTGAGGTGCGCGTCACTCAAGATGTGACTAGTGAAACCGGTTTGGTGGTACTAGCTGGCGACACCTGGACGGCGCGCACCGCCTCCGGAACGCTCGTTGCAGGATCACACGCGAGGGTACGAGCCATTGAGGGCGCTACCGCAATCGTAGAGCCTCTCCCCCACGACTAAGACCAACAACTAAGACCCATCTGAATACCGGCCCTAGAAGCAGGTTCAGATACCCAAAAACACACCATATAACTCACCGATAAGGAGAAACAATGCCTATCAGCCTTATTCTGACGGTCCTACTCATCCTCTTCGTGCTGACGATGCTCGCAAAGACTGTGCGCGTCATCCCGCAGGGACGGGCCGGCATCGTCGAACGACTGGGTAAGTTCCACGCCGTTCTCAACCCCGGCCTGCACATTGTCATCCCCGTAGTTGACCGCGTGCTGCCCCTCATTGACCTGCGTGAACAGGTCGTTTCCTTCCCCTCGCAGTCCGTGATTACCGAAGATAACCTCGTGGTCGGAATCGACACCGTCGTGTACTTCCAGGTCACCGACCCTAAGGCTGCAACCTACGAAATCACCAACTACATTCGTGCCGTGGACGAACTGACCAGCGCAACCCTGCGTAACGTCGTCGGCGGCCTGAACCTGGAGCAGACCCTCACCTCCCGCGACCAGATCAACGCCGAGCTGCGAGGCGTACTCGACTCCACCACCGGCCGCTGGGGCCTGCGCGTCTCCCGCGTGGACATCAAGGAAATCCAGCCCCCGGCATCCATCCAGGACTCCATGGAGAAGCAGATGCGTGCAGAGCGTGACCGCCGCGCCGCAATCCTCACCGCAGAAGGCCAGAAGCAGTCCGACATTCTGACCGCAGAAGGCGAATCCCGCGCAGCTATCCTTCGTGCAGAGGGTGAAAAGCAGGCGCAGATCCTTCGTGCAGAAGGTGACGCACAGTCCGCAATCCTGCGCGCAAACGGTGAAGCAGAGGCCGTGCAGAAGGTCTTCGCAGCAATCCACGAATCCAACCCCAGCCAGCAGCTGCTCACCTACCAGTACCTGCAGACCCTGCCCAAGCTCGCCGAAGGCGACGCCAACAAGCTCTGGTTCATCCCGACCGAACTCGGCGATGCACTGCGCGGCCTGGGCAACGCATTCGGCACCCTGCCCGCATCCGACCTGGCAGACGCACCGAAGAAGCCCGCAGCACAGGCACCCAAGAGCGCACCGCAGGCACCCGGAAGCTACGGCATCAACGGCTAAACGCGAAATCTAACGCATAAAAAGGCGTGAATCACCAAAAATCACGCCGAATAACACCGCCACGCTGGGCGGGTGGAGACTATTACCGATATAATGGATGTTTTGTAAACGTTCGAGGGAATAGCTCTCCCCCGCCCAACGTTATGCCTAAAGCGCCAAAGAGCGCACCCGACGACACTGGAGGAAAAATGAGCGATCGTAGCCTGCGCGGTATGCGCCTGGGTTCCCAGTCGATGGAAACCGAATCGAACGTACAGCCCGCGCCCCGCCAGCGCGTCGAATACCGTACCGCAGACGGTGACCGCGTTTTCGTGACCTTCGCGGCAGAAGCAGAAATCCCCTCGGTATGGACCGCAAAGTCCGGTAAGGAAGCATACCTCGTCAACGGCGACTCCACCGCAGACGCCGAAGAAGAGAAGCCCGCACGTACCCACTGGGATATGCTCATGGAACGCCGCAGCATCGAAGAGCTGGAAAAGACTCTGGAAGACCGCCTGGAATACTACCGCAAGCACTACGCGCTCTAAAAGCACCGTAGACATGCCGTAGAAACGCTGTAGAAGCCTGCGCTGTAAAGAAGCCCGCTAGGCGCCATTCGTGCTCTTAGCGGGCTTTTTCGTGTTTTGGTGCTGGCTTTCTCGGTACGTGAGCCGGGGTCGGTACATGAGCCAGAAAAGGGCGCTACAGAAAACACAAAAAGACCGGGGCGGATACGTTATGTATCCGCCCCGGTCTTTCGTTTAAGTCTCAAAGTGAGGAACGATTACTTGCCCAGAACCTTCTTCAGCTTCTGAATGCGGTTGGCCATACCCCAGCGGGTCACCTTAGACATGGAGTCAAAGATAATGTTGCCGTCCATCTTCGAAGCGCCAATCTCACGCTCAACGAAGGTAATCGGAACCTCAACAATCTTCAGACCAGCCTGCTCAGAACGCCACGCCAGATCAACCTGGAACACGTAACCCTTCGAGTCAATGCCATCAAGGTTCAGGCGCTGCAGAGCCTCACGGCGGTACGCACGGAAACCAGCGGTAATGTCCTTAATCGAGGTGCCCAGAATCAGGCGGGTGTACAGGTTAGCGCCGCGGGAGAGAATCTGACGGTGAGCCGGCCAGTTCTTGGTCTTGCCGCCGGGAACGTAACGCGAACCAATAGCCAGGTCAGCGCCCGCCTCCACAGCACGAACCAGAGAAGGAAGCTGCTCAGGCTGGTGCGAGCAGTCAGCGTCCATCTCAATCAGGACGTCGTAGCCAGCCTCAAGGCCCCAATCGAAGCCAGCGAGGTATGCGCCACCCAGACCGTCCTTAACGGTGCGGTGCAGAACGTGAATCTGGGAATCCTTAGCCGACAGCTCGTCAGCGATCTGGCCGGTGCCATCGGGGCTGTTATCATCCACCACGAGAATGTCCACCTCGGGAGCTGCCTTGCGAAGACGCTCTACCACGATGGGCAGGTTCTCCTTCTCGTTATACGTCGGGATGACAGTTAGAACGCGCATATTACTCCCTCACAGGTGTATATAAAACAGGCAGTGTAGGTATCCAGTATACCGGGTAAACATGTGGGCAACTGAACCATCGGGGGCTTCTACCGCCCCTAAACAGCCTAAAAAGGTTGTTGACAAGCTAAAAAATTAGTTACTTTCAGTGTAAATAGATTCCAAAACGGGCAGAGGCGAATCCTCCTCCAACACCGGAAGCAACGGAATGCGAGCGCGGGGGTCGGTGCTCCAGGATGCTACGCGGGAGTCGGGTGCTTGGACCATGAGGGCTTCGACGCGCCACTGTGCCACGTATGCGGGGGTGTCGGGGGTTAGCTGGCCGGTGAAGGGGTTTTCTTCGTGTGCTAGGCGGTAGACGCCGCGGGTGAGGGCGGCGAAGGCGCTGCGTGCGGAGATGCCGTGTTCGTCGTTGACGAGTTCACGAATCAGCGACCAAGCACCCGGCGCATACAGCTGAGTATCAGAACCCAGGGCGATGGAGGTGCCGGTTGCGTTTGCGCGGCGTGCTACGGAGGCTACTGACTCGCGTGCTTCTGCCCCGGCGTGTGCGAGGAGTGCTTGGACGGTGTCGTTGGCTTCTTCGTCTTCTTCGGGTTCGCAGACGGTCAGGCCGAGGTTGATGCGTGCTTCTGCCAGTTTGGTGAGGTATTCGTCGGTGATGGGGTCCTGCGGGGTGCTGGTTGCTGCGTCGAGGCGGATGGACAGCCAGGGGTGGTTTTCGCGTACGGCGAGCGCGGCGTCGGCTGCGGGGGTGAAACCGGTGTTCGCGTCGATGGAGAGCAGGAGTGCGGCGTCTTCGGCTACCTGTGCTGCTGCGGGGGCTTCGGTGGGTGCGGCGAAGATGCCTACCAGCTGCAGGCCCTTGACGGCGCGTTCTCCTTCGGTGAGGGGGCGTAGCGCCTTGATGGCGCTGATGAGTTCGTCGGTTTCTACGCCGGTGGCGTTGAGGATGAGGCGGATATCGGGTGTGCCGTGTTCGGTGCTGTAGTAGCTGAGTGCGGAGACGAGGTCGGGTACGTCTTCCATGCCGGCGAGGAGGGTGTGCGTGTGGTAGCCGGCTGCACGGTATGCCTGCAGGTAGTTGAGGATTTCGGGTGCTTCTTTGCCTGCGACCGGTGCCAGTGCGCGTGCAAAGGCGGGGGTTAGCAGGGCGCCTTCGAGTTCGGTGATGGTGGCTGATTCGTCGGCAATTGAACGCGCGCCTGAATCGGAACCAACCCAGCGGACCGTACCATCCTCGACCAGCATTGCGGTTGCGTACGGGTCGACCGGGCTGTACACGCTACCATCTACAAAAATACGGGTAGACATTAGAATCCTTTCACCTTTGAGGCGCGCCGAGGCGCACACGAGCGCGGGCACTTCAGTCGTGTCCGCGTGGCTTTGCTGAGCGTCTTACTTGAGTATAGAATCACCCCCGCTATCTGCGGTAGTTCGTGCGTCCTTAGATGACGTGCCTTAGACGACATGCCTCAGATGAGGCGGAATAAGGCGGAACGGTGCTTGGTGGCGGGGGTGGTGGCCCGAACCGGTCGGGCATGGCGTTGCACTATATACGGTGTAGCACCATGCACGGTGTCGCACTATGGCGCCGGTTAGACGTCCAGTGCGACCACGCCGCGGCGGACCGCCTCAATCGCCTCTTCACAGCGAGCGCGAATGACCGGGTCCAGCGAACGGATGTGCGCGATCTGGTCCAGGGCGTCCAGTACCTGCTTTGCCCAGCGGACGAAGTCGCCGGCGGCAAGGCCGGTGTCCTCGATTGCCTTTGCGAGGTGCGCGCCGTTCGCCCAGGCGTACATGGGTTCGACCAGGCCGAAGTCGCATGCCGGGGTCGGGTTGACCTTGAACTGTTCCTCGGCTGCATTCAGGTCGGCGAGGCGCTGAGTAATCGTCGCAATGGGGGCGCGCAGGGACGGGTGCGGGTAGTGAGCCAGGTATTCCACCGCGTCACGCTTACCCTGGTAGGTTAGTGCGGCGACGGTTGCCGCGATGGCGGCGGGCTCCAGCCCGTCGAGGAAATGCGCGTCCAGGCACAGGGCGGTCAGCAGGTCGCGCTCGCCGTAGATGCGGCGCAGAGCCTGGCCGCCGGTGGTGAGCGATAGTTCGCCGTCCTCGGTGCGTTCGACGTAGCCGTAGCTTTCCAGCAGGCGCGCAATGCGGTTGAAGACCTGCGCGATCGTGTTGGTGCGGCGGGCAATCTGACGGCGCAACCCTTCGGTTTCGGAGTTGAGCTTCTGCCAGCGCTCAGCCCAACGCATGTGGTTTGCGCGGTCGGAGCAGCCGTGGCACGGGTGGTTGCGTAGCTGAGCCTGTAGAGCCTCCAGCTGCGCGTCAATGCTGTTCTGACGAGCCGGGATGTTCTGCTGTGCGAGCGCACGCGGGGCGCGACCGTCGTAAAGCGCCTGGCGCATGCGGCTTGCGGTGTCGCGGCGTTCCTTGGCGGTTTTGAGGCTCAGGCGCTTGGGGATTTTGACGCGTGAGACCGGTTCGACGGCGCCTTCGAAGTCGCGGGTTGAGGCGGTGCGCTGGTGCGCGTCCTCGGTGATGATGCCGATGCGCGGGTCGGCGTGCGAGTCGGAGCGGGTGATGACGACTGCGTAGCCGCGGGAGCGGCCGTGCGGAATGTAGATGATGTCGCCCGGCAGTAGCTGCTGGATGCTGTGGTGTGCCTGTGCGCGTGCGTGGCGTTCGTTGCTCTTAGACGCCTTCTTTTCCAGTTCGGCGATCTGGCGGCTGAGCTGGACGTATTCGGTGAAGTCGCCCAGGTGGCATGCCATTGCTTCGCGGTAGCCTTCGAGGGCGCTTTCGTTTTTGCGTACGCGGGAGGCGACGCCCACGACCGACTTGTCTGCCTGGAACTGTGCGAAGGAGGATTCCAGGATTTTGCGGGTGCGTTCGGCGCCGTAGGAGGCGATGAGGTTTGCCGCCATGTTGTAGGTGGGGCGGAATGAGGAGTTCAGCGGGTAGGTGCGGGTTGAGGCGAGGGTTGCCACGTGTTCGGGGGACATGCCGGGGCGCCACATGACGACCGCGTGGCCTTCGATGTCGATGCCGCGGCGGCCGGCGCGTCCGGTCAGCTGGGTGTATTCGCCGGGGGTGATGTCCACGTGGGATTCGCCGTTGTACTTGGTGAGTTTTTCCAGGATGACGGTGCGTGCGGGCATGTTGATGCCCAGTGCGAGGGTTTCGGTGGCGAAGACCAGCTTGATGAGGCCTTGCGCGAAGAGGGTTTCGACGACCTCCTTGAAGAGGGGCAGTAGGCCGGCGTGGTGCGCGGCGATACCGCGAATGAGGCCGTCGCGCCACTCGTAGTAGCCGAGGGTGTTCAGGTCGCGGGTGTCCAGGTGGGCTGTCGCTTCGGCAATGTAGGCGCGGATGGTCTGCTGCTGTTCGGGGGTGGTCAGCGTAATATCGGCGGATACGCAGTGGCTGACCGCGCTGTCGCAACCGGCACGAGAGAAGATAAAGCAGATGGCGGGTAGCAGGCCCTGCTTGTCGAGGGCGCGCACCATTTCCGGGCGGGTAATACGCTGCGGACGCAGGGGCTTCTGCTCGCCGCGCGCATCAAAGGCCCGGTCATTACTGAAATGATTATTGCTGAAGCGATCGCGGCGGTTCGAGCCGCCGCTGAACGTCTCATTCAGCCAGCCCTCACGGCGGTGACGGAAACGTTCACGCTTGCCGCCGTAACGGCCACGGCCCGGTGCGGAACGGAAGCCGGGGCGTAGCGCCTTCAGCTGCGGGTTCAGACGCAGACCGGCAAGCAGCGGGTTGGCGCCCGCCTCCACGGTTGCGCCGCGCTGCTTAGCTTTCTGCGCCTTCTTCGCCTGCTTGCGGGAGAGCTTCTCCTCCGGCTCCTGGGTGCCGTTCTTGCCCTGGTCGTGGCTCTTGCCCTGTGCGGAGTTGTCCTCGGGTACGAACAGGTCCACCACACGGTGACCGACCATCATGTGCTGCCACAGGGGCACCGGGCGGTGCTCAGAGACAATAATGTCCGTGCCGCCGCGCACCGTATCCAGCCACGCACCGAACTCCTCAACATTCGACACCGTCGCTGACAGAGAAATGACGTTCACATGCTCGGGAAGGTGAATAATCGCCTCTTCCCACACCGCGCCACGGAAACGGTCCGCCAGGTAGTGCACCTCATCCATCACCACGTAGCCCAGGCCGGTCAGCGTGGTCGAGTTGGCGTAGAGCATGTTGCGCAGCACCTCGGTGGTCATCACGACCACGGGTGCTTCCGTGTTAATGCTCGTATCGCCGGTCAGCAGACCCACGTAATCCTCACCGTACGCGCGCACAAAGTCGTGGTACTTCTGGTTGCTCAGCGCCTTAATGGGAGTCGTGTAGAACGCCTTCATGCCGCGGCGTAGCGCCAGGTAGATACCGAACTCACCCACGATGGTCTTACCGGCGCCGGTGGGTGCGGCAACGAGGACGGAGCGGTCCGCCTCCACGGCGGCACACGCCTGACGCTGAAAATCATCCAGCGGAAATTCAAGGGACGCCTCAAAAGCCCCGAGGGCGGTCTTCGCGTACGCGGCGCGCTCTCGGGATGCGGCGTAGGCGGCAGCGTAATCGGTGCGCTCCGCTGGAGTCTGCTCGGTAGAAGCGGTAGAAGTGTGTGCGTCGGATGTGTGCTGTGCGTGGTGCTTGCTCATAGTATGTCCAGTGTAACGGTTCGCCCGCCGTGAGCCTCCAGAAAGCATCCCGGAGGGGCACTAATCCGGTATGGGCGAACAGCGAGCGCAGCGGCAGCTATTCTTTTTCGGGCATGCGAAAGGGGCGGGATACAGGTTCTCTGTACCCCGCCCCTTGCGGCTGCCTCGCTCACAGCGAGCTATTCAATTTAGGACGTCTTCTCTTCGTCGAAGTAACCCATCTTCGCCAGGTCTTCGCTACTGGTTGCGGTATTCAGGCTTTCCTCGTCCGAACCCTGCGCCAGCTTGGCGAGCTTGCGGTCGCGGCGCTTGTCGTTGATCATGCAGATGCCGATTGCTGCGAAGAAGAAAATCAGCAGCGGCGCCATGAGCACGAACATCATCATGATGTCGCTACCGGGTGCGGTCAGCGCCGCAATCACTGCAACGAGCACAACAACCCAGCGCCACGCCTTCAAAATGGTGGTGCCGCGAATCAGGCCCAGCATGTTAATGCCGACCAGAATCACCGGGATGATGAAGGCGCAGGAGAAGGTCACAACGAACTTCAAGATGAAGGAAATGTACACGCCCGCGTCAATGTAGTTACTGTCGTGGAGGGGGGTGAACTTCAGCAGTGCGTAGACCACGCCGGGGAGGGTGAAGTAAGAAATGGCGACACCGCAGGCAAACGCGAAAATAGATGCGGTGAGGAAGCCGAAGAGATACTTCTTCTCCTTGGTGTGCAGTGCCGGCAGCAGGAATCGCAGCGCCTGGTAGAGCCAGACGGGAGAGGCGATCACCAGGCCGATGTACATGCCGACCTTAAGCAGCTGGTCGAAAGGAGATGCGACGCTACCGTAGTTCAGGTTTGCGTTGCGGCCGGTTTCTGAGTTGATCTGCTGCAGGGGCACAGAAATCATATCGATGAAAGGCTGGTAGAGGAAGACCGTACCGATGATGGCTGCGATGACGGTTGCGATAGCCGCTTTGATGAGGCGGTCGCGGAATTCGCGCAGGTGTTCCTTGAGTTCCATGCGTGCTTCAGGATTGATTTTGCGGTTGCGCACGTCCTGGTCGGGTGTTGCCACGTGGTGTCCTCTGGGTGTCGGTGCCGTATGTGATGCGGCTGAGGGGGTCTGGTGGGGTGTTTACGGGGTGGTGCCGCAAAACCCGTGCCGGCCGGTGGGCTGGCACGGGTTTGGTGCGTTGGGGCGGGACCGTTACTTAGTTTCGGTCTTGCCGTCCTTGCCGTTGTCTACGACCTCAGCGGTGACGACCTCTTCGCCGTCCTTCTCGCGGGGGTCCTTCTTGGAGTCGTTCTTCAGACCCTCAACTTCGGTCTTGAAGATGCGCATGGACTGGCCGAGGCTGCGTGCCATGCCGGGCAGCTTGGGTGCGCCGAAGAGCAGGACGATAAGGAGGATAACGACGATGATGGTCGCGGGGTGGCTGAAAATCTGGCCCATGGTGTGCCTTTCTGGTTAGAGCAGGTCTCCGATGTTTTGAGGTTGGCCGAGTCGATCTCGTCGGGAGACCCGTCGCTTGATCCGCTCAGACCTGCGTGTCTGCTTACCTTGTTCGTAGTTATTGTATGCCTCGGTGATGGGTGTGAATACCCCGAGGGTGGTGTCTCGCGGGAGTTTTCGGCTTGCGTTTGCTTGCG
This sequence comes from Rothia mucilaginosa, assembly GCA_963538455.1. Taxonomy (GTDB): domain Bacteria; phylum Actinomycetota; class Actinomycetes; order Actinomycetales; family Micrococcaceae; genus Rothia. The sequence continues at coordinate 12,659 of CAUTHR010000008.1, read as the reverse complement.
CTGCGTCGAATTGTCCCTCGATTGACTCGACCCAGGTTACGGTTTCGTCAAGGAGTGTGAAACCGCGAGTGAGTGCTTTGTAGGTGAACCATGCCAAATAGAGGAGCGAGCAGATGATGAGCGCGCCCCATAGCAAAATCCAGAACCACCAAGACATGAGCACCATTATACAAGTATTAGGTTAATGTTTTGGCCCCTTGGATGGGTTTTTAGGGTGTTTTTGCTAGTGGGTGAAGTTCTATTTTTCTGTGGGCACAGTGGGAACATCTGCGGGCGCACCACTGCGGCTGCTCGCCCTGAGGGTTTGCAGCTGGTCAAGTAGTGCCGCGCGCAGGTGCGCCGGACTGATGAGTTCGAGGGCGCCTCGGTGCGCGATGACGGTGTCGAGGATGTTCTTATCGCCAGCACCGTGGGCGTTGTTGTAGTAGTGGATACGCACGTACTGGGTGCGTGAAGCCTTCTTCACGTGGTGGGTGCTTCGACGCATGTACGTTGCGGTGAGAGTATCGAGCGGTTCACCGCTGGGAATATGCTCGGTCGGGTGAATCCGCAACTCAGCGAAGGGGTTGGTCTGCGTGTTGTGCTGCTGCGCGTGCCACAGCGGGACGGTGTCACCGGTGACCGGGTGGGTACGACCCGCGCCCGCCTCGTGAATGTGGTTGATGCGGGTGAGGCGGAAGTTACGCCAGAAGGTGGGGGTCTTCTCCCCCGCATCACTGTCTGCCGCCTCGCCGTCTGCAACTTCGCTGTTCTCTGCCGCACCGGTGGCCGCGTGAGCAAAAGTCTCAGACACCTGCTCGGGTACATACTCGGGGACCTCTTCACCGCGCGCGGCATAGTAGCGTTCCTCAGCGGTACGGCACCACGCGTGCAGATACATATGGTCGCGGTGCAACACCAACGCATACGGGTCCACCAGGCGATCGGCGGCACGCTCAGACGTACCGTAACCAATGGTCACGGCGTTGCCGCTACTCAGGGCGGCAGTCGCCTCCTGCAGCAGAGGCTCCTCCGGGGCAAAGCACAGGTGCTGCGCATAGACGGGCGCGTTCGGGTACGCGGCGGCGAGCGCCGCACGGATACTGCTCAGGCGCGCATCAGCCGGGTGCAGAATATCTGCGGCAGAGAGCGTAAAGACCAGGATGGCGAGCTCGGTGTCGGTCAGGCGCGCGTAGTCCAGCAGCGTGTGCGGGGTGGCGCCGCCAAAGTCCGGTAGCAGGTTAATGTAGGTGGGCTTGAGCGCGTCCGGGTCCTTCGGGTCAGAATCGAAGGGTACGGTGTCTACCAGCGCGAAAATCTCGGGGATGATGGTCTTGCCGAGTTCGCGGTTCTTCTCTGTGTCCACGCTGTAGAGGGCGTTGAGCTGGTTCAACGGCATGGGTGCCTCACCGTGGGCGCTCGCCCAGCGGTCGGCACGGTGCAGACCCAGGATCAGGTCGACGAGGGCATCAAGGACGTTATTACGGTTACGCTGGCCGATTTTGCTCCAGGTGCCGAGGTCTTCGACCGCGCCGCTGTGCAGGTCGGTGAGGGTGCGCAAGAGCTGCTGCTGGGCGGCGTAGCTGTCACGCTGGCGGGTAGAGGCACCCTCGGAGCCCGAATCGGCAGAGTCTGATTCAGCAGAGTTGGATTCAGCGGGCGGCTCGATCACACAGCTGTAGCTGGTCGCCGCCACAGCGCTATCAATCGTGCCGTACGAGGGCACGGTGAAAGGCTCCGAACGCGTGGAATCGGCGCTGACCTCGGCAACAATCAGGCTCTCTTCGTAGCCCTCAATGCCCTCAAGCCAGTTCTTAGCGTTGAAGGTCGCATTGATGGGGGTCGAATCAATACGTGAGAGCATCGTGAGCTTCTGAATACGGCTAGCGCGGAACGTGTACTCCTTACGCGCCGCACTCTCGGTGTAATACCCGACGAAGTACCAGGTGCCGTAACGGTAACCAATACCGGCAACACTGACCTTCTCCTGCAGACGGGTCGCACCGGCAGCCGTCTGATAGGTGAACGTGACCGTCTTACGCTCCGCATAGGCGGTGAACAGCTCATTCAGGTGCGGGTTATCGCTAAAGTAAATGCGCTGAAGGGGCTCACGGTAGCTGTACAGGTTCTTCGCGCGCTGACGCTTGCCGGTCTTCGGGTCCTGAATCTTCGCGGCGGCGAGCGCCTCATCGGTGAGGTTCTCGCTCGTGAGCGCAATCTTACGCAGGATGCGGTAAGCGTCATCTTGCAGTTCGGTGCCTTCCCAGCCTCGCAGGATGGTGTTGATGAGGCGGAACTCCTCGGCGGTGGGGTTCCAGGCGGGCAGCTTTGCGGCGTTGCTGGGTTCGAGGCGGTAGCGCTCCCCCAGATCCGTGGTCACGTGGGTGATGCGCGCGCCGGCGTCACGCAAGGTCTGCTTGGCTCGTTCAAAGGCGCGTTCCTGGGACTCGCTGAGGGAGCCGTTAGCGCGCGTGCTAATGCCGAGCAGGGTCAGTAGCTCGTTGCGGCTGATGCCCTGGGTCCGGGTTGCGATATCGGGTGCCTCGGCGGCGGTGGCGAGGCGGTGAAGAGTCATGTAAAGCTGAGCTGCGGTGGACATGATTCCATCATACCGTGTGTGTTCCGCGGCACTTACTTAGCGTATGGGGTAGTTCAGCGTATGGGGTGGCTGCGGGAGGAATACGCGGGCGCACCTATAGTCCGGCACACAAAAGCCCGGCGCCCCTCCCACAGTAGGGAGAAAACACCGGGCTACACGTGTCTTACGTAAGAAACGCGAGAACCTGGCTAGTCCTTAGCGGACGTCCAGCAGGTCCACCACGAAAATCAGGGACTCACCGGGCTTAATGACCGAACCAGCGCCGCGGTCACCGTACGCCATGTCGGCGGGAATCTCCAGGCGACGACGGCCGCCGACCTTCATGCCGAGCAGACCCTCATCCCAACCGCGGATAACCTGGCCAACGCCCACCTGGAACGGCAGCGGCTCGCCGCGGTTCCAGGACGCGTCAAACTCTTCACCGGTGGAGAATGCCACACCAACGTAGTGGGTGAGCACGCGGGAGCCGGGAACAACCTCAGCGCCAGCACCCTCGATCAGGTCGGTGATGACCAGCTCGGTGGGGGCGTCGCCCTCGGGGAAATCGATTTCGGGCTTTTCGCGGTCGAGGTTACGCTGACCGAAAGACATGGGTGTCTCCTTTGATTGGTTCGAAATGAATCGAAATAGTGGGTGCGCCCGCCGCCTACGTCATATAAGCGGCGAGCGCGATATAAAAATGTGGGTACCGGGCTACTGCGCGGTAGCCGAAGCGGTAGCCGCCGGGGTTGCGGTCGCAGAAGCGGTTGCCGAGGCGCTCGCCTCCGCAGCGGCCGCGCTAGAAGCCGCCTGAGCACGCTGCAGGGTCTGCGGGTTCTCCTCCGCACCCAGAATATCAACCACGAACACCAGGGTGCCCGAAGGCTTGGAACCGCCGGTGTCGTTACCGTACGCCAAATCAGCCGGGATGACCAGCTCAACGCGGGAACCGACCTTCTTACCCTTCAGACCCTGAGTCCAGCCCTTGATAACGCCCTGCAGGGAGATGCCCATCGGGGTGCTGTCGAAGTTGCCGTCGACAACCTTACCGTCAGAGTACTGCACGCCAATGTAGCGCACGTACACGGTGTCGGTTTCCTTGACCTCGGGGCCCTCACCGTCGATGAGGTTCTTCGAAACCAGCTCAGTGACCTCCGGCTTATTATCGGGCAGCTTAATCTCAGCCTTGCCGGTGGACTCATCCAGAGTGAAGGACGGCAGCGACGGGTCAGCCTCAACAGCCTTACCGGTTGCGTACTTGGGCAGCTTCGCCTTCACGGTGTACACCTCAACGTTGGTTGCAGCACCGGGCGACGCGGTCGTAGTGGTCACGCCCGCGGTGCTGCGCTGCTGCAGAACGTTGGTGGTGTACGAGAAAGAACCGCCAACCTTAATGTTCTTCAGCGTGTCATACACCTGCGGTGCTGCCTTTTTTAGCTGCTCATTGACCGGCAGCAGAATCGGTTCGCTGGAGTAGGTGGAACCGTTAACCTTGCCGTCGGTACCGTTGAAGACAGCCGCCTCAACGAGCACAAAGTCACCATCGTTGATGGAATCGCCATTACCCGACTCAATCACGTACGCAGAAGGGCTAGACGCGGCGAAAGGAGTCGCGAAGGACGCCTCCGGCTCAGCGGTCGCGTTCTTCAAGGTGTACTTCACCTTAGACAGGTCGCCGCTGGACTGCGCGCCACATGCAGACAGTGCAAGCGCAAGAGCTGCCGCACTGGCACCGAAAATAGTGAGCTTAGAGCGTTTGGTCATAGTGTTATCCTCTGGGTTTTCTGTGAGAGTGGGGCGTGTGAGTGCCCGTGTGCCACAGAACAGTTTACAGGTATAGGTTTAGCTGTTTTATGCTACGGCACGTAGCTGTGTTCAAGCTGTGTTGCGGCCGGGGTGTTCCCGAAGGTCTACAACCCCGACCGCCGGCGGGTTTCCCCTCGTCAGAGCATTTCTAGCAGTGCTGTTTAGCAATGCTACCTAGCGGGGCTGTTGATTAGCAGGGCGGCGGGAATGCCGCCTCCTGATGCTGACGCGCCTTACCTTCCAGCAGGGTCAGTACCTCCTGCAGGCCCTCGCTGTCGGTCGCGAATGGGTCCTTGCACACCAGCGTGTGCTGCGGGTAGGCGTTGAGCTTCAAATGCACCCAATCCACGGTGAACTGCTCCCCCGCCGCAACCGCCGCGTTAATGAAACGCGAACGCTGCAGGGCGCGAGTGTTCGGCGGCTGAGTCTTCGCCGCCTCCGCGGCACCCTCAGGCAGGATGCGCTTGACCGCACCGCGACGAACCAGCGCGTGGAAGACGCTACGCTCCGGGTCGATGTCGTGGTACGCCAAATCCAGCTGACGGATGCGGACGCTCGCATAATCGGCAGGCTGACCAGCCGCGCGGGCGCGGGCAATATAGGCGTCCAGAAGCTTCTTCTTAATCGCCCAGTCAATCTCAGTGTCAATGCTACTGTAGTCGCCGGACTCGATAGCGTCCAGGGTGCGTTGCCACAGGTCCAGGGCGTATTCCACGTGGTGGTGGTGAGCGCCGTACTGCTGCACGTACTGGCGTGCCGCATCCAGGTAGTGACGCTGAACGCTCAACGCCGTGTAGTGCTTACCGTCGGTGGTTTCGAAGGTCGCGGTGCCGGTCAGATTGTGGCTGATAGCGCGCAGAGCCGCCGGGACGGACACAATATCCAGGCTCGTAACCGGGAAACGGTCCTCCAGCATGCGCAGCACCAGGTCGGTGCTGGCAATCTTCAGCAGGGTCGTCGGCTCCGCCATGTTCGAATCGCCATTAATGACGTGCATGCGGCGGAACTTCGACGCATCCGCGTGCGGCTCGTCGCGAGTGTTAATGAGCGGGCGAGCGCGCGAGGTCGAGGTGGACGCCGCCTCCCAAATATGGTCGGCACGCTGCGAGAACGAATACGAGGGCACACCCGTGCTGGACGCCGGGTCGGTCGAACCGGGCACCGGGCCGCCGTTCGGGTGGGTCTTACCGGCACCGACCAGAATCTGGCGGGTCACCAGGAACGGCACGAGCTGCTTAATCAGGTCGTTGAACTGCAGTTTGCGGCTGATCAGGTAGTTCTCGTGGCTGCCGTAGGAGTTGCCCGCCGAATCCACGTTGTTCTTGAACAGGTACAGTTCACCGTCGAGGGGGCGGCCCTCGGAACCTGCGAGCAGGCGCTTGCGGGCGGTGCGCGCCAGGTCAGCAAAAAGCAGCTCACCGGCGCGTTCCTGCGCGAGCAGTTCGTCAATACTGCCGCATTCGGCGGAGGCGTACTCGGGGTGCGAACCCACGTCAAGGTAGAGCCTACCGCCGTTGGGCAGGAAGACGTTCGTTGAGCGCCACTGATCCAGGACGGGCTTGAAAAGGGCGGCGGCGGACTCTTCGATGCTCAGCCGACCGAGCCCGTGCGGGACGTAGCTGAGCCCGAATTCGCTTTCAATGCCGAAAATACGGTGTTCCATGATGCTGACCCGGCGCGGGGCGTGCCGGTTACTCGCCGCCCTTCTGGACGAAGCCGGTGACGAAGTCTTCAGCGTTCTCAGCGAGCAGGCCGTCAATTTCGTCGAGCAGGTCGTCGACCTCGCTCACGTCAGACACCACGTGCGAGGCGGCGAGAGTCAGTTCCTGCTCCTGTTCGGCTGCGGTGGTTTCGGTCTGCTGTGCGCTGATGCGTTCGCGGCTCATGGTTCTCTCCTTCAAATGGGGTTGTTCAGACCGGTACCGGTCTTAACGTCAAGTTATGGGGTCAGATGGGGTGCTTAGAGGTACTGCTGGAGGCGGTGCTGAATGCAATGCCGAGGCGATACCGGGGTGGTACGCACCGACTGCCGTGAGCTGTGCACTGCACCCTACCTGTGGGTTATGTGGTTTTTACTCTTCCGAATGGGGGTATTCGCCCCGGGGAAGAATGTGAGTTGATGTGGGTTTAGGGGTGGTGGGCTGCTACTAGCGTACTAGCGCAGGCGGTTCAGCAGCTCATCCGAATGGTTCACCTCATCCAGCAGCGGCTCCACCTGGGCGGCACCGTACCGGGTCGGCTCCATCATCGTAAAACGAGTCAGATCCTTCGAATACCTGCCGCGGCAGGACACCGTATCCCAGTTAATGCCCAGAATCTCCTCCGGCCAACGCGCCATCAACGTGCCACGCAAAAACGCGCGCGTCTCACGCGGCGGCTCGGTCGTCGCACGCTCAATCTGCTCCGCAGAGAACAGCGTGCGCATACGGCCACGCGCCACCAGACGGTGATACAGGCTCTTCGACGGGTCAATATCAGCGTACTGCAAATCCAAAGCCTTCAACTTCGGATTCGCATAATCTACGCCCTGAGCGACATAGCCGCGCACCAGCGCATACTTCGCCACCCAATCCAGACGATCCGCCAGCGAGAGCGGGTTGGTTTCCAGAGCGTCCAGAACCTCGCCCCACAGATCAAGAATCTGTGCGGTCGCAGCATCCACACCCGCCGGGTTCGACTCCTCGTGCGCGCGGGAGGCCTCATAGTAGGCGCGCTGAATCTGCAGGGCACTCGCAGAACCGCTCGTGGACACCGGGTTTGGCAAGGTCGCCGAAGACGGCGCCAACGGCAGCTGAACCGACAGTGACAAATCGTGGCTGACCGCGTGCATCGCCGCCACCGGATCAGACAGGCGCACACCCGGCAGAACCGGAGTCTGCTCGCTGTGCGACTCAATCAGGTTCATCACCAGCGCCGCCGTACCAAACTTCAACAGGTTCGAGTAGTGCGACATGTTCGCATCCGCCGGAATCACGTGCAGGCGGCGGTACTTCGACTCATCCGCATGCGGCTCATCGCGCGTATTCACAATCGGGCGGCGAATCGTGGTCTCCAGACCAATCGTGCGCTCAAAGAAATCAGCACGCGAACTAATCTGAAAACCCGGAACCTCACCGTGCGTACCAATACCCACACGGCCCGCACCCGTAAAAATTGCGCGCGTGGCGAAGAACGGCAGGAGCGCATCCGCAACCTGCTCAAACGGAATATCACGGCTAATCAGGTAGTTTTCGTGGGCGCCGTACGACTGGCCCTTCGAGTCGGTGTTGTTCTTGTACAGCTTCACCTGCGGCAAATCCTGCGCATGGTTGCCCAACTCCACCAGCGACTCATACGCCAGCGCGTCACCGGCAGCGTCATAGAGCACCGCATCGGCGGGGGTCAGAACCTCCGGCGACGAATACTCCGGATGCGCGTGATCCACATACAGGCGCGCACCATTGGGCAGAATCGCGTTCATGGTCACGCGGTCCCAATCCAGGCGCTCCGGGAAACCACCGCGGCCGTGCACACCGGCGAGCGCATCCAGGGCGCTACGCGGTTCGGCGGGTTCACCCGGTGCCTGAACGCCCGCCTCACGCATAATCTCCAGGGCGATATCTTCGCTGGTCAGCTCGGTGCGGGTGTGCGTCATCTGGCTCGAGTGGGCGGTGGAGGCGTCCTGAACCTGACCGAAGGCATCACGCAGCGGTGACTCGGACTCACCCAGCCACTGACCCTCCGGGGTGGCGGTCGAGTAGTTCTCTGCCTGGCGTGCCTGCTCGGCGGTCAGCTCATCCGCCAGGGCACGGCGCTGCAGCTGTTCGCGGAAGGCGGCGCCGCGGCGGAACGCCAGCTTGGCGTAGGTGTTGACCACCAGTGCGGACAGCACGGTCGGGTTGGTGCCCGGCGCGGAGGGGGCGATGACGCCGTACTCGGTTTCGGCACCCATAATGCGGTGCACGCCGTAGCTGGGGGTGGAGTTCATGGGGTTCTCCTGAAAAGTTCTATACCATCTAAAGTCTCTGGACCTGCGGTAATACTGAGGTTAGTGCGGGATAAGCGCGCGGTGAGCGCCGCCCGGCTGGTGCTTGTAGCCCGGTTTATGGTGCGGGCACACGGCTCATGATGCGTGCGCGGTTTAGCGCGGCGGCTCCACCGACACCAGACGGCCACGCACACCGGCGACGGTGAGCGCATCCTCAATATCGGGCAGCGGCGGCAAGTCCACCTGATCCTCAAACTCGGCGCGCACCGCCTCCAGCAGGTGGCGGGTACCAATACCCACACCCGCAGCGTTAGCGCCGGCAGTCAGCGCCTGCAGCTGCTCCTTAATCGCCGCCTTCTTCGCGCGGTCCACAATATTGCGAATCACCGCGCCCGAAGCGAAATCGCCACGGTACAGCGTGTGAGTGGACAGGTTCGCGCTCGCGCCAGAACCAACGACCATGGAAGAATCCACGGTCGCCACGGCGTACGCCGTGGAGGGGGTGCGCGCGTACAGCTGACCAGCCGCCGCCGCAATCATCGCGGTCAGGGCGGCGCGGGTCGAGCCGGCGGCAGCCACCTCCGCAGCGTCCAGGGGCAAATCCTCGGTCAGGTACAGGCCAAAAATCTCTGCCGCACCGGCGGCATCCGGGCGGTTAATGCGGATCTTCAGGTCCAGGCGGCCAGGGCGCATCACCGCGGCGTCGATGAGGTCCTCACGGTTGGTCGCACCAATAACGATGACGTTCTGCAGCGACTCCACACCGTCAATTTCGGCAAGCAGCTGCGGCACGATGGTCGTCTCAATATCGGAGGAACGACCCGAACCGCGCATACGGAACAGCGACTCCATCTCGTCAAAGAACACGACGACCGGGTGACCCGCCTCCGCCTTCTCGCGTGCGGCAACGAAAATATCGCGGATCTGGCGTTCCGTCTCACCCACGAACTTATCCAGCAGCTCGGGGCCCTTAATGTTCAAGAAGTAGCCGCGAGTAGCCGAACCCGGGTTCAGCGCAGCCGCACGAGCCGCCAGAGAGTTCGCCACAGCCTTAGCAATCATGGTCTTACCGTTACCGGGAGGACCGTACAGCAGAATGCCCTTGGGCGGTGCCAGGTGGTAGCGCTCAAAAATCTCCGGGTGCAGATACGGCAGCTCCACCGCGTCGCGAATCTGCTCAATCTGCGCGCCCAGGCCACCAATCTGCTCGTAGGTGACGTCCGGAATTTCTTCCAGAACCAGCTCCTGCGAGCGGGAGGCGGGAACCTGCGAGGTCAGCATGCGGGTGCGCGTGTCGAGGGTGACCGCATCCCCGGTGCGTAGCTGCTCAATGTTGAGGGAACCGGCTACGCGCGCCACCTGCTGAGCGCCCGAGGAGGTATCGACCAGCACGCGCTCGCCGTCGAGCACCTCGCGCACGGTCACTACGTCACCGAAGGGTTCGGTGTCCAGGGCGAGCACCGCCTCCGTCTTGTCGTTGAGTAGCACGGTCATGCCGGGGGTCAGCGTGGACAGGTCAATGAGCGGGGATACGGGAATACGCATCATACGACCGCTCACCTGAACGTCCAGGTAGGTGTCAATCTCGGCGGGAGTCTTATCGTCCGCGACCTGCTCGTAGGTCATGGTCTGACCCTCATGCACCTCCAGCACAATCGCCGAATTCAGCGGCGGCATGACGTTCTGCGACAGGGAGGCACGCAGACGCTCCACCTGGTAGCGCATGCTGGTGATTGCCTCAACGAGCTTGCGGTTCTTCTCCCCTGCACCACGAATCTGTCGGCTCATATTGTCGCGGGTTGCCTCCGCCGCGGAGAGTCGACGCAGCACGGCGTCATACTCCTGCGCGCTGACGGGCTGACTGCCGGGCAGGGAGGTCGACCCGAAAGCAGCCGAGTAGTGCGGTGCCGCGCTGGCTGCACTGTGGGCGGTGCCGTACTGGGGGGTTCCTGCCTGATCTGCAGATTCGTGGGTGGACACGGTAGCTCCTTTAGCTGTTCGTCCTTGTCGGCGGCTACTCGGTGCGGGTGGTTGGGCGCGGCGAGTAGCCTGGTGAGTGCACTGCGGGGGCTCCAGGCAACGCCCGTGCCCCCGCAGGTCAATGATTCGTCAATTATTCGGCGGATTCAGCAGCCTCAGCGTCAGTCTCGGCTGCTGCGCTGTCGTTCTGCTCAGACTCCATACCGTTCTGTTCGAGCGCAATCTCGTTCGCGCGTGCGGCGTGAGCGGCAAGGTTCTTCGCATCGCGTGCGGCGCGGCGAATCTTCTTATCGGTCACCTCACGCTCACCCACGTTCATGGGAATCCACGCGTTCATATCCTCTTCAGAGAAGTCAGTCTTGGACGCGCGACGCTTCGGTGCCAGACGTACCGCACCGTCAGCGAGGCGACGAGCCACGACCAGGAACGCGGTGTGCGCCACCATGCGGTGGTCGGGGCGGACCGCCAGGCCCTCCACATGCCAGCCGCGAACAATGGTTTCGTCACATTCGGGTTCGGTGAAGCGGCCGTCCAGACGCATGCCCTCGACCAGGCGGGACATCTGGGTCACGGTCGCAACGTAGCAGATGAGCACGCCGCCGGGCGCGAGCGCCTCCGCCACGGCGTCCAGGCACTCCCAGGGTGCGAGCATGTCGAGTACGACGCGGTCGACGCTGCCGGGCTCTTCAACCTGCGGCAGGGTGTCCTGCAGGTCGCCGATGCTCAGCTTCCACGCCGGGTGGGGGCCACCGAACATGGTCTCAATGTTGCCGCGGGCGACGTCTGCGAACTCTTCACGACGTTCGAAGGAATGCACGCAACCGTAGTCGCCGACTGCACGCAGCAGGGCGATGGACAGTGCACCGGAACCGACGCCTGCCTCGACGACGCGCGCGCCGGGGAAGATATCGGCCTTGACGATGATCTGGGCGGCGTCCTTGGGGTAGACGACGGCTGCGCCGCGCGGCATGGAGAGCACGAAATCCTTGTAGAGGGGGCGCAGCGCCTGGTAGAGGATGCCGTGAGTGTTGGCGATGACGGTGCCTTCGGGTGCGCCGATGAGGTCGTCGTGCTTGAGGAAGCCCTTGTGGGAGTGGTATTCGCCGCCTTCGGCGAGGGTGATGGTGGTGATGCGGCCGCGTTCGTCAGTGATTTGGACGCGCTCGCCGGGGCGGAAGGGGCCGCGGCGGTTGATTGCGCCGGTGGGGGTGGGGGTGCCGCTGCTCACGGGGTGTTTCTCCTCGGGTTTGGGTCAGTCTGTGCTGTTCGCGCTGTGCGGCGAACCGCGGGATGGAAAAAGTCCTTTTCTATTTTAGCGGAGTCTGCAAATCGGCTGTGGCGCGTTCCCCCGCAAGCGCGACAACCAGCTTGATAATGCGGGGGCTGGTTTCTTGTGCGGTCAGCCGGTAGCGGTAGAAAGCGGGCACATCAATATGGAGGCACAGAAAAGCGCAGGGCGGCAAGCCACGGCTTACACCGTAGCGCCGCTCCTGCGCTTCAACGTTTCGTAGGGTGTTATCTTCCAGAGTTATCCCTAGAGGACCACGCCCAGGCGTGCCGCCAGGATGTCACGCACCAGCGCGCCACCGCCGACAGTGGTGTCCGCCAGAGCCTTCACAGCCCACGCATCCACGGCAGCCAGGGCCGCCGGAGCGTTCAGGTCCTCGCCGAGCGCCTCACGCACGGCGGCCAGCAGCTCAACCGCTGCCTCATCGGTGACGCCTTCAGAGCCCTCACGGCCCTCAGCCACCGACACCGCATGACGGTAGGTGTCCAGGCGAGCCTTCGCGTGCTCCAGTAGCTCATCAGTCCAGAACCAGTCCGAACGGTAATGCTGACCCATAATCGCCAGGCGAATCGCGTTCGCGTCCTCACCGGCGGCGCGCAGGCGCGAAACCAGCACCAGGTTGCCGCGAGACTTGCTCATCTTGTGGCCGTCCAAACCGACCATGCCGGTGTGCGCGTAGTGCTTGGCGTGCGGGCGGTCAGACACGGCCCAGGTGTGGCCCGCGCCCAGGTCGTGGTGCGGGAAGGTCAGGTCGTTACCGCCGGCCTGAACGGTCAGCGAACCGTCCACGAACTGGCGGGCAATCATGGTGCACTCGATGTGCCAGCCCGGGCGGCCCGCGCCCAACTCGCCGGCGTCCCAGCTCGGCTCGCCCTCACGCTTAACGCGCCACAGCAGCGGATCCAGCGCATCACGCTTGCCGGGGCGGTTCGGGTCGCCGCCGCGCTCAGCAAAAATCTCCAGCATCTCATCACGGCTCAGGTGGCAGACCTCGCCCGGCTCCCACGAGTAGCCCTCAGCGTTCGCGGGCAGCTCACGCACAGCCTTCAAGTCCAGGTACA
>CAUTHR010000007.1:0-108357 GCA_963538455.1 Rothia mucilaginosa | reverse complement strand
CAACTCAGCGCATAACCCAACCCGAAGGACACAAAACGATTACACCACTCCACAGGACTTGAGCTGAGCAAGAGCACGTTCTACAATTGACGCATAAGTTCAAGGAGGTTCGCATGACCGCTTACGACCACTCGTCGGGGTACACCTACGGCACCGATGCCGTCCCCACAGCTCCGCTCACACTCGAGGATCTACGCCAGATCGAGGCCGCCGCGCACGTCCAGCCCGGTGACGCAGAGCTGCTCTCGCGAGCAGAACCCATCCTGGCGCCGCATGCCATGGAAATGGTCGACACGTGGCGCGGGATTTTGGCTCAAAAGACCTACCTGGCAGCACATTCCGCGCATCCGGATGGACAGCCGAACCCCGAGTACGCGCAGGCGTCAAAGCCCCGATTCGCCCAGTGGATCATCGACATGTGCACGCGCGAGCGGGATCAGGCGTGGTTGGACTACCAGTACCTGATTGGAGCTCGACACATGACCGCGGCGAAGAACGCGGCGGATGGGGCGGACTCGACGCCATTCGTGCCTCTGCGCTACGTGCTCGCCTTCATCGCGCCGACTGTGGAGGTCGGGCACCGTCTCCTGGCGGAGGGCTTCGAGGGCGCAGAACTGGACGCTGTCCGTGACGCGTGGACTCGCGCTGTGACTGTCGCCGTGACAGTGTGGGCGTATGCCTACCGCGATCACCCCGAGCAATTCTGATCCGGCGCTCGCCACCTACGACTCCCCCATCGGCCGCCTCACGCTTGATAGCGGTGTATTCGTCTTTCGCACTCTCTGACTGCTCTCCCTGGAAGCCTCAGTGGCTTCCAGGGAGAGCTTTCTTTCTGGGTTATAGGACACTACGTGTTGCTGGTTGGGTGACTTTTCGGCTTTCTGGTGCGGGAAAGTCACTCTTTCAGTTGGTCGTGTTTGCCTCGTTCCTGTGAATACTGCATCGTGCTCTGTGTGTGGCTGCCCCATGATCCGTCACGGTAAGAAGTCAACAGGAGGTCCTTTGAAGATCGCGGTGGTAGAAGTCCGCTCATCATCAAGGACCTCGACCTCTACCCACAACCCCCGACCAATACCTGGTCACCCACACTAGTACCACCCAAACGAGGCAGGTACACGCTAGAGGACCGCGTTGCCGTCCACCGCTGCTGCATCGACCTAACCCTGCTCCAAATGGCCACAGGGCTGCGTGTGAGCGAGGCAAGAACTCTCATGTGGGACGACATCATCACCGACGACCAAAACCGCCCAGCGTGCATTATTCGGGCTGAAAACGCCAAGACAGGCACCACCCGCGTCGCGGCTCTCGTCGAGCCTGCGGTCTATGAGCACCTTACCCGTAGACGAGATGAAGTCGGTGGAGCCTACGTTGTGGGCGCACCGCTCAACCCAGACACCGAGTGGGACAGATACAACGCTCAGAAGGCTCTCAAGGCGTTCTATAAGGATCTGGCTCGCGACTGCGGAGTGCCTCTGCTGGAGACCCACCGCACCCACGTCTGGAGAACCACCCTCAACACCATGTACCGCACGGACGTAGACGCGCTACTGCGTGCTCGAACGCTCGGCCACTCGGTCGATGTGAACGCACAGGCATACTCAGACCTGTCAGACCTCACAACGCTGTACGAGGCAGCCCGAGCACGGCGTAGGGAGGAAAGGTAGTCCCTACCTTATTCCCTATCTTTCGTGAGGATATGCCGGTAACTTCAAGTATCTTTAGGGAAGGATAAGGGGACGGTTACCGCACAATATCAACGATTACTTGGCTGTATCTCACTGTTTCATTAAAAAGAGATGCAGACCCCGGAGGTCGCAGGTTCAAATCCTGTCCCCGCAACGGATAACTCCCGATAGCTTAGCTATCGGGAGTTTTTTTATTCCCTAAAACCCGTACTCCCGCCGACCTGTCTCCTTCTGCTGTCCTCCCGTCACCTTCCGACCGCCGGTCTGCCTTCTTTCGCCACCTTCCTGCACCTTTCCTGTCGGCGACCTGTCTTCATTTGCCGCCTACTTTTCTTCTTCTTGTGCTACCTTTCTGCCGCCTGCTGGGCGGCTTTCTTTATATCTCCTGCCTCTCCGTATCTCCTGCCTTCTGTAATCTGCGGAGGGGGTCTTCTGAACCTTGTCGGGGCGGTGCTTCGGGGAGACTGATGGGGGGGCAGCCTGCTGCCCCTTCCGGGGTGCTTGAGGTGGATCTTTCGGCCTCTCGAAACCCCTCTTGAAACCTCCTCACGGAATTTCATAGAACCGTCGTGAAAGTACCCTGGACTGGTTTCGGAACGTCTCCCGATGCGTCTTTCGAGGTATTCCTCAGTCCGTCTATCGGGGCTTCAAGCGGGTGTGCCCATGGGGGTGGTGGAGTCACTTCCGAGCGGTTGCTGGAGGGTGGTTACGCCTTCTTGAGACGCTGCTTTTGAGCTCCTTGAAAGGGGATCTGAAAGGGGTCCTGAAGGGGGCTCTGGGGCGGGTCTCAAGAGCGTGATGAGGGGTCCGATAGGATGCCTGGGTGGGGGAGTGGCGAGGGGGCTGTTTTTGCCTCAAAGTGCATTCTCAAAGTGGAATATGCGAAAGGTGCCTATATTCCGGGCTTGGAAATCACCCGTTTTGCCCCGGAATTCCGCGGTTTTTGGCAAAAATTGGGCTTCGAGTGCAACAATTCACTCTGAAAGTGATTGTAATCACATACGAAACATTCAAGTTAATTGTAGAGTTTTTTGAAACTCTTTCAAAAAACGCTCAAAAACCCCGGAAAATCAAGGAAAAATAGCCCATTCAACCTCTACTTGAGGGTGATTCAAGTTAAACTAGAAGCTTAGAAAAAGCTCTTGTTAAGATTGAATCTTGTTCGATACCCAAAAATAGCCCCAAAAAACCGCTGGAAAAGGCTTTTTGACCTGGTAGCTTTGAGTACATGGTCACCGCGGTCCGCCGCGTAGCTCTCCGGATGAATACTGAACCCCTCCATCACATGAGGACACCCCCCGCAACACACACGGGACGGTTTATGGACTCGCTCCATTGCAGCGTCACATCCGCAGGCCGACCGCCTATAGGCTTCTCACCTATAGACCACCTATCACTCAACCACTCACGGGCGTCCGCGCCCCACGAAACACCAACAACGAGGACAACCCATGGCACTTCGCCCCCGCACTGTTAAGGCTGGCTCTCTCGCAGCCATCGCTGTACCCTCCGTGCTCGGTAGCACCCTGGTAACACCCGCTTCGGCTTTCGCACCCGTCGTTCTGGACATCCCCGGCGCAGCTACCGCAACCGCCGCTCCCAAGTCCCTGTTCACCTCCACCGTGCAGCCCACCCTCTCGCAGGTTGCTGTACAGATCCGCCAGCAGGCTGAACAGGCAAAGCAGACTCAGCAGGCTCCCGCAACGACCGCGGTTCAGCCCATCCAGAAGACCTACACTGCTCAGGCGACCCCCTCGGCTACTTTCCAGTCCGCACAGGCTACTCAGGCGGCATCCGGTGTGGCGGCAACCCGCACCAACCAGACTTTCCTGTCCTACACCTCCCCGGCGGGTACCACCTCGCAGTACCACGTCTACGCTGAGGGTGTGGACTTCTCCAAGCCCGTTGGCGTGGTCTTCTACTTCGACGGTGACTACTGGCGCAACGACCAGTCCAAGGTCTACGACCCCTCCGGTGAACTGGCTCAGATGGCTGCATCCGCAGCGGCACAGAACATGCTGTTCGTGCCCATCATCTCCCCGGACACCAACCGTTACGATGCTGGCGTGACCTGGTGGGAAGACATGGAGCGTAACGGCGAGTTCTTCCGCTCCTTCGCTTCCTCCTTCATCGCGGCTAACGGCGTGGACTCCTCTAACGTATGGACCATGGGCTACTCCGGTGGCGCTGAGTTCATCACCTACGAGCTGAACACCAAGCCCCAGACCTGGCGCAATGGCGGCGGCTCCATCATGGTCGCTGGCGGTGGCCTGGACGAGGGTACCCCCTCGGCTGCGCTGAAATCCCAGCCCATGTTCTGGTACGCAAACTCGAACGACGGCACCGGCGAGACCTACCCGCAGACCTGGAGCGCACGAGGCGCCGTTGAGGGCGGCTACAACGCCTACCGCAACGCCGGCTACACCAACGCTTCCGCGACCGTTCTGAACGGCTCGGGCCACTTCGACTACAACTTCTCCGAGATTCTGAGCAGCTCGCTCACCAAGGGTAAGGCAACCGCCGCTCCCAAGGCCGAGCAGAAGGCAGAGCAGAAGACCGAACAGAAGTCTGAGCAGAAGCAGAACAACGCTCCTCGCGCCCGCACCATGAGCTCCGCAACCTACCAGAGCTACACCTCCCCGGCGGGTACCACCTCCCAGTACCACGTGTACGCGAACAACCTGGACTACTCCAAGCCTGTTGGCGTGGTCTTCTACTTCGACGGCGACTACTGGCAGCGTAACGAGTCCAAGGTCTACACCCCCGACGAGGGTATGCTCGCGGCAATGGGCAAGATTGCGAACGCCCGTAACATGGTCTTCGTGCCGATCATCTCCCCGGACACCAATGCATCCGGCGACGGCATCACCTGGTGGGAAGACATGAACACCAACGGTGAGTTCTTCCGCTCCTTCGCGAAGTCCTTCATCAACGAGAACAACCTGGACGCTTCCCAGGTGTGGACCATGGGCTACTCCGGTGGCGCTGAGTTCATTACCTACGAGCTGACCGACCACAACACCGCATGGCGTAGCGGCGGCGGCTCCATCATGGTTGCAGGTGGCGACTCGGACGGCTCCGTGGACGCTGACGCAACCACCAAGGGCTTGCCTATGTACTGGTGGGTTGGCGCGAATGACACCTCCGGTAACACCAACCCCGTCACCTGGAGCGCACGAGGCGCAGTCGAGTCCGGCTACAACGCATACCTGAGCGCAGGCTTCTCTAACGCCCGCGTGAAGCTGATCGACGGCTTCAGCCACCACGACTACGACCTGCCGCACATCCTGGCGTCCTCCCTGGACTTCGCCGGTAAGACCCCCGCGCTGGGCTACCGCGACCTGTCCGACTCGGACCCGAACTACAACGAGATCAGCTGGAACTCTGATAAGCGCATCATGCTCGGCTTCGCGGACGGTACTTTCCGCCCGAACGCATCGGTCAACCGTGCGCAGCTGGCAACCTACCTGTACCGCGTGGCTGGTCGCCCCGCAGTGAACGCACCGGCTGTTTCGCCGTTCAGCGACGTTCCGGTCAACCACCCCGCGTACAAGGAGATTTTCTGGCTGAGCCAGCAGGGCATCAGCGGTAGCGACTTCCGCCCCCTGGAGGCCGTCACCGAGTCCACCATGGCTGAGTTCATGTACCGTGCAGCTGGCTCCCCGGCACAGGACCAGGGCGGCTACGTGTCCCAGGCTCTGGCGTGGGCAGCCTCCAACGGTATTGGTACCGGTTCCACCTCCAACGCTGCGGTTACCCGCTCCGCGATGGCAGGCTACCTGTACATCTACGCGAACTAAGGCTCGCACCCCCTAACGCATAAAGATTCGCCCCGTTCCTAAAGTTTAGGAACGGGGCGAATCTTTATAGGTTTAGCTCAAGAAGCTATGCACTAGACCGGGCTTAGAGGGTCTGGGTGGGAGCTTCCACAGCCAGGGGAGCCGGAGCAGCCGGAGCGTTCTTTGCCTTCAGAGCGGCCAGACGAGCGTCCAGCTCGGTCTCGCGCTCCATCTGGTCCAGGGTGTTGAACTGAGCGTCCAGGGAGGAAGCTGCCAGTTCCTGCTGACCGATGACGCGTGCCTCTTCGCGGCGAACCTTCTCTTCGAAGCGGCTCATCTCGCTGGTCGGGTCCAGAACGTCGAACGCCTTCAGAGCGTCGTTCACCTGGGTCTGAGCTGCTGCGGTCTTCTGACGTGCGGTCAGCTCATCGCGCTTGTACTTGACCTCTTCAAGCTTGGAGCGCATCTTCTCCAGGCCGTCCTTGAGCTGGTTGACGACCTGAGTCTGGGAAGCCAGCTGAGGCTCAACAGCCTGTGCTGCCTTTTCAGCCAGCAGCTGCTTGTTCAGAGCGATCTTGGCGAGGTTGTCGAACTTGTCAGCGTTGGCAACGTCGCCAGCTGCGCGGAATTCATCAGCCTTGTTAGAAGCTGCCAGAGCCTTGGTGCCCCACTCCTGGGCGGTCTGGACATCCTCTGCGTGGTCCTTCTCGAGCAGACGCAGGTTGCCGATGGTCTGTGCTACTGCAGCCTCCGCCTCGCGGATGTTGTTGGTGTAGTCACGAACCATCTGGTCCAGCATCTTCTCCGGGTCCTCAGCTGCATCAATCAGAGCGTTGATGTTTGCCTTAGCGAGCTGTGCAATACGGCCGAAGATGGTCTGCTTAGCCATAATCTCCTACTTTCTGTTCAACGGGCTGCGGGGGAGCACTACGCTCCTCGTGAGCCGTGCCCGTATAACTAATTATGTGGCAGATTTCTGGGTGCATGCTGTGAAAATGATGCACGCCTGATTTCTGTTACCTAAACTTTTGGTAAATTGCCTCGGGTGTTTTCCGACTGGGGAAAAAACCGGTGAGGTAAGCTACGTGCCCTGCCGGTCAGACTGTAGAAAAATCTGCAGAAACCGACCGGCAGGATCGCCAGCACCGGCAGGACAGCCAGTGTGGAGGCGGTTAGAAGCTGCCGCCGTCGCCGCCGCCGCTACCCCAATCGCCGCCACCGCCGCTGAAGCCGCCGCCCCAGCTTCCGCCGCTACTGCCGCCACTGCCGTGGCCGCCGCTGCTACCCCAGCTACTGGTGCCGGAGTTAATAGCGGTCATCAGAGCGCCCAGCAGCAGGCCCTTCGCCAGGTCACCGCCGAAGCTGCCGCTGCCGCGGTTGTTCTGGTTGTTGTAGTAGTTGCCGACCTCGCTCTGAGCGCGGTTCTGCGCGTCGGTCGCCTTCTGGATTGCCATGTTGGCTTCCTTCATGGCGTTCAGCGGATCCGAAGAAGCCAGACGCTGAGCCTGACCCAGGTGACGCTCCGCCTCAGAAACAGCGGTCAGGGTCATTGGGCCCACCGCAGCGCGGCGGTTATTGATGTAGCTACGCGCACCGTTCACCGCAGCGTACGCAGAACGCATCGTACGATCGAGGTTCTGCGAAGCCGCACGAGAACGCTCGCGGGTAGCACGCATATTCGTCATGGCCTTATCCAGCTCAGCGGAGAGCTGACGCAGCTGGTTCGCCAGAGTCAGCGGGTCATTCGGGCGAGCCGAAGCGCTCTGGGTGACCTGGTTGAGTACCGCCTCCATACCGGCGGCAACCGCACCCAAATCATCGCGACGCTGAGAGGCAGCGAGGCTCTTCGCCTCAGCCACGTCACGCTGAATGCTCAGCAGGTCGGTGCTCAGACCCAGCTGAGCCTGCTCCAGTTCCTGCGAGCGGGTATTCACCGCCGCACCCAGAGCCTGAATCTGCGAGGCTGCTTCCTCAGCGGTGCGCAGATGAGCAACCGCCTCCGAACGTGCCGTAGCAACGGTCGCCTGAGCCTTCTCAACCTCAGCGGCGCACAGCACCATGTTCGACTCCAACAGGGTAGGAGTCTTGGAGATGGGCTCCAGAGCGCTGGGCAGGTAACGTTCCTTCAATGCGCGGTACTGGGCGGCAATCTCTTCCACCGAGGCACGCAGCTGCGGCAGGCGCTGAGCCAGCGCCTCAATAGCGGCAGGCGCCTCCTGCTCCAGGTTGCGCAGCTGAGCCAGCTTAGCGTCCTGCTCCTGAGCAATACGGGTGACTTCCTGAGAGTTATCAATAATCTCAGTCAACCAGGCACGCTGCTCAGCCTCGGTATCCGGGATGCTATCGGTCAGAAGCTGCTGACGCTGGAAGGACTTACGCATCAGATCCTCAGCGCGCGCAATCTCCTGAGCGAACTCAGCCACCTGCTGGTCGCTGTACTGTGCACGCGCAAAATCCAGTTCCTGCTTCGCGTGGCTCATCGTCGTATCAGCCTGCAACAGGGCGCTACCGGCGCGAGTGCGCAGCTCCTCCAGCGGAACCTCCGGGATGGGGGAGTAGTTACGAGGCGCACCGTAGGAACGCTGAGGCTGCTGCTGAGTGTTCTTCCTCTTGCGACGGCGGTACATCGCGTAACCACCAGCACCCACGGTTGCCGCCGCGCCCACACCGAGCACACCGGTCACCACACCGGAAGAGCTGCCGCCCTTCTGAGCCTCGATACCCTCAACCGCAGCCAGTGCCGCACCCGAGTAGTCGCTGTTCTGCAGCTTCGGCTTGATGTAGTTCTGGTACACCTTCGTCTGCTGATCGCTCGAAAGAGTCTTGGTGCTACCGGCCAAGAAATACGCCTGGCGGGACTCGGTAGCAATTACCAGCACCACATCGGCAGAACCCCAATTGTTCTTCGTGGCAAGCGCCTTCGTCCAGCTCGAAGAAGTAGACGGGTTCTCAAACTTATCGATGACCACCACGTGCAAATCCACATTGTATTTCTTCGACAGATTCGAAATCTTAGACTTCAGGGTGGCGGTATCACCCAAAGAGTTTGTGGAATCGTACACGGTGGTGCCCGTAATCTGCATCGGGTCAGCAGCCTGCGCCGAGGTGCTCAAAAATGCAGAACCAGCCGGCAGAACCACCGGGGCACAAGAAAGACCTGCCGCCAGCACTGTGGCACCCAAGATAGTGCGCAGGCGAGGGCGTGCGGGACGAATCTGACGCGCAAAGGCGTGCTCGGTCATGGTCTTTCCTCCGTTGTCGTGAAGTATGAACGGACCTGCACTTCACGGCGTGCTTGAACATCGCACGCCTTAGTGCCGGTCACATTATTAGTGTAGCGGTGGCACAGGCACACAGACGCACAGATACGAGAATATTGCGCTGCTGTTTGCCACCCGTTTACCGACTTCCCAGGCTTTATACAGGAAAGCCGGTAAACAGGAAGGCCGGGGCCTAGCCTCATGCTAGACCCCGGCTTACCGGCTATTCAGTTAGCGCCGACGCGCAATCTCCAGATTGCTCATCAGGTGCCCCACTACCTCCGCGGCATTAACATCGTGGATACTCTGTACCATGCCATCCACCACCTGAACCCGTGAAGATGAGGCGTACATCCAGCCCAAGAACTGCACATGATTCAGCAGCCTAGAACTGCGATCTGCCTGCTTACGCATCTGCACCCACAGGAAGGGTGTAGTCGGCACGCCGCGGCCTTTATACACCTGGGAGTTAGAGCGGGCGTCCAGAAGATCGGCGAGCGCCTCAATATTTTCGGTCAGCTCCTTCAAATCCTCATCAGCGGCAGAGGGACCAACGAAATGGCGATCAACCAGGGACCAAGGCATGTAGCCGCTACAGCTGCTCACCCACGCCAGCTTCAACCGCAGATTCTGCAGGCGAAGCACCTGCTGCAGAAGCCGCGAATGGGTGCGCAACACCGACAGCGGCATGGAAGACAACTTCTTCTCTTCCGAGAGCAGCCCCTCGGAGAGGCCCTCCCCGGAAAACGCCTTATACGGATCTGCGACGCCCGTCAGAAGCGCCGGTCCCTCGTAGTGAACGAACGCCAGAACCTCGGGCACGCTCGAGAGGGCACGGATGCGCTCGCCAATGGTCGGCAGATCCTCCCCATCGGGGGCGTACTGTTCGCGGCTGAACATCAACGTCTGGATGGGCAGCTCGGCAAGGTGCGGCGAGTTATGAGCAAGCGCCCGCAAATCGGTCACAATCTCCGCCAGAACGCCGTCCTGCTCGACCTGCAGAAGCTCCTCCAGAAGCTCAATGACAGCGCGCGCCTGCAGGCTCAAAACCGCGGCGCAGAACTCCGCATCCTGAAGCTCAAGACGCACCTTTTCCAGGCGCTCTTCGAGCGTAGACTGCACGCCCTTGAGCTCAAACTCGCTCAGCTGCTCCGGGCGGAGCATACGGTGCGTACCATCCTCGCTGGAACGGTAGAAAAGCTCGCTAAACTCCAACGTAGACTGAACGCCCTTCAACGCCTGCTCTCGCAACTCGGGCAGAACGTCAAAGGCAACTTCCGTCATCTCATTCCAGACCTTGGCCTCATCGATCTTTGAGTCCTTACGAGCAGTCTTCTTCCAGGT
This sequence comes from Rothia mucilaginosa, assembly GCA_963538455.1. Taxonomy (GTDB): domain Bacteria; phylum Actinomycetota; class Actinomycetes; order Actinomycetales; family Micrococcaceae; genus Rothia. The sequence continues at coordinate 98,289 of CAUTHR010000007.1, read as the reverse complement.
CTCGGCGAGCTGCATGGCGCGGTCAAAATCGCTCAGCTCCACAAAAGCCGCCAGCTTCTGCGCGCTCTCACGCAGATAACGCACCGCGTAGAGGCGGTCGTTCAAAGAATCCGGGAGGGTATCCTCCAGCAGACGCCAACGGAAGGTGCGTTCAAAGCACTGCTCCGTCAGGCTAATGACGGTGGCACTCAGGGAGAACGCATGATCACGAGCAAAAGTGAAAGAGCCCGGCGTCTCCGCCAAACGCGGCAACGATACATAGAACTCCAACGCCCCGCTTAACTTCAGCCGAGATACCCGGATGGTTTCTTCCAGCTCGGCGGCAAGCACCGTGCGGTCAGCCTGGGCAGTCTCCTTGAAACTGTGCAGCGGGGAAACCTGCGCACGCTCCAGCGTCTGCAGGTTCATGACGGCACGCATGAGGTAGTTCTCTAGAATTTCGATCTGCTGCCATCGCTGACGCTGATTCAGCGGAACATGATTCTCTTGCGTGCCGACCAGCAGATGCTGCGGCACACCGTTGATTGCAGGTAGGGCAAAGACCTCATCCTCAGACGTACCGACCGAAAGAACCATGGGGTAGCGGCTACGCTGCGCGTTCTCGAGCGGGAAAATGAGCTTGTGGTTGGTACTCAAAGAGAAACGATCGGAGGGCTTGCTCTCAGGCGCCTGTTCGGGAGCCTCCTGCTGCGGACGCTCTTCAGGCTCCGCCGGGGTGTTCTGGGACATGCTCTGCTGCACTTTGCTTTCTGCTGAAGGGCTTTCTGCTGAATGGTTCTGCGCCGAATGGTTCTGGGCTGTAGAAGAACTAGACTCACCACCTACCTGCATCGGCTCCAGAGGGGAAGGTGCCGCCACCGGCTGAGGAGGCTGAGGCGAGGGCACCTGAACCTGCTCAGGGAGCGGAGACTGCACCTGGCTCTGAGCAGGGCTCTGCACCGACTGCTGAGCACTATGACCCGGCTGTGCCTGCTTCGGCTGGTAGTGCATCGGGTAGCTCACCGCACCCTGTATTGGCTGCGAAGGAACTTGCTGAGGCTGTGCATGCTGAGGGGGTACTTGCTGTGAAGGCGCCTGCTGGGGCGGTACCTGCTGATTCATCGCCTGGTTCTGCTGCTGTTGTAGCACCTGCCGCCTAATCTCACGCGCACGACGGCGTGAGGGGCTCAACGACGCAAAAAATGCTACCGCCGCGCAGATCAGAACAAATATAAGCAACGCGTACAGGCGGGTTGCGCCGTCCAAAGAAGACGCCACCGCTGCAGGCATAACCTGCAGCGCGCCAACAAGAGCGAAAACAGCAGAAATAATCCTCATAACTTCACCATAACCCAGCTAATCTCCCGCCGCTCATAGCACCCTCGCCTTACCGCATACTAAAAGGGAAGTAGCCGGGGCGCCGGGTGCTTTCCGTCAGTTCTTTCTGCCCACGCCTCCCGCGCCCGCATCACGGTTAAAAGACGATGCGGCGTAAGCCCTCATGCAGGGGCTCACGCCGCATCAATCATCATTCACTCAACTCACTATCACACCCGGGCCGGTCCTCACACCGACCCTTCGGGACATACTGGGGATTCTCGCCCCTTCCGGTGCGGGGCTCTCATCTCCCGCCCCGGAAAACTATCAAACTCGAAAACTATCAAACTCTATGCGCTACCTACCGGCGGTCAACGCCTGGGTAGTCAGTGGCTGCGCCAACTCGGCGGCTTTCTCCGCACGATGACGGCGGTACACCATTCCCGAGCAACACGCCACAATACCCGCACCGATACCGATGGAGCTTGCCAAGACCGCACAGAAAATCAGGGTTCCGATCATCATGGGTTTCTCCTTTGCCTTTGTCCATTGCCTTTGTCGTCGGCTCTACGTGCCTTCAACATTACGGAGCAACCCTGTGCTCAAGCTGTGTATGCGGGCGCGTCAGGCTGTGTAAACCGTGGAGAAAAACTGAGCGCTTTACAAGAGAAACCTGAGAGCGAGTAGCGAACAAAGCCCAGGAAATAAAGCTAACTTTCGCGGAATGGTAGAGCGCCCCACACCGATAAATCTGCACTGAATGAAAAAATTGGGAGAAATTCCCAGGGAACTCCCCGATAACCAACAGCGAAAAGATATAGAACTCCATAAAACACCCTCTACAGTAGAAAGATAGCGTGCGCCCAGGGCAACGCACACGCGCGACTCTAGGAGAACTTATGACTCAGAACAACGGATGGTCTTACGGCGGCAACGACGGCGTCACGGATGCAACCCGTCCCCTGCAGAACGTGAACGGACAGGCAAACTACCAGCAGGGTCAGAACGCATACCCGCAGGCATACGCCTCTCCCGGATACACCTACCCCCAAGCAGCCGCCGCTCAGGTTAGCGCGGCACAGCCGGCACCCCAGAATACCGATAACAACAAGCGTTACGGTGCCGGTGTTGTGCTCACCGCAGCCCTGCTCGCAGCCCTCGTCGGTGGCGGCGTCGGCGCGGGCGTCGGAGGCGGCATCGCAGCATCGAACAACAGCTCCTCCAGCACCTCTTCCCGCGGCTCCGTCAGCTCCAATATCAGCAACTCCTCCACCGTGGCAGGCGTAGCAGAAACCGCGAAGAAGGTCCTGCCCTCCACCGTGACCATCATGGCGTCAAACGGCTCCAGCACCGGCGGCGGTAGTGGCGTTATCCTCGATAAGGATGGCCACATCCTCACCAACAACCACGTGGTCACCCTTGCATCTTCGAACGCTGCATCCACCATTGAGGTGCGCCTGAGCGACGGCACCGTGCGCACCGCATCCGTAGTGGGCCTGGACTCTGCCGCTGACCTGGCGGTTCTGAAGATCAGCCCCTCCGGCCTGGACCTGCAGCCCATCACCTGGGGCGACTCCTCCAAGCTGGTCTCCGGCGAAGCCGTGGTTGCCCTCGGCGCACCGTATCGTCGTAGCGAATCGGTGACCGCCGGCGTAGTCTCGAACGTCAACCGCGTGCAGCCCGCTGACTCGAAGGGGCAGAACTACATCCCCATGATTCAGGTTGATGTGCCCATCAACCACGGTAACTCCGGTGGCCCGCTGGTGAACCTCAAGGGCGAACTGGTCGGCATTAACGCGCAGGGCCAGGCAAGTCAGGATGGCGGCACCGCCGACGGTATGGCGTTCTCCATTACCTCCAACTACGCCAAGCGCATCTCCTCCGAGATCATCGCCAAGGGTAAGGCAACCCACGGCTACCTGGGCGCGAGCGTAAAGAACAGCCCCGCGGACACCGGTTCGGGCTCCTCCAAGCTCATCCCCGGTGGCGTTGAAATTGCCTCGGTAGAATCTAACAGCCCCGCCGCGAAGGCAGGCCTGCGATCCGGCGACGTCGTGATTGAAGCCGACGGCCACGCCGTGACCAAGAGCGACGAGCTCAACGGTACCGTGCGTGCCGCAGCAGCAGGCTCTGATCTGAAGCTGAAGATTAAGCGCGGCTCTTCCACCCATGACATCACCGTGACCCTGGGCGACGCCGACAGCCAGAAGTAACCCCTCGCTCCTGAAGTAGTAACCCTGAAGTAGTAACCCTGAAGTAGCAATGCGGCGTAGCTGAGAAGCATCCGCTTAGCTGGGACTGCTCGGTCAGTCTAAATAACGCGCACAATAAAGATGCTCCCACCTCGTACCTGGGGTGGGAGCATCTTGCATGAGCGAGGCAAAACTATAGCGATACTGCGGAATAGGTGGGCTAAGCGTCCTTGAGAACCTCTCCCACACGCTTCTGCAAAGCCGGGATGACCTCCTGCTCGAACCACGGGTTCTTCGCCTGCCACCTAAAATTCAGCGGCGAAGGATGCACCAGCGGCAGGAACTTCGGAAGATAGGACTCCCACGCACGAACCGTCTCCGTCAGGTTCTTCTGCGCCTTCAGGGCGTGCACACCATCCAGATAATACTTCTGGGAATATGCGCCCACCAGCAGAATCAGCTGAACATTCGGCATGAGCTCAAGCAGCTGCGGATGCCACTTGGGCGCAAAATCCTTACGCGGCGGGTTATCGCCGTGCGCGCCCTTGCCGGGGTAGTAAAAGTCCATCGGTAGCAGCGAAATCAGCTCGGAATCGTAGAACTGCTCGTCCGTTACGCCCAGCCACTCGCGTAGCTTCACGCCGCTCGGGTCATTCCACGGGATGCGGCTCTCCTGAGCGGCACGCCCAGGGGCCTGACCAATCACCACAATACGAGCATGAGGCGACGCCGAATAGACCGGCTCCCAACCCTGCTCCGTGAACTCCCTATTCTGCGGATCCAAGCGAATCTGCTCGACCAGGGGAGGGCGCGTCTCCAGAATCTGTTGAACCAGAGGCCCCGGCAGATTATGGTGTGTTGCAGCCATGCTAGATGGCGCCTCCCTCAAAACCGTTCTGACGCCACGCCTCAAAAATCGCAATGGACGCAGAATTAGCCAGGTTCAGCGAACGGCGGCCCGGCTTCATCGGAATCTTCACACGCTCAGTTACGTGCGGGTCCTGCTGAACCTCAGCGGGCAGACCCACCGACTCCGGACCAAACATGAACACGTCACCGGGACGGTACTCAATATCCGCGTATGAGGTCGATGCAGTCGTCGTGAATGCAAAAACACGCTCCGGAGTCAGAGCCTCCCACGCATCCTCAAGGGTCTCATGCACCGTCACCACCGCCAGGTCGTGATAATCCAGACCCGCGCGGCGCAGATGCGCATCATCAAAGTTAAAACCCAGCGGCTTCACCAGGTGCAGCTCAGCGCCAGTAATCGCCGCCAAACGGATAGCGTTGCCGGTATTGCCGGGAATCTCAGGGGTATAGAAAAGAATCTTGAACACGTTCCTAAGTGTACCGCGCAGCTCCCGAGCAGCCCGGGGGGATAGAGAAGAAAGAAGAGAGAGTAGCGCTCGCTGACCCAGCCGCAGATGAACACGCCTAGAAGAGCGCGGATAGAGCGCGATAAAATAAGCGAGGCGGAAAACCGCCCAACAACCCAGCAGGAGGAGCCATGAGCGCAGAAACCAACCGTCAGAACGGCCGCGTCTACCTCGACCACGCCGCCACCACCGACGTACTGCCCGCCGCCATCGACGCCATGGTCGAACAGATGCGCAACGGCGGCAACCCCTCCTCCCTGCACGCCGTAGGACGCGACGCCCGCGCCACCGTTGAATACGCCCGCGAACGCATCGCCCGCGCCATCGGAGCCGACCCCGCCGAGGTTATCTTCACCTCCGGCGGCACCGAAGCGGACAACCTCGCCGTCAAGGGCATCTACTGGAAGCGCCGCGAAGAAGATTCGCAGCGCACCCGAATTCTCGTCTCCTCCATTGAGCACCACGCCGTGGAAGAAACCTGCGAATGGCTCGAAAAGGCAGAAGGCGCGCAGCTCGAATGGATCCCCGTAGACGAGCACGGCAGCGTCAGCCCGCAGACCGTCCGCGAACTCATCGAAAAGAACCCCGAAGACGTCGCGCTCGTCACCGTCATGTGGGCGAACAACGAGGTCGGTACCGTGCAGCCGATTCCCGAGATTGCCGCTATCGCCGCAGAATACGGTATTCCCGTGCACTCGGACGCGGTGCAGGCATTTGGTGCGGTCCCCATTGACTTCCACGCCAGCGGGGTAGCGACCCTCGCAATCTCCGGCCACAAAATCGGTGGCCCCATGGGCATCGGCGCGCTGGTTGCAACCCGCGCCGTGCAGATGACCCCCGTTCTACACGGAGGCGGCCAGGAACGCTCCGTACGCTCCGGCACCATCGACGCACCCGCCATCGCAGGTTTCGCAGAGGCCGCCGTGCACTCGGTACAGCACCTTGACGAAGAATCCGCCCGCATCGCCGCGCTACGCAACGAACTCGTTGCGGCAATTAGCGCGCTCATCCCGCAGGCGCACCTGAGCGGCGAAAACCCGCTCACCGAAGAATACCCCGGCCAGAAGCGACTGCCCGGCAACGCCCACTTCACCTTCGACAACGCAGAAGGCGACACCCTGCTCTTCCTGCTGGACATGCAGGGCATCAGCAGCTCCACCGGCTCCGCCTGCAACGCCGGGGTGACCCGCCCCTCCCACGTGCTCATGGCAATGGGAATGGACGAAGATACCGCCCGCAGCGCCCAGCGCTTCACCCTCGGTCACTCCACCACCGGAGCCGATATTGCGCGCCTCATCGCGGCACTACCCGCTGCCTACGAACAGGCAGCAAAGGCGGGGCTGTCCTCGCAGCGGCCGGACGCCTCCCGCTGGCACTAGAAAACCAGAAGAGAAGACACCAACCGCCCTCAGCCTTGCCATCTCAGCGTTCGCTGAGGGCTGGCTGAGGGTGCACTGCCCAATATCCCGCCGAGCCCCTGCGTACAATGGGTAGCTACAGTAACGGAAAGTCCGCCCACACCAACAAGGCGCACCTTTCTAAAGGCTCAACACAACAGAAGGATAGGCAGTGAAAATTCTTGCAGCTATGAGTGGCGGCGTTGACTCCGCAGTCGCCGCAGCCCGCGCCGTAGAAGCAGGACACGAAGTAGTCGGCGTTCACCTCGCCCTATCCCGCATGCCCGGCACCCTGCGCACCGGCTCCCGTGGTTGCTGCACCCTCGAAGACTCCATGGACGCCCGCCGCGTCTGCTCCCAGCTGGGCATCCCCTTCTTCGTCTGGGACTTCTCCGAACGCTTCAAAGAAGACGTCGTCGACGACTTCATCTCCGAATACGAAGCCGGACGAACCCCCAACCCCTGCATGCGTTGCAACGAAAAGATCAAGTTCGCCGCGCTCCTCGAACGCGCCCTCGCGCTCGGCTTCGACGCCGTGGTGACCGGCCACTACGCCCGCGTCATCACCACCGAAGACGGCAACCGCGAACTGCATCGCGCCGCCGACTGGGCCAAGGACCAGTCCTACGTGCTCGGCGTACTCACCCACGAACAGCTCAAGCATGCCTGGTTCCCCCTGGCGGACACCCCCTCCAAAGCACAGGTACGTGCGGAGGCGGCAGAGCGCGGCTTCTCCGTGGCGAAGAAGCCGGACTCCTACGACATCTGCTTCATTCCCGAAGGTGACACCCGTGCCTGGCTGGGCGACCACATTAAGATGCGCCCCGGCCTCATCAAGGACACCCACGGCGAGGTGCTCGGCGAGCACCCCGGCGCGCAGGCATACACCGTAGGCCAACGCAAGGGCCTGGCACTGGGCCGCCCCGCCGCCGACGGCAAGCCCCGCTTCGTGCTGGAAGTGCGCCCCATGGAAAACGAGGTCATCGTCGGCTCCCGTGAGCTGCTTGCAGTGCACGAAATCCGCGGTATCCGCGCCACCTGGGCGGGCGTACCCGTGGAACAAGCGGCACGCTTCCTCGAAGAGCCCGCACAGCTGGGTGCCCGCAGCGAAGAGTTCGAGGTGACCGCACAGGTGCGCGCGCACGCTGACCCGGTCCGCGCCAAGGCGTACATGACCTGGGCACCCGACCCCGAAGCTGAAGAAGAAGGCGCACTGCGCCTGGAAACCGTAGTGCGCCTACTAGATCCGCTCTCCGGCGTGGCACCGGGACAGACCATGGTGCTCTACCAGGGCACCCGCGTGCTGGGTCAGTCCACCATCGCCCGCGCCTACTCGCTGGACCGCGAAGACATTCAGGAAACCCTGTCTGCTGGCGCCGCTACCAGCGCCGAATAATCGCACCGACTAGCCGCACCGAATAGCCGCGTACCCCGCTATTCCCAGCTGTTGCCGCAACAGCCTGCTTGAACGCAACCCACAGAAGACCACAACCGATCTGAGGAGAGACCGATGAGCCCCGAAAACACGTCCTGCGAATTTGACCCCCACGCCACCTCCATGGGCGATGAAGTCGCGCCGGAGGTTTACGAGGAGCTCTTCGCCATGCGCCGCTCCATCGACAACTTCGATGCGGCGCTGGTGCACATCCTCGCGGAGCGTTTTCAGGCAACTAAGCGCGTGGGCATCCTGAAGGCTGAGCATAACCTGCCCGCCGGCGACCCCGGCCGTGAAGAGGCGCAGATTGCTCGCCTGCGTGCCATGGCGAAGGAATCCAGCCTGGACCCGGAATTCGCGGAGAAGTTCCTGAACTTCATCATCTCTGAGGTGATTCGCCACCACGTGCGCATCGCGAACGAGCACGCTGACCAGGACGAAGAGACTGAAAAGTCTGAAAGCTAAGAGTCTGGAAAGCTAAGACTTTCTGAAAGCTCTGCTCTCATCCGTGCTGAGCTTCCATCAGCAGAGCTTCGACTTGCCCGCACTTTTCCCTAACCTGCCTTAACCTCACCCGTTTATGCTCCCTCAATCTTCCTCCCGCCAGAATGCCCGCACCGAGCCGGTGCCGGAGCGCCTGTTGTTGCCCGGTGAGTACCGCGCCCCCGAAGGCGACGGACTGACCGAGCAGGACCTTGCCGCGCTCGCTACTGAGCGTCCGCTGGTGCGTGCCAGCGGTCGGGGCGATTTTCCCGGCGATGATTTGGCTGAGGCGATGTCCCGTGTAGAAGGTGAGCTGGGCGCCCCGCACCTGCCGTTCCTACCGCATCTGCCGGCGCTGGGCTGGCGGAGTACCCCGCTGGCACGCACCCTGGCGGTGTGCGAGGGGCTTGCTTTTGACGGTGCCTCGTTTGGCTGGCGCATGGTGCATAGCGGCGGCAGGGGAGCACGCGAGTCTACCCTGGCTCAGGACCGTCTGCTCTCGGATATTAACCTTCTGGCTGATCGCGTGGGTGCGCAGAAGAAACGTTTCGGCTCAGGACAGGACACCGCCCCGGTGTATAAGATTCAGCTGGTCGGACCGCTGACTCTTGCCGCGAGCATCTACCTACCCGGCGGCGAACGTGCTATCAGCGATGCAGGGGCGAGCCGTGACCTGCTGGAGTCCTTCCTGGAAGGGCTGGAACGCTGGGCGGAGTCTCTGCGTGAGGCTCTGCAGGCTCCCCGGGCGCTAATCGCCGTGCAACTGGACGAGTCGGAGTTTCAGCGTCTGATGGAGGGGACCATTCCTACCGTGAGTGGTTTCCGTTCCCTGTCGGCGTTGCAGCCTCACTACTATCAGCAGGTATACCGTCGAGTGACGGAGCGTTTTGCCGAGTTGAACCTGCAGCTCATCCTGGATATTGACGGCACTGCGCTCAAACCGGTGCAGGAGCTGAAGCTGCTGACCCCGCCCCGCCCCGCCCTTGATGCTGTGGAGCTGTTGAAAGCTATGCAGGTTGAGGGTGCCGCTCCCTGCGCGTTGCTACTGCATCCTGACCGTGCCCGCCTCAAGGGGCCGGGCATGCTACAGGTTCCGCCGCTGAGTGACCCTCGTTCCTGGGAACCAGTGGCGCAGCTTCTGGAGGCTCAGACTCAGCTGTGGCTGCCGGTGGTGACTTCTGCGCGGGTTCCTGATCAGGTGCGCCGCCTATACGGCCTGTGGCGTGAGGTCGGTCTTGAGCCGATGCAGCTGAGTGCGGTGGGTTTGATGGCTGATGAGCGCCCGCAAACGGGTGCGGTGTCTTCTGCATCCACCTCGGGTACGGTGAGTGTGCTGGATGCCACGGCTTCGCTGGCTCGTGTGACAGAATGTGCCCGTGCATTGGCTGAGTGCGCGGTATGATTAGATAATCAGCATTTTTATGTAAGTATTTACGACATTTCTATAGGGAGGTACTGTGAGCGCAAGCGACGCACACACCATTTTGGTGGTTGATGACGATGATGCTCTGGCGGAAATGATTGGCCTCGTGCTCGCGCAAGAGGGCTTTAACGCTGTTTTCTGCGAAAATGGCGGCCGCGCTTTTGAAACTTTTATGCGCTCCACTCCCGATTTGGTGCTTTTGGATTTGATGCTTCCTGGCATGAACGGTATTGAAGTGTGCCAGCAAATTCGCCGCTCTTCTAATGTGCCGATTATTATGTTGACCGCTAAAAGCGACACTGAAGACGTTGTTAAGGGTCTTGAGGCTGGCGCTGATGATTACATTGCGAAGCCTTTTAAGCATGCTGAATTGTTGGCGCGTATCCGTACTCGTCTGCGTCCGCGTGAGAGCCGCCAGCTGGTCGTGTCCATTGGCGATATTGTTATGGATATGGACGGCCGTACGGTCAAGTACCACAGCACTGAGGTTCCGATGACTCCTCTGGAGTTTGATTTGCTGGCTGCGCTGGTGCGTCACCCGGGTCAGGCATTGAGCCGTCAGGAACTACTGGACATGGTCTGGGGTTACACTGATGTGAGCGATTCGCTGGTAAACGTGCATGTCCAGCGTTTGCGCGCTAAGTTTGATGAGCTGGGTGCGGATCGTTTCATTCAGACGGTCCGTGGTGTTGGCTACAAGATTCCGGCCGAGCTGGTGGGATCTTCCGGTAGCTAAGCGGAACCTATTCATAGGCGAAGGGATAACCTGATTGTCTGTTGCGAAGTCGAGCCATGAGCACGGCGCTTTGACGGCGGAGGCGGTAGCCTCCGCCTCTTCGCGTACCCGCACTTCCAAGCCGCGTAAGGCGCAGAAGCCGCGTAGGAGCCTGATGCAGCGCGCTCAGCGTCTGTGGAAGGAATCTCTGCAGTTCCGTGCTTTGGGTACTGCGGGCATCATGATGTTCCTGAGCTTCTTGATGGTGGGTTGGTCCTTGTCGAGTCAGATTGCGTCGAGTCTTTTTGAGAATCAGAAGTCTCAGGCGCTGGCGGAATCGGAGAGTGGTTTCCGCAACGTTCAGAGTGTGCTGGACTCCTCTGAGGCTCGTAGTGACAGTGAGATTCGCCGTAATGTGAGCCGTACCCTGACCGTCTTGGATGCGGGTAGTTCGGGTAAGCGCAATTGGATTCTTGTGCCTTTGGAAGGTCAAGGTAAGCAGGGCTTTATTCCCGAGCAGAGTAGTAATAATTCTTTGAATTCTTCGAGTATTCCGAATGATTTCAAAACAACTGTTCGCGATAAAGACGGTATTTTCTGGCAGACGTCTATGGTGACGACTATCGAAAATAATCGTGAGCGTACCTATCCGGTGCTTATTGTTGGTACACATATTTCTATTGCACAGAACCCTAATTACGGTTTGTTCCTTGTGTACGATATGACGGATTCTTCCGCCACGATTGCGCATATTAACTTTGTTCTTTTTGGTGGTTTCTGTGCGCTGCTTACTGTGGTGCTTTCTGTGGTGTGGATTGTGACTCGTTTTGTGGTCCGCCCGATTACGCAGACCGCTATTACGGCGGAGAAGCTGGCTGCCGGTGACCTGGATCAGCGTGTGTCGGTGAATGGTGAGCATCAGGCGGCGCGTCTGGGTTATTCGTTCAACCTGATGGCTGATTCGTTGCAGGAGAAGATTGTTCAGCTGGAGCGCCTGTCGACTCTGCAGCAGCGCTTTGTGTCTGACGTGTCGCATGAGTTGCGCACCCCGCTGGCGACGGTGCGTTTGGGTACTGAGCTTCTGTACGATTCGCGTGGGGACATGGACCGGCCGCTGGGTCGCACTGTGGAGCTTCTGCACGATCAGGTGGATCGCTTCCAGTCGATGCTTGCTGATTTGCTGGAAATTTCTCGTTTCGATGCCGGTAGCGCAATGCTGACCATCGACACTGAAGACTTCATGCGTGTGCTGTCGAATATTCTGCAGGAGGCTCTGCCGCACCTGGAGCGTACGAACACGAAGCTGAACGTGCATACGAGCCATGAGAGCATCATGGTGGATATGGACCGTGTGCGCATTGAGCGTGTGCTGCGTAACCTGCTGTACAACGCGATTGAGCACGGCGAGTCCCGACCGATTGACGTGTACGTGGGTGCGAACGCCACGAACCTGGGCGTTGCGGTGCGTGACCACGGTATCGGTCTGTCTGAGGATGAGGCCGTTCAGGTGTTCAACCGTTTCTGGCGTGCTGATACTTCGCGTAAGCGTACTCTGGGCGGTACCGGTCTGGGTCTGTCGATTGCTGCTGAGGATGTGCGTCTGCACGGCGGCACGATTGAGGCGTGGGGCGAGAAGGGCCGCGGTGCCTGCTTCACGATAAACCTGCCGCTGGTGCACGGTGCGCCTTTGGGTGAGTCGCCGGTCCTGGTGACGGGTGAGCCTGAGGTGAGTGCGCATCGTTCGGCAACCGCGAAGGATACGCTGCCCAATATCGCTCCTCGTACGAACATTGAGGCTGACCTCTAAAGGCCGGTAGGCGAGAGGCTCCGATCTCTGTCATAGAGCAGGGGATTGGGGCCGGTGCGATTGTATTTGTGCTTATCCTTGCGTATTTGCACTGTTTACCCAGTACAATCAATGCAGATGTATTTTCACAGTGTTGTTATTTCGCTGTGGTTATCTTTTCACCGAACTGCGACGGCCTGCAGCCTTAGCTGGTGATTGTTTGTCTTTGTTCGTAGAGGAAGGTTAAGACCTCCATGTCTCACAGGGCTATTGTTTCTCGACGCGCCGTGCTGTCTTGGGGTGCGGTCTCTTTGGCGACGCTCGTGAGCTCTTGCGCGGGTCTTCCCACGAACGACCGAGTGACTCAGCACAGTAGCGGTCTGGATGTGAAGAGCGTTAATACTTCTCCGGCGCGTGCGCCGGGTCCGCTGGCCGGTGCTACCCCCGAGGCAATTATTGAGGGTTTCGTGCGTGCCGGTGTGGATAGCATCGAGAACTATGCGGTGGCGCGCCAGTATTTGAGCTCTTCCTTTGCGGGCCGTTGGAATCCTATGGGTACGACTCGTGTGTACCGTAATACGGTGCAGGCGCGTAGTGACGATAGCGGCCATGCTGAGGGCATGTATCATGTGCGTTTCCAGCAGACGGCGACCGTGAATAGTCAGGGTATTACGAGCACCTTCCCGGAGGCTCAGACTGAGACTCAGGATTTCACGGTGGTCATGGAGGACAACCAGTGGCGCATTAACTCGTGCCCGGATGGTTTGTGGCTGGACGGTACTGAGTTTGAGCGTGTGTTTAGCCCGTGCCGCCTGTATTTCTATGATCGCGCCTTCCGTTATGCTGTGCCTGATATCCGCTGGTTCCCGCATACGGACCGCTATTTTGAGATGTTGGTGCGTACCCTCATGATCGGCCCGGCGTCCTACCTGAAGGACGTCGCGTTCTCGGCGTTGAACGAGTCGATGAGCCTTGAGACCGCGAGCATGAGCGGTAACCAGGATGTACTGGTTCGCCTGTCGGGTGAGCGCCTGGACGATAACCGTTTGGCGCGTGTGCGTGAGCAGATTATGCACGGTTTGGAGAACTTCTCCGGTTTGGGTAAGACCGAGGTGTTTTATAACGGCACTTTGATTCCTGAGAATGCACCGAACGGTTTTTCTGCGGTGAAGCTGAACCCGGGTGTTCCTGCCCGCACGGTTGCTATTAATTCGAACGGCCAGATGGTGGCGCGCGATGACTATATGAGCAATGCGGGTGAGCAGTTGCTTCTGCGTGGCGTGAGCCAGTTGAGCTCTCCGGCGATGGGCTATTCGGCGGATGTCTACGCCTGCTTGGCGAATGACGCCGCGAGCCTGTACACGGTGTATCAGGGTACTGCCCGCCGCGTGTGGCAGAGTACCGCGCTGACTGCTCCCAGCTTTGATGCGTACGGCTGGGTGTGGGCTGCGGATGGTGGAGGCATTGTTCGCGCCTTCAAGCCGGATTCCGAGGACGCGAATGAGCGTGAGCGCGGCGTGGATATTGGCCTGTCCTGGCAGCGTAATTTGAGCTTTACGAGCCTGAATGTTTCTCACGATGGTGCGCGCATAGCGATTGTGGCCTCTACCGAGGGTGCGTCGGCTGTGATTATTTCCGGTATTGTGCGTGATGATGCCGGCAAGCCTCTGCGTCTGACGGAGATGGTGCGCCTGAGCTCTTCCGTGACTCCGCGTAATGCCCGTTGGGCTGGCGACCAGAGCGTCGTGGTGGTGAACGTGAAGAATGGTGAGTCTGAGGTGATTTCCCTCAGCGGTGAAGAGACGAAGCTGGACCGTCTGGATGGTGTGATGACCATTTCGACGGCGGATAATACGTCGAATATTATTGCCCACCGTTCTGACGGTTCGTGCTACCTGATGGAGGAACGCGGCTGGAACCGTCTGGATACGACTCTGCACGAGATTAGTTACGCCGGTTAGCCTCGGGCACCGGGTATAGCGCGCGGAAAGGTTGCTTTCGGTGAGTTCAGGACAGCGTGGTTTGAACAAGCCCGCGGACGGGTCCCTCACCCGGCTTGCTGGCGCTCTCAGGAGCGCTGGCGGGTCTTTGGGCGAGGTTCTGATGCCGCGTACCTGCCCGTGCTGTGCGGTGCCGGTCGCCTATGGTTCCGGTTCGCCGCTGTGCGAGGCGTGCCTGCCGCAGCTACATTCGGCGTTGGCTCGGGTGGAGCGAGTGCAGGTTCTACAGCCCCTGTCTTCTGACGACAGCGTTGCTGGTCGTGTTCCTGAGGTGCGTGCGGCATCCCGTTACGAGGGGATCATGCCGCGTGCCCTGTTGGCGTTGAAGAACGCGGGCCGCACTGACTTGTTGCCGCTGCTGGGCGAGGGTCTGGCGCGTAGCGTGTATGAGCTGCTTCGGGCGCACCGGGAGGAGCTTCAGAACGCGCCGGGGTCTTCTATCTCTTCTGTAGGTACTTCCGCCGCACCGGTTGAGGTCCTGCTGGTTCCGGCACCGTCGTCTGCGCAGAGTGTGCGCCGCCGCGGCTATGCGCCGGCGAATCTTCTGGTACAGGAGGCGGTGCGTCAGCTCAATCAGCGGCTACCCGCATCGGTGCGGGTGCGCGCCGTGGATGTTATCGGTTACGCGCCTCGCACGCAACGGGGGAGCGGCGCCTCCTTAGCATCTCGTGCGGGTTCTTCTCTTCTCGACTCTTCTCTTCTTGGCGCTTCTGATGCAAAGAGCGAGCAGAAGAGCCTGGGCGCTGTGGGCCGTGCCGAGCGGATGCACGGTGCCTTGCGCGTCATGGAACCTGCCCTGTGCGTGGGTCGGGTGAGCATTATTTGTGATGATGTGGTGACCACCGGCGCGACCGCCTCTGAGATGGTACGCGTGTTGCAGGAGTCAGGTTCGCGGGTGCTGGGCGTGTGCGCCGTGGCGGCGGTACCGAAAAAAGCTCAGACATAGCGTTTCTTGTAGTTAGTTGCAAGAGATACACGATTTTTGGCGAATAAAGTTCGCAGACGGACGAATAGCTATTATTTGAGCTAAATATTTGTCATATCTAGTGATATAAACCATGTTCCGTACTAGAATATATACAAGGGAACGGCATTGGAGTCGATCCCCCGTACCGGGTCCAGCCGGACGCGGTATAAGCCCCCAACCTGGAGGGAATGATCGTGGAAGTCAACATCTACGGCCGCAATATCAAGGTCACCGAACGCCTGGAAGAGTACGTGAGCGAGAAGGTTCAGAAGTTCGCTCAGCTCGGCGATAACGTGAAGGACATTGACGTCAAGTTCAGCAAGGACGGTCATCTGGGTGGCGAGTCCATCCGCGTTGAGATTACCGTTGTTGGTACCGGCCCTGTCCTCCGTTCCGAAGCCCAGGGTCACGACAAGTTCGCGGTCTTCGATGAAACCTACGGCAAGCTCCTGGAGCGTCTGCGCCGTGCACGTGACCGCCGCAAGCTGTACAAGCGCGGTGGCAAGCACCCCGTTTCCGTGGCGGACGCTACCGGCTCGATTCCCGTGGTCACCGAAGCAATTACCGAGATTCTGTTGCCGGATGTTCCGGTGGAAGAAGCAGCATTCGATAACAGCGAGGTCACCCTCGCCGATGAGGCAGCATCTCCCATTGAGATTCGCCACAAGAGCTTCAAGGGTGAGCGTCTGACTCCCGCAGAAGCTGTTGACCGTATGGAACTGGTCGGCCACGACTTCTACCTGTACATTGACAGCGAGACCGGCGCACCGGCTGCGGCATACCGTCGTAAGGGCTGGAGCTACGGCATCATTACTCTGGACAACGAGTAAAAACTAACGTACCTGCTGGATGCTGAGGCGTAAGGCTCTTTAGGGGTCGTACTCAGCGAGTGGGCTCAAGACCCGGGCGGTCTGGGAACATACACCGTGTTTCTCCAGGCCCCCGGGTTTTTCTTTGCCCTCCACACATCTGTTCCTTTAGACGGATGGGTCGGCTCTGCCTCAACCGGAGGGTGAAAGATTCGAGTGTCACCAAATGTCACCTCGTGGGCGCAGAGCGTAAAAAAGAGCTCGGACGGGCGAATTAGGCGGCTCTGCCATACAATATGTAGGAAGGCCTCACCGCGCGCACTTTCGCGCGCCCTTGGTGAGGGTACCGAAACAAGCAAGGAGTAGAAGCTCAGTGGCATCTTTCTTGGAGAAAATCCTCCGAACCGGCGATAAGAGGGTTCTGCGACAGCTCGAAGCGTACACTAAGGCGGTGAACTCGCTCGAGGACAGCTTCGCATCGATGACCGATGAGGAACTGCGAGCAGAGACCGACAAGTTCCGCGAGCGCGTCAAGGACGGCGAATCCCTCGACATTATGCTGCCGGAGGCCTTTGCGGTGGTCCGTGAAGCATCCAAGCGTACCCTGGGCAAGCGCCACTACGACGTGCAGCTCATGGGTGGTGCAGCGCTGCACCTGGGCAACATTGCCGAAATGAAGACCGGTGAGGGTAAGACCCTCGTCGCGACCCTGCCCGCGTACCTGAACGCGCTGAGCGGCAAGGGCGTGCACATTGTGACCGTGAACGACTACCTGGCTGAGTACCAGGCGAACCTCATGGGTCGTGTGTTCCGCTTCCTCGGCATGGAGTGCGGCGTGATTCTCTCCTCCATGGAACCCGACGAGCGTCGTAAGCAGTACGCCGCAGACATCACTTACGGTACGAACAACGAGTTCGGCTTCGACTACCTGCGTGACAACATGGCATGGACCGTGGAGGAGCAGGTTCAGCGCGGCCACAACTTCGCCATTATCGATGAGGTGGACTCCATCCTGATCGATGAGGCGCGTACCCCTCTGATTATTTCCGGCCCCGCAGCCGGTGAGGCGAACCGCTGGTACGCAGAGTTCGCGCGCATTGCCGCGACCCTGCTCAAGCGCGGTGAAGACTACGAAGTAGACGAGAAGAAGCGCACCGTCGGCATCCTCGAATCCGGCATTGACAAGGTGGAAGACCACCTGGGTGTGAAGAACCTCTACGAATCCAAGAACACCCCGCTCATTGGCTTCCTGAACAACTCCATTAAGGCGAAGGAGCTGTTCACCAACAACAAGGACTACGTGGTCATTGACGGCGAAGTCCTGATTGTTGACGAGCACACCGGTCGTATTCTGCCGGGCCGCCGCTACAACGACGGCATCCACCAGGCGATTGAGGCGAAGGAAGGCGTCGAAATCAAGCCTGAGAACCAGACCATGGCGACCGTGACCCTGCAGAACTACTTCCGCATGTACGACAAGCTGTCCGGTATGACCGGTACCGCGGAAACCGAAGCGGCAGAGTTCATGAACACCTACGAGCTCGGCGTGGTGCCCATCCCCACCAACAAGGGTGTGCAGCGCATCGACAACCCCGATAAGGTGTACCGCGACGAAATCGCCAAGTTCAAGGCGGTCGTCAAGGACATTAAGGAGCGCCACGAAAAGGGCCAGCCGATCCTGGTGGGTACCGCAAGCGTGGAGAACTCCGAGTACCTTTCCCGCCAGCTGGCGAAGGCAGGTGTGCGCCACGAGGTGCTGAACGCAAAGAACAACGAGCGTGAGGCAGCTATCGTCGCGCAGGCGGGCCGTAAGGGCGCCGTCACCGTGGCAACCAACATGGCTGGTCGCGGTACCGACATCATGCTCGGCGGTAACCCCGAATTTGAGGCCGTCGAGAAGATGCGTGAGCTCGGCCTGGACCCGAATACCAACTCCGAGGCGTACGAGGCACGCTGGCCCGAGGTCCTGAAGGCCTGCGAAGACGCCGCTAAAGAAGAGCACGATGAAGTCACCAAGCTCGGTGGCCTGTACGTGCTCGGCACTGAGCGTCACGAGTCCCGCCGTATCGACAACCAGCTGCGCGGTCGTTCCGGCCGTCAGGGCGACCCGGGCGAGTCCCGCTTCTACCTGTCGCTGACCGACGAACTGATGCGCCTGTTCAACACCGGCATGGCAACCCGCCTCATGGCGGCAGCCCCCGAGGACTCCGCACTGGATTCTAAGATCGTTAGCCGCGCTATCGCTACCGCACAGGCAAACGTTGAGGGCCGTAACGCTGAGCAGCGTAAGAACGTGCTCAAGTATGACGACGTGCTCAACCGCCAGCGCGAAGCGATCTACAAGGACCGCGGCCGCATCCTGCACGGTGACGACCTGAAGGAACAGATTTCCGGCTTCGTGGACGAGGTGCTGACCACCATCATTGACGCCCGCGTCGCTGAAGGCCACGCCGAGGACTGGGACTTTGATGAGCTCTGGAGCGCCCTCAAGCAGGTGTACCCCATCTCCATCACCGTGGACGACCTCGCTGAAGACGCTGGCGACCGCACCAAGATTACTCGCGACCAGATCGTGAAGGAAGTTTTGGCGGACGCACACCTCATCTACGAGGAGCGCGAAAAGAGCGTCGGCGAAGAGAGCATGCGCGAAATTGAACGCCGCGTCATGCTGTCCGTCATCGGTGAGCGCTGGCCCGAGCACCTGTACGAGATGGAATACCTCAAGGAAGGTATCGGTCTGCGTGCGATGGCTCAGCGTGACCCGCTGGTCGAGTACCAGCGTGAAGGCTACGACATGTACCAGTCGATGCTCGGCGCGATCCGTGAAGAGACCGTGACCTACCTGTTCAACCTTGACCTGTCCAAGCAGCGCACTCAGGCTTCTGCCGTGCGCCTGGCTGAGCCTTCGCGCCCGAAGTTCCTGCAGTACTCCGCCCCGGATGAGGACGGCCACGAGCAGGTTCACGTGGAACGCTCGAAGGACAAGTAGCCTCAGCGTAAAAGCTGAAATGCTATAGACCTAGCAGAGAGGGTGCGAATCCAACACTGGATTCGCACCCTCTCTGTTTGTCTGTGTGTTTTGTAGGGGAAGCCGGGGAAGCCTTAGTCTTCGTCCAAGCGGCTCTGCGGCTGCTCAATTGCGGTAATCAGCCACATGCCGTGAATCAGGCGCATCTGCATGGTCACCACGCGCACCTTATCCGCACAACGCAGTAGCGCCACCACCTCGTAGAGCTCCTCGTGTACCTTCTGCGCTCGCACCCGCAACAGAACCGGCGGAAGGGTCAACAGCATCTCCTTGCGCACCTGACGCGGGTTCTTCGGGAAGAATGGCAACAGACGGTGGAAACAATCCGCTGACACCCACTGCGCCAGCTGCTGACGCGAACGACGAGCCGACATGATCTCCAGGTAAGCAATCGCCACACCCGCGCAACGGCCCTCCAGCTGGCGAGCTAGCGCATCCGCCGGACGCAGCGGGCGGCCCCTCTTCACTACCTTCGGGCGCTGAGCCGAATGCTGCTCATAACGCGGCAGAGGAAGCAGCGAATAAACCGAGGGACTGTTGCGCCTCTGCACCAGAGTCATCGTGCCCTGCCCCTGCTCGGGGAGCGGAGCCACCTGCTCGACAATCGTAGACTGAGCCACCGGCTGGGAGGTGCGTGCCGCCTGACGCTTTGAATACGGGCGGGCAGGCTGATCGTTATGGGAGGCAGGCTGAGAATACAGCGGCGTCCACGGGGCGCGGGGAAGAAGGTTGGCGAAGCTCATGACGGCTCCTTTCGGTGCAGAAGGATGTGTGAGGTTGGTTGAGCGAATGAGATTGAGCGAATGAAAAGCTATCGGGTGAGAGAAGGCTAATGAACGGGCTGTTCGGGAATCTGCAGAACCTGCCCTGCGTAGAGCAGCTCGGCGTTCTGGCCCAGAGCGTCCTTATTCGCCTCGTAAATATCGAGAGTGTAGTTGTAAATGGTTGAGGCGTCGGTGCCTTCACCCAGCTGCTCTGCGGCAATGGACCAGAGCGTATCGCCCGCCTGGACCGTGTAGGAGTAGGTGCCCGCCTCAGCGCGGGGAGGGGAGAAGAACGGGCTGCGATCCTGCAGTGAGCCCGCCGCCTCCGTGGGCTGAGGAGCCAACGGAATATCGGGAATCTCAGCAGAGAGGGTCGGGGGAGCGGAGGGCGTTCCCGGGGTGGTGCTGTCCGTGGTGGTACTGGCGGGATCCGCATCTGAGACGGTGGCTGGGCTGGTATCTGGGCTGGCCTCTGCCGTCGCGGTACGCGTTGAAGCTACGGTGCCCATTGAATCTGCGGTCATAACCGCTGAAATAGTCGTCTGCGGGATGCCCTCCGTGCCGTTTACCTCGGCGTTGTTGAGCGTAACCACCGTAGCCTGCGCGGGAGCTAAAACTGCACCAACTCCGAGCGCCGTGCCGCCGAGCGTGAGAACAATGCGGCGCATAAAACGCGGACGGAAAAACGCCGGAATCTTCAGGCCAGCGGGCTTCGCGGTACGGGCCGAGGCACGCAGGGAACGAGTGTAGAAAAGCGTGCAGATAAAGCTGACGAACCACCAGGCGGTAATGAGGATTGCTGCCGCGCCAGCGCAGAGCAGTGAAGCATCTGCCAATGGGTGTGCCGAGGGGATGCGGTGCAGGTTCACGCTCAATGCGCCCAAGACCGCCGCGGAAAGCAGGGGAGGGGCGATGAAGAGTAGCGCGTCCTGGTAGTTTGCCCTAGCGTAGTTTGCCTTAGCGCCGGGCTCGATTGCAGAGCCGATTGCGGCGACTACCCCGGCGTTGGCTACCCCGGCACCGGCAGTACGAGGCGCAGCTGCGGGGCGTGAAGCGAAGGTAGCTCGGCGTGAAGCGAAGGCTGCGGGGGCTGAGCCCGGAGTGGAAAGATGGTCCACGATGACCTCCAAATGGTGTGTTTGGTAGCTTTTGGTGTTGCTTCATTTATACAGGAAGTCGCACCAAAAATGAAGCAAAAAGCATCAAAATGTATAAAAAACATGTAATTTAGTGGAATTTGCTTCAAAAATCAGGCTCAAGAATCATTGTTCGACCAGAAAATGCCCCGGTTCGTATCCGCACCCATCCTCGGGTAGGGTCATAGTATGAGCATGGAAAAGTTCCTACGAGACATTGAGGCGCGCCTCGCCTCCGAACGCGCCTGGGATATGGAACAGGACGCCCGCCAAGTCGCCCGCGTCCAGTACTCCACCATCACACTCGACGACCGCCTCCTTGCGCAGGTCGGCGGGCCCATCCGCATCTGCGCCACCGACATGCAAACCTACGAGGGCAAGCTCGAAATGGTCGGCGAAGAATGGGTCAGCATCGAAGCGCGCGGCGAGAACATCATCATCCCCCTGCGCGGAATGCTCTGGTGGGAAGGCGGCATCGCTCCCGGGCGCGCTGATATCCGCCCCGAACGCTACCGCATGAAAATCCAGCTCGCCCTGCGCTCCCTCGCCATGGCGCGCGAACCCGTCCGCCTCTCCCTTGAAGGCGGCACCGTCAGCTATGACGGTGTGATCGAGCGAGTTGGCGCCGACTTCCTCGAATTGCGCCTGCTCAACGGCGGCCAGTACCCGCGCATCTACGAACGCGACCAGCACGCGCGTGCAGCCTACGGCGCGCAGGGCACCTACGGACAGAACGGTTATGGGCAGGGCGGTTACGGCCAGGCTGGTTATGGTCAGGGCGCCTCCGGCTACTCCCGTGCACCTCGCGGTGCCGGCGTACGCACCATCCCGCTGGCTCGTATTAGCGCGGTCATCGCCCGCATTTCACGCTAGAGCGCAGGGTCAATAGCGGGCAATACCATTCGTGGGTGCGCCCGTAGAAACGCTTCGACAACTATAAATGCCCTGATAAAAGCAGTAATAAACACAAAACAATAAACACAAAAAGGTCCGCCCCTCTCATTGAAATCTATTGAAATCTCAATGAGAGAAGCGGACCTTTCTGAAACCACTCGAGTGTTACGCCCGCGAGGTGCAAGTCGAAATACTACTCAGCCTTAGCCTTTGCAGTGAGCTTGCCGGAAGCAATCGCCTCCAGAGTCTGCTCGTGGCGCTCGGTAATGTACTCTTCGAAACGAGAGCGTTCAATACGCCACTGGTTACGTCCGCCGATCTGAATGGCGGGAAGCTCGCCGCTACGCACCAGAGCACGTACCTGCGAAAGCGAAACCTGCAGCTCCTCGGCGACGTCGCTCAGAGTGAGGAAACGAGGTGCAGTCATCGAATTATTCCTTTCCGTGAGTGAAATCCTGGGCCCCTAGCTACCGTTAGTAGCCTTTTATATAGAGTCCATACAGAACATCTATTGAGTACTTTCAGTATATGCCATCACCGTGAAATTTGCTCACAAAAAGCCTTATATGAGCCGAAAAGTTATCTAATCACCCCTTCAAAAGGGGCAAGACTCAAAAATATTTCATAAACACGACTCTTGTTGAGAGAGAGTACTAAATGAAATATGCTGTTAGGGTTAGTGTCAGAACCAATCAAAGCACTATCGAAAACACACCACTCGCTCATCGGTCAGTTGAACAACACCGGAATCACCGCCGGCTTCCGCACCGAAAGGCACAACCACATCATGCGCATACGACAGAACGCGACGAAGCGTTCCACCCTCACCGAGCCCCACGCCAAACGCCTCAAAAGGCCCACCGTCAAGGACTGGCGATTCATCCTCGGTGTACTTCTCGTGCTCGTCTCCATCACCGGCGTGCAGCTCTACGTGCAGGCGAACAACAGCAAAACCGAGTACTACACCGCCAAAAGCGAAATCCGCCTGGGCGAGAAGATTACCGAAGACAAACTCGCCCGAGTTGAAGCGAACATCGACTCCGCCAAAGACAAGTACTTCACCCGCGCCGAAGCCGCACAGATGAACGGCAAAATCGCTACCCAGCGCATCCCCGCCGGCAACCTCATCAGCAAAGAATCTGTGGGCACCGAAACCTCCCCGGGCCGCCGCCTCGCCACCGTCAGCATTGACCGCACCGCCGCCTCCGCACTGAAGGCAGGCGAGCGCGTGGACGTGTGGACCTCCGGCCCGCGCAACCCCGACACCAAGAGCGATAACCGCACCGAAAACGGTGCCCGCGCCATCGTCACCAACGCCGAAATCGTCGCCATCACGGTCGACGAGGGCGTGCTCGGCGCCAACGGCAAAGCAACCGTGCAGCTGTGGGTCAAGGAAGAAGCCCTCACCGACCTCGTGAAGGAAAGCAACAGCGACTCCAAAATCAGCCTCATCCCCGGCACCTACGGGGAGGGCCAGTGAACATCCCCGTCATCCTCTACGGCGATGACGGCTCGCTCCTGAACCGCATCGAATCCCAGCGCGGCCGCGTCTCCGTGGCGCGCACCGTGCAGGA
The DNA here is from genome assembly GCA_963538455.1 of Rothia mucilaginosa. Classification (GTDB taxonomy): domain Bacteria; phylum Actinomycetota; class Actinomycetes; order Actinomycetales; family Micrococcaceae; genus Rothia. The sequence continues at coordinate 75,014 of CAUTHR010000007.1, read as the reverse complement.
CTTCAGCGAAGCCGTCGGCATGGCGCACACCGGCATTGCCCGCGTGCTGCTCTGCGCCCACGTGCCCGCCGAAATGAGCGTCTCCACCGTGGACGCGCTCGCCGCCTCCGAAGTGCTCCTGGCGGTTATCGCCCCGGACAACCTGCCGCTGCCCACGCAGGCGCACCGCATCCGCCCCGAAGCTGCCCTCGAAGAGATCCTGGGCTCGCTCGAACAGGCGGTGGATGCGGCGCTCGCCCGACCCGCCGCAGGATACGGCATGTCCGCGCAAGCTCCCGTGCAGAGTCCCGCCCAGCCTGTTGCCCACCGTCCGGAGGCCGCCTACGGTCAGGACGCCGGGTACGGCTACGATGCAGGATACGGCTACGACAGCGGTTACGGTTACGATAACGGCGCTGCTGGCTACGGGGCGGGCGGCGCCGGCGCGGGTGGCTATGGCGCGGGCGGCTACGGCTACGACCCCGCCGCGGGATCCGCCTCAAACACCGCCGCGCCCTACGGCACCGACTACGGAAGCTACGGAATCGACCCCGCTGCGTCCGCTGGAAACGCCCCCGGTGCCTCCGGCGCGCACGACCCGGCGGAAGCCTCCTCCGTTGTGCCCAGCAACGAGGAATCCGTGCTCAGCCAAGCCGCCGCCATCGTCGACTCTTTCGCACCCGGCAGCGACTACGCCCTGCACGTGCAGAACGAGAACAACGACGGCACCCTACCTCAGCACCCGGACATCAACCAGGACCCTGAGGCGCCCTCCCGCTACCAGCCCGGCCACCGCCTCGGCAAGATCGTGACCGTCTGGGGCACCCACGGCGCGCCCGGTCGAAGCACTATCGCCTTCAACCTCGCCGCCCTCGCGGCGCAGCAGGGTCAGCAGGTCTGCCTTATCGACGCAGACACCTACGCGCCCAGCCTGGACGCGCTCATGGCGCTCGAGGACACCGGCTCCGGCCTGGCAATTCTCTGCTCGGACGCCGACCGCGCCCAGCTCGACGAGAAGAAAGCCGGCGCCATCATGGAGCGTGTGCCCCTCAAAAACGGCACCTTCGACTTCTTGAGCGGCATCACTTCCTCCTCGCGTTGGCCCGAGGTGCGCGCCCGCGCCTTCTCCGAAGTACTCGAATGGCTCAAGCACCGCTACGACCTGGTCATCTGCGATGTTGCCGCCCCCATCGAAGTCGACGAGGAGCTGACCTTTGATGGCCCGGCACCGCGCCGTAACGCCGCGACCCTCACCGCGCTCGCCTGTGCGGACCGCGTGATTACGCTCGGCGAGGCGGACGTCATCGGCCTGCCGCGCCTGATTAACCTCGCCCGCGAGGTGCAGTCGCGCCCGGATCTTTTCGCCCCCGAAACGGATGTGCAGTACTGGCTCAACCGCAGCCGCCGCGAAGCTGCCGGGTTCAACCCCGAGGCGAAGATGCGCGATAACTGGGCACGCTACCTGCAGGTTCCGCTCACCGGCGTGATTCCGTACGAGCGTAAGGTCATGGATCGTTTGCGCCGCAACGGTGAAGCACTGCTGGAGGTGGCGCCCCGCCACGCGGTGGTGCAGTCCCTGGAGGCGATGCTTGAAGGCATGTATGCGGTACGCCCCGGTGCGTAAGCCCGTCAGATAAGCTCGTCAGATAAAACTAGCGCTGCTCAAAGACCCGGCTTGTTGGGGTATCCCGTTCAGGGCCTCCGGCAGGTCGGGTTTTCTGCGTCTCAAGCATACTGAGAGTAGGGGAGTAGTGCGAATATTTCACTTCAAAATTGAGGGGTTTATCCCATCTCACAGCGTCATATTTGGGAATAAAAGCATGCTTCAAGAAATGCTCTGTAAACTATTCCAGGTATTGCCGTTTGAATGGGAATTGCGGCGAGCAAACCGTAAAATAGTTGAACCTACCCGAACTCATGGGAAGCACACAAACATATGTCTTTTGCAGAAGGAATTATGAGCGCCTGCGACTTCGGTCCCGGCGACACTGAACGCATTCACCTCATCATGGGTGAATGGCAGGTCATCTCTGACATCGCTCAGAGCGATCTGGTTCTATGGTTCCCCACCGACTACATCGTTGCCGACGGCAGTTCTCCGGATGCCGTCTCCGGCCCCAGCGAAACCAGTACTTTCCGTGCCTTCGCGCACGTGCGCCCCTCCAACGTCCGTACCCTCTTCCACCACGACATCATCGACCACGACATGGAAGACGGCATCCGTGACGAAGCCTACCGCGTCTGGATCAACCAGAACATCAGCACCTACACCGACGAAGGAAGCGGTGAAGGCGTTGGCGCCCGCCCTCGCGTGAACGTGACCTTCGTGCCCATCGTGCGCAACAACCGCACCATTGCCTTGCTGACCAGCCACAAGATTGCTACCCCCAATGGTTACCCCTCCATCAGCGACGAGGTCTACGAATTCGCCGCTGACACCATGCTCTCCATGGTGCACTCCGGCCTGTGGCCCGACCCCCTCGCCCAGGGGAACAACACTCAGGGCAACCCCCGCGTGATTGACGGCATTATTGTGCTCGACCCCTCCGGTCGTGTGGTCGTCGCTTCCCCGAACGCGAACTCCATGTACAACCGCATGGGCATGACCGGCTACCTCGAAAAGCGAAACCTTGCCGATGTCACCCGAGCGATGCTGCCTTCCGGTGAGCAGGCGGATGAAACCCTGCAGCTGGTCCTGGCCGGTCGTAGTGACCTGCGCACCGAACTGGTCATTGCCCGCGCTCGCGTGACCATGCGCTCCATCCCGTTGCTGGTGCAGCGGCGCGCCCGCCTTGAGAGTGAGGGCGCCGTGATTCTCTGCCGTGACGTGACCGAGTTGCGCCGCCGCGAGCTGGAGCTCATGACGAAGGACGCGACCATCCGCGAAATTCACCACCGCGTGAAGAACAACCTGCAGACCGTGTCCGCTCTGCTGCGCCTACAGTCGCGCCGCATGACCACGGAGGAGGCGCGTCAGGGCCTGGAGCAGGCGATGCGCCGCGTGGCAACGATTGCTACCGTGCACGAGGCGCTCTCGCAGGGTCTGACTCAGAACGTCGACTTTGATGAGCTGATTGAGCGTCAGTTCCACCTTGCCGCTGAGCTCGCTTCTCCCGGCCAGCACGTGTCCACCAAGCTGATTGGCTCCTTCGGCGCACTGCCGAGCCAGTTCGCTACCCCTCTGGCGCTGGTCATTAACGAGGTTGTCGCAAACGCCGTGGAGCACGGCCTGGACGGCGAGACTGGCACCGTGACCCTCGAGGGTATTCGCGGCACCAACGACGAGGGCGAGAACATCCTCACCGTCGTGATTACCGATGACGGTAAGGGCATGGGCGATAAGAAGATTGAAGAGTCCGGCCCGGACGCCTACCGCCCGGTGACCGGCAAGGAAGGCCTGGGCATGCAGATTGTGCGTACCCTGGTGGCGAGCGAGCTGAACGGCTCGATTCGCTGGGAAGCTAACGAGCCGACCGGTACCCGCGTGGTCATCACCGCGGTGCTCGTCTAAGCCCTTTCTCGTGTGGCGTGTAGAACTGCCGCCGCCCCGAGCACGGGGTGGCGGCAGTTTGCTGTCTAGATAGGTTCTGTATATGGCAAAAGCGTGGTGCAGTGACATTGAATCACTGCACCACGCTTTTGATGCCCTATTGAATACTCCGGAAGTTAGGATGCACGGCGGGCACGAGCTGCGCGACGCTTCATCGCACGACGCTCGTCTTCACTGGTGCCACCCCATACGCCGGAGTCCTGGCCGGTCTCGATGGCCCACTTCAGGCAGACGTCTACAACCTCGCAAGAGCGGCAGACGGTCTTGGCCTCTTCAATTTGCAACAGGGCAGGTCCGGTGTTTCCTACGGGGAAGAACAGCTCCGGATCCTTGTCCAAACAAGCTGCACGACTACGCCAATCCACGGTGGACCTCCTTCATGATCTACGGTCTCACGCGGTGGCAAGACACATCTATTTTCCTGTGCGCGTGTCAAATACATCCGCTGATGGGATGCTCACCCAACGTTAGGGTGAAAATTGACTTATCAACTTTCGCATGTTGGAGCGGATGTGACAAGTACTTTTCTCTAAAAACTTCAGTATTACACTGAGGCATCTATCACTTAGGTAAACCTTTGTCTAATTGAGGGGGCGGGGATTCGCATACTGACACTCATCTTTTGAACCCTGTCTCATAGGCGAGACGCGGGCGGCCGGGTGAGTGGCGCCTCAGGCATAATATAAAGCGGTACCTACCCCCCCGAAACGCCGCACCGATGACGAGGCGGTGAACCCGAAACGGGGGAGTGCCCACCCGCTAACGCACTAGCGCATCGGAAATATACCAGCACATCGAAAACATACCAGCGCATCGGACCGAGTACATCCCGGTCTGCCGCCAACACTACCCATGAGGAGCCCACCGTGCCGTCACGCCCGTTCAACGTCATCTACGCATTTGTTCTGACCGAAACCTTCGCGGCATACATTCTGATTCGCGGTATCCTCTACCCCTTTATCGTCAGCGGTATGTCTACCGCCCAGGCGATTGTGGGTGGCGTACTCCAGGTGCTTATCGCCGCGGGCATGACCTACTTCGGCCTGCGTTTTTACCGCGGCCGCTTCGGTTCGCGCCTGCCCATGATCCTGATTACCCTCTGCGCCTTGTGGGTCACCGCAAGCACCCTCGTCTTGAACGTGAGCGCTTACGGCCTGAACATTGGCCAGTCCATCACGATTGCGGGTGTTATTGGCGCGGCGGTTGCCTTCATCTTCGTGCTCATGCCCAGCAGCCGCCGCTATATTGAGGCGGTCACCGAGGCATCGGGCGAAGAAGCGGAGAAGTACAGCCGCCGACGCCGCTAAACCCCCAAATCGTAAACCTCCAGAGGGCTCAACTTTATACCCCTGCCGGCACCTTCTGCACGGCTGCTACAGCCTGTGCCGTCGTGGCCAATGCCAGGGGAACCTGCGCCGCGCACACGGAGGCGCCATCCACCACCACGAGACGACCGGCGGGCTGCTCGCCCTGCGTGAATCGATCCAGCGGTAGCGCGGTCACCGTGCACATGTCGGCATCCGCTAGGGACGCGGGCGCGAGCAGAAGCGCACGCGAGCAACCCATGAGCGCAGCCAACAGGGGTGAGGAGGCGCGCCTCGGCCAGGGCGTGTAGGCGACCAGCATGGCGCGGAACTCGCTGCGACGCTCCAGAAGAAGCTGCTGAACGGCGGGGGAGAGATACTGCAGGTCATCGACGAACACGAGCGTGCGCGCGGGGTCCTTCGCCGAGTCCAGGAGCGCACGGGTACGCTCCACGCTCGGCGGTTCACCCGTAGCGCCGCCAGAACCCTCGAGGACGAGGGTATCCAGCTGCGGGTTGAGCTGAGCAATGCTCTCCAGCAGGGTAGTTTTACCCGCTGACCGGGAACCCTGCACCGGAACTACCGCGCCAGCCGGGGCGCTCAGCCACACCGGCATCTGTCGGCGGTCAAACGCGACCAGCAGCTTAGTGCCCTGCGGATTGCAGGCGGCGTGGGCGGCGGTCACGTACTCGGTCGAGGGCATGCGATAGTATTCGGGGAACTGCCGCAGAAGAGTGCCCGGGCGAGTGCTCGACCCGGTAGAAGCGCTCGCGGCGTTATCCCGCAGAACCTGAACCAGCTCCTGGAAACCCGCAACGCAGGGTGAAAGAATCGAAGCGCTCAGCGGCTGATCCCCAATCAACTCCTCATTGATGGCGCCCTCCACGCAGTAGTGGCTCTGCGCCGGGGTCGGGTAGTCCTTGCTCGTTGAACGCATCAGGTCGGCGTCCAGGAAGCGGCGACTCAGCAGCGTGGAATGCGCCGCGGCAGCGAAACGACCGCGCGGATTCAACGCGGAGGTGAGCGCCACCGAATAGCCGCGACGGCACCCCTGCGAGAGCAGGTCGTAGAGCAGGTTCTCCGTATCGGGTTGGCGAACCAGCGCCTCCAGCCAACTGTCCAGGCCGTCCACGACAATGAGCGGGCGGGTGGAAGCCTCGGCACCCCACAGGTTCGGGGTGCGCAGCTGCTCCAGGCAGAACCGCAGATGCGAAAGTTCCTGCGCGCCCACGAGCGCCTCAAAGGCGCCGGCATAGGGTTCCAGGTCGCGGTAGAGCGCGCCGTCAGAGGTCAGCAGAACAACCGGCGTGCGGGCGGCGAACGCCTGAGCTAAAAGCCCGTAGAGCATCGGGGCTCGTTCGGCGCTCTGCGCCAGCAGTGCCAGCGCCTGCTGCCCCGACCAGCTGATCGGGCGGCGCACACCGTAGCGGGCAATCTCCAGCTCGCCCAGCAGGTACCCCTCGGATGTGGCGCCAGAGTCTGCGGGTTCCTGCGGGGTAGCCGCCGGGTCAATGCCGTACGCTACCGGTTCGCTCACCGGCGCCTGCACCACGGGCAGCGGGGTGTTCTCGGGAAGCTCCGACGGAATCGGGCAGTACTCATCCTGAACCGCCGCATTCTTCTGCTCACCCCTCAGTGTGTGACTCCTCGGCGCGTACTCGCGTTCATAGAGCGCACGAATCTGCTGCGCCGAACGAATCAACAACTCATCCTCGTTACCGCCCAACGTCTGAACCGCAGAAGCGGCAGTCAGCTCACGCCAGCCGCCCTCCTCAAGACCCAGCACCTGCACCGGACGGGCATCGGTGCTCGAGGGGACCGCATCCACCAGCGGGGCACGGAACGGCAGGGAACGACCATCCGGCAGGCGCACATACCCGGCACCCGGATGCGCCGCCGAAATATACGCCGCAGACTCATGCTCCAGCAGGTTATAGGAATCCTGCGCGCTCGCCACGCGCAGGCAAATGCTCGTGGCAATATTGGCGCGAATATCCTGCGAAATAGCACCCTGCGGACGCTGAGTCGCCAACACCAGGTGCAGGCCCAGCGAGCGGCCAATCGTGGCGATGCGCATCAGCTCAGCCATAGCGTCCGGCATGGAATCGATGAGCATGCGGAACTCATCCACCACGATCAGCAACTCGGGGTAGCGCGGAGTGGTACCCGCCGCCTGGCAGGACGCCAGGTAGTCGCGGTAGGAGTTCACGCCGAGCGCCTGCAGATCCACCTCGCGGCGGTGAATATCGGCGCGCAAAAATTCGAGCGCACGCTCCACCGCAGACACATCAAAATTGCTCAACACACTGAGTGCATGCGGCAGCTGAGCAAGAGGACCCAAACCTGCCGAGCCCTTGAAATCCACCAGAATCAGGCCGAGGCGCTCGGGCGGGTAACGCAGCGCAGCGCTGAGCACCAGAGAACGCAACAACTGTGACTTGCCGGCACCGGTCGTGCCGCCGAGCAGCCAGTGCGGGCCGTGCTCAGACAGACCAATATTCAGCGAGCCGCTCGAAGAAACACCCAGGTAGCAGCGAATATCTGAGGCGTAACGCTGGGCGGACCAGCGTTGCAGAACGGACTCCACTGCCATGTCATCGGTGCGGTTCTTCTGCCGCGCGCTCTGCGCCTGGAGGGACGAGAACTGGAGGGACGAGAAGAGATGCGCCGACTGGTGCACCTGCGCCTCACTGAGCGCGCCCTGCTCCTGCTCGCATCCGGCACGGTACAGGTTCTCAAGAGCGGCACAGAACGCCTCAACGCTGAGCCCATCGGCGTGCTGGCACAGACCCTCACACGCCAGAGGGTGCACCTGGTAGACACCCTCGGTGGGTTGCACCGCAGGCGCCGCATAACCCTGCGCACGGTATCGGATACTCTGACGGTGGCTACCCTCACTCACGCACTCAACCCAGGCGGCACCAAAAAGCGCGCCGGGCGCATGGACGGAACTATCACCCTCAGCACTGCCCAACACACAGAGCGCCGGGGCGTTCATCTTCTGCTCACGCGGGGAGGCGAACGCACGGGACTGCGAAGACTCCGCGACCGCCCCAGAGGTCAGTGCGGTCAGCAGCGGAGCGTAGATAGCGCTCGCCTGCAGGGGCATGAGAATCAGCGGCGGAACAGATGCGGAAAGCTCCGACTGCAAGCTGCTCTGCAGCGCCTGCAGATACTTCTCCTGCTGCACGCCCGGCAGACAATACACGCTCACGCCCGGCATCACAGCCAGAGTCTGCACCAGACGATTGATTCGTTGCTGATCAGCGCTATCAGCGCCAGCCAGCAGAATGTGCACCGAACCCGGATAGCCAGCCACCAGCTGCACCAGGTAGGCGCGCAGATGTGCCTCCTCCAGCTTCAGGTAGTGACCGAGAGCCGGGGTGGGGAGTGGTAGATAGTGGGGTGCATCCTGCTTCTCCAGCGTGCCCAGCGGGAGGTTGTGGCCGCGCAGGTAGGGCTGGCGAGGACCGCACCCGAGCACAATAGCCGGGTAGACGGCATCATGCAGGGCAGAGGGGCCCGAAATCGCCAGGTCGCCCGCGGTCGGCAGTGCGAGAGCACGTTCCTTCTCCTGCAGTGCCGCCTGATGAGTCTGCTGCGATGCGGCACGGTTCTCCGCCCGACCGCCAAAGAAATGCAGAAGCATCAGCAGCGAAGACGCCGCAGACATCAGCAGAAGGAACCACATGCCGGTCACCAGCGCAATAATCAGACCCACCACAATGGGCAGGCACACGCTCAACAGAATCTGCTTGATCTTACGCGGCGCCGGAGGGTTCACCACCACCGGCTCAAAAGGATTGCCGGCATCGCCCAGGGGAACGAGCGTCTGCGCGGGCTCGCCAGAGGAAGATTCGTGGGAAGTGGCGGCGGCGTTCGCCTTCTCTGCGGTGCGTTCGCCGTCGGCGCTGGGGGATGTGAGTATGCAAAGTGAAGAGCCCAGGCGGAAAGGCTCGTTCCAGCGCAGGATGCGCGGCTCAGTGCCCTGCGCCCTCTTGCCGCCCTGTGTCTTCTCGATACCTTCGCTTGCGGCGGGGTGCTTCTCAATCCAGCGGATGCCGGAGCTGTCGGCGTAGAAGCTGCCGTGCACCGGCTTGAGGAAGGGGTCTTGCAGGTGAATATGGTGCGGCTGTTCCCCTCCACGGGCAGCTAGAGCCGCCCTGCCGAGGCTGGTTCGGCCGCGGCTGATGGGGAAGGTTGCGCCCGCGTCGGGGCCGCGCAGAATGTGCAGGAGGCTGACGGCGGGCGCGGTCATAGTCTGAGAATTCAGAGTCTGAGAATCGTTTGGAATATGGATATTTAGCGCTGCCGAGGCGTTGAGGGGATTCTGACCGTGCGCGGGGCGTAGCTGGAACGTCGCCTCCCGTGCTGTAGCGTGCGTGCCGGGTGCAGAGTGTTGCAGGGCGTGGTTGAGCGCCTGCTCTAGAGCCTGCTGGTTTGCGCTGTCTGCGCTACCGGGGTGCAGCTGTATTCCGTTGGGTGCCGCCTCGCCGTCGAGTCGGAGTACGCGGGGGTAGGGGAGCGCGTCGGTGGTGTTGTGGTGGTCGAGAAAGAAGAGAGCCATACCACCAGAAAACATTAAAAAGCACTAAAGCTCAATAAATCACCTTTATATAAACTCAAATGTTCGTATTTTTTGAATTTTTCGCGCCATTTTTCGAAAAGCTGTGGATAAACCGCCTCAACCACCGCTTGCCTGTACCAGCGCGCATCCCCATAAAAAGTGCTGACAGGGGTGCTTCCTGGTGGTGCGCGAGGGCCTTGAGCCACCCGCCCCGACCGCCCCTGTATCTGCGGCTCTACGCGGCGGCTAATCACCGCAGTAAGTAGAGCGGGGTGAATATTTACCCGTAAATAAAATTCCTTCCCCAAAAGCGGACCGTAAAAATACGCAGAAGAAAGAGCTTTCTTGAACCCGCTTGACCTCGGGGTTCGTGAAGAATATTCACCCAGAGAAAGAGTGTGCGAACAATAGTCCAAAAGCCCCTAAAAGCACGTCATAAGTATGCGTAGTGCTTGATAAACAGGTATCTTAGATTATGACTATATCCATCACGGGAGGGGCTTTTTGTACCCAACCGTGCGGATTGCGGCGCGACTGAGAACCCTCGGATGTGTCCAATCTGGTAGGTGAATACCGCCCTCGCAGAAGCGGCGGTGCGCCGTGATAATACAGGAGAAAACATTGACCGCTGACCTCGTAGTAGTCGGTTCGGGCCTCTTTGGTCTGACCATCGCAGAACAGGCTGCCACTGAGCTGGGCCTGAAGGTTGCCCTGCTGGACCGCCGTTCCCACATCGGTGGTAACGCATACAGCGAGAAGGAGAAGCAGACCGGTATTGAGGTGCACCGCTACGGTGCGCACCTGTTCCACACCTCCAATGAGCGTGTCTGGGAGTACGTGAACCGTTTCACCGAGTTCACCAACTACGTACACCGCGTGTACACCCGCCACAACGGCATCGTGTACCCCATGCCCATTAACCTGGGTACCATCAACCAGTTCTTCAATGCCGCTTACTCTCCCGCAGAGGCAAAGGCGCTCATCGCTGAGCAGGCTGGTGAGCTGGCTGGCACCGACCCGCAGAACCTGAACGATAAGGGTATCTCCCTGATTGGTCGCCCCCTGTACGAGGCGTTCATCAAGCACTACACCGCTAAGCAGTGGCAGACCCCGCCGGAAGAGCTGCCCGCATCCATCATTTCCCGCCTGCCGGTTCGCTACAACTACGACAACCGCTACTTCAACGACAAGTACGAGGGTCTGCCCGTTGACGGCTACGCTGCATGGCTGGAGCGTATGGCGGCGCACCCGAACATTGAGGTGCACCTGAACACTGACTTCTTCGAGCCCGGTCACCAGTACTCTCGCGAGAACGTCCTGGGCCAGATTCCCGTGGTCTACACCGGCCCGGTTGACCGCTACTTCGACTACGCTGAGGGTGACCTGTCCTGGCGTACCATCGACCTGGAAGAAGAAGTCCTGCCGATTGAGGACTTCCAGGGTTGCTCCGTGATGAACTACCCCGATGCTGATGTTCCGTTCACCCGCATCCACGAGTTCCGTCATTTCCACCCCGAGCGTGACTACACCAAGGACGCAACCGTCATTATGCGCGAGTACTCTCGTTTCGCTAACAAGGGCGACGAGCCGTACTACCCGGTCAACACCTCCGTGGACCGCGAGAAGTTGCTGGCGTACCGCGACCTGGCTAAGGGCGAGAACAACGTGCTGTTCGGTGGCCGCCTGGGTACCTACAAGTACCTGGATATGCACATGGCTATCGGCGCCGCACTGTCCATGTTCGACAACAAGATCCGCCCGCACTTCGCTAACGGTGCGAAGCTCGAGTCCGGTGGTGTTGACGCATAACCATGGCTGATAAGACTTTGAAGAACCTGCAGCGGGTTATTTTCCCGAGCGCAGTTGAGACCGACGTTGTCCCCCTGTATGTGGACGCGAGTGTTGCAACCGGCGTTCAGCTGCCCACCCGTATTGATGGTGACGCGTCCACCTCCATTGCGGAGGCGATGAATACCTCCGGCCAGTCTGTGTCGAGTGCCAGCGCGAACCGTGATGCCGCGAACAGCCTGAACAGCCGCCGCTCCATCACCGTGAATGCGGGTCAGAGCCTGTCTTTTGGTACGTACTTCAACGCGTTCCCCGCTTCGTACTGGCGCCGCTGGACTGACCTGAAGAAGGTCGTTCTGAGCGTTCAGACTCGCGGTGAGGGCATGGTCATTGTGTACAAGTCCAATGGCCGTGGCGTGATTCAGCGTGTGGATGCGAAGCTGCTCTCCGGCGAGGAGACCAACACCTTCACCCTGCCCCTGGCACCGTTCGGTGACGGTGGCTGGTACTGGTTCGACCTGGCTGGCACCGGCGACCTTGAGCTGATTGAAGCGAACTGGCTGGGCGATATTGAGCCCCGCGCAGACGTGAAGGCTGGTCAGGCGACCGTGCAGATTACCACCATGAACAAGGTGGAGTACTGCATCAACAATATTCGTGCTCTGGGTGAGAGCCCCGAGATTTTCGATGCTGTGCACGAGTTCCTGATTGTGGATCAGGGCACCCAGAAGGTGCAGGATCACGAGGACTTCGAAGAGGTCGTCAAGCCCCTCTCCGGTAAGTTCCGCATTATCAACCAGGGCAACCTGGGTGGTTCCGGCGGCTTCTCGCGCGGCATGTTCGAGGCTGTCAACAACGGCTCCGATTATGTGCTGCTGCTCGATGACGACGTCATCGTTGAGCCCGAGTCGATTCTGCGTATGGTGACCTTCGCGAACTACTGCAAGGAACCCACCATCGTGGGTGCGCACATGTTCGACATGTTTGACCGTTCGGTCCTGCACGCGTTCGGTGAGGTTGTTGATCCGTGGCGTAACTTCTACGCTAAGCCGCACGATGACATGGCGATGGGCCACAACCTGGGCCACCACAACCTGCGTAACACCCCGTGGCTGCACCGCCGCGTGGATGTGGACTATAACGGCTGGTGGATGTGTCTCATCCCGACCGCCGTCATCAAGGAAATCGGTCTGTCTCTGCCCCTGTTCCTGAAGTGGGATGACGCTGAGTACGGTCTGCGCGCTAAGGCTGCGGGCTTCGCTACCGTATCCTTCCCCGGTGCGGGCGTGTGGCATGTGTCCTGGACCGATAAGGATGACTCCGTCGGCTGGCAGGCGTACTACCACGAGCGCAACCGCCTCATTACGGCGCTGCTGCACTCGCCCTTCGATAAGGGTGGCCGCGTGCTGCTGGAGTCCCTGTTCTTGGACGTCAAGCACACCCTGTCCATGCAGTACTACACCGAGGCTGGCCGCCTGATGGCGCTGGAGGACCTGCTCTCCGGCCCCGATCACCTGCACCCCTCGCTCTCGCAGCGTCTGCCGGTGATTCGTGCGATGGCTAAGGAGTACCCGGAGTCTCAGGTGAAGCCGAACGTGGATGACTTCCCGGCTATTCAGACGAAGAAGCCTCCGTTCCGTGGCCGCCGTTCCTTCGCATCCCCGGGCTATAAGAAGCTCGCTTCCTGGACCGCGAAGACTGTTGCTCGTCAGCTGTTCAAGCCGGTGAGCGAAGAGGCGAAGGCTCACCCGCAGATTCAGCTGAACTACGGTGAGACGAACTGGTGGACCCTGTCGAAGTTCGATTCGGCTCTGGCGACTAACGCTGAGGGTACCGGCCTGTTCTGGTACCGCCGCGACCCCGAGCAGCTCAAGTCGAAGCTGGCTCAGGCCGCTAAGCTGCACGTTCAGCTGGTGACCGGCTGGGAGAAGTTGCGTGAGCAGTACCGTGCGAAGGCTGCTGAGGTTGCCTCCTACGATGCGTGGGCTAAGACCTTCGCTGAGCATACGGATTCTGAGCTGACCCGATGAACGATCTGAAGTCTGTTCCCCTGAAGGCGCCCGGCCGTGGGCGCGGCATCCTGGATGCGGTGAAGAACCGCTACCTGCTTCGACTGCTGGTCGATAAGGAAATCCAGGTCCGCTACCGCGGCTCGGTGCTGGGCATTTTGTGGTCGTACATTAAGCCGGGTGTGCAGTTCCTGGTGTTCTACATTGCCATGGGTATGTTCCTTGGTTTGGAACGCGGTATGCACAACTATGCGGTGTACCTGTTCTCGGGCATGATTGCCATTAACTTCTTCTCGGAGGGTTTTGGTAATGGTGCTCGCGCCATGGTGGTTAACAGCGCGCTGATTCGTAAGATTTACCTGCCGCGTGAGCTGTTCTCGCTGTCGACGGTGTGGGTGGCTCTGGTGCATTTTGTGCCTCAGATCGCTGTGATGCTGCTGGCCTGCTTCTTGGTGGGTTGGTCCCCGACCTTCCTGGCCTTTGGGTCGATTCTGGCGGGCATGCTCATCGTGATGCTGTTGTCCTATGGTCTGGGTCTGATTTTCGGTGTGGCTAACGTGTTCTTCCGAGATTCGGAGAACATCGTGGACATGCTGCTGATGGTGGCTACCTGGTTCTCGCCGGTGCTGTACTCCTGGACCATGGTGCGTGACACCCTCTACCCGTGGGTGTTCAACGTGTTCATGATTAACCCGCTGACCGTTGCGGTGGAGCTGTTCCACTATGGCTTCTGGCATCCGACGCTCCGTCCTGAGGATTTGGCGCTTCCTGCTTCGCAGGTGGTTCCGCATCTCTTCAGCTTCTGGACTCCGATTGCCATTGGTATTTCTCTGCTGACCGTTTTGATTGGTGATTTGCTCTTCCGTAAGTTTGAGGGCAACTTCGCCCAGGAGCTCTGATTCTATGGATATTAAGAAGCTTGAGTTCCCGCCGGTGAGCCCGGACGCTCCCGTGGTGATTCACGTGGAGAATTTGGTGAAGCGCTTTGTTCTGCGCCACACCCGTTCGATGAAGGAAGCTTTTGTGTGGCTGATTAAGGGCCGCAAGGGTGATCTTTCGGAGAAGTTCAATGCGCTCAACGGCGTGAGCCTGGATATTCGTCAGGGTGAGCGTGTGGCTCTTCTGGGTCTGAACGGCTCGGGTAAGTCCACGCTGCTGAAGATGATTTCTGGCGTGATGCGCGCCGATGGGGGTGAGGTTCTCACTCGCGGCAATATTGCGGGTCTGATTGAGGTGGGCGCTGGTTTCCACCCGGATCTGACTGGTCGCGATAACGTGTACCTCAACGGCGCGATTTTGGGTATGTCCAAGGAGGAGATTGAGGCTTCCTTCGATTCGATTGTGGATTTCGCTGAGATTCACGACTTTATCGATACCGAGGTGAAGTTCTACTCTTCGGGTATGTACCTGCGTCTGGCGTTCTCGGTTGCGGTTCATACGAACCCGGATATCTTCCTGGTGGATGAGATTCTTGCGGTGGGCGATGAGCCGTTCCAGAAGAAGTGTATTGCGAGGATTCAGGAGCTGTGCTCTGCCGGTAAGACTCTTGTCGTGGTGAGCCATGACCTGGATCTGGTTTCTAAGATTTGTGACCGCGGCGTGGTGCTGGAGCACGGTAACCTGCGTTTTGACGGTCCGATTAAGGAAGCCGTGAAGGTGATTCGTGGCGGCAACTAACCGCTAGGTGATTGCTGGTGATGGGGCGTGTATTCCCGATGGGGGAGTGCACGCCCCTTTGCTGTGCCTGAACGCTATACCCGAACGCTGTGCCCGAGAAGTTGGGGTGTTGGATAGGGATCTGGTGTTTCAACAGGTTCAGTAAGGGCGGCAACAGGGTCAGTAGGGGCGGCTGCTGGGGAATTAAGACGAAATGTTACGTGTGCACCGAGTGCAAGATTGCGGTGGTCGGCGGTAAGCGGTTCGAGAGGCACATGCGCAGCTGTTTTGTAAGTCACAGCTGACTAGGCACTTTGAATTTTGGTGCACGTTAGGTAAGGATGCATGCAATTCCATGTATCAAAAATACTCAAATACTATACTCGTAAATATTAAGAGGTGTTTTATTACATTTTGATAAATTTGATGCGCAGAGGGTAGGGTGATGGTGGCATTGATGTATCAATGCTTCACCGTATTCCACACAACCACACCGCACACAGCATCGGATTATTTCAATGGAGAACACCGTACTGGATACCCGGGCGGAGCATCTAACTCTGCTCGAGGAAAATATCCGTAAGGCAATGCGTCACCGCAGCCTGGACCCGCACGAGGACCAGCGCGCCGTTCGCGGGCTCATTGACGAGCACCTGAACGATTACGAACAGCGGCGCACCCGCATCTCCCTGCCCGATTTGGGCGACCGCGAATCCGTGATTCAGCGCCTGCACGATGAAATCTGCGGCTTCGGCGTGATCCAGCCGTTCCTCGATGATGAGAGCGTTGAAGAAATCTGGATCAACTCGCCCGACGAAATCTTTATCGCCCGCAACGGCGAAAGTGAATTGACCGGTCTGCACCTGAGCGCCGAGGCGATCAATAGTCTGCTGGAGCGCATGCTCAAGCCTTCGGGTCGCCGCGTGGATCTCTCCTCCCCGTTTGTTGACGCATCCCTACCGGATGGCTCCCGCTTGCACGCGGTGATTCCGGATATTACCCGCAGGCACACGAGCATCAACATCCGTAAGTTCGTGGTGCGTGCCCGCCGCCTGCCCGACCTGGTGCGCATGAACTCGCTGAGTGCCGGCGCGGCGTCCCTGCTGCACGCGGCGGTGGAGAGCGGCATGAATATCCTCGTGTCGGGCGCGACTCAGGCGGGTAAGACCACGATGCTAAACTGCCTGTCGGCATCTATTCCACCGCGTGAGCGCGTGATTACGTGCGAAGAAATCTTTGAGCTCGCGGTTCCGCTCCGCGATGTGGTGGGTCTGCAGTGCCGCCAGCCGAACCTTGAGGGCACCGGCGCGATTGAGCTGCGCCGCCTGGTCAAGGAAGCCCTGCGTATGCGCCCGGATCGCATCCTCATTGGTGAGGTGCGTGAGGCGGAGTCCCTGGATATGCTCATTGCGCTCAACGCGGGTCTGCCGGGTATGTGCACGATTCACGCGAACTCGGCGCGTGACGCGGTGACCAAGATTTGTACCCTGCCGCTGCTGGCGGGCGAGAATATTTCCTCGGCGTTCGTGGTGCCGACCGTGGCGTCCTGCTTTGACATTGTGGTGCATTGCGGTCGCGATTCGCGCGGTCAGCGTCAGGTCGAAGAGATCAGCATGCTGGGCGGCCGCGTTGAGGACGGCGTGATTGAAATGTCCCCGCTGTTTGTGCGTCGTGACGGTCGGATGGTGTGCGTGGCGTTGGAGCTGCCGAACCCGGACCGTTGGATTCGTGCCGGTCACCGCCCCGAGCAGGTGCTGGCGGCTGCGAAGGCGGGTCAGTAATGCCTCTGTTTCTGAGCCTAATTTTGGGGTTGGGCGTCTGCCTGATTTACCTTTCCTGCTTTCCTGATAATGGCAAGCCGCCGAAGCCGAGTAACGACCCGGCGCTGGTTGTGGCGCTGCGTAAGGCGGGTATGCATTCGCTGACTCCTCGCACGTTCATGTGGGTGAGTGTCGTCAGCGGTGTGGGCGCGTCGATTCTGCTGCTGATGGTTACTCAGCTTTTGCCGCTGGGTCTGCTGGGCCTGATTGGTGGTTTTGTGGCCCCTCGCGTGGTTGTGAATCATCGTGCCCGCGCGGCGGATGCCCGTATTTGGCAGTTGTGGCCGGATGCGGTGGATCACCTGCGTTCGGCGATTCGAGCTGGTTTGTCCCTGCCGGAAGCGTTGATTCAGCTCTCCTACCGCGGCCCGGAAGAGCTGCGTGATGCTTTCGCCCATTTTTCGCGTGATTACCGTGCGTCGGGTGAGTTCGTGCCGTCGCTGAACCGTTTGAAGGAGTACCTCTCTGACCCGGTGGCAGACACGATTATTGAGGCTTTGAAGATTGCCCGCGAGGTGGGCGGTTCGGATTTGGGTAAGCTGCTGGGCACGCTGAGTGATTTTCTGCGTGAGAATGCGCGTACCCGTTCGGAGCTTCTGGCGCGTCAGTCGTGGACTGTGAATGCGGCTCGCCTCTCCTGCGTGGCGCCCTGGTTTGTGCTGTGCCTGATGGCGACTCAGCCTGCCGCGCGCATGGTTTATAACTCGTTTGCCGGTGCGATGCTGATGATTGCCGGTGCCGCTATTTCTTTGGCGGCGTACCGTCTGATGCTGCGTATTGGTGAGTTGCCGCGTGAACGGAGGGTTTTCGGATGAACCTGCCTCTGATTTTTGGTCTGCTGTTGGCGACCGGCGTGGGTCTGATTCTCTCATCGGTGCTGAATACTCGCAGTATTTCGTTCTCTGATCGTGTGGCGTCGCAGCTGCGCGGTGAGACTCTGCGTGAGTCGCTTTTGAAGGAGCAGGAGCGCCGCGAGCCGAGCCTGCTGGAGGCGATTTCGGCGTTCTGCGCACCGCTTCTGCGTTCGCTGTCTTCGTCGTTGAGCGGCTCGTCACTGAGTGACAGTTCGGTGCAGGAGCGTCTGCGTCGTGCTGGCTCTTCGCAGAGTGTGAGCGCGTTTCGTGCTGAGCAGCTGCTGTGGGCTCTTGCCGGCGTGACCATCATGAGTGCCCTGACCGTTATCGGTGTGGTGCAGGAGCGTTTCTCGATTCTGGTGGCTCTTGTGCTGGTGCTGGTGAGCGGTTTGAGCGGCTTTCTGGCGCGTGACTGGTGGCTGGGCGAGGCGGTGACTAAGCGCGAGAAGCAGCTGGTTGCTGAGTTCCCGGCGCTGGCGGAGATGATGGCGCTGTCGGTGACGGCGGGCGAGTCGGCGTTGGCGGCCTTGGAGCGTATCTGTTTGACCTCTCGCGGCGAGTTGGCTCGTGAGTTTTCTGAGATTTTGGCGCAGACCCGCACCGGCGTTTCGCTCTTGAGCGCGCTGCAGGAGTTCGCGGAGCGTACTCGCGTTCCGGCGTTGAGCCGCTTCGTTGAGGGTATTGCTGTTGCGATTGAGCGCGGTACCCCTCTGGCTGATGTGTTGCGTGCTCAGGCTCAGGATGTGCGCGATAACGCTAAGCGTGAGCTGATGGAAACAGCCGGTAAGAAGGAGATTGCGATGCTCGCCCCGGTGGTGTTTTTCATCCTGCCGCTGACCGTCATTTTTGCGGTCTTCCCGGGCCTGTCGCTTATGCGTTTGAACTTTTAGATTTTGCGGCGGGTGCACACCGTACCGGCCGCGCCGCGGTGGGCTGGGCTGATTGCCCGGCGTGCCGCACCAACCACACACTACACCCTTTGATAGAAGGAGAAAATCATGTTCCGTCGTTTCCGCACCACCCTCACCGTGCTGATCGCCTTGGCTGTCGCATCCGTGCTGGCTCTGCGCCTGAAGAACAAGCAGGATGACCCCGAGCGCGGCGACGTGCCCGGTTGGGTCATGATCACCATGATGAGCGCCGTGCTGGTTGCCGCTATCCTGGCGATTGCTCAGCCCGCTCTGACCAAGATGTTCAACGACGCGATTGCTCTGGTTCACCAGTAATGCGTAAGCCCCGCATCGCTTCTGAGCTGACTGCCGCTGAGCTCTCCTCCGCGGAACATTCTGTGGAGGATAGCGAGCGCGGTGACGCCAGCACGGAATTCGTCATGGTCGGTGCCCTGTTAGTGTTGCTGACCATGGCGATTCTGCAGGTTTCTTTCGCCCTGTATGCACGAACCATGTTGGTGGATGCTGCGGCGGCTGGGGCACGTTACGGTACGATGCGTGACCGCACTCCGCAGGAGGGCATGGAGCGTACCCGTCAGCTGATTGAGGGGGCTCTTCCGTCTTCGTATGCTGAGAATATTTCGTACCGTCAGAGTAGTGATTCTACGGGTGTGCGCACTTTGGAGGTGACGGTGAAGTCTCCGTTGCCGGTGCTGGGTCCGTGGGGTTTTCCGGATTCTATTGAGGTGAAGGGGCATGCGATTTATGCGGAGCATCGTTCCGGTGATTAGTGGCTTTTCGCTTCGGCAGCGTGTGAAGGAACGCCTGAAGAGTCGGTCTGCTCGACCTCTTGCAGCTCGGCCTCTTTCTAGCCAGCAAAGCCCCGAAGAGGGTAGCGCCATTGTGGAGTTCCTGGGTTTGGGTATTACTCTGCTCATCCCGGTGCTCTACGGCGTTCTGACGGTTTTTAGCTTGCAGTCTTCGGTGATGGCGGCTCATGCGGCGAGCGCCCAGGTGGTGCTGTACGTGCAGGAGCAGCCGCAGGATTCGTCGGTCGGTCCTGATTTGGCTCAGCGCCTGGCGGTGCATGCTGCCGCGGATTACGGGGTTGAGCCCTCCGATGTGAGCGTGTCGTTGAGCTGTGAGTCAGGGGAGTGCGTCTCAGGTACGAAGGCGTACGCCACGGTAACGGTTCAGGCGCGTTTGCCGCTGCTGCCTTCGTTTATGGGTGGCGGCGTGATTCCGGTGAGTTCTCATGCGACGAGTTGGGGGTCTGGTCATGCTGATTCCTAACGGTTCGCCGGCTCGCCTGCTTTCCTCTGTGCGAGAGCGCTACGCTAACGCACGCCGTCAGGCGCGTGCCCACCTGCTCACTCGAGCCCGTGTGCAGAGCCGGGCGCTCGCCTCTGATCCTCCCGCCTCAGCCCCGGAAGAGGGCAGTATTGCCCCGCTGATTGTGGGTATGCTGGCGTTGCTTCTGCTCATCGGTTCGGTGACTGTGGCGATTACCGGCGCGTATCTGCAGACTCAGCATCTGCAGGATATGGCGGACGCTCAGGCGAACTCGATTACCCGCACGATGCGCACTCCGGAGGAGGCGAGTGGTTCGGCGGCGTGGGAGTACGCGAGCGCGTACCTGGCTGAGGTTCAGCAGGGGCAGGATTTTCATGCGTTGCGTCTGGATAACGTGTCCGTGGATTCTAATCACAGCGTGCACGTGTACCTGTCGGCTCGTATTCGTCCGCCGCTGCTGTCGATTCTGGTGCCTGATGGTATTGAGGTGACCGCTCATGGTTCGTCGCGTTTGAAGATGAGCCAGGGCCCGTCCAGCGATTAAAGGCGTTGTGAGCCCAGCCCCATAGACTGCGAGGGTGCATCCGCAAGGTAGTGTAACGGCTAGCGGATGCGCCCTCGTTTTTATCCCTGTTTTGTCCCCGGTTTTGTTCCCGCTGTACCTTTTCGCGCCCCCTGCCCGCCTCATCCTTCTGCGCTGTGGGCTGTTGCGGGCTGTAACGGCGGGACTTTCTGGCCGTTTCGCGATAGTGTTAAAAGCTATGGCATCCTTCGACTTTTCTGCTGAGATTAAAGAGCTTCGCGCGATCTTCGACTCTATTGCTGCTGTGAGCGATATTGAGGGGATTGAGCGCGCCATTGAGGACCTGTCTGCGCAGGCTGCCGCCCCCGATTTGTGGGATGACGTGGAGAACGCGCAGAAGGTGACGAGCGCACTGTCGTATAAGCAGTCGGAGCTGAATCGTCTGCGTTCGCTGTCTTCTCGCATTGATGATGTTGAGGTGATGGTGGAGCTTGCCGAAGCGGAGGATGAGGAGACTGCCGCCGAGCTACTCGCTGATGCTGAGCGTGAGTGCGGTGAGATTCGCGCCAAGCTGGAGGAGCTTGAGGTGCTGGTGCTGCTGTCGGGTGAGTACGATCAGCGTGAGGCTGTGGTGACGATCCGTTCGGGCGCCGGTGGCGTGGACGCTGCTGATTTCGCGGAGATGCTGCTGCGCATGTATCTGCGTTGGGCGGAGAAGAACGGCTACCCGACGAAGGTTCTGGACACCTCCTACGCTGAGGAGGCGGGCCTGAAGTCGGTGACCTTTGAGGTGAACGCGCCGTACGCTTTTGGTCGCCTGTCGGTGGAAGCGGGTACTCACCGCCTGGTGCGTATTTCGCCGTTCGATAATCAGGGTCGCCGCCAGACGTCGTTTGCGGCGGTTGAGGTGATTCCTCTGATTGAGCAGACGGACGCTATTGAGATTCCCGAGTCTGAGATTAAGGTGGATGTGTTCCGCTCATCGGGCCCGGGTGGTCAGTCGGTGAATACGACGGATTCTGCGGTGCGTATGACTCACTTGCCGACCGGTATTGTGGTGTCGATGCAGAATGAGAAGTCGCAGTTGCAGAACCGTGCGGCGGCTTTGCGTGTGCTGCAGTCTCGCCTGTTGCTGTTGCGTAAGGAGCAGGAGGACGCGAAGAAGAAGGAGCTTGCCGGTGACATTAAGGCAAGCTGGGGTGATCAGATGCGCTCCTATGTTCTGCATCCGTACCAGATGGTGAAGGATCTGCGTACCGGCTATGAGGAGGGTAATGCCTCTAATGTTTTGGATGGCGGTTTGAACGCCTTTATTGATGCTGGTATTCGCTGGCGCGCTTCGGGGCGCGCGGCTGAAGAGAGCTAAGACGTATAAGGATTGAGTGATGGCTCAGAAAAAGAAGAAAGACGCGAAGAAGGACCCGAATAACGCGATTATTGCCCAGAATAAGAAGGCTCGCCACAACTACAACATTGTGGATACCTATGAGGCGGGTATTGTTCTGCTGGGTACTGAGGTGAAGTCTCTGCGTGATGGTGGGGCGTCCATTGTGGATGGTTTCTGTCAGGTGACCGATAACGAGTTGTGGCTCGAGGGTATTCATATTGCGGAGTACGGTTACGGTACGTGGACGAACCATGCGGCTCGTCGTCGCCGTAAGTTGCTGCTGCATCGTTCTGAGATTAATAAGTTGGCGCAGAAGCTGAAGGAGACCGGTTACACGGTGGTTCCGTTGAAGCTGTACTTCTCGAATGGTCGTGCGAAGGTTGAGATTGCTTTGGCGACCGGTAAGCGTGAGTACGATAAGCGTCAGGCTTTGCGTGAGCGTCAGGATGACCTGGAGGCGCGCCGCGCGATGCGTTACCGCAACCTCGGCTAGAGCTGAGGCAGCGGTGGGGTCCTGTCTAGCCGGTCCCTAGCTATCCGGGACCTATCTAGACGGGGCCTATCTAGCTGGGGTCTGTGGCTGGGGCCCGGGTGCGTTTCCTCGCGTATAATGGGTGGAAATTCGTGTCGTACCGCGAGCACCATACTTTATGAGGAGACACATGTCTGAGAACCCGAACTACCAGCAGAACCCGGGCGAGTTCGTCCCCGCCCCGCAGCAGGCACCGGCATACAACATGCAGGGCGGCTACCCCGGCTACCAGCCGACCCCGAGCTCGGCTCTGGCGATTGCTTCGCTGATTCTGGGTATTATTGGTCTGCTGACTGGCTGGCTGATTTTCGGCGGCGCGCTGGGCCTGGTTGGCGTGATCCTGGGTATTGTTGCCCTGGTGAAGGTGAAGAACGGTACCGCCTCCGGTAAGGGCATGGCGATTGGTGGTATTGTCACCGGTGCGCTGGGCATGATTGGTGCTGTTATCATGCTGATTCTGGGCCTGATTGGCATTGGTATGCTCAGCGAGTGCGCTGAGCATGCTGTGCAGGACTCGAACGGCAACTACGTGTGCACTGTGAATGGTCATACTCAGACTTTGGACCCTGATGAGTACCGTACTCTGCGCCGCTAAGTCGCGCTGAGTCTTTGAAGCGTTATGGGACCGAATAGTGTTGAACTATTCGGTCCCTTGCTCTTTTTCGGCGCTGAATCTGCCCGATTGGTGGATTCTGGGGGCTGAATCTGAAATCTTGGACTTCACAGATGACCCAGATGACGGCTTATTTATATAATGGAACCGGACTCAGCGCGCAATGGTGCGTTGGGCGAGTATAAATTGTTCGCTGCAACTGTGAAGGAAAGAACGACGGATGTCTGAGAATAACTACGGAAACAACCAGGGGAACGCGCAGAACCCCTACGCTGCTCAGCAGCCTAATTCTTCCGCCCAGAGCTCGTACGGTCAGGATTACGGCCAGGCTCCTGCAGCGCAGAACACCTACGGCCAGGATTACGGTCAGAGCGCATCCGCTCAGAACAGCTACGGCCAGACTCAGCAGCAGAACGCTACTCCGCAGAACTCGGCTCAGCAGAACCAGTACGGCCAGTTTGGTGCGCAGCCCTCTTCGCAGAATGCTTACGGTCAGAACGTTGCTCAGGGCACCTCCGCCCAGGGCGCTGCAGCGCAGAACACCTACGGCCAGGCTCAGCCCGCTCAGCAGCAGTACGGCTACGGTCAGGACGCTTCTTACCAGGCGCAGCCCGCTCAGCAGAACCAGTACGGTTACGGCCAGGACGCCTCCTACCAGGCTCAGCCCGCTGACTACAACTACCAGCAGAACTCCTACCAGCAGCAGCCCCAGCAGGACGCTTACGGTTACGGCCAGCCCGCGGGTTACCCCTATGCGGCTCCCGTGACGAAGAAGGCTCCTGGCATGGCGCTGGCTGCGATGATTCTCGGTATTGCGGCTGTGCTGACGGGCTTCCTCGTGTTTGGTATTCTGCTGGGTATCGCCGCAATCATTCTGGGTGCGCTGTCCCTGAAGAAGACTAAGGAAGTTGGCGCGGGTAAGGCATTCGCACTGACCGGTATTATCACCGGTGCGGTGTCGGTCCTGATTTCGATTTGCATGCTTTTCGTATACATTTCTTTCTTCCAGACTGCTGAGAAGTGCCTTGAAGTTGGTACCGATGACGGACACGGTAACGTGGTCTGCCAGATTGGTGACAACCCGAACAACCGCATGACTGTTCCGGCTCACCGCTAAGGTTTGACCGCCTAATTTTGACCGTCTAGCACGGTACGTGAACGGGGTGAGGCTCCCAGATGATTTGGGGCGCCTCACCCCGTTTTCTGTGCCCGCCGTTGATTAGGGTGTGTGCGGTGGATGCGCGCTCTCCGGGTTCTGTACAGGTGTTCTCTGCCAGTGAGAGCGCTGCGCGTGCGGGGTGGGGGACTTGCACGCCGTTAAACATCTTAGATATACTGAATCTCTACCGTGTTTGAATGGCACCGCGGCATCAAGGTATGTTGAGGAAAACTTTCAGAGGACGGTGGGCTTTTTGATAAAAGCATAGGGGGATGATCGGTTTCGACGATGTGAGTTGAGATGGGTGAAGCGTGCCGAGGATGCAGGGTTATCTCGTTAACGCCCTCTGCAAAAAATTAAGTGCAGAATCTAAGCGCACTGACTTCGCACTCGCTGCCTAAGCGCGAGTTGCCGTCTGTCGGCCTGAGCATGCCTTTGGCTCAGTTACCGGCATCGACTTAAAAGGCCACTGCTGCTAGCCCTTGTTGCGGGGGCTGGCGGGACTTTTACGTGACTAGGTTCGTCGGTATATGTGTTTATGCAAGTACCGGAGCCGAAAAGTAGCGTTCGCATAAACTGCGCACGGAGAAGCCCCGTTGACGCCACATCGGACCGGGGTTCGATTCCCCGCATCTCCACGATCTCCCAACCGTCCGCTCACCTTCACGGGTGTGTGGCGGTGATTATCGGTTCCAATCCAGAGGAAGAACCGCGGTAGATTTCTACCACCCGGCAGGACGCCCCACGGCGTCACCTGCCGGGTATTTTTATGCCCAAATTCGGTCCGTTCTGGGGTATGCCGGCATGGTGGTTACCATCATGGGCCTCGACCGCGCGATTAGATGCGGCAGTGGACCTGCCACTGAGAGCGTGCATGACAGAAGAGTCATATTTTTCATGTAATGTCAATTTACGTGTTACATCTGATGAGACTCTCTGATAGACTACTGAGTAGTGATGTAAGATACGTCACTATGTAGCGTGGGAATGCATTCATCATAAAGCTTATGAGGAATAAGAAATTTCACGCACATCTCCTACACGAACACCGAAATATTGCAAGAGCTTTAGGGCCAGCATGCGTTGGTGGTTTTGGAAAAGCCATTGGAGGTCCGGCACTAATTGCCGTTGCGTTCTAGCTGTTGCAGCAGTGTCCTGCACTCTATAATCTGGGAGAGGTCAAATGCATGCGAAGAATATATTTACACTAGGATTTTTTCTCACTATTGTTCCGGTGTTCTGGGTGATTATCTCATTTGCCAGAGACGGGGAGTTCTTTAATCCAGTATCAATTCTAAGTGCAATTTTAGGAGGTCTTTTGGTCACTTTTGCAGCCAGAAGGACGCTTGAGAGTGATTCAAAGTTCCCTAAGGGACCCCCTAAAGGACCTAGCGTGTAAAACATTGCTTAGAAGTTTCTAAGAGGAAGAACCGCGGTAGGTTTCTACCACCCGGCAGGACGCCTCACCGCGTCACCTGCCGGGTATTTTTATGCCCAATTGTCGGTCTGTTCTCGGGTGTACCTGCGTGGGTGTATCGGCGTGCCCGAGGGTGCTCAGGTGACCGCATCGTAATGAGAACGTCATCAGAGAAGACGAAAACGCACCCTATGGCGTAGTATCGAAGGGTAGATATCGTTGTTCGGCATTATTGTTCATTCAATCTCACCGGCAACATTCGAGAGCAACCACAGAGCCACCAAACGAGCCACAGATTAGCCGGTCATAGGAGCGCCGCCGCTACGATGCGATGGTTACATAGCCGCTATGACGACCACTCAAGGACACACCATGGAAAACCAGATTCCCGCCCCCTCCTTCCCGGAGCAGAACAACGCAAACTCCCCGCAGCCGGTACCTGCAGGCGTAGCACCCGGCGCTCCCCTCGGCGCAGCACCCGCTGGCCCCGCCCTGGGCGTGGCACCCGCTAACGTGCGCGACCGCGACGACAGCTACCAGCGCATCCCGGACATCTACCGGGTGCCGGCTGAGCACCGCCGCCCCTACGGTGAGACCACCGGCGACTTCCGCGGCCCCGGCTACTTCTACTCCATCGGTGCGTTCGGCGCCTCCCTGGGCGCCCTGGCGCTGACCCTCTACGCGTGGGTTCAGGTAGCGGCACTCCGCACTGAGGCAAAGATCAGCTCCGGCGGTTACAGCTCTGCGTATAGCTCCGGTCTGAGCCCCAACATCATGGTGATTGCTCTGCTGCTCGTGGGTCTGATCCCGGTGGGCGTCTCGATTTGGCTTGCCATCTACTCGGCGAAGGTGAACGCCGGTCACACCACCAAGTACACCTCGAAGATGACGACCTTCAACATTCTGGCTTACATCATCTCGGGTCTGAGCCTGCTGGGTCTGCTCGGCACCCTCACGATGCTGTCCTAAAACAGGCAATACGTGCTCTCAAAGCGATAACAGCGAGGCGGCGGCTTTCCACTTTCGGAAAAGCCGCCGCCTCGCTGTATTTTACTGCCGCCTGCTTTTACTGCCTCCTGCTCAGGGGAGGGGGAGGCTAGGATTGGGGCGCGAGCGCCTCCAGCACCTGCTGCTGGACCGCCGCCGTATTACTTGCCACCAGGGACACCGGGCGCACACCGGCGACTGAAACGCCCGCGTGCTCGGGCAGATCGCCCTCCAGGGTGGAGGCGACACCGCCAGCCTCACGAATCAGCGGCAGTAGCGCCGCCACCTCGTAGAACGACAGGGAAGCGTCCACGACGGTATCCACAGCGCCCTCAGCGAGCATACATGCCGCCCAGAACGAACCGTACGCACGGGAACGACCCACTGAGCCCAGAAGCTGTACAAGCTCGCCAGAGCGGTCTACAGCGCCTTCAGAGGCTGCCTTCCAGGAGGAGAGGTCGGTGTACGCGGCAGACAGCTGATCCAGCTGAGTCAGCGAAGACACCTCAAGACGAGTCGCCTGCGCCAAAGACTTACCCGTGTACGCGCCCGAACCGCGAGCAGCCCACCAGCGGCGACCCAGCGCGGGTGCAGACACCACACCCACCACCGGCTCACCCTGATCCAGCAGAGCAATCAGAGTCGCCCACACCGGCACGCCGCGGCGAAAATTATCCAACTCAGCAATCGGCGCAATCACCCACTGGCGCGC
Organism: Rothia mucilaginosa; assembly: GCA_963538455.1. Lineage (GTDB taxonomy): Bacteria > Actinomycetota > Actinomycetes > Actinomycetales > Micrococcaceae > Rothia. Next base: position 47,974 of record CAUTHR010000007.1, on the reverse strand, counting down.
CGCCTGACCGTTATAGCCAGCATGGGCACCGGCAATACCGTCACGAGTACGCACACGCGAAAGCTGCGCGCGCAGAAGCTCCTCAACCTCCTGAGCCACATCCGATGCGTAATCGGCAGGCTCCTGCACCGGTGTCTGCGGCTCCACGGGCTGCTGAGCCGCCTGCTGCCACGGTGCCAACGGTGCCGCAGCGGGTGCCGCCTCGGCGGGCTCTACCACCTCGGAAGCGGGGGAGAAGACCGGACGGTCACGAAAACGCATAGCGCTCACACGATCGACGCTATCGGCAAGAATATGCGCTAGACGCAAATCGTCGGTGTACTGCTGGGGACGGCTCATAGTAATGCTCTTCTTCAGGAATCGGTGATGTAGTCAGCAAAAATGTGTGCGTAATGCTGTGCGTAGTGCAGGGGAGAGAAGCTAGACGAGAGCGCCCAGTTCCTTCTCTGAATCGCCCTCTTCAGGAGTCAACAGCAGCAGCTTACGCAAGGACTCCAGGCGGGCGGGACCGCTCTCACCGGCATGACCGGCGGCAACGTACGCCTCCAGACCGCACTCGGGAGCCTGCGCCGCGTGAGTACACGCCTTCGGGCAATCCGCCGCGCCGGGTGCCAGATCCACGAACGCCTCCACGACGGTCTCCGGCGGCACATGCGCCAGACCGAAAGAACGAATACCCGGAGTATCAATAATCCAGGTGCCCGGCTCCATCGGCTCACCACTCGCATTCACCGGACGCAACGCCAACGCCGACGAGGAAGTGTGGCGGCCACGGCCCGTCACCGCGTTCACATGACCGGTCGCACGCTCGGAACCAGTCAGCGCATTCACCAGGGTCGACTTACCCACACCCGAATGACCCAGAAGCACCGACACCTGACCCAGCAGCTCCTGCAGAAGCTCCTGAACCGGTGCCGACTCCAAACCGGCAGCACCCTCCTGACTCGGCGCCAAACCATCCGAAGAAGCGGACAGCACAATCTTCAAACCGCTTGCCGCATAGTAATCCAGCAGGTTCTGCGGGTACCGCACATCGGTCTTCGTAATGCACAGAATCGGCTCAATACCGGCATCAAACGCCGCCACCACGGCACGGTCAATGAAGCCGGTACGCGGCTCCGGGTTCGCCGCAGCAACCACAATCACCAGCTGCTGAGCATTCGCCACGACCACGCGCTCCGACGGGTCGGTGTCATCGGCGCTACGGCGCAGAATCGAGGTGCGCTCGCCCAGACGCACAATGCGCGCCAGGGTATCCTTCGCGCCGGAGGTGTCACCCACCAGGTCCACAAAGTCACCGGTCACAATCGCGGTGCGGCGCAGCTCCTTAGCGCGTGCCGCAATGAGGGTACGCTCCTTCTCGGTACCCTCATCAACTACGACCGACCAGCGGCCGCGGTCCACCGTAATAACCCTGCCACGAATCGCTTCTTTGAAGGTCGGGCGGTCCTTCGTGCGGGGTCGGGAGCCCTTCTTGTTCGGGCGCACGCGCACATCCGACTCATCCCATTCGGAGAAATCTCGCACGTTCATGCGGGAAGAACCCATTTAGAAGACCTCCTGGTCGGCGGTAACGTCAGAGGTGGAAGCACCGGCCTGCCACTGCGCCAGCATGTCCTCCCACATTGCGGTAAATTCGGGCATGGTCTTAGCCACGGTGGCAACATTCCGCACCACCACATTGGGGCGGCGCAGACCAATAATCGCAGCGAAGGTTGCCATACGGTGATCGTCGTAGGTGCGCGCCAGAACCGGCTGAGCCTCAGCGGTAGCGGGGATGGGCGCCTCAATCACCAGCGAATCGGCGGTGTCGTGGGCGCTGCCTCCCAGGCGGTTAATCTCAGCGGCGAGCGCGGCGAGGCGGTCCGTCTCATGACCGCGCAGATGCGCAATACCGGTCAGCTCCACCCGGCCCTTTACGAAAGCGCAAGCAGCTGCCATGGTCGGCGCCAACTCGCCACCGGCAGACAGGTCAAAGGAGAAATCGCCCTCGGGAAGCTGCGCCGGACCGGTCACGGTCAATTGTCCCTCAGCGTAGCTCACCCGGGCACCCAGCGCGGGCAGAAGCTCACGCCACATATCGCCCACCTGGGTCGTACCCGCCGATGAGTCAGCCGCGGGTGCCGGCCAGTGAGGAATAGTCACCGACTCGCCGGTGACCACGGCAGCGGCAAGGAACGGACCGGCATTCGACAGGTCAGGCTCAATGGTCATCTCAAAGCCGGGGAAAGAACCGGGGTGAACCGTCCAACGGTACTCGCCACCCTCTGCTGTGTTGTCGTGGCTCGGGTAGTGCTCCTGCACCCGGATACCCATCTGGCGCAGCGCCTCCACGGTCATCTGAATGTGCGGGATGGACGGCACCGAAGAACCCTCGTGCACCAGCACCATGCCCTGCGGCAGGCGAGGCGCCATCAGCAGCAGCGCCGAAACGAATTGGGACGAGGCCGAAGCATCAATACGAACCACGGGCGCCTCAGAGACACCTTCCGCGCTCGCCAGACCGGGGGAGCGCAACACGAAGGGCAGAGCGTTCTCGCCCCGCTCACACTCCACCTGCACACCCAGCTGACGCAGACCCTCCAGGACAGGACCCATCGGACGCTGACGGGCGTGCGGGTCACCGTCAAAAGCGAACTCACCCAGCAGCAGCGCCGCCAGGGCGGGCACAAAACGCATCACGGTACCGGCAAGACCGCACTCAATCGACACCGCCTGCGCGGAACCGGGCTGCGCAAAGCTCAGGGGAGTGACCTTAACATCCGGACCGAACGGCGAATCGGTCGGAACCAGCTCGATACCCGCACCCAGCTGGCGCAGCGCCTCAATCATCAGCGCCGAATCGCGCGAATGCAGGGGCGCACGCAAATACGAGGGGGAATCAGCCAGAGCGGCAAGCAGCAGATAACGGTTCGTGAGCGACTTAGAACCCGGAATATGCACCAGCGCGTTCTTGCCAGCGGCTTCGCTGGAGGCGGGTGCCCGGGGAGCGGACCAATCACCGGGGGAAAGCTGTACTGCTGCGTCGCTCATACATCCTCTTCTGGTTCAAATCATGGGGAGGGCGCAGAATCAGAGACGCTGCGCCGGTTGACATCTACCCCTATTCTACCGGTTGAGGGTTTGCGAGCCGCTGAGGGCTGCCGCGATGAGATAGGCTGCGCGAACCAGACAGCGTGAACCAGACAGCACGAACCAGCCACTACGCGTGAAGGCGGCGCACCCTCATTGGTGCACCGCCTTCACTCATCGTCAGTTTTTTGTCCCTCAGCGAGGCAACAGCGTGGGGCAGCTTAGAGCTTTGCCTCGGCACAGAACTTCTGCACATCCTGCAGCAGACGAGCCTTCAACTGCTCGGGCGCCTGCTGAGCGCACGAAGAACGCATCTTCTCACGCACCATCAGCTCAAAATCCTTCACATCCGCGCACTCGGGGCAGGCATTCAGATGCGCCTGAATCGTGCGCAGCTGCTCGGGGCTCAGCTCCCTATCGAGGAATTCGTAGAGGTGCTTGAGGGTCGAGGAGCAGGGCTGGCCGCCGCAATCCTCCAGCGGCTCGGAAGCAGCGGCGGCTTCGGAAGCTACAGGAGCTTCGGCGGCTACAGGGACTTCGGGGACGGAAGAATTCTTGTCTGTGCTTGACATCGGGGTTCCTTTCACACGGAAGGTATAAAGCGTTAGGGGAGAGCCGCCTCAACCTCATGGGGGGTCTAGCTCACGTGTAGAAGAGCGGAACTAAGAATCCGCAGGCGCCTCGGAACGAGAGCCTGCCGGCGGGGACTTTACGCCCTTGGCCGCTTTAGTGCCCTTGGTAGCCTTAGCCGGCTGCGCCTCAGTGCTCGCCTTAGCACCCGCCTTCGCGGCAGCTTTCGCCTCAGCCTTCGCTTCTACCTTTGCGATGGTCGAAGGGCGCAGACCGTTCTCACGCGCATAATCGAGCAGCTTCTCACGCAGAATCCGGCGGCCACGATGCAGACGAGACATCACCGTACCCATGGGAATATCCAGAATCTCCGCAATATCCTTGTACGCGAACCCCTCCACATCGGAGTAGTACACCACCATGCGGAAATCCTCAGACAGCTCGTTCAGAGCCTCACGAACCTCCGTATTCGGCAGGGCGCTCAGCGCCTCCGCCTCGGCAGAACGCAGACCCACCGCATCATGCTCACCGGCCTGAGCCAGCTGCCAATCCTCCACCGTCTCACCCTGAGACTGCTGCGGCTCACGCTGACGCTTACGGTACAGATTGATGTACGTATTCGTCAGGATGCGGTACAGCCACGCCTTCAGGTTCGTACCCTCGGTGAACTGGTGGTACGAGGCAAAAGCCTTCATATAGGTTTCCTGCACCAGGTCTTCAGCATCGGCAGAGTTGCGGCTCATCCGCAGGGCGGCAGCGTAGAGCTGATCCACATATTGCATAGCGTCCGCGGTGAAGCGTTCGCGCAGCTCGCGGGTATCCGCCGCGGTGTTGGTTTCAGCCATGTTTCTCCTCTACAGGAACGCGCCAGGCGTTCACATCCATAACGTAGAATTCTTCTCTTTATTCCGCAGAACGCACACAAACACCTGCGGGTAAAGCAAAACCCCGGGTCCGAATAATATCCGAAACGCCGGGGTTTTAAAGTGTATGCAAGATACCTTATGCGTTGGGGCGCTTACCGTGGTTTGCGCCGCCCTTACGACGGTCCTTGCGCTTACGACCGCGCTTGCTCATCAGAGCCTCCTTATAGTGTTCATGGATGCACGCCCCACCTTCGCGGTGCGTGCTCCCTATTACCTGCCCTAGCAGAGGCGGTCACCGAAACCGGTGCTCCACGCTATAAGGGCAACGCCGTCTATTTTTTCATAGAAACGGCATGATTGCATCTTGGAACCGGGATATGAGCTAAAAAACACGAACTTTCTTCGCATCAACTCATAGTCCCAGTCGGAGGAGCGGGCTCTTAGCCGTGCTCAGGAATGTTCAGCCAGTTGTACCAGCCGCGGTGCAGAACCAGCCACGCCATCAGACCGTAACCGGACTGACCCGGGCGACCATCATTCGCAGCAAGATCGTTGCGCCACTGCTCGTGGTGAAGCAGCGGGTTGAACGTATCCACGTACACGTGGTTACGGCGGGTCACCACATCCGCGTACGCCGCCGACAGATCAGCGATACGGCGGTTACGCTCAGCGTCCAGGGTCGGCGGCGGACCAACAACCAGAACCTTAATATTGTTCTGCGACGCCATGTCCACAATGTTCGCCAGGTTCAAACGCGAACGAGCGCTAGTCAGACCCAAATCAATGTCAAAGGTCGACGGAGCAATAATGAGGCGGTTATCAGCACCGGGAACGAAGCGGCGGCGCGCCTCCTCGAACCAGCGTGCATTCAGCTGCTCGCTACCTTCATTGGGTGCGGCAAGGTTATATGCCGCAATGGATGCAGTGGTCTGCGGGGTGCGCGCCATAACGCGGCCAAACCAACCGAGGGTACGGGGGTCGCCAACACCGGCGAGCAGGTCATCGCCGACTGCCACAATTCGAATATTGCGTTGCTCCACGGAATTCTTTCTTCAGCAGGATGCGCCCGCCGTGAGAGGCGGCAAGGCACGTGAGTAATAGTCTTCACATCTAGGATAAGCGCTTACCGGCCTCTTTTCGAACTTAATACTCTATCCGGCAAGTATCCGAGACTAAAAAACCCGTCTACCCACCAGAAACATCTGACGGGAAGACGGGTTTTGAAGAGCTAAAAACCTTAGCTGTTTAGCCGTAGAAGACCTTAGCCTTCGAAGACCTGGTTGAACAGAGCCTCAGCCTCAGCAGCGTGCAGCTTGCCGGTACCGGCAGCCGGGGAAGCCGCAGCAGCACGGGAAGCAAGACGCACGCGGCGGTCAAGCAGCGGCAACAGGTTCACAGCCATGAACGGCCACTGACCCTGGTTAGCAGGCTCGTCCTGAGCCCACACAACGTCGGTAGCGTTCGAGTACAGAGCCAGCTGCTCCTTGATTTCGCTCTCGGGCAGCGGGTACAGCTGCTCCACCGAGACGATAGCGGTCTTGGCGTCGCCGCGGCGCTCGCGCTCTGCTTCCAGATCGTAGTAGAGACGACCGGACACGAAGACCAGACGCTCAACCTGAGCCGGGTTGATACCCGAACGATCGCCAATCACCGGCTGGAACGAACCCTCGGTGAAGTCCTCAATGGAGGAGGCAGCAGCCTTCAGACGCAGCAGCTGCTTGGGGCTGATTACCACCAGCGGCTTGTACGGACGGTGCTGAGAGTGGCGACGCAGCAGGTGGAAGTGCGAAGCCGGAGTCGAGGGGCAAGCCACGGTCATGTTGTTCTCAGCGCACAGCTGCAGGTAACGCTCAACACGAGCCGAGGAGTGGTCAGGACCCTGACCCTCGTAGCCGTGAGGCAGCAACATAACCAGCGAGGAGCGCTGGCCCCACTTCTGCTCGGAGGAGGACACGAACTCGTCAATGATGGTCTGAGCACCGTTCGCGAAGTCACCGAACTGAGCCTCCCACACCACGAGCGAGTCGGGGCGCTCCACCGAGTAGCCGTACTCGAAGCCGAGAACGCCGTACTCAGAGAGGAAGGAGTTGTAGATGCGGAACTTACCCTGGTTCTCAGAGAGGTGCTCCAGCGGCGACCACTCTTCATCAGTGAGGTGATCGTGCAGCACAGCGTGACGCTGAACGAAGGTACCGCGCTGAACATCCTGACCGCTCATACGAACGTCGGTGCCCTCCATCAGCAACGAACCGAAGGCGAGCAGTTCGCCCATACCCCAGTTGATGTTGCCGGTGCGGCCCATCTCAACGCGCTGGTCCATGAGCTTCTTCAGCTTCTTGTGGATGGTGAAGCCCTCAGGAGCCTTACCGAACGCATCAGCAATGTGCTGCAGGGTCTCGCGGGAGATTGCAGTCTTGCCGGAGTGAACGACCTCGATGTTCTGCTGAGCAGCGGGCAGTTCCAGACCGGAAACGTGCGCGCCAGCAGGAGCCGGTGCCGAAGACTGGGTCTCGACGAAGATAGCGTCCAGCTTCGAGTGGTACGAATCCAGAACCTCGTCTGCCTCCTCCTGGGAGACGTCGCCACGGCCCACCAAATCCTGTGCGTACAGGGTGCGGGTCGAGGGCAGAGCGTCGATGTCCTGGTACATCTTCGGCTGGGTCATCGACGGATCATCAGCCTCGTTGTGACCGCGGCGGCGGTAGCAAATCAGGTCAACGACAACGTCGCGGCCAAAGCGCTCGCGGTACTCGAATGCCAGGCGTGCGGCACGAACCACCGCGTCCGGGTCATCAGCGTTGACGTGGAAGACCGGAGCCTTAGTCATACGCGCAATGTCGGAGGCGTGGGTTGCGGTGCGGCCGTCGTTCGGCAGGGTGGTGAAGCCAATCTGGTTGTTCACCACAATGTGCACGGTACCGCCGGTGGTGTAGGCCTTCAGGCCGGCCATCTGCAGGGTCTCCATGACGATGCCCTGGCCAGCGAACGCTGCGTCACCGTGAATCAGGATCGGCAGAACCGGGTAGCCCTCAATGCCCTGCTCGCGGTAGACGTCCTGCTTAGCGCGGACGATACCCTCGAGCACGGTGTTTGCAGCCTCAAGGTGCGAGGGGTTAGCAGCCACGTAAACCTGGGTCTGCTTACCGGAATCGGAGGTGAAGACACCCTCGGTACCGAGGTGGTACTTCACGTCACCGGAGCCGCCCTCGTAGGGCGCTGCGGTGCCGGAGAACTCACGGAAAATCTGAGCGTAGGACTTACCAGCAATGTTGGTCAGCACGTTCAGGCGACCGCGGTGTGCCATACCAATGGCGACGCCCTTCAGGTCGTTGTTAGCGGCCTTGTCCAGAACAGCGTCCAGCAGCGGAATCAGGGACTCGCCGCCCTCCAGGGAGAAGCGCTTCTGGCCCAGGTACTTGGTCTGCAGGAAGTTCTCGAATGCCTCAGCCTCAACCAGCTTGGAGAGAACACGCAGCTGCTCCTCGCGGGTGGGCTTAGCAACGCCGCGCTCCAGACGCTCCTGGAACCATGCGCGAACCTCGGGGTCCTCGGAGTACATGTACTCAACGGACAGGGAACCGGAGTATGCCTCGTGCAGGCGCTCCAGGATGGTGCGCAGCGGCAGACGCTCGGAACCGCCGAAGCCACCGGTCGGGTAGACACGGTCCAGATCCCACAGGGTCAGGCCGTAGTTCTCCAGCTTCAGGTCCGGGTGCGAACGCATCTTGTAACCAACGGGGTTGGTCGCTGCGGTCAGGTGGCCGTGCACACGGTAAGCGTGAATCAGCTGCTGGATACGTGCAACCTTGGAAATCTCGTGAGCGTCATCGACGTGGTTGTCGCGTGCCCAACGAACCGGCTCGAAGGGAACCTTCAGGTCGCGGAAGATAGCGTCGTAGAAGTCGTCGCCACCGAGCAGGTAGTGCTCAACCAGCTTCAGGAACTCACCGGAACCCGCACCCTGAATGACGCGGTGGTCGTAGGTGCTGGTCAGGGTGATGATCTTGGACAGGCCCTGCTGGGTGATGAGGTTCTCGGACAGGCCGCGGAACTCAGCCGGGTACTCCAGAGCACCCACACCGATGATGGCTGCCTGGCCCTTGGAGAGGCGGGGCACCGAGTGGACGGTACCAATACCACCGGGGTTGGTCAGCGAAACAGTGGTGCCGCGGAAGTCCTCAATGGTCAGCGCGCCGTTACGGCCACGCTTAACGATGTCGTTGTAGGCTTCCCAGAACTCGCGGAAGCTCAGCTGCTCAGCACCCTTGAGGTTCGGAACAACCAGGTTACGGGAACCGTCGGGGCGGGGCAGGTCAATAGCCAGACCAAAGTTCACGTGTGCGTTGTGGATTGCAACGGGCTTGCCCTTCTCATCCACACCGTAGGTCACGTTCATCGAAGGCATAGCAGCCACTGCGCGAATCACTGCGTAACCGATGATGTGGGTGAAGGAGACCTTGCCGCCGCGGGTGCTTGCCAGGTACTTGTTGATGGCAGCACGGTTCTCAATGAGCAGCTTTGCGGGGACCGCACGAACGGTGGTTGCGGTGGGGACAGTCAGCGACTCTTCCATGGTCGTGACGACTGCCTTAGCAGGGCCGCGGAGGGGGACAATCTTATCTTCAGCAGGTTCCACAGGTTCAGCCTTCTTGGTAGCAGCGGGAGGGGTGGGGTTAGCAGGCGCAGCCGCAGGCTTCGGTGCCGCGGGGGCGGGAGTTGCTACAGGTGCGGCAGGTGCAGCCGGTGCGGCGGGTGCCGCAGCAGGAGCTGCACTAGCGGTACCGGCGCCTCCCAGCGCCTTGTCGATGGTCTCAAAAATGGGCCACCATGAAGGGTCCACGAGGTTCTTGTCCTTCTGGTAACGCTCGTACTGTTCTTCAACGAACCATTCGTTACCGGCAAATTCCTCAGGCACCAGATGTTCTGGCAGATTTGGCACGTTAAACGCCTCTTCCAATTAGTGTGAATTTATCCGTCGCGTCCGGGACTCTCCCCGGCATAGACGACCCGCGTCTTCGAGGGGCGAATCATCACGCTGAGCATGTGCGCATCGCCTAAGATGGTGGCCGTATGTGCGGGGTGTGCACCGTACAAACCTGCCTAGCGTGCCGTGAACGTCGGGGTTCATCCGCTTGCATGGCGGCACACTCATGCTCCTATGTATAAGTGTAAAGAGAATCACGGTGAACTTTCCAGCTCATCGCGCCATATCCGCAATGCAATTTTTCACTCTTACGGATTAGCAATGAGCCGCGTGCGCAACAAGTACTGTCTTGCACTTGTGAGCAGGCACTCTAAGGCGCCTGGAAGAGGTGAAACCTTCGCTAAAATATGGGGTATGGATGACCCTTTGAGTAAGACTCTGACTACTAGCCAACGCAGAATACTGCTAGCACACGCTGCGCCCTATGGCATCAGCACACCCGAAAACAACCCCTCCTCGGGTGCTCAGCATCTGGACAGGCTGCCTGTTGAATCTCTACACCAGAACCAGCACAGCGCAAACCACCCCGCGGAGGCGGTGACCGCGTGGATCTGATCCTCCTACTCATCGGCCTACTGCTCATCCTGGGTACCGGCTTCTTCGTCGCTGTAGAGTTCTCCCTCGTGGCGCTCGAAACCGCCACCGTGCAGCAGGCAAAAGACTCCGGCGATAAAGCCGCAGACGCCGTCCTGCGCTGTCTCAAAACCCTCTCCACTCAGCTGTCCAGCTGCCAGATCGGCATCACCATCACTACGCTGCTGACCGGTTACACCCTCGACGCCGCCATTAAGGCGCTCACCACCGGTGTGATCAACAGTATGGGGCTGCCCAGCAGCGTGACCGATGTGCTCACCCTGCTGCTGGCAATGCTCATTGCAACCCTGCTGTCCATGGTTGTTGGTGAACTACTGCCCAAGGGCCTCGCCATCGCCGAACCCTACACTGTGGCACGCCGAGTTGCCCCCGCACAGCTGGCCTTCACCCGCGTCATGTCCCCGCTCGTGCGCCTCATGAACGGCTCCGCCAACTGGATCCTCGGACGCTTCGGCATGGAAGCCAAAGAAGAACTCTCCGCCGCACGTACCCCCGAAGAGCTCTCCTCCATGGTGCGCCGCTCCGCGGAAGAAGGCACCCTCGACTCCGACGCGGCACGTTTCGTGGACCGCACCCTGCGCTTCTCCGAGCTGACTGCCTCCGAAGTGATGACCCCGCGCGGCCAGGTCGCCATGCTCGAAGACACCGCCCCCGTTGCCGAAGTCATCAAGCTGGCACGCTCCACCGGCCACTCCCGATTCCCCCTCTACAAGGGCGACCACGACAACATCGTGGGCGTCGTGCACGTGAAGAAGGCAGTCGGCGTGCCCCCGGAGGTTCGTGAAACCCTCGAAGCTGGTGCCCTCGCAGAAGACGTGCTGCAGGTCCCCGAAACCCTGCACCTGGACGCGCTACTCACCCAGCTGCGCCAGGGCGCCCTGCAGCTCGCCGTAGTCCTCGACGAATACGGCGGAACCGCCGGCATCGCAACCCTCGAAGACCTCGTCGAAGAAATCGTCGGCGAAGTCTCCGACGAACACGACCGCGGACGCACCGAACGCCCCCTACGCTACGGCAACGGCGACTGGGTGTTCTCCGGCCTGCGCCGCCCCGACGAAATCAACGCCCTCATCCCCGGGCTCGAGGTTGAGGAAAGCCCCGAATACGAAACCGTCGGCGGCTTCATGATGGAACGGCTCGGCCGCATCCCCGAAGTAGGTGACAGCGTCCCCGTATCCGGCGGCACCCTGCGCGTGGACACCCTCGAAGGACGCCGCGTGGACCGCATCCGATTCACCCCCGCACCTAGCGCACAGGAACAGACCGAGAAGGGAGGCAACGCATGAACGACTGGGTAGCCATCGCACTGCTCGTCATCCTGCTCGCCGGAAACGCCTTCTTCGTCGCCGGTGAATTCGCCATCATGTCTACCCGACGAGCACAAATCGAGCCGCTCGCCGAAGAAGGCAATAAGCGAGCGCAGACCGTCATCTACGCGCTAGAGAACGTCTCGCTCATGCTCGCTACCTGCCAGCTGGGCATCACTATCTGCTCCCTGCTGATCCTGAACGTCTCAGAACCGGCACTGCACCACATGCTGGAGGTGCCCCTGCACCTGGTCGGCCTGCCCCACGCTATCGTGGACGTCATCGCCTTCGGCGTCACCCTGATCCTGGTCACCTACCTGCACGTGATCTTCGGCGAGATGGTTCCTAAGAACGCCGCCGTGACCCTCGCCGTCCGCGGTGTGGCTCTCTGGATTGTGCCGACCCTGGTGACCTTCTCCAAGATCTTCGCCCCCGTGGTCGCCCTGCTGAACAACCTGTCCAATAAGCTGCTGGCGCTTATGAAGGTCGAAGCGAAGGATGAGGTCGCCTCCACCTTCACCCTGGGCGAGCTGCAGACCATCGTGGCAACCTCGACCGCTGAAGGCACCGTGGAAGACGATGCCGGCGTGATTGAAAGCGCCCTCGAATTCACCGAGAAGGACGTCTACGAAATCATGGTGCCCGGCGATAAGCTCGTCACCCTGCCCTTCGGCAGCACCCCCGCCGAACTGGAACGCGCCGTGGCACGCAGCGGCTACTCCCGCTTCGTCATTACCGACAGCGACGGAACCTACATGGGTTACCTACACGTGAAGGACGCCCTCGCCATCGCCCCCGAGCGGTTTGAGGAGCCCTTCCCCTGGTACAAGCTGCGTTCCCTGGACACGCTCACCCCGACCACCGATATTGACGACGCGCTCGCCTCCATGCAACGCAGCCGAACCCACATCGCGCAGGTGATGGACGAGCACGGCACCACCCTCGGCGTGGTCTTCCTCGAAGACGTGCTGGAGGAGCTTGTCGGCGAAATCAACGACACCACCCAGGATGCGGTGCGTGAGCGTGTACGCCGACAGCAGGCGCGTGAAGCCCAGTAGCCGCATCGTGAGATACCCCGAATAAAACACCAGGGTAAAACACCCGAGTACAACGGGGAATCTTGAACACACAGCCCGCCTGGCCCTCGCGTGAAGGAGAGCGCTAGTCGGGCTGTTTTGCGGTCAAAACGGTTGATGGGTGCACGTAAGGGGCAAGCTCAGGCGGCAGGCTCAGGCGGTAGTCTTAGGCGGCGGTATGAAGCGGCGACAGGGGAGCGGAGTAGGCATAGCTAAACATCCCTGCACCATAAGCTATTGAAAGAGAAAAGGGTAGCCTAACATCACTCAAATGAGACCAATAAAGAGTTGTTTATACGGGTGTTCGCATGATGTAGTTAAGAAACCTACAGACTAGAACGAACCGAAAGAGAGCCCTCATGTCGCACCCGAAGATCACCCGCAAGCACTTCCTCACCGCAATGGGCTCACTCGCTGCATCCTCCCTGCTGCTGGCAGGCTGCGCAACCGAGAACAGCACCTCCTCCGGTTCGTCCTCCTCGGCTGGCTCCAACAACGGCAAGGTGAAGGTCGTCGCCTCCACCGACGTCTACGCAGACATCGCCAAGCAGGTCGGCGGCGACTACATTGAGGTCACCGCGCTGATTGCCTCCACCAGCACCGACCCCCACTCCTACGAAGCCACCAGCGCCGACCGCCTCAAGGCGAAGGATGCATCCCTGATCGTCATCAACGGTGCAGGCTACGACCTGTTCCTCGAAGACCTCGCCGGCAAGGACAACACCTCCCAGAAGATTGTGAACGCGGTCAAGGTCAGCGGCAAGCTCACCGACGCCGAATACACCCACCTGGTCGAGGACCACCGCGGCGGCGAACACCACGAAGACGGCGGCGACCACGCCCACGCACACGAGTTCAACGAGCACCTCTGGTACGACCTCGAAACCATGAAGAAGGTCGCTCAGAAGATCGCTGAAGAGCTCGCAGGCCTTGACTCCGCACACGCTGAGGCGTTCCGCACCAACGCATCCACCTTCTCCAAGGAACTGGACGCACTGAACGCAGCAGCTAAGGCAATCCCCGGTGAGGGCAAGAAGTACCTGTCCACCGAGCCCGTGCCGGACTACCTGATTTCCTCCACCGGCGCAGAGAACGCAACCCCCAGCGAATTCGCTGAGGCAGCCGAAGCCGGCAACGACGTTCCCGCGCTCGTCCTGAAGGAAACCAAGGACATGGTCACCGAGAAGAAGGTCCAGCTGCTCGCCTACAACGAGCAGACCTCCACCTCCCAGACCAACGAGGTGCTGCAGGCCGCTAAGGATGCCTCGGTGAACTACGTATCCTTCACCGAAACCCTGCCGGAGAACACCAACTACCTGGCATGGATGAAGACCAACGTCAGCAACCTCGAAAAGGCGCTCTCCTAAGTGACTGACATCAATAACGGTGCCGCCCCCGCGATTTCCATTCGCGGGGGTAGCCTCGCTTTCGGGGCCCGCACCCTCTGGAAAGATCTAACCCTCGACATCGGCGCGGGCGAGTACTTCGCCGTGCTCGGACCCAACGGCTCCGGCAAGTCCACCTTCCTCAAAGTCGTTCTCGGCCTGACCGGACTCAACGCCGGCGAAATCTCTGTGCTCGGCAAGCCCGCACGCCTGGGCAACGTCGGCGTCGGCTACGTACCGCAGCAGAAGTCCATCCCCACCTCCACCCCGATGCGCGCCCGCGACCTGGTGGGACTTGGCGTGGACGGGCACCGCTGGGGTATCCGCCTGCACGGCCGCAAATACCGCGCCAAGGTGGACGAGCTGCTCGAAGCCGTCGGCGCGACCGAGTACGCGAACGTGCCGGTGGGCCTGCTCTCCGGCGGTGAGCAGCAGCGCCTGCGTATCGCTCAGGCGCTCGCGAACGACCCGAAGATTCTGCTGGCTGACGAGGCGCTACTCTCCCTGGACCTCAACCACCAGTACGCGGTGGCTGAGCTGATTCACCGGTTCAACCGTGAACGCGGCGTGGCGGTGGTGTTCGTGACCCACGAAATCAACCCCATCATTGAGCATGTGGATCGCGTTCTCTACCTGGCGAATGGCCGTTTCACGGTCGGCTCGGTGGAAGAGGTCATGACCAGCGAGACGCTCACCTCCCTGTACGGAACCCCGGTGAGCGTGCTCAAGTCTAATGGCCGTTACGTGGTGGTGGGTGAGACTCACGCCAGCGACCACTGCCATATTGAGGGCACCGACCAGAACATTCACGGCTCCCACCTGAAGTCTGGTCTTTCTGAACCGCAGCGCACCCTACACCTTCCGGGAGGAACCACTCGATGACCATTCTTGCTTCCCTCCCCGCCCTGGCTCCGGTTGCCGCCGCGCAGAATGATTTGCTCTCCCGCATTTTCGTCTTTGACCGCTACGGTGAGCTGCTGCAGATGCTGCAGAACTCCATTTTTGCTGGCGCGGTTCTGGGCCTTATCGGCGGTTTCGTCGGTATTTTCGTGATGATGCGCGACCACGCCTTTGCGGTGCACGGCGTCTCTGAAATGTCTTTCGCGGGTGCCGCCCTTGCCCTGCTGCTCGGCTATGACGTGGTGACCGGCTCCATGATCGGATCGATTGCCTCGGCTCTGCTGATTGCCTTCCTGGGCTCTAAGGCGAGTAACTCGAACTCGGTAATTGGTGCACTCATGCCGTTCGGCTTGGGCTTGGGTATTCTTTTCCTCTCCCTGTACCAGGGCCGTAGCGCGAATAAGTTTGGTCTGCTGACCGGTCAGATCGTGTCTGTGGATGCCGACCAGCTGAACACCATGATTATTGGTGCTGTGGTTATTATTTCCCTGCTGGTGATGGTGTGGCGTCCGTTGAGTTTCGCCTCCCTGGACCCGGAGGTGGCACGCGCTAAGGGCGTGCCGATGCGCTTCCTATCCCTGGTGTTCATGGTGATTCTGGGTATTGCTGTGGCGCTGTCGGTGCAGGTGGTCGGTTCGCTGCTGGTGCTGGCGCTGCTGATTACTCCGGCGGCTGCGGCGATGCAGGTGACTGCCTCTCCGGTGCGCACCTTGATCCTGTCGGTGCTGTTCGCGGAGGCGTCCATTGTGGGCGGTATTCTGCTGGCTCTTGCCGGTTCACTGCCGATTAGCCCCTACGTGACCAGTATTTCCTTCCTGATTTATGTGGTGTGCCGTGTGATTGGTGGCGTGAAGCGTCGCCATAGCGCGTCGGGCCGCCAGCTGACTGAGAAGGCGTAGGAACTATAAGAAAGAGCCCCACCTCGGGAATGAGGTGGGGCTCTTTTGTTGTCGTGCTGTGTTAGCGCTACGGGTCATGTACCCGGTGCGCAATGCGGGCTCAACCTGTGTGGCGTTGTGTTGCCTTGTCCAGATGCCCTGTGTGTCGTGCTGTTGCGGCGCCAAATATCTTTGAAAGCGCATGTCTTTGAAAACGCCGTATCCTTCGTTGAGAAGGTTTCCCCTCGATGGGAGGGGGGCTCCTCAGAATGAGGGGCTTTGGGGTTGCGGCTTAGTCTGCAACGTTAGCGTGCAGTGCCGCCCTGCGATTCTTCCTCGCGACGTGCCAAAGTGCAGTCCGGGCAGTAACCGGTCACTTCAACCACGTGCTCCAGCTCCGAGAAGCCGTGCTGCTTGCCCATCGCCAGTGCCCAATCCTCAAGGGCGGGTGCTTCCAGCTCAATGGCGGTGCCGCATCGGCGGCAGAGCAGGTGGTGGTGGTGATCTTTCACCCGGCAGTGGCGGTACAGGGTCTCACCCTCAATACCCTTGACCGAGTCGAGTTCACCGGCGTTAGCCAGCGACTGCAGCACGCGGTAGGTGGTTGCGAGAGAGACCTGTTCCTTGCGGTTCGCGAGGGTCAGGTGCAGATCCTGTGCTGAGATGAAATCGCCGAGCTCTTCCATGGTCGCCTTGATGATGCGACGCTGGCGGGTATTTCGGGCTTCGGCGGGCTTCGTAATTCTCCGTACGGGAATATGAGTGTCCATTGCTGAACCTTTCGGGGTGGAGATCCGCCCCATTGTGTGGTCGATCTTGTCTTACGACTTTACACTAGAGGCGTTCAAAAGGTGGCTGATTTGCGGCTTATCTCAAAAGTTGAAGCCGCCTCGGGGCGGGTGCGGAGGTTCGCGGTAGACTAAAACTATGAAGATGACGAAGTACACCCACTCATGTATCCGCCTTGAGAATGAGGGGCGCACCCTCGTTCTTGACCCCGGTAACTTTGCCGCTGAAGGCGAGCATGCCACCGCGCTGGAAGGCGCCGATTACCTGTTCGTGACCCATGCGCATCCGGATCATTTTGATGGCCCGTCGGTGCTGCCGCTGATCGCTCAGCGCGCCGAGTCGCAGACCCCGTTGAAGATTTGGGCTCCCGAGGCTGTTGCCCAGGTCATTAAGGAGGCTGTGCCCGCCGCCGAGGTGACCGTTGTTTCCGCTGATTCTGAGTTCAGCATCCCCGGTTTTGAGGTGAAGACCTTTGGTGGTCAGCACGCCCTGATTCACCCGCTGATTCAGACCATCGCCAATGTTGGTTACCTGATTAACGGTGCCGTGTACCACCCCGGCGATTCGCTGGTGGTGCCTCACCGCGTGCGTGCGAATACTGTTCTGGTGCCGATTCACGCGCCCTGGTCGAAGGTTCAGGAAGTCATTGATTTTGTAATTGCGACCGGCGCTCAGCGTGTGGTTCCGATTCACAACGGCATGATTAACCAGAACGGCACCGGCATTATTGAGGGCCTGGTGACGAACTTCGGTGCGAAGTACGGCACTGAGCTGAAGCACCTAAACCCCGGCGAGAGCATTGAGGTTGAGGCGTAAGCCTGACCGTTGAGATTCAAACGCGCCGACGACGGCGCATGAAGGAGATTATTGTGAGCACGATTTTTACCAAGATTATTGACGGCGAGCTTCCCGGCCGCTTTGTCTGGAAGGACGAGCACTGCGTGGCGTTCATGGACATCATGCCCCAGTCGGAAGGTCACCTGCTGGTGGTTCCCCGCGCGGAGATTGACCGCTGGCCCGACCTGCCGGCTGAGCTGGCTGCGCACCTGTTCGCTGTGGTGCACAAGATTTCGGGTGCCCTGGATCAGGCGTTTCATAAGGAGCGTGTGGCTTTGGTGATTGCTGGCTTCGACGTGCCGCACACCCACATCCACCTGTTCCCGGTTGATAGCATGGCTGACTACGATCCCGCTAACGCAAAGAAGGACGCGACCGCCGAAGAGCTGGATGCAGCCGCTGAGAAGGTGCGTGCCGCCCTGCGCGAGCGCGGCCACGGCGAGTTCGTGCCCGAGGCGTAAGCGCCGTTTGTAGCGTGCGTATCGACACGAAGGAGCCGCCCTCTACAGATTTGTAGAGGGCGGCTCCTTCGTCGTTATACCCAAACGGGCGAGAAGTTTAGTGCTTCTCAGCCTTGGAGATCTGCTCAGCCAGGTCCTCGGGGGAGAGGTTAGCGGAGGAGAACTCGGGGGTCAGCGGCAGGTGCAGCTGCAGACCGGTACCGGGGCAAATCTCGACCTTCGCGGAGCGCAGCTTGAAGTCGACCACGTGGCCGCCGCGGGTGCGTTCGTCGTCGATGAAGTGGGCGTGGCAGCCGGGCACCGAAATGCCCTGCTCGTAG
This sequence comes from Rothia mucilaginosa, assembly GCA_963538455.1. Classification (GTDB taxonomy): domain Bacteria; phylum Actinomycetota; class Actinomycetes; order Actinomycetales; family Micrococcaceae; genus Rothia. The sequence continues at coordinate 29,935 of CAUTHR010000007.1, read as the reverse complement.
ATGGGGGTGCGGAAGCCAACGATCGTACCGGTCACGTTGTCGAACTGGACGATGTCTTCGTTCTCGGTGGCTGCGACCATCTTCGGGTAGGGCTTTTCCTGCTTCTTTACGGTGCGGGTGCGGACCCACTCGAACTCGCCGTAAATCTTGATGGCGTACATGTAGTTCTTGGAGACGGTGAAGTCATCCAGGATCTGCGAGGCAGACTTGCGCAGCAGGTTCAGCGGCAGTTCGCGCTTAATCATGGGCACGAAGTTGGTGACCACGGCGTAGGGGGTCTGCTGGCGCAGGTCGGGCAGGGATACGGAGCCGTCGTGGCGCACCTGGTAGCAGACGCCGTCGAGGACGACCATTTCGCCGTCGAGGCCGTTGAAGGTACCCACACCGAAGTTGCCGTGGCTCAGGAGCTCACCGATGGTCATCTCGCCATCGTAGATGCCGTCCAGCAGCTGGGACATGAGGCCGGTCTGAAAAACTTCGTTACGGAAAACAGTTTCACCGTTTAGGATGGTCGGCTGATATGCCATGAGATTTCTCCTCGTTACAGTGGATGCGGCGTCAGACGGGTCGGTCGGTCATCGGCGATACTCGCCCCAGCAGATGCTGAAAGTGTGAGGGGCGGTGGGGAGAACACGGCGTTCGATGTCGTTTCTCGAGGAATTCGTAGGTGACGCAGGCCGGGCGCACGCACTTTCATTGTACGCCCGTGTAGGAAGAACTCCGGGACTAGCGGGTACGACATCTTATGATGTGACCTCTAGAACGCTGAAAACAGTCAACTGCACAAGGGCATAAAAATAGACTGGCGTTCCCTCCGGTTGCACGACAAAAAGGGAAGGAACGCCAGCACCAACAGCTTAGCCCTTAGAGCCGCTCTAAGCGCAACTCTAAGCGCAACTAAGACACATCAGGCCCACCGAGGCAGAAAAATATTAGACACGAACCGTCACCAAACGTAGCCCGGTGAACCTGCCTCCCCGCAGAGACCCCCTGCAGACCCCTCTCAGATCGCAAACTCCTCAGAGCACACAACAACGGCCTATACGCTCCCCAAGGAACGTATAGGCCGTTGCCTGTTTTCAGATTAGACGCCGTAGTACAGCTGGTACTCAAGCGGGTGCGGAACCAGCGAGAGCGGCTCCAGCTCGTTCTTACGCTTGTAGTCAATCCACGCCTGAATCAGGTCCTCGGTGAAGACGCCGCCCTCGAGCAGGAAGTCGTGGTCAGCCTCCAGAGCAGCCAGCGCCTCCTCAAGGTTAGCCGGAGCCTTCTTGATGTCCTTAGCCTCTTCAGCGGGCAGCTCGTACAGGTCCTTATCGATCGGGGCCGGCGGCTCAATGCGGTTACGGATACCGTCCAGGCCAGCCATCAGCTGAGCAGCGAACGCGAAGTAGGGGTTAGCGGAGGGGTCCGGTGCGCGGAACTCCAGGCGCTTAGCCTTCGGGTTGGTGCCGGTAATCGGGATGCGGATACCTGCGGAACGGTTACCCTGCGAGTACACCATGTTGACGGGAGCCTCGTAGCCGGGAACCAGACGCTTGTACGAGTTCACGGTCGGGTTGGTGAACGCCAGAACAGCGGAGGAGTGCTCAATCAGACCGCCAATGTACCAGCGTGCGGTGTCAGAGAGGTTAGCGTAGCCGCGCTCATCGTAGAAGAGGGGCTCGCCATCCTGCCACAGCGACTGGTGGCAGTGCATACCGGAGCCGTTGTCACCGAACACGGGCTTGGGCATGAAGGTCACGGACTTGCCCCATGCGTCTGCGGTGCCCTTGATGACGTACTTGAACTTCAGCAGGTCGTCAGCAGCCTTGGTGAGGGTGTCGAACTTGTAGTTGATTTCTGCCTGGCCGGCTGCGCCCACCTCGTGGTGGCTACGCTCAACCTCAAGGCCAACCTCGTCCAGAGCAACGCACATTGCGTCACGCAGGTCAGCCTGCTTGTCGACGGGGGAGACGGGGAAGTAGCCGCCCTTGACGGGGGTCTTGTTGCCCAGGTTGCCGCCCTCTTCCTTGCGGCCGGTATTCCAGGGAGCCTCGTCAGAGTCGATCTTGTAGAATACGGAGTTCGGCTCGACCTGGTAGCGGACGTCCTCGAAGACGAAGAATTCAGCCTCGGATGCGAAGAACGCGGTGTCTGCAATGCCGGTGGACTGCAGGTAAGCCTCAGCGCGCTCAGCAACGCCGCGGGGGTCACGGTGGTAGGGCTCGCCGGTGCGGGGGTTCACGATGGAGCAGATGATGACCAGGGTCTTCTCAATGCGGAAGGGGTCAACGTACGCGGACTGAACATCGGGAATTAGCTGCATGTCGGACTCTGCAATGCCCTGGAAACCGCGAATGGAAGAGCCGTCAAAAAGCTGGCCGTTGACGAAGAAATCGTCATCAATCGCCTTAGCGGGCAGGTTGAAGTGCTGCTGCACGCCGGGCATGTCGGTGAATCGGATATCGACGAAGACTACTTCTTCGTTCTTGATAAAGTCGAGAACTTCCTGGGGGCTGGTAAACATGAGGACTACTCCTTGTTTGACTGACCGTAAAGGAGGGTATCTTCCCTCATCGCATTCAGTCTGTGGTTTAGTTTTTGGCCGCGGGCAAAACCCCGTGACATATCAAGCATAGTGGTTATTTTTTGCGCGTGCGTGACTATCGTGTTTCGGTAATGTTACAAATCCTGGAAAGGAGTTACATCTGCGTTGCCTCACGAAACACAGCAGAGATGCTAGACCCTCTAATAAAGCCAGTAGCAATGCCAGCACAGAGCAATAACCGGGCGCAAAAAAGGCCCCGACGCAAAAGGCTCCGGCCCTCCCACTTGGGGAAGAACCGGAGCCTTCAAAACCTATATCAGTGCCTCGCTTAGCGGCCGCGCATCGCACGACGGTCGGGGCGAGCACGCATCGGGTCAATACCCTTAGGAACAGCGTTCATCGGGTTACGCATAGTGTTCAGGGTGCTCAGGCGGCCAGAAACAACCTGCATCTCCTGCTGAGTCAGAGCCTTCGGAAGCTTGTTCATCGTCTTCACAACGTCCTTGAGCTCAACCTGACCCTCTTCGTGACCGGTCTCAATCACGTGAACCGGAACGCCGGGAGCCACACGGTTCAGGTGCTTCTTCTCAGTGTTCACCAGGGAAGTCACGCGGCTGTGAGGGCCCTCGGTCACCAGCACAATACCGGGACGGCCCAGCGCACGGAACACCAGATCCTGGTGGCGGTTCGCAGCAACAGGCTGCTCCTCAACAATCCAACCGCGGCGCACCGAGTTCATCGCCGCACCACTACGACCGGGCTGGTTCTCAATCTGAGCAAAAGCCGCAGTCTGCGCGCGGCGACCCAGCAGAAGCATCGCCACGATAGCGGCAACGCCCAGACCCAGAATCAGGAAAGTAATCCAGTTACCCAGAGCAATACCGATGAGGAGGAAAACCAAAAGGGTACCCAGAGCCGACAGACTCAGAATCCAACCGATATTCGGGTCGGACTTCTTGGTCATCTGGTAGACCTGCTTCATCTGGGCGAAAGTGCCCGGAGTGCGTTCCTTCTTCTTTTTCTTCTCTTCGCGCTTATCTGCCACGATTCTTCCTCGGCTGGTTCTTCCGTGGCCCCGAGAAGCGCCTCAAACGCTCACGGAACCATAGTGACGTAACGATGCAGTGTATGCCTGCAATTTTTCTAGTTTACCCTACCCGCATAAGGGACGGGGCATAAGGGGAGGCTCCCCGAACACCGGACGAACACCGGGTTCGAGGAGCCTCAACGTTCTCAGAAAGATTCTGAAAAGGCTTAGTAGCCTGCAGCCACCAGGGAGGAGGCTTCCTGCAGGGCAGCGCCCTCACTCTCAATGTGGGCAAGGTTCTCAGGAATCGGGTAGCCGTTCTTACGCATTGCACGAGCCCACAGGCGACCTGCACGGTACGAAGAACGAACCATCGGGCCCGCCATAACGCCGGCGAAACCAATCTCCTCAGCCATGTTCGCAAAGTCCACGAACTGCTGCGGCTTCACCCAACGCTCAATCGGGTGGAACAGCGGGCCGGGGCGCAGGTACTGGGTGAGGGTAATGATGTCACAGCCAGCATCGTGCAGATCGCACAGTGCCTCGTAAATCTCCTCATCGGTCTCACCCATACCCAGAATCAGGTTGGACTTGGTGACCATGCCGCCTTCCTTAGCCTGGGTAATAACATCCAGGGAACGCTCGTAACGGAACGCCGGACGAATCTGACGGAAGATACGGGGGACGGTCTCCAGGTTGTGCGCGAACACCTCAGGCTTAGCGTCAATCACCTTCTGAACATGCTCGGGAACACCCTTGAAGTCGGGGACGAGCATCTCAACGCCGGTGTTCGGGCACATCTTGTGAATCTGGCGGGTGGTCTCTGCGTACAGCCACGCACCACCGTCTTCCAGGTCGTCACGAGCAACACCGGTCACGGTTGCATAACGCAGACCCATGACCTTCACGTTCTTAGCAACCTTGAACGGCTCAGCGTAATCAACAGCAACGGGCTTACCGGTCGCAATATTGCAGAAGTCGCAACGACGGGTGCACTCGGAGCCACCAATCAGGTAGGTTGCCTCACGGTCTTCCCAGCACTCGTAAATATTGGGGCAGCCGGCCTCTTCACACACGGTGTGCAGACCCTGACCGCGAGCAAGCTCGCGCATCTCGTTGTATTCGGGGCCAACAATAGCCTTGGTCTTAATCCAGTGAGGCTTCTTCTCAATGGGAACCTCAGCGTTGCGGGCCTCCACACGCAGTAGCTTGCGTCCTTCAGGTGCGGTGCTCAAAAGTCTTCTCCTTGGTCTCGGTGTGCCCTCTGTGCAGGTGGGCCACCTTCTATATTACGCCCGCTCAGGCGTAGGTGAAACTGGTTTTCGTATATGACGAACAAAGCCGGACGCGTTACGTGTACGGCCCGTTCGATGCTTCTTGGCTGCGTCTAACCCTGCGTTTAGTCCAGCGCCGCGACGGGCTCGAAGGACTCCGCCAGGCGGTCCTGATACTTCAGAAGCTCCGCCTCCAGCGGCTCCAAAATATCGGCGGGGGTGACGGTGCGGCCCAGCTGCTCCGAAATAGTGGTAACACCGGCATCGCTAATACCGCAGGGAATGAACTGTTGGAAAGGCGCGGTGTCGTTGCAGCAGTTAATTGCGAAGCCGTGCATGGTGGTGTTACGCGAAACGCGCATACCCAGCGCTGCGATCTTCTTGTCCTGGGTGATGTCGTCGCCCAGAATCCACACGCCGCTACGACCCTCAACGCGCTCGCCCTTAATGCCCAGACCGGCAAGGACGTTAATGATGATCTCCTCGATGATGCGCACATACGCCACCACGTCAATGGGTTCGGGCAGGCGCAGAATCGGGTAGCCGGTCAGCTGGCCGGGGCCGTGCCAGGTCAGCTTGCCGCCGCGGTCAATCTTGACGACGGGGGTGGACTTGTCTGCGGGGTATTCGTGGTCTTCGGTGCGTTTACCGGCGGTAATCACTGCCTCGTGCTCAAGCAGAAGAATTGTATTCTGGCGGGTGCGGTTAGCCACCTCATCGTGGATGCGGTACTGCTTGTCCAGGCACTCAACATAGTTCACATAGTTCGGGGCGAAGCCCACGCGTTCAATCGTCACAGACATACTTTCTACCTTAGTACTGCTAGTGGAGGGAAGAAAATTAGGGCGCCCTGAATCACGTGATGAGCGAACACGTCGGAATGTTACGTGAGGGTGTGCTCGGGGGTAGGAAGGAAGAGTGGGTAGGTAAATGCCTGAATTTATCCGTGGGATTCTTTGGGGAGTTTGAAGTATTTTAATGTGCCTAAATATATTATTTGATGCAGTTTGATAACATAATGGTATGAGAAGCAAAGAAGCACACGTTCTGGAAAGCATCGCCAACTCGGCTCTGCCCACCCTGCAGATTGTCGAGTACCAGGGAGAGGCCACCGAGAGCGCGCCCTCCGTAACCTCCACACACCCCTGGCCCTCTGCGTACCCCGGACGCTACACCCTGCGCATCATTCCCCAGTCCGCTCCCTCCGTACCGCCAGCTTCTACCGCGCCCACCCTGCGGACGGCAGCCAACGGGTACGGATTCGAGGAAAACACGGATGCATCCGCTCAGGGGCACGCCCAGCCCCCGCAGGTAGCCGCCGCCCTGCGTAACGCGCCCGGACTCGCCAAGCTCCACGCTGTTACTGGTGAAAGCACAGATCAGCTGTGCCTGTGGTACGAGCCCCTCGATGCGGGCACCCTCGACAAGCTCCTGCGAGCTCGCACCCTGAGCCCCGCCGAGATCATGACCCTGGCGCGAACCCTGCACCGGGCGCTCAGCAGCCTCAAAAAGGTGGGGGAGGGGCGCGCCGAACTCAGCGCCGAATATATTGGCCTGAGCGCCGCCGGAGTGCCCAAGCTCCTGCTACCTGATGCCGTCTACCGTGAAGCGGCTGCCCTAGAGGCGGAACAGCTCACCGCCGCCTGGGACAACTACGCACGCTCCGCGGCCGCCCTGCTTTGGCAAGCAGCCTGCGGGCACGCACCGGAACCCTCCGCCGCCCGCGTACCCCTCTCACTGCGCATGGTTTCAGCGGGTATGGGAACCACCGGCACCGCAGCCGAAGGGGCACCCAGTAGCGAGTGGGTTGAGCGCCTCGGCAGAGCCCTCGAATACCTGCTGGATGCACCCGATCGGGAGGCGGCGCTCGCCGGCCTGAGCTCCGTGGTCGCCCTTGCGGAGGAGGTGCCGCCTCGCCCGCTGAACGTCTACCTGAGCTGTTCAGAAAGAGCCCGCGCCCTAATTCCCGCAGCCGTGGAGCCTGCGCCGGTACAGATGCTCTCAAAGACGCAGAAGGCGCAACGGTACCTAGCGGAACGTTTGCCACACGTGAAGAAGCCGAGCATGAAGAAGCCGGGCGTGAAGAAGCCGGGACGCGCAGCTACGACCGGTTCTAAGCCGTTGAGCCCCGCAAAGAGCCCGGCAAGGACAGCGCCCACCCCAAAGGGTGCAGATGCGGCAGGCGCATCCCGCCTGGCGGCGCTACGCGGTGCGTTCACCCGCCCCACTGCGCAACTGGGACTGGCTGCGCTCGCGCTGGGGGCTATCGCGCTGCCTCTCGGGTTCACCCTCTACGGGCAGAACGCCCCGGCAACGGCGCAGCCCGTATCCGCTCAAGCCGTGAACGCAGCGGGGGAGCAGGCACCCGACGGTACGGCAACGCAGGATCAGAGCGTACAGGATAAGGCATCGCAGGGCGAGCAGATCCTGCGAGCCCTCATCGACCAGCGGAACCACGAACGCCGAGCGCGAGGCGGCGCAGAGCTCACCCTAGACACCGCCGAAGAACTCAGCCGCGACAGCGAGAACATCCGCGTGATGGCGGTGGTCTCCGCGCCCGGCTACCGCGCCGATAAAACCGAGCAGGAAGCCCGTAAACTCAGCGAAGAAAACGGCGTCACCCGCCAGAAAGTCATCTTCGACCTGCACCGCGGGGAGAAAGGCTGGGAGATAGCCCGCGCCGAACCCGTCCCGGCATAGCTGATGCAGTATAGCTGACACAGCTGACACCGTAGAAATGCGGGCACAATAAAAACGGACATAGCAAAAAATACGGGCACAATAAAAACGCTGACACAACAAAGGCGGCGGCCCCACCCACCGAAGTGGATGGAGCCGCCGCCTTTTGCTCACCATCCGGGAAAACCCGGAGAGCTACGCTCGGTTACCCATCAGGGCACCGCCACAAGGAAACTTCCTTGAATCTTTGCAGGTCTTAGAGGCCCAGCTCAGACTCGAAGTTTGCCTCCTCCAGGCGGGTCTTGAGGGTGTGCAGGAAGCGACCAGCGTCTGCACCGTCGACCACGCGGTGGTCGTAGGTGAGGGACAGGTAGCACATGGAGCGGATAGCGATAACGTCGTTACCGTCAACATCCTTAACAACCATGGGGCGCTTCACGATGGAACCGGTACCGAGGATTGCAACGTTCGGCTGGTTGATGATCGGGGTGTCGAACAGTGCACCGAAGGAACCAATGTTGGTGATGGTGAAGGTCGAACCCGACAGCTCCTCGGGGGAGATGTCGCCGGTACGTGCGCGGCCACCCAGGTCGCCAATAGCCTTTGCCAGGCCAGCAATGCCCAGGTCAGAAGCGTTCTTGATGACGGGAACCAGCAGACCCTTGGGGGTGTCCACAGCAATAGCGATGTTCTCGGAGCCGTGGTAAGTGATCTGCTTGAAGTCCTCGGTCATGGAAGCGTTCAGAGCGGGGTGCTGCTGCAGAGCCTCAGCGGTTGCCTGGACGAAGAAGGGCAGGAAGGTCAGCTTAGCGCCCTCACGAGCAGCGAAGCCGTCCTTAGCCTTTGCACGCAGCTGAACGATGCGGGTCACGTCAACCTCGGTGACCTGGGTCAGCTGGGTGGAGATGTCCAGGGACTCACGCATACGCTTTGCAATAACCTGGCGGATACGTGCGGTCTTCTCGACGGTGCCACGCTTGGGGGAAACCTCGAAGGTGTGCGGTGCCTTTGCGGAACCAGCAGCCGGAGCAGCAGCTGCAACGGGTGCAGCAGCGGAGGGAGCAGCGGAACCCTTAGCAGCGATAGCAGCCTGAACATCCTGCTTGCGGATGCGGCCACCAACACCGGTGCCCTTGACGGTGGACAGGTCGATGCCGTTGTCCTTAGCGAGCTTACGGACCAGCGGGGTCACGTATGCTTCGCCCTCGGCAGCTGCCGGAGCGGCAGGTGCAGCGGGAGCTGCAGGAGCTGCGGGGGCAGCCGGAGCAGCAGCGGGTGCTGCAGGAGCTGCGGGAGCCTCAGCAACCGGAGCGGGTGCAGCCGGTGCAGCAGCAGCGGAAGCGTCACCGATGATAGCCAGAACCTGACCAACCTCTGCGTCCTCATCCTCGGGGATGCGGATCTCGAGCAGGGTACCTGCTACGGGGGAGGGAACCTCGGTGTCAACCTTGTCGGTGGAAACCTCAACCAGGGGCTCGTCAACCTCAACCTGCTCGCCAACTTCCTTCAGCCAGCGGGTAACGGTGCCCTCGGTGACGGACTCGCCCAGTGCGGGCAGCAGAACCTCGGTGCCTGCAGCAGCAGCCGCGGGAGCAGCAGCGGGTGCTGCGGGAGCAGCAGGAGCCTCAGCAACCGGAGCGGGAGCTGCGGGAGCCTCAGCAGCTGCGGGAGCAGCCGGAGCAGCAGCACCGGAACCGTCGCCAATGATAGCCAGAGCAGCGCCGACCTCGACGTCCTCGTCCTCGGGGACGAGAATCTGCTCAACAACGCCTGCTACGGGGGAGGGAACCTCGGTGTCAACCTTGTCGGTGGAAACCTCAACCAGGGGCTCGTCAACCTCAACCTGCTCGCCAACTTCCTTCAGCCAGCGGGTAACGGTGCCCTCGGTGACGGACTCGCCCAGTGCGGGCAGTACTACGGTGTGGGACATAATCTTTCCCGTTCTCCTTGTGAATGCTTGAACTAGAAAAATGTGAGCGGTGACCCGGATGCGCGCCGTATGCGTTGAAGCACGTCGACGCGCATCCGGATAGGGGCGTTGTTCAGCGGATACGCCCGGCAACCGCTAACGACCAACGGTCGTCAATACTAAGCTGACGCGCTAACGCCAGTCAGCAAAAATTATGCGCTGTGCAGCGGGGTGCCGTTCAGGACCATTGCAGCCTCACCCAGGGACTCGTTCTGAGTCGGGTGTGCGTGGATGAACTTAGCGACGTCCTCGGGGAATGCTTCCCAAGCAACCCACATCTGAGCCTCACCAATCTGCTCACCCATGCGCTTACCAATAGCGTGAACACCAACGATGGGGCCGTCCTTCTGGCGGACAACCTTCACGATACCGGTAGCACCGAGGATAGCGGACTTACCGTTACCAGCCAGGTTGTACTCAGCGGTCTCAACGTTCTCAGCGCCGAACTTCTCCTTAGCCTTGGGCTCGGAGTAACCAACGGAAGCGATCTCCGGGTCACAGAAGGTGACCTTGGGGATGTTGATGTCTTCAACGATGGTGGGGTTCAGGCCAGCGATTTCCTCAGCAACGAAGATACCCTGCTGGTAACCGCGGTGAGCCAGCTGAACGCCGGGGACGATGTCGCCAACAGCGTAGATGTTGCCAACGCCGGTGTGCAGGCGCTCGTTAGCCAGGACGAAGCCGCGATCCATGGGGATGCCCTGCTCCTCGTAGCCCATGTTTGCGGTGTTCGGGCCACGACCAACAGCGACCAGAACGATCTCTGCCTCGAAGACCTTGCCGTCAGCCAGGGTGACCTTAGCACCGTTAGCGTCCTGCTCAACCTTCTCGAAGAGGGTGCCGGTGTTGAACTTGATGCCGCGCTTCTTGAACGCACGCTCCAGAACCTTGATGATTGCCGGGTCCTCGTTGGGAACCAGGTTCGGCAGGCCCTCGATGATGGTGACGTCAACGCCCATAGCGTTCCACATGGATGCGAACTCGCAACCAATCACGCCGCCACCGAGCACGATAGCGCTCTTGGGCAGGTAGTCCATCTCCAGTGCCTCAGTGGAGGTCAGAACGCGACCCTCAATGGGCAGACCGAAGGTCTTGGAGACCGAGCCGGATGCCAGGATAATGTTCTTACCCTTGTACTCCACACCGTTTACGGTGATGGTGTCCTGAGCGGTCAGCTTACCCTCGCCGGGGATAACCTCCACGCCCTTCATCTTCAGCAGGCCTGCAAGACCCTTGAACTTACCGGAGACGATGCCGTCCTTGTAATCGCGAACCTTGCCCATCTCGATGGACTGCAGAACAGCGTTAACGCCAACCTTGGATGCCTCGCGTGCCTCTTCAGCCAGCTCAGCAGCGTGCAGGTACGCCTTGGTGGGGATACAGCCGGTGTGCAGGCAGGTGCCGCCGACCTTTTCCTTCTCGATCAGGCCGACGGTGAAGCCTAGCTGGCGTGCGCGAATAGCTGCAGAGTAGCCAGCGGAACCGCCGCCGAGGATGAGGATGTCGAATTCTTGAGCCACGATATTGCTCCCTTGCATAGTTGTGGGGGCTAAAGACCCCTGCAATGAGTTCTTTACCAATTTATTGGTAGGTTCCCCAGCATGCGCAGAAGGCCCGCGACTCACAAAAATCGCGCGCCCCTCCGCGTACGCAGAAAAACACTTAATACAACAATACCCCCGTTGGCGGTCGTTTAAGTTCACTCAGGGCGGTTTTAGCCGATTAATCACCCAAACAGCGCAAATTTTTCACCACTCAAGAAAAGCGGTGCGTCATAGAACGGCGTGGTGACAGGACCACTAGGGCGGTCGCACAGAACGAACCACGAACACGCGAAAAGGAGGGCTTCCCGGCAGAAATACCGGAAAACCCTCCTCTGATTAGCTCTATGCTGAACGGCTACGCACCAGCTAGGACGCGCGCCTAGCGAAGCAGACTACTTGGAGTAGGACTGGATGAAGTTCACCAGGGTAGCGGTACCGAAGCCGGTACCCTCCTTCGGGGTGAAGCCGTAGGGCGCCTCCTCGTTGAACGCGGGGCCCGCAATATCCAGGTGAGCCCAGGGGATGCCCTCGCCCACGAACTCCTTCAGGAACAGGCCCGCAGTCAGCGCGCCACCGTAGCGGGAACCAATGTTCTTGATGTCAGCGACGGGGGACTCCAGGCTCTTACGCAGGTAGGACTCCAGCGGCATCGGCCAGTACGCCTCACCCGCAACGGCACCGGCAGCAATCACGCGGTCACGGATCTCCTCGTCACCGAGCAGAGCCGCAGTGCGCAGACCCAGAGCAGCCATAGCGGCACCGGTCAGGGTAGCGATGTCCAGGATGACGTCCGGGTTCGACTCGGAAGCCAGGGCGATACCGTCAGCCATGACCAGGCGGCCCTCAGCGTCAGTGTTCAGCACCTCAACGGTACGGCCATCACGCATGGTGATGATGTCCTCCGGGCGCAGTGCGTGACCGCCGGGCATGTTCTCCGCCAGGCACAGGTAACCGGTCACAGCAACCGGCACATCCAGTTCAGCAGAAGCAACCACAGCGTTCAGCACGGCAGCAGCACCCGCCATATCGCACTTCATGGTCATCATCGAAGCGGCAGGCTTCAGCGAGTTACCACCGGTATCGAAAGTAATGCCCTTACCGACCAGCGCAACGTGAGCCTTCGGGTTCTCCGGGGTGTACTTCACAACGGCAAGAACCGGCTTGCGGGGCGAACCCTGACCAACACCGGAAATGCCACCGAAGCCCTCCTCAGCCAGGCGGTCGTGGTGGAACAGCTCAATCTCAATGTTCGAGTAATCCTCAGCGACCTCAGCAGCGAACTCAGCGAAAGTCTCCGGGTACAGGTGCGACGGAGGCAGGTTCACCAGACGGCGAGCGTCCTTAGCGGTCTCACCCAGAACCAGGGCGTGCACCAGAGCCTCTTCAGCCTCTTCCTGATCAATCGAAGAAACAATCAGAATGGACTCAATCTCTTCCTGGACCGAATCCTTGGTCTTGAAACGCAGGCCCTCCTCAACGAAGTTACCCAGCACAGCGCCGTGAGCAATAGCCTCAATTTCCTCTACCGAAGAAACACCGAAATCGAAAGCAATCTCCTCAGCGGAACCAACCAGCTGACGAGCCGCAGAACCGGCAGCGTAACGCAGAGCATCCAGGCGCTCCTGACCCTCAGCAGTATCAGAGCCCAGACCCGCCAGCGCCACAATACCGGCGCCAGTGTCCTCAAGGCCGGGCAGACGCAGCAGCTGGTCGGGTGCACCCGAGGCGCCCAGCGCCTCCAGCAGCTCGTTAATACCCTCAACAGAGTCCTCAGACAGGGAGCTCGGCGCCAGGTACGCGCCGTCCGAACCCTTCAGAACGCCCAGAATCAGAACGTCAGCTTCGAGCGCTTCAAGGTCGGTGCTGTGAATAGACAGAGACAGAGACATCGTTACTCCTTTGCGTATGTCTTCTCAAAATAGTCGGGGCACATCCTCGCGCCCGAAAAACTCAACTGTAGGCCCTCGAAGAGTGAGGATGAATACCGCCGCGCAAAGCCGCGCGGACTACTGCTTCTACTCTACACGGATATGCAGGAGGGCGTGAGGTTCAGCTCTCACCCCGAACAGTCGATAGCACGGAAAAACGCACAAGCAGCCGAGCTACAGCGTCTTAAGAACGTCGACGAGGCGCCCAACAAGTTCACCTACTGCGAGAAAAGCCCGCACACTGTCGAGACAGTGCCGTGGTGGCATAAAATGAAAGACTACGGAAAGCGTCGGATAACAGAAGACGCCCCTTCGCCCCAACACCTCGGGTGCCGGCAGAAACACTCAGCCCACCCCGAACGCGGCGCGAACCAGACAGAAGTGAGGAGGCGTAATGCTCAACCCCGAAGATCTCTACTTAGCCAACACCAAAATATTGGACGACCCCAGGATGCACGGGCTAACCCTCATCATCGCCCTCTCCAGCCCGCAAGACGCAGGATCCACCGCAGGCCAGCTCGGACAGGTGCTGCTCAGCGAACTCAAAAACATTGAAATCGTCGAGTTCGACAGCGACCAGCTGCACGACTACCGTGCCCGCCGCCCCTACATCCGCTACGAAAAAGACCACTTCGAAAAGCCGCAATACCCGCAGCTGAAGCTCTACGCCGTAGAAGACAGCCTCGACAAGCCGTTCCTGCTGCTCACCGGCGCCGAACCGGACCTGCAGTGGCAGCGCTTCGAAAAGGCGGTGCTGACCATCGCCCAGCGAGTCAAGCCCTCCCTGGTCGTGCTGGTTTCCGCATTCCCCATGCCGGTGCCGCACACCCGCCCCTTCCCGATTACCGCGCACGGCTCCCGCAAGGACCTGATTCGCGGCATCTCCCCGTGGAAGCCCAGCGCGGACGTGCACGCGACCGTCACCAACCTGCTGGAAGTGCTCTTCACCGAAAACGGAATCGACACCGTCGGCTTCGGCGTGAACATTCCCCAGTACATTTCGGAGGCAGACCTGCCGCAGGGCACCCTCACCGCCCTCGAACACGTGGGCATGGCGGCGCACCTCTCCCTACCCACCGAGAACCTGCGCGAAGCCGCACGCCACGTGCACAGCCAGATCAACGATCAGGTCAAGCAGAACCCCGAAATCGGTCGCATGATCACGACCATGGAAGAGAACTACGACGAGAACTTCCGCACCTCCGACATTGCGATTCCCCTCTCGCGACGCGACGCGCACAACGTGCCCAGCCGCGATGAGATTGGTGCGCTCTTCGAGCGGTTCCTTGACGAACAATAAGGTGCGCGCAATAGGGGATACCACCCGTCAGATAGTGCGTGACAGATATTTATTGCGTGACAAATTATGACGCGGCACCCCGCGCCACTGTGGACAAACCCCGGCGCATAAACGAACAATACGAATAAATCTGTGGAACCTTCGGACACATGAACCGAAGTATCCACAGATTTATTTGTTTAACCCCGCACCCCGCGCAAACCATGCCACCGTGAAGGCATGAACGCAAAAAACATCTCCAACGGCAATACCCCCAACAGCGACCACCTCCACGGCGGCCATCTCTACGGTAGCTATGACACGCCCCCGCCCATCCGCAACGAATACGACGTGCTCAGCTGCGCCCTTCACCAGCACGGCTACTGGCCCGACCACTCACTCATCATCCTCACCGCAACCGACGACACTCTCGGTCCCAGCCTGCGCGTCAACCTGCCCGATGAACCCTGCACCCACAGTGAACGCGCCGATTTCCTGCACGAAACCTTCTCCAAACTCCCCACCTGCCACAACGGCGAAACCCTCACCCGCTTCTACGCCATCGTCATCGACGGCGACAACACCGTACGCCAACGCCAACTGCACCCCAACACCGCACAGCTCGCCGCCATCGAAGAAATCCAACGGGACGTGGACACCCAAATCCCCATCAACGCATGGCTCCACCTGCTCCACGACCCGCGCATCGTCAGCGAACTACGCTGCGAAGACGTCATCTACGCAGGCGGCGCCAGCATCTGGGCGCTCGACCCTGAACAGCAGGCACTCACCCTCCTGGCACCCATCGAAGAAATCCGCCACAGTAGCTACTACACCTGGCTCACCCGCCATGGCGACACCATCGCCGACACCGCCGAACACAACTACGCCCACAGCCCCTGGGACACCGACCCCACAGCCCACCTCGAAACTCGCCACGACTGGGAAAACGCCGTAGAACTCTGGGACCACACCCACATCACCCGCCACGAAGAAGCCCGCAAAGGCGTCCGCACCATCTACCGCCAAGCCCAAATCGACCTCTGCTACTGGGACGCCGCCATCAACGCCGCCGCGCACCTGCTCACCACCCACCCGGTTGATGATGCCGATGCGCCCACCATTGGCGATGCGCCCACCATCGGTGACGCACTCCGCGAACTCATCCCCGCCGAAGTCGCCGGGCACCTACGCGCCTCCATCGCACCGGCAGCCCTCAACCCCATCACCGCCGAAATGCTCACCTACCTCGCCGGCTACGGACTCAACCACGCCCAAAAAGCGCTCGCCTACCTGCACTACTCCGCCCAATACACCTATCACGCCTTCGGAGGCGAATACCCCAGCACCAGCCCCAACCTCGCGCCGCTCGAACCACCCCACTACGGCACCCGCATCACCCGCAAAACCTACATACCCGCCAGCTTCACCCACGCGTTCAGCACCGCACCCGGCATCGAACAGGGCCACGTACGCGCCGTGCCCGAAAAATGTGTGCAATGGCAAGACTGGATCCGCCGCACCCACCGGACTATTCAAGAGAGCCGCAGCATTCAACAGAACCGCAACAGTCAGCACGCCAACCTCAACGGCTGGGCACTCGACAACCTCACCCCCGCCGACCTCGCCAGCGCCGCCGAACTCAACGCCATCAGCCGCGAGGTGCTCTCGCGCCTCGCCGGACACCCCGAAGACCACAACGCCCACAACACATTCGAAAACCTCCGGCAACGAATCGACGAAAGCTGCACCAACAGCGAATACCTCACCGAACACCACGCCGTCTACGCCCACTACCTCAACGCCCTCAAAGGAAAACTAGACAGCCCCCACTGGGCACGCCTCAACGCCCTCGAACTACTCACCAGCCTGCTCACACCCCACAGCACCGACGGAGAATACGCCGCACTACGCAACATCCAAGCCTGGGCCAACTGGTACAAGGGCTACAGCACCTACGCCCGCCTACTCCGCCAAGAAGCCCACCGCCACACATTCGGAAAGGACCTCAACATCCTCGACGTACACCTCAACGCAGGCAACCTACCCGCCTGGATCAAACACACCATCTGCGGCGAACCCGGAACACACCGCCAACCCGTCAGCACCCTCAAACCCAGAAAGCCCTAAAGGCGAGGCATAAAACGCAGGGAGGGGCGCGCCACCCCGGCACGCCCCTCCCACATGCGCCAACTCCCACACACAACCGCACCCACCCGAAACAGCTCCCAAACAGCGCGTCAAGTTGAAAGCAACCAAAAATCTGCAATACTTATATATTGACCCCGTACAGTCAATGCGCTACAACGCGCCCTCAAACCGCTCCACACAACGAGCAACGGAACCCTGCAAACCGCCCAACGCACGCGGAATAAAACCCGCCACCACAGCGTTAAACCGGACAAACGCAGCAAACACCCCGACCGAGGACGCCAGCACAGACTTGACAGGGTCTTAGGTGTTTTGCAGACAAAGCACCCCACCACAAGCCAGAAAGGGTTCTAGTGGCACCTGCAACCAGCAAGAAGACCGCGACCGGCGACGCAACCGAAGAAACCGTCGCAAAAACCACCACCAAGACCACCCGCACCAAGAAGGCAACCACCAAAGCCGCAGCGGCAACCGAAGACACCACCGGCGCAACCGCCGAAACCAGTGCCGAGACCACTGCCGCAACCGAGGCAGACAAGCCCAAGCGCACCCGCAAAACCACCACCAAAACCGCAACCAAGCGCAAGACCGGTGGCCGCCGCAAAAAGAGCGACGACGACGAATTCGACCTCGTACTCGACGAAGACCTCGAAATCACCGACGGCGAAGACGAAACCGAAGAAGAAGACGAAGAAACCGCAGCCAAAAAAGAAGAAAAGAAAGCCGCAGAAGCAGTAGCAGCCAAGGGCTCCGGCTTCGTCCTCACCGCAAACGACGACGACGACGCACCCGCACAGCGCGTCGTCACCCCCGGCGCAACCGCCGACCCCGTCAAGGACTACCTCAAGCAAATCGGCAAAGTCTCCCTGCTCAACGCACAGCAGGAAGTCGACCTCGCCATGCGCATCGAAGCAGGCCTCTACGCCGAACACAAACTCGCCGAAAACCCCGACATGGACAAAGACCTCAAAAAAGCCCTGCGCTGGGTCATCCACGACGGCAAGCGAGCCAAAAACCACCTGCTCGAAGCCAACCTGCGACTCGTCGTCTCCCTCGCCAAGCGCTACACCGGCCGCGGCATGCTCTTCCTCGACCTCATCCAGGAAGGCAACCTTGGCCTCATCCGCGCCGTCGAAAAGTTTGACTACTCCAAGGGCTTCAAGTTCTCCACCTACGCAACCTGGTGGATCCGCCAGGCCATCACCCGCGCAATGGCAGACCAGGCCCGCACCATCCGCATCCCCGTGCACATGGTAGAAGTCATCAACAAGCTCGCCCGCGTGCAGCGCCAGATGCTCCAGGACCTCGGCCGCGAACCCACCCCCGAAGAACTCGGCAAGGAACTCGACATGACCCCCGAAAAGGTCATCGAAGTCCAGAAATATGGCCGCGAACCCATCTCCCTGCACACCCCCCTCGGTGAAGACGGCGACTCCGAATTCGGCGACCTCATCGAAGACTCCGAAGCAGTCGTCCCCGCAGACGCAGTGTCCTTCACCCTTCTGCAGGAACAGCTCCACTCCGTGCTCGACACCCTCTCCGAGCGTGAAGCCGGCGTGGTCGCAATGCGCTTCGGCATGACCGACGGCCAGCCCAAGACCCTCGACGAAATCGGCAAGGTCTACGGCGTGACCCGCGAACGAATCCGACAGATCGAGTCCAAGACCATGTCTAAGCTCCGTCACCCGTCGCGTTCGCAGGTACTGCGCGACTACCTGGACTAGGACTCCGGTTACCAATAGCGGCGCACCGGTTCCCGCCCGCGGGGGAGTGCCCGACAGACCCCCTGCGCTTATCCTTGTAGGCGGCGCGCCGGTTCCCGCTCGCGGGGGAATGCCCCCTCTGCGGCGCGGGGCGCCTTGAGGACGGAGCCCCCGCTTCGCGTGACCAGCTACGCCGTAAGGGCTAGTTGCACATACAGAAAAGGCTCTCCGACATACTGGAGAGCCTTTTCTGTGCCTATATGCAGTTTGTTGCGACGGCTCGCGGACAATGCTCGCGGCACCGTTCTGCGCAGCCGGCTTGCGGACAATGCTCGCGGGGGAGTGCCGGACGGACTTCGCGCACTTGTCCTTGCAGACGGCGTGCCGGTTCCCGCTCACGGGGGAGTGCCCCCTCATCGGTGCCTGAGGCACCTCGAGGACGGAGCCCCCGCTACGCATGTCCGCTACGCCGTTAAAGTTCAGCACCGTTGAGGTTCAGTGCCGTTGAGGTTCAGTGCCGCTACAGACCCAGCTGGCGCAGATAGCGTTCCGCCACCGCCTCCACCTGATCCAAACCACGCACACGACCCAGCGCCTCCGACCAAGCATCAGCCTCATCGCCACCCACCGGGAAACCAGCCGCCGCCCACAACGCCGCCGTCATCGCACCCACCGAATCCGAATCCGAATCCACCGACACCGCACGGCACAACCCCTCAAACAAGGCGCCACGCACCATCGCATCATCAGCATCAGTCGGCAGGCTCTTCACCGCATCCGCTGCGCACCAGAGCGCCACACCCAACAGCTCAGGCGCCGTCCAACCCGTACCAAAATGCTCCGCCACAGCCGCCGGAACCGGCACCGTACCGCCCTCCAGCAGCTTGATGGCACGACTCAGCGCCGCCGCCGTACGCGAAGCATCACCCGGAATCGAATCATCCGCCGCCACCGAACCACACCACGACACCACACGACGCGCCGCCTCCAACAACACATCAAACGAGCCCGACGGGGACGCCAACAAGTCACGCACCAGCAACGCATACGCCGCCGCCGAAGCCAACGCCTCCGGATGCCCATGCGTCAACGCCGCCGCACGCACCGCCAACAAAACCACCGTACGCTCCTGCGCCACCGGCAAAACACCCAACGCCGCCGAACGCACCAACGCGCCACTACCCAAAGCATCAGGATTCACCGACTTCGACACCAACTGCATCTCACCCGAACCCAACGCCCGCAACGTCGCCGCACCCGGACCACGACGAGCCGTCAACTCGTTCGACCCATCAATCTCACGATCCAACGAAAACGGCGCAGACTCCGGCAGAACCTCACCAATACCGCGGAACCAGCGCAAATACGCCAACCACAGACACGCCAACTCATCCGCCGCCGCGCCCTCATTATTCCACTCCAAAACCTCCGTCAGGCCATCTAGGGTGTAGCAGACCAGCTGCGTATCATCGCTGATCAGCAGCTCACCAAACGCCGACTCCCACGGTTTAGGGTCGCACTCCGCAATCTGCTCAGCCGACAACAGCTCCAACGGATAACCCAGCGCATCACCCAACGCAGACGCACGCAACAAGCCGCGCACCCTGCCCGCAAACTCAGCCGAAACCTCAGGTGCACGCGTGAACTCAACAGAAGAAAAACTCATAGGGCGATTATCCCATGTGCGTTTAGGATGCGGAGGGTAGGGTATGCAGGCGGCTTTGGGCTCACGCTCGTGGGAGGGAGGATGTGCCAGGCGGCTTTGCCTCACGCTCGCGGCTTCGTGCTCATACTCGCGGGGGAGTGCCCCCTCTTCAGCGCCTGGGGGCGCTTCGAGGACGGAGCCCCCGCTCCGCACGAGCACCTACGCCGCGGGTTGGGTGCCTGCTCCACAGACGGGGCGCTTCGAGGACGGAGCCCCCGCGAGCGTGAGTGCCTGCGCCGTGGGTCGGGCGCCTGCGCCGCTGTGGGGTCCGAACCGCAAATGACGAACTGTGAGGCGCAAAACAAGACGCAGTGCCATACTGAAACCATGAAGATTCTGCACACCTCCGACTGGCACCTCGGCCGCACCTTTCACCGCAGCCCTCTCACCGACAAGCACCGACAGTTCATCGACGAACTGCTCGACTACGTTCGGGCCGAAGGCGTTGACGCCCTCCTCATTAGCGGGGACGTCTACGACAGCAGCATCCCCAACGCCGAAAGCACCACCCTGCTCGACCGGGCTCTCACCCGCCTCGTCCAGGCCGGCGTGCAGGTTATCCTCAGCTCCGGCAACCATGATTCCTTCCGCCGCCTCAGCTACGGATCAGCACTCTTCGAAGCCTCCGGCGTGCACCTGCGCACCACCCTCGAAGACGCCACTCGCCCCGTCGAACTCACCGACGGTACCCAGCGCGTACACGTCTACGCCATCCCCTACCTCGCCCCGCGCCTACACGCCACCGCCCTCGGCGTAGAGCCCACCCACCAGGCAGTCCTCGGCGCCGTCACCGACGCCATCCGCGCCGACGCCGCAGAACGTCACGCCCGCGGCGAAGGTGCCGACCGCATCATCGTCATGAGCCACGCAACCGTCAGCGACACCACCGGCAGCGACAACGCTGGCAGCGCAGACACCACCCCCCGCAGCGACTCCGAACGCGACATCAGCGTCGGCGGCATCGACTGGGTACCCGCTTCCCTCTTCGATGGCTTCGACTACGTAGCCCTCGGCCACATCCACAAGCGGTACCCCGTCACCCACACCATCCGCTACAGCGGTTCACCCCTCGGCTTCTCATTCAGCGAAGAACACAACCGCAACGGCGCCTACCTCATCGAACTCAACCCCGGCGAAGAACCCACTATCAGCAGCCACGAATGGTCAATCCGCGTACACATGAAAACCCTACGCGGCACCATGGACGAGCTACTCAACAGCCCCGAACACACCGCCTACGAGCACGGCTACTACTGCCGCATCGAACTCACCGACGAAACCCTACCCGTCGGCGCCGTCGACCGCCTGCGCAGCCGCTACGAAACCATCTCCCACTTCAGCTACCGCAGCGCCCACCCCGCCGCCGACCAACCCGCCGCCGCAGCGCCCACCCGCGACGCCGACCCCGTCGAAACCTTCGACCAATTCCACCAATACGTACGCAACCGCCCCCTCACCAGCGAAGAACGCGACGTCATCACCACCCTCAGCGACCACATCAAAAGCCACAAGGACAACGCATGATCCTGCACAACCTCGAATTCGAAGCCTTCATGGCATACCCCAAGCGCCAAGAAATCAACTTCGACACCCTCAACAACGCCGGCGTATTCCTACTCAACGGCCCCACCGGCGCCGGTAAAACCACCATCCTCGACGCCATCTGCTACGCCCTCTACGGCGAAACCAGCAGCGACCGTGAATCCGCCAAACTGCACTCCACCTACGCGGCACACAGCGGCACCAAACCGCGCGTGCTACTCGACGTCACCCTCCACGGCAAGCGCCTGCGCATCGACCGCACCCCCGCCTACAACAAGCCCATCACCCGCGGCGCCCGCAAAGGCCAAATGCGCGAAGAAAGCGCCAAAGCAACCCTCGCCGAACTCGCACCCGGCGCCGACCCCGCCGACGAAAAAGCCTGGACCCCCATCTCCAGCAGCGTCGCCGAAGTCAACCGCACCATCGCCGAACGCACCCACCTGACCAAAGAACAATTCCTCAAAGTCGTACTCCTACCGCAGGGCCAGTTCGCGCAATTCCTCAAGTCCAAGCCCAAAGAACGCAAAGAACTGCTCAAAAAGATGTTCCCCGTCGAACACTACGAGCAGCTCTTCGCCGCACTCACCGAAGAAGCGAAAACCGCCCAGCAGGAAGTCGCCCAGGATGAAAACACCCAGCGCGGCTACCTTGAACGTGCCCGCGTAGAAATGCTCGCCCTGCAGGCGCTGCTGGACGCAGCAGACCCGGACGCTGAAGAGGCTGCGGAGGAGGGGAACGAGACTTCCGAACAGCTCACCGCTGAGAGCGTCACTGCCGAAACCCTCGACGCATGGGTCGCCGGCGGGGTAGAACGCGCCCGCGAAACCTCCGCGCGCGAAAAGCAGGAGCAGCAGCGCCTCACCGACGAAGCCGACCGGCACACCCGCCTGCTTGCCGAACGCGCCCAGCTGCAGGCCGACTGGCGCGAATACGAGCAGCTCTGCGAACGCCGCACCCGCCTGACCGAACGCGCCGACGAGCACAAGGCACAGCGTGAAGAGCTGGCGCAGGCGCGTGCCGCCTCGCCCCTGCACGCACAGTACGCGCAGGTCCACGCCGAATCGCAGGCGCTCGCCGCCCGCCAGCAGGAGCAGGCAGCCTGTGCTTCCGCGCTGGATGAGAATGGCCGCGCCCTGCTTGCGGCACTGCGCGACGAGAATATTTCGCCGGAAGTTACCTTCCCTGAGGAGAGGACCTTCGCTGCACTCCCGGATCTCGAACCCGCCGAACAGCAAACACAGCTCGAGGCGCTCCTCGACACCCTGCGCGCTCTGCAGAAGAAGGACGCACAGCTTACCGACGAGGAAGCCGCAGCAGCCGCCCTGCTGAAGCAGGCGAACTCCCTCGAACAGGACAAGTCGCGTGCCGAAAAGACACTGAGCGACCTCACCGCCCAAGCCGAGCAGCTTGCCGAAGAGCTCGCAGGCTACAGCACCGCCGACGAGGAACGCACGCTCGCCGCGCACCTGGTCACCGAGGCGCAGCAGAAGCACGACGCCGCCCAGCAGATGCAGCAGAAGCTGGACGCCGCCTCCGCCGCGGTCGCCGCTGCCGAGAAGCAGAGCAAACGCACCGCCACCGCTGAGCAGAAGGCACAGGAAAAGTGGCAGGCTTCGGCTCAGCAGGCGCTCGCGGCGACCGAGGAGTTCAAGAACCTGCAGGTGCTTCGCCTCGCCCAGGCGTCCTCCCTGCTGGCGCGCGAGCTCAAGGACGGCGAACCCTGCGCGGTCTGCGGCTCGGTCGAGCACCCCGCCCCCGCGCAGATTGCCGAGGGTGAGCAGCTGGTTGAGCGCGCCGACCTGGATGCCGCCAAGGAGCGTGAAGATAGTGCCCACAAGCAGGCGCGCACCCACGAGCGGGCTAAGGACCGGGCGACCAAGGCGCATCAGGAAGCCTCCGAGGCGCTTGCCGCCGCCCGCACCCAGTACGAGACTCTGGCGGCCCAGGGCGAGTGCGATGTTGAGCAGACTGCCGCCCAGTTGCAGCAGGCGCAGACCCGCCTCGCGCAGGCTCAGTCGCGTGTGACCGCGCGTGACGGCGTGCTGGTGAAGGTTGAGCGGCTGCGGGAGCAACAGCAGAAGGCTCAGGAGGCGCTACGCGCCATCGAGGGCGTGGCGGTTGAGGCTCAGACTCGTCACCGTGACGCTGCGGCGCGCAGTGAGGCGGCTGCGGCTGAGTTGGCGCCTGCTCGTGCGGCGGTGGGTTTTGCGCAGCGGGTTGAGGCTGTGGAGGGCTACCGTGCGGTGCATCAGCGTCTTTCTCGTGCGGTGTTGCTGCTGGGGCAGGCGCGTGAGCGTCACGCTCTGGCGGCGGCGCAGGCTGAGCGTCTGCTGGCTGAGTCTTCGTTTGAGAGCGCTGAGCTGGTGCAGGCGGCGGTGCGCACCCCCGAGCGTGTTGACGCCCTGGAGCAGGCTGTTGCCGCGTATGAGCTGGAGCATGCCCGCCTCCTTGAGGGCTTTGGTCGTGAGGCGATTGTTGCGGTGGCGGCTCGTGTTGCCGCCGGTGAGCAGGCGCCGGATGATCTGCAGGGCGTGCGTGAGCAGGTTGAGCAGTTGCGTGCGGCGGCGCACCGTTTGACTCTTCGTGAGGGTGAGCGGGAGAGCGTGCTGCGTTCTTTGCAGGCGCTGCGTGGCGAGTATGCGGCGTTCCGTGCGCAGACGGCGCAGCGTTATGACCGTGCGCAGATGCTGGCTAACCTGGCGGCGGCTGCCCGCGGTGACACTCTAGGCGGTTATGAGCATCAGGTTGACCTGGTCAGCTACGTGCTGGGTGCCGAGTTTGAGCGTATTCTGCGGTCGGCGTCGCTGCATCTGGACCGCATGAGTGAGGGCCGCTACGGCATGGTGTTCAGCGATCACCGTGCGAAGGGCAGCCGTTCCGGTGGCGGCCTGAACCTTGAGATTACTGACACGTGGACGGGCGAGCCGCGTGAGGCGTCGTCGCTGTCCGGCGGTGAGTCGTTCTTGGCGTCGCTGTCGTTGGCGTTGGGTTTGGCTGAGGTTGTTCAGGCGAATAACGGCGGTATCGAGTTGGATACCCTCTTCATTGATGAGGGTTTCGGCACGCTGGATGCCGAGACCCTGGACATGGTGATGGGCACGATTGAGTCGCTACGTGATAGCGGCCGCACTATTGGCCTGATTTCGCATGTGGAGGAGATGAAGAACCGTATTCCCGCCCAGATTGTGGTTGAAAAGGGACAGAACGGCTCGTCGGTGAGGGTAAACTCCTATTAGGCATAAATTCGCTTCCGGGCCTCTGTTGTACCATGTCCGGCGGCTTATTCGTGAAAGAGATGATGACCTCGACACCTCAGGATAGGGACCCGAACTCAACGTATCGTGTGGAGCCTCCGGCTGATGCGCGCGCTAGCGCATCCGCGCCGGAGGTTCCTCCGCGCACCACGAAGGTGAGCCCCGCCTCCGATGCGCTGAATAAAATGCGTGCTTCGGGCACGGGCATTCCGACGGTTCCGGGCACCTCCCTGACGGATGTGGTGCGCAACAACGAGCACGTTTTGCAGGAGCTGCCGCCTCGCCCGATTCCGGCTGCGGATGAGATTAATACGAACGCTTCGCTGCCGGATATTTTGCGTCAGCATTGGGCGTTGTTCCAGCGCAACGGTAAGGAGCAGCGTCGTCACCTGTATGCGGTGCTTCGTGCTGAGGGTTTTGCCCGTAATGTGTTGACGATTCTGTTCCACATTCCGGCGGCTTCTTCGGCGTTTGCGCTGTATATTCTGTTGGCGAGCCATCTGGGTAGTGTGCATGATGGCGGCTACGCGGTGGCGGCGTTTACTGGCGCGTATTCGGTGCAGATTATGCTCGGCCCGATGCTGGTGCGTGCTCTGGGTTTGCGGTCGTTGCTGGCGATTACGTCGATACTGAATATTGCTGCGGTGTCGAATATGTTGGTGATTGGTTGGCGTTTGACGGTTGACCCGAATAACGTGAGTACGACCTACCATGCGCTCTCTTGTGTGGCGATGGGTTTTACGACTCCGCCGTGGACTCCGTTCGCTCTTGAGTCGTTGTACCGCCGTAACTACCAGTACAGTGATGTTCGTTTGTCGACTGCGGTGTCGTGGGGTACGACGGCGAATATGTCGATGCACCCGCTGGCCGCTCTGCTGGTGTGGCTGGGCGATGCGTACATTACCCCGAAACATGAGTATGCGGGCTTCTGGATCACGATTATTCTGGACGCTTTGCTGTTCGTTGTGGTGCTGGTGGCACCGAGGGTTCTGCCGGATATTTCGCGTATTCGTATGGCTCCGCCGCAGAATCTGGTGCGTCCGAGCCGTCAGACGGTGGTGCTGATTCTTGGCCTGGTGCTGCTGGGCGCGTGCATGGGTGCGGTTGGTTCTGGTCTGCTGGGCTTCTCGCTGATTCACGGTTCGATGAACCTGTTTATGGCGATGGTTGCGACCGGTACCGGCGCGCTCGTGGTGGTGGCTTTCCCGGTGGTTTTGGGTGGCCGTTCGGTGAACCCGTGGCACGGCTGGCTGGTGAGCGGTATTCTGCTGATTATGGCGGCGCTGTATTTGCCGGCGAGCGATGATTCGTCCACGATTTTCTATGCGTTGGCCTTCTGCGGCGCGGTGCTGGGTGTTGCGTTTGGCGGCCATGAGCTGTGGCTGAACCGTTCGCTCAAGCACATCCCTGATGCGCAGGCGAGCTTCTTTACTCGTTCGATGTTGGGCGTTGGTCTTGCGATGGGTTGCATGTGGGGCGGCTATATGGGCGACGCACCGTATTACCGTAATGCGTTTATGGTTCCGGTGATTATTGCGACGATGTATTTTGCATTGGGCCATTTGTACGGTTACCTGTGGCGTGAGGAGCATGAGGAGCAGCTGGCTCCTTTGGCTGAGACGGAACGCGGCTAGTTTAGGTCGCTGCTGGTTCCTTGTGGCTAGCTCCTTGCGGGCAGCTCCTTGCGGGCAGCTCCTTGCGGGCAGCTTGAGCGTGCCGAGCGCATGCTAAAAGGCGGATGCCCCGCCACCTTCTGTTGGGTGGTGGGGCATCCGCCTTTTGCGTACCGTGCTCGGTTTGTCTGAGCCTCAACGTGAGAGCTTCAGCGTGAGGCTACCGTTTTAGTGACCGCGCTTGATCCATGCCGGAAGTTCGGGCGCCTCCAGGCCGATGCCGGTGCTGTCGCCGTGGCCGGTGAGGACCGCAATGGACTCGGGCAGGGTCAGCAGGCGGGTCGAGATCGACTCGATGATGGTGTCGAAGTCGCTGTAGGAGCGTCCGGTGGCGCCGGGGCCGCCGTTGAAGAGGGTGTCGCCGGAGAAGACGACGCCTTCGCTGTTCTCCCAGCTGAGGGTGGGCGCGTAGAAGCACACGGAGCCGGGGGAGTGGCCGGGGGTCGCCAGTACGGTCAGCTCGGTGTCGCCGATGCGCAGCACGTCGCCGTCAGCAAGTTCGTGGTCGAAGTCCCAGGAGGGGTACACCATTTCCCAGAGCACACGGTCCGCTGGGTTCAGGTAGACGGGCGCGCCGAAGCGTTCTGCCGCCTCCTTGGCGCTACGGATGTGGTCGTCGTGGGCGTGGGTCAGCAGAATCTTCTCCACGGTGCGGCCTGCGACGGTGCGGGAAATCTTGTCGACGTCGTGGGCGGGGTCAATGATGATCACGGAGGAGTCATTGCCGATAATCCAGACGTTGTTGTCGACGTCCCAGCAGCCGCCGTCCAGCGAGAAGGTGCCGGAGGTGACGACTCGTTCAATACGTTCGCTCACGCTACGCTCCTAGAGTTCCACGACCGAGCGCAGCACGCGGCCGGTCTTCATGGTTTCGAATGCTTCGTTGACGTCTTCGAGGCCGATGCGCTCGGAGACGAAGCTGTCCAGGTCGAGGCGGCCGAGCAGGTACTGGTCCACGAATTCGGGGAAGTCGCGGGAGGGCAGGGTGTCGCCGTACCATGCGCTCTTGATGGAGCCGCCGCGGCCGAAGACCTCATCCAGCGGGATGTCCCAGGTGGTGCCGGGTGCGGGCACGCCGACGAGGACGACGCGGCCGGCCAGGTCGCGTGCCTCGAATGCCTGCTTGAAGGTGGGGGCGATGCCGACGGCGTCGATGACGAGGTCTGCACCGAAGCCGCCGGTGAGTTCCTTGATGGCCTCGACGGGGTCGACCTTGGAAGAGTTTACGGTGTGGGTTGCGCCGTGCTCGCGTGCGCGTGCCAGCTTCTCTTCGTCGATGTCGACGGCGATGATGGTGGTTGCGCCACCGAGCTGTGCACCGGCGATTGCTGCGGTGCCGACGCCGCCGCAGC
Source organism: Rothia mucilaginosa (assembly GCA_963538455.1). GTDB lineage: Bacteria > Actinomycetota > Actinomycetes > Actinomycetales > Micrococcaceae > Rothia. The sequence continues at coordinate 2,325 of CAUTHR010000007.1, read as the reverse complement.
CGATGACTGCCACGGACTCGCCGCGCTTGAGCTCACCGGTGTTCAGCACAGCGCCCAGACCTGCGGTGACGCCGCAGCCGAGCAGACCGATTGCTGCGTACTGTTCGGGGCTGATGTCAGCGGTGATCTTGGTGCACTGACCTGCTGCGACAAGGGTCTTCTCTGCGAAGGAGCCGATACCCAGTGCGGGGGTGAGCTCGGTGCCGTCCTCGAGGGTCATCTTCTGGGTTGCGTTGTGGGTTGCAAAGCAGTACTGCGGCTGGCCCTTGCGGCATGCGCGGCATTCGCCGCAGACGGCACGCCAGTTGAGGATGACCAGGTCGCCGGGGGCGATGTCGGTGACGTCATCGCCAACAGCCTCGACGATACCTGCGGACTCGTGGCCGAGCAGGTAGGGGAAGTCCTGGCCGACGCCGCCGGTGACGTAGTGGTGGTCGGTCTGACAGACACCGCAGGTGAGGACCTTGACGAGTGCTTCGCCCTTGCCGGGGTCGGGTACGTTGATGGTGGTGACGACGACGGGTGCGTCCTGGGCGAGGGCTACGACAGCCTTGACCTTGTGCATGCTGTTCCTTTGCTTGGGGATTACGGTTGATGCTCAACAGCAGATGAGGTTCAACCGCGAGATAAAGGTTTTTTGATACGTTCCATTCTACGAGCAAAGGTGCACCCGGCGCACGATAAAGCCGATAGTGAAGCGCCCACGCGAATTTGACCTTTTATGACGTTACTGCTTCCACCTCAGCAGCGAAGGCGAGCGCACCGCGTCGGAACGCACCCGAGGTCAGGGCGTTGACGTGGTCGCGGCCGGGCAGGGAAATGAAACGGTTGAGCTGGTTATCCTCGCGCACCATGTCGTAGAGTTCCGCACCGTCGGCGGCGATGGTGTCTGCGTCACCGAGTACCACCGCAACGGGTACGCGCGGATGCGCGCCGGGGTCACCCGCAGGTAGGTCCGGGGAACCTGCACGCAGGGCGGGCACGTCGAAGAACGGGCCGAAGGGAATCCGCACGAACTTCAGTAGCGCGTCGGGCTGAATGGGGGAGTTGTCAATAATCGAGGTGAAGGAGGCAATCGCCTCATCGGTGGAGTCTGCCGCCGGGGTTTCTGCGCTCGCGGAGGCGCTGGTACCTTCGTGCGCCTCGAGCATGGCGCGCAGGGTGATGAGGTGGTCGTGCAGGGGCAGGCCGCCCAGGGTGAGGGATGCGACCGCCTCCGGGTGGGTGAGGGCAAGCTCCCAGCCGACGCGCGCGCCGAAGGAGAAGCCGATAACGTGCGCGCGCGGTTGTAGCTCAACGCCGAGGTCATTCTCGGTGGCGACGGTGCGCAGTAGCCGAGCGAGCATGTTGGTGAACAGGTGCATGGGGGTCAGCGGCTGACCCACCGCATCGACAGAGGGCACCGAATCGACGGGAATTTCTCGGCTGCGCACACTTGTGTGGTCGGGGAGCTTGCAGTCGATGGCGTGCATGGACTCGGGGTCCTTGAGGTATTCGTCCGAGTGGTAGGGCAGGGCAACGATCAGCACGGGGTATCCGGCGCGCAGGTATTGGCGGATCCAGCCGGTGCCGCCGTAGAGCTGTTCGCCGCGGGTGGCGAAGCCGTGAATCATGAGGGTGGGAACGCGGCTTTTGAGCTGCTGCGGCTGGTAGAGGGTGTACTCGAGGTCCGGCAGGGTAACGCCGGGTACGGCAAAGGGCGCGGGAGAGAAATCTGCACTGGTCATATGTCTATCTTAGTGACCAGCGCGGGGTTTCTGTCCTGCGCCCTTTTCTATCTCGCGCCCGAAAGGTTGAGGCGATACGCGCTCAGCTGAGCTGCCGCTTAGTTCTTCTTCGCCGCGCTTACACTGCCGCCGCTCGGAGTGTCGGTGCCCAGGTCGAAGAGCGCCTCCTGCTGAGGCTCAACCTTCGCCTCAGATTCGGTGGCTTCCGCCGTGGTATCAGCCTTCGCCTGCTTTTGTTCCTTGCCGCTTTGTTCCTTGCTACTGTCGAGGCGTTCCTTACCGTCGGCAATGAGAGTGCGAATCATGGTGGTGTTGGTATCCACAGCTTTCTGCACGCGTTGTGCTACGGAGGGGCCCTTCGGCTTGGGGAACATGACCTGGCCTGCCGCCTGCTGCTGCAGTTCGCGTCCTGCAGACATGAGCTGCTCCTGGCGTGCCTTCATTGCGCGGGAAGCGGACGTATGACGAGGCTGAACCTTCAGATGGCCATGATCGTCTTCGCCGGCAATGATTTGGCGCATGAGCATGATTTCGGCGTCCAGATGCGCGCCGAAGAGCAGCATATTGTTCATAATCCAGATGAACAGCAGCATCACGA